>NZ_JONR01000035.1 GCF_000711955.1 Nevskia soli DSM 19509
AGGCCATCCCTGGCCTGTCTTCAGACGCTTCGGCATCCTGCCTCGCCCGGCGCGAACACACGCGCCGGCTCATGCCGCCACGAGCTGCGATGCTCGGCGCAAACTACGGGGCGGAAAATCAAAAGCAACGGCCAAAGCCAAAGCAACATCAAAAGCCAAAGCAACATCAAAAGCGCCGCTACTCCACCTTCGTCATTCCGGCGAAAGCCTGAATCCAGGGGCCGTACGCGCGACTCTCTCAGCTACGCGACCACCGCGGTCACTGCCTTCGTATCCGCTACCCGCCACAGATACCAGCTCCCCACCGAACGGTAGGGCGCCCACTTCGCCGTGATCGCCAGCGTCGCCTCGTCGTCCAGCTTCTCGCCCTTGTTGTGCAGCACATTGAGTCCGCGCCGCAGTCCGGCATCGCCCAGCGAGAAGATGTCGAGCCGGCCCATGGCGAAGATCAGGAACATCTCGGCGGTCCAGCGGCCGATACCGGGCAGGGCGTCGAGCGTCTCGATGGCGGCTTCGTCGTCGAGCTTGGCCAGTTTGCGAAAGAATTGCGCGTCGCCGTGGTGGACTTCGGACACGGCGCGCAGCCATTTCGCCTTGGCGTTGGACAGGCCGCAGGCGCGTAGCGCTTCCGGCGTGGTGCCCATGAAATGGGCCGGCTTGAAGCGCGCGCCGGCCAGGGTGGCAGCGGCGACGCGCGCCTGGATGGTGTCGGCGGCGCGGGACGACAATTGCTGGCTGATGATCGAGCTGCACAGCACATGGAACGGATCGCGCTTCTTGCCGCCGATGGTGCAGGGGCCGTGCGCGTCGATGACGCGCGCGAGCTTTTTGTCACGGCGGCGCAGATGCGCCTCGGCGGCCAGCAGCACTTCGGGATCGATCACGGTGGCACCGGGTAGTGGAATGACTCTTAGCATGCCGCAAAGTCAGCGGCTTCTCATCCATCGCCAGCGTCTCGGGGACCGGGATCGTACAGCCCCCCCGACTACGGGTAAACACCGGCTTTACCCCCACCCCCGGGCGCCTTCAGTACACTAGGGAGGTGGTTCCACGCGCCCCGTCCAGGCAAACCCGTCGCGGCGCCCAAAAGGATCGTTTACAGTCCGGTCATGCTATTCGGCTTTTTCCTCACCTTGCGCGCCGCCGGCCTCAAGCCCGGCCTCGGCGAATTCCTGGCCCTGCTGGAAGCCCTGCGCGAGCACGTCATCATGTTCAGCCTGGACGACTTCTACGTCCTGGCACGCACCATCCTGGTCAAGGACGAAAGCCACTTCGACCGCTACGACCGCGCCTTCGCCGCCTATTTCAAGGGCGTGGAGAAGGTCTTCGAGGGTTTCGACAAGGCCATTCCCGAGGAATGGCTGCGCCTGGAGGCGATGAAGCTGCTAAGTGAGGAAGAGCGCGCCAAGATCGAAGCCCTGGGCGGCTTCGACAAGCTGATGGAGACGCTCAAGCAGCGCCTGGAAGAGCAGAAGGAGCGCCACCAGGGCGGCAATAAATGGATCGGCACCGGCGGCACCAGCCCCTTCGGTAATGGCGGTTACAACCCCGAGGGCGTGCGCATCGGCGGCGAGGGCGGCCAGAAGAAGGCGGTGAAGGTGTGGGAGAAGCGTGAATACCGCAACCTCGACGACTCGGTCGAGCTCGGTACGCGCAACATCAAGGTGGCCCTGCGCAAGCTGCGCCGCTTCGCCCGCGAAGGCGCGCCGGAGATTCTCGACCTCGACGGCACCATCGAAGGCACCGCCCGCAACGCCGGCTGGCTCGATCTGCGCATGATGCCGGAGCGGCGCAACGCGGTGAAGGTGCTGCTGTTCCTCGACGTCGGCGGCTCCATGGACCCGCATGTCAAGGTCTGCGAGGAGCTGTTCTCCGCCTGCAAGACCGAATTCAAGCACCTAGAATATTTCTACTTCCACAACTTCGTCTACGAAAGCGTGTGGAAGGACAACCGCCGCCGCCACGCCGAGCGCATTCCCCTGTTCGACGTGCTGCATCGCTACACGCCGGACTACAAGGTGATCTTCGTCGGCGACGCCACCATGAGCCCCTATGAAATCCTGCACCCGGGCGGCAGCGTCGAGCACTGGAACGAAGAAGCTGGCGCGGTCTGGTTCAAGCGCCTGACCGAAGCCTATCCGCGCACCGTCTGGCTCAACCCGGAGCACGAGGACCGCTGGGAATACACCCCCTCGATCCAGGCCACCTTGCAGCTGATCGGCGAGGACCGCATGTTCCCGCTGACCCTGGCCGGGCTGGACCGCGGCATCCGCCGGCTCACCCACTAAAACAATAACGGGGCCTCCGGCCCCATCACGCGAAGGGAGGAACCCCATGTTGTCACTGCAAGCCTTGATCGGATTCACCGCCTGGACCCTGCTGCTGGTCCTGATCATCTTTGCCTGGCGCGGCATCGAGATCGTCATCAACGGCAAGAAGGCCGATTCCTGGACGCGCGGCAAGGACACCCCGGCCCCCGGCCTGATCCGGCGCATCGAGCATGCCCACGTCAACTGCCTGGAAAACCTGCCGATCTTCGCCACCATCGTGCTGGCCGCCGCCGCCATGGGCAAGAGCGCCGTCACCGAACCCTATGCCATGTACGTGCTGTACGCGCGCGTGGCGCAGACCCTCACCCACATGGTCGGCGTCAGCCACTGGCTGGTCATGCTGCGCGCCACCTTCTGGACCATCCAGCTGGCCCTGTTCGTGGTCATGCTCGCGGGCCTGTGCAGCGGGCACGCGGCTTGAAGTTCGGGCGCCACCTCGGGCGGAGATTGCGGCGGTGGTCACTGATCACCGCCGTGGTCCTGTTCGCCCTGGTGGCGCTGCTCAACAACTGGGTGGTCAACAACACCTACTCCTACATCTTCGACGACTGGTCCCTGCTGCCGGACAACGACGTCGGCCTGGTGCTCGGCACCAGCAGCTACACCCGCAGCGGCGCCGCCAACCCGCAGTTCTACGGCCGCATCCACGCCGCCGCGCAGCTCTACCAGCTGGGCAAGATCAAGCGCATCATCGTCAGCGGCGCCAATCCGGATTCGACCTACAACGAGCCGCGCGCCATGCGCCGCGAACTGGTCAAGTCCGGCGTGCCGCCGCAAGCCATCTACATGGACTTCGCCGGTTTCCGCACCTTCGATTCGGTGGCGCGGGCCCAGGTCGTGTTCGGGCTGGATCGCGTCACCATCATCACCCAGCGTTACCACGCCTACCGCGCCGTGTTCGTCGCCAAGAAACTGCACATGAAGGTGGTGGCCTACGCCGCGCCTTCGGACGAGATCGGCTCGTTTACCCGCACCATGGTGCGGGAAGTGCTGGCGCGGGTCAGGGTGGTGCTGGATATCTATGTGCTGCACACGGAGCCCAAGTTCCTGGGAACGCCGCAGAAAGTGGATACGGACAACAATCCGCCGCCGGACACAGACGGATAAAAGCCCGCATGCTGTTCTCCCTCTCTCGATGAACATGGGGAGCGGGTCGGGGTGAGGGTCCGTTTTCCTTTGCCGCTGCACCACCCTCCGTTCGCCCCGAGTGCCCGCGCAGCGGGTGTGCTTTTCCGAATGTCCCGAGTGAATCGCGCGGCGATTTGTATCGAGGGAGGGGCCAAGCACGGAACCCTCCTTTATTGGCATTCCCGCGCAGGCGCGAAGCGAGTTTTGCTTTTCGCTGTCATCCCCGCAGCGAAGGATCGCTGGCTTCCCAACTCGGAGACTTCACAACATGCGCTTGCGCGCGCGCCGGATCCTCCTCACCGACTGTACGGAGTTTTTCGCCTGCGGCGAGTTACTTTCTTGACGCAAGAAAACCAAAAGAACATCCCCCGAACGTCGCTTCTCTACCATCGTTCCCCGGCTTTCGCGGGGTGACGATTGATCGGAGTTACGGCGGCGCGGCCAGGGGATGGGCCTGCTTCAGCGCCTCGTCCAGCAACCACTCGCGGAACGCCACCACTTCCGGCCGCTGCATCGCCGCGTCCGGCACCACCGAGTAGTAGGCGTTGTCCAGCGGCAGCGCCATCGGGAAAGCCACGGTGACCTTGCCCTCGGCCAGTTCGGCAGCCGCCAGTAGCGGCATCGCCAGGGTCACGCCGAGGCCGTCGGCCGCGGCTTCCAGGGCCAGGGTGGAGTGGTCCAGTTGCAGGCCGCGGCGCGGGTCGACGTCGGTGACGCCGGCGCGGCGCAGCCAGCGCGCCCAGGCCGAGCGGGTGCGGTCGGCGACGCGGGCGTCGCCGTGCAGCAGGGTCTGGTGGCTGAGGTCTTCCGGCGTGCGCAAGGGCGAGGGGCCCTTGAGCAGGCGCGGATGGCACATCGGCACCACTTCCACGGTGAACAACAGGTCCACGTTCTGGCCCTGCGGCCGGCCGTTGCTGAAGCGGATCTCGATATCGGCGTCGACGGTGGATTCCGCCGCGTCCTCGGAGCGGATTTCCCGCGCCGAGGCGTTGATCAACTGGCCGCTGGCGACCAGGCGCACGTCGATTTCCGGATGGTCGACCAGGAAGCTCTGCAGGCGCGGCATCAGCCAGCGCGAGACGAAAGTCGGGGTGGCACCCACCGTCAGGTGCGGCGCCTGGCCATGGTTGCGCAGCTCCGCCACGGCCTGGGCCAGGGCGTCGAAGCCCTGCTGGAAGCGCGGCAGCGCCGCCTGCGCCGGCGGTGTCAGCTCGATGCGGCGGGCCAGGCGCTCGAACAGCGGGAAGCCGAGCAGCTCTTCCAGGGACTTGATCTGGTGGGTCAGTGCCGCGGGCGTGACGAACAGCTCCTCCGCAGCCTTGCGGAAGCTTTTGTGACGCGCCACGGCCTCGAAGGCGCGAAGGGCGTTGAGCGGGGGGAGTCTGGAGAAGGACACCTCTATAGTTTAGTTTTTTTCAGGTGAAGCAGTAAATAATTTTAATCATGAATTTTGCTTCGACTGTGTCCGAGGTCACGCAACCTGCCCGGCGGCGTGACCCGAAGCCCAGGCCCACTGGAAGTTGAAGCCGCCGAGGTGGCCGGTGACGTCCACCACCTCGCCGATGAAATACAGCCCCGGCACCTTGCGCGATTCCATGGTGGTGGAGGACAGCTCGTCGGTATCCACCCCGCCCAGGGTCACTTCGGCGGTGCGATAACCTTCGGTACCGCTGGCCACCACCGGCCAGGCATGCAGCTGGGTGGCGATACCGCGCAGCTCGGCGGGGCGATGCTGGCGCATCGGCCGGTTGCCGAAACGCAGTTCGCATAAGCGCTGCGCCAGGCGCTTGGGCAGGACTTCGGACAGTACCGTCTTCAGCTCCGCCGCCGGACGTTCCTGCTGTTGGGTCATCAGGTATTCGAGCGCATCCGCGTCCGGCAGCAGGTTCAGGCTCAGGGGCTCACCGGGTTGCCAGTACGAGGAGATCTGCAGGATCGCCGGCCCGCTCAGGCCGCGATGGGTGATAAGGAATCCGGCGCGGAAACTCCGGCCGTTGGCTTCGGCGATCACCGGCAGGGCTACACCGCTGAGGTCGGCGTAATCATCGAGGTGCCGGCCGCTCAGCGTCAGCGGCACCAGTCCGGCGCGCGTGGCCAATACGCGGTGGCCGAACTGCCGCGCCAACTCGTAGCCGAAGCCGGTGGCGCCCATCTTGGGAATCGACAGGCCGCCGGTGGCGACCACCAGCGAAGTGCCGCGCACCTGGCCCAGCGTGGTATCCAGCAGGAAGCCTTCGCCGCCGCGTCGCACCTGTGCCACGGCGCAGTCGGTCTCGATCCGCACGCCGGCTTCCGCGCACTCGTCCAGCAGCATCTTCACGATCAGCCTGGACGATTCGTCGCAGAACAGCTGGCCCAGTTCCTTCTCGTGCCAGGCGATGCCGTGGCGCTCCACCATGGCGATGAAATCCCATTGCGTGTACCGCGCCAGCGCCGACTTGCAGAAATGTGGATTGGCCGAGAGGTAGTCCTCGGGCCCCGCGTGCAGGTTGGTGAAATTGCAGCGACCGCCGCCGGACATGAGGATCTTCTTGCCGACGCGATTGGCATGCTCGATCAGCAGCACGCGCCGGCCCCGCTTGCCGGCCTCGATCGCGCACATCAGCCCGGCGGCGCCGCCGCCGATGACGATCAGGTCGTGATGCATGTGCGCGCCGCCGCCTTGCGTGTTCAGTTCGCCGAAACGACCGGCAGCTCGATCGAGCTGGCCTGTGCACCGGCGCGATAGACGCGCTGCGTTGCCTTGCGGTAGTCCTCGGGCTTGGCGAAGAAGATGTTCGGCACGTAGGTCTGCGGGTTGCGGTCGTACAGCGGGAACCAGCTCGACTGTACCTGCACCATCAGGCGGTGCCCCGGCAGGAACACATGGTTGGCATTGGGCAGGGCGAAGCGGTAGCGCTGCACCTTGCCGGCGGGGATGGCGGAAGGATGCTCCAGGCTGTCGCGATAGCGGCCCCGAAAGATGTCCATGCCGATGTTCAGTTCATAGCCTCCGAGCTCCGGCTGTGAGGGTACCTCGTCCGGGTAGACGTCGATCAGCTTCACCACCCAGTCGCTGTCGGTACCGCTGGTCGAGGCATAGAGGTTCACTTCCGGTGCGCCGCCGATCTGCAGCGGCGCGGTGAGCGGTGCCGAGACGTAAGTCAGCACGTCCGGGCGGCCGTCGACGAAGCGCTGGTCGGTCACCAGCCAGCGCTTCCAGGCGTCGCCGTCCTCGAAGCGCACCGGACGCGGCAGGTAGGGCACCGGCTTGGCCGGATCGGAGACGTACTCGTCGTAGCTGGTTTCGGCCTTGGCGGGCACGTCGAAGCCGAGCGCGAAGGACGGTTCGAGGTACAGCGTCTTCGTCTTGCCGGCGCAGCCCTTGTCGCAGGACAGCGGCCAGGCTTGCAGGCGGCGCCAGGTGTTGGTGCCGGTTTCGTAGGCGAACACCGGCGGCGTCTGCGCCTTGGGTGCGCCGTCCTTCAGGCGCTCGTCGAGGAAGGGCTGCATCACGTCGCGGCGGAATTGCAGGGCGGTGTCGCCCTCGAACTTGAGCGGGCCGAGATTGCGGCCCTCGTAGTTCACGCCGCTGTGGCGCCAGGGGCCGAGCACCAGGAAGTTGGTGTCGTTGTTGCCGTCCTTCGGTTCCACCGCCTCGTAGGTGTTGATGGCGCCGTACATGTCCTCCTGGTCCCAGATGCTGGCCACGTACATGGTCGGCACCTTCAGCGGCTGCGCCGCCAGCGCCACGTCCAGCGCCTGTCCCTGCCAGTAGGCGTCGTAGGCGGGGTGCTCGGACAGCTTCTTGAAGTACGGTAGCTGGTCGATACCGGTCTGGTGCGCGTAGGCGCCGTCCGAGCCGGCGGCGAGGAAGGCGGCGTAGTCGTCATAGGCGCCGCGCGGCACCGCGTCGCTCTTGCCCTTGACCGAGGTCTGGTCGTAGATGTAGTCGAGGTTGGTCTGGCGGAAGGCGCCGTTGTGGAACCAGTCGTCGCCCTTCCAGCCGTCCACCATCGGGCTCATCGGCACCGCCGCCTTCAGCGCCGGATGCGGATTGACCAGGGCCATCAGCACAGTGAAACCCTCGTAGGAGGAGCCGATCATGCCGACTTTGCCGTTGCTCTCCGGCGTGTTCTTCACCAGCCAGTCGATGGTGTCCCAGGCATCGGTGGAGTGGTCCACCGTGCTGTCGTTGAGCGGCCCGCGCAGCGGCCGCGTCATCACGTAGTCGCCTTCCGAGCCGTATTTGCCGCGCACGTCCTGGAACACGCGGATGTAGCCCTCGCCGATGAAGACTTCGTCGCCCTGCGGCATCGTCGCCAGCAGGTGCGGGCTTTCGTAGCGCGCCACGCGCTTCGAGGCGTCGTAAGGCGTACGGGTGAGGATGATCGGCGCGCCGTGCGCGCCCTTGGGAATCATGATGACGGTGTGCAGTTTCACGCCGTCGCGCATCGGGATCATCACATCGCGCTTGATGTAGTCGTAGCCTTCCTTCGAGGCTTCGAACTTCGGCAGGATGTCGGGGGCGAGGGAAGCGGTCTGGGCGAAGGCGGCAGTCAGCGGCAGCAGGCCAAAGGCGGCGATCGCGGCCGCCGGGCCGCGCAGGCGGAGGAGGGACATGGGTGGAATTCCTAAGAGCCTGTAACAGAATGAATCGCGCCTGCGACGGCGGTCATTTTTGCGCAGTGCAAGTCGGACAGAGTGCGGCATGGTGATTCCATGGTGCGCTCTGGCCGGCGCAGCAATGCGCAAAAATGGCCCCGTCCCGAAGGGTTGCGCCCAAAATCGCGCCAGGCTGCGTTGTCAGCCCCAGCCATGGAATCACCATGGCTGGGGCCTCCGCCTTGCCTGACGCGATTTTGGACTGCAACGCAGGTGCGATTCATTCTGTTACAGGCTCTAAAGAGATGCAGCATCCTAGGCGATCCGCCCCCAGGCGCGGAAGTGAGCGGCGCCTGCAGGCCGCCGCCGGGATGCATAAGATGTCCGCATGGAAGACTGGGTACAGAGATCCCTGGCGCGCTGGCCGAATGTGCCGGCCCTGTTCGGCTGGCTCGCGCTCGACCGGCGCGGGCGCTGGCTGATCCAGGGCGAGTTGATCAGCCGGCCGCAGATCATCGAAACCATCAACCGCAACTACGCCGCCGACGAACAGGGCCGCTGGTATTTCCAGAACGGCCCGCAGCGCGGCTACATGAAGCTGGAGTATGCACCGCTGGTGCTGCGCGCCGAAGCGTCCGGCGAGGCGCTGGTCGCCCATACCGAAGCCCGCGTCGGCAAGGTCGAGGCTGCTTACCTGGACGAGGAAGGCGCGCTCCTGCTCGATACCGATCTGGGCCCCGGCGTGCTCGATGCCGCCGACCTGGATTGGGCGCTGCAGCGCCTGGAATCCGATGAGGGGGAAGTCGGCGAGGCGCAGCTTGCCGAAGCGCTGGCGCTGGCGTCCGGTAGCGCCACGGCGCTGTCATTGCGCATCGGAACCGACAGGCTACCGCTGTTGCGCCTGGATGCGGCCCTGGCACCGCGGCTGCTTGGTTTCGTGCGCGAACCGCTGCCCTAGTCCCGGGCCTGGCCGCGGCCGTGTGACGAACACGGCTGACTTTTCGCCGGGACGCGGCTACGCTGCCGCATCTTACGACTGTCTTTGCTGCCATGACCATGTTTGTTGCGAAACGTTGCGCGCGACTGCTGTGCGCGTTGGGCGTTGCCTTTGTCGCGGCTGCACCCGCCGCCGATCCCGCGCCTGAAGAAAATCCCGATACCGTGTTGCAGACCGTGGCGGAGCAGTCCGGCTTCGTCAGGACAGGCCGCTACGACGAGGTCGAGCGCCTGTGCCCGGCGTACCAGAAAATCTGGCCGCAGCAGGTGCGCTGCTTCGAGTTCGGCCGCTCGCCCGAGGGCCGGCCGATGCTGGCCATGGCGGTCAGCCGCAGCGGCGCCCTCACCGGCGAGGAGGCGGCCAGGCGCGGCCTGCCGGTGCTGCTGATCCAGGCCGGCATCCATTCCGGCGAGATCGACGGCAAGGACGCCGGCTTCCTGGCCTTGCGCGAGCTGCTGGAAAAGCGCGTGTTGCCGGAAGCGCTGGAACACAGCGTCATCCTGTTCGTGCCGGTGTTCAACCTCGACGGCCATGAGCGCTTCGGACACTGGAACCGCCCCAACCAGGTCGGTCCGGAGGAGATGGGCTGGCGCACCACCGCGCAGAATCTCAACCTCAACCGCGACTACATCAAGGCCGACGCGCCCGAGATGCAGGCCATGCTGCACCTGCTCGATACCTGGGACCCGATCGTCTACGCCGACCTGCACGTCACCGACGGCGCCAACTTCCAGCACGACATCTCCATCACCGTCGAGCCCCTGTACGCCGGCGACAGCACCCTGCGCACCGCGGCACGCGAGCTGCAGCAGGGCACCACCGAGCGGCTGGCGAAGAGCGGCTCGCTGCCGCTGGATTTCTACCCCAGCTTCAAGCGCGATGACGACCCCGCCTCCGGCTTCGAAGTCGGCGTGATCCAGCCGCGCTTCTCCAACGGCTACTGGGGCCTGCGCAACCGCCTCGGCGTGCTGGTGGAGACGCATTCCTGGAAGGACTACCCGACCCGCGTGCGCATCACCCACAACACCATCCTCGCCCTGGCCGAGCTGATCGCGACGAAAGGCCCTGAGTGGCTGAAGGACGCGCACCAGGCCGACAAGCGCGCGGCGCAACTGGGCGGCACCGACGTGGCGCTGGACTTCACCGCCGGCGACCACATGCGCGTGATCGACTTCAAGGGCTACGCCTACACCCGCGAGCCCTCGGCCGTTTCCGGCGGCCTGGTCACCCGCTACGACACGAGCAAGCCCGAGACCTGGCACGTGCCGCTGAAGGACACGGTCAAGGCCAAGCTGACGGAGAAGGCGCCGCGCGCCGGCTACATCGTGCCGGCCGCCTATGCGGACGTCATCGCGCAGAAGCTGGCCCTGCACGGTATCGGCTTCCGCCGCTTCGACGCCGCCGCGCCGGCCATGCCGGTCGAAACCTTCCGCGCCACCGAGGTCAGCTTCGCCAAGGCGTCGTTCGAAGGCCGCACCGCGCCCACGCTCAAGGGCGAGTGGAAAGCCGAGAAGCGCGACGTGCCTGCCGGCTCGCTGTTCGTGCCCATCGCCCAGCCGGGTGCGCGCCTGCTGATGACCCTGATGGAGCCGCTCGCAGGAGACTCCTTAGCGTCCTGGGGTTTTTTCAACGGCGCCTTCGAGCAGAAGGAATACATGGAGCCCTACGTCGCCGAGCAGGTCGGTCAGCAGATGCTGGCCAGCGATCCCAAGGTTGCCGCCGAATTCCGCCACAGGCTGGATACCGACGAGGCCTTCGCCCATGACCCGCAGGCGCGGCTGGATTTCTTCTACCGCCGCTCGCCGTCCTGGGACGAGCGCCTGAATCTGTATCCGGTGTATCGCGCCGAACAGGCGCCGCCGGGATAGCGCGGGCCGGCTTATGACGCAGCGGAAGATCCCCGCGCTCTACATGCGCGGTGGCACCAGCAAGGGGGTGTTCTTCCGCGCCGAAGACCTGCCGGAAGATGGGGCGCAACGGGATGCGATCCTGCTGCGCGTTATCGGCAGCCCCGATGCCTACGGCAAGCAGATCGACGGCATGGGCGGCGCCACCTCCAGCACCAGCAAGGTGGTGATCCTGCGCCGTTCGGAGCAACCGGATTGCGATGTGGATTACCTGTTCGGCGCCGTCGCCATCGATAGTGCGGTGATCGACTGGTCCGGCAGCTGCGGCAACCTCGCCGCCGCGGTCGGCCCCGCCGCGCTGCACTGGGGCCTGTTGCCGGTGCCGCGCGAAGGCCTGGCCACGGTGCGCATCTGGCAGGTCAACACGCGCTCGCACATCGTGGCGCGGGTGCCGATGCGGGATGGTGAAGTACAGGAGGAAGGCGGTTTCTTCCTCGATGGCGTGAGCTTCCCCGGCGCGGAGATCGAGTTGCAGTTTCCAGATCCGGGCGGCGAAGGTGGTGCTCCAGGCACTGGCGGCCTGTTTCCCACCGGCCGTCCGCTGGACCGGCTGGACATCCCCGGTGTCGGCCCCATCGAGCTGACCCTGATCAACGCCGGCAATCCGGCGGTGTTCGTCGATGCGACGGCGCTGGGCCTGCGCGGCGACGAGTCGCAGCAGCAGGTCAACGAAGACGCCGCCCTGCTGGCGCGCTGCGAAGCGGTGCGCGCTCACGCCGCCGTGGCCATGGGTCTCGCCGCCAGCGCCGAAGAAGCCACCGCCAGCCGTCCCGCCACGCCCAAGCTGGCTTTCGCTTCACTGCCGCGTGCTTACGTCGCCGCCGATGGCCGGCGGGTCGAAGCGCAGTCCATCGATCTCAACGTGCGCATCCTTTCCATGGGCCGGCTGCATCACGCCATGACCGGCACCGGTGCGGTGGCGATCGCCGCGGCCGCGGCAATTCCCGGCACCGTGGTGCGGCGCTGTGCGCAGCCGGATGCGGCGGGAAGACTGCGCTTCGGCCATCCTTCCGGCACCATGACGGTTGGTGCTGAAGCTGCCTTGCAGGATGGGCAGTGGCAGGTCACCCGCGTCAGCATGAGCCGCAGCGCGCGTCGGCTGATGGAAGGCGTGGTGCTGGCTCCCTAGCGCACCACGCGATAGCAGGGCACGTATTCCTTCCCCGCCAGCTTCATGCGGTGCTGCGCCACGAAGGACTTCAGCAACTCGTCCATCGGTTCCATGATCGCGGCGTCGCCGCGGATCTCGAACAGGCCGTGCTGTTCCACCGCGCGGATGCCGGCTTCCTTGACGTTGCCGGCGACGATGCCGGAGAAGGCGCGGCGCAGGTTGGCGGCGAGGTGGTGCGGCACCTGGTCGCGGTGCAGCTCCAGGCTGCGCATGTTCTCGTGCGTCGGCGCGAACGGTTTCTGGAATTCCGGGGCGATCTTCAGCAGCCAGTTGAAGTAGTAGGCGTCCTCGCGGCCCTTGCGGAAGTCGCGCACGCGCTGGATGCCGGCCACCGCGCGGCGCGCCACCCGCTCCGGGTCGGCGACGATGATCTCGTAGCGCGCCTGCGCCGTCGGGCCCAGGGTCTTGCCGATGAACTGGTGGATGCGCTCGAAGTACTCGGCGGAGCGGGCCGGCCCGGTGAAGATCAGCGGGTAGGGAATCTCCGCGTTGTCCGGGTGCAGCAGGATGCCGAGCAGGTAGAGGATTTCCTCGGCGGTGCCGGCGCCGCCCGGGAACACCACGATGGCGTGGCCGGTGCGGACGAAAGCTTCCAGCCGCTTCTCGATGTCCGGCATGATCACCAGGTCGTTGACGATCGGGTTGGGCGACTCGGCGGCGATGATGCCGGGCTCGGTGATGCCCAGATAACGGCCGCCGCTGATGCGCTGCTTGGCGTGGCCGATGGCGGCGCCCTTCATCGGGCCCTTCATCGCGCCGGGGCCGCAGCCGGTGCAGATGTCCAGGCCGCGCAGGCCCATCTCGTAGCCGACCACCTTGGTGTAGTCGTACTCCTCGCGGGAGATGGAGTGGCCGCCCCAGCACACCACCAGATTGGGCCGTGTCACCGGGCCCAGGATGTTGGCGTTGCGCAGGATGTGGAATACCGCGTCGGTGACGCCTTCGGGCGATTGCAGGTCGAAGCGCGGGTTGGCGACAATCTCGTTGCTGACGTAGATGATGTCGCGCAGCACCGCGAACAGGTGCTCGTTGATGCCCCTGATGATCTGCCCGTCGACGAAGGCCACCGCCGGCGCGCCCTTCAGCGCCAGGCGGATGCCGCGTTCGTTCTGCACCAGGCTGATCTCGAACGATTTGTAGCGCTGCATCAGCTCCTGGCCGTCGTCGAGGAAGCCGCCGCTGTTCAGCACCGCCAGCGAGCAGCGCCGGAAGATCTGGTACAGGCCGCCGTGGCTGGTGTCGAGCAGCTGGCTGACTTCGGACTTGGACAGGATGTCCAGCCGGCCGGTGGGCGAAATGCTGGCGTCGACGACGTCGTAGTCCATGGGTGCGAGAGTCCTCCGTATTGGTCTGTGCGCCGATTCGCCGGACTTAAGGCGGACGTGGGCGAGGCGGTCCGGAGCCGTGGATGTTCCACCGGCGGCCGCCTCCCGGATTATGCCTGAGGGCTACCCGGGGAGCCGCTTCCTCGGCGCAGGCGCGTGCGCCGTACGTGGGCGTATTTCCGCTTTCAGCGGGCCGCCCGTTCTTGAGTGGATGCCTTGAAGACCAGCCGCGAGCGGATGCGGTTCGATTCGCGGCAATGCCTCAATCAACAAGCCCGGGGGAAGCCATGAGCGGTGCAGGAAGCGGTTCGATGAGCCGGCGCGAGCTGTTCCGCATGATCGGCGCCACCGCCGGCGGCGCGGCCATGTTCCAGGCCATGAGCAGCCTCGGCTTCAACGCGGAATCGCCCTACAACGGGCCGATCGAGCTGCAGGGCACGCCCAAGGGCGCCTCGGTGCTGATCCTGGGCGCGGGTATCGCCGGCATGACGGCGGCCTACGAGCTGCGCAACGCCGGCTACAAGGTGCAGGTGCTGGAGTACAACAACCGCGCGGGCGGCCGCAACTGGAGTCTGCGCGGCGGCGACAGCTATACCGAGCTGGGCGGTTTCACCCAGAAGTGCGAATTCGACAAGGACCTGTACATCAACCCGGGCCCCTGGCGCATTCCCTATCACCATCGCGGCCTGCTCAGCTACTGCAAGCGCCTGGGCGTGCCGCTGGAAGCCTTCGTGCAGGTCAATTACAACGCCTACCTGCACAGCAGCCAGGCCTTCGGCGGCAAGCCGCAGCGCTACCGCGAGATCAAGGCCGACTACCAGGGCCATGTGGCCGAGCTGCTGGCCAAGGCCACCCGGCAGAACGCCCTGGACGATTCGGTCAGCAAGGAGGACCGTGAGAAGCTGCTCGAGTCCCTGCGCGGCTGGGGTGCCCTCGACCGGGATTTCAGCTACGGCCCCAGCGAGGCCAGCAGCGACCGGCGCGGCTACGAGAAGGAGCCCGGCGGCGGTCTGAGCGCGCGGCCGATCCCGTCCAAGCCCATCGGCCTGTCCGACGTGCTCGATTCCGGGCTGTGGCAGGGCATCCCCAACGGCGACACCTTCGACATGCAGACCGCCCTGTTCCAGCCGGTCGGCGGCATGGGCCGCATCGGCGAGGCCTTCGGCCGCGAGCTGGGCCCGCTGATCCGCTACAGCGCCAAGGTCATCGACATCCACCAGGACCAGCACGGCGTCACCGCCACTTACGAAGACCGGCTGGCCCCAGGCACGACGCTCAAGGCCAGCGCCGACTGGTGCCTGTGCACCATCCCGCTGCCGGTGCTGGCGCAGATTCCCATGAATGTCGGGCCGGCCCTGTCGGCGGCGATCTCGTCGGTGCCGTACGCTTCCGCCATCAAAGTGGGCCTGCAGTTCAAGCGCCGCTTCTGGGAGGAGGACGACCACATCTACGGCGGCATCAGCTACACCGACCTGCCGATCACCAATATCGGCTATCCCAACACGGGCTACCACAGCAGCGGCAAGGGCGTGCTGCTGGGCGCCTACATCTGGGGCCTGAATGCGATGGAGTTCACCGCCATGACGCCGCAGCAGCGGGTACAGAAGGTCCTGGAATACGGCAGCCAGATCCATCCGCAGTACCCCAAGGAATTCGACAACGGCGTTGCCGTCGCCTGGCACCGCTCGCCCTTCACCATGGGCTGCTACGGCATGTGGAGTGCCGATGCCCGCGCCAAGCACTACGACGACCTGTGCCGGATCGACGGGCGCATCGCCCTGGCCGGCGAGCACGCCTCCTTCCTCGGCGGCTGGCAGGAGGGCGCCGTGACCTCGTCGCTCGACGCCATCGGCCGCTTGCATCAACTCGCCCTGGCACAGGGAGGCAAGGCATGAGCATCCTGTTCAAGCGGCTTCGTGTGAGCCATTGCGCCGCCTTGATGCTGGGCGCCGCTGCCATCGCGGCCCACGCCGACGATTCCTCCTTCACTTCCACCGCCGGCATCGGGAGCATCGGCGGCGAGGAAATCTACAGCCGCATTTGCCAGGGCTGCCACATGCCGCAGGGGCAGGGCGCCGTCGGCGCCGGTCACTATCCGAAGCTGGCCGGCGACCCGCGCCTGGCTTCCTGGCAATACATGGCGCTGACCGTGCTCGACGGCCGCAACGGCATGCCGCCGTTCGGCCTGCCGACGGACCAGGTGCAGGAAACCCGCACCGTGCACCTGAGCGATGCCCAGGTGGCGGACGTGGTCAACTACGTCCGCAGCCACTTCGGCAATGCTTACAAGGACAAGGTCACGGCAAGCCAGGTGACGGCCCTGCCGCATCCGGGCGCGCCCGCCGCGCCCTGATCGCTGCCCGGCAACGCCGTCCCGAAAAGCGGAAAGCCCGGCTTGCGGCCGGGCTTTCCGTTTTGCGGCACTCCGATCAGCTGGAGCCGAACCTCAGGCTCAGGAGGCTTGCTGGGTGGTGGGGTGCGGGGAATACCACTCGGTCATGTCGTCGTACATCGCACCCTTGAACAGGTAATACGGCGCCTTGTGGTAGATCTTGATGTCGTGGAACGGGTCGGTGAGGATCTTGGTGCCCCACACCAGGGCCGGCTGCGCGCCCTTGATGAAGAGCAGCTGGCCCATGCGGAACAGCACCGCGCCGATGCCGACGAACAGCCACAGGATCGAGGTGTTGTAGAGCAGGCCGCGAGCCACTTCCTGGGTGTTGAAGAAGCCGAAGAAGCTCGGCTGGAAGTACAGCACGAACGGCACGGCGAACCAGATGCTGAGCAGCACCACCTTGCGCTGCAGGTTGTAGCCCACCTTCACGCTTTCCTTGTACTCGTGCGTCGCGTCGTTGACCGTGTCGTAGGTCTTCGGCTCGAAGAAGAAGTGGCCGATCTGGCGCAGGATCATCGCCAGCAGCCAGCCCACCATCACGGCGAGCACCGGGTTGGTGAAGATCAGCACGTAGCTGGCCAGGAAGCAGCAGGCGCTCACCAGGTGCAGGGCCTGGTTGATGCGGCTGTGGTGGTAGTAGCGGTGGTCATCCCAGCGTTGCTGGTGCAGTTCTTGGAGAAAGGTCATGGCGGCGACTCCTGGGTGATGGCGTATAGCGGTTGAATCAAACGGTCAGCGTGGCCGCTTCCGATGGAAGCGGGGCGAGTCCTGCGGCGGCGGTATCGGTCATCAGCGCCTGGCCCATGCGGATGGTGCGGCCCTGCTCGATGCCCTGCGCCAGGGCGTAGTTGGAAGTGGCGAAAACGATGATGGTCGAGCCGTGCTGGAAGTAGCCCATCTCCTCGCCCTTGCGGTATTGCGCATGGCAGGGGATGCGGTTTGGGCCCCGGTACTTCAGGTCCAGCTCGTCCGGCAGGCAATGGAATTTCATGCTGGCGACGAGGATTGCGGCCACCGGCACCAGGCAGATGTCGCCGGGACCATCGAGCTGGGTCAGCGGCACCACCGCGCGCTCGTTGCGGCAATACAGCTTCTCCACGCGCTTCAGCGCCACCGGGTTGACGTTCCAGGTGTCGCCGGAGATGTAGCGCACTTCCTCCACCGTGCAGTCCACCGGCGCATGGAAGCGGTGGTACATGCTCGACTTGAGGCGCAGCGTGGCGTAGCAGCCGTCGCGATATTTTTCCTGCAGCCCGCGATCGGGAATCAGGTCGCCGATCTCGTAGGGAAAGCCCTTGGCCTGGAACACCGTGGTGCCGGCGATCGGCCCGCATTCGCCGACGATGGCGTCGCAGGGGCTAACCATGACCTCCGGGCGCTCATCCAGCGGGCGCATGCCGGGCTTCAGGCGCCGGGTGAAGCAAGCGTGCAGGCTGCTGAACTCGCGTTGCTCGGCTTCGTCCAGGTTCAGGTCATCGGCCAGCAGCTGCCAGGCGGCCATCGACAGCTTCGTCAGCGCCGGGCTTTCGATGCGGCTGTACCAGCCCATGAACCGGGTCAGCGCGCGGCGCGGCACCCGGTTGGTGAGCAGGAAGTTGAGCTGTTCCTGCTGGCTGAGATTTCGTAGTGCGGTGGTGGCCATGGTTCAAGCTGCGGAGCGCTGCTCCATCTCCGGCTCGGCGATGGGCAAGCCCATGTTGCCGAGGAACTGGCGCATGATCGGCTCAGCCTGGTAGTCCGCCACGCGCAGCAGGGCTTCGCGCCGCATGGCGGCGTGACGCTCGCGCTCGCTGAAGTGCCGCACGATGCGCCCGGACATTTCCTCGATGGTGTCGACGAGATAGCCGTTGCGGCCGTTCTGGATGATGTCCTTGGGGCCCTTGCAGTTGTAGGCCAGCACCGGCATGCCCTGCGAGAAGGCTTCGAGGATGACGTTGCCGAAGGTGTCGAACTGCGAGGGGAAGACGAACAGGTCCAGGCCCGCGTAGATCTGCTCGATGCGCTCGCGGCTGACCCAGCCGAGGAAGGTGGCTTCGGGCAGGGCCGCGCGCAGCTCGGCTTCTGCCGGGCCGGAGCCGGCGATGACCAGTTGCAGGTCCGGGATTTGCTGCTTGGCAGCCTTGTAGATCTCCGGCAGCTCGAGCACACCCTTTTCCTTGCTCATGCGGCCGGCCATGAACAGCACCGGCGTGGCGGCGGTGGCGCCGGGGATCAGTTCGGACTTCTGCACCGGAACGACGTTGCGACGCGACGGCTCGACGTGGTGACCAGTGAGGTGCACCGCTTCCTCCGGCAGGCCGATCTGGCTGCCGGTGAGCCACTTGCGGTGGTCGGTGTTGAGCACGAACACGCCCTGGAACTGGTGGTACAGCGCGCGCAGCAGGCGGCGGATGCGGTCGCGCTCGTGGTGGTCCAGGTTGGTGGTGTGCTTGACGAAATCGAGCCAGTCCGTGTGCATGAAGAAGAAGGCCGGCACGTTGAACATGTACTTGATGAGCAGCGCCACCAGCACCATCGGACCTTCGGTGGAGCAGACCACGCGATCGTAGCCGCCGCTGTAGAAGATGCGGGCGATCTCGAGCACGTCGGGAATGCGCAGCTGCTGCTCGCCGAAGTTGGGAAAGGTGATCTGCGTGATCGGCCGCACCACATGCAGATGCGGCTCGGGCGCGGCATCGGAGTGGCAGATGAGGAAATCGACCGGATAATCCCGGCGCTGGATCTCGGCCAGCTTGGCGGAGAGCGAGCTGGAGACGCCGTTCTTGTCGCGCAGGGTATCGGTCAGATACAGCGCGCGCCGCGGATGGTGGTTGCTGCCGATATGGTCGGCGAAGTCGTTGAGGAAAGACCGGTTCTCGTAGAGCACGCGCGCGCTGGCGACCTGCGAGCCGGCCAGCACGCCAGCCATGATCAGCGGGAACGAGAGCTGGTCCACCAGTTCACCGAAATTGACGCCGGTGATGTTCTTCTTGTCGCGCGGGGCTTTGCCGAAGGCCAGGCCCCGGATCTGCGTGGGAATTTCGAACTTGCGGATCAGCGTCTCGGTGGAGAACTCGTCCAGCGGTATTTCCGAATACTTCGAGGCGTACTTGCCCAGCCGGCCGGCGATGAGATGGGTAAGGCCGTTGAACAGGGCGGAGATGGCCTCGTTCACCATTTCCCTGGCCTGTTCCGGCGGCTTGTCGTGGCTCTCGGCGATGGTCTCGAGATGCTTGACGCAGAACTTGTAGTCGGCCGAAACACCCCAGCGCAGTTTCCAGCCCGGCTTGGTGCCGTGCAGCGCGTCGTGGACGAAGCCGACGAAGCGCTGCGTGTTCTTGTGCTTCTTCAGCTCCAGCATGACGTTGGCGATGGCGAAGCAGGCCAGCTTGTCGTTGGTCTCACCGCGATGCAGCATCAGGCGCAGCAGGCCCGGATCCTCCATGCGGGTGGCGATCTGGGCGAAATAATCCAGCAGCGCCAGGCTCAGTTTCTGGTTCTCGCCGACATGGCCGTAGGGCGCGATGCGGCCGGCGCGGATGGCCTCCAGCGCCAGCTGCGACAGCGGCGTGGTCTTGCGGCGCTGCGCCAGGTTGGGGATGAACAGGGAGGAGCCGCACTGGCCGGCGGACAGGCCCATGTGGTCGTCCGAACCGCCGGTCAGCACCTTGGGCGCGCGCAGGCTGACGGCGAAATCGGCCGGGTTGAGCTTGTGCTTGTGGCCGTAGCGCACCAGTTTCTCTTCGGTCAGGCCGCGCGCCCAGTTCAGCACCAGCAGGCTCTGCCAGATGTCGCGGTGGCCGTTGAGCACCTCGAAGCGCTGGAACAGCACCGCGAACTTCTCGAACAGTTCCAGGCGGATGTGCGGATTGCGGGTGTAGAAATACAGCGGGTGCGGCAGCACCACCGGGATATCGTGCTCTGCGGCGTAGCGCAGGAAGTCGTAGATGTCGCGCCGCTTCCTGTTCAGCACCACTTCCTGTTCCGGCGTGAAGCCGTAGGTGAGGACGTGGACGTAAAGCTCGTACTCCGGGAAATGGCAGGTGAACTCGGTGCCGACGACGACATCATGCCCCTTGTCCAGAAGCTCCCAGCAGGAGCGCGCGTTGTTGTGGTTGGTGATGGTGATGACGTCGCTGCCGTTGCCCTGCAGGCACTTCACCAGGTCGCGGGTTTCGAGCCAGGTTTCGGGCAGACCGAGGATGCGGCCCCACAGCTCATCGGGGATGTCGCTGTTGCGGTCGTGGCAGTGGAAGTCCATGCGGAGGCATTCCTCCGGGTTGAAGCGCACGGCTTCCTGCGCCAGGTAGCGCTGGAAATCGACCTGCAACTGCTCGCGGAAGGAGGTGACCGCCTTTTCCCTGTGCCGGTTCAGATTCAGTTCGATCATGTCGGATCACGTCCTCTAGCGTTAACAGGCCCTAACGGAGACTCGCCACGGGCTGACCGGACGGAGCCGATCGTTCGGGCCGGCCGCGGAAACGCGCGGCCAGCATGTCCTTCAGCATCTGCCGCTTGATCCACTTGTTGCTCAGGTGGGGCGCGGTCCACCACCAGCCGTCGTTCTGCATCTGCTGCACCGCGCGCTGGAAGCGGCGCGCCACTTCCGCGAAATCCTCGTCGGTGTAGTTGAGGCTCATGATCATGCGGCCGCTGCCGATCCAGCTCAGCTCCAGGCCTTCGGCGCGCAGGTAGAACTGCAGCATCCAGTTGTAGCGGCAGGGCACGCTGTAGAGGATGGTGACGATGCTGTGCATATTGGCCAGCCGCACCGGCAGCGCCGCGTCGGCCAGCGCCTGGCTGAGCCCGGCCACGCGCGCATTCCATAGCGCATCGGCCTTGGCGTAGATGTCCTGGTATTCCGGCTGGCGGATGCGCTTGAGGAACACCGACATGCAGGCCATCACGTGCGGGTGCGAGTTGAAGGTGCCGCGGGCGAACGAGATGTTCGCCGGCTCGGCTTCCTTGAAGCGCTTCATCAGCGCCGCGCGTCCGCACAGCACGCCCACCGGCAGGCCGCCGCCGAGGGTCTTGCCGTAGGTGACCATGTCGGCCTGGAAGGAGAAATACTCCTGCGCGCCGCGATGCCCGAGGCGGAAGCCGGCGAAGACCTCGTCGGAAATCAGCACGATGCCGCGACGGGTGCAGACCTCGCGGATGCGCCCCAGCCATTTGGTATAGGCCTCGCGGTCGAAGGCGGTGCGGCGCTCGCTGTTGACCAGGGAGGCGTCGCCCGGCGCGTCCGAGTTCGGATGCAGCGCCTGGAACGGGTTGATCAGCACGCAGGCGATGTCCCTGCGCGTGTCGAGGATGCGCAGGGTGTTCTCGCCGAGGTCGGCCAGCGTGTAGACGTCGTTGACCTGCCGCTGGTTGCCCACGCCCGGCTGCACCCCGTCCCACCAGCCGTGGTAGGAGCCGCACAGCCGCACCAAGTGGGTCTTGCCGGTGTGGTAGCGGGCCAGGCGCACGGCCTGCATCACCGCCTCGGTGCCCGACATGTGGAACGAAACCTCGTCCAGGCCGGAGATTTCCTTCAGGGCCTGCACGTTGTCGCGGATCACCGGGTGGTAAGGACCCAGCACCGGCCCTATGTCCGCCACCATGGCGTAGCCCTCGCGCAGGCACTCCTTGTAGAAGTCGTAGCCGAAGACGTTGACGCCGTAGGAGCCGGAGACGTCGTACTTCCAGTTGCCGTCCATGTCGCACAGCTGCGTGCCGCGCGTCTGCGTCACCACGCTGCCGAACTTGAACTCCGCCGGGAGCAAGTTGCGGTAGGGGAAGGGCACCCGGTAATGGCTGGTGAACTGCACGTCGGAAATGCCGCTTTCCAGCGACTGGCTGTAGCCCAGCGTCTGCGGGGCCGCCGCGACGAAGCGCTGTCGCAGCTGCTCCATCCCCGCCTTGCGCCGGGCGGCGATGTCCGCCGGGGCGAGGTCGCTGGAGAAATAGCGCGTCGCATCGTAGTCGAAGAAGCTGGTCAGCCGGGCCAGCCGCCGCGACATCTTGGAGTGGCCGCTGAGCGACGGATGCTTGGCACGGGACAGCAGCAGTCGCGTGTAAACTTTGCGGAGGAGCAGAAGCCCCAGACAGGCTAAAGCCAGATAGCGGGCGATTTCCAAGTTGACCTGCAACGGCACCGGGCCGTAAAGACGCCGAGCGTGTGGCGCGATCCGGCGATGCTACGAGCCCCGGATGGCAAAAAAATGAATCTTTATGTTCGATTCATTGACACTTTGATGTGATCAAGAGTGAATTTTCATGACAGCCGTGTGACGGCCCCGGCGCATGCTCGCCCGGAGTGCCGTTCCCGGCGGCGTCCGCACAATTCCGGTGCGAAAACGCAGGAGGGTGAGTGCACGGCCAAGGCGGCCTGGCTCCCCGGAATCATCGCCCACGCGGCAGCCGCTGCCGCCATAAATATATGGAGAGAAGCCATCCGGCGATGCAAACCCGCTTCTGCCGGTCAATCCTCAATCTTCCCCGGTCTCCGGGGTACGGAATCGGCGCTTTTCACGTCGATGCGGCATTCGCTTCGATCATGGTCGGCAGGGTGTCGTCGAGCCCCCGCGCCGGCCCCCTCGATTGATTCAAACCGGTGACCGCGTAATATAGACGCCGGCTCTCCACCCCGGCCGCTCGTCGAAAGCGCCGACCGCCGCCGTGGAAAAGTCTCAGGGCGCCTCGAAAACAGAAATTCTGACAGCCCCACCAGCGATGAATGCACTTGGCCGGCCAGATCCGCCAAGCCGGCTATTCCATGACGCGGGCTGGACCTCCCAATCTAGGACACCAACCATGAGTACCCAGCAGCCCACCATCATTTACACGCTGACCGACGAGGCGCCGTTGCTTGCAACCGCCGCCTTCCTGCCGATCATCCGCACCTTCATCGAACCGGCCGGCATCACCGTTGCCACCAGCGACATTTCGGTGGCGGCGCGCATCCTGGGAGAGTTCCCCGAGTTCCTCACCGAGGAACAGCGGGTGCCGGACAACCTGGCCGAACTGGGCCGGCTGACCCTGCTGCCCGATACCAACATCATCAAGCTGCCCAACATCAGCGCCTCGGTACACCAGCTGGTCAGCGCCATCAAGGAATTGCAGTCCAAGGGCTACAAGGTTCCCGACTTCCCCGAGGATCCGAAGACCGACGAGGACAAGGCCATCCGCAAGCGCTACTCCAAGTGCCTGGGCAGTGCCGTCAACCCGGTGCTGCGTGAGGGCAACTCGGACCGCCGCGCTCCCAAGGCGGTGAAGGATTACGCCCGCAAGAACCCGCACAGCATGGGCGAGTGGAGCATGGCTTCGCGCACCCACGTCGCGCACATGCGCCACGGCGACTTCTACCACGGCGAGAAGTCCATGACCCTGGACCGCGCCCGCGACGTCCGCATGGAGCTGCTCACCCGCGGCGGCAAGACCGTCGTGCTCAAGCCCAAGGTTTCGCTGCTGGCGGGCGAGATCATCGACAGCATGTTCATGAGCAAGAAGGCCCTGTGCGCCTTCTACGAAGAACAGATGGAAGACGCCCGCAAGACCGGCGTGATGTTCTCCCTGCACGTCAAGGCCACCATGATGAAGGTCTCGCACCCCATCGTCTTCGGCCACGCCGTGCGCATCTTCTACCGCGAAGCCTTCGAGAAGCACGCCAAGCTGTTCGAGGAACTGGGCGTCAACGTCAACAACGGGCTGGTCAACCTCTACGACAAGATCGAAACGCTGCCGAGCTCGCAGCACGACGAGATCGTCCGCGACATGCACGCCTGCCACGAGCACCGCCCGGAGCTGGCCATGGTCGACTCGGCCAAGGGCATCTCCAACCTGCACGCGCCCAACGACGTCATCGTCGACGCCTCGATGCCCGCCATGATCCGTCTCGGCGGCAAGATGTACGGCGCCGACGGCCGCCCCAAGGACACCAAGGCGGTGATCCCGGAGAGCACCTTCGCCCGCATCTACCAGGAGATGATCAACTTCTGCAAGACCAACGGCAATTTCGATCCGGTCACCATGGGCACCGTGCCCAACGTCGGCCTGATGGCGCAGCAGGCCGAGGAATACGGCTCGCACGACAAGACCTTCGAGATCGCCGAGGACGGCGAGACGCGCATCGTCGACATCGAGACCGGCGAAGTGCTGCTGGTGCAGCAGGTGGAAGCCGGCGACATCTGGCGCATGTGCCAGGTCAAGGACGCGGCCATCCGCGACTGGGTCAAGCTGGCCGTCACCCGCGCCCGCAACTCCGGCATGGAAGCCGTGTTCTGGCTCGATCCGTACCGCCCGCACGAAGCCGAGATGATCAAGAAGGTCGAACGGTACCTGAAAGATCACGATACGTCCGGCCTGCACATCCAGATCATGTCGCAGGTGCGCGCCATGCGTTACACCCTGGAGCGCGCCTACCGCGGCCTGGACACCATCTCGGTCACCGGCAACATCCTGCGCGACTACCTCACCGACCTGTTCCCCATCATGGAGCTGGGCACCAGCGCCAAGATGCTGTCCATCGTGCCGCTGATGGCCGGCGGCGGCATGTACGAAACCGGCGCCGGCGGCTCGGCGCCCAAGCACGTCAAGCAGCTGGTGGAGGAAAACCATCTGCGCTGGGATTCGCTGGGCGAGTTCATGGCCCTGGCCGTGAGCCTGGAAGACATGGGCATCAAGACCGGCAACAAGCAGGCCAAGGTGCTGGCCAAGACCCTGGACGCCGCTACCGGCAAGCTGCTCGAGAACAACAAGAACCCCTCGCCCAAGACCGGCCAGCTCGACAACCGCGGCAGCCAGTTCTACCTCGCCATGTACTGGGCGCAGGAACTCGCCGCACAGACCGAAGACCGTGACCTGCAGGCGCGCTTCGCCCCGCTGGCCAAGACACTGACGGACAACGAGCAGACCATCGTCGGCGAGCTCGCCGACGTGCAGGGCAAGCCGGCCGACATCGGCGGCTACTACCTGGCCGATCGCGCCAAGATGGAATCGGTGATGCGGCCGAGCAAGACCCTCAATGCCGCCCTGGAAGCCGTGCGGGGCTGAACGGCGGCGTATGCCGCAGCCGCGGGTCTGAAGCGATGCAGTGCCCGGGCCGTCGAGGCCCGGGTACGTTGGCGGTTAGTGCCCGACGCCGTCCACCGCGCCCTGCGGCTTCTGGATCAGCGGCACCAGCAGCACCGTCAGCGCCGTGGAGATCGACAGCAGGAAGTACATGTCGCCGTAGGTCATGGTCGAGGCCTGCTGGTAGGCCTGCTGCGCCAGCATGCCGATGGCGCCGGCGGCGCTGCCCGCGCCGAGCTGCGGTGCCAGCATCGCGCTCATGCCGGACAGGGCCTCGCGCACCGCCGGGCGGGACAGGCGCGTGCTCTCCGCCAGCGCCTGCCAGTGGGTCCAGTTGCGCTGGTTGATCAGCGTCGCCACCACCGCCAGGCCGAAGGCGCCGCCGAGGTTGCGGGTCACCGTATAGAGCGCGCTGGCGTTGTTCAGTTCATGGCGCGGCAGGGTGCCGAGGGCGAGGTTGGTCATCGGGATGAAGGCGAAGATCAGGCCGGCGCCGCGCAGGCTTTGCGACAGCGCGAACTCGGCGAAGCCCCATTCCGCGGTGAGCTGGGCATTGGTCCAGGAGCCGATCGCCACCAGCAGCAGGCCGATGCCGATGGTCACCCGCGGGTCCAGCACCATCGCCATGCGCATCACGAAGGGCGCGGCCACCACCATCGCCATGCCCTGCACCATCATCACCTCGCCGATCTGCTGCGGGTTGTAGCCGCGCACCTGGCCGAGGAACACCGGTGTGATGTAGACCAGGGTGAAGATGCTGACGCCGAGCATGGCCGATACCAGGGAAGTCACGGCGAAGTTGCGGTTGCGGAAGGCGCGCAGATCGATGATCGGATGATCCGAGTGGAAACCGCGCCAGAAGAACAGGCTGCCGCCGATGGTCGCGGCCACTGCGCAGAGCAGCACGCTGCGGTCGTCGAACCAGTCGTGGCGCGGGCCGTCGTCCAGGGTGTATTCGAGCCCGCCGAGGAACATGGCGAGGAACAGCACGCTCCACAGGTCCAGCTTCTTCAGCATCTCCGGCCTGGGCCGGTCGACGTCGAGCGTGGCCCACACGATCAGGGCGCAGGCGATGCCGGGCACGAAGTTGATCAGGAACAGCCAGCGCCAGGACAGCGAGTCGGTGATGTAGCCGCCAAAGGTCGGGCCGATGGCCGGCGCCAGCATCGTCGCCATGCCGCCCAGCAGCTGCGGCAGGTTGCGCTTTTTCTCGTCCGGGAACAGCAGGAACATGGTGGCGAACGAAGCGGGGATCAGGCCGCCGCCGAGGAAACCCTGCAGGGCGCGGAACACCACCATCGAGCCCAGGCTCCAGGAGAAGCCGCAGGCCACGCTGGACAGGGTGAAGCCGATCGCCGCGATGGTGTAGAACACCCGCGTCGACAGCATCGGCGCCAGGTAGCCGGACAGGGGGATGGCGATGATTTCGGCGATCAGGTACGAGGTCTGCACCCACTGGATCTCGTCGGTGCTGGCCGACAGCCCGGCGCGGATCTCGTTGAGCGAGCTGGCCACGATCTGGATGTCCAGGATCGCCACGAAGCTGCCGAGGGTGATGGCCAGGAACGCGGCCCAGTCGCGCCACGCGCGTGCGCGGTCGCCCGCAGCGGTGGCCTGAGCCTGCGGGATGGATGCGCCTTGGCTCATGCTCGCGGGTTCGTGCGGAGTGTAGGAAGGTCATTCCATTTCACACGGCCCGGCGCTGTTCAGCCTACCCAGTTTGGGGTAGGGGCGGCGTCTCGAAGCCCAATAAAGAAGCCGCGGGACACTTGCGTGTCCCGCGGCTTGCATCGGCCGCGATTCAGCGCGCGACGATTATGGCAGCAACTTGCACAGCGCCGACAGCGGCGTGTTGGCAAACACGCAGGTCGTGCCGGTGCCGCCGAGGATGCCGGTCAGTACCGTGGTCAGCGGCCCCAGCAGCCCATCCAGAGGCGTGCCGGTGACGCCGCCGGAGGACGAGCCGCCGGCGCCGGCAAGCGCCTGCGTGATCGGACCGAGGATCGCCGGCAGCAGGGTGTTCAGCACCGGGTTGACCACCGGCGCCAACTGGCTGCTGTTGAGTGCGGCCAGCAACTGCTGCTCGCCCTGCGTCAGCGCCGTCGCGACCGTGGCGGCGAAGGTGGCGGCCGCGGTGTCGATCGGGCCGGTGATGCTGCCCGGCTTGCCGGCCTGCGTCTCGATGAAGCTGGTCGGCACGACCTGGGTCAGCACGTTGACCAACAGGTTGTCGAGCAGGGCCTGCGTCGCGCTCTGGAACGCAGCGCTGTTGCTGGTGGACAGGGCATCGACCACCGCGGCCAGGTTGCCGACCGTGACCTTCAGCGTGGTCAGCACGCCGCCGACCACCGGCTGCGAGAAGGCCGAAGCCGGGACCTGGGCCATACCGGTCTGGAATGCCGCATTCAGCTGGTCCACCAGGCTTGCCAGGTCGGCAAGGCCGTTGCCGCCGCTGCTGCCGGCGCCGAGCTGGAGCTGGATTTTCTGCAGGATCGGCAACAGGGCATCGCCCAGCGGAGCCAGCGGCGTGCCGGCCAGCGGGTTGGTGACGGGAACGCTGCCGCCCCCACCGCTGCTGCTGCTACTGCCGGCAGCGCTGCCGCAACCGCCCTTGCCGGCAAGCGAGTTGAGCAGGCCGCCGAGGTTGTTCGCCATTTCCAGCAACAGCGCCTGGATCTGCGGCGGTGCGCTGGCGGCCGAGGCCGGGTTTTGCAGCGCGTTGAGTATGGAATCCACCACGTCGAGCGTGTTCTGGTTCACCACGTCGTCGGTGCACACCAGCACGCCCTGCAGCGGGGTGCCCGCCGTCGCCGTTTCAAGCTGGCTCAGCACACTGCCGGACAAGGTGGTCTGCACCGTGTCGAGCGGTCCTGCGACCGAGACCGTGGTGCCGCTGGCCCCGCTGCTGCTGCTGCCGCTGCTGCCACCACTGCTGCTTCCGCCTCCGCTGGAACTGCCCGAACTGCCGCCGCAGCCTGCCGCGACGACACACGCGGCAAGGGCTCCCGATAAAAGGAATTTCTTGATGATCATCTCCCGCTCCTCCGTGACAAGGTTGTACAACTGCAGCATCCCCAAGCTGGTGGATGCCTGGGCCGACGCTAGGCGGGATGACGCGTGGTTCGGGCCGTATGGCGACCGGCGGTAGCGGCCAGGGGGATACCGTGACCGGCGGTAGCGGCAGGAGCCGCGAACGGTAGGCCAAAGCGTCAAGGATTTGACGCGCCGCAGCCTCGCCGCGCGGGGCCGGTGCGCCGCGGCGGGGCCCTGTCCGTGCCAAACTTGTCCTAAGAGCCTGTAACAGAATGAATCGCGCCTGCGACGGCGGTCATTTTTGCGCAGTGCAAGTCGGACAGAGTGCAGCATGGTGATTCCATGGTGCGCTCTGGCCGGCGCAGCAATGCGCAAAAATGGCCCCGTCCCGGAGGGTTGCGCCCAAAATCGCGCCAGGCTGCGTTGTCAGCCCCAGCCATGGAATCACCATGGCTGGGGCCTCCGCCTTGCCTGACGCGATTTTGGACTGCAACGCAGGTGCGATTCATTCTGTTACAGGCTCTTAAGAAATTGCGGAATACGATGAACGCAACGCAAACACCCCGCTGGCAGTTCTGGATCGACCGCGGCGGCACCTTCACCGACATCGTCGCCCGCCGCCCGGACGGCAGCCTGCTGATGCGCAAGCTGCTGTCCGAGAATCCCGCGCAATACGCGGACGCCGCCATCGCCGGCATCCGCGGACTGCTTGGCGTGGCGCCTGGAGCGGCCATCGATCCGGCGCAGGTCGAGTGCGTCAAGATGGGCACCACCGTCGCCACCAACGCCCTGCTCGAGCGCCGCGGCGAGCCCACCGTGCTGTTCATCACCGCCGGCTTCGCCGATGCCCTGCGCATCGGCTACCAGAACCGGCCGCGCCTGTTCGACCGGCATATCGTGCTGCCGCCGCCCTTGCATGAGCGCGTCGAGGAAGTGCGCGAGCGCGTCACCGCGGAAGGAGAGATCCTGCTGCCGCTGGACGAGGCCGACACCTTGCGCAAGCTGTGTGACGCGTATGCAGCCGGCTATCGCGCCGTGGCCATCGCCCTCATGCACGGCTACCGCCACACCGCCCACGAAGCGCGCGTGGCCGCGCTGGCGCGGCAGGCCGGCTTCACCCAGGTCTCGGTCTCGCACCAGGTCAGCCCCCTGCCCAAGCTGATCTCGCGCGGCGACACCACTGTCGCCGACGCCTATCTCTCGCCGATCCTGCGCCGCTATGTCGAGCAGGTCGCGGGCGAGCTGCGCGGCGTGCGCCTGATGTTCATGCAGTCCAGCGGCGGCCTGGCCGAAGCCGGCCTGTTCCAGGGCAAGGACGCCGTGCTCTCCGGTCCCGCCGGCGGCATCGTCGGCATGGCCCGCACTGCGCAGGCCGCCGGGTTCGAGCGCGTCATCGGCTTCGATATGGGCGGCACTTCCACCGACGTCTCGCACTTCCGCGGCGAGTACGAGCGCGTGTTCGAGACCCAGGTCGCCGGGGTGCGCCTGCGCGCGCCGATGATGGACATCCATACCGTCGCCGCCGGCGGCGGCTCCATCCTGTTCTTCGACGGCGCGCGCATGCGCGTCGGCCCGCAGTCCGCCGGCGCCACTCCCGGCCCGGCCAGCTACCGCAACGGCGGCCCGCTCACCGTCACCGACTGCAACGTCATGCTGGGCAAGATCCAGCCGCGCTTCTTCCCGCAGCTGTTCGGCGCCGATGGGCGGCAGCCGCTGGATGCGGCAGTTGTGCGCGCGCAGTTCGAAGCGCTGGCGCGGGAGATTTCCGCCGCCGTCGGCGAGACGCGCACGCCGGAGCAGGTGGCGCAGGGCTACCTCGACATTGCCGTGGCCAATATGGCCAACGCCATCAAGAAGATCTCGGTGCAGCGCGGCTACGACACCGGCAAATATACCTTGATGTGCTTCGGCGGCGCCGCCGGCCAGCACGCCTGCCTGGTGGCCGATGCCCTGGGCATGCGCGGCGCGCTGCTGCATCCGCTGGCCGGCGTGCTGTCCGCGCTGGGCATGGGCCTGGCCGACATCACCGCCATGCGCGAACACAGCATCGAGCGCGATCTCGATGCCGGCGGTGCTGCGGCCTGCGATGCAGTGCTGCCGGACTTGGGCACGGAGGCAAAGCGGCAGGTGGAAGGGCAAGGCGTGCAGCCGTCGCGCATCCGCCTGCTGCAACGCGCGCACCTGCGTTTCGAAGGACAGGACTCCACCTTCGTCGTTCCTTACGCCAGTCCGGCGGCGATGCGCGAAAGCTTCGAATCGGATTACCGCAGGCGCTACGGCTTCGTGCCGGCCGGCAGCAAGTTGATCGTTGCTGCCGTGTCGGTGGAAGCCAACGGCCTCGGCGATGAATCCCTTGCCGATGCTTTGCCGGAGAGCGGCGTCCCAGCGCAGCCGGCGGCCCAGGTGCCGCTGTACAGCGAGGGCGGCTGGCGCGAGGTGCCGGTCTACCGCCGCGAGCAACTCGGCGCCGCGGCCCGCATCGCCGGCCCCGCCATCATCGCCGACGCCGGCGCCACCACCGTGGTGGAAGCGCAGTGGCAGGCGGAAGTCCTGCCGCGCGGCGAGATCCTGTTGAACCGCGCCGTGCCGCGGCAGTCCACACATGCGCTCGGCACCGCCGCCGACCCGGTGATGCTGGAGATCTTCAACAACCTGTTCATGAACATCGCCGAGCAGATGGGCGCGGTGCTGGCCAACACCGCGCAATCGGTCAATATCAAGGAACGTCTCGACTACTCCTGCGCCCTGTTCGACAGCGCCGGCAACCTCATTGCCAACGCGCCGCACATCCCCGTGCACCTGGGCTCGATGAGCGACAGCATCCGCGCCGTCATCGCGCAGCATGGCGCTGCCATCCGTCCCGGCGACGTTTACGTCCTCAACAATCCCTACCGCGGCGGCACCCACCTGCCGGACATTACCGTGGTGACGCCGGTGTTCCGGCCCGGCCGCGACCGCCCGCTGTTCTACGTCGCCTCGCGCGGCCATCATTCCGACGTCGGCGGCATCACGCCGGGTTCGATGCCGCCCGACAGCCGCACCCTGGAGGAAGAGGGCGTGCTGCTCGACAACCTGCTGCTGGTGCGCGATGGCGAGTTGCGCGAACAGGCCATGCTCGAAGCGCTTGCCGCCGGCCCCTGGCCCGCGCGCAATCCGCGACAGAACATCGCCGACCTGCGCGCCCAGGCCGGCGCCAACCAGAAGGGCGTGGACGAGCTGCTGCGCATGGTTGAGGACTTCGGCCTCGACGTCGTCGAAGCCTACATGGGCCATGTGCAGGACAACGCCGAGGAAGAAGTGCGCCGCGCCATCGCCGCGCTGCACGATGGCGCATTCAGCTGCGAGTTGGACGACGGTGCCCTGATTCGCGTGAGCATCACCATCGACCGGTCCGCGCGCTCCGCCGTCATCGACTTCGCCGGCACCAGCCCCCAGCGCCCCAACAACCACAACGCGCCGGAAGCGATCTGCAAGGCCGCCGTGCTCTACGTGTTCCGCAGCCTGGTCGATGCCGACATCCCGCTCAACGAAGGCTGCCTGCGCCCGCTCACCCTGCTGATCCCGCCCGGCTCCATGCTCAGCCCGCGGGCGCCCGCCGCCACCGTCGCCGGCAACGTCGAAACCTCGCAGGCCCTGGTCGATGCCTTATATGGCGCTTTGGGTGTGATGGCCGCCGCGCAGGGCACCATGAACAACTTCACTTTCGGCGATGCGCGCCGCCAGTACTACGAAACCATCTGCGGCGGCTCCGGCGCCGGGCCGGAGTTCGATGGTGCCAGCGCCGTGCAGACGCATATGACCAATTCACGGCTGACCGATCCCGAGGTACTGGAAGCGCGCTTTCCGGTGTTGCTGGAAAGTTTTTACGTGCGTCGCGACAGCGGGGGCGTGGGCTTGCATCGCGGCGGCGATGGCGTGGTGCGGCGCCTGCGCTTCCGCGAGCCGATGAATGCCGCCATTCTTTCCAACCGCCGCCGCATTGCGCCGCACGGTTTGGCGGGAGGCTTGCCCGCGCAAAAGGGGCGCAACTATGTGATCCGTGCCAACGGGGATGTCGAGTCTTTGCCTGCTACTGCGAGCGTGGACATGCGGGCGGGAGATACGTTTGTCATCGAGACGCCTGGCGGCGGAGGTTATGGGGCGCCCCGCTGAGATTTGCCATCGCAATGCGGTTCCCCTCTCCCTGGGCAGCGCAGGCAATTGAGCTCAGCCGCTGCGCGGAAGATGGCGCGGGCTATATTCTCCGTATCGAATGGACTTCGGCGGATGGACACATGCAGGGCTTGGGATCAGTCAGAGGCTCCCTAGCGGCCCGCCACCGGCATCGACACCGTCTCCTTCGAATGCCAGATCGCCCAGCTGACCCCGGCAAACACCGAGTACCCCATCGTGCTCTTCGACAGCGGGCTGTCCTCGTTGCGAGCCCCGGAGTAATCGTCGATGCGGCCGAAGATGAACAGGCGGAAATCCTTGCCCAGCTTGCGGCCGATGCCCATTTCCAGGCGCGAGCCGAAGTAGCCGCCGTGGGCCTGGTAGGCGGGCCTGTCGGGCAGGGCGTATTGCGGGTCCACCTGGTAGAAATACTGCTGGAAGCGCCCGCTGGCGAATTCCGGCCCGACGCTGACGGAGCCGTTCCACTTGGTACCGAACAGGGAGCGGGTCTGGATGCCGATGTCGGGAGTGAACACCAGGCCCTCGTAGGCGAAATGCAGGCCGTTGAGCGAGACCACCGCCCGCACCGGCAGCTGCAGCAGCACGCTGCTGTTCTCGGATGGGTGGTCGAGGGTGATCTTCAGGTTCGGTCCCAGTTGCAGCAGGTACTTCAGGTCCGGCATGCCGGCACGCGGCCCGGCCGAGTCCGAGTGGCTGGAGAAGGAGACGCCGCCGCTGACATCCAGTTCCATGTTGGAACGCACGTCGGCGCGCAGATGCGCGCCGTTCTCGTCGGAACGGAACAGGTGACCGCGGTAGATGAAATACGGGAAGGGGACGAAACGGGCGCTGTAATTGTCCGCCGCGGGATAGTCCGGCACCGTACCGGCGATTGCGCCGACGCCCACTTCCCATAGGGGCTGCACGGTGTTGCCGATGGGCGCGGAGTCCACGGCGGGGACGGAGTCATCGGCCATTACGGCCTGCGCCGATAGCAGTGCGGTCAGGAGCAGGGCGGTGCCGCGGGCTTGGCGGATGAAATTCACGGAATGCGGATTCCACGGTTGGGGTGAACCTGATTGTGCCTGTTCGGAGCCGCTCGCGGGCGTTCCTGGCTGCTGGCATCATCCAGGCATGAGCACCACCTTTCCACATTGCGGGATTCGTGCATGAACGAGCAGGGCCGGGTTCGGCCGGGGCAACACCGCGACGACGCCGCGATCCTCACGCTGGAGGAGCTGTTTCCCGGCGACCGCATGTCGATGCGCTCGGTGCGGCACTTCCTGAAGTCGCCGTCAGCCCGCACCTGGGTGGCGGAGCTGGAGGGCGCGGTGGTCGGCAACCTGATCCTGCTGACGCGCAGGAGCAGCCGCGTCGCCCGCATCTATTCCGTGGTGGTGGCGCCGCCGGCGCGCGGCCGCCGCTTCGCCGAACGCCTGATCCGCGCCGCCGAGGCCGAGGCGCAGGCCCTGGGCCTGAAGCAGATCAAGCTCGAAGTGCGCGCGGACAACGCCGCGGCGCGGGCGCTGTACGCCAAGCTGGGCTATGTCGAGGACGAGGCGCTGCCCGGCTATTACGAGGACGGCGCGGATGGTCTGCGCCTGTGCCATACCTTCGGCCATGAGCCGGCCGCACCCGCTCCGGAATCTTTACCGTCACCCGCCGAGCGGCGCTGACGTTCCACGGACACAGGCGTAAGATGCGCCCGCCTTGAACAGTGTCCGCGATGCCACCAGATTCACAGCGGCGCTACCAGGGGTGGCAATGACGCCGTATCCGAGGGTCTCGCCGTTTTGAGTTGAGGGTCTGATCGTGACCGCTTTCATCCGCAACCTGCCCGAACACGGCGCCCTGCTGGTATTCCTGGCGGTGCTGCTGGAACAGGCCGGCCTGCCGCTGCCCTCCTTCACCGTGCTGGTCGCGGCCGGCGCCCTGGTGGCCGAGGGCCAGGTCTCGGCCTTCGCGGTGCTGGGCTCGGCCGTGATCGCCGCAATGCTGGCCAATATGGCTTGGTACCTCGCCGGCGTGCGCTACGGCCAGAAGGTGTTGCGCCTGCTCTGCCGCGTCTCCCTGTCCCCCGATACCTGCGTACGCATGACGCAGTCCATCTTCCAGCGCTGGGGCCTGGCCTCGCTGCTGTTCTCCAAGTTCGTGCCGGGAATTTCCCTGGTGGCGCCGCCCATTGCCGGCGCGGTGCGCATGCCCCTGGTGCGCTTCCTCGCCGCCTCCTCGGCTGGGACCCTCCTATGGGGCGTCATTTACCTGAGCCTGGGCTACCTGTTCCGCGACCAGATCACCGCGGTGTTCGACTACGGCACGCAGCACCTGCAGGTGGTCCTGCATGTGCTGGCGGTGATGCTGGTGATGTATATCGCCTACCGCGCCATCCAGCGCTGGCTGGTGGCGCGGGGCGGCGGCGTGCCGCGCATCGAGGCGGCCGAGCTGCGCGACCTGCTCAACCTGGAGCCGCGCCCGCTGATCCTGGACTTGCGTTCCGGCCTGATACGCGACGACAAAAGCGGCGTGCCCGGCGCGGTGGCGGTCGAACTGGCCGAGATCGAGCGCAAGGGCAAGACCTTCCCCTACGATTTTCCCTACGACCGCGACATCGTCGCCTACTGCGCCTGCCCCAACGACGTTTCGGCGGTGCGGGCGGCGCGGGCCCTGCGCCGCCGCGGTTACCTGCGCGCGGTGGTCCTGCGCGGCGGCGCCGAAGCCTGGAATGGCGGGCCCGGGTTCGACGAAGCCTTGTCGGCGAAATAAGGCGGGGAAGGGGCGGCTTTGCCGCTGACAATCCCCGCGTCAGCGCCCGGTTGCCGGCTTCAGTTGTCCGGCAGCGTGATGTTCAGCTCCAGCACTTCCAGGCCGCCCTCGCGCTGCACCGAGAACTGCACCGCTTCGTCCGGCACCTGGATGTACTTGCGCACCACGCCGAGCAGTTCTTCGCGCAGCTTGGGCAGGTAGGAGGGACCGTTGGCCTGGCCGGAACGCTGGTAGGCCACGGCCAGCATCAGCCGGTCCTTGGCGGTCTTGGCGGTGTTGCTTTTCTCGGCGCGGAAGAATTTTAGCCAATCCATCAGTTCGCTCCGAACAGCTTGCTGAACAGGCCCTTTTTCTGCTCGGTGATGAAGCGGTGGGGCACCTCGTCGCCGAGGAAGCGCGCCACCAGGTCCTGGTAGGCGAGGCCCGCATCGCTGCCTTCCTCGCGGATCACCGGCACGCCGCTGTTGGAGCAGGTCAGCACGGTGGGGGATTCCGGCACCACGCCGAGCAGGGGAATCGCCAGGATTTCCTTGACGTCCTCCAGCGACAGCATCTCGCCCTTGGCCACGCGCGCCGGGTTGTAGCGCGTCAGCACCAAGTGCTCCTTGACCTTGGATTCGCCGCGCTCGGCCAGCCGCGCCTTGCTGGAGAGGATGCCCAGCACGCGATCCGAATCGCGCACCGAAGACACTTCCGGATTGGTCACCACCAGGGCCTCGTCGGCGAAATACATCGCCAGGAAGGCGCCCCGCTCGATGCCGGCCGGCGAGTCGCAGACGATGTAATCGAAGTCCTGCGACAGCTCGTTGAGCACCCGCTCCACGCCTTCCTGCGACAGGGCGTCCTTGTCGCGGGTCTGGCTGGCGGCCAGGATGTGCAGCTGGTCCAGGTGCTTGTCCTTGATCAGGGCCTGCTTCAGGGTCGCCTCGCCGTTGATGACGTTGACGAAATCGAACACCACGCGCCGCTCTACGCCCATGATCAGGTCGAGGTTGCGCAGGCCGACGTCGAAGTCGATGACCGCGGTTTTCTTGCCGCGCATGGCGAGGCCGGTGGCGAACGAGGCGCTGGTGGTGGTTTTACCCACGCCGCCCTTGCCGGATGTGACTACGATGATCTTGGCCAACGGTGCTCCTTGGTTAAGCGGTGAATCGAGAATAGGCAATCGGGAAGGGGAAAAGTGAGCGCCGCTGCGCAGTTCCGCCGCCGCTCCTGTCCCGCTTCCTGTACAGGTTCATATCTTGTGCGGCTCGATCTTGAGCCGCCCTTGTTCGAGATAGGCCATCGCGGAGACTCCGCGCGGGCCGTCCTTGATTTGTTCCGATACCGCGTAGATGCCGGCGATGGCGATCAGCTCGGCCTCCAGCTTGCGGCAGAAGACGCGGGCGCCCTCGTCGCCGCGGGCTCCGGCAATGGCGCGGCCGGCCAGCTTGCCGTAGACGTGGACGCAGCCGTCGGCGATGACTTCCGCCCCGGGGCTGACCGTGTTGAGCACCACCAGGTCGCCGTACTCGGCGTAGATCTGCTGCCCGGAGCGCACCGGCTCGGTGATGATGCGGGCCGCCCGGCGCGGGCCGGCCGCGGGCGCCGCGGCCTGGGGTGCGGCCTTGGCCGGTTCCGGCGCGGCTGCTGCGCCCTTGCCCGAATCCTTCGACACCACCGCCAGGCCCAGCCCCTTGGCCGCCGCGGCCAGGGGGCCCTCGGACACCGCCAGCGGCTGCATGCCGACGCCGCGCATCGCCTCCAGCAGGGCCGGCAGATCGGTCTCGAACTCGCTGTCGATCACCACCGCCATGCCCTTGACCGCCTGCGGCATCTGTTTTGCGAGTTGTTCGATATGCGCGCGGATCGCGGCGGTGTCGGGGTCGAGCACCCGCACGCGTGTGATCGACAACATGCGGCCCTTGATTTCCAGGGCGGTGCGGGAACGGGTCATCAGGTTTGCGGTCTTGGATATGCCGGTGATTGTAGGGGACGCGCGCCGCGTGGCTTGGGTTTTGCTTCGCGTTCCTGCTAGGTTAGAGAGCAAATCCCGCAAGATCAATGCGTCGGCGCGGTTTTGACGCTTTGCGGTCCTGCGGTTCCCAAGGAAAAAAAGGAAAAAGACGAACAGATGGCTTTCGAGTGGAGCCAGTACCGGTGTCAGGACGCCTACGACGAACTGTTTGAGAGGCCGGGCGTGCCGCGGGCGGGGGCCAAGCAGCTGCTCAGCTACCTGCAGGGCATCTCCGCCAAGGATCTGGCCGACCGGCGTGTAGCGGCCGACCTGGCCATCAAGGTGATGGGCATCACCTTCACCGTCTATTCCGAGGGCAAGACACTGGATCGCGCCTGGCCTTTCGACATGATCCCCAGGGTCATCGCGCGCAAGGAGTGGGAGCGCACCGAGCGCGGCCTGAAGCAGCGCGTCAACGCGCTCAATCACTTCATCCAGGACATCTACGGCGATCAAAAAATCGTCAAGGACAAGGTGGTCCCGCCCGAGGTCCTGGTCGATTCGGTCAATTTCCGCCCGCAATGCGTCGGCGTGCAGCCCAAATTCGGCGTGTGGGCGCATATCTGCGGCAGCGACCTGGTGCGCGACGGCGACGGCACCCTGTACGTGCTGGAAGACAACCTGCGCGTCCCCTCCGGCGTCTCCTACATGCTGGAAAACCGCATGGTGATCAAGCGGGTCTGGCCGGAGCTGTTCGAGACCAGCAACATCCTGCCGGTGGACGACTACCCGGCCCAGCTCTACGACACCCTGGCGGCGCTGAGCCCGCGTCCCGGCGACCAGCCGAAGATGGTGCTGCTCACTCCCGGCATCTACAACTCGGCCTATTTCGAGCACGCCTACCTGGCGCAGCAGATGGGCATCGAGCTGGTCGAAGGCACCGACCTGTTCGTCGATGACGACGACTGCGTCTACATGCGCACCATCTACGGTCCCAAGCGGGTCGACGTCATCTACCGCCGCATCGACGACCTGTTCATCGACCCGGAAGCGTTCCGCCCGGACTCGGTCCTCGGCGTGAAGGGCCTGATGCGCGCCTGGATCCGCGGCAAGGTCGGCCTGGCCAACGCCCCCGGCGCCGGCGTGGCCGACGACAAGGTGATCTACGCCTTCGTCCCGGCGATGATCAAGTATTACCTCGACGAGGAGCCGATCCTGCCCAACGTGCCGAGTTTCCTGTGCATGGACGCCAAGCAGCGCAAGCACGTGCTGGCCAACCTGGACAAGCTGGTGGTCAAGCCGGCCAACGAGTCGGGCGGCTACGGCATGCTCATCGGCCCGCGCGCCTCGAAGGAGGAGCGCGAGAAATTCCGCGGCCTGATCGAGGCCAATCCGCGCAACTACATGGCCCAGCCGACCCTGTCCCTGTCCACCGCGCCGACCATCACCGACGACGGCGTCGAACCGCGCCACCTCGACCTGCGGCCGTTCATCCTGTCGCGCGGCGAGAGCACCTACGTCACCACCGGCGGCCTCACCCGCGTCGCCCTGGTCAAGGGCTCGCTGGTGGTCAACAGCTCGCAGGGCGGCGGCAGCAAGGACACCTGGGTGGTCGACCTCGACGAGGACCTCGAACAACGCCAGTTGCAGTCGCAAAGCCAGTCCACGGGAGGGCCGCGCTGATGCTGTCCCGCGTCGCCGACAACCTCTACTGGTTCGGGCGCTACCTGCAGCGCGCCGAAAACACCGCCCGCCTGATCAACGTCAACGCCATCCTGATGCTGGACCTGCCGCGGCGCATGACGCTCGGCTGGGGCCCGCTGATCGAGATCGTCGGCGCCGAGAGCACCTTCCGCGAGCATTACGAGGAGGCCACCGAGGAAAACGTGGTGCGCTTCCTCATCGCCGACCCGCGCAACCCCGGCTCGATCCAGTCCTCCCTCTACAACGCCCGCGAAATCCTGCGCACGGTGCGCGACACCATGCCGCGCGAGACCTGGGAGCGGCTCAACGACCTGTATTTCTACGTGCAGGAGCGCGGCGAGGCGGGCATCCCGCGCAACCACCGCCAGGCCTTCCTGAGCGAGGTGGTCAACCGCACCCTGCTGATCTACAGCGTGCTGACCAGCAACATGAGCCGCGATGTCGGCTTCCAGTTCCTGCGCATCGGCACCAATCTCGAGCAGTGCGACATGACCTCGCGCATCCTCGACGTGCGCTCCACCCGTCTCGGCCGCGAAATCTCGGGACCGGACCTGTCGCCCTTCGAAAACATCATCTGGATGAGCGTATTGCGCTCGCTCACCGCCTACCAGATGTACCGCAAGCACATGAAGACGCGGGTCAACGGCGCCGGCGTGCTGCGCTTCCTGCTGCAGAACCGCGAATTCCCGCGCAGCATCATGTTCTGCCTGTCGCAGGTCGCCTCGACGCTGCCGACCCTGCCCGAAAGCCGCAAGATCGAGCGCTCGATCGAGCGCATCCGCGCCCTCTCGCGCGACGCAAACATCGACGCCCTGCTCAAGGCGGAATTCGGCGTGCCGGGCCTGATGGACGAAATCCAGATCGGCCTGGGCGAGCTGCACGAGGCCCTGGCCGCCGCCTATTTCAAAGTGGCTTAGCGGGAAAGGGTGAGCCACTCCAGCGAGCGAAGCTCGCTGGAGTGGCGAACGCCCGGCCATGGATGGCCGGGCCGGGCTCTCCAGTAGCTGCAAGGTCTCGCCAGGGATGGCAGGGAACTGGCCGGTAAAGCCAGGTTCTTCGCTACGCTCAGAGCGACAAACAGCAGCTACGCGCGGTCAGTAACTCTGTCCGCCTGAACCGTTATTGCCGTTGTTGCCGCTGCCGAACTGCATCTGCGCGGCGGCATTCAGGCCGTTCTGCTGTGTCTGCGCGCCCATTTGCGCCTGTGCCTGCGGTTGCTGCGACTGGGTCTGCACCTGCAGGGACAGCTGCGGCTGCAGCTCCCACTCGAACTTGGGCAGGCTGCGCACCGCGTTTTCCAGCTGCCGTGCCCAGATTTCCTTGAGCTGCGAGTAATACGGCGTGTCCAGGTCCAGGCGCAGCGAGTGTTTCACCTTGAGGGCGTCGCGCGGGATGAAGGCCAGGTCCACCGGCGGCCCCACCGAGATGTTCGAGCGCATGGTCGAGTCCAGCGACACCAGGGCGCAGCGCGCCGCGTCCTCCAGCGTCACGTGCGGGCGAATGAAACGATCCAGGATCGGCTTGCCGTATTTGATCTCGCCGATCTGCAGGAATGGCGTCTCCGGGCTGGCGGCGATGCAGTTGCCGACCGGGTAGATCAGGTAGATCGCCGGCTCCTCGCCCTGGATCTGGCCGCCGAGGATCAGCGTGGTTTCGACGTTGAGGCTGCTGTACTGGCTCTGCAGCTGCTGCGTCACCTGCTTCTGCGCCCGCACCGAGAGCTGGCCGAGATAATCGGCGGCGTCGAACATGTGGCGCACGGTGCGCAGATTGACGGTGGCGGTGGGATCGTTGAGATCGCGCTGCGCCTGCGCCAGCACGTGCTGGGTGGTGGCCAGGTTGCCGGCCGACAGCACCACGAAGACGCGGTCGCCCGGAAACTCGAAGGTGTGCATCTTGTTGTAGGTGCGCACGTCGTCGACGCCCGCAGCTGTGCGCGTGTCGGCGGCCATTACCAGGCCTTCGTTGACTTTGATGGCGACGCAGTAAGTCATTCTGGAATCAGCAGGTCACGGGTGACGGCGGGTAGGGGTCGATTGTAGCCGAGCCCGTCCTAAGCAAGCATGGCTTGTGCCAGAAAGTGATGCCTTGTGCCGAAAGGTAGCGACATGCAGACTGCCCGGCAGGCGCGAGACAGCGCGGGAGGAGTCACGGTGGAACAACGCACGATCGAATTTTTCTGGGACGCGGCCAGTCCTTACACCTATCTGGCGGCCACCCAGGTCGGCCCGCTGGCTGCCCGGGCCGGCGTCGCCGTGGCGTGGCGGCCATTCCTGCTCGGCAAGGTGTTCGAGGCCAGCGGCAACCGCATGCCGGCGGCCGTGCCGGCCAAGGCCAAGCACCTGTTCCGCGATGTGCAGCGCTGGGCGCAGCACTACGGCGTGCCGGTGGCCTTTCCCAAGGTGTTTCCGGTCCACAGCGTGCTGGCCCTCCGCGCCGGGCTGGCCGCGGCGGCGCAGGGCAGGGGTGCCGAGTTCGCCCAGGCGATCATGAAGGCCTATTGGGCCGACGGCGCCGACATCGCCCAGCCGGAGGCGGTAAGCAAGGTTGCCGACGCGGTCGGTCTGGATGGCGCCGCCCTGTTGTTGCAGGCGCAGGAGCAGTCGATCAAGGACCAGCTGCGCGCCAATACCGAGGAAGCGGTGCAGCGCGGCGCCTTCGGCGCACCGACCTTCTTCGTCGGCGAGCAGATGTTCTGGGGCAACGACCGCCTGGTGCTGCTGGATGAGTTCCTGAGCGGCAAGATCGCCTGATGCGGTTTGGCCGGCCCGGGATGCTGGCGGGGCTGCTGTTGTTGCCGGCATGGCCGGCAGCCGCCGACGCGCCGGCCTCGCCGCTTTCGGAGTGGCGCGTCAGCCTGGACGCGGTCGGCCCGATCCGGCTCGGCATGACCCTGGCGCAGGCGCGCAAGGCGGCAGGCGCGGCGCTGACCGAGCAACCTCCGCGCGGCGATGCCGGCGCCTGGCGCGCCTGCCATTACGCCTGGCCCACGGAGGGCGGGCAGTTGCGGCTGGACCTGGGCCTGATGCTGGAGCAGGGCGTGGTGACGCGCATCGATATCGCCACCCCGGAAGTCGTCACGCGCTCCGGCGCGCGCGTCGGCGATACGGAAGACAGCGTGACCGCGCGCTACGCCGGTCACCTGCAGGTCGCGGCGGATGGCGCCGCGCACTACCTGATCGTCTACCCGGATCAGCCGCGGCAGATGATTTTCCAGGCGGAAGAGGGCAAGGTGACGGCCTATCGGATCGGCCAGCTGCCGGCGGTCCATTACAGCGAGGGTTGCGCTTGAACAGCAGTCTCGACAGCCGGTCCGAATTCCTGCGCGTGCGCGGATTGCGTCACCACGTGCGGCGCTGGGGCGACCCCAGCCTGCCGCGGCTGTTCATCACCCATGGCTGGCTCGACGTGTCCGCCACCTTCCAGCCCCTGGTCGAGCCGCTGCTGCAACGTTGGCAGGTGCTGATGCCGGACTGGCGCGGCTTCGGCTACAGCGAGTGGCCGCAGGACGGCTACTGGTTCTACGACTACGTCGCCGACCTTGAAGCAATACTCGACCATTATTCCCCCGACGAGCCGGTGCTGCTGGCCGGCCACAGCATGGGCGCCCAGGTTTCCGCCCTGTATGCCGGCCTGCGCCCGCAACGGGTGCGCAAGCTGGCTTGCCTGGACGGCATCGGCCTGCCGGACGCGCCGGCTGCGCGCGCGCCGGCGCGGGTGCGCAAATGGCTGGACCAGTTGCGCGAACCGCTGCCGGTGAAGACTTACGAGTCGTTCGAGCAGCTGGCCGGGCGCGTGCGCCGCCAGCATCCGCGCCTGAACGAGGCGCAGGCCCTGTTCGTGGCGAGCTGCTGGGGCCAGCAGGACGGCTACGGCCGCATCCGCCTCTGCGCCGATCCCAAGCACACCCTGGCCGGCCCGCTGCTGTACCGCGCCGCCGAGGCGGAGGAGATCTGGAAGCAGATCACCGCGCCGACCCTGTTCATCGACGCCGCCCTGTCGGAAACGGCCCTGCCGGCCGAAGAGCGGGCCCGCCGCCGCGGCTCATTCGCCGACCAGCGGGTGGTGGTGATCGCGAATGCCGGACACATGCTGCATTTCGACGCCCCGCGGGAAACGGCGCAGGCGCTCGCGGCATTCATGGCGGATTGAGGGCAAAGACGCTCCTGCGGCGGTGGCGCAGTGACGCCAAGGCGATGATTAATAAGGCGCTTCTACTTTTTTGCGACCCGACGCCGTTGTCCCGGGAGCTTTTAACTAAAATACGGCCATGCGCCTGAATCCCGGTCAGCTTGCCTCTCAACTACAGCGTGGTCTCGCCCCGGTGTACCTGGTCGCCGGCGAAGAGCCCCTGTTGATGCAGGAAGCGCTGGACGCCATCCGCGCCGCCGCCCGGGCCAAGGGTTTCGCCGAGCGCGAGGTACTGGACGCCGAGCGCGGCTTCGACTGGCAGCGCCTGGTCGATACCTGCAACACCCCCTCCCTGTTCGCACCGCAGCGCATCGTCGAATTGCGCGCCGCCAACGCTCCCGACGCCGCCGGTGCCGCCGCCCTGATCAAGCTGGCGCAGGACCCGGCGCCGGACGTGCTGCTGATCGTGGCCCTGGGCAAGCTCGAATCGCGCGCCCGCAACGCCGCCTGGTACAGCGCGCTGGAGACGGCCGGCGCCAGCCTGTATGTGTGGGCGTTGAAGCCGGAGGAATTGCCGGGCTGGATCGGTACGCGCCTGCGCACCGCCGGGGTCCAGGCCGACCCGGACGGGCTGCGCCTGCTGGTCGAGCGCACCGAGGGCAACCTGCTCGCCGCGCAGCAGGAAGTGGAAAAGCTGGCCTTGCTCTATCCGGGGCAGGCGGTGGGCGTGGCGCAGATCGAGGCGGCGGTGGCCGACTCGGCGCACTACGAGGTATTCGGCTGGTTCAATAAGATCATGGCCGGCGACGCGCGCGGCGCCGTGCGCGGCCTCTACGGCCTGCGCGATGAGGGGGTGGACCTGCTGCCGATCCTGGCGGTGGTGGCCAATGGCCTGCGCCAGCTGGCCCGCGCCGCCGCGGCCTATGCCCGCAGCCACAATGCCGGCGCCGCCATGGAAGCGGCCGGCGTATTCAAGATGAACCAGCCGGCCTTTGCGCGGGCGGTCGAGCGCAGCCGTTCCGGCCAGGTGCTGGGCTGGCTGCGGGATTGCGCCAATATCGACGCCCTGGCCAAGTCCAGCGGCACCCAGTCCGCCGCCTGGGAAGAGTTGTTAACATTGGTGCTGGCGGCGAGCGGCGCCGCCAAACCCAGACTGGCCGCGGCACGGAATCCTGTATGACGGCGGTAACGTTGAAAGACGGCAAGCGCGGTGCGCGCAAGGACGAGGTTGCTTCCTACATGCGCAATGTGGGCGAGCGCGCCCGCGTCGCCTCCCGCGCGGTGGCCAAGGCCAGCGCCGGCGAGAAGAATGCCGCCCTGTTCGAGCTGGCGCGGATCATCGAGGACGAAGCCTCCACGATCCTCGAAGCCAATGCCCGCGACATGCGCGCGGCCCGCGAAAACAAGCTGGAAGAAGCCCTGCTGGACCGCCTGGAACTGAACCAGGGCCGCATCGCCGCCATGGCCGACGGCGTGCGCCAGGTGGCGGCGCTGCCCGATCCGGTGGGCGAGATGTTCGACCTGAAGATGCGCCCCTCCGGCATCCAGGTCGGCCGCATGCGCGTCCCCCTGGGCGTGGTCGCCATCATTTACGAGTCGCGGCCCAACGTCACCGCCGACGCTGCCTCGTTGTGCCTCAAGTCCGGCAATGCCTGCATCCTGCGCGGCGGCTCCGAGGCCCTGCATTCCAACCAGGCCATCGCCCGCTGCATCCAGCGCGCCCTGCGCGACGCCGGCCTGCCGCCGGACGCGGTGCAGGTGGTGGAGACCACCGACCGCGAGGCGGTCGGGCACATGCTGACCATGCCGCAGTTCGTCGACGTCGTGATCCCGCGCGGCGGCAAGGGCCTGGTCGCTTTCGTCGCGGAGAACGCGCGCGTGCCGGTGATCAAGCACCTGGACGGCAACTGCCACGTCTACGTCGACGGCGAAGCCGACCTGGAAAAGGCCATCGCCATCGCCGTCAACGCCAAGACCCAGCGCTACGGCACCTGCAACACCATGGAAACCCTGCTGGTCGACGCGCCGATCGCGCAGCGCCTGCTGCCCGACCTCGGCCGCATCTACGCCGGCCATGGCGTCGAGCTGCGCGGCTGCGAGCGCACCCGCAAGATCCTGCCGCAGGCGCGCCCGGCCAAGCCGGAAGACTGGGACACCGAATACCTGGCGCCGATCCTGGCGATCAAGGTGGTCGACGGCCTCGACCAGGCCATCGACCACATCACCCGCCACGGCTCGCAGCACACCGACGCCATCGTCAGCGAGAACTACAGCAAGGTGCGCCGCTTCCTGCGCGAAGTGGATTCCGCCTCGGTCATGGTCAATGCCTCGACCCGCTTCGCCGATGGTTACGAATACGGCCTCGGCGCCGAAATCGGCATCAGCACCGACAAGTTCCACGCCCGCGGACCGGTCGGCCTGGAAGGCCTGACTTCGGTGAAGTGGGTGGTGCTGGGCGACGGACAGGTCCGTTGAAGCAGTGGTTAGTGATTAGTGGTCAGTGGTTAGTGAAAAAGCTCAACTGCGTCAATTTTTTGCTTTTACTGGCCACTAATCACTGGCCACTAATCACTGCCGATTGCGGCCCGCACGCAGGTTCTCTTGTCCACTGAATCATCAGCCGCAATCGGCGTCTTCGGCGGCACGTTCGCGCCGATCCATCACGGTCATATCCGCCTGGCGCTGGAACTGCGCGAGCGGCTCGGTTTGTCGCGCGTGCTGATCGTGCCGAGCGCGCACCCGCCGCACCGTGCCGCACCGGAAGTGCCGCCGCAGCGTCGGCTGGAGTGGGCGCGGCTGGCCCTCGCCGGCGAGCCCGGCGTGGTGGTGGACGATCGCGAAATCCGCCGCAATGGCCCTTCCTATACCTATGACACGGTGGCCGGTCTGCGCGCCGAGCTGGGCGAGGCCACGCCGCTGGTGCTGCTGCTCGGCGACGACGCCGCCAACCAGCTGCACACCTGGCACCGCTGGCGCGAGCTGTTCGACCTGGCGCACCTGGTCTTCGTCGAGCGGCCCTACGAGCCGCCGGCACCGTCGCCCGAGCTGGCCGCGTTCCTGCGCGGCCGCCGCGCCGCCTCGTCCCAGGCCCTGCTGGCGCAGCCGGCCGGCCTGTGGATCGCCGCCAGCATCCCGCCGCTGGCCATTTCTTCCACCCGCATCCGGCAGTTGCTCAAGGCCGGCCGCAGCATCCGTGGCCTGGTCCCGGATGCCGTGATCCAGACATTCACCACCGAGGACGTCCGCGCTCTAACCCACGATGAAGACCCCGCCCAAGACTAAAGCAGCCTCCAAGGCCAAGGCCCCCGCCAAGAGCAAGGCGAAGGCCACCGGCAAACCTGCCGCCAAACCCGCAGCCAAGTCCGCTACCAGGGCCAAGGCTGCCGTGAAGTCCAAGCCCAAGTCCAAGTCCGGGCTTGGACCGAAGAGCAAGGCCGTAGCCAAGACCGCGCCGAAGAAGGCCGCCTCCAAGGCCAAGCCAAAAGCCGCTCCCGCGCCGAAGGCCAAGGCAGCGAAAGCCGGCTCGGTCGATCCGTCCGACACCCTGACGGCACTGGCGGTGTCGGCGCTGGAGGATCTCAAGGCGGTCGACATCAAGGTCCTCAACGTGCGCGACCTCACCACCATCGCCGACGCCATGGTGATCTGCACCGGCACCTCCAACCGCCACGTCAAGTCGCTGGCGGAGAATGTGGTCGACATGGCCCGGCAGCGCGGCTTCCGCGCGCTCGGCATCGAGGGGCTGGGCGAAGGCGAGTGGGTGCTGGTGGACCTCAACGGCGTGCTGGTGCACGTGATGCAGGCGCAGACGCGCCTGTTCTACCAGCTGGAAAAGTTGTGGGACATGAGCCAGCTCGACAGCCGGTCGGCCTGAGCCGGACCCGCTCGAGCCCCCTATGCGCGTGCGCCTGATCGCCGTCGGCACGCGCATGCCGGCCTGGGTCGAGGCCGGCTTCACCGAATACGCGCAGCGCCTGCCGCGCGAGTTGCGCCTCGAGCTGGTGGAAGTGCCGGTGGAGGCGCGGGGCAAGAATGCCGACATCGCGCGCCTGCGCGAAGCCGAGGGCGAGAAGATGCTGCGCGCCGCCGGCAGCGGCAGCCGCATCGTCGCCTTCGACGAGCGCGGCGACGCACTGGACACCGTGGGCTGGGCCAAGGCCCTGCCGCAATGGTTGCAGGACGGGCGCGACGTGGCCCTGCTGGTCGGCGGCCCGGACGGATTGTCCCCCGCCTGCCTGGCGGCCGCCTCGGCGCGCTGGTCGCTGTCGCGGCTGACGTTTCCGCATCCCCTGGTGCGGGTGCTGATCGCAGAGCAACTGTACCGGGCCTGGAGCCTGACGCAGAACCATCCCTATCACCGCGCCTGAGTCGCCGGGCGCGAACCGGGGTAACAGGTACTGGCGCATTCCCGTCCCGCCTTGCCCGCACAGGGCGGGGGCATGGACAATACGCATCCTTCGCCGTTCCCTTCAGCCGAGCCGCCTCCGATGCCGACCCGTTTCGAACTCGCCAATGCCATCCGCGCCCTTGCCATGGATGCCGTGCAGCGCGCCAACAGCGGCCACCCCGGCATGCCGATGGGCATGGCGGACATCGCCGAAGTGCTGTGGAACGACTATCTCAGCCACAACCCGGCCGACCCGAGCTGGTTCAACCGCGACCGCTTCGTGGTCAGCAACGGCCATGGTTCGATGCTGCTCTACGCCGCGCTGCACCTGTCCGGCTACGACCTGCCGATGGAGGAACTGAAGAACTTCCGCCAGCTGCACTCGAAGACTGCCGGTCATCCCGAGCACGGCCACACGCCGGGCGTGGAAACCACCACCGGCCCGCTCGGCCAGGGCTTGGCCAACGCCGTGGGCATGGCGCTGGCGGAACGCCTGCTGGCGGCGAGCTTCAACCACGACGGCCTGCCGCTGGTCGATCACTACACCTACGTCTTCGCCGGCGACGGCTGCCTGATGGAAGGCGTCTCGCACGAAGCCTGCTCGCTCGCCGGCACCTTCGGCCTGGGCAAGCTGATCGTGTTCTACGACGACAACAATATCTCCATCGACGGCGAGGTGCGCGGCTGGTTCCGTGACGACACCCCCGGCCGCTTCGAGGCCTATGGCTGGCAGGTGGTGCGCAACGTCAACGGCCATGATCCCAGCGAAGTGCGCATCGCCATCGAAACGGCGCGGGCGCAGACCACCCAGCCGACCCTGATCTGCTGCAAGACCGTGATCGGCTTCGGCTCGCCCAACCGCCAGGGCACCGCCAAGGCCCACGGCGCGGCGCTGGGTGATGCCGAGATCGTGCTGGCGCGCGAGAAACTGGGCTGGACCTACGCGCCGTTCGAAATCCCGCAGGACATCTACGCCGGCTGGGATGGCCGCGCACGCGGCCAGCAGAAGCAGGCCGCCTGGAACGAACTGTTCGACGCCTACGCCAGACAGCATCCGCAGCAGGCGGCCGAACTGCGCCGCCGCATCGCCGGCGAGCTGCCGGCGGAGTGGGCCGCGACGATCGCCGGCGCCATCGGGAAGGCCGCCGCCGGCGACAAGCCGGTGGCGACGCGCAAGTCCTCCGAAGCGGTGCTCAACCTCATCGCTCCGGTGGTGCCCGAATTCGTCGGCGGCTCGGCCGACCTGACCGAGTCCAACAACACCATCTGGCACGGCGCCAAGACCATCGTGCCGGGCGACGTCAGCGGCAACTACCTGTCCTGGGGCGTACGCGAATTCGGCATGTGCGCGGCCATGAACGGCATGGCGCTGCACGGCGGCGTCATCCCCTTCGGCGGCACCTTCCTGGTCTTCTCCGACTATGCCCGCAACGCGGTGCGCATGGCGGCACTGATGCGCCAGCGCGTCATCTTCGTCTTCACCCACGACTCCATCGGCCTGGGCGAGGACGGCCCCACCCATCAGCCGGTGGAACATCTGTCCTCGCTGCGCCTGATTCCGCACCTGCATGTGTGGCGTCCGGGCGACGCCTTCGAAACCGCCATCGCCTGGAAGGCCGCGGTCGAGCGCAAGGACGGCCCGGCCGTGCTGGCGCTGTCGCGGCAGAATCTCGCGCCGCAGAAACACGAGGCAGCGCACACCGCCCTGGCGGCGCGTGGCGGCTACATCCTGTCGGAGCCGGCGAGCCCCCCCGAAGCGGTGGTCATCGCCACCGGTTCGGAACTGGACCTGGCGGTGCAGGCCGCGCAAAAGCTGGCGGGCGAGGGACGCGCGGTGCGCGTGGTGTCGATGCCCTGCCTGGAAGTATTCAATGCGCAGGATGCAAGCTACCGTGAGCAGGTGCTGCCTGCTGCGCTGCAGCGCAGGCTGGTGGTCGAAGCCGGCGTCACCGCGTTGTGGCGCGGCCTGGCCGGCCCGCAGGGCGCCGTGCTCGGCGTCGACGATTTCGGCGCCTCGGCCCCGGCCCCCAAGGTTTTCGCTGAATTCGGACTGACCGTGGACGGTGTGGCGCAGGGCCTGCGCGGGCTATTTGCCTGACCGACAGGTCCGGCCGGCGAGCGGGCCATGGCGTTTGCGCCAAAAGTGGGCGCTTGCCTACTGCATACGGGCTAGATACTATTCGACCCTTTCCCAGCGGGACGAATGGGGCTTATTCGGCATGGAAAATGCCTCCCAAGCGTTCCATAGCTTGAGCCCTACTTTGGAGTCCTTCCTGTGTCAGTTTCCTTGATCAATATTGCGGCGGACGCCGCGGATTCCGTCGCCGCCATCAACCCGGCCGACCTGTCCATCTATCACCTGGTTTCGCAGGCCGACCCCGTCGTCAAGGCCGTGCTGGTGATCCTGGTGATCTTCTCGTTCTGGTGCTGGACCGTGATGTTCGAGAAGCTGTTCGCCTTCATGTCCGCGCTCAGCGCCGTCAGCCGCCTCGAAACCACGCTGGAAGACGGCACGCTGGAGGACATGATCAACTACAGCGACAAGCATCAGATCTCCAACATCATCGCCGCCGGCAACCAGGAATGGCGCGAAGGCTCCGGCGAGCACGAGCACGAAGCGCTGCACGAAGTGCGTGACCGCATCGAGCGCGCCATGCGCCTGGAACTGTCCAACGAAACCCGCCGCATCAACAAGCGCCTGCCGTTCCTGGCGACGGTGGGTTCCTCGGCTCCGTTCATCGGCCTGTTCGGCACGGTGTGGGGCATCATGAACACCTTCACCGGCATCGCCGCGGCGCATGACACCAGCCTGGCCACCGTGGCCCCGGGTATCGCCGAAGCGCTGATCGCCACCGGCATCGGCCTGGCCGCCGCCATCCCCTCGATCATGGCGTACAACAGCTTCGCCACCAACCTGGGTCGTTACGTCGGCCGCCTCAACACCGTCATCGGCATCTATGCCGGGCGCCTGTCCAAGCGCTTCGCGCCGGCCATTGCGGCCTGAGCGGGGAGAGCGGCCGTGAAGAGCAAGAAGGTGGTCAGTGGTCAGTGGTCAGTGACTAGTGAAAAGCAGGATGGGCTGCGCCCGTCTTTTGATGTGACTAGCCACTGGTCACTGGCCACTAGCCACTGGCAGTTGGAGTTTTCGCCATGGGCGTGAGCGTCAAATCCTCTTCGGGCGGAGACGAAGGGGAGATGGGGCCCGTGGCGGAAATCAACGTCACGCCTCTGGTCGACGTCATGCTGGTGTTGCTGATCATCTTCATGGTCACGATGCCGCTGATGATGAACCAGTTGCCCATCACCCTGCCCAAACCCAGCCTGTTCCAGTCGGACAAGCCGCCGGAGAAGCTCGGCGTCAGTTTCGATCTGCAGAACAATTACTTCATCCAGCACAACGACGATGCCAAGGAAGCGGTGCCGTATGCCGACCTGCCGGCGCGCCTGCACGATATCGCGCAGCAGTTCCCGGATGAGCTGGTCACCGTGTGCGCGGATCCCCAATCCGTCTACGACCGCGTGGTCGACCTGATGGCCATCGTCGGCAGCTCCGGCTTCGGCAAGGTGACGTTATGTCCATGAGCGCAAAGACGTC
>NZ_JONR01000036.1 GCF_000711955.1 Nevskia soli DSM 19509
AGGCTTTCGCCGGAATGACGAAGGTGGAGTAGCGGCGCTTTTGATGTTGCTTTGGCTTTTGATGTTGCTTTGGCTTTGGCCGTTGCTTTTGATTTTCCGCCCCGTAGTTTGCGCCGAGCATCGCAGCTCGTGGCGGCATGAGCCGGCGCGTGTGTTCGCGCCGGGCGAGGCAGGATGCCGAAGCGTCTGAAGACAGGCCAGGGATGGCCTGTCTTCAGACCCCGCCACGAGCGAGAAGCGCAGGGCACCGCCGTAGGCGGCGCAAACTCCGGGGCATGTTCTTTTGGTTACTTTTCTTGCGTCAAGAAAAGTGACTCGCCGCAGGCGAAAACTCCGCCAAGGCGTTCAGGAGGATCCGGCACGCGCGCAAGCGCACGTCGTGAAGTTTCAGAGCTGCGAGGCCAGATCCTTCGCTGCGCTCAGGATGACAGAGAAAAGCAAAACTGATTCCCGCCTGCGCGGGAATGACGCTGGAGGCGAGCGTGCGCTTGGCCCCTCCCTCGATACAAATCGCTTCGCGATTCACTCGGGACATTCGGAAAAGCGCACCCGCTTCGCGGGCACTCGGGGCGAACGGAGTTCAGGGAAGGTTCAAGGGAAAGCGTCCCTCACCCCTACCCTCTCCCCATGTTCATGGGGAGAGGGGGAACCGGGCATGCGCCATCTGCTGAAATTTTCTGCGCTTGCTGCAGCACTCTTACTGCAACACCGCCTGTTGCAACACCAGCCGCCTACTGCAACACCGGCTGCTTGCTGAACCACGCCTTGCGAATCCGCACCCCGCAATTGACGCTATCCAGATACGAGGTCGCGGAAATCTTCTCGCGCGCCAGGAGACCGTAAGTGCTCTTGTCCGCCGCGATCCACGGATAGAAGCCGAACGCACCGGGGCTGCTGAAGGCGCCGTCGCCGAAGTTGTTGGGGTCGTCCTCGATCCAGTGGTCGAGGCTGTAGTGCCAGGCCGCCTTGGCGGGGCTGTAGGTGGCGTTGGGGCAGCTGCCGGGCAGCGTGCACACCGGCGCGTAGCCGAGGAATTGCTTCATGCGCAGCTGGCCGGAGACGACCTTGCGCAGGAAGGCGGCATAGGCCGAGGGCGGACCCTCGAGGCCGCCGGCGAGCTGCGGGTGTCCGTAGCTGAGGCCGCCGATGCCCAGGGTGCCCATGATTTCATGAGTCAGTTCGTCGGTGCTGAGCCCGCCCAGCCCCAGGTCGATGGCCAGCTTCTGGCTGTGGCCGCCGCCGTAGGAGAACTTGCCGACGTCCTGCGCCTTGACCTCGGCGTTGGAACCGGCGTTGAGGCAGCCTTCGACCTTGCGGGTGAAGACGCATTTGACCGGGTTGAAGGAGCTGCGGCCGGATTTCATCTCCAGCTCTTCCACCTGCTGCGCGCTGGGCTGGGCATTGCCGATCTTCTGCAGGAAGTAGGCGCCGAACACCCACTTGGAGGCGGAGGCCATCTTGATGGTCTTGTCGGGGCCGTAGCTGGAACCGATGGTGCCGCTGCCGAGCACGCCGCGGGCGTCGCCGATCTCCCAGTAGAAGTCGCCCAGGGCCTTGCAGGCCGGGGCCTGTTGCGCGGTCTGGGTGGCGGCGCTGAAACTTGCCGGGGCGGCGCCCTGCGCCGAGGAAACCTGTGGGGTGAACCAGGCGGCGAGCGCGAGCGCGCCGAGGAGACGCAGACGGCGGGAGGACAGCGTCAGCATAGATCCCTCTACAGTTTGACGGGCGGTTATTCCATTTAAGCATGAGCGCGGGCGGAATACACCGCCCGCGCCTGCTTACCGCTTTCTTACTGCCGCCTTACAACCGCTTTGCTACAACCGCTTCACAGCAGCCGGCATGCCATTACCGGCTTGTCGCCACCTGCTCCGCCTTGCCCTCGGGCTGGCCGACGCCGCCCAGGGCCTTGTAGATCGCGACCACGTCGACGTTGACGGCGGTCTGCGCCTGGGCCACGCCGTCCTCGGCTTCGAGCTGGGTGCGCTGGGCATCGAGCAGGGTGAGGAAGTCGGCCACGCCTTCGCGATACTGGATCTGCGCCAGCTCGGCGGCGCGGCGCGAGGCCTCGGCCTGCTCGCTCAGGCTCTTCAACTGGGCCTGGCGCTTGCTGTAGGCAACGAAACTGTTCTCGGTGTCTTCCAGCGCGGTCAGCACGGCCTTCTCGTAGTTGACGGCGGCCTCGTCGGACTGGGCTTTGCTGGCGCGCAGGCGCGCCTTGACCGAACCGAAGTCCAGCGCAGCCCAGCTCACCGAGGGGGTCACCGACCAGGCGCGCGCGTCGCTGCCGGAATTGGTGTTGAACAGGCGGCCGAGGTCGCCGGAGAGGAAGCCGACGAAGCCGGTGACGTTGACCCGCGGGAACAAGTCGGACTTGGCCACGCCGACCCGCGCGGTGGCGGCGGCGAGCTGGCGCTCGGCGGCGCGCACGTCGGGACGGCGCTGCAGCAGGTCGGCGGTGTCGCCGATCGGCAGGGCCTTGGCCCAGGTGCGCACTTCCACCGGCTTCAGTTCCGCGTCCAGTTCGCCGGGGCGCTTGCCGAGCAGCACGGCGAGGCGGTAGGCGGACTGCTTCTCGGCGGCCTCCAGCGGCGGGATGGTGGCTTCGGTGGCCTTGAGGCGGGCGCGGCTCTGCTGCACGTCCAGCTCGGTGACGCGACCGGCGTCGTAGCGCAGCTGGGTCAGCTGCTGCGTCTGGTCCTCGCTGGCCAGGTTCTGGCGGGCGACGTCGAGGCGGCGCTGCGTGCCGCGCAGTTCGAAGTAGTTGCGCGCCACTTCGGCGGCGACGGTGACCTGCGCGTCGCGCAGGTTTTCCTGCTGCGCGCCGAGGTCGGCGCGGGCCGCTTCGACCGAGCGCCGCACATGGCCGAACAGGTCGACTTCCCAGGTGGCGTCGAAGCCGAGGCTGTAGCTCTCGGCGTTGATGCGCGAAGAGCCGAAGCCGGGTTGCTGCTCGTCGGCATGCGAATACGCGGCCTGCACCGGGAGGTGCGGCAGGAAGTCGTACTGGTTCTGCACGAATACGGCGCGCGCTTCACGCACGCGGTCGATGGCGATCTGCAGGTCGAGGTTGGCGCCGAGGGAGCGGCTCACCAGGCTGTCCAGCTCGGCATCGTCGAACTGGTTCCACCAGGCGGCTTCCGGGTTCTGCGCCACGAACTGCGGCGACTGCGTGTTGATCAGCGCGGCGGGTGCCGTCTGCGGCTTGTGGTAGTCCGGCCCCACGGCGCAGGCCGACAGCGCCAGCGCGGCGAGCAGGCCCGCCAGGCCGGCGCGCAGGGTGTGCCGCGCGGTCCGCTGTTCCCCTGCGGGATGGCCCTTGAAGGGCGATGCCTTGTTTGTATTGTTGTTCATATCGATTCCAGTAGCGGGGGGTCCGCTCAAACAGCCAGTGCCAGATGATTGCCACCAGCGCTCTCGAGCGCCGGGTAGTCCGTGTAGCCTTTCGGCCCCGGGGTGTAGAGGGTGCTGAAATCGACCGGGGCCAGTTCCGCGCCGCTGCGGAAGCGCTCCACCAGGTCGGGATTGGCGATGAAGGGCTTGCCGTAGATAATGGCGTCGGCGGTGCCGGCCGCCAGCGCGTCTTCGCCGGTGGCCTGGTCGAAGCCGCCGTTGCGCATCAGGACGCCGGTATAGGCGCGGCGGGCGATGCGGGCCAGCACCTCCTCCGCAGGCGCCGCATGGTTGGCGTGGCGCAGGTCGAAGAAGGCGATGCGGCGGCGGTCGAGCTGCTCCGCCACGTATTCGGTGAGGGCGCGCGGGTCGGAATCGACCATGTCGTTGAACGGCACCAGCGGCGACAGGCGCAGGCCGACGCGGTCGGCGCCGTAGACCTGGATCGCCGCGTCCACCACTTCGAACATCAGGCGCGCGCGGTTTTCCAGCGAGCCGCCGTACTGGTCGTCGCGGTCGTTGACGCCGTCGCGCAGGAACTGGTCGAGCAGGTAGCCGTGGGCGCCGTGCACCTGCACCGCGTCGAAGCCGGCATCCTTGGCGTTCTCGGCGGCGGCGCGGAACAGCTCGACGATGCCGGCCAGCTCGCTCACCTCGAGACGCCGCGGCGCCGGGTAATCATAAGTGCCCTGCAGGGTGCGGATCTGCTCGCCGCGGATCGGCCGGTCCGATGAGGACACCGGCTGTGCGCCGGCATTCAGCAGCGGATGGGTGGCGCGGCCCGGGTGCCATATCTGCAGGGCGATGCGGCCGCCGGCGGCATGGACCGCGTCGGTCACCTTCTTCCAGCCCGCCACCTGCTCCGGGCTGTAGATGCCCGGCTCGGCGATGAAGGCCGAGGCGTCGCCCGCGGTCATGGTGGCCTCGGCGATGATCAGGCCGGCGCTGGCGCGCTGGGCGTAGTACTGCGCGATGAGTTCACCCGGCACGTGCTCGGCCTCGGCACGGCTGCGCGTCAGCGGCGACATCACCACCCGGTTGGGCAATTCGAGCGCGCCGGCCTTGAGCGGGGTGAACAGCAAATTCTGTTTCGACATTTGATCGACCTCCGATGAATCCGCGGCCCGGGTGGCGTTGCGCGCCGACCGGGCCGCGCACGACTTACCAGGGCAGGGTATCGCCCAGATGGACATAAGCACCGTTGGGGCCGTTGTCGCCGATCAAGGCCAGCTGCACGCTGGTCTTGGCGCCGTCGACGATTTCCATCGGCGCGGCTTCGCCGCCCATGTCGGTCTTGACGTGGCCCGGGTGGGCGGCGTTGACCTTGATCTTGCTGTCCTTCAGCTCGTAGGCGAGCTGCACGGTCCAGGCATTCACCGCCGCCTTGGAGACGTTGTAGGCCGGCACCTTGAAGTCGTAGATCGGCGAAGCCGGATCGGCGTGCAGGGTGTTGGAGCCGAGGATGCTGGACAGGTTGACGATACGGCCGGCGCTGGACTTCTTCAGCAGCGGCAGGAAGGCCTGCGTCGTCGCCACCAGGCCGAAGACGTTGGTGTCGAAGGTCTTGCGCCAGGTGTCGAGGGTCTGCTCGGACGGCTTCTTGTCCTGGGCGTCGATCAGCACGCCGGCGTTGTTGATCAGGATGTCGAGGTGGCCGTGCTTCTTCTCCACTTCGCGCGCCGCCTCGGCGATGCTGGCCTGGCTGTTGACGTCGATGGCCAGCGCTTCCACCGCCAGGCCTTCGCCCTGCAGCTTGAGAGAGGCTTCCACGCCCTTCTTGCGGTCGCGGCTGCCGATGATGACATGCACGCCGGTACGGGCCAGCTGGCGCGCGGTTTCGAAGCCGATGCCCTTGTTGCCGCCGGTGACCAAGGCAATTTTTTCGCTCATTGCAATCTCCTTACTCTTCTCGATTTCAGTGTGAATGGACCATCTGCGCGGCGACCGCGGACTCGGTCGCTTCGGGCTTGCGACGCGAGCCCAGGTACTTGCGCACCAGCAGGTAGAACAGCGGGGTCAGCAGCAGGCCGAAGAAGGTCACGCCCAACATGCCGGAGAACACCGCCACGCCCATGGCATGACGCATTTCGGCGCCGGCGCCGGTGGAGGTGACCAGGGGCACCACACCCATGATGAAGGCCAGCGAGGTCATCAGGATCGGACGCAGGCGCAGGCGGGCGGCATCCAGCACCGCGCGCAGGGGCTTCTCGCCGTGGGCTTCGCGATCACGCGCGAATTCCACGATCAGGATGGCGTTCTTGCTGGCCAGGCCGACCAGCACGATCAGGCCGATCTGGGTGAAGATGTTGTTGTCGCCGCCGGTGAGCTGCACGCCGGTGATGGCCGAGAACAGCACCATCGGCATGATCAGGATCACCGCCAGCGGCAGGCCCAGGCTCTCGTACTGCGCGGCCAGAACCAGGAACACCAGCAGCACCACCAGCGGGAACACCAGCAGCGCCGTGTTGCCGGCGATGATCTGCTGGTAGGTCAGCTCGGTCCACTCGAAGGTCATGCCGTTGGGCAGTTCCTGCCTGGCCAGCTTCTCCATCGCCGCCTGTGCCTGGCCGGTGCTGAAGCCGTTGGCCGGGCCGCCGTTGATCTCGGCGGTGGGATAGCTGTTGTAGTGCATGACGCGATCCGGGCCGGAGGACTGCTTCACGGTGACGAAGCTGCCCAGCGGGATCATGTCGCCGGCGCCGTTGCGGGTCTTCAGGCGCACGATGTCCTCGGCCTGGAGGCGGAAGCGCGGCTCGGCCTGGGCGTTGACCTGGTAGGTGCGGCCGAACAGGTTGAAGTCGTTGATGTACAGCGCGCCCAGGTAGATCTGCATGGTGTCGAACAGGTCCTGCAGCGACACGCCCTGCGATTTGGCCTTCTCGCGATCGACGTCGGCGTCGATCTGCGGCACGTTCACCTGGTAGCTGGAGAACAGGCCGTGCAGCGCCGGGTCGGCGTTGCCCTTGGCGATGAGGTTCTGCGTCTGCTTGTACAGCTCCTCGAAGCCCAGGCTGCCGCGATCCTCGACCTGCATGCGGAAGCCGCCTATGGTGCCCAGCCCCATGACCGGCGGCGGCGGGAACACGGCGATGAAGGCATCCTGGATCTTGCCGTACTGCTGGTTCAGCGAGGCGGCGATGGCGCCGGCCGACAGGTCCTTGGTCTTGCGCTCGTCGAACGGCTTGAGGGTGACGAAGACGATGCCGGAGTTGGGACTGTTGGTGAAGCCGTTGATGTTGAGGCCGGGGAAGGCCACCGCGCTTTCGGCGCCGGGCTGCTTCATGGCCAGCTCGCTCATGCGGCGGATCACGTCGTCGGTGCGGTCCAGGGTGGCCGCGTCCGGCAACTGGGCGAAGGCCACCAGGTACTGCTTGTCCTGCGGCGGCACGAAGCCGGTGGGCGTGCGGTGGAAGCCCCAGCCGGTCATGACGATCAGGCCCAGGTAGACGATCAAGGCGATGGAGCCGGCGCGCAGCACCCGGCCGACGCCGCGCACGTAGCCCTTGGAGGCGCGGTGGAAGAAGCGGTTGAAGGGGCGGAAGAACCAGCCGAAGGCACCGTTGATGATGCGCGTCAAGCGGTCCGGCGCGGCGCCGTGTTCCTTCAGCAGCAGGGCGGACAGGGCCGGCGACAGGGTCAGCGAGTTGAAGGCCGAGATCACCGTGCTGATGGCGATGGTCAGCGCGAACTGCTTGTAGAACTCGCCGGTGAGGCCGCTGATGAAGGCGGTGGGCACGAACACGGCGCACAGCACCAGGGCGGTGGCGATGATCGGGCCGGTGACCTCGCGCATGGCCTGGCGCGTGGCTTCCATCGGCTTGAGGCCGTTCTCGATGTTGCGCTCGACGTTCTCCACCACGACGATGGCGTCGTCGACCACGATGCCGATGGCCAGCACCAGTCCGAACAGCGACAGCGCGTTGAGCGAGAAGCCGAACAGGTGCATCACGGCGAAGGTGCCGACCAGGGATACCGGCACCGCGATCAGGGGAATGATCGAGGCGCGCCAGGTCTGCAGGAACACGATCACCACCAGCACCACCAGCAGGATCGCTTCGATCAGGGTGTGGACCACGGCGTGGATCGAGCCGCGCACGAAGATCGTCGGGTCATAGACGATGCGGTAGTCCACGCCTTCCGGGAAGTCCTTCTTCAGCTCCTCCATCTTGGCGCGGACGCGGGTGGAGATGTCGATGGCATTGCTGCCCGGACGCTGGAAGATCGGGATGGCGGCGGCGGACTTGTTGTCCAGCAGGGCGCGCAGGGCGTAGGTATCGGCGCCCAGCTCGACCCGCGCCACGTCGCGCAGGCGGGTGACCTGGCCGTAGTCGCCGGTCTTGATGATGATGTTGCGGAAGTCCTCCTCGGTGGTGAGGCGGCCCTTGGTGTTGATGGAGACCTGGAAGTCGGTGGCGCTGGGCGAAGGCGGCGCGCCGAGCTGGCCGGCGGCGACCTGCACGTTCTGCTCGCGTACGGCCTTGACCACGTCGCCGGCGGTCATGTTGCGGCTGGCGACCTTTTCCGGATCGAGCCAGATGCGCATCGAGTAGTTGCCGGCGCCGAACACCTGCACGTCGCCGACGCCGTCGAGACGGGCCAGCTCATCCTTGACGCGCAGCAGGGCGTAGTTGGACAGGTACAGGGTGTCGTAGCGGTTGTCGGGCGAGAGCAGATGCACCACCAGGGTCAGGTCGGGCGAGGCCTTGTTGGTGACCACGCCCAGACGCTGCACCACGTCCGGCAGCTTGGGCAAGGCCTGGGCGACGCGGTTCTGCACCTGCACCTGGGCCTTGTCGACGTCGGTGCCGAGGGCGAAGGTGATGGTGAGGGTCATCACGCCGTCGGCGGTGGCCTGCGAGAACTGGTACAGCATGCCCTCGACGCCGTTGATGGACTGCTCCAGCGGACTGGCCACGGTCTCGGCGATGACCCGCGGGTTGGCGCCCGGGTAGTTGGCTTTCACCACCACCGTCGGCGGCACCACTTCGGGGTATTCGCTGATCGGCAGCGTCGGCAGAGCCAGAAGGCCGGCGAGGAAGATCAGCGCCGACAGCACGCCGGCGAAGATCGGCCGACTGATGAAGAATTGAGAGAGTTTCATGATGTGAATCCCTTACCGCTACTGCGGTGTGCGTGCCCCTCTCCCACCGGGAGAGGGGTTGGGGTGAGGGGCGCCGGCGGGTAGCAGTGCCCCACCGCCGACCGGCGTTCCCTCATCCCCGGCCCTTCTCCCGGAGGGAGAAGGGGGAGCGACGGCTATGAAAGGTGCGGCTGCTTACCTGCTTACGGATGCGAACGGGCCACGACGGAAGCAACACCGTCACGGGCCACGTTGACCGGTGCCGGCGTGCCGGCGACCTGGCGCAGTCCGGCGTTGTCCTCGTTCATGGCGACGCGGGTCGGCGCCACGGTCTGGCCCGGCTTCACGTGCTGCAGGCCGTTGACCACGATGACTTCACCCGGCTTGAGACCCTGCTTGACCACGCGCAGGCCGTCGATTTCCGGTCCCAGTTCCACCAGGCGGTACTCGATGCTGTTGTCCGGCTTCAGCGCGAGCACGAACTTCTTGCCCAGGTCGGTACCGATGGCGCGGTCCTCGATCAGCACCGTCTCGGCGTCCGCGCCGCCGACCAGGCGGATGCGGGCGAACAGGCCCGGCGTGTAGCGGCCGTCCGGATTGGCGAAGACGGCGCGGGCGCGGATGGTGCCGGTGGTGGGGTCGACCTGGTTGTCGACGAAGTTCAGCTCGCCCTGGTGGGGATAGCCGTCCTCGTCGACCAGACCCATGAAGACGCCGCTGGCGCCGTCATTGTTCCTGGTCTTGGCCAGCTTGGAGTAGCGCAGGAAGCTCTGCTCGTCGGCATCGAAGTAGGCGTAGACCGGGTCATCGGACACCACCGTGGTCAGCAGGCTGTTGCTGGTGACCAAGTTGCCGGCGGTGATGATGGCGCGGGACACGTGGCCGTCGATCGGCGCGCGCACCTCGGTGAACTCCAGGTTGAGGCGGGCGTTGGCGAGCGAACCGCTGACCGAGCCGACTTCACCCTGGGCGGAGGTCACGGCCGCCACCTGGCGGTCGTATTCCTCGCGCGAGATGGCGTTGGCGGTGATCAGGCGCTCGGCGCGGGCGTGGTTGGCCTTGGCCAGCTCCAGGTCCGACACCGCGCGGCTGCGCTCGGCGTTGAGGCGGTCGACTTCGGCCTGGAACGGGCGCGGGTCGATCTGGAACAGCAGCTGTCCCTTCTTGACCCGTGCGCCGTCGGTGAAGGCGACGCTATTGATGTAGCCGCTGACGCGCGGCTTCACCTCGACCGTGTCCACCGCCTGCAGGCGGCCGCTGAATTCCTGCCACTCGTGCAGGGGCTTGTGGATCACTTCGGCCACGGTGACTTCGGTTGCGGGCGGAGCTTCCGGCTGCGGCTTGGCTTCGGTGCGGCCGAGTCCGGCGAACAGCATGATGCCGGTCAGCACTGGCAGCGTGAGCAGCGCGGAGGCGGAGAATTTCTTGTTGGATACGAGCTTTTGAAGAGGCATTTGCGAACTCCCATCAGTCCCTTTGAGAGACGCCACCGGACCATCCGGAGACGCCGCCGACCTACCAGGTTTTCATCAAGCGCCCCTCCGGACCGGGGGATCTGGAGGACTTGACTTCTGCCTTTAACACTCCGATGCTACGCGCCGTGTGTTACCGGTAAGTCACATTGGAGCGGTAAGTTAGTGACCGGTCAGTAACATGTCAAGTGGAGGTGCATCATGAGTCCATCGAAAGCTAGTCAAGCTGTTGTAGAAAAAGAGATTATTTCCGAGCATCCGAAACCGCGCGTCCGCGACCGGATCTTCGAAACCGCTTGCGATCTGTTCTATCGCCACGGCATCCGTGCCGTGGGCGTGGATACCATTGCCTCGGAAGCGGGCACCAACAAGATGAGTTTCTACCGCAGCTGGGCGTCGAAGGACGAGCTGGTGGCGGAGTACCTGCTGAACGAGGAGCGCGAAGGCTGGGTCTGGTGGGACGAGATCATGGCCGCGCATCCCGACGATCCGCGCCAGCAGGTGGAGATGCTGTTCGACGCCCACGTCAAGGAGACCTGCAAGATGGACTCCCGCGGCTGCCCGATGGCCAACGCCGCGGTAGAGATCACCGAGCCGGAGCATCCGGCGCGCGCGGTGGTGGAGCACTACAAGGGCGAGATGCGCCGCCGCTTCCGCAAGCTGGCGCGCGACATGGGCGCGCATGAAGCGGACGTGCTGGGCGATGCGCTGATGCTGTTGTGGGAAGGCAGCTACCTCACCCGCCTCACCTTCCAGTGCCAGCATGGGCCCGCGCACAACGCGGCGAAGGCGGCGCGTACGCTGATCGCCGCTTACACGGCTTGAGAAGTTGGCAGCCTGAGTTCGCCGCTTAAGTCGGCGGCTTGAGCTGGGTGGTTTGATGTTTCAGCGGATTCCCGCCTCACGGGAATCCAGGCGGCCCGAGCGGGCCGACGCTCCCGGCCATGACGGCGGGTAAAAAAATGGCGTCGGGGCCTGACACCGCGACGCCCAAGTACAGCCTCATTCAGTACCGGCCTGCGCCTCCCCGGCGCGCCAGGTCACTACTCCCTTCCCGGTCGCACGCATGTCGCGATTTCGTACCTGGGACACCCCATCCGCCTGCGCGGAAAAATTCGGCCCTTGCTCGCTGGCATTTACTTGCTCAAGGCGCTGCATGGAGCATGCCGGAATATAGTTACTTTCAGGTAATGCAGGCAAGGTAAAGTGTAAAGAAATCTGGATTTTCATCGCGTCCGACGGCCGAATGCACGAAATTGGCGCAATTGTGGAAGACTAATCGGTGCATTTCGTAAGCTGTATGTAAGATTTCATACAGCTTCGGCGGGAGGTCCGCGATTGGGACGTCCCACTCCATCGGGCCCCAAGACGTGTTGTCGCCCCCGGCTGCAGGCTCGGGGGGAGGCTGCCCACCGAATGATCAGGCGTTTTCGATGAAGCCGGCGGCGGGCGGCTTGCCGAGGGCTACGACCTTTTCCTGGCCGTCTTCGCTGACGATGCGCATGAGGAAGGAGGTCTGGCGGAATTTCTGGGAGCTGATGAGCCAGCGGCCGGCGTGGCGCACGTACTCGTCGCGGTATTCGCCGGCGAGGTTGACCACGGTGCGTTCCTTCAGGTTGATCTGGGTGAATTGCAGGTCCCACACGGCGCTGGCGGCATCCGGGCCTTTGAGGGTGATCTGCGGGTTCTGGCCGTGGTGGGTGTCCATCACGTTGGGGTTGTTGACGGCGAGTTCGGTGAAGACCTTGACCCAGCCTTCGCGGTCGTTGAAGGAGGGGAAGTTGTCGGCCTCGATGATGGCGCCGTGCTCGATGAAGCAGTCGCGCATCACGTCGGGCTGCTTGCGGTCGCAGGCGCGCAGGTAGCGGGCCTTGAGTTCGCGGATGGCGTTGATGTCTTCGAGTGCGCGCAGGCGCTGCTCCAGTTCGGCGATGTTGCTCATGTCTCTCCTCCGCAAGTCCGTGTTTTGAATTCCGCTTGGGACCAGCCTAGCAAGCGGGGCGGCCACGGACGTACACCAAGCGGACTAAGTGGGGACTCATGGAAGGATTCGGGGCGCGGGCTGGAGCGTGCCGCCGACCAGTTGGTACTGCGAGACGAAGGACCAGATGGCGCTGGCGGCGTCGATGGCGCCGGAGCCTTCGCCGCCGCATTGGGCGTTGACGCTGCGCGGGAAGTAGGCGGCACCGGGCCAGATGTGGCCGGCGTCGGCGATGGTGCAGAGGCGCACGGCGGCGCCGCTGGCGCAGGCGTTCTGTTCGCAGACGAGACCGCCCTCGCCTTGGGTGGTGGTGATATGGGCGGCGCAGGCGTCGCGCTTGCGCCAGTGGGCGATGGTGGCGGGCACGCTTTGCCGGCGTTGCGGCAGCAGGCCGCTGCCGATGCCGCCTTCGTAGAGCACGCAGGTGTCGGCGAGGCCGTGGATGTGCAGGAGCGGGACCGGGTGGGTGATGACGCAGGGATAGACCTGCTGCGGCGGCGTGGCGGCGTAGTCCTCCTGCGTTTCGGTGGAGGCGACCACGGCGATGGCGGCGAGCTTGCCGGAGAGTTGGCAGCCGGCGCGGTAGACGAGGAAGCCGCCTTCGGACATGCCGGCGGCGTAGACGCGTGAGGGATCGCTGATGCCTTGCGTGGTGAGGGCGTCGATCATGTCGCCGAGGAAGCCGACGTCGTCGATGGTTTGCGGGCCTTCTCCGCCGCTGTTCCAGTTGCCGAGGGAGCCGTAGGCGGTATTGGGCGCGGCGATGGCGAAGCCTTCGGCATCGGCCACGGCGCTGAGGCCGGAGTAGCCGAGGAAGCCGGCGGCGCTGGCGTCATAGGGATGCAGCAACACGACGGTGGGCAGCGGTGCATTGCTGTTCGGCGGAGTGTGGACGAGGTAGCTGCGGGACTTGCCGCCGGACTCGATGCGGTAGAGATGATCGGCGACGCTGGAAGGCGCGGCGCACAGCAGCGGGAGCGCGAGCGCGGCGAGGGTTGCGGTCTTCATGACACTCCGATCATCCTGATCGTGATGTGATCGTGGCGGATGTCCAAGCAAGGCGCGGAAGGCGACCGCCGCGTGTTGATCAAACAACCTTCGGGACTGCGTGCGACTTTCAAGGCGGTCCCGCCGGCTTCCTGCCGGCGGGACCGCCTTGCTTCAAATGCAGCTATTCGTCTGCAGCTTTCTGCTTGCGGAGCACTTACGGTACCGCGGCGTTGAACCTGGCGATGTCGAAGGTGCCGAGGCCGGTGGCGTTGTCGTAGCCGGCTGCGGCGCAGTAGTCCTTCTGGCCGAGCAGCGCGCTCAGCAGTGCCTGCAGGCCGCTGCCGCTGTTGCAGCCGGAGGTGACGTCATGGAACGCCCCCGGCGTGGACGCGGCGGCGTAGATGATGGGCGCGGCGAAGGCGAGGCTGTTGCCGTGCGCCGACTCGACGCGGGCCCAGGTGCCGGTGGAGAGCGGCGCGGCGAGGCTGGTGCCGCCGACCTGGAGCGAGGAGCCGCTGACGATGATGACGGCGCCGGAGTTGGGATCGGCATCCATCGACACGTCCGGCAGGCCGCGGGCCGTGCTGTGGGTGATGGCCTGCTGCCAGCTGGGCGCGGTTTCGTCGACGCTGACGCCGCCACCGCCGCCGGCCCAGGTGGTTTCGCCGGCATAGCTGCCGTTCGTGTTGGTGGTGACGGTGGTGCCGCCGACCGCCACGACATACGGCGAGCTGGCGGGGTAGCTGACTGCGGTGGGGATGCCTTCCTGGCTGGAGCAGCCGGTATAGGCGCCGCCATCACCGGTGGAGACGAAGAAGGTGATGCCCAGGGCGACGGCCTGCTGGAAGATCTGGTCGGTGGCGGCCATGGCGCCGCTGCTCTTCTCGGAGCTTTCACAGATGCCGAGGGAGACGTTGACGGCCTTGACCTTGTTGTCGGTGACGGCGCGGTTGTAGGCGACTTCCAGGTCCGAGTCGTTGAGCGAGGCGGCGTTGTAGAAATAGAGGTTCTGCACGCCGCCGGCGATGGAGGTGGAGCTCTGGCTGTCGAGGTCCCACTCGTCGAGGCCGCTGGTGTCGGTGCCGTTCACTTCGGAGGGGACGAAGGTGACGGGGACCTGGGCCAGGCCGTTCTGCGCCTCGTAGGTGCGCAGGTCGGTGAGGACCTGGGTGAGGTTGCCTTCGGCGATGATGCCGATGTTGGTGGCGGTGCCGGCGGGGGTGCTGCCGGCGTCGTAGATCGCGGGGAACTGCACCGGCACGTGACCGGTGGCGGTGCCGGCCAGCGGCAGGGCCTTGGCCTTGGTGGAAGCGTCGAGGTGCTGGATCAGCGGGTGGGCGGTGTTGGCGTTCTGCAGGCCGGTGATGGCGAGGACGAGGCCGTCCAGCGCATCCGGCACCAGCGCATCCCTGGTGTTGGCGTAGACGACGCGGTCGGCGTATTTGAACTGCATGATCCTGGTGCTGAACGCCGTTTCAACCAGCGAGCGCTTGGCCTCGGCGGTGACGAGCAGGTTGTTCGGCGCGACGACGATGTTGCTGAAGCCGGCGCGCGTCAGGTAGTCGGTGACGGCCTGGACCTGGCGGGCGCTGGGCGCGTAGGCGGCGTTGAACTCCTCGGGGGTGAGGGTGCGGCCGTAGTCGCGGCTGAGCAGGGTGTGGGTGCTCTGCAGGAAGCTGGTGAGCGCGGCCTGGTTCTGCAGCTTGAGGCTGACGGCGATGCGCAGGGGCGCGGTATCCGGCAGGGCGCCGAGCTGGGTGGCGTTTTCCAGGGCCTGGGCGTGCGAGGCGGTGGGGTGCCAGGCGGCTTGCGCCGTGGCCGACAGCGACAGCGCCGCCAGAGCGATTGCCGCGCCGATCGTCGCGCGGGCCTTCGATGCCTTGTTTTTTTCAAGCCGCATGGGAAGCATGGTTTTCCTCTCCTTGTGAACTGGCGTTTTGCCAGAATTCTTGTTTTGTTTTCGGACGCGGCGCTGCCGCGACGGGCTGGCGCCTGCGCGCCTGGCCATGGCCTGAGCTGAATCCCGAGCCGGCCTGATGAAATTCCCGAGGAAGTGCGGCGGCGCCGTGGACCGAACGGTCCGCGCCATGGTGCGACGGGGAAGATGAGACATGCGGCCGCGCGCCGGGCTGTGCGCCCGCCGACGAAAATGCCGCCGCCTCCCTGGCCTGCCCCCGCTCGCTCATTCCTTGAGCCCCCGCCGTATGCGCTCTTTGTGCCGCGAAACGCCGCCGCCGTCAACCCTTGGCGGACCCGCGGGTATGCAAAGCGCCTGTCACAAGCGCCAGGCCGCTGACTGGCCGGGCGAATTTTTCCCTGGGAAGACCCCTGCGCGCGGCAGCGACAGCCGGCGGATGGGCGCGGCCGATGCGGAGATTGCCTCCGGTGCAGTTATCCCCAGGGGGTGGGCGCGGAAATTACCGTGCGCCGGTGCTCAGAGCCGCCGCCGCTCAACCGATTCAGCCGACCTTTTGTCGGATGAAACCCGGCTTGGGGGCTTGACGCGACAAATTCGCCATAGAGCGGGACTACACTGACTCTATCGGTGCGGATCAAAATCACCCGACTCCATTTGCCAGACTCAGGTGCCATCATGTCACTTCAATATTACGATCACACCCTGGGCCGTGAACGCTTCAAGCGGCGCTATGTCTGGGCGGCTTACGCCTTTGTGGGCGGGCTGATCGTCGGGATGATTTTCGCGCGTATTTTCTAGGCGTTTCGTTTAGGCGTTTCGTTCCGCTTTTCCGATTTACGGCCGCCCGCTTCCCAGGGCTCCGGCTCCTCCGCGATTTCCGCCGCCTTGCCGGCGCCGGGTTGCCGATGAAGCGCGGTGAGGCACCCTCGCCGCCCGCCCGCTTCAGCTCCTGGATTTCTCCGACTTCCCTGCTCGACGGCGCGATGCTTTCGCGGCGGTGATTTTGGGGAGAAGCGGCAGCATGTTGTCAGCAGGAATTTCCCCGAATTTCTCCATGCGTGCCATGCGTGCCAAGGGTTTTTGTTGGCACGCATGCGGTGAGCGTGTGACGCACGCACCTCGCGGCCTGCGCTGATCCTACGGTACGCTTGCCGGAGGCATAGGGCGGCCCGCCAGTCGTCACCAGATTTGTGATAACACTATGTAATCACATTTGTCTGGAGCACTCCGATGAATGGACCCCCGCAAGAGCCTTCCCACCCGTATTTTCCGCGCCGGCAATAGCCAGGCGGTACGCATTCCCAAGGCGTTCGAGCTGCCTGAAGGCTAGGTGGTGATCGAGCAGCGGGCGGGTTGTTCGTCAAAGCAAAGCGCGGAGGATGGGATGAGTTTTTCGCCAGGCCCGCGCTGGGCGTCGAACTGGATGCCGCCGAGTTGCGGGCTACCGGGCCGGAGCGGCCGGTGGACTTTGACCTGGGCGCCCGCAAACCCGCCGCGCGGCGCCGGGCCAAATGATCCTGCTCGACACCAATATCTGCATTGCCGCGCTCAAGAACGAGCGCCGGGTGCTGTCGCGACTGGTGCGCCATATGGGGCGGCTTTACCTGCCCTTCATGGTTTCGGCCGAGCTCTGGTTCGGGCTGGAAAAGTACGCCTTGCTGGGCAGGGACATCGAAGCCGACCGGAGCCGGGTGGAGGAATTCCACGGCCGTATGGACGGCGTCCTCGATCTCACGGACGAGGCCATCCACGAGCATGCGCGGCTGCGGGCGCGGCTGGAGACGCAGGGGACGCCCATCAGCTCAAACGATCTATGGATTGCCGCGCAGGCGCTGGCGGAAGACGCGGTGCTGGTTTCGGCCAATACGCGGGAATTCGAGCGGGTGCCTGGGCTGAGGCTGGAGAACTGGTTGAAGCGACGGCGCCCTACTGGGGACGGCGGAAGTCTGTGCCTTAGTCCATTCCAAGCGCCTGAGGTAGAATCGATTTATGCACGAAACGGTCGCCAAGCTCCGCGGGCAAGTCGAGGCCCTTTGCCGCAAGCACCATGTGCGGCAGCTGGAGCTATTCGGCTCGGCGGCGGCCGGCAACTTCGACCCTGCATCCAGCGATCTGGACTTTCTGGTGGAATTCGCGCCGCTGGGATCGGGGGAGTATTCCGATCACTATTTCGGGTTGCTGGAAGACCTGGGCCAGCTGTTTGGCCGGCCGGTGGACCTAGTGGTATCTAGCGCGATACGCAACCCTTACTTCCTGCAAAGCATAGAAAGCTCCCGCGATCTGCTTTATGCAGCTTGAGGCGCGCAAATACGTATTCGATATTGAGCGCGCTGCCCGCGCGATTGCCAGCTTTACCGCGGGAAAGACCCTGGACGATTATCTTGCCGACCCGCTGCTGCGGTCCGGGGTGGAGCGCCAGTTTGAAATCGCCGGCGAGGCGGTCAACAAGCTGGCCAAGACCAGTCTCGAAACCGCCCGGACGATCAGGGACTACCGCAAGCTCATCGCCTTTCGTAATGTGCTGATTCATGGCTATGCCGAGGTGGACGACCGCCTGGTCTGGGATCTGGTGCAGAGCAAACTGCCGCAGCTGTTGACGGATCTTGAGACACTCGCCGGCAGCTGATCGGCCGCCGACCGGCCTGGGCGATACAATCCCCGGCATCATGAAAATCCTCATCGCCATCCCCAACCAGGACTTCGACCCTACCGAGGTGGCGGTGACCTGGCAGGTGCTGAAGGCGGCGGGGCACACCCTGCACTTCGCCACGCCGGACGGGCAGCGCGGGTATGCGGACCCGATCATGATCAGCGGCGAAGGGCTGGACCCCTGGGGCTTCATCCCGCTGCTGCGCAAGATCCGCCTGATCGGCCTGAGCCTGCGCGCCCAGGGCGGCGCGCGGCGGGCCTACCGGGCGCTGGAGCGGGACGCGCAGTTCCTCAAGCCGCTGCGTTACGAAGACCTGCGGGTGGACGACTTCGAGGCGCTGGTGCTGCCAGGCGGGCACGCCAAGCGCATGCGCGCCTACCTGGAGAGCGCGGTACTGCAAGGTTTCGTGGCCGACTTCTTCGACAGCGGCAAGCCGGTGGGCGCGGTGTGCCACGGCGTGGTGCTGGCCGCGCGCAGCATTTCGAAGAAGACCGGCCGCTCCGTGCTGTATGGGCGCAAGACCACGGCGCTGACCTGGAAGCTGGAGAAATCCGGCTGGCTGCTATCCAAATTCCTGGCGCGGTTCTGGGACCCGGGTTATTACCGCACCTACAGCGAGGCCAAGGGGCAGCCGGCGGGGTACATGAGCGTGCAGGCCGAGGTGACGCGGGCGCTGGAGAAGGCGGAGGATTTCATCGACGTGCCGCGGGATGCGCCGCATCAGTTTGCCAAGACCAGCGGAGTGGTGCGGGATTCGGCTGGCGACTCGAAAGCGGCTTGGGTGGTGCGGGATGGGAATTATGTTTCGGCGCGGTGGCCGGGGGATGTTTATACGTTTGCGCGGGCGTTCGCGGAGCGCATCAGCCAGGCTTGAACGGATTGCTTCGCAAGGCACTCGGGACGAACGGAGGGTGCGGCTGGCTGAAAGCTACCCCTCCCGCATTTGGCTTAACACAGAGTGCCATTTAGGCACTCTGTGCCCGAGCCAAATGCCCTCCGGCGCGACCTCTCCCGTCCCACGGGGACTCCCTTCGGTCGCAAGGGAGAGGTAAGCAGTTCAAGCCTTAAAAACTTCCATCACTCTTTCCCTCAGCCATTTATTCGCCGGCTCCGCTTCCACATTGGCGTGCCAGTAGAGGTGCGCGTCCAGGGTGGGCATGGCCAGGGGGAAGGGGAGGATCTGGTTGCCGAACTGTTTGCTGGCGATGCGGGCGTAGGTTTCCGGCATGGTGAGGATGAGGTCGGTGCGGCTGACGACGCTGCAGGCGGCGAAGTAGTGCTGGCAGCGGAGGCGGATGTTGCGCTGGTGGCCGTGGCGGCCCAGTTCCATGTCTTCCATGCCGGGGCCGGCGCGGCGGGAGCTGGCGAGGATGTGGTCCTGCTTGAGGTAGGTCTCGATGGTCAGGCCGGGGCGCACGGTGGGGTGGCCTTTGCGCGCGACGACGACGAGGGGATCGACGCCGATGGGGGCGTGGTGGATGTGTTCGGACAGGGGCAGGAGGAGGACGTCGATGGCGGCGTCCAGGGTGCCCATGGCGAGTTCGGACTCGAGCTCGCGGCGGTCGGCGCGGACGGCGGCGATTTCTATATGCGGGGCTTGCCTGGCGACGCGCTCCATGAGCGCGGGCAGGAGGGTGGCTTCGAGCACGTCGCGCACGGCGATGGTGAATTTGACCTGGCTGGTGGCGGGGTCGAAGCGGGCGACCTGGTTGAGGGTGATTTCCAGGTTGCGCAGGGAGCGGCGCACGGGCTCGATGATGCCGCGGGCCAGGGGTGTGGGGACCATGGCCTGGCCCTGGCGCTCGAACAGGGGGTCTCCGAACATTTCACGCAGGCGGGAGAGGGCGTGACTGATGGCGGGCTGGGTGAGGTGGAGCTTGCGGGCGGCCTTGGTGATGCCGCCTTCGGTGTAGATGGCGTCCAGCACCACGAGCAGGTTGAGGTCCACGCGGTTGAGATGCATGGGGCTTATGACCGGGGATGCAGGGGATTCATTTGAATGAGCTTAGTGGGGGGCTTAGGCTGGGGCAAATGTCGCGCTTTTGGGGCTTTTGGCCTTTTTGGTTGCGGCTTTGGGCTGGGTGTCGCCTGGGCTCATCCCTCGATACGAATCGCTGCGCGATTCACTCGGGACGAACGGGGCTTTTTTGCTGGGCGGGTGAGAAGCATCGGCGGCCACGGGCCGCCCTACTGTTTATAGGCTGGCGCCTCACCCCAGCCCCCTCCCCTGCCCCTATCCCGTAAACGGGAGAGGGGTTCTTCGGGGCATGATGGTTTTACTGGATTCGATACGGAAGAGAACTTAGCGCATGAGCCAGGAGTTTGCGGGTACCACCGAGGTGCGGGAGAAGCATCGCTTTGATGAAGCGAAGCTGGAGGCTTATCTGCGTGAGCATGTGGCGGGGTATGAAGGGCCGCTGCAGGTGGTGCAGTTCAAGGGCGGGCAGTCGAATCCTACGTTTGGGCTGATTGCGGGCGGGAAGCGCTATGTGTTGCGGCGGAAGCCGCCGGGGAAGCTGCTGCCTTCCGCGCATGCGGTGGACCGGGAGTACAAGGTGATTACGGCGCTGCATGGGACGGCGGTGCCGGTGGCGAAGACGTGGTGCCTGTGCGAGGACGACTCGGTTATCGGCACGGCGTTTTATGTGATGGATTGGGTGGACGGGCGGGTGCTGTGGGACCCTGCCTTGCCGGGGCTGGAGCCGGCGGAGCGGGCGGCGATCTTCGATGAGATGAACCGGGTGATCGCGGAGCTGCACACGGTGGACTATGCGGCGGTGGGGCTCGCCGATTACGGCAAGCCGGGGAATTACTTTGCGCGACAGATCGACCGGTGGAGCAAGCAGTACCGGGCTTCGGAGACGCAGAAGATCGAGTCGATGGAGCGGCTGATCGAGTGGCTGCCGCAGCATATTCCGCCGGGGGATGAGACTTCGATCGTCCACGGGGATTACCGGCTGGACAATCTGATACTGGATGCGGCGGCGCCGAAGATTCTGGCGGTGCTGGACTGGGAGCTTTCGACGCTGGGGCATCCGCTGGCGGACTTTGCCTATCACTGCATGACGTGGCACATCCCGAAGGGGGTATTCCGCGGGTTGGCTGGGGTGGATCTGGCGGCGCTGGGGATTCCGAACGAGCAGGATTATGTGGCGGCTTATTGCCGGCGGACCGGGCGCGAGGGGATCGATCCGAATCACTGGGATTTTTATATTGCTTACAACTTGTTCCGGCTGGCGGCGATTCTTCAGGGGATCGCGGGGCGGGTGAAGGATGGGACGGCGGCGAGTCCGCAGGCGGCGATGATGGGGGCGGCGGTGCAGCCGCTGGGGGATCAGGGGTGGAAGCTGGTGGGGAAGATTTTGGCGCGGGGGTGATGGTGGTGGGGCGGCGCGGTGGATGATGCGCTTCCCTCTGCACATCCTAACGGCGCTGAGCTGGACGGTCGCCTTGGTCCCTCGATACACCCGCTTCGCGGGCACTCGGGACGAACGGAGTGAGTGTATGGGGTTGGATGCGGCGGCCACAGGCCGCCCTACTGTTAGCTCCGCATACCCAATAGCGTTGGGGGAGCAGTTGAGGAGAGTTGGTGCTTTGTGACCCTCGTCCCTCGATACAAATCGCTGCGCGATTCACTCGGGACGAACGGAGGCGATGGGGCCAGGTGACATCAAAAGCGCCCCTCACCCCTGCCCCTCTCCCGTAGGGAGAGGGGAGTGGAAGCGGTTTCGGATTATTTTGGTACACAGCGGTACGGAGGAACACACCATGGATTTCGAGTATTCGGACAAGACGAAGCAGTTGATGGGGCGGTTGAAGGGCTTCATGGATGCACATGTGTACCCCAACGAGAAGCGCTTCCATGAGGAGGTGGCGGAGGGGGATCGGTGGCAGCCGACGAAGATCATGGAGGTGATGAAGGAGAAGGCGAAGGCGGAGGGGCTGTGGAATCTGTTTTTGCCGGAGTCTTCGTTGGGCGCGGGGCTGACGAATCTGGAGTACGCGCCGCTGTGCGAGATCATGGGGCGGGTGATCTGGGCGCCGGAGATTTTCAATTGTTCGGCGCCGGATACGGGGAATATGGAGGTGCTGGTGCGCTATGGCACGGAGGCGCAGAAGAAGGAGTGGCTGGAGCCTTTGCTGGCCGGCAAGATCCGCTCCTGCTTTGCGATGACGGAGCCAGCGGTGGCGTCCAGCGATGCGACGAACATTGCCAGCCTGATCAAGCGGGATGGGGATGAGTATGTGATCAACGGGCGCAAGTGGTGGTCATCGGGGGCCAATGATCCGCGCTGCAAGCTTTTCATCTTCATGGGGAAGACGGACCCGGATCATCCGAGCCGGCACAGCCAGCAGTCGATGATCCTGGTGCCGAAGGATACGCCGGGGGTGAAGGTGCTGCGGCATCTGCCGGTGTTCGGGTATGACGATGCGCCGCATGGGCATGCGGAGGTGCTGTTCGAGGATGTGCGGGTGCCGGCTTCGAACATGCTGCTGGGTGAGGGGCGCGGCTTCGAGATTGCGCAGGGGCGGCTGGGGCCGGGGCGGATCCATCATTGCATGCGGCTGATCGGCCTCGCCGAGCGGGCGCTGGAGAAGATGTGCCAGCGGACGCTGTCGCGGGTGGCGTTCGGCAAGCCGGTGGCGGCGCAGACGGTGACGCTGGAGCGTATTGCGGAAGCGCGCATCCTGATCGATTCGGCGCGGCTGCTGACGCTGAAGGCGGCTTACATGATGGACAAGGTGGGGAACAAGATCGCGGCGAAGGAGATTGCGATGATCAAGGTGGCGGCGCCGAACATGGCCTGCCAGGTGATCGACTGGGCGATCCAGGCGCATGGCGGCGGCGGTGTTACCGATGACTTCGGGCTTTCGTATGCGTATGCGCAGGCGCGCACGCTGCGGCTGGCGGATGGGCCGGATGAGGTGCATCGGAACCAGATCGGGAAGATGGAGTTGGGGATGCATGCGCCGGCGGGGGTTTTGAAGGGGCGGTAGGCGTATCGATTTGGTTGTGCTGGCGGAAGGCGGTACCAGGGCGTTCGAGGTGTGCGCGATCAGGCTCTGGATACCGGCTTTCGCCGGTATGACGGCGTTGGGTTGAGGGATGGCGGAGTCTTCAGCGCGGATGAGGGCTCGGCGCTGGGCCGCCCCTCGATACAAATCGCTTCGCGATTCACTCGGGGCGAACGGAGGGTGGTGCTGGAGCGGGGGAAAAGCAGGGTGCGTGGTGTTTGGCGGATGAGCACTTCGCTGCGGGCTTACCCCTCTCCCTAGCCCTCTCCCGTCCCACGGGGACTCCCTCCGGTCGCAGGGGAGAGGGGATGGAGGCCGGGCGTTCGCCGGGGTGAATGTCCAGTGGACATTCACCTGATCCGGCTCACCCCCCTCTTGGGTGGCTCTCATGGCCTCCTGGGCGGGTTATAAACTGAACGGTATTCCTGATAACCGGCAAAGAAACGTAAACGTCGGCGGGCTTTCTAGCGTTGCGGCGACAATCCTGGGTATGATCCCCTGACATCCGTTTGCGTAAGTTGGGCGTAAGGGAACTACAGGCTCAGCTTTGCGGCTGCCGTGCGAGGGCGCGGTATGATCGCAGTCGTCTTGGGGGAGTAAACATGCAATCGATTCAACAACCGCGCCGGGCACAGGTGCGGACCATCGACGTTGACGTCCAGTGGGCGCTCTGGGCTTTTCTTTTCGGCATCGCGGCCGGACTGGCTTTGCATTTAACCTGAAGGTTTGCGCGAGCGGGCCCGCCGGTTGCTGAAAGCCGCTAAAAGCAGCCACGTGCCTGCGTGGTAAAAAATAACTATGCGTGATGCGGCCTTGGTGCCGCCACTCCGCCATGCGATTGATATTCCTGATGATTTTATAGGCCTGGCGGCGCCAGGCCGGCGGCTGGCCGAGGCCATTGCAGGGCTGGGACCTCCCATATGGCGGGCATTTTGTTACGCTGTTTGACGCAACGGAGTGCCCGCTTCCAGCGCCCTACACGTGCCGGCAGGAGCCGCGGTGAAGGCAGGTAACAAGAGCTGATGGCAGCGGTCGCGCGGCGATGCGAGCCTGTTGCCCGCGCCCCGCTTGCCGGGATGCCGCTCCCCCACCTGCCTTGCCCTGCCATCCGCGCCGCCCGTGACCGTGTGCATGGAGTTGTATGGCCGGCTACTGAACCGGCAGCGGGAACCGGCGATGACATTCAAAACAAAACAGGCGCTCAGGCGCAGGAATGCAGATCATGATGACTTATTACGATCACCGGCTGGGACGTGAACGGGTAAAGCGGCGCTACACCTGGGCTGCTGTTGCGTTTTGCGGCGGGGCAGTTTTCGGCGCGCTCGTCGCGCACATCCTGTAGGACCACGGCGGCGCAAAAACCACCGGGTGTTTCGCACTTAAGCCGGCCTCGAGCCGGCTTGTTTATTGGTCGATCGGCGGCAGCAGCGGCGGCAGGATGGGCTGGGCGACGCCGACGCGGGTGACGTAGACGGCCCAGTCGGCGATGAGCTCGGCGACGATCTGGGGGTTGGCGCTGGCGACGTCGGTGGTTTCGCCGCGATCGGTGTCCATGTTGTAGAGCTGCCAGTCGTGGTCGATCAGGGCCGCCGACGAGGGCAGCAGGTAGTTCACCACGCGCGTTAATTTCCACGGGCCTTTGCGGACGTAGCGGATGTCGTTGACTTCGTCGGCGATGACGTCGGTGGCGCCATAGACGGCGCTGCGCTGGCCATTCAATAACGGTAACAGGGACTGCCCTTCCGGCGGCGCGACCGTGCGCCCCTGGTATTGCGCGCCCGGCGTGGCGACGCCGGCGGCGGCGAGGATGGTGGGCTCGACGTCGAGCAGGGAGGCGAGCGCGGGGCTGGGGCTTTGGCCTGCGCCCTGGCGCGGCAGGCGGACGATGGCGGGGACGGAGATGCCGCCTTCGGCGGTGAAGCCCTTGAACAGGCGCAGGGGCGCGGTGCCGGCTTCGGCCCAGCGGGTGCTGCGGAAGATGAAGGAGCCGGGGCGGCCGTAGTTGGCGAGGCTGTTGTCGATGTCGGTGTTGCCGGTGCTATCGACGTAGGGGATGAAGCCGTAGCCCATGCCGTCGGCGCCGTTGTCGGAGACGAAGACGATGAGGGTGTTGTCGTATTCGCCGATCTGCTTGAGGTAGGCGATGAGTTTGCCGACGTTGTCGTCCAGATTGGTGAGCATGCCGGCGAAGACTTCCATGATGCGGGCTTCGCTCCGCTTGTCGGCGGCGGAGAGGGTGTCCCAGGCCTGGTTGGTGAGGACGCCGGGCTGGCCGAAGCGGACCATCACGGCTTCGTCGCCGGGGTTGGGGGTGAAGTCCTGCGGGACGATGCCGAGGGCTTTCTGCTTTTGCAGGCGGGCGTTGCGGATGGCGTCGTAGCCGGCGTCGTACTTGCCTTTGTAGAGGCTGAGGTAGGCGTCCGGCACTTGCAGGGGGAAGTGGACGGCCTGGAAGGCGAGGTAGGCGAAGAAGGGTTTGCCGTCGCCGTGGTCGGCGCCGATGTAGCTTTGCAGGCGGCTGACGAAGTAGTCGCTGGAGTAGAAGTCGGCCGGAAGGGTGGCCTGGGTGCCGTTTTCGTAATAGGCGCGGGCGGCGGATTCGGCACGCGTGGGGGTGGCGGCGTAGTTGCTGCCGAAGGCGGCGCTGTAGTCCATGGAAAAGGATTGCTCGAAGCCCCATTTCACCGGGCCGCCGCCGCCGAGATGCCACTTGCCGGCCATGTAGGTGTGATAGCCGTTGTCGTGCAGGACCTGGGCGATGGTGAGGGTGTTGTCGGTGAGGTTGCCCTTGTAGTTGGCGTCGCCGGCGTAGAAGTAGGTGCTCTCCGGCAGGGTGCCCATGCCGACGAGGTGGTGATCGGCGCCGGTGAGGAGGTTGGCGCGCGAGGTGGCGCACAGCGGCGTGGCGTGGAAGTTGGTGAGGACCTTGCCCTCCTGGGCAAGCTGGTCGATGTTCGGGGTGCTGATTTCGCTGCCGAAGGCGCCGAGGTCGGAGTAGCCGAGATCGTCGGCGAGGATGATGATGACGTTGGGGCGGGCGTTGCTGCCGGAACCGCCGGGTGAGCCGGAGCTGCCGCAGGCGGACAGGGTGACGAGGCCGGCGATGGCCAGCAAGGCGTGCAGCCTTGCGCCTGGCTTGCGCGTGTCGATTCGAGTCATGGCCCCTGCTCCGGTTTTTATGTGCGCGGCTCGCGCGCGGGTGTTACCCGTCAGCGCGGTTTTGAGTTGCCGGAATTTACGCTATCGGATGCGGGGTGCGGGGGATTCATCCGGAGAGATTAGAAGGATAGATGGGCGGGGAATAAGGGCTGGTTGGCCGCCCCGGGCGATGGCGCGGCAGTCCCGGGTAGCGCTGCGCGCTTCCCGGGCTACGAGGCCAGAGAGGAATGCGCGGGGATCGGTTGATCGTAGGGCGGCCTGCGGTCGCCGGTTGTTTCGCGCAGCGGCGGCCACGGGCCGCCCTACAAAAGCGGGCTCTCTTATTTGACCTTTGTTATTCGGGGCGCGGGAGGGCTGCGGCTTGTGCGGCCAGCCTGGTGACGGCGGGCCAGTCGCGGGCGTGCAGGAGGGCGGCGGGGGTGAGCCAGGAGCCGCCGACGCAGGCGACGTTGGGCAGGGCGAGGTAGTCGGGGGCGGTGGCGGGGGTGATGCCGCCGGTGGGGCAGAAGGTGACTTGCGGGAAGGGGCCGCCGAGGGCCTTGAGCATGGGGATGCCGCCGGCCTGGGCGGCGGGGAAGAATTTGAGGGTGTTGTAGCCGGCGGCGAGTGCGGCCATGAGGTCCGAGGGGGTCATGACGCCGGGAAGGTAGGGCCAGTCCCCTGCCCGGCCGAGGGCCAGCAGTTCGGGGGTGGCGCCGGGGCTGACGCCGAACCTTGCGCCGGCTTCACGGGCTTGCTGGAGGTCGTGCGCGTTGACGATGGTGCCGGCGCCGACGATGGCGTCCGGCACTTCCCTGGCGATGGCGCGGATGGCTTGCAGGGCGGCGGGGGTGCGCAGGGTAACTTCCAGTACGCGGATGCCGCCTTCTACCAGGGCGCGTGCGAGAGGGACGGCCTGGGCGGCGTCGTCGATGACGATGACGGGCATGACGGGGGCGGCGCGGAGGAGGTCGTGGACGTTCATGGATTTTGCCTCGGACGGACTTATTGCTGAAACCCGTTCGCTCCGGGTGCCCGCGTAGCGGGTGTATCGAGGAGCCAGCGCTGCGGTCTTGCGCTTGGCCCCTCGATACAAATCGCTGCGCGATTCACTCGGGGCGAACGGGTGTTTTTGCTGTTCATGTGTTCACAGCCTTCAACTTTGCGCTCGCGGCTTGGCGTAGTTGCCGGCGCGCGTTCACGCGGCGGCCGACATGGCGGCGTTGAAGATGATGCCGCCCTGCTCAGCGCCGGAGGCCATGGCGCGGGCGCTGGCGAAGAGTTCGCGGCCCATGCCGTGGTGGTTGTGTTCCATCGAGGGGACGATGACTTCGCGTTGCAGCCACTCGTCGGCGTCTACGTGGGCTTCGAGGGTGCCGGCGGTGGCGTCCAGACGAATCACGTCGCCGCTGCGGATTTTGGCGAGCGGGCCGCCGTTGAGGCATTCGGGGGTGACGTGGATGGCGGCGGGGACTTTGCCGGAGGCGCCGGACATGCGGCCGTCGGTGACGAGGGCGACTTTGAAGCCTTGATCCTGCAATACGCCTAGCGCAGGCGTGAGTTTGTGCAGTTCGGGCATGCCGTTGGCGCGGGGGCCCTGGTAGCGGACGACGGCGATGAAATCCCGATGGAGTTCACCGCGCTTGAAGGCGGCGAGGACGTCTTCCTGGTCGTCGAAGACGAGAGCTTTGGCTTCGACGATGCGGTGCTCGGGCTTGACGGCGGAGGTCTTGATGACGGCGCGGCCGAGGTTGCCGGTGAGGAGTTTGAGGCCGCCGTCGGCGCTGAAGGGGCGCTCGGCGTCGGCGAGGATCTGCGGGGCCATGCTGCAGGCGGCGGCCGGGCGCCAGTGGAGTTCGCCGCCGTAGAGGAAGGGCTCGCGGGTGTAGCGCCAGAGGCCGGGGCCGTCGACGGTTTTCACGTCCGCATGAAGCAGGCCTTCGCCGAGGAGTTCGCGCATGAGGAAGCCCATGCCGCCGGCTTGATGGAACTGGTTCACGTCGGCGCTGCCGTTGGGGTAGATGCGGGCCAGCAGGGGGACGATGTCGGAGAGGCGGTCGAAGTCGCTCCAGTCGATGACGATGCCGGCGGCGCGGGCGATGGCGACGAGATGGATGGTGTGGTTGGTGCTGCCGCCGGTGGCGAGCAGGCCGACGATGCCGTTGACGATGGCGCGCTCGTCGATGACTTCCGCTATCGGCGTGTATTCGCCGCCCTGCCGGGTGATGCGCACGGCGCGCTGGGCGGCGGCGCGAGTGAGGGCATCGCGCAGCGGGGTATTCGGGTTGACGAAGGCGGCGCCGGGGAGGTGCAGGCCCATGACTTCCATCAGCATCTGGTTGCTGTTGGCGGTGCCGTAGAAGGTGCAGGTGCCGGGGCCGTGGTAGGACTGCATCTCGGCTTCGAGCAGTTGCTCGCGGCTGACCTTGCCCTCGGTGTAGAGCTGGCGGATGCGGGACTTCTCGTTGTTGGCCATGCCGGAGGTCATGGGACCGGCCGGTACGAACACCGTGGGCAGGTGGCCGAACTGGAGGGCGCCGATGAGCAGGCCGGGGACGATCTTGTCGCAGACGCCCAGGCACAGCACGCCGTCGAAGACGTTGTGCGAGAGGGCGATGGCGGTGGACATGGCGATGACGTCGCGCGAGAACAGGGACAGCTCCATGCCGGGCTGGCCCTGGGTGACGCCGTCGCACATGGCGGGCACGCCGCCGGCAAACTGGGCGACGGCGCCGGCCTTGCGGGCGGCGTCCTTGATGATCTCGGGGAAGCGCGCCAGGGGCTGGTGCGCGGAGAGCATGTCGTTGTAGGCGGAGACGATGGCGAGGTTGGGCCAGCGCGCGGCGCGCAGGGCCTGCTTGTCGTCCGCCGGGGAGGCGGCGAAGGCGTGCGCGAGGTTGGTGCAGGAGATTTGCGCGCGCGTGGTGCCGGCCTGGCGCGCGGCTTCGACGTGGCGCAGGTAGGTGGCGCGGCTGGCGGCACTGCGCTCACGGATGCGCCGGGTAACGGCGGCAACGACTGGGTGAAGACTCATGTCCAAGCCTCTGGAGCCGATCGGCCGGTACGGCGGATTGGCGTGCGGATCGTGTATTAATACTACATGATTTGATGCGGAACGCACGCTTTACACAGCGGGGCGTCAACAAATCATCACAATCGCGAGGGTACATTACCCTGCGCCGCTGGCCCGGCCCGCATTTGCGGGCGGCGTTACGGGCTGCATCCCGGTTCATAATTGTGTAGTATTAATACATATTCCGTGCGGGCAATTTCAGGCTGATCGGGATGGGGCCCGGCTCCATCGCAAGGAGACGTAGCGAAATGGCGGCGCTCGAGGCATTCGATTTCATCCTGTTCGGCGGCAGCGGCGACCTGGCGATGCGCAAGCTGTTGCCGGCGCTGTATTACCGCCACCGCGACAGCAGCGCCCATGCGGCCTGGCGCATCGTCGGCACCGGGCGACAGCCGCTCTCGCGCGAGGAATACCTGGCGCTGGCGCTGGAGAATTGCCGCCTTTACGTGCCGGTGAAGGATTTCAGCGACAGCGCCTGGGCGGCGTTCGCGCAGCGGCTGGATTATCTGCGGCTGGATGCGAACCAGGAGCAGGATTACCAGGGGCTGGTGGAGAAGCTGAAGGATGCGGGCTCGCGGGTGCGGGTGTTTTACCTCGCCACCGCGCCGAGCCTGTTCGCGGGCATCTGCGCCAGCCTGGGCCGCGCCGGTCTGGTGACGCCGGACAGCCGCGTGGTGCTGGAGAAGCCGCTGGGGCGCGATCTGGCTTCCGCCCGCCGCATCAACGAGGATGTGGGCGCGGTGTTCGCCGAGCACCAGATCTTCCGCATCGATCATTACCTGGGCAAGGAGACGGTGCAGAACCTGATTGCGCTGCGCTTCGGCAATGTGCTGTTCGAGCCGCTGTGGAACCGCTCCTGGGTGCACGATGTGCAGATCACCATCGCCGAGACGGTGGGGGTGGAAGGGCGCGGCGAGTTCTACGACAGCACCGGCGCGCTGCGCGACATGGTGCAGAACCATTTGCTGCAGCTGCTGTGCATCGTGGCGATGGAGCCGCCGGCTAGCATCGACGCCGATACGATGCGCGACGAGAAGCTTAAGGTGCTGCGCGCGCTGAAGCCGATCACCGGCGAGGATGTGGCGGCGCGCACGGTGCGCGGGCAGTACCGCGCCGGCGCCATCGGGCACAAACCGGTGCCGGGTTACCTGGAGGAAGAAGGCATTCCGGCGGGCAGCCGCACCGAGACTTTCGTGGCGATCAAGGCGGAGCTGGGCAACTGGCGCTGGGCGGGCGTGCCGTTCTATCTGCGCACGGGCAAGCGCATGCAGGACCGGCTGGCGGAGATCGTGATCAATTTCCGCGGCGTGCCGCATCCGATGCTGCGCGCGAGCAGCGGCGAATCCGCGTCCAACCGGCTGGTGATCAGCCTGCAACCGGACGAGGGCCTGCGCCTGGACCTGATGGCGAAGGTGCCGGGCGAAGGCATGCACCTGCAGCCGATCCAGCTCGACGTGGCGTTGTCCGAGACGTATCGCACGCGGCAGTGGGATGCGTACGAGCGGCTGATCATGGATGTGATTCACGGCAAGCTGACGCTGTTCATGCGGCGCGACGAGCTGGACGCGGCCTGGCTGTGGCTGGAGCCGATCCTCAATGCCTGGGAGCGCGGCGGACAGCCGCTGAAGTCCTACCCCGCCGGCACCTGGGGGCCCACCGCTTCGAGTGCGCTGATCGCGCGCGACGGGCACGCCTGGCGCGAGGAGAGTTGAGATGACGGTCCCTGCCCCGCTGCAACTCCCGGCCTCGGTACGACAGCATCTGTTTGCGAGCGGCGCGGAGACGGCGCAGGCGTTGACGGCGCTGGTGGCGGGCTCGTTGCGGCGCGGCGTGAGCGAGCGCGGCGCGGGCTCGCTGATCGTTTCCGGCGGGCGCTCGCCGACGGCGTTTTTCGAGGCACTGTCGGTGCAGGCGCTGGCCTGGGACAAGATCGTGGTGAGCCTGGCGGACGATCGCTGGGTGGCGGCGGACGATGCGGACAGCAACGAGAACCTGGTGCGGCGGCATCTGCTGCGCGGCGCTGCCGCGGCGGCGCGCTTCGTGCCGCTGGTGGATGTGGGCGTGACGCCGGAACAGCATCTGGCGGCGGCCGAGCAGGCGCTGGCCACGGTGCCGCATCCTTATGACGCGGTGCTGCTGGGCGTGGGCGATGACGGCCACACGGCTTCGATGTTCCCGGGCGCGGATGCCACGCCGGCGGCGCTGGATGTGCGCCGGCCGCAGCGGCTGGCGGCGGTGACACCGAAGGATGCGCCGCACCGGCGCATCAGCCTGACCTTGCGCGCGCTACTGGATGCGCGGCTGGTGGCGATTCTCATTGCCGGCGAGGGCAAGCGCGCGGCGATCGAGCTGGCGGCGCGCAGCATGCCGGAGCAGCATCCCATCGCCGCATTTTTGCAGCAGGATGCGGTGCCGGTGCACGTGTTCTTCAGCCCATGAAGGTAGACAGCGCTACAGCCGCCGCCGAGGAAGTGCGCGTCGAGAGCGCGGCGCTGGTGCAGCAGAGTTCGCTGCTGGCGCGCATCGCGGCGACGGTGGCGGAGCTGCGCAAATCGGAGCGCGCGGTGGCGGAGCTGGTGCTGGCGCGGCCGAGCGAGGTGCTGCATCTGTCCATCGCCGAGCTGGCGCAGCGCGTGGGCGTGAGCCAGCCGACGGTGGCGCGCTTCGCCGCGGCGCTGGGCTTTTCCGGCTACAAGGAATTCAAGCTGCGGCTGGCCCAGAGCCTGGCTTCCGGTGTGCCCTTCGTGCATCAGGACGTGGGGCCGGACGATGCGCTGGAGCTGGTGGCGCCGAAGGTGTTCGACCGCACCATCGGCGCGCTGATCAATGTGCGCAACCATCTCGACCCGGCGCAGCTGAGCCGCGCGGTGAAGATTCTGGCCAAGGCGCGGCGCATCGAGTGCTACGGCGTGGGCAACTCGGGCATCGTGGCGCTGGATGCGCAGCACAAGCTGTTCCGCTTCGGCGTGCCGGCGGTGTCCTACACCGATACGCATACGATGGCGATGGCGGCGACGGTGCTCAAGCGCGGCGACGCGGTGGTGGCGATCTCGGCCAGCGGCCGCACCACGGACATGCTGGGCAGCGTGGAGATCGCGCTGGAGTCCGGTGCCGAGGTGATCGCCATCACCGCCGGCGGCTCGCCGCTGGCGAAGCTGGCGAGCGTTCCGCTGTATGCGGATGTGCCGGAGGATCCGGAAATCTACGCGCCGATGATCTCGCGCCTGGCGCACCTGGCGATCATCGACGTGCTCTGCGTCGGCGTGGCGCTGACCATGGGGCCGGCGCTGGTGAAGCGGCTGGAGCGGGCCAAGCAGACGCTACGCGACAAGCGCATCCACCAGCTGGAAAGCTAGGCCAGCTGGAAGGCTAGCTGGCAGGCTCGTCCCGGTAGAGCAGCTTGACCTTGGATTTGCCGGCGGCCTCGAAGGTCAAGGGGCTGGCGCCGGCGGGATAGCCGTTCTGTTGCAGGATGAAGGCCATGATGTTGACGTAGTCTTCGTGCGGCAAGGTGCCCGGCGCGGGCGCGGGCATGTTCAGGGACAGGATCTGGAACACGTCGCCGACGCTGAACTTGGCTTGCGGGTTGGCAAAGCCCGGCCCTTTCAGCGCGGGTCCGGCACGGCCTTCGAGGGTGGGACCGTGGCAGACGGCGCAATTGCTCTGGAAGGACTGCTTGCCGGCCTCGGCCTGGTCCGGCGTGTAGAGAGCGGGCGGAACCTTGGCGTTCGCGGCCTGCTTCTTCCCGGCAACTGCAAGAAGTTGCGCCGATGGCCACCGGGTCATGGCGAACCGCCCGGGATGGCTGGCGGCAACGGCCGGAGCCGGCGCGGGCTCCATGACGTCGGCGTAGGGTTGCAGCAGCTTTTTCAGTGCGCCCGACTGGCGCAACTGCTCGATGCCCTGCTCGAAGCGCCGGGCTTCGGCCTCAGAGGCATCGCCGTAGAGCGCGACCAGGTTCCACTTCGCGTGCGGCTCGTCGAGGGCGCTCATGGTTGCCGTGCTGGCCTTGCCGTGCAGACGCTGCGCAATGTAGGGACGCCACAGCATCGCCGCCGCGACGTCGCCATGGTCGAGCGCGTGCAGCGCTCCGGCGTTGTTGGCGAATACCAGCGGTGAAAGGCCCGGATGATCGGCGAAGTAGAGGTTGGGCGCGGTCATGTAGGTGACGGCGACCACGCTGTCCTTCGGCAGACGGTCCAGCGAGTCGACGGCGTGTTTGCGCGTCACCAGCACGAAGCCGGTGCGGGCATAGGGGGATGTGGCATGCACGCCCTCGGGCAGCACGGCGTCCTGCACGTCCACCGGGAAGCCCAGCACCAGTTGGCACTCGCTGCCGGTCAGCTTGTGGAATCTGCGCGGCGAGATGCCATCGTCGCCGTCGCCCTGGCCGTCGAACCAGACGATGCGCGTGGTATCGCCCTGCAGCCGGCCGACAGCCGTGGCGACGCTGACGTCCATGCGCGAAGCGGGGTTGCTTTTGTCGACACAGACCTTGAGTTCGGCGGCCTCCGCGCCGCGGTGCATGAGCACCGCGGCGAAGAGGACCATCGAAACCAGTCGCAGTGAATTGACTTGGATTCGGTTGGCCATGGCTGCTTATTGCAGGGCAAAGACGTAGAGGTGGCCGCCGAGCGGGATGTTCTTCACGTCATCGACCATCTCGCCGCCCCAGATCGGGATGGCGCCGCCCCAGCCGGCATAGACGGCGACGAACTGCTTGCCGCCGACACGGTAGGTGGTGGGCACGCCGATGACGCCGGAGCTGAGCTGCTCGCTCTGCCACAGCACCTTGCCGGTCTTGGCGTCGAAGGCCATGAAGTGGCCGTCGGCCGAGCCAGTGAAGACCAGGCCGCCGGCAGTGGAGAGCATGCCGGCGCTCCACGGCAGGGCGCTCTCGTAGTTCCATACCTGCTTGCCGGTATTGAGGTCGATGGCCTGCACCGCGCCCCAGTTCTTGTCATCCGGGTCGTGCACCACCTTGAAGGACTCGCCGAGGAACGGCAGGCCGGCCTTGTAGCTGACGGCGCCGCCCTTCATGGTCATGCAGGTGTGGATGGTCGGCACATAGGCCATCTGGGTCTGCGGGTTGATGGCGATGGGCCACCAGTTCTTGCCACCCAGGAAACTGGGGCAGGTGAAGACTTCCTTGTCCACCGTCGGGCGCATCGCCTCGTCGGTGTAGGGCTTGCCGTCCTTCATGCCGGCGACGGAGGTGGCGTGGGCGAACTTCTCGGCGTAGATCAGCTTGCCGTTGGTGCGGTCGATGGCGTAGAACCAGCCGTTGCGGCTGGCCGAGACCACGGCCTTGTAGGGCTTGCCTTCATAGGTGAGGTTGGTGGCGACGGTTTCGTTGGTGCCGTCGTAGTCCCAGGTGTCGTGCGGCGTGTACTGGAAGTGCCACTTGATCTTGCCGGTGGCCGGGTTCATGGCGATGACGGAGTCGGTGTAGAGGTTCTCGCCCGGACGCAGCGTGGCCAGCCAGGGACCGGGATTGCCGACGCCCCACAGCAGGGTGTCGGTTTCCGGATCGTAGGTGCCGGTCAGCCAGGCGGCGCCGCCGCCGGTCTTGTAGGCACCCTTGGGCCAGGTGTCGCCGCCCGGCTCGGTCGGCGCGGGAATGGTGTAGGTCTTCCAGGCCATCTTGCCGGTCTTGGCGTCCATCGCCTCGATGAAGCCGCGCGCGCCGTATTCGCCGCCGGAAACGCCGACGACGATCTTGCCCTTGACCACCAGCGGTGCCAGCGTCAGGGCATAACCCACGTCCGCCGCCTGCAGCTTCTGCTTCCACTTGATCTTGCCGGTGGGCGCATCGAAGGCGATGACGTAGTTGTCCAGCGTGGCCATGTAGACATTGTTGTCGTAAAGGGCCACGCCGCGGTTGACGACATCGCAGCAGACGGTCTTGAGGCCGACCTTGGACAGGTCATGCTCGTACTTCCAGATTTCCTTGCCGGTGGTCGCGTCGAGCGCGATCAGGTGGTTCTTCGGCGTGGTGATGAACATCATGTTGCCGTTGACGATGGGGGGCGACTCGTGGCCCTGGTCGAGCCCGGTCTTGTAATCGAACGCCACCTTGAGGCCGTTGACGTTGCCGGCGTTGACGTCGCTGAACGGCGCATAGCCATCGCTGGAGTAGTCGCGGCGATACATCAGCCAGCCTTCGTCGCTTGCGGCGGCGCCGAGCCTGGCATCGGTAACGGATGGGTAGTCGGCCGCCTGCGCTGTCGCGCCGAATGCCGGCACCAGCAGGGTTGCAAGCATCGTTGTACAGAGCAGCAGCCGCCCCTTCAATCGGCTGTGCATCGAACCAGATATGGTCACGCTCATCTTATTCTCCTCCACTTGTCGCGCACCCGGTCGGGCAATATCGAAGCTGGTCGTGTCGGCCGCGCCACCCAGGGCCACGGCTCACGGGCGCGCTTAAAAGCAACTTCGATGCCATCGGCGAGAACGGCGTGATGACCGGATTTTTCCCGGGAACGGACTTCGATCCGGCCTTCTTTCCGATGGCGGCGGTACATCGACAGGGCAGCGTGTCATCGCCATGGGACAGTGTGTAACGGCACACGCAGTGCCGGCCACGATGTGGAGCCGTGGCTTGCAGGGGATGCGCGCAAACGACCTTGCGTGGCACCTTGCTTGCTAAGGGGGCAAGCCCTTTCGGGCATCAGACCGCCGCATCGAGGAGACCATGAACGACAAGATTGAATCGGCCCCGCACGAGGGCCGCAGCTTCGCACCGCCCGCAACTTTCAGCGAAACGGCACAGCCATCGGCGGCGGCACTGGCGGCGCTGTACCGCGAGGCGGCGGAAGACCACTCCGGATTCTGGGCGCGCCAGGCGCGGCGCAACCTGAGCTGGAAGCTGCCGTTCACGCAGGGACTGGACGACTCGCATCCGCCGTTCTTCAAGTGGTTCGCCGACGGCTGGCTCAATGCCTCCTATAACGCGCTGGATCGCCACCTCGACAGCCGCGGCGACAAGACCGCGCTGATCTTCGAGTCCGACGAGGGCACGGTGCAGCGCTACAGTTATCGCGCGCTGCATGCCGAGGTATGCCGCTTCGCCAACGGCCTGCGCACGCTGGGCCTGCACAAGGGCGACCGCGTGGTGATCTACCTGCCGATGGGACCGCAGGCGATCATCGCCATGCTGGCCTGCGCGCGTATCGGCGCGATCCACTCGGTGGTGTTCGGCGGCTTCTCCGCCGACTCGCTGCGCGACCGCATCCGCGATGCCGGCGCCCGGCTGGTGATCACCGCGGATGCGGCGCCGCGCGGCGGACGCCTGGTGCCGCTGAAGGATACCGTCGATGCCGCGCTGGCCGCCGGCTACGATACGGTCCGGCAGGTGGTGGTATATCGGCGCAACGGCGCAGCGATCGCCTGGAACCGCGAACACGATATCTGGTGGGACGACGTGGTCGCCGGACAGCTGGCGGTATGCGAACCGGAATGGGTGGAAGCGGAGTTTCCGCTGTTCCTGCTCTACACCTCAGGTTCAACCGGCAAGCCCAAGGGCGTGCAGCATTCGACCGCCGGCTACCTGCTCGGCGCCATGACCAGCATGCAGTGGGTGTTCGATCCGCGGCCGGACGATGTGTTCTGGTGCACCGCCGACGTCGGCTGGATCACCGGGCACAGCTACGTCTGTTACGGGCCGCTGCTCAACGGCATGACCCAGGTGGTGTTCGAGGGCGTGCCGACGCACCCGGACCCGGAGCGCTTCTGGCGCATGATCGCCGCGCACCAGGTCAGCATTTTCTACACCGCGCCCACCGCCATCCGCGCGCTGATGCGCAACGGCGACGAGCTGCCGCGACGGCACGACCTCGGCAGCCTGCGGCTGCTCGGCACGGTGGGCGAGCCGATCAACCCGGAGGCCTGGATGTGGTACCACCGCGTCATCGGCAACGAACGCTGCCCGATCGTCGACACCTGGTGGCAGACCGAGACCGGCGCCGCCATGATTGCGCCGGTGCCCGGCGTGGTGGCGGCCAAGCCCGGCTCCTGCACGCGGCCATTGCCGGGGATCGCCGTCGACATCGTCGACGAACAAGGTGCGCCGGTCACCGCGCCGTACGAAGGCGGCTACCTGGTGGTGAACAAGCCCTGGCCGTCGATGCTGCGCACCATCTGGGGCGACGATGCGCGGTACGAGAAAACCTACTTCGGCCAGTTCGGCAAGCAGGTCTACGTCGCCGGGGACGGCGCGCACCGCGACGAGGACGGCTATATCTGGATCCTCGGCCGCATCGACGATGTGCTCAACGTGTCCGGGCATCGCCTCGGCACCGCGGAAATCGAAAGCGCATTGGCGTCGCATCCGCGCGTGGCCGAGGCGGCCGTGGTCGGGCGCCCGCACGAGATCAAGGGCGAGGCGGTGCTGGCTTTCGTGGTGGCCAGGGGCGAACGCCATGCGGCGGTCGCCGACGGCCTGGCTGCGGAGCTGCGCGAGTGGGTCGGCACGCGCATCGGCGCCATCGCCAAGCCGGACGAAATCCGATTCGTCGACGGACTGCCGAAGACCCGCTCCGGCAAGATCATGCGCCGCCTGCTGCGCACCGTCGGCCGCGGCGAAACCATCACCCAGGACACTTCGACGCTGGAGAACGAAGCCATTCTCGGGCAGCTGTGCGCCGCCGAGGCGCGGGCCAGCGCCGCGGCCTGAGCACACACGAGCCGGCCGGGAAACGGCCGGCTCGGCGTTTTCCGGCGCGCGCAGCCAGTCGCCGTCAGGCGTCCACGATCCAGCCGTGGTCGCGCGCCGCGTCGAGGAACTGGTGCACATCCTCGCCCAGGGTGGCGCTGTCGAAGCGGCGGGTCAGTTCGCGCGCGATGTCGTCGGCGCTGTGGCGGCCATCGCACAAGCCGAGGATGTCCGCGGCGTTCTGGTTGAGTTGCACGGCACCTTCCGGCGCGAGCAGGACATGGGCACCGCTTGCCCGCTCCCGCTGCAGGCGGATGGCAGGGGAGAGGCGCATGTGTGTGCCGCCTTTGGCTTCGGCCATGAAAGCGTATCCCGGCGTGGAACTGCGGTTTGGTGAGGTGGACGCAGCGCGTCCGCCCGATGCCGCGTCACTAGCAGGGGCTGTGCCACTTGGGCCGCAATGGAAAAAGCCGGTTCGCTGCGTCCGCGCATCGGCCGGCGCGGCGGATTCAAGCCCCGGGGACGCCGCCTGTGTCAGTGGCGACGTCTCCGGTGGTACACAGTGTCACACGGGCATTACAGGTTGTTGCAGCGGAAGTCGGCCAGCGGGATGCCATGCCGCTTGATCTTGCGGTACAGGGTATTGCGGCTGATGCCGAGCTGCTGCGCCGCGCTGCTCATGTTCCAGCGATGCTTCTCGATGGTCGAGAGCAGCGCCGCCCGCTCGGCGACTTCCAGCGGCGTGCCGTCGTTGGAGGTCGCCGCATCCGGCGCGGACGCATCCACCACCGTTGCGGGCAGTGCGGGCAGTGCGGGCGGCGCAGCGGCGGCGGGCGGCGTCCAGTCGCGGATCTCGCGCGGCAGGTCCGCCAGGCACACCAGGCCGCCCTCGCAGATGGCCAGGGCGGTGCGGATGACATTGCGCAGCTCGCGGATGTTGCCCGGCCACTGGTAACGCAGCAGTTGCTCGAACGCATCGATCTCCACCGCCACCGGGCGCCCGTCGCTGGTTTCGCTGGCGATGATCTGGCGGATCAGGCGGTCCTTGTCGCAACGCTGCGCCAGCGAGGGCAACTCCAGGGTGATGCCGTTGAGCCGGTAGTACAGATCCTCGCGGAAGGTACCGCGCTGGATCATGTCGAGCAGGTTGCGATGCGAGGCGGAGATGACGCGCAGGTCGGCGGTGATCGGCGTTTCGCTGCCGAGCGGAACCACTTCGCGCTCCTCCAGCACCCGCAGCAGCCGGGTCTGCAACAGCAGCGGCATGTCGCCGATCTCGTCGAGGAACAGGGTGCCGCCGTCGGCCTGCAGGATCTTGCCGCGCATGCCTTCCTTGCGCGCGCCGGTGAAGGCGCCGGACTTGTAGCCGAACAGCTCGCTCTCGATCAGCGACTCCGGAATCGCCGCGCAGTTGACGGCGACGAAGGCCTTGCCGGCACGGTCGCTGGCCAGATGCAGGGCCTTGGCGAAAGCCTCCTTGCCCGAGCCGGTGGGGCCGCGGATCAGGATGGAAACCTGGCTCCTGGCGATGCGGTGCGCGCTGCGGATGTTGCGCAGCATCTGCGGATCTTCGCCGGCGACATCTTCCAGGGTCATCGGCCCGGCGGCGGCCGGCGCGGCGGCCACTTCCACCACGGTACGGGTTTCCCGCGCGGGCATCGGCGAGGGCGCGGGCCCGTCGTCGTGGCGACCGCCGCGCACCAGGCTGGCGAAGTAGCGGCGCCCGTGCCGCACGTCGCGGACCTGCCAGATGGCGTTGCGCAGCGCATGCTCCATCGCACCCAGCTCGCGCATCCCGGTATCGAGGATTTCGCGCAGCGGGCGGCCGATCAGTTCGCGCCGGTCCTCGACGCCGAGCAGCTTGGCGGCGGTGATGTCGGCGGCGATCACGGTGCCATCCTCGGCCAGCGCCAGCGCGCCGTCGTGCAGCAGGTTGACCAGTTCGGGGCGGTGGTGGAAACGCAGGATCGACTGGTGGCGGTGACGACGCAGGAACAGGCATTTCTCGATCAGATGGGCCGAGATGTTGACCAGCGCCATGGTGTGCATCTGGCTCACCCTGGGCGCGCGCGCATCGGCGCTGGAGGCGTCCAGCACGGCCACCACCTGGCCGCTGGAATCGCGGATCGGCGCGCCGGAGCAGGACAGGCCGATGTGGCGCACGCGGAAGTGATCGTCCCGGTAAACCGTCACCGGCCGCGCTTCGGCGATGCAGGTGCCGATGCCGTTGGTGCCTTCGTGCTGCTCGCTCCAGTCCGCGCCGACGGTAAGGCCGGCGCTGCGGAACATCTGCTTCAGGGTGGGATCGATCTTCTCGCACAGGATGACGCCGCTGGCATCGGTCAGCAGCAGCGCGTAACCGGAGCCGGAAATCTGCTCATACAGCGAGTCCATCTCGGCGCGTGCGATCTCGACCAGTTCCTCGTGCTGCGCCTGGCGCTCCTTCAGGCGGTCGCGATCCACCACCATCGGTGTGTAGAGACGGGAAGGATCGAGCTTGAACTGATTGACGCAGCGGCCCCAGGACATGTCGATCGTCGACCGCGGCGCGCCCGCGCCCGCCGGGGAATCGTGAACCGTGCGGAGTACATCTTCCGCGTGCTTGACCACCATTGCATTCGCCATCTTCAACTCCTCCAGTGTCGCGTCCCGTCCCTTGCTTCGGGTGAACCGGTCATCCGGCTTCTGGGCGCGCGCCCTGTTAGCAGCAAGTGTGCCAGGGCCGGGGATACAGAGTGTCACCGTATTGGAGCATCTCGTGTCGGTCAATGGATGCGCTGTAGACAAGACACACCGCATCGGGCGCGAAACAGCATCCGCACTGAATCCGCCCCTCGCTTCAAAGCCGCCCTGCAAGCCGTTGCGCGGCGGACAACCCGGCCGTAAACGGCCTGGGACGCCGTTATCCGTGTTTGGCGCGCTCCTTGCTCTTGAGGCGCCCGCGACGATGCAGTGGATCGTCAGGCGCCGTATTAGACCTTGGTCGTAGACCCGGTCGCACCACGGCGATCAATCAGTTAGCGACCATCGCGATGGTCAATTGGAGGAGCGAAAAATGGATGGAAATGACGGTGGTCTGACCGCACTGAGCCCGGCGGTCAGGAAATTCCTCAGTCAGCCCAAGCAGGTGCTGATCAACGGCAAGTGGCAATCCGCGCAGTCCGGCAAGACCTTCGAAGTCTTCAATCCCGCCAATGGCGAAATCATCGGCCATGCGGCGGCGTGCGAAAAAGACGACGTCGATCTGGCGGTAAGGGCGGCGCGCAAGGCCTTCGACGAAGGCCCCTGGCGGCGCATGACAGCGTCCGAGCGCGGCCGCATCGTGTGGAAGATCGGCGACCTGATCCTCAAGTACGCCGAGGACCTGGCGCAGCTTGAATCGCTGGACAACGGCAAGCCCATCGCCGTGGCGCGCGCCGCCGACGTGCTGCTGGCTGCAGACCTGTTCCATTACATGGCGGGCTGGGCCACCAAGATCGAAGGCAGCACCATCCCCCTGTCGGTGCCCTATACGCCGGGCGCCGAGTACCACGCCTATACCCGCAAGGAACCGATCGGCGTGGTCGGCCAGATCATTCCCTGGAACTTCCCGTTGTTGATGGCGGCGTGGAAACTGGGCCCGGTGCTGACCACCGGCTGCACGGTGGTGCTGAAACTGGCGGAAGAAACACCGATGTCGGGCCTGCGCCTGGCCGAGATCTGCCAGGAAGCCGGCGTGCCGGACGGCGTGCTCAACGTGCTCACCGGCTTCGGCGAGCCCTGCGGCGCGCCGCTGGCGGCACATCCGCTGGTCGACAAGATCGCCTTCACCGGCTCGACCGAGGTGGGCAAGCTGATCGTCAAGGCCGCCTCCCACGATCTGAAGAAGCTGTCGCTGGAACTTGGCGGCAAGTCGCCCAACATCATCCTCGACGACGCCGACCTGGATATCGCCATTCCCGGCGCTGCCAGCGCCATCTTCTTCAACCAGGGCCAGTGCTGCGCCGCCGGCTCGCGCCTGTTCGTGCAGGAGAAGATCTACGACAAGGTGATGGACGGCATCGCCAAGGCGGCGCGGGGCATCAAGGTCGGCCCCGGCCTCGACCCCAGCACGCAGATGGGACCGCTGGTGTCGCAGATCCAGTTCGACCGCGTCTCCGGCTTCCTCAAGTCCGGCGCGGACGACGGCGCCAAGGCGCTGACCGGCGGCAAGCGCATCGGCGACCGGGGCTACTTCCTGGAGCCGACGGTGCTGGTCGATACCACCGAGAAGATGAGCGTCTACCAGGACGAGATTTTCGGACCGGTGGTCACCGCCACGCCGTTCAAGGAACTCGACGACGACCTGATCCGCCGCGCCAATGACACGGTGTTCGGCCTGGCTTCGGGCATCTACAGCACCAACGCCAGCAAGATCCACCGCCTGGCCTCGCGGCTGCGCGCCGGCACGGTGTGGGTCAACTGCTACAACATCTTCGACGCAGCCCTGCCCTTCGGCGGCTACAAGCAGTCCGGCTGGGGACGCGAGATGGGCCAGGAGGTGCTGAAGAATTACCTGGAGACGAAGTCGGTCTGCATCAGCCTGTAAGTCACGCGCGGTGAGAGCCGCACGGGGCGGGCCGGTATACCGGTACCGCACCGTGCGGCTTTTTCATGTGTGATCCACACGCCACGTGCACGGCCGGATCCTTCGCCGCACCCAGGGTGATGGAAAAGGGAACGCGCGCCGAATCCGGCGCCATGACTGGTGCTCCAGCCGTGGCGATGTGAAGGCGCAGGCTGTACCGCGCTTGCCATGACCTGTCACCCATCGCCGGGACTTCTCCACGTCCGGCCGCCTCGATACAACTCCGATATCTTGAGAAAAGCCTTGTAGATACTGGGCATTTCCGCATCCGGACGGAATGGCATGGCACTTGCTCCCGCGCCGCTCGCACGGGCCGGGATGGAGGAGAAAAACGGCTCGCTGCTTTGCGAACCACTTTTTTTCTTATACGGGAGCTAAAACGATGAACAGGTTCAGCAGGATCATTCCGGTTGCCGGCGTCATGTCTCTGCTTTGCGCGTCCGGCGCCGCTCATGCCTTCGACATGGTCAATGGCGACTGGAAGTTTTCGTTCAACGGCAACATCAACGTCCACTACATCTACTCGGACTGCGAGAGCGCCTCGTCGGCGAAGGCCATCACCACCGTGGGCGGCGCCTGTACCGGCAGCGCCAGCGGCAGCAGCGTCTCCAACGTGGGCAACGGTCTGCTGCCGGCGGCGATGTCCTTCGGCGTCGCCACCACGCAGGGCGGCTACGACATCACGGCGCACTTCGGCCTGTATCCGGGCATCAGCACCAACGACGGCGGCTCGCCCAACGTGCAGCAGGGTTCACCGGCCGGAACCAACGTGGCATTGGGCACCACCGGACTGGACGTGCGCCAGGTCTACATGACCTTCGGCAACAAGGACATGGGGACCTTCACCCTGGGCCGCAACTTCGGTTTGTTCGGCTTCGACGCCATCATCAACGACATGACCCTCCCCGGTGTGGGTGTCGCCGGCAGTTTCTCCACCGCAACGCCGTCCAACACCTCGCTCGGCTCGATCGGCTTCGGCTACATCTATACCGATACGCTGGCGCAGATGAATTACACCACGCCGGACTACGCCGGCTTCAATGCCACGCTGGGCATCTTCGACCCGATCAACTCGCTCACCGCGCCTGGACCCGCGGCGCCGAAAAGCGCGCCGGGTGTCCACGGCAAACTGACCTACACCTATGCTTTCGACAAGGGCACCAAGCTGTACCTGTCGAGCGCGTTTCTGGATCAGAAACAGAAGTACCTGATCGGCGCCACGCCGTACAGCTACAACGGCTTCGGTATCGATGCCCTGGCGAAGCTGGATATCGATGCGTTCGAGGCGGTGGCCTACTACTACCGCGGCAGCGGCCTGGGCACGACCGGGCTGTTCTTCCTCTCGGATGACGGGCTGGGCAACAAGCGCAATTCCAGCGGCTACCTGTTGCAGGGCAGCTACACCATCAACAAGGTCAAGCTCGGCGTGAACTACGGCGTAAGCCGGCTCGGCTATGCCAACAACGCCGATCAAGCGAATGTGCCCAACCTGCTCAAGTCCAACAGCAAGGTCACGGCCGGCGTCTATTACTCGCTGACCAAGAACCTGACCCTGCTGAGCGAAATCAGCGATGTCGACACCAAAGCTCACAACGGGGACAGCAACCGCAGCATCAGCGGCAATGTCGGCGCCTTCCTGTCGTTCTGAACGACTCCCCCAGAGGTGATATTGGGCCGGGACTTCCCGGCCCTTCTTTTTTCCTCCGGGCGATCGGCCCGCGCGCTAGGCGTGCGCCACCCGCCGCCCGCCGAACGCCGACTTGCCGGCCGCTTCGGCCAGGCGGACGACGATACGCTGGAAGATGTCCTCGACCGCACCGGTGCCGGGCACCACAACCAGCTTGCCCTGCGCGCCGTAGTAGTCGAGCAGCGGGCGCGTCTCCTCGCCGTACACGCGGATGCGGCAGCGGATTACCTCTTCGCGGTCGTCGGCGCGGTCCTGCTGCTGTGCGCGCAGGAGCAACCGCTGCACCAGCTCTTCGTCATCCACTTCCAGGTGCAGGGCCAGGTCCAGGGGCGTGCCGTGGCCGCGCAGCAGCGCATCCAGCGTTCGCGCCTGCGCGGTATTGCGCGGGAAGCCGTCGAGAATGAAGCCGCCGGCGGTATCCGGCTGGGCCAGCCGGCTTTCGACGATCTGCACGACGATGTCGTCGGCGACGAGGCCGCCGGCATCCATGACGGACTTGGCCTTGCGGCCCAGTTCCGTGCCATCGCTGACCGCGGCGCGCAGGGCGTCGCCGGTGGACAGGCGCGGCACACCGAACTCGTGCGCCAGTTTTTCGCCCTGTGTTCCCTTGCCGGAACCGGGTGCACCCAACAGTATCATCCGCATCTTCGTTCCTTCCTTCGCAGTCATCGAGCGTTCCGGACATTTCCGGGGCGGGACGCGAAGGCAAGATGCATGCCGCGGGACGCGGGCCCACGCACGTCCTGCAAGCGGACGACGCGTCCGGCCGAAGCGCACGAAGAAGTACATCCCCGACTGAAAATACACATCACGCCCGCGTCAGTTCATCGCACAAGCGCCGTTCACGCGAACGACCGCGCCGGCTGTGATCGGCGCTGGACGAGTGACTGCAATCGCAATGCGGTCATGGCTGGACCGTATTGCGGCTGCATCACCGGTCTGCGCCCGAAAGCGGCGGCGGGGCCTTTTGCCCGGCCTCCGCTTCGGCGATGCCGCGGATCAACGCGGCGGCGGCACCACGACGACGGTGCTGCCACCCGCGCCGTTCTGGCCTTTGGCGCCCTTGGCGCCGGTATTGCCCTGGTTGCCCTGGCTGCCGGTGGCACCGGTGTCGCCGACAGCGCCGGTGTTGCCGGTGTTACCGGTATTGCCCGTGGCGCCCGTGTCGCCGACGGCACCGGTGTTGCCCGTGTTGCCGGTATTGCCCTGGTTGCCGGTGGAGCCCTTGGCGCCGGTATAGCCGGTATTGCCGGTGTTGCCCTGTTCGCCCTGCGGACCCATGGGGCCGGTACAGGCGCCGAGTCCAAGTGCGGCGAGCAGCAGAAGTGACGGGATCGAATATTTCATGACGGCCTCTCAAGTGGTACGCGGCCGGGAGACCGCATGGGCCACTCTGGCCGGAGGCGTACACAGCGTCTGTTCGCTGCGGCACTTAGAGCCTGTAACAGAATGCATCGCGCCTGCGACGGCGGTCATTTATGCGCCGCGCAGCGTCGCCTGTCAGACTCCGGCGGCTTTCAGGCTCAGGCGCACCGCGAAGTAAAGCACCGCGATCAGCAGCAGGGTGAAGACGATGCCGCCGATGATGAAGGTGGAGGCCTTGCCGTGCTTGAAGTCGCGTTCGCGGTTCTTCTCGCTCTGCACGCCGAAGGCGGCGGAGACCACGCTGGCGGCGGTCTGCAGCAGGGTGGGCGCCCGCTCGTCTTTGCCGGGTTGTTCTGCGGGAGGCTCGGTCATGGGAGTCTGCTGAGGAGGGAAGGTGTTGCGTGTAGTTTATCGGCCACGCCGGCGCGGCTGCTGTTCGTAGGTACGTTGCAGCTTGCGGGCGAAGGCGGAGAAGTCGAGGCCGTGGCGGCGGGCCAGCTTGCGCGCCTCGCGCTCGATGGCGGGCCAGTCCGGCTCGCGCCAGGGTTCGTTGAAGGCGAAGGCGACACGGTTGCCCTCGCCCACCACGTCCTGGACGATCAAGCGGTCGTCGAAGGTGTCGGCGATGAGGCCGCGGTGGAAGTCGACCACTTCATCCGGCCCGATCAGGTTGACCACCAGTACGCCGCCGGGGCGCAGGCCGGCGCGCAGCTTCTGGTAGAAGCCGGCGTTGCCGAAGGAGGGCACGATGCCCAGCTCGTCGCAGCCGTCGATGAGGATGACGTCGGCGCGCTCGTCGGGCGCGGCGAAGTAGTCGACGGCATCGGCGTGGACGATGCGCATGCGCTGGTTTTCGGCGGGGATCTGGAAGTAGTGGGCGCAGTTGATGACGCCGCGGTCGATCTCCACCGTGGTGATGCTGGCGCGCGGCAGCTCGCGGTAGCAGAACTTGGTCAGCGAGCCGCCGCCCAGTCCGACGATGGTGACCTGCTTCGGCCGCGGCAGGAACAGCATGAAGGCCATCATCTGCCGGGTGTAGGCGAGCTTGAGCGCGTAGGGCTCGTCGATGCTCATCTCGCTCTGCACGTAGTAGGGGCTGAAATGCAGGGAGCGGATGACGCCGTCGTCCACCACGAAGGGGTCCGGATCGCCCTCCTCGCGCGGGCGCGGCGGCGGGCGGCGGATATTCTCGTCCGGGATGCGCTGCGGCGGCAGGAACCCGGTGCCGTTGAATGGTTTGGCGGCGGCCCTGGCGGCCCGCTTCGGCGGGGAACTGCGGCGCTTGGTTTCGGTATCGGTCACTGTCGGGTCACTGGAGCGTCATTGGAAGTAGGGGCCGCCCCCGGCGGGGGACTGCCGCAGGCCGGCAGCCGGCCCGTTGTGGATGGAAAAATCGTCCCCACTGTTTGCGTCATGGTAAGGACTTGGTTGAAGACTTGCCCTGTAAACCGCTGCCGCCGGCCATGGGCAAGGATTTGCGCCCACCGGGCGGAACGGCGGCCGGCAAACGGGGTCACAACCTTGCTTTGCTGAAATTCCCCGGAATTTCCGGTAAAATATGCGGTTCTTCGCCGATTTTCGATTTTCCGTGGTCGGCACCACGTACGAGAGCCAGTTGATGAGCGCTTCTGACCAGCAGTCCCAGATCAAGATCCTGATTGCACTCGGCAAGGAAAAGGGTTTCCTGACCCATGCCGAAGTCTCCGACCATCTGACCGAAGTCGTCGATTCGGACCAGGTCGAAGACGTCATTACGATGATCCAGGGCATGGGCATTCCGGTCCATGACGAAGCGCCGGACGAGGAATCGCGCCTGTTCAGCGAGCCCACCGTGGCCGCCGCCGAGGACGACGAGGAGGCCGCCGAAGAGGCCGCCGCCGCGCTGGCCTCCGCCAACTCCGAATTCGGCCGCACCACCGACCCGGTGCGCATGTACATGCGCGAGATGGGCAGCGTGGAGCTGCTCGACCGCGAGGGCGAAATCCGCATTGCCAAGTGCATCGAGGAGAGCCTCAACGAGGCGCTCTACGCCATGGCGATCTACCCGCAGACCGCCGGCACCCTGCTCGACGCCTACGCCGCGGCGAAAGACGGGCGCAAGCGCCTGGCCGAGGTGGTGGTCGGCTTCTTCGACCCGAACGCCGAAGCCGCCGCCGCCGAGGCCGCGCTGGCCGAGGCCGAGGAAGTGGAACTGGACGCCGAGGAATCCGAGGACGGCGACGAAGAGGAAGCCGCCGCCACCGGGCCGGATCCGGAGCAGGCCGCCGCCGCCTTCGCCGAACTGCAGAAGCTGCACGACACCGCGCTGGCCTCGCTGAAGCGCCTGGGCGCTTCCAGCGACAAGACCGCCAAGCTGCGCGCCGCGGTGGCCGACCACATCATGAGCTTCCGCCTGTCGCGCAAGATGACGGAGGAGATCACCCTCAACCTGCGCGACAGGGTCGAGTCGATCCGCGGCCTGGAGCGCGCCATCATGAACGTGGTGGTGAGCGACGCCGGCATGAGCCGCGAAGAGTTCATCGCCAAGTTCCGCGAGGAAGGCTCCACCAGCCTGGCCTGGGTGGACAAGGCGATCCGTGCCAAGCGCAAGTATTCGGCGACCCTGGCTTCGCGCAAGGGCGACATCGAGCAGCTGGTGGAACAGCTCAAGCACATCGAAGTCGAGAACCTGCTGTCGATCGACGAGATCAAGGACATCTACCGCCGCATGACCGTGGGCGAGGCCAAGGCCCGCCGCGCCAAGAAGGAAATGGTCGAGGCCAACCTGCGCCTGGTCATCTCCATCGCCAAGAAGTACACCAACCGCGGCCTGCAGTTCCTCGACCTGATCCAGGAAGGCAACATCGGCCTGATGAAGGCGGTGGACAAGTTCGAATACCGCCGCGGCTTCAAGTTCTCGACCTATGCCACGTGGTGGATCCGCCAGGCCATCACCCGCTCCATCGCCGACCAGGCGCGCACCATCCGCATCCCGGTGCACATGATCGAGAGCAGCAACAAGGTCAACCGCATGAGCCGCCAGATGCTGCAGGAGATGGGCCGCGAGCCCACCGCCGAAGAGCTGGCGATCAAGATGGAAATGCCGGAAGACAAGGTGCGCAAGGCGCTGAGCATCGCGCGCGAGCCGATCTCGATGGAAACCCCGATCGGCGACGACGGCGATTCCCACCTGGGCGACTTCATCCCGGACAACGGCACCGTGTCGCCGCTGGAGTCCGCCACCTCGCAGGCCCTGGCCGAGACTACCCACCAGATCCTGGCCAGCCTGACGCCGCGGGAGGCCAAGGTGCTGCGCATGCGCTTCGGCATCGACATGAATACCGACCACACGCTGGAAGAGGTCGGCAAGCAGTTCGACGTCACCCGCGAGCGCATCCGCCAGATCGAAGCCAAGGCGCTGCGCAAGCTGCGCCACCCGAGCCGGGCCAACCACCTGCGTTCGTTCGTGGTGGAATAAGCTTCAGCAAAGCTGCAAGGAAAAGGCCCCGCGATGCGGGGCCTTTTTTATTGCGCGACGACTGGCGGCGCGAATCCGCGCAAATCCTTTATGCGCTTCGATAGCGCTTCCCTCTCCCGCAGACGGGAGAGGGTGGCCATGCGGATGGATGCGGGCGCTGGATCGACCTGCCACCAGATCTTGCCGGCGCTGACAAGCTCGCTGATCATGCTGACCGGCTTGGTTTCAGCCCTGACCGACCCGCCCCGGGGTGGCCCCCTTCACCGTTAGATTGACGGCCAACGGCAGCGCTCAGGAAGTCGCCGGCATATCTCTGGCGGGCCAGGAACGGACGGTCGTTACCTTAATTTCGCACGTTGGAAAGCTGTCATTTGCCACCGACCTCCGTCGGGCACAGCCCACAGGCGCCTGCCGCGAACGTCCGGTAACGGGCGCCTCACTTAGATTCGTGATAGTACCAAGAGGCGGAGCCAACGCCCTTTGGTCCTCATGGCAGTGAAGTGGCGGACGGACCCACATCTTTCAGCTGACACTGAGTCTGTACCCCACCCCTGGCTCGGTGAGCATCAAGGCTGGGTTAGCTGGATTGCTCTCCAGTTTGCCACGCAGTTGGCGCATGTAAACGCGAAGGTAGGCAACGTCGTCCTCATTGTCCGCGCCCCAAACCTCGCGCAGTAGATGGCGATGCGTGAGTACTTTCCCGGCGTGGATCACCAGTTGCTGCAGGACGTCGTATTCCTTGGGTGAAAGCTTGATCGCGATACCATCGCGCGTGATGCGGCGACTAACAAGGTCGATGCAGAGGCCGCCGTACTCAAATATAGGATTGACGCCTTGCGACTGTATGCAATGGCGAAACGCGGTGCGGATGCGGGCAGCCAACTCTTCAACGCCGAACGGCTTGGTAACATAGTCGTTTGCGCCCGCATCGAGTGCTTGAACCTTGCCAAGCTCGTCGTTCCGCGTAGACAGGACGATAATGGGCACGCGCGAGCCCAGCCTTAACTTGTGGATAATGTCCCGGCCATCGCCGTCGGGGAGGTCCAGTTCCAAAATAACGAGATCAATCTTTGTCTCGGCCAATCGCTCAAAGGCTTTTGCCGCACTACTGGCTTCAAAGACCTTGTAACCAAGCACACCCATCATTCTGTTCAGCAGGCGGCGAATCGCGGGATCGTTGTCAACGACGAGGATTCGGCCGGCGGTAATCGGAGCACTTTCGTGGGTTAGGGCCTGGTTGTCGAAATCAGCGCTTGGCATCGCATCCCCAGCTTTGATAGTCCGCAGAATCGGACAACGATAAATTTAAGACTAGCAACTGCGCGGAGATCTGTATTGATATGGGTCAATGCGGGATTCCAAGCCAACTATGAAAAATATATCTATTCGTCGCCAATCGAAGCGGCGGCCTGTTTTTATGCGGGATTTACGAATGGCTGCGTCGCGTATAGACAATGCTTACGGTTTGACGGTCCAGGCAGTCTCGATTTCCAACGTCGAATAGGCTTCTAATAGCACCGTCGGAATCACACCGGCGGATGGAGTGAAATGGTAATGTTTAGTATCGTCGGTGGCGGCGCAGAGCACACCTCCAAGCGTGTACAGCCCGATTGGCGACGGCCGGCCTGGAACGGCTGGCGCGTTTTGGCGGTGACACTGGCGTTTCTTGCGCCTTATGCCGCGTTCTACCTGCGGATTGTTCACGAAACCGACCCAAACGATCCCTTGATGACTCCAGCCATGTTGGCGGTACGCTTAG
>NZ_JONR01000037.1 GCF_000711955.1 Nevskia soli DSM 19509
ACCATGCCGCACTCTGTCCGACTTGCACTGCGCAAAAATGACCGCCGTCGCAGGCGCGATTCATTCTGTTACAGGCTCTTAAGAGCTTATCCACGGATAAGCTCTTATACCGGCCTTATGCCACAGGCAATGCCGCCACCACAGCCGGGCCTGGACCCCTGAAACCGACCCCTTGCGCGACCCCCTCCATATCCTGATCGTCAAGACCTCCTCGCTGGGTGATGTGGTTCACACCCTGCCGGCGGTCACCGATGCCGCCCGCGCCCGTCCCGGCCTGCGCTGCGACTGGCTGGTCGAACGCGCCTTCGCCGAGATTCCACCCTGGCATCCCGCCGTTGCGCGCGTCATCCGCTGCGACCTGCGCGGCTGGCGCAAGCACCTCGGCCGCACCGTGTTCGGCGGCGACTGGTCGCGCTTCCGCGCCGAACTGCGCCAGGTGCAATACGACCACGTGATCGACGCCCAGGGCTTGGTCAAGAGCGCCTGGCTGGCCCGCCAGGCCCGCGGCCCCCTGGCCGGTCCCGATCGCGCCAGCGCCCGCGAGCCCCTGGCCGCGCGCTTCTACACCCATGGCTACACCGTGCCGAAGCACGATGTCGCCCACGCCGTTGAACGCGCCCGGCGCCTGTTCGCCCAGGTGCTCGACTACCCCATGCCGGACACCCCGCCCGACGCCGGCCTGGATCGCTCACGCTTCCCCGCTCCCGCCCTGTCCGGTCCCTACGTGGTGTTCCTGCACGGCACCACCTGGACCAGCAAGCACTGGTCGCTGGAGCAGTGGCGTTCCCTGGGCGCCTGGATCGCCGCCCGCGGCCCGCGCGTGGTCCTGCCCTGGGGCAGCGAAGCCGAGCGTGCCGATGCCGAAGCCATCGCCGCCGCCTGCGGCGGCCTGGTCCTGCCCAAGCTGGGCCTGACCGAACTCGCCGGCTGGCTCGCCCACGCGAGCTACTGCGTCGGCGTCGACACCGGCCTGGCCCACCTCGCCGCCGCCCTGGCCACGCCGCAGCTGACCCTCTATGGGCCTACCCTGCCGCAACTCACCGGCGCCGTCGGCGCCAACCAGGTCTGGCTCACCTCAGGCGAGTACGACACCATCGACCGCGAGCGGCCGAACACGGTCAGCGTGGAGCGTGCGAAGGAAGCCTTGTCGCAAGCGCCGTTTCCTCAGTCCTGAATTCGCGCAGCTCGCGGCATGCGTGCCAACAAAAACCCTTGGCACGCATGGCACGCATGGCAAAAATCGCCGGATTTCAGGTCGAGGATTGCACTGGGCGCTCCCGCCCAATCCCCACCACCGCCCGCGTCCGCTCCGCCGCCAGCACATCGGCCAGCCGCTGCTCGTTGTTGCTCAGCCCCTGCCGCGGCGCCGCCGCATGCCACAGGTGCAGCACCGAGGCCGCGAAGCGGCCTTCCTTGCGCTGGATGCCGCTGCGGATCAGCCGCACCGCGAGGTCCGCGTCCTCGTGTCCCCAGCCGACATAGCTCTCGTCGAAGCCGTCCACGGCCAGGAAATCCTCGCGCCACACCGCGAGGTTGCAGGTCTTGGCGCCGCGCCATTCGCGCGGCTTGTTCTTGCGCTGCCAGCGCGCCGGCAGCCGCAGCATCGGCGCCAGGCGGTTGACGTCTCCCCGTAGCCGCGCGCCCAGCCAGCCGCCCAGGGAGCGCGCCGACCAGTCCGCCACCGCTTCGGCGGACGGCAGCAGCTCCCTGGTGAAGCGCTCCGACAGCAACGCCCGGTTGCCCGCCACGAACCAGCCCGGCTCCGCCAGTTCGCGATGCGCGGCGAGGAAGCCGGCACGGGCGAGGCAATCGCCGTCGAGAAAGATCAGGTAGTCGCCGCGGCTGGCCAGCACCGCCCGGTTGCGCGACTCGGCCGCGCGGAACCCCTCATGCGGCTGCCAGGAATGGCGGATGGCCATGCGTGAGCCCTGCTGGAATTGGCGGATCGCCTCCGCCGTGGCCGGCCCCGAGCCGTCGTCGGCGACGATCACCTCGAAGTTGTCGTCGCGCTGCCGCTCCAGGCATTCCAGCACGCGCAACAACGCCTGCGGCCATTCGTAGGTGGTGACGATCAGCGAGATCAGGCCAGGCCGCTTCATGCGCCCAGCTTGCCGCTGCGCACCGCCAGCTTCAGATACTTGTAATAGGCGCCTTCGGCGTTCGACACCGCCAGCACGAAGCCGAGCCGTCCATCGAGAAAGCCGGCGCGCAGCACATAGGTGCGGAAGAAGGCGAAGAAACCATGCAGCACCGCGCTGCCCAGCCCGGCGCTGCGTCCGCGCTCGGCCATCGACACGGCGGCGGCGGTGGAATAGCCGTCCATCTTGGCCACCACCTGCTCAACCGTGCGGAAGGAATAATGCACCAGGTGGTTGCGCAGCCGCCCGGTGCGGCCCTGCACGATCACCGTCTCGTGCACCTTGGCCTCGCTGAAGCGCGCCGCGCCGCGCCGGAACAGCCGCGTCACATGGTCCGGCCACCAGCCGCCATGGCGCATCGGCTGGCCCAGGTAGCTGGACAGGCGCGGCATTTCATAAGCGTCGCTGTCCGGCGCCGCGAGGACTTGTTCGATCTCCGCGCGCAGCTCCGGCGTGACGCGCTCGTCGGCATCGATCGACAGCAGCCAGTCGCCCGTCGCCAGATCCACCGCGCGGTTCTTCTGCGGCCCGAAGCCGGGCCAGTCGCCCGTGACCTGCACCCTGGCGCCATAGCGTTTGCAGATCGCAACCGTCTCGTCGCTGCTGCCCGAATCCACCACCACGATCTCGTCCGCCCAGGCCACGGACTCCAGGCAGGCGGCGATGTTCGCCGCCTCGTTGCGGGCGATCAGGATGACGGACAGCTTAGGCATGGGGCGGCGTAGCGGCCTCGTGGCGGAACAGCCGCCTGATGGGGGCGAACAGCTCGTAACGCAAGACGGTCTCCAGGCCGCGCCCGCCGAGGCGGCCGCTGCGCAGCAGCGCTGCGGCAAGCGCCCGTGCTTCCTGTGTATTGCCGTCGCGGTACAGGCCGGACATGGCGAACAGGCGGTAGTGTGCCAGCAGCGCCGGCTGCGTCGCCAGGAACGCCGCGTTCTTCCGCAGCAGCAGCAGGCGCAGGGCCGAGCGGTTGTCGCGGCTGCGGCTGATGCTGGTGCCTTCACCGATGTGGACGCGCAGCAGCACCTCGGGCAACGCGGCGTACGGTGTGCCGGCGGCGACCAGGCGCATGCCCAGGTCGATATCCTCGCTGCCGCTGAAACGCTCGTCGAACAGGCCGGCGTCGAGCAGCGCACCGCGCCGTGCCGCGACGCCGAAGGACAGGGCGAAGAACAGCAGGAATGCATGCTCGCGCCGCTCCACGCCGTCCCAGCGCTCGTGCCACAGCAGGGTCTCGCTGCGCGGCGGCGTGCTGTCGTGATAGAGGCGTTCGACGCCGGTCCACACCAGTCCGGCCGCCGCTGCGGTACGCAGATGGCTTCGCAGGTGCGCCACGTAGTCCGGCAGCAGTTCGTCGTCGTCGTCGAGAAATGCCACCCATTCGCCGCTGGCGCTGCGGATGGCGCGATTGCGCGCCGCCGATGCGCCGCCGGGCGTTTCATTGCGGAGCAGGCGGATGCGTGCATCGCCCGCGAACGAGGCGAGCACGTCCTGCGTGCCGTCGCCGGAGCCGTCGTCGATCACCACCAGCTCGAAGTCGGCATCGGTTTGCGCCAGCACGCTGCGCACCGCGCGCGGCAACAGCTGCGCGCGGTTGTGCGTGGGCAGCACGATGCTGATCGAGGGTGCGTTCATGCGGCGAGCATAACAAAGCCTTTCGTCGTTCCGGCAATGGCGGATGTGTTCGGGCTTCCCGCGCGAATGGATCGTAGCCGCCGCGTTTTACCCTTCCGCGGCGCCCGTGCCGCACGGCCGCGACCATGCGCCGAGCAACACATAGCGCAGATCGCGGATCAACTCGGATTTACCGCCGATACCGCCCAGGGCGAAGGGAGCGTAAGCCTTCCTGCCCATCAATTCCTTCACCACCGCGACTCTCTGGGGGAACGTCGATGCGGGGCCGCAGAGCCTGGAGCGGCAATCGTAGAGCACGCTCAAACGGCGGTAATACGCCGTTGCCGCCGCCAGCCGTGCGGACAGCCCCTGGTCCCGGTTCTCCGCCAGCCCGGCCAGGAAATCGGCGTGCGCCAGCGCCATGGTGCTCATATGGCGCAGTTCTTCCTGCCGCACCACCAGTTTTTCCGCCATGTGGCGTCGTGGGAAACGCCAGGGATTGATGCGTTTCCGGCGGTTTTGCACCGCGGTTACGCTGGCCTTGTGCCGGCGGTAATTCACCAGGGTCAGGGGCAGCATCGCCGTCGTGCCGAGCGCGTGCGCCAGAAAATAGATCCATTGATCGTGTGCGAGCATTTCCCGGGGGACGTTCGGGTCCGCGGGCCGTGACGACCATGGCAGGGTCTCGAACAGTTTCCGGGCGAAGGTCATGGAAAAACCCGGAACGTTCAGCCAGGGGTCCCCAGTGAGCGGTGCGGCGATCAGAAAGCGGTCGCAACGCGGATAGTGGCCGCCGGTGGGTTTGCACTCACTGTCGCAGACCGCGCCCTGATGGATCACCAGGCTGACTTCGGCGTGCTCGGCAAAGGTCAGGGCCACCTGTTCCAGCTTCCGCTGGTGCCAGACGTCGTCCTGGTCGCAAAGCGCAACATACTCTCCGCTGCACTGCGCCACGCAGTTCAGGAAGTTGTTGCGGTAGCCGAGCCGCTGCGGATTGCGGTGGATCCTGACCGGGAAGCGGGCCCGGCTGCTGAACTCGGCCGCGATCTCCAGGGTGCGGTCGGCGGAGCCGTCGTCGCACAACACCAGTTCTTCAGGCAACTGCGTCTGGCGTTGCAGGCTTTCGAGCTGCTCGACGAGAAAGCGCTCGCCGTTGAAAGTCGCCATGGCCACGGAAATCGAGCACTTCAGCGCCGGCGGCACGATGCATCCTCCGCGCACGCGCCGATGATTGCAGACGGCGGGGCAATCCCGGTCGGTGCCTTGCTCAAGGCTTGCGCGCGATCCACTAGGCCTGGCCGATCAGGTCTTGTGCGGCGGCCAACAGATCGCCGGTGGCCACGCCGCGGCAAGCGTCCTCGCTGGTGTCCTCGGTGAAGATCACACGGTGCGCGGTCTCGGTCGGACCGGGCGCCCAGTTCAGATAGTCCCAGCGGCGGCGATACCAGCTGACGCTGGGTGTGCCGACCATGCGGGCGACGTGCAGGCCGCCGGAGTCGCCGCTCAGGTGCAGGCGCGCGCCATCGATCAGACCGAGGTACTGGTTCACCGTGAGCGTGCCCGGAAAGACGCGCCAGGGCTCGAACGGCAGCAGCGGCACCAGCGCCTGCAACAGCGTGCGCTCGCGCTCCGCCGGTCCGCAGGACAGGATCAGCCGGCCGTACTTCTGCTGCAGGGCCGTCAGCAACTCGATGTACTGCTCCCGCGCCAGCTCCTTGCCGGCGAACGAGTAGTAGGGCGAGACGTGCACGTAGGTCTTGCGGTCCTGCGCTTCGAGTCCGCACTGCAGCAGCCAGTCCGGATTCACCTGCGCGCCGAACTCGGGCTTGTCGCCCCGCAGCCCGCAGCGCTTCAGCACCTGCCAGTGCTGCAGGAACATCGGTTCCTGGTGCCAGGGGTAATCCACCGTGCGGGTGTAGAGCAGCGGCTGCCACCACCAGGGCTTGTTGTGGTCGGTGCGGCGGCCGACGCGATAGCGGGCGCCGATCAGGTTGGCCAGTATGCCCGCGCGGTTGTGCCCGCTGAACACGAACACCGCGTCCATGCGGTCGCGCCGCAGCTCGCGGATCAGGTCGAGATTGTCCAGCGGGCGCCGGGCCAGCGCCCGTCGCGGCACGTCGATCCACGGCGCGACCGATTCGAAGAAGCTCGGCGCGCCGGCGATGACGTTGAGCTGCGCCTGGGGGTAGTTGTCGCGCAGCAGTTTCAGCGCCGGCAGCAGGTGGATGGAATCGCCCAGGGCGGGGTTCTCGATCGCCAGGATTTTCCGGGCGTCCCGGGTCAGTTCGTAGAAGTCTGCGGCGTCGGGCATGGATCGGTCCGGATTGTTCAGCGCTGCTGGATGCTTTGGTACAGCGCGGCGAAGCGCTTCGCCTGTCCGGCGCGGGTATAGTCGTTGTCGATCAGGTATTGCCGCGCGGCGGCGCCGGCGCGTTCGCGCAGCGCGCGATCGTTGGCGAACAGGCGCATCGCCTCGTACAGTTGGTCCACATTGCGCGGCTCGACCAGCCGGCCATGGTCGGGGTCGATGAAGGTTTCGGGAATCCCGCCGAGGCGCGAAGCGATCACCGGCTTGGCCGCCGCCATCGCTTCCCAGATCACCAGGCCCAGGGCTTCGGTGCCGACGGCCGGGTGCACCAGCACGTCGATCATCGCGGCGACGCGTTCGACGTCCTCGATGAAGCCGACGCAGAGGATGGACTGCTGCATGCCCAGCTCGGCGATGCGCTGCTCCAGCACCGGGATCAGGCCGCCCTCGCCCACGATCATCAGGCGCACGTCCGGCCGCTCGGCGATCAGCCGCGCCCCGGCCTCGACGAACTCGCGCTGGCCCTTGCCGTCCGGCAGGCCGGCGCCGCCGACCACGGCGAACACCACTTGCGAGTCGTTCCAGTCGTGCAGTCCGCGGCCCTTGCTGCGCAATGCGTCGTCCGGCCGGAAATGGCGCAGGTCGATGCCGGAATAGATCAGGTGCAGGCGGCGCTGGTCGCCCTTCAGCTCGCGCGCCAGGTTCTGCTGCACCGCTTTCGATACGGCGGTGACATGGCCCAGCCACAGCAGGAAGCGCGCGCTGGTCGAACTCAGGTGCGTCATCAGGTGGCGGGTCAGCACCACCCGCGGCCGGTTGGCGGCGAGCTTGCCAGCCAGCCCGGCGGTCCAGTAGTCGCGGCCGTGGTGGGCGTGGATCACCTGGGCCTGGAACTGCTCGGCCAGGCGCCGCAGGCGCAAGCCCCAGTGCACCTTGCCGCCTTCGATGAATTCCAGGCGCAGGCCGGGCACTGCCTTGGCGCGCGGCACCCAGCGCCCGTCCGGGTTGAGCGCCAGCATCACCTCGTGCCCCTGCTCGATCAGGCCGGCGCACAGCTCCAGCGTCTGCGTATCGACGCCGCCGCCGTGGAAATGCGAGTTGACCTGGATGATGCGCATCGGCAAATTTTTCTTGTGCGGCGGAGCGTTTGAATTCTACAGGGACAAAGTGCAGCTCACCTCACCGCGCGTACGGATCGCGTCGCCCGGGCGGACCGTCCTTGAAGCGCCGGTGCACCCAGAAGTACTGCTCCGGCACCTCGCGGATGGCGTCTTCCAGTTGCTTGTTGACCCGTGCCGCGTCGGCGCTGTCGTCGCCGCCGGGGAAATGGTCCAGCGCCGGATGGAACACCAGCTTGTAACGGCCGCCGCGCCGCTGCGGGAAATACGGCACCACCTTCGCCCGTCCCATCTCGGCCAGGCGCGAGGTGGCGGTGAGGGTCAGCACCGGCTCGCCGAAGAACGGCACGTAGACCGCACCGGGGGCTTCGATGGTCTGGTCCGGCCCGTACCAGATGCGGCCGCCGCTCCGCAGCAGGCGCACGATCTTCTTGAGGTCTTCCTTCGGCACCATCGGCAGGCCCAGGCGCGCTTCGCGCAGGCGGCAGATCCAGTAGTCGAAGAACTTGTTGTCGGCGCGGCGGTACATGCCGTGGAAGGGGAAGCCCGCCAGGTGCACCAGGCGGCAGCCCAGCTCCATGGTGGTGAAGTGGCCGGTGAGCAGCAGCACGCCGCTGCCGTCGGCCTGGGCCTGGCGCAGGTGTTCGGCGCCCTCGACCTCCAGCAGGCGCAGCAGGCGGCGGTCGGACGCGAACCAGGCCAGCGGCACCTCGAACAGGCCGATGCCGAGCGCGCGGAAATGCGCGCGCGCCATGCGCCGCCGCGCCTTCTCGTCCAGCTCCGGGAAGCACAGGCGCAGGTTGATGCGCACGATGCGGCGCCGGCTCGGCACCGCCAGATGGAACAGCTCGCCCAGCCCGGCGCCGAACAGGCGCAGCAACGGCATCGGCAGGAAGGCCAGCAGCCACAGCAGGCCCAGCACCAGCCAGCCGGCCCAGTAGCGCGGAGCGTACAGCTGGCGCGGTATCGGGGTGGGGGAGGCGGCGGAGGTCATCGCCCATTTTACCGGCTGCTTGCTCCGGGCAGGAAAAGCGTTCTCGCGCAGAGAGCCAAAGCCGGCCTCGGTGTATTGCCATGCGGGTCCGAAACAGTTGTTCGCGCTTTTGCGTCTTTGCACGAGGCAGTTTCTGATTTTGTTATAGGCTTTCCCGATGCGTCTGCTCTACACCTTCCTTCTCTATCTCATCACCCCCCTGGTGCTGCTGCGCCTGCTGTGGAAGAGCCGGCTGCAGCCCGAGTACCGTCGCCGCGTGGGCGAGCGCTTCGGCCTGGTCGATCCGGCCGAAGGCGGCGTGGCGGTGTGGGTGCATGCGGTGTCGGTGGGCGAAAGCCTGGCGGCGCTGCCGTTGATCGAGCAATTGATCCGCCGCCATGGCGAAGGCCGCGTCTGGGTCACCACCACCACGCCGACAGGGTCGGAGCGGGTCCAGGCCGCGCTCGGCCAACGCGTGCGGCACAGCTATGCACCCTATGACCTCCCCGGATCGGTGGCCCGTTTCCTGGAGCGGGTGCGGCCGTGCCAGGTGGTGATCATGGAGACCGAGCTGTGGCCCAATCTGTTCCGCGCCATCCGCAAGCGCGGGCTGCCGCTGCTGGTGGCCAACGCGCGGCTGTCGCCGCGCTCGTTCCGCGGCTACGGCCGGCTGCGCCGTTCCATCGCCGGCGTGCTGGCCGACTGCACTGAAGTGGCGGCGCAGAGCGAGGCCGACGCCGAACGCTTCCGTAGCCTCGGCGCGCCGCGGGTCAGCGTGATGGGCAACATCAAGTTCGACATGGCGGTGCCGGAGGAACAGCTGCGGCGCGGGCGGGAATTGCGCGCGGCGCTGGGCACTTCACGGCCGGTGTGGATCGCCGCCAGCACCCATGAAGGCGAGGAGCAGGCCGCGCTCGACACCCAGCGCGAACTATTGAAGCGGTATCCGGACAGCGCCCTGATTCTGGTGCCGCGCCACCCGCAGCGCTTCGACGAGGTGGCGAAGCTGATCGAGCGCAGCGGCCTGCGTGGGGTGCGTCGCAGCGCCGGCGCACCGGATGCGCAGACCCAGGTGCTGCTCGGCGACAGCATGGGCGAGATGTTCGCTTACTTCGCCGCGGCCGACGCGGCCTTCGTCGGCGGCAGCCTGGTGCCGGTGGGTGGGCACAACGTGCTGGAGCCGGCGGCGCTGGGTTTGCCGGTGCTGTTCGGGCCGCAGATGCACAACTTCGTTGCGGCGCGCGACCTGCTGCTGGGCTGCGGGGCTGCGCAGGTAATCGGCGATACGGCGCAGCTGGCGGCCGCCCTTGCCAAGCTGTTCGGCGACGCCGCGCAACGCGCGCGGATGGGGCAGGCCGGCAAGGCCGCGGTCGAAGCCAACCGCGGCGCCCTGGCCAGACTGCTGGCTTTGCTCGGAGTCGCCGGACCGGCCTAGTCGGGCTTGGCTGGGGCCATCGTGGTCATGGCCGGCAACGGCCCGCGCTTGCGCGAGCGCCACAAGCCGTCGGCCGCGTAGATTGCCAGCGCCGCCCAGATCAGGCCGAAGCCCTGCGCCTGCACCGCGGTGAACGGCTCGCCGAACAGGAACACGCCGGTGAGCAGCTGCAGGGTCGGGCCGACGTACTGGACGATGCCGACCAGGGAATAGGAAATCCGCCGCGCGCCGTAGGCGAACCAGACCAGGGGCACCGCCGTCATGGCGCCGCCGGCGACCAGCATGAAGTCCAGGTGCAGCGGCAGGTGGCCGAAGGCGCTCTGGCCCTGATACTGGGTCCACAGCAGATAGGCCAGCGCCGGCAGGAACAGGAACACGCTCTCCACGCCCAGTCCGGGAATCGCTTCCACCGCGGCGATCTTGCGGATCAGGCCGTAGCTGCCGAAGGACAGCGCCAGGCCCAGGGCGATCCAGGGCGGCGCGCCGAGCTGCCAGGTCAGCCAGGCCACGCCGGCGGCGGCGAAGCCCACCGACACGCGCTGCGCGGTGTTGAGCCGCTCGTGCAGCACCAGCACGCCGAGCAGGACATTGAACAGCGGGTTGATGAAGTAGCCCAGGCTGGATTCGACCACGTGGCCGCTGTTCACCGCCCAGATGTACAGGCCCCAGTTGATGCTGATCAGGACGCTGCTGGCGGCCAGCATCAGCGGCGCGCGCGGGCGCCCGAGGGCGGCGCGCAGCCAGCCGGAGCCGTGGCGCAGCAGCAGGTAGCCGACCACGAATACCGTGCACCACACCACCCGGTGCGCGACGATCTGCATCGCCGGCACCTGTTTCAGCTGGTGCCAGTAGATGGGGAACAGCCCCCAGATGACGAAGGCGCCGAAAACCGCCCAGAAACCCTTGAAGAAACTCCGATCCATTGCCGCATTCCGGGCCGGCGTGACCGGCGCGCAAGAGGGTGCGCATGATATCGCAGCCGCCCCCGGCCGCCGCGGTACAGCTGGGCCGCCGGGGGAGCATGACAGTTGGCGGCAAAGCGGTCCGGAGCGGACTGAAGTGGGGCTCGCGCCCCTTTGCGGGGCGGGTTTCATTGTCCGCGCAGCGGTTCGCGGGTATCCTTGCGCGGCAAAAACATGCGCCCGTAGCTCAGCTGGATAGAGTACTGCCCTCCGAAGGCAGGGGTCACTGGTTCGAATCCAGTCGGGCGCACCAATTCCGAACTCGGCAATACCGATTACCCGCAAATTCCGGAGACGACTGTGAGCGGCAATAACGACAAGACTTTCGCAATCACCTTTCTGGGCGTGATCGGCGCTCTCGTCGCGTTTACTTTCGCCATCATCATCATTGCCAAGATCATCACCAGCAGCGACAAGAGCGTCGACCAGGTGGCCGAGACCCAGGCGATCCAGGCGCGCATCGCGCCGATCGGCACCGTGGTCACCGACCCGGCCGCCCTGCTCAAGGTCAGCGCCGCCGCCCCGCACGCCGCGCTGAGCGGCGATCAGGTGGTGGCCCAGGTGTGCAGCGCCTGCCACGGCTCCGGCGTGCTCGGCGCGCCGAAGATCGGCGACCAGGCCGCCTGGGGCGGCCGTGTCAAGGCCGCCGGCGGCGTCGATGGCCTGCTCGCCAGCGCCAAGAAAGGCAAGGGCTCCATGCCGCCGCGCGGCGGCAACCCGGACCTGTCCGACGACGAGCTCAAGGGCGCCATCCAGCAGATGCTGAAGCAGACCGGCGTCTGAAGTCCGTAGCCAGGCTCCCGCGGTCCGGATGCCCCCGGCCCTGCCGGTGGCGTAGCGGCGCTGCGGATCCCGTATCAAGGAAGTGCACGGCCTCATCGCCAGGCGCTTTTCTTTGTGGTCGCGGGCGTTCCGCCGGAGCCCCCTGAGGGCACTTCGGTGGCACGTTCCGTGCGTATCTAAGGGTCGCTGCATCGTTCAGCGAATTAAAACGCAAGGAGTGTCATGAATAAGAAGTACGTGGGGCTGTTGGCCTCGGCGGGCGCTTTGTGCCTGCCGTCCGTGGTGAGCGCGGCGGGACCGTCGCTCAGCGATGTACTGGTGAATTCCGGCATCTCGGCATCGGGGTACATCGATTCTTCCTACACCGAAGGTTTCAACAAGGGCTCGACCCTGGGCGGGGGCGCTGCCGGTAATCGCGCTTTCGACGTCAAGTCGGATTCCTTCACCTTCAACCAGGCCGCCCTGAACATCGGCTACCTGCCGACCGAGGGCTTCGGCGGCTTCGTCAACCTCATTGCTGGTGACGACGCCAAGGCCATCAACGGCTCTTACGGCGACGGCGACAGCAGGTTCAGCGTGACCCAGGCCTACTTCCAGTACGCCACCGGCAACCTGACCGTCATTGGCGGCCGTTACGTCACCCTGTCCGGCTTCGAGGTCATCAACAGCACGCTCAACACCAATATTTCGCGTTCGCTGCTGTTCCAGAACGCCGAACCGCTGGTGCACACCGGCGTGCGCGCCTCGTACAAGTTCAGCGACCTGATCACCGGCTACCTGGGCGTGAACAATTCCGCGCTCTCCGGCGATGCCGCCGACGAGAACAAGCAGAAGACCCTGGAAGCGGGTGGCCTGCTGACCCCGTCCAAGGCCATCAGCGTGGGCCTGTACGAGTACTACGGCTTTGACGGCACCGCGCCGACGCAGAAGACCAGCCTGACCGATCTGACCGCGTCCTGGCAGGTGCTGGACGCCCTGCAGCTGGCCCTGAACGTCGACTACGACAAGAAGTTCGGCGTGGATGGCGGCGGCGCGCCCGGCGTCGAAATCTACGGCGCGGCGGGTTACATCAACTACACCTTCCTGCCGAAACTGAAGGGCTCGCTGCGCGGCGAGTACATCAAGGCCAAGGACAGCACCGGCTACTCGGAAAACAACAACGAGTTCACGCTGACGCTGGACTACAGCCCGGCCGCCAACTTCGACCTGCTCGGCGAAGTGCGCGCGGACGGTTCCAGCAACCACATCTACCCGAACGGCGCCGGCGCCGACCTCAAGGGCACCGAAAGCGATATCGCCATCAAGGCGATCTACAAGTTCGGCACCCCCACCGGGTCCTGAGTCTCAACGGTACGCAGTACGATGCAGCGAGAAGGGCCGCCTCTGGCGGCCCTTTTTTATTGGGGACTGCTAACCTGGGCGGACAACCTCAACCGGCCGATCCGGCACCCACCCGCATGAGCGCACTGAACCGCATGATGGCCGCCGGCCTGTTGCTGGGCAGCGGCGCCGCCCGCGCCGACTGGTTCAGCGGCAATGCCGGCGTGGTCAGCGACTACACGTTTCGCGGCCTCGACCAGACCAACGGGCCGGCCCTGCAGGGCGGTCTCGATTACGTCCACCGCAGCGGCCTCTACGGCGGCGCTTGGCTCAGCAACAACCGCAGCGCCGGCAGCGGCGAGGCCGACCTGTACGGCGGCTACACGCGGCAGCTGCCGCTGTTCGGCGTGCTCAGCGCCACGCTCGATACGGGCGTGGCGGCTTACGTCTATAGCGGCGAGCGGCAGGCCGCGCTGGGCGGCCCCAGGCAGGATTTCGCCGAGGTCTACGGCGGCCTCGGTGTCGGGCCGGCCTCGTTCAAGGCCAGCTTCGCCCCGGACTACGCTGGCCGCGGCGCGCCTGGCTGGTACCTCCAGGGCACGCTCAAATACCCCCTGCCGGCCGGTTTCAAGCTCAGGGCGGTGCTGGGCTATGGCGGCGGTGCCGGCGTGCAGCGGCAGACCGCGCCGTTGACCGTGGACGGCGTCGGCCATTCCTACCTGGACTACGGCCTGCGCCTGAGCCGGCCCCTGCCCTATGACCTGACCGCCTGGATCGAGGTGGCCGGCACCGATCTGCATCTGGCCGATCACGCCCAGGGCGGCGCGAACCAGCCGAAATTCCTGCTGGGACTGCGCAAGGACTTCGATTTCTAGGACGGCGGAAGAACGCCGATCCAGGTCGGTTCGGGCCTGTCCCGAGTAGCCCGCTTTGCGGGCATATCGAGGGAGGCGCTTGCGCCCGAAACCGACAGGCTCGATCTGAAAATGCGCGTCGGATCCGCTGCGCTTGATCCGACCTGCGGGAGTCGGCGTAATTTCTAGCCGGCGTCGCGGTCGAACTGGCGGTAGCGCAGGGCTTCCGCCACGTGCGCCGTGGCCACGGCCTTGGCGCCGGCCAGGTCGGCGATGGTGCGCGCCACCTTGAGCACCCGGTGGTAGGCGCGCGCCGACAGCGACAGGCGCGTCAGCGCCGCCACCAGCAGCTGCCGCGTGGCCTCGTCCAGCACGCAGTCCCGCTCCAGCTCCTTCGGCGTCAGGGCGGCGTTGGCCTTGCCGGCGCGCGCTTCCTGCAGCGCCCGCGCCTGCGTCACCCGCGCCCGCACCACGGCGCTGCTTTCCGCGGCGGGCGCGTCCCTGGCGGTCAGTTCGGCGGTGTCCAGCCGCGGCACGAACACCTGCAGGTCGATGCGGTCGAGCAACGGCCCGGACAGGCGGCTGCGGTAGCGCAGCACTTGGTCCGGCGTGCAGCGGCAGCGTCCGGCGCTGTCGCCGAGGTAGCCGCAGGGACAGGGATTCATCGCCGCCAGCAGCTGGAAGCGCGCCGGGAAGTCCACCTGGCGGGCGGCGCGCGAGACGGTGATCTGGCCGCTTTCCAGCGGTTCGCGCAGCACTTCCAGCACGTGGCGATCGAATTCGGGCAGCTCGTCGAGGAACAGCACGCCGTGATGGGCCAGGGTGATCTCGCCCGGCCGCGGCTGGGTGCCGCCGCCGACCAGGGCCACGCCGGAGGCGGTGTGATGCGGCGCGCGGTAAGGGCGCCGGCCCCAGTCCTGCGGGTCGAAGCCGGCGGCGCTGACCGAGGCCACCGCCGCCACCTCCAGGGCCTCGTCCTCGCGCAGCGGCGGCAGGATGCCGGGCAGGCGCACCGCCAGCATGCTCTTGCCGGCGCCGGGCGGCCCGCACATCAACAGCGAATGGGCGCCGGCGGCAGCGATTTCGAGCGCACGCTTGGCCTGGAACTGCCCGCGCACCTCGGACAGGTCGGGAACGGTCAAAACGGGTGCGCTGCGCGGTCGCGGCGGCACGCTGGCCAGGCCGTCGCCGTGCAAAATGGCGCATAACGCACCAAGTTGGCCCGCCGTCTTCAACTCACAATCGCCCGCCAACAGGGCTTCCGCGACGTTTGCTTCCGGAACGAGCAGTTTGCGCCCCATTTTGGCGCATTTGATTGCCGCCGACAGAACGCCGCGCACCGGACGGATCTCTCCGGTCAGCGACAGCTCGCCCAGCACTTCCAAATCCTGCAGCGCCTGCGCGGGGATCTGGCTGGAAGCGGCGAGGATGCCCAGGGCGATGGGCAGGTCGAAGCGGCCGCCTTCCTTGGGCAGATCGGCCGGCGCCAGGTTGATGGTGACGCGCCGGTTGGGGAACTGGTAGCCGCTGTTGAGGATGGCGGCGCGCACGCGGTCGCGCGATTCGCGCACCGCCGCTTCCGGCAGGCCGACGATCGACAGGCCCGGCAGTCCGGGCGACAGGTCCACCTCGACCGCCACCGGATCGGCCTGCAGGCCGTTCTGGGCACGGCTATGGATGGTGGCAAGACCCATGGGCAGGGGCGCTGGTGCGCTGGCGCCGCGCCTACTCGGTTCCGGCCAGCTTCTTTTCCAGCGACTTCAGTCGCTTTTCCAGGCTGCCCAGCTTGGCCTGGGTGCGGGCCAGCAGTTCCGCCTGGGTATCGAAGCGCTCGCGGCTGACCAGTTCCAGGCGGTCCAGGTTGGCGCGCAGCACGGCGCGGAAGTTGTCTTCCAGTTCCGCCCGCAGGCCCTTCAGGCCGGGGGGGAGCACGCGCGACAGGCGCGCGGCCAGGTCTTCCAGTTGCTTCGGGTCCAGCATGTCGGGGCCTGTTTGCCGTGGTCTGGGCGGGAGTCTAGCGGGCCGCGGCGCGCGGCGCACCGCGGGCCCTGGCGGCTCCGGCCGGGCTGCCGCTGGCACGCTCCATGCTTGAACCGGCTAGCTACGCCGTAGGGGGCTTCTAGACGGCGGGCTCACAGGGCAGTTCTACCGCTGCAGGAAAGAGGAGTTGCATCAATGAAATTAATCACAGCCATCATCAAGCCGTTCAAGCTTGACGAGGTGCGTGAGGCGCTTTCGGAGATCGGCGTCGCCGGCATCACCGTCACGGAGGTCAAGGGTTTCGGTCGCCAGAAGGGCCACACCGAGCTGTACCGCGGTGCGGAATACGTAGTCGATTTCCTGCCGAAGGTGAAGATTGAAGTGGCAGTCACCGACGACAAGCTCGACCCCGCGATCGAAGTCATCACCAAGGCGGCACACACGGGCAAGATCGGCGACGGCAAGGTGTTCGTGCTGACGCTGGATCAGGCCATCCGCATCCGTACCGGCGAAACCGGCAAAGACGCACTGTAAGGAGCTCATGAAAATGCTTTCCCGTACCAACCCTCTCACCAGCACGGCGCGCGTGCTGCTGTTCGCCGCGGTTGCGGCGTTCGGCAACATGGCCATGGCTGATGACGCACCTGCCGCGCCCGCAGCCTCGGCTCCCGCCGCCGCCGCACCTGCTGCACCCGCAGCCGCTCCGGCCGATGCGGCTGCCGCCACCGCTGCGCCTGCCGATGCCGCGGCCGCCGCCCCCACGCCGAAGTGCGGCGACAAGGGCTTCGACTGCAACAAGGGCGACGTGGCGTGGATGATGACCTCCACCGCCTTCGTGTTGTTCATGACCGTGCCAGGCCTGGCCCTGTTCTACATGGGCATGGTCCGCACCAAGAACGCCCTCTCCACCACGATGCAGAGCTTCGCGATTTTCTGCGTCATCTCGGTGCTGTGGGTGGTCTACGGCTACAGCCTGGCGTTCACCGCGGGGCACGACGGCCACTGGTATCAACCCTTCATCGGGTCGCTCGACAAGCTGTTCATGGCCGGGGATGACCCCACCACGGCAGTCGCCGCGACCTTCAGCAAGGGCCAGTACCTGCCGGACTACGTGTACTGCATGTTCCAGCTGACCTTCGCCGCCATCACCGTGGCCCTGATCTCCGGCGGCTACGCCGAGCGCTTCAAGTTCAGCGCGATGATCATCTTCAGCATCCTGTGGTTCACCTTCGCCTACCTGCCGGTCTGCCACATGGTCTGGTACTGGGACGGCCCGGATGCCTACACCGATGCCGCCGCAGCGGCCACCGCCAACAGTCACGCCGGCTTCATCTTCAACAAGGGCGCGCTGGACTTCGCCGGCGGTACCGTGGTGCACATCAACTCCGGCATCGCGGCGCTGGTCTGCGCCATCCTGCTGGGCAAGCGCGTCGGCCTGGGCAAGACCCACATGGCTCCGCACAGCGTGACGATGACCGCCATCGGCACCGGCATGCTGTGGATGGGCTGGTTCGGCTTCAACGCCGGTTCCGCCCTGGAAGCCACCGGCGCCGCCGGCCTGGCCTTCTTCAACACGCTGTTCGGTACCGCCGTGGCCGGTTGCGCCTGGGCGTTGACCGAATGGGTGCTGAAGGGCAAGCCCAGCCTGCTCGGCATCTGCTCCGGCATCGTCGCGGGCCTGGTGGCCATCACCCCGGCCGCCGGCTACGTCGGCCCGATGGGCGCGCTGGTTGTCTGCGCCGTCGCCGGTGTGGTCTGCCTGCTCGCCTCGACCAAGGTCAAGGCCATGCTCGGCTACGACGACGCCCTCGATACCTTCGGCGTGCATTGCGTCGGCGGCATCATCGGCTCCATCGGCACCGGCATCTTCGCCAACCCGAAGTTCGGTGGCCAGGGCGTGTATGACTACGTCGCCAACAAGACCGCCGATTTCGATGCCACTGCGCAGATCATCTCGCAGCTGTGGGACATCGGCATCACGCTGGTCTGGTCGGGCGGTGTTGCCCTGGTGGTGCTGCTGCTCCTGAAGTACACCATCGGCATCCGTTCCAGCGACGCGGACCAGGAAGAAGGTCTGGATCTGGCCGATCACGGCGAGAAGGCTTACAACTACTAAAGCTTCTCGCGACATACCCTTTCCTAACAGGGGTTGTAACCTGGGCGGGCCGGCAACGGCCCGCCCATTTTTTTGGGCTTTACGCAAAGATTGCAAAAGCCTCAGTCTCCGATTGCTGCGGTGGTCCCTCCCTCGATACGTGCCGCTTCGCGGCACTATTCGGGACGGTCGAAGAAGCAAGGTGGTTGCGCAAAACACCCGGGACGAACGGAGTGTGTGTTTGGGGCTGATTTTCACAGACCGGTCGGCCCGGTTCTTGAACAGTAAATCCCCGTAGCCAGCTTCAACTCCCTCAAGCGCCAGAACCCTGCCGCACCCCAAGCAGGACAAGGACGCTTATTTCAACAGTCCCGACATGGATGTCGGGCTATCTTGGACAGGATGTTCACAGTGCTAGACTTCAAGGAACAAGTTTCCGATGGAAATAAAATCATGAAAATGCTGATTGCGATCATCAAGCCGTTCCGTCTCGATGCGGTGCGCGAAGCCCTGGCCGACGCCGGGGTGCAGGGCATGACGGTTACCGAAGTGCGCGGGTTCGGCCGCCAGAAGGGCCATACCGAGCTGTACCGCGGCGCCGAATACACGGTCGACCTGTTGCCGAAGATCAAGCTCGAAGTGGCGCTGGCGCCGGACACGGTGGACAAGGCGATCGACGCCATCCAGAAGGCGGCCAAGACCGGCCAGATCGGCGACGGCAAGATTTTCGTTTACGATCTGAACCAGGCGGTGCGCATCCGCACCGGCGAGTCCGGCGTCGGCGCGGTCTGAACCGCGGGGTCGCGCCCGGAGCCAAGGGATAAATAGGAGAACGGGGAGTCTCATGCGAACCACACCAGGGATGGGATTGGCCGGTCTGGCGGCCGCGTCGCTGTTTTTCTGCGCCGTGGCCGGCGCCGACACCAAGCTGTACCGTTGGGTCGACAAGGACGGTCATGTGCACTATGGCGACCAGCCGGCGCCCAATGCCAAGACGGTGAATCCGAAGGTTCCCGGCAGCGAGGATGCGCAGGATGCCGCTGACGCGGCGGCCAAGGCCGCCGCCGACAAACAGGCGGCGGACTGCAAGAGCAAGAACGACGAGCTGGCCCGCTACAAGAGCGCCACCAGCATCACCGAGACCGACGCCCTGGGCAACAGCAAGGACTACACCGCCGAACAGCGCGATCAGCTGGTCGCCAGGACGCAGAAATACGTCAACGACCACTGCGGCGGCACGCCCCCCGGCGGCTGAGGCGGGCCCGGCGTCACCAGACTGAACCACCGGGTTCCCTCGCCCCTGGAGGGGTGAGGGGACGAAGTCTACAAATCCTTCCCGCGGTCTTTACAGCGCCAGCGCCTGCTTGACGAAGTTCGGCAGCGCGAACGCCGCGTGGTGCGTTTCCACGTTGTAGAACTTGGTGCCCAGCGCGGCGATGGCGGCCTCGTCCAGGCGCTGCGCCAGCGGGCCGGCGGTCTTCTGCGCCACCGAGGCGGACCACCAGCCGGACGGGTAGATCGGCTGCGGGAAGTGCAGCATGCGGGTCTGGGCGAAGCCGGCGTCGCGCATGAAATGGTGCATTTCGGCGATCAGCTCCAGGTGCAGCAGGGGCGATTCCGACTGCTGCACCAGCATGCCGCCCGGGCGCAGGGCCTTGAGGCAATCCACATAGAACTTGCGGCCGAACAGGCCTTCCGCCGGCCCCACCGGGTCGGTGGAGTCGATGATGATCAGATCCAGGCTTTCGGGCGCCACTTCCTTCATCCAGGCGATGCCGTCGCCGAAGAACAGGGTGGCGCGCGGGTCGCCGTTGGCCACGCACAGCTCGGGGAAATACTGCTCGGACAGGCGGGTGACGCGCTCGTCGATCTCCACCTGCACCGCACGCTGCACTTCCGGGTGCTTCAGCACCTCGCGCAGGGTGCCGCAGTCGCCACCGCCCACCACCACCACGTCGCGCGGGCTGGGGTGGGAGTTGAGCATCGGGTGCGACATCATCTCGTGGTAGAGGAAATTGTCGCGGGTCGAGACCATGGTGCAGCCGTCGATGGTCATCAGGTAGCCGAAGGTTTCGGTCCGGTAGATCTCGATTTTCTGGTAGGGGGTCTGCTCGGCATGTACGCGCTCGCCCAGCTTGAGCGAAAATGCCGTCCCGGTCTGGTCGACGGGCTCGGTGAACCAGCTGTTATCGAGGGACATGCGGAGCGCTCCTGGTCATACGGCCGTATTGAGCCGCGCAGTATAAAGGCGAATGGTTACGAAAATGAGTAGCGACGGCATGAAACAGGCTAATTGGACCCCTCAGGACGCCTCCGAGCTGTACAACATCCCGCAATGGGGCGAGGGCTATTTCGGCGTCGGGCCGGACGGCCACCTGCGCGTGCGGCCATACCGTGAGCGCTCCCCGGTGGAAATCGACCTGTACGAGCTGGCCCAGCGCCTGCCGCGCGAGGGCCTGGAACTGCCGGTGCTGGTGCGCTTCACCGACATCCTGCACGACCGCGTCGACGCCCTCACCGGGGCCTTCGCCGAGGTTATCGCCGAATACGACTACCGCGGCGCCTATACCGCCGTCTATCCGATCAAGGTCAACCAGCAGCGCGACGTGGTCGAGGCCATCGTGCGCCACGGCGGCAAGCGCGTCGGCCTGGAGGCCGGCAGCAAGCCCGAGCTGGCGGCGGTGCTGGGCGTGGCCCCGGCCGGCAGCGTCATCGTCTGCAACGGCTACAAGGATCGCGGCTATGTGCGCCGTGCCCTGATCGGCCAGAAACTCGGCCACCGCGTCTACATCGTGGTGGAGAAGCCGGGCGAGTTGGCCCTGGTGCTGGAAGAGGCGAAGATCCTCGACGTGACGCCGCTGATCGGCCTGCGCGTGCGCCTGGCCTCGATCGGCGCCGGCAAGTGGCAGAACACCGGCGGCGAGAAGTCCAAGTTCGGCCTGTCCTGCACCCAGGTGCTGGAATCGCTGGAGCTGCTGCGCCAGGCCGGCGCGCTCGACGCCCTGCGCATGATCCACTTCCACCTCGGCTCGCAGATCGCCAACGTGCAGGACATCCAGCGCGGCATGCGCGAGGCCGCGCGCTTCTACGCCGAGCTGCGCGCCCTCGGTGCGCCGATCGACACGGTGGACGTGGGCGGCGGCCTCGGCGTGGACTACGAGGGCACCCGCTCGCGCTCCTCCTGCTCGATGAACTACAGCCAGCGCGAATACGCCCGCAACATCATCCGCACCCTGCAGGAAGTCTGCACCGAAAGCGGCCAGCCGGAGCCCAACCTGATCAGCGAATCCGGCCGTGCGCTCACCGCGCATCATGCCGTGCTGGTCACCGGCGTCATCGACCATGAGGCGGCGCCGGTGACCACGCCGCCGGCACCCGGGAAGGACGAGCCGGGCATCCTGCACGAGCTGCATGAGCTGCTGGCCGAGGTCGCCACGCGCGGCCCGCTGGAATGCCTGCACGATGCGGTAACCTTCCTCGGCGAGGCGCAGTCGCAGTACACCCACGGCCTGCTCAGCCTGACCCAGCGCGCCTCCGCCGAGCAGACCTACTTCGCCGTGTGCCGCGCCGTGGTGCCGCGGCTCGACGCCGGCATCCGCGCCCACCGCGAGGCGCTGGACGAGCTGCGCGAGAAGCTGGCGGACAAGTACTTCTGCAACTTCTCCGTGTTCCAGTCCGTGCCGGACGCCTGGGCCATCGACCAGGTGTTTCCGATCCTGCCGATCCACCGCCTCGACGAGCGCCCTGATCTGCGCGCCACCCTGTGCGACCTGACCTGCGACTCCGATGGCCGCATCGACCACTACGTCGACCGCGGCGGCCTCGAGCCCACGCTGCCGGCGCACGCGCTGGAGGCGGGCAAGCCGTACCTGCTGGGCTTCTTCATGGTCGGGGCCTACCAGGAAATCCTCGGCGACATGCACAACCTGTTCGGCGACACCAACGCCGTCAACGTGGTCATCGACGGCGATGCCTGGAAGCTGGAAGGCGCCGAGCATGGCGACCGCACCGACGAGCTGCTGCGCTACGTCCACTTCGCCCCCGAAGAACTGGCCCAGGCCTACCGCAAGAAATTCGCGGGAAGCGACATGCCGGCGGCGCAGCGCGCGGCGCTGCTGGCGGAACTGGAAGCGGGACTGTCGGGGTACACCTACCTGTCGTAAGCCGTAGGGTTCTTCCAGGCGCATGCGGCACCGGACCGCCCTGCGGAACATTCGTGTTGCCCGGCCGGGCCGCCGTGGATGCCTTCGTGTCCGAACCTGCTGAAAACGGCCCTCGCAGATGGCCGCTTCGAAGAAGCGGATGTGATGCCCGCGATGCCGGATCAAAAAGCCCGCCCCGGGCATTGGCTTCGAGGCGGCGAATTCGGCCCGTCCGCTCGCTGCCTCCGCCGCCCGATAGAGGGTTTACCCTAAGAGCCTGTAACAGAATGAATCGCACCTGCGTTGCAGTCCAAAATCGCGTCAGGCAAGGCGGAGGGGTGAGCCATGGTGATTCCATGGCTCAGCCTGACAACGCGGCATGGCGCGATTTTGGGCGCAACCCTCCGGGACGGGGCCATTTTTGCGCAGTGCTGCGCCGGCCAGAGCGCACCATGGAATCACCATGCCGCACTCTGTCCGACTTGCACTGCGCAAAAATGACCGCCGTCGCAGGCGCGATTCATTCTGTTACAGGCTCTTAGTCCCTCGACAGGCCATGCCGGCATTGTTTGCTGCTACCATGAATCCAGCGGCATAAAACGATAGTCGCGGTCTGCGTCGTCAAGGCGGGGCCGGCGCGGCGGATTCCGGAGGAGGCCCATGAGGCGCGAGAATCCCTATTTTGGATTCAAGAAGGATCGGGCGAAAACCTACGCACTGTGGGAACGGTTCAATTCCGGCCTGGTTGCGGTGGAAGAGCTTCATGATCCCTATGAGCGTTTGCTGATCGAGGATTGGCACCGTTGTGCCCGGCTGGGCCTGGACGTGCACAAGAAGGTCGGCGAGCGCCTCGGCGACGAGGAACTGCTTGCGCACCTGGAAGGTGGGCGCCAGTTGCTCGATGTCGCCCGTCCGGTAATCGACCGCATCGGCGGCTGCCTCAGCGACGTGCCGGGCATTCTCATCCTGGCCGATAGCAGTGGTTTGATCCTGCACATCGCCGGGGACAAGGAAGTGCGGGTGCTGGCGGCGGAGCGTTCCGGCATCGTCGAGGGCTCCTGCTGGTCGGAGTCGGTGGCCGGTACCAACGGCGTGGGCACGGCATTGAGCAAGCGCCGGCCGGTGCATGTCTACTCGGCCGAGCACTATTGCGAAGGCTGGCATGCCTGGACCTGCGCCGCCACGCCGATCCTGGCGCCGGGAGGCAAGCTGTGCGGGGCCATCGACTTCACCACGACCGACAAGAACTATCGCGACCAGGCCATGGCCCTGACCTGCTCCCTGGCCAACGCCATCCAGGCCGATCTGCAACTGGTGTTCCAGCTGGAGCGGAATTTCCTGCTGCAGCACTACCAGAAATTCGAACGGCGCAACGCCACCGAGAGCCTGATATGCGTGGATGGACGCGGCCGCCTGGTTCGCAGCAGTTCGGCTAGCGCCGGCCGCAGGTTTGCCGAACTGGGCGCACAGGGAATGGCCGGCTCGCCGATGGTGCGCGACATGATTCCGGTCATCATGCCCGACAATGGCCGGCGCGCCGGCACCATCTACGTCGTCGGCGATCTGCGTGGTGCCGTGGAGCCCGGCAGCCGCGCGGCGCCGGAATCGGCGATGCCGCGGACAGCCGCCCGGGCTCGCAGGAGCCCGCCGAGGACCGCTCCCCTGGAGGCGCCGCCCTCGGCCGCCGCCGAGGGTCTGGCGCGGGCGGAAGCGAACGAAGCCCTGGCCGAACACCAGATCATCTTCGACAACGCCATCGTCGGCATCTGCCAGACGCGGCAGCGAATCATCGTCCGCTGCAACCAGCGCTTCGAGGAAATGTTCGGCTACTCGCCCGGTGAGCTGACCAACCAGTCCATACGCATCCTCTATCCTTCGTCGGAATCCTTCGACCAGATCGGGCAGAGCGGCTACGAGCACCTGCAGACCCATCACACCTACTCCGACGAGCGGGTGATGCGGCGCAGGGACGGAGCGCTGTTCTGGTGCAATGTCGCCGGCAAGACGCTGGACCCGGCCAATCCCGCGCGCAACGCCATCTGGATATTCCAGGACATCTCCAAGCGCAAGCGCGCCGAGGAGGCCTTGCAGCGCGCGCACGAGCGGTTGGAGCTGAGAGTGCAGGAGCGCACGGCCGAGCTGCGCCAGGCCTACGACACGCTGCGGGCGGAGATGGAGATGCGCCAGGTGGCGGAACAGGCATTGATCGCCAGCCGCGAGAAGTATCGCGTGCTGTTCGAGACCTTCCCCATCGGCCTGTCCATCACCGACGAGCAGGGCGACGTCATCGAGATCAACCGCTCGCTCAGCCGCATGACCTCGCAGGCAACCCAGGCGGCGCTGACGCGGGATCTGAAGATCGCCGGCGCCTGCGTCATCAACCCCGACGGGACTCCGCAGGCGCGCGAGCAGCTGCCGAGCTTCCGCGCACTGCGCGAGCAACGGGCGGTGCACGACGCCGAACTGGGCGTGCGCTACGCCAGCGGAAAAGTGCGTTGGTTCAACGTCACCGCGGCGCCGATCCCGGTCAAGGGATACGGGGTGGTCATTGCGCATACCGAAATCACCGGGCGCAAACGCAGCGAGGAACTGGAACGCCAGCAGCGCTCCGACCTGGCGCGCGTGTCGCGCCTCAATACCATGGGCGAGATGGCCGCGGCCCTGGCGCACGAGCTCGGCCAGCCGCTCAGCTCGACCCTGAATTATCTGCACGGCTGCCAGCTTCGCCTGGACGATGGGCAATACGACAAGGAGCTGTTCCGCTCGGCAATCTCCCAGGCCATCCACCATGCCGAGCAGGCCGGCGGCATCGTCAAGCACATCCGGCAGTTCGTACGGCGGCATGAGCCTGAAACGGTCCTCACCGACATCAATGCGCTGATCCGGGAGATGGCGGCATTCCTGGAATTCGAGCTGCACGAATACGGCACGGGCCTGCGCCTCTCGCTCGCCGAGGGACTGCCGGCCGTATTGCTCGATCCCCTTGAGATCAAGCAGGTGATCGTCAACCTGATCAAGAACGGCATCGACGCCATGTCCGAACTGCCGAAGGAGCAGCGCCTGCTCGAGGTGTCCACCCGACCCAAGGGGCGGCAGTGGGTCGAAGTCGAGGTTGCCGATCGCGGCCCGGGCATCACCACCAAGGACTCCACCCACATCTTCGACGCCTTCTTCACCACCAAGCACAATGGTCTCGGCCTTGGGCTGGCGATCTGCCGCACCATCGTCGAATCCCACGGCGGGCGCATTACCGCGGCTCGAAACGTCCACGGCGGAGCCACCTTCAGCTTCCGGCTGCCGATCAGGACGGGCGCTTCATGAGTCCGGACGCACAAACCGTTTTCGTGGTGGACGACGACAAGTCCCTGCGGGACTCGTTGCGCTGGCTGCTGGAGTCGATCCGCCTGCAAGTCGAGACATTCGACTCGGCCGAATCCTTCATCGGCGCCTTCGATCCGCTGCGCTCCGGCTGCCTGGTGCTGGACGTGAGGATGCCCGGCCTGAGCGGCCCGGAGTTGATGGACCGCCTCAATCGGCTCGGCTCCTCCCTGCCGATCATCTTCCTGTCCGCGCACGGCGACGTGCCGCTGGCGGTGCGGGCGATGAAAGGCGGCGCGGTGGATTTCCTGCAGAAGCCGTACAACAACCAGCTGTTCATCGAAAGGGTGCGCGAGGCTCTCGATCGCGACCTGCGCCAACGCCAGGAGCGTCGGCGCCATGACGGCGTCTCGGCCAGCCTCGCCGCGCTGAGCGAACGCGAGCGGCAGGTGCTGGAGCGTGTGGTCGCCGGCAAGAGCAACAAGGTCATCGCCAGGGAGCTGGACATCAGCCACAAGACGGTGGAAGCCCACCGCAGCCGGCTGATGCAGAAGATGGGTGCCTCGTCTTTCGCCGAGCTGCTGCAGATGGTGCTGACCGGCGGCGAGCAGGCTGCCTAGGGATTCATCAGAGATTCCCTAGCTCGCCCGATCACCACCGGTATCGCGGCGGGGTAGGGAACACCCTATGTCGTCTGGTGCACGTCCTAATTGTTGTGCCCCACAGCACCTCGAATAATGCATTCGAGGCTGGCGCGGGGGTCCGCGTAAGCAGCCGCGGCTCCACAGGGGTAAACCATGGCGATATTGGTAAGCATCGACAACGGCGGCACGCTCACCGATGCCTGCGTCATCTACGGTGAGCAGGTATTCCACGCCAAGACCTTGACGACGCCGCACGATCTGACCGCATGCTTCGTCGAGGTGTTGCGCGAAGCATCGCGCCGGATCTACGGCGAGCCGCGACTGGCGGCGCTGCTCGAGGAAGTCGACTACATCCGCTACTCCACCACCCAGGGAACCAACGCCGTGGTGCAGCGGCAGGGGCCGCGCCTGGGCCTGGTGCTGAGCCAGGGCACGGATGCAGGCTCGCTGCTGCGCAACGCCGAGGAGCGGGAGCTGTTTGGCGTGATGGTCGGAGACCGCGTCGGACACATCGACCTCGGACTTGACGGCGAAGCCTTCGAAGCCGCCCTTTGCGGTGTGATCAACGGGCTCATCTCGGCCGGCGCCAACCGCATCGTGGTCAGTCTGAGCGGTGCCTCGCTGCAGGCCGACGAGGCCAGGGTCAAGGCGGTGACCCTGCTGCGTTACCCGCGGCATCTGCTCGGGGCCGTGCCGATCCTGTATTCGCACCAGCTCTCCGACGACCGGGACGACGCCCGCCGCAGCTGGAGCGGCCTGCTCAACGCCTACCTGCACCCGGCGATGGAGCGCTTCCTCTACAACGCCGAGAGCGTGCTGCGCCAGCACCGTACCAAGAACCCGCTGCTGATCTTCGGCAACGACGGCACCTCGTCGCGAGTGGCCAAGTGCATCGCGCTGAAGACCTGGGGCTCCGGTCCGCGCGGCGGCATGGAGGGGGCCAAGGCGGTCGCCCGTCACTATGGCGGCAAGCGTCTGGTCACCATGGACATCGGCGGCACCACCACCGACATCGGCGTGGTCGACGGCGCCGGTGTGCGCGAGCGGCGCTGGGGTCAGCTCGAGGACATCACCATCTCGTTCCCCCTGTGCGACGTGGAGAGCCTGGGCGCGGGCGGCAGTTCGGTGTTTCGGGTGAAGGACGGCCGCATCGTCATCGGGCCCGAAAGCGTCGGCAGCACGCCGGGGCCTGCCTGCTTCGGTCGCGGCGGGCGGCAGGCGACCATCACCGACGCCTACCTGCTGAAGGGCATCCTGGATGCGGAGTCCTACTTCGGCGGCAACCTGCGGCTGGACCCGGAACGCGCGGCGGCGGCGATACAGAACGATGTTGCCGCACCTCTGGGGGTGACGCTGGAACAGGCGCTGGCGCTGATGGAGCGCGCCTACCAGGACAGGATCGCCTCGGCGATCGCCCCGCATGTACCGCAACCCGCCGGAACCTCCCTGCTGGCCTTCGGGGGCGCCGGCCCGATGTCGGCTTGCGGCGTGGCGGAAGCACTCGGCATCGGCGAGATCATCGTGCCGCGCCTGGCGGCGGTGTTCAGCGCCTTCGGCATCGGCTTCTCCGACATCGCCCATGGCTATGACGCCGCCTTGCCTCTGCCTTCCGACGAAGCACTCAAAGGCATTCTGACCGATCTGGTCGGGCGCGCCGAGCGCGACATGTACGCCGAGGGCTTCGATCTCTCCGAATGCATCGTGGAAAAAGCGGTGAATTTCACGCGCAAGGGCGAGGAGGCCACGCACCAGCTCAACGGTTCATCGAAGCTCCCGGCCGGCATCGGCGTCGATGACAGCCCCAGGGTGAAGGTGCTCGCCACCAAGCGCATTCCCCACTTCTCGTTCAAGCCGCTCGACGGCGTCGAAGGCGCGCCCGCGGTGTCCTCGCGGCTGCGCAAGGGGCTGCCGTTGTACCGGCTGGAAGAGCTGCAGCCGGGGCAGCACGGCGCGGGGCCGGCGCTGATCGAGGAGGAATACTTCACCTGCCAGGTGCAGGCGGGCTGGAGTTTCCACATCAACGAAAACCTGGACATCGTCCTGCGGCACACCAAGGGTACCGTGCAATGAAAGTTCCCGTGACCGAATACCTCGAGATCGATCTCGAGCGCGAATTGTGGCTGTGCCGCCGCTGCGGCCATGAGGTTGGCCCGGCGCGGCAGGCCTACAAGGAAGGCCTGCTGGTCTATGCCCGCGATCCGGCCGAGATCCACAAGCCGATCCTCGATCCGGCGCTGTACGAGTTCACCTTCGCCCCGGACGGCAAGTGGATCAGCATCCTCGAGTACTACTGCCCGGACTGCGGCGTGATGATGGAGACCGAGTATCTGCCGATCGGCCACCCGCCGCTCAACGACATGCAGTTCGATCTGGACGCGCTCAAGGCGCAATGGAGCGGCCGCGAACCGCTTACCGAGGCGGAGCTGGCGGGACCGGATCCGGTGGGGATGTCGCAGCATCATCATTCACACAAGCAAAAACACGAACACGGCGGGAGGTGAGACATGAAGCGAGTCGCGGTCGACATCGGCGGCACCTTCACCGACTGCTTCGTGGTGTGGGATCAGCATTACATCCAGTCCAAGGCACTGACCACCCACCACAACCTGTCCCTCGGCTTCCGCGAAGCCCTGGCCGGCGCCTGCGCCAGCCTGGAGCTGGACGTGCAGGAGGCCCTGGCGCAGGTCGACTCGGTACGCTACGCCACGACTCTCGGCACCAATGCCCTGATCGAGCGCAAGGGGCCCCGGGTTGCGCTGCTGGTTACGGCGGGCTTTGAGAGCGCTGTACCGCTGTCGCGCGGACGCGGCTATGGCGAAGGGCTGGACATGCGTTACCAGCAGGACCTGCCGTCCGCCTGCAGGCCGGACGCGCTGGTGCCGATCCCGATGATCGCCGGAGTGCGCGAACGTCTCGATGCCGCCGGCCAGGTGCTGCTGCCGCTGGACGAGGCCGACCTGCGGCAGAAGATCCGCAAGCTGGTCGATCGCGGTGCGCAGGCCTTCGTCGTCGGGCTGATCAACTCGGTCGTCAACCCGGCGCACGAACGCCGCGTCGAGCAGGTCCTGCTCGAGGAATATCCCGAACACATGCTCGGCGCGATGCCGGTGGTGCTGTCGCACAAGGTCGCCGGGCGCAAGGGCGAGTACGTGCGCCTGTCGTCCGCGATCATCGACGCCTTCCTGCACGATGTGATGTACCACGGACTGAGCAGCCTGGAACTGAACCTGCGCGAATCGAGCTATTCCAAGCCGATGCTGGTGATCCACAACTCCGGCGGCATGGCGCAGCTCAATTCCACCGATGCGCTGCAGACCATCCATTCCGGCCCCGTGGCGGGCGTCAGCGCCTCCGAGCATCTGGCCGAACAGTGCGGGCTCGGCAATGTCATCTGTACCGACATGGGCGGCACCAGCTTCGACATCGGCCTGGTCGTGGAGGGCGGCATCAAGCACTACGATTTCAACCCGGTGATCGAACGCTGGCTGGTCAGCGTGCCGATGATCCATCTGGTCACGCTGGGGGCAGGCGGCGGTTCCATCGTCAGCTACGATCGCCTGCACAACACGGTGCAGGTCGGGCCGTCCAGCGCCGGTTCGGATCCCGGCCCCGCCTGCTACGACCGCGGCGGCCTCCAGCCCACCGTGACCGACTCCGACCTGCTGCTCGGCTATCTGTCGCCCGACGAATACGCCGGCGGCCACATCAAGCTGAAAAGCTCCAGGGCCAGGATGGCGGTCGAGGACAAGCTGTGCGAGGAACTCGGCTGCTCGGTGGTCGAAGCGGCGAAGATGATCAAGCGCCGGGTCGACGCCAACATGGCCAACGGCATCTTCCAGGAGCTGCGTTCACGCGGCTACGATCCGCGCTCCTTCACCATGCTGGCCTACGGCGGCAACGGTCCGCTCCATGCCTGCGGCATCGCCAACGTGCTGGGCATCAGCCGCATCCTGGTGCCGCCGTTCTGCTCGGTGTTCTCCGCGGTGGGCGCCGGCAACATGCACCAGCTGCACATCCACGAGCGTTCGCTGTTCATGTACGTCTACGACAGCAACACGCGCAAGCTGTTCGCCGACTATTCCGGCTTCAACGCCATCGCCGGGGAGCTGGAGGCGTCCGGCGTGCAGGACCTGCTGCGGCAGGGCATGCGGCGCGAGGACATCCGGCATCGGCTGGAAGTGGACATGCGCTACGGCAACCAGCTGGTGCAGACCACCGTGGTGGTGCCCGGCTCGCGCCTGAACAGCATGGACGAGGTGATGGACCTGATTCGCCAGTTCTCGGTGGACTACGGCAAACGCTTCGGCAAAGGCAGTGAGGCGCCGGAGGCCGGCATACGCATCAACACCATCCGCTCGCTCAGTTATGTCGAGCTGGACACGGTGCAGTTCAAGGATCTGCGGCCCAGCGGCAATACCCGGCCGGCGCCGCCGCCGGCGTCCATCCGCAAATGCCACTTCGTCGGCTCGGCCGAGCCGCTCGATACCAGGGTCTACGACATCGCCCAGCTTGCGATCGGTCATCTCGTCGAAGCGCCGGCGGTGGTGATCTCGCCGACCACGACCTATCTGGTCGAGCCGGGCTGGCGCCTGGAGATCGGCGAGCACGGGGCGGCGTGGTTCACGCGACTCGGCGCCGAGCTTGCACCGGCGGCCAAGCGCAGCGTGCGTTCGGCGCAGAAAATCACCGCCTGAGCCAGGCGCAGCGGACAATACCAGGAGCACCCCATGGGTAAAGTGGAAAAGCCGGGCCAGGCCGTGCGCGAACAGGCGCTGATCGACCAATTTCTCGCCGACAACGTGCTGTTCCTGGGCCCGGACCCGGAGATCATGCACGAGCATGACATCGCCCCGATTGCCGAACTGGAGCGCGAGGCGATGCGCAGGGAATCGGACCCGGCAGTGCTGGCGCTGATTCGCGATCGCCTGCAGGCCGGCGCCAACGAAGCGTTCGAGATGCTCGAGCAGATGGGAGCCGCTCCGGGCGCCAAGTGGGGCGACCTGATCACGGGCGTCTATACCGCCAGCGGCGACCTGGCGGTGTCCAGCGCCGGCGGCGTGCTGATTTTCGCCTCGCTGGTGCACCACCCAGTGAAGTTCATCAACAAATACTGGACGACCGACACCAGCGTGGGGGTGCGCCCCGGCGACGCTTTCATCCACAACGATGCACGCTACGGCAATATCCACAACACCGATCAGAGCATGATGCTGCCGATCTTCCACGACGGCAGGCTGGTCGCCTGGGCCGGCGCCACGGTGCACGAGGGCGAGAACGGCGCCATCGAGCCGGGCGGCATGCCCTCCCTGGCGGAGCAGGTCTACGAGGAAGGGTTGAAGATGTCGCCCTTCAAGATCGTCGAGAACTACGAGCTGAAGAAGGATCTCGTTACCTTCCTGCAGAATTCCGTGCGCGAGCCGAAGCTGCAGTACGAAGATCTCAAGGTCAAGTTGTTCGTCTGCCGCCGCATCGAGGAGCGGGTCAAGTCGGCGATCGAGGAATTCGGGCTCGACGCCGTGGTATCGGCGCTGCGCGGGGGCCTGGAGGATACGAAAAAGGAAGTGAGCCGCCGTGTCTCCGCGTGGCCGGATGGGACGGTGCGCAGCATGATCATCGCCGACGGCACCTTGCGCGAGAACTGCCTGATCAAGATCAATCTCGCCCTGACCAAGAAGGGCGACGAGCTGATCTTCGATTTCCGCGGTTCCAGCCCGGAATTCGCCAACCGTGCCAACAACACCCTGCTGTCCTCGCTCAAGGGCATGCTGTGCCAGCTGTTCCTGGTGTTCGTCTGGCCGGACCTGCCGCGCAACCAGGCGGTATTCGCGCCGATCCGCGTCATCACCGACGACAAGTCGGCGCTGCACTCCTCCTACACCACGCCCAACGCGCAGAGCATGATGACCTTCTTCCCGGCCTTCACCGCCGGGCAGCAGGCGGTGGCCAAGTTCCTCTACGGCTGTCCGGAAAAGTTCACCAAGGTCATCGCGCCCTGGCACAACATGATTCACACCTTCATCTACGGCGGCATTACCCAGCACGGCGAGATGGTCGGCAACCTCTGCGCCGATCTCAACGGCATGGGCGGCGGCGCCCATGCCGATCGCGACGGCGAGCATGCCGTGGCGCCGATTTTCGCGCCGATGGCCGACCTCGGCGAGCAGGAGATGAACGAGGAGGAAGTGCCGTTCATCCAGATCGTCAGCAAGAAGCTGATGAAGGACAACCAGGCATTCGGCAAGTATCGCGGCGGCCAGGGTTACGAGATGATCGCTTCCAGCCTCGGCAGTCCGCTGTGGGGCTTCATGTGCAGCTGCATCGGCTCCAAGATCCCGTCCACGCCCGGCTTGTTCGGCGGCTACTCGTCGCCGACCTACCCGCTGTGCAAGATCAAGGGCGCCGATGTCTTCGAGGTGTGGAAGACCGAGCCGCAGAAGTTCGAGTTCTCCATCCCGCGCCTGATGAACGAGCGGCCGTTCAAGGGTGCCAGCTACACCTCGCACCATTCGGGGCTGCAGTTCGAGATTGCCAATCGCGGGGATCTGTACATGATCACCCAGGGCAGCGGCGGCGGTTACGGCGATGTGCTGGAGCGCGATCCGGAGCTGGTGATCCGCGACCTGGAGGAAGAGCTGATCTCCCACGAAACGGCCCGCGACATCTATCGCGTGGTCTACAACCCGGAAACCCTGCTGCTCGATCGCGCGGCCACGGAAGCGGCGCGCGCCGCCGAACGCAAGGCGCGCAAGGCGCGCGGCCTGCCTTACAAGGCATTTCTCAAGCAGTGGGCGACCGAGGAGCCTCCGCCGCACCTGCCGTATTACGGCTCCTGGGGCGAGGATCGTTCCACGATCTACGCCGGACCGTTTGCCGGCGTACCCCGCGCCAGGATGAACGCCGCGGCGATCCAGCCGGTGTATATGCCCAATCCCAAGGATGTGAAGATCGCAGAGCTGGAGCGCCGTATCCAGATGCTCGAGCGCGGCGCTTCGGTCTAGGAAAAGCGCATGCCGACGATCCAGCATCTGCAGCACGGAGTTCGGCCGCAGCGGCCGCTGCGGCGCGGCGGGACGGGAGCCGCACCCTGATGGACGCCTGTATCGTCGGCTGGGGGCATTCCCATTTCGGCCGCTTGCCGGACAGCTTCGAATCCCTGATCGTCCAGGTCACGCGCGCCGCACTGGACGATGCCGGCATCTGTGCCGGCGATGTCGATGCCGCGTGGCTGGGACACTACAACAGCGGCTTCGTGCCTGAATCGTTCTGCTCCTCCCTGGTGCTGCAGGCCGACGACGGCCTGCGCTGGAAGCCGGTGACGCGCGTCGAGAATGCCTGCGCCACCGGTTCGGCCGCCGTGTTCGCCGCCCTCGACGCGATCGAAGCCGGGCGGGCCCGCATCGCCCTGGTGGTCGGCGCCGAGAAGATGACCGCGGTGGCCGGCGCCGAGACCACTCGCATCCTGGCCAGCGCCAGCTACGTGAGCGAAGAGGCGGACCGTGGCCTGACCTTTCCCGGCCTGTTCGCCGGCATCGCCCGCGCCTATTTCCAGAAGTATGGCGACCATGCCGCAACCCTGGCCCGGATCGCGGCGAAAAATCACGCAAATGGCGTCAACAATCCCTACGCGCATATGCGCAAGGACCTGGGCTTCGAGTTCTGCAACACCGTGTCGGAGCAGAACCCGCTCATCGCCGCGCCGTTGCGCAAGACCGATTGCTCCCTGGTTTCCGATGGCGCGGCCGCCCTGATCCTGGCCGATGCCGCCACGGCACGAACCATGCGCAAGGCGGTGCGCATCCGCGGCCGCGCCCAGGTGAACGACTTCCTGCCGTTGTCGCGGCATGACATGACCTCGCTGCAGGGACCGCGCCGGGCCTGGGCGCAGGCTCTGGCCGCCGCGCGCTGCTCGGTGCGGGACCTGTCGCTGCTGGAGGTGCACGACTGCTTCACCATCGCCGAGCTGCTGCTGTACGAGGCGCTCGGCCTGGCGCCGGAAGGACGTGGCGCCGAGGTCCTGGACAGTGGACTGGTCTATCCGGGCGGCGGCCTGCCGGTGAATCCTTCGGGCGGCCTCAAGGCCAAGGGGCATCCGATCGGGGCAACCGGGGTGTCGATGCATGTGCTGGCGGCGATGCAGCTGTGCGGCACCGCTGGTGCCATCCAGGTGGAATCGCCGCGATTGGCCGGCGTGCTCAATATGGGAGGAAGCGCGGTGGCCAACTACGCCACCATCCTGGAGGCGACGGCATGAACCTGGCCCGGCTGCTGCTGCGAACCGCGTTGGCCTCCCCCGAGCGTCCGGCGCTTTATCTGGGCGAAGAGTTGATCTGCGACTACGGCACGCTTGCCGGGCGCGCGGCCCGCGTCGGCGGCTTCCTGCAAGGGCGGCTCGGCCTGCCGCCGGGCGCGCGTGTCGGCATCTGGATGGCCAATATCCCCGCATACCTGGAAGTGCTGTACGGCGCCTGGTTCGCCGGCCTGGTGGTGGTGCCGATCAATGCCAAGCTCCATCCGCGCGAGGCGGAATACATCCTGCGCGACGCGCAGGCTACCGTGCTGTTCGTATCGGAGGATCTGGCTGGCGGCATCGCGCCGCTGCTGGACGGCCACCCGGCGATCCGCCACGTGTTTGTCCCCGGCACCGCCGAATACCGATCCCTCCATACGGCCAGGCCCCTGGGTGACATCCACCAGCGGGACGCCGATGACATCGCCTGGCTGTTCTACACCTCCGGTACCACCGGCCGTCCCAAGGGCGTGATGGAGACTCACGGCAACCTGCTTGCCATGATTTCCTGTTACTTCATGGACGTCGACGCGCCCTCCGGGGACGACGCCCTGGTCTATGCGGCACCGGCCTCGCACGCGGCCGGCATGCTCAATTTTCCGCATGTCATCGCCGGGGCCCGGCACATCATGCCCAGGTCGGCGGGCTTCGACCCGGCGGAGTTGGTCGAGCTGGCATCCTGTCATGGACGCCTGTCCTTGTTCGCCGCTCCAACGATGATCAAGCGCCTGGTGGATCACGTCCGTGATGCGGGTGCCGATTCTTCGTTGTTCAAGACCATCGTCTATGGCGGAGGCCCGATGTACGTCGCCGATGTGCGCCAGGCATTGGACGTGATGGGCAATTGCTTCGTGCAGATCTACGGGCAGGGCGAGAGCCCCATGACCATTACCGCCCTCGGCCGCCATCACCTGCAGGACAGCGGCCACCCGCGTTACCTCGAGCGCATCGCCTCGGTCGGCGTTGCGCAGAGCCTGGTCGAGGTACGCGTGGCGGACAGCCATGGCGTGACGCTGCCCGCCGGTGAAGCCGGTGAAGTATTGGTGCGCGGACCCAGCGTCATGCGAGGCTACTGGAACAATCCGGAGGCGACAGCCAAGACTGTGCGCGATGGCTGGCTCTTCACCGGCGATGTCGGCTGCCTGGACGAGGACGGCTTCCTCACGCTCAAGGATCGCACCAAGGACGTCATCATCAGCGGCGGCTCCAACATCTACCCGCGCGAAGTGGAGGAAGTGCTGCTGCAGCACCCGCAGGTGCACGAGGTCTCGGTGGTGGGGCGCCCGCACGCGGAGTGGGGTGAGGAAGTGGTGGCCTTCGTGGTGGTGAAGAGCGGTTGCGCCATCGAAGCGGTCGAGCTCGATTCGCTGTGCCTGCAGAACATCGCGCGCTTCAAGCGGCCGAAGCATTATCAGTTTGTCCATTCCCTGCCGAAGAGCAACTACGGCAAGGTGTTGAAGACCGCGCTGCGCGAGAGCCTGGCGCAGGAGTAGCGCGCACGTGGCTGGCGGCAGGGGCAGTGGATCGTGGCGTAGTCCCGCTGTCCTGGATCCGCGCCGATGCCGCGGCGATGAATGGAGAGGAGAGAAAGAATGAGCGATGCGGACGATTTCCGCTTGGATGGCAAGGCGGCCCTGATCACCGGCGGTGCGCGCGGCATCGGCGCGGAATGCGCCAGGGTCCTGGCCGCCGCCGGCGCCGACGTGATGCTCACCGATCTGCCGGGCCCCACGGGGCCGGCTACGGCCGAGTCGATTGCCGGCGGCAGGGCCGCCTATCGGGATCTTGATGTCACGCGCGAGCAGGATTGGATCGCCGCAATCGATGCCACCATTTCCACCTTCGGCCGCCTCGACATCCTGGTCAACAACGCCGGCATCGAGATCATGGGCGAGATCGCCGACGTCTCGCAGGACGAGTTCCGCCGTATCATGGCCATCAACGTCGAAGGCGTTTACCTCGGCTGCAAGCAGGCGGTCCGGGCGATGCGGCCCCGCGGTCGAAGCGCGGGCGGCGGTTCCATCATCAACATCTCCTCGGTCGCCGGCATGGTCGGCGTGCCCTGGTTGTCCGCTTACAGCGCCAGCAAGGGCGCCGTGCGCACCTTGACCAAGGGCGTGGCGGTCGAATGCGGCCGGCTCGGCTACGGCATCCGCTGTAATTCCGTGCATCCGGGAGTGGTGGCGACCGAAATGGCGGAATCGTTTTTCCGCAAGAACCAGGCCCTGGCCGGAGCCGAGTCCTTGGAGCAGATCGCCACCGTTTTCACCCAGGCCCATCCCATTGGCCGCATGGGCGTTCCGCGGGACATCGCCAATGCCGTGCGCTTTCTCGCCTCGGATGCCGCGGCCTGGATCACCGGTGCCGAGCTGGCGGTCGATGGCGGCTGGACCGCGACCTAGGAAACCCGTGGGTGACGGAAGCCCAGCCCGGCGACACGGCCAGTATCAGACCTGAGGAAACATACTTGCTTCGGATTCGGCCAATTGACCTGACACTGACCGAACGCGAGGAGGAGATTCTGGCCTTTTTGATGCGCGGAAAGTCGAACCGGGAGATCGCAACTTGCATTTTCCGGTCGGAAGATACTGTCAAGTATCATCTGAAGAATATCTACCAGAAGCTCGGCGTCAGTGGGCGCCTTCAAGCGATTCTCGTTGCAATCGACATGCATCCGGTGAATCCTCCGCCGGAAGCGACGGCACGCCAACTCCCACGCTGACGTCCAGCGGACGCCGGCGACCTCTTCGGTAACAGCCAGCACCAGGCCGCCACTACATTTGAACGGCGCCTCCATCGACGAATACTTCTGTTCCAGTCATAAAGCCTGATTCGCTCGAAGCCGGGAACGGCGCCGCTGCCGCACCGGAATGCCTACATGACTGTAGTGCAGGTTGCGGATACCGGGCTGCGGACGGCTACACGCTGGCCTCTCGACACACCGCTGCGCGTGCACTCGGGGCGAACCGGGATTGGCGTTGTTCAGCTGGAGAACCGCCCTTGCCTGGGCCCCCACCGCACAGCGCGGAAGGGCCCAGGCTGAAGCCGCAGTGGCTCAGGCGACGACGACCGGAATCTTCCCGATCTTCGCCTGCCATTCCTTCGGCCCGGTCTGGTGCACCGAGGTGCCCTTGGAATCGACGGCGACGGTGACCGGCATGTCCTTCACTTCGAACTCGTAGATCGCTTCCATGCCGAGGTCGGCGAAGGCGACGGTGCGCGAAGCCTTGATCGCCTTGGAGACGAGGTAGGCCGCGCCGCCGACGGCCATGAGGTACACCGCCTTGTTGTCGCGGATGGCGTCGATGGCGATCTGGCCGCGTTCGGACTTGCCGACCATGCCGAGCAGGCCGGTCTGCTCCAGCATCTGGCGGGTGAACTTGTCCATGCGGGTGGCTGTGGTGGGACCGGCGGGGCCGACGACTTCGTCGCGCACCGGGTCGACCGGGCCGACGTAGTAGATGAAGCGGTTGGTGAAGTCGACCGGCAGCTTTTCGCCCTTGTTGAGCATGTCGATCATGCGCTTGTGCGCGGCGTCGCGGCCGGTGAGCAGCTTGCCGTTGAGCAGGATGGTCTCGCCCGGCTTCCAGCTCGCCACTTCCTCGTGGGTGACGGTGTCGAGGTTGACGCGGCGGCCCTTGGAGGTGTCGTAGGTGAGCTTGGGCCAGTCTTCGAGCGAGGGCGGGTCCAGCGCCACCGGGCCGGAGCCGTCGAGCACGAAGTGGGCATGGCGGGTGGCGGCGCAGTTGGGGATCATCGCCACCGGCAGGTTGGCGGCGTGCGTCGGGTAGTCGAGGATCTTCACGTCGAGCACGGTGGTGAGGCCGCCCAGGCCCTGCGCGCCGACGCCCAGGGCATTGACCTTGTCGTACAGCTCGATGCGCAGTTCTTCCAGCTTGTTCTGCGGGCCGCGCGCGATCAGCTGCGGCATGTCGATCGACTCCATCAGCGCTTCCTTGGCCAGCAGCATGGCCTTCTCGGCGGTGCCGCCGATGCCGATGCCGAGCATGCCCGGCGGGCACCAGCCGGCGCCCATGGTCGGCACGGTCTTCAGCACCCAGTCGACGATGGAGTCCGAGGGGTTGAGCATGACGAACTTGGACTTGGCCTCGGAGCCGCCGCCCTTGGCGGCGACGATGACTTCGACTTCGTGGCCCGGCACCACCGAGACGTTGACCACGGCCGGGGTGTTGTCCTTGGTGTTCTTGCGGGTGAAGGCCGGATCGGCGAGCACCGAGGCGCGCAGCTTGTTGTCCGGGTGGTTGTAGGCGCGGCGCACGCCTTCGTTGACCATGTCCTCGACGCCCATGGTGGCGTCGTCCCAGCGCACGTTCATGCCGATCTTGAGGAAGACGGTGACGATGCCGGTGTCCTGGCAGATCGGGCGGTGGCCCTCGGCGCAGAGGCGCGAGTTGATCAGGATCTGGGCGATGGCGTCCTTCGCGGCCGGCGACTGCTCGCGCTCGTAGGCGGCGGCGAGGTTCTTGATGTAGTCGACGGGGTGGTAATAGGAGATGTACTGGAGGGCGTCGGCGACGCTCTGGATCAGGTCGTCCTGCTTGATGGCGGTCATTGGGGCTTCGATGGCTGGTGGGGGCAAGGTCTGGCTGGGGCGCACTGTAAACGCATGCGCGATTCAGGCCAACCCATGGTTCCGGGGGGCGATCCCGGTTATGCCGGATATTTCTTCTGAAACAAGCACTAACCGGCGTTCCGAGGCGCTCCCTCTACCTGGCCCCGGAGCGCCGGCAATGCCGTCTCGTCCCGTCGGATGAGCGCAAAACCCCCGGCCGTGGCCTAGAATGGCGGCCTCGCAGGTGTCCCCGGCCGCAAACGCCGGGGATTAAACGGGAAGCCGGTAAGGATGGTGGCTCGCCACTTCCAATCCCGGCACTGCCCCCGCAACGGTAGATGGGAAGAGGCGGCAACAAGCCACTGGAGCGATCCGGGAAGGCGCCGCTGGAACGGGATGCTCCTATGCAGGGCGCCCATTCACCCATGAGTCCGGAGACCGGCCCGCGATGGGGTCAGCCGTGGCACGGAGATCGACTCCGGTCCGGCTGAATGTATTCACCGTCAGGCCTGCGGGGACGCAGGCTACCGGAGCCATCATGAAGACCTTCGCCGTTGTCGGGTTGGCGCTCGCGCCCGCCTTTGCTTTTGCCGCCGATCCCGCTGTTTCCCCTTCCGCAGATGCCCAGCTGCAGCCGGTGGTGGTCACCGGTACGCGCACGCCGGTTGCCGAGGCCGATACGCTGGCGCAGACCATCGTCATCGACCGCGCCGAGATCGAGCGCGCCCAGGCCGGCGATGTCGCCGACATCCTGCGCCAGTACGCCGGGCTTGAAGTCGCCCGCTCCGGCGGCCCGGGGCAGCAGGCCTCGCTGTTCACCCGCGGCAGCAACAGCAACTACACCCTGGTGCTGCTCGACGGTGTGCGCGTCAACAACGGCACCACCGGCGGCGCGGCCCTGCCGAACATCAATCCCGAGATGATCGAGCGCATCGAGGTGGTGGAAGGGCCGCGCTCGGCGCTGTACGGCAGCGACGCCATCGGCGGCGTGGTCAACATCATCACGCGCAAATCGGGACCGGCGCAGCTCGACGCCAACATCGGCGGCGGCTCCTTCGGCACCATCCAGGGCGGCGCGGCGATCCGCGATGCCGGCACGGTGGACGGCCATGCCTTCGGCTTCGCGCTGGGCGCGCAGCAGCAGCGCAGCAATGGCATCCCGCCGTTTGCCGGCCCCCTGCCGGGCTCGGACGATAACCGCGCCTTCCGCAACCGCACCCTCGACGGCAACGCCGAGATCCAGCTGGGCGGCGTGCGCCTGCAGGCACGCGCCTGGGACGCGGAAGGCAAGGACCGCTATCAGAACGAGACTTCCGATCCGGTCACTTTCGCCACCGCCGGCTTCTCACCCGCCGACCAGGATTTCCGCAACCAGATCTTCGCGCTGGAAGCCAGCACGCATCTCACCGGCAACTGGCTGAGCGAACTCACCCTCAGCCGCAGCCTCGATCGCCTGGCGCAGAATCAGGCGCCGGATTTCGTGCGCACCATCCGCCCGGAAGCCGACTGGCACAACGTGCTGGCGCTGGGCCTGTACAACCGCCTGTCCTTCGGCGCACGCGCCGCGCGCGAACGCGTCGATGCGGTGTCCTCGTTCGGCGCGCCCATCGCGGAAGCCAAGGACACCGATTACGGTTATGTGCAGGACGAGTTCAACTACGGTTCACAGCATGTCGTGGCCGCGGTCAACTACCTGCATGACGGCGCGTTCGGCGAGCGTTTCAACTGGAATGCGGAATACGGCTTCGACGTGCTCCAGGGCACCCGGCTGATCGCCACCGCCGGCAGCGGCTTTCATTCGCCGACCGCGGAAGACCGCTTCGGCTCCGGCGGCAATCCCGATCTGCAGCCCGAGAAAGCGCTCAACTACGAGGTCGGTGTCAGGCAGGCCATCACCACGCACCAGAGCATCGAACTGCGCCTGTTCCGCAATGATGTGCAGGACCTGATCGAGTACGTGCCGCCCAACTTCACCGCCGTCAACGTCGAGCACAGCCGCAATGACGGCCTGCAGCTCGACTGGAACTACACCGACGCGGACTGGACCGCGCACGTCAAGGGCATCTGGCAGGATCCGCGCGACCGCGATACCCATACCCAGCTGCTGCGCCGCGCCCGCTCCATCCTCAGCGCGGAGCTCAATCGCCGCCTGGGCCGCTTCGATGTGGGCGGCAACTTCTACACCAGCAGCCAGCGCCACGACGTCGATGCGGTCAACTTCGGCAACACCACCACCGGCGGCTACGGCATGCTCGCTCTCAGCGCCGGGGTACGCCTGACGCGGGATCTGCGCTTCGACCTGCGCGGCGAAAACGTGCTGAACCATCATTATCAGACCGTCTCCGGCTACAACCAGCCGGGCAGCGCCGTCTACGCCACGCTGCGCTACTCCCTGCCGCTTTGACGGGGACCCTGGCGCCTCTGCCCGATGGGGAGAGGCGCCAGGCGCTACCGTGGTATCAAGTAATGAACGATGCAGTCGAATCGACGGCTGCGTTTATCCCGGGCCGAGCCGGGAGAACCGGACGATCCAAGGCAATCAGGGCGAGCCCGGCGGCACGCGGTAGCCGTACTTGCGCGTCTCGCCCTCGTCGCGCAGCGAGAACGGGGTGAAGTTGGTGTGGCGGTCGAAGGTGTCGACGCCTTCGGCGCGCTTGAGGCGGGCGACGACCCAGTAGACCAGCGGCGTCGACAGCACCTCGACCCCGACCTTGAAGGTCCAGTTGAAGGCGATCACCGCGAACAGGGCCTGGTTGGTCCAGATGCCGGCGAAGGCGATGGGGTAGAACAGCAGCGAGTCCACCGCCTGGCCGCACACGGTGGAGCCGACGGTGCGGGTCCACAGCCAGCGGCCCTCGGTGTAGACCTTCATCTTGGCCAGCACGAAGGAATTGACGAAGTCGCCGCAGAGGTAGGCGAACATGCTGGCGGCGACGATGCGCCAGGTGCCGCCGAAGACCACTTCCAGCGCCGGCTGCAGGGTGGCGTTGTAGGGCTCCGTGGGACTGGCCGGCACATGGACGATGAACTGGGTCATCACCGTGGCGAAGACCAGCGCGCTGAACCCGGCCCAGGCGACGCGGCGGGCGCGGGCATAGCCGTAGACCTCGGTGATGACGTCGTCGAACAGGTAGCTGATGGGAAAGAACAGGTTGCCGGCGCCGAAGCTGGCGGCGCCGATCAGCGGCAGGGTCACGGTGCAGACCTTGGCCGGCCCGATCAGGTTGGAGCACAGCAGCACCACCACCATGCCGACCATCAGGAATTCGTAATAGCGGAAGCTGCGCATGAGCGGTCCAGGCTGTGTCGAGCGGGGTGGGGACAGTCTACAGTTGCTGCGCCTTGAGCGCGTCCTCGATGCTGCCGCGCAGACTGGCCAGGATCTGCTTGCGGCCGGCCCACCAGCCGACCTGGAGATAGGCGCGGGTCAGCCAGCGCACCGCGCCCTTGCCGCTGTCGGCGGCCATGCTCTCGCGGTAGTAGCGGAAGATCGCATCGACGCGCGTGCTGACCGCGCCCATCAGTTCGTCGACCTGGAACTGGCCGACCGGCCAGTCGCATAGCGGCTCTTCTTTCGCCACGTCTCCAATCAGAGGGATGATCGGCAGCTCGCCGTTCTGGTCGAGCCATGTGGCCGCCTGGTCCGGCGGCAGGCCGGCGTAGCCGTAGGCGACGATGGGGTTGTCCTTGGGCAGGCGGAAATACTGCTGCAGGAAATGCTGGCAGTTGCGGCGCCCGAGCTGGTAGTCGTGCTTGCGGAATTCCTTGTGCAGGAAGCCGAAGAAGCCCTGCATCGGCCCGCTGGCGATCCAGTACTGGGCGGCCTCGGGCGAGGTGGAGCCCGTCGGCGCCACCAGGAAGCGGTTGTAGACCGCCGGATCGTGGGCCAGGGCGATGTCAGCCGGCCGGAAACGGCATTGCGCGATGAACGAGAACAGCATCGGCAGGATCAGCTGGTGCGGCGGCCCCAGCGGCACCTGGCTGCCGTCGCCGGGGCGGTTGACGAAGGGGGCGATCATCATCACGGCGCTGCTGGCGCGCAGGCCGTCCGCGGGACCATCCGGGCCGTCGCCGGCCAATACTTCGCGCGCCAGGTCCAGTGGCTCGTTGTTGAAGATGCCGCCATCGACGGCGACGAATTCATAGGGATTGGGCGCCTCGCCCCTGGGCCAGGGCGGGGGCACGCTGACGCTGCGCTGGCTGGCATCCGCCGCGTCCGGATTGCCGAAGTTGCGCGCGTTGTAGTCGTTGCCGTCGCGCGTCAGCGTGCGCGGCTTGAGGAAGATGGGGAAGGCGCCGGAAGCCAGGGCAGCGCCGCCGAGATCGGCCCAGTCCGTGGCCCTGGAGCTGGCCAGCGTGCTCACCGGTCGATGCCCCTTGAGGCAGGCCGCGGGTGCGGGGCCGTCGCCGCCGCCGACCAGGAAGCCGAGATAGTCATCGTGGGCGTAGAGGGTGTCGCTAGCGGACTTGAGCCCACGGTAGCTGATGTCGTACGGCACGCCGCGCAGGTTGCCGATGCTGAAGCGGGTGACGAAGGGGCGTGCCACGTAGGGCCGTTCGCGGCGCGGCGCCTGGTAGTCGAGCGCCCGATTCAGGATGCTGTCGATCACCTCGCAATTGAGCAGGGCCGGCAGTTCGCCGCCGGCCATATCGGCGGTGCCGAGCATGGGGCGGATGTCGATGTCCTCGACCCAGGCGCGGTAGAAGGGATTCTTCAGCGCCTCCGCGTTCGGCTGACGCTGAGCGTCGAGGCGCGCGTGCGGGAAATCGTAAGGCAGCGCGATGGCCAGCAGGCTCGCGCACATGGCACCGGCGGAAGCGCCGCTGGCGACATCCAGCGAGATGTCGTGGCGCGGCACGTTCTCGCCGCGCGCCCTGGCGTCGTACCAGGCGTCGAGCGCCTCGAACAGGAAGTCCAGCACTCCGGCCGTATAGGCGCCGGCGGAGACCGCGCCCGCCATGGCCAGGCCGATTCTGAAAGTCGGCGTCTTTTCTTCCTTCATCGCCCGCATCGCACCCTGAGCAGTTGTGGAACGATAATAGGCGATGCAAGACCACGACGCCGTTCCGCCAGGCAATACGCTCGACGCCCGCCTGCAGCGCGTGTTGGCCCAGCTGGCGCGCTACCGCCTGCTGCTGGCCCTGGTCAGCTTCGGCATGGGCGCGGCAAGCTTCCTGTTGATCCAGCGCAGCACGCGGGTCGCGCAGTGGATCGCCTTGCTGCTGGTATTGAACTGGCTGCTGATCGTTTTTGAAAACACGCTGGGACAATGGCTGTCGCGCTTCCGCTGGGCACGCTTCTCGCCGGTGGTGCTGCGCTACGGCATGCAGGCGGTGCACCAGGAGACGTTCTTCTTCTGCCTGCCGTTCCTGCTCTCCACCACCACCTGGAGCAGCGGCCAGGCGTTGTTCACCGGGTTCGCCATCATCGCCGCGCTGGCTTCGGTCTGGGATCCGTTCTACTACGGCGGCATCGCGCCGCGCCCGGCGCTGCACCTGGCCTTCCACGGCTTCGCCATGTACCTGGCGATGCTCACCGTGCCGCCGCTGCTGTGGCAGCTCACCACCACGCAGAGCCTGGCCCTCGCCTCGGTCACGCTCGGCCTGCTGTCCCTGCCCAGCCTCTCCAGCCTGATCGCGCCGCGCAGTCCGCGGCGCTGGGCCTTGCTCGTCGCCGCCGCCGTCGCGCTGGGCCTGCTGTCCTGGCTGGCGCGCCCATGGGTGCCGCCGGCCACCCTGTGGCTGGGCCAGGGCGTGATCAGCGCAGACGTCGATCCCGACAGCCGCGAACCGGGACCGGCTCTGCAAACGGTGAGCGACGCGGTGTTGCGCCGCGATGGCCTCTGCGCCTTCACCGCCATCCACGCGCCGCGTGGCCTGCGTGAACAGGTTTTCCACCGCTGGCTGTTCCACGGCAAGGAGATGCTGCGCATCCCGCTGCAGATCACCGGAGGCGGCACACAAGGCTACCGGGCCTGGAGCTGCAAGCAGAGCTTTCCGGCCGACGCCGCCGGTCGCTGGACGGTGCAGGTGGTCACCGATGCCGGGCAGTTGATCGGTGTGGTGCGATTCCGGGTGGAAGCGACGGCCGGGCCATGAAATCCGCGGCATCGCTCAAAGCGGCAAGACCTGTCATCCTGATTTGTGACTTTCGAATTACCGCCGTCCGTGCAAGGAGTCAGCCATGACCGCCGCCAACCTCTGCCTGCTCGCCGCCGGCGTGTTCTTCCTCACCGGCATGCTGACCGGCGTGTGGAAATACCGTTGCATGGCTGCCGACCCGGAGGCACGCACCCCGGTCTATGTCGACATTGCCCACCGTACCGCGCTGATGTATTCCTTCGCCGCGGTGCTGCTGCACGAGTTCGTGCCGTTCTCGCCGCTGTCGCCGGCCGGGACGGTGTGGGCCGTGGGCCTGCCGCTGCTGTTCTTCGCCTCGGCCATCTTCATCTACATCGTGCATGGAGTGCTGCGCGATACCGACAACCAGCTGCGCAAGCCGTATAGGCTTGGCTCGGGCACCTTGCCCGGCGGTCTGATCCACGCCTACCTGTGGCTGCTGATCGCCGGCGAGATCGGCGGCTTTTCGATCCTGTTCGCGGGCTTCCTCAAGGCGGCGTTTGCGTAGGTATCCGCAGGCGCACTCAATCCTCCACTCAATCTCGTAGGTTGGGGTGAGCTTGCGAACCCCAACATCACTCCACCCGCTCCCCGTGGGACAAGATTGGTTCAGACGACGCAGCCCAATCGGAGAGCAAGTCGCCGGATCGAATATAACGGTGAATGGACGAATAAGGCCAATCCGAGGCGCGGCTTACGTGGGCATGCTTTACCGGATTGATGTGGACGTAGTCGATATGACGCGCCAGGTCTTCGTCGTCGCGGATTTGGTGTTCCCAGAATCGCTTTTGCCAGATACCTCGCTCGCCCTTTCGTAGACGGCTCGCCCGGATGAATTCTCCCGGTTCGACGCGGCGCGAGAATCCCGCCTTGATCAGCATCCATCGCGTCGAGAAATCGGCATCGGCCGGCGGCAGGGTCCATACGGCGTGCAGATGGTCCGGCAATACCACCCAGGCGACAATCTCGAAAGGATGTTGGTCTTTGACCTGACGCACAGTTTCGCGCAGTGCATCGACCCTTTCGACCAATAGGTGGCTTGAGCGGTCGGCGAGATTGACCGTGAAAAAGTAGGTTCCACCGGCAACATGGGCTCTTCGGTAGCGCATTCGAAGATCATGAGTCGCGGTGTTGGGGTTCGCAAGCTCACCCCAACCTACAAAAGAAAAAGGCCGCGCTAGGCGGCCTTCTATCTTCAACCCGTTTCGCTTAGTGCCCGCCCTCGAGCGACTTGATGGCCTGGATCATGGACACCATGACCTTCTGCGCATCGCCGTAGACGAGGTTGGTGTTGTCGGCGAAGAACAGCTCGTTCTCCACGCCCGAGTAGCCCTTGCCCTGGCCGCGCTTGACCACGTAGACCTGTTTGGCCTGGTCGACGTTGAGGATGGGCATGCCGTAGATCGGCGAGGACTTGTTGGTGCGGGCCGCCGGGTTGACGGTGTCGTTGGCGCCGATGACGATGGCGACATCGGCTTCCTTGAACTCGCCGTTGATGTCTTCCATGTCGAAGATCAGGTCGTAGGGCACGCCGGCTTCGGCCAGCAGTACGTTCATGTGGCCGGGCATGCGGCCGGCGACCGGGTGGATGGCGAACTTCACTTCAACGCCGGCGTCCTGCAGCAGCTTCACGAACTCGTAGAGCTTGTGCTGCGCCTGGGCCACGGCCAGGCCGTAGCCGGGGGCGATGATGACCTTGCTGGCGTAGCGCATGTTGATGGCGGCGTCGCCGGCATCGGCCGGCTTCTGGCTGCCCTTGATCTCGCCCTGCTGTTCGTCGCCGCTGACGCCGAAGTTGGAGAAGATCACGTTGCTGACCGAGCGGTTCATGGCCTTGGCCATGAGCAGGGTCAGCAGGGTGCCGGCGGAGCCGACCACCATGCCCGCGATCATCAGCGCCGGGTTCTGCAGCACGAAGCCTTCCATGCCCACGGCCAAGCCGGTGAAGGCGTTGTACAGCGAGATCACCACCGGCATGTCGGCGCCGCCGATCGGCATGGTCATCAGCACGCCGAAGACCAGCGCGCCGGCGAAGAAGGCGATCACCAGCGCCGTCGGCGCCTGGCCGTGCGCGCCGAAGATGATGTAGGCGCCGATGGCCAGGGTGATCAGCATCACCGTGCCGTTGATCAGCTGCTGGCCCTTGACGCGCCAGGTCTTGTTGATGCGGCCGTCGAGCTTGGCCCAGGCGATGACCGAGCCGGAGAAGGAGATCGAGCCGATCAGGGCGCCGAGGATGGTGACGACCAGTTCGATCGTGCCGGTGGCGTGGCCGCCGAGCAGTTCCACCGCGGCGATCAGCGCGGCGGCGCCGCCGCCGAGGCCGTTGTAGATGGCGACCATCTGCGGCATGGCGGTCATCGCCACCTTCTTGCCGGAAGACCAGGCCCAGCCCAGGCCGATCAGCAGGGCAATGGCGGCGAGGATCGCGTTGGTCACGACATGCGGCTTGGCTTCTTCGGAGACGTTGAAGAAGTAGAGGAAGCTGGCGATGATGGCGACGGCCATGCCGAGGCCGGCCACCTGGATGCCCGAGCGCGCCGTGACCGGCGAGGACATGCGCTTGAGGCCGTAGATGAAGAGAAACGCCGCGGCGAAGTAGCTCGCGTCGATGATCAGGTTCGGATTCATGGCTGTGGTTTCCCCTTAAGCCTTCTTCTTGTCGCTGGGCTTGAACATTTCCAGCATGCGCTCGGTCACGACATAGCCGCCGGCGGCGTTGGCGGCGCCGAACAGCACGCCGACGAAGCCGATGCCCTGCTCCAGCGGATTGGTGGCGTTCATCAGGGCGTAGATGGCGCCGACCACGACGATGCCGTGGACGAAATTGGAACCCGACATCAGCGGCGTATGCAGGATCGCCGGCACGCGGCCGATGATCTCGTAGCCGGTGAAGGCGGCGAGCATGAAGATGTAGAGGGCGACGAAGCCCGTGATGCTGGTGGTGACGTCCATTCGCTAGCTCCCGTATCGATTCGCGGCGAGGTACTAACCTGCGCCGAGGCTTAGCCTTCTACCGCTTTCTTGGCCGCTTCGTTCCTGATCTCGCCGGCATGCGTCAGGCAGGCCTTGGCGATGACCTCGTCTTCCCAGTCGAGCGCGAGGGCCTTGTCCTTGATCATCAGCTCGAGCAGGTTGAGCTGGTTCTTGGCATAGAGCTCGCTGGCGTGCTCGCCCAGCAGAGAGGGCACGTTGAGCGGGGCGACGATGGTGACCTGGCCGACCTGGATGGTCTCGCCGGGCTTGGTGTATTCGCAGTTGCCGCCGCCCTCGGCGGCGAGGTCGACGATCACCGAGCCGGCCTTCATGCCGTCCACCTGCGCCTTGGAGATCAGCTTGGGCGAGGGGCGGCCGGGAATGGCGGCGGTGGTGATGACGATGTCCGCCTGCTGGATGTGCTTGGTGACGACGGAGGACACCTTGTCCTTCTCCTCCTGCGTCAGCTCGCGGGCATAACCACCCTGGCCGCGGGCATCGACGCCGGTCTCGACGAACTTGGCGCCGAGGGACTCTGCCTGTTCCTTGGTTTCCGGACGCACGTCGTAGCCTTCGACCTGGCTGCCGAGGCGGCGCGCGGTGGCCAGGGCCTGCAGGCCGGCCACGCCCAGGCCCATGACCAGGGTCTTGGCCGGACGGATCGAGCCGACGGCGGTGGTCATCATCGGCAGGATGCGCGCGATGTTGGTGGCACCGAGCAGGGCGGCGTAATAGCCGGCCAGGGCGGCCTGCGAGGACAGGGCATCCATCGCCTGGGCGCGGGTGATGCGCGGCACCAGTTCCATGGCGAAGCAGGTGATCTTGCGGTCGCGCAGCTGTTTGGTCAGCTCCGCTTCCTTGTGGGCATAGACGAAGGACAGCAGGATGGCGCCTTCCTTCATCGCCCCGACGACTTCGGCCGTCGGCGGCTGCACCGCCAGCACGATGTCGGCGTCGCTCACCAGGCCCTGCGGGTTGGCGGCGAAAGTGACGTTCTTGAACGCGCTGTCCGGCAGCTTCACGGCATCGCCGGCGCCGGACTGCATGTGGATTTCAGCGCCGAGCTTGGCCAGCTTGTCGGCCACCGCGGGCACCATCGCCACGCGCCGCTCATTGGGCCGGGTTTCCTTCAGCACCGCGATTTTGACCGACATCTCAGGCTCCCCTATCGCTAGTATTGCCGCCGCCCGCGCGCCCGGCGCGGGGTTTGGCTAAAAAACGCCCGCCAGTCTAGCCTATGGTTTACGCCGGCACACAAGAAAGTTTGTGTGCCCAGCTATTACTTCCGGCTATGAATTGACCTGGGTCAAGAAGCCTCCCGGGCATCCGACCAGCCTGCGCCTTTTCGATGGCGGCAGCTACCCTGCATTCAGGGTGGCCGCCGCACCGGGCTTCAGCCCTTGTCGCCCTTTTGTTTGGCGAACAACGCGTCGAGCTTTTCCTCGTAGGCGTTGTAGCCCAGGTACTTATAGAGGTCGACGCGGCTCTGCATGATCGGCACCACGTTCTTCTGCGTGCCCTCGGCGCGGATGGTCTCGTAGACCTTCAGCGCGGCGGCATTCATGGCGCGGTAGGCGCCGCAGCAGTAGAGCACGATGTCCACGTCCACCGAGCCCAGTTCCTGGGTGGTGAACAGCGGGGTGAAGCCGAATTCGGTGATGTTGGCCAGGATCGGCACTTTGACCGCATCCTTGAACTTGCGGTACATCGGCAGCTCGGTCATGGCCTCGGGGAAGATCATGTCCGCGCCGGCCTCGACATAGGCCACGGCGCGCTCGATGGCGGCGTCGATGCCCTCGATGGCCAGGGCGTCGGTGCGGGCCATGATGACGAAGCCCGGATCGGTGCGGGCGTCGACGGCGGACTTGATGCGGTCCACCATCTCCTCCTTGCTCACCACTTCCTTGCCCGGACGGTGGCCGCAGCGCTTGGTGCCGACCTGGTCCTC
>NZ_JONR01000038.1 GCF_000711955.1 Nevskia soli DSM 19509
ACGATCACCGGGCAGCCGGCCGCGATGGCCGGGCCCACCTGGTGCGTGATCAGGTTGAGCGGATGATTGAAGGCCGAGAGCGCCACCACCACGCCGATCGGCTCCAGTTGCGTGAAGGCCAGGCGGTTGGCGCTGGAGGCGCCCACGTTCATCGGGATCACCTCACCCTGCTGCGTGCGCAGGTGCTCGATGGCGATGCGTACCGAGTCGATGGCCCGCGCCACTTCCACCTTCGAATCCACCAGCGGCTTGCCGCCCTCGCGCGCCGCCTCGATCGCCAGGTACTCGGCCCGCGCCTTCATCATGCTGGCGGTGCCCTCGAGGATGGATATGCGCTTGGCCAGCGGCAGCCAGGCATCGCGGTTGCGGTAGAGCTTGTGCGCCGTCGCCAGCGCATGCTCGATAGTCGCGGCATCCGCCGTCGCCACCGTGGCGATGGGCTTGCGGTCGAACGGCGCCAGCACCGTCACATCCGGCGAAGCGCTCTTCGCACCCGGGACCTTCAAGGCATACCGTTCCGTGGCCATCGCGCGTCCTTGGTTCTGGAGGGGAGGCTTCCGACTCTAGTAGCCGCACCGCCGCACTGCAAGCCCGCGATGCGGGTGGCGATTCCACCAGGGTCATCGCTTGAGGAAATTCGACAGTGCGTTGTCCCTGAAATTCCTTCGAGCAGTCAACCCTCGCTGCCACCCTGCGCGCAGCGAAGGATCTGGCCCAAGCGGGTAGCCGGATTCCCTGCTGCGCCCAGGATGATAACGCGGGAAGGTTCGCCTGATTCCCTCAGCCACAAAAAAAGTGGCACCCGCCGCCTCCCGTGTAAGCCGACATATAAATACGGTAGATACACTTAATCGACAGAAACGATTGGAGTTATGCACCTTTCGCTCCTAGGATCATACTCAGAACTAATGCCCTGAGTCCCTCCTGGACTCGGATAGAGACGATTCGCCGTCTACGAACGCCCCGAAAGCGTCGTAATCGATCGCGTAACGCCAATCGTGGAGGAGTGGGACAATGGAAACCAAGCGGGTAAGCTGCAAGGCGTGCGACATCATGTGCAACGTCCTTGCCGATGTCGACGACGGCCGTATAGTGCGGATCCACCGCGATCCTAACCATCCCGTGACGCCGCAGGCGCTCTGCAACAAGGGCTCGCTGTTCTCGGACACCGTATACCACAAGGATCGACTGATGTACCCGCTGAAGCGGGTCGGCGAGCGCGGCGAAGGCAAGTGGGAGCAGGTGAGTTGGGAGGAGGCGCTCGACGGCGTTGCCGTCGCGCTGAAGGGGATCGTTGCCAAGCACGGCCCGGAATCGGTGATGACCACTGCCGGCGCCATCGTGCCGATCGACATCGTGCGCCGCTTCACCAACCTGCTCGGCAGCCCCAATTTCACCATGGGTGCTTATGTTTGCTTGGGCAACACCACAGGCCCGAACAAAGCCACCTACGGCTGGATGCCGTTCCCAGACTGGTGGCGTACCAAGTGCATCGTGCTGATGGGGCACGACCCGCAGCCGAATAAATGGACCTCGGAGTTCCTGTGGCTGCGCGAGGCATTGAAGCGCGGCGCCAAGCTAATCGTGGTCGATCCGCGTGTCAACTTCCACGCCAAGCGCGCGGACATGCACCTGCGCATCCGCCCGGGGACGGATTCCGCCCTGATGCTCGGCTGGATCCACGTCATCATCAACGAAGGGCTCTACGACAAGGCATTTGTAGAGAAGTACACCCATGGCTTCGAGGAGTTGAAGTCCCGCGTGCAGGAGTACACGCCGGAGAAGGTCTCCGAGCTTACCTGGATCCCGGCGGAGCAGATCGTGGCGAGCGCCCGGATGTACGCCACCAGCGGCCCGGCAATCATTCCCTGGACCCCGGTTACCGACAAGCACGCCAACAGCACCCACTCGATACGCTGCTACGCCATACTGCGTGCAATCTGCGGCAACCTGGATGTGCCGGGTGGCGAGATCTTCATGCACTTCAATCCGAACGTGGTTGTCGAGAACGAAGTGCATCTGACCCACATGCTATCCAAGGAACAGATGGACAAGCAGCTGGGCCAGGATCGCTTCAAGGTCCTGAGCTACGACATGTGGCGCGAGCTAGACCCGCATACCGAGCGCGTCATGGGCAAGAAGTGGGCGAACCAGATCGCTTCAGGTTCGTTGGCGCACCCTGCCGACGTCTGGACGGCGATGGAAACAGGCCAGCCCTACCCGGTGAAGGCGCTGCTGGCGGTGGGCGCGAACACGCTTGGCGGATATACCAACATTGAGCACATCTTCAAGGGTCTCATGAATTGCGATCTGATCGTAGCGCACGAGATCTTTATGACGCCGACGGCACAGCTCGCCGACTACGTGTTTCCCTCGACCACCTGGGCAGAGAAGTACAGCCTCCATAATCACTGGGACTGGCACAACATCCTGATGGCCGGCGATAAGGCGGTCGACGCGCCTGCCGAGTGCCGCGACGAATACCACTTCTGGCGCGAGCTGGCGGTGCGCATGGGACAGGAAGCGCACTGGCCCTGGAAGACCTCGAAGGAATTCTTCGACTGGCGCCTTGAGCCGATGGGCAAGACTTTTGACGAGTTTCTCGCCGCCGGCGGTGTCGACTTCCCGGATCCCCAGTTCAAGAAGTACGAAAAGGTTGGTTTCGGCACTCCCACCGGAAAGGTTGAGCTGTACTCAACCCTGTTCGAGAAATACGGCTACGACCCGCTGCCCGCCTACGTCGAGCAGGCGTGCACCTCGGTCAGTGCTTCCGAGGAAATCAAGAAGGAATACCCCTTGACCTTCTTCGTAGGCGGCCGCAGCGAGCCCTACTTCCAGTCGCAGGGGCGACAGATCCACTCCCTGCGCAGCCTGTGCCCGGATCCGGCGATTGAGCTGTACCCCGAAACGGCCTATGACCTTGGCTTCGAGGATGGCGACTGGGTTTATCTGGAGACCCCGCAAGGCCGGATCAAGGGCAAGATCCGTATGAGCGACGATGCGCATCCCAACGTCGTCCGGGTGCCCTACATGTGGTGGTTCCCCGAGCAGCAGGCCTACCTGCCGAACCTTTCGGGACAGTTCCAGTCTCACGACGGCATGATTCTGCCCGATTCTGATGAATTCGCCGATCGTGAGCAGGGTGTTCCGACTATGGGGGGGCTACTCTGCAAGATCTACCGCGTACCGGCGGATGAAGCGCGAAGCAATACTAGCGGGATTATTGACGAGGTTCCGATGGTGGCCAAGTAGCCGCTCCGCTCGCGACGATTGTGCAGGCGTGGCCTTGGCCACGCCTGCCACACCGCTTGTCCCGTAGCGCAGCTTTCAGAAATTACGATGAACCTCTTCGTGGAATGCATGGGCGCGTCAATCCGCTGGTGCGGAGCCGACAGCCTAAAGCTGGACATGCCAGCAGGAACGACGGTCAGCGACGTACTGCACGAGCTTTCTGAGAGGTATCCGGAATTAGGAAGTCGTCGTTCGACCATCGCGGTTGCTATTGGTGACGAAATTATCCCGCTGGCGCGTGAAGTCCGAAATGGCGAGACACTGGCGTTGATCCCACCGGTTAGCGGCGGCTGAGCCGGTACACACATCGTGGCGGGCAAAGAGTTGATTGCCCATTCAGCGGAAAACAATCATGAGAGACGTCTCCGAAAAGCAAGTCACCTTTAGGGTGGCCCGGGCCACGGCCTCGCTCGAGATGCCGGCCGCGGTGCTTGAAAGGTTGCGTGCGCGTAATTTGGACAAGGGCGATGCACTCGAAATCGCCCGAGCAGCCTCGGTACTCGCAGCTAAGAGGACCTGGGAACTGTTGCCGCTTTGCCACCCGTTACCTCTTGAGCGCTACGACGTCCAGTACACCTTCAATGAGAAGGGTGTGACCGTTACGGTCGAGGCGGCCACACATTCCCGCACCGGAGTTGAAATGGAGGCTCTGACGGGAGTCAGTATCTGCGTATTGACCCTGTATGACATGCTCAAGCCCCACGCCGGAACCGATCTAGTGATCCGCGAGATCCTGCTACTGCACAAGACAGGTGGCAAGTCGGATTTCGTCCGTGGCAGGACGGGCCCGAGAGTTGAATGCAAGTGATGTGCCTGTGGCGAAGGTAGCAAACCGGACATTCGTGATGACTTTTTTGGACGAGGCTCTGCAGTCCTACATGAGGATGGTAGTTGCCCTCGCCGGCGAGCGGATCGAGATAGGGGGTACGTTCGGGATTCTTCTGCGCGGGACTTAGAGACGACCTATTCCGAACACAAGCGCATTCGGTTCCAGCGCGAATGCAATTCCAAATTGGAATTCGATGCGCGATTGATGTGCAGTTGCGCCCGTCTGAGAGGCTTGCCAGGTGCAGCGGCCGTACTGTGGAGGCTCACGGCCCATACCGAAGTATTGGAAGTCCATTCGAGTGGCTTGCAAGGCGCAGATGTCTTTGTATTTAGCTAGGCTCTCGAAGACTGCGCCACAGCACCAGATCCTAGCAAGAAAGGTATTGCCAGCGTACGATACACTTGCTGCTTGCAGATGAGTCGCGAAACACCTAGGGCGATGAACGAAGTGGCCAGCATCGGCAGGATGAACGCGTGGTCGTCGACCATTTCCATCACGATCACCGCACCGGTGAGGGGCGACTGCGTCACGCCAGTGAAGTAAGAAACCATACCCAGAACCACCATAGCCTGCACCGGCACCTGTGGCACCAACGCGGCGAGATCCGCACCAACTCCTGCGCCGATCGCCAGCGTAGGGGCGAAAACTCCCCCAGGTGTTCCGGTGAAATACGAGGCTAGGGTGGCTGCTGACTTAAACAATGGGAACCAGGAGCCAGGATCCGATTTTCCGGTGAGCAGCCCATGGGCTTGGTCATAACCTGTGCCGTAAGTGACGCCCTGTGACAGTAGTCCCAGGGCGGCTACCACCAACCCGAGGCAGAAAGCCAATAACAAAGGGCGACGCTCAGCCAGACCGCCCAGACGCCGACCGCCGCTAATCCAAATCTTGGAGAAGAAGCCCCCGGCGAGCCCCCCGCAAATGCCGCATAACGGCACGCCTAACCAGGCCGCTGGCGTGGGCAAATGCGCGTCAGCGACACCGAAATAGGTGTAGTTGCCAAGCAGAGCGGTGCTGACCATGCCGGCCAGAACGACGGCTGTAAGCAGGGTGCCGGTGCTGCGCTCCTCGAAAGAGCGAGCCATTTCCTCCACCACGAAAACAATGCCGGCAATCGGAGTGTTGAAGGCCGCAGCTAGCCCGGCCGCGCTACCTGCCAGCACAAGGGAGCGTCGTAGATAGTTATAGGGAAAGCGCGCCAATCGACCCAGCGCGTCCATCATCGAGGCGCCAATGTGCACGGTCGGCCCCTCGCGGCCGACCGAGGCGCCCCCAAGCAGGGCCAATACGGTGAATCCGATCTTGGCCGCGGCAATTTGCAGCGATAGAAGGTGCGAGCGGTCCGCTGCCTGCACTAGTTCTAGTGCAGCAATGGCCTGGGGGATACCACTCCCGCGGGATGCAGGCGCAAAACGGCGCGTCGCCCAAACCACCAGGGCAAAGCTCAAAGGGCTCAGTAGTGCTGACTGCAGAGGCCAACGCGCGACGAGCAGGGCGTGGATGTGAATCGCCCAATCGCAGGCGGCTGCAAAGCCGGTCGCTACTAGGCCGATCGCGATTGCGCCCACCCAGAAAACCATGCGTGTCCGCCAATGGCGTAGCATCGCCGGACGCCTCAGACGTCCGCTCCAAACTCCAATCTTCGAGTATTGAAGCCGACGCTCCTCGGGCCACCGCGAGCGCCATGTCATCGACTTGGCGTTTCCATCGATACGGCTAATATGCCGCCGTAAAGCGGCGCTGAATGTGCCGTGGCTGCTCGATTTCATCCAGCATCGCAACAGCATAGTCCTCGAAGGAGATCTTGCTGTGGCCTTGAGCATCGACCAGGAGTTGGTCTCCGCCTATCCTGAACCGGCCGGTTCGCTCGCCAGCGGCGATCGAGCCGGGTGGGCTGAAGTAAGTCCAGTTGCGGTTAGAGGTGCGGTAGAGGTTCAAGGCCTCGCGATGGGCAAGTACAGCTAGCTTGAAATCCGCCGGAATGCCGATGGATGACAGCATTGCCGAAAAATCGGGGGAGTCGACCACCTGCTTGCCCGGCGACAACTCCAGGCTGCCCATGCCACCGACCACCAGTAGGCGCAGGGCCGGATAGCTCTCCAGCGTATGAATCAGCGATTTTGCTGCCGCTACATAACTGCTGGCTTCGCGTATTGCCTCGGCGATGGCGGCTTCGAAGCCCTCGGAGGCCCGACCTGGTCCGAACGCACTGACTACTACGTCGATACCCTTTAAGGCCTCAATAAGGCTGTCCGTGTCGAGCACGTTTGCGCTTCGCCATTGGAACGAGGCGGCGTTGACGCCCATATCCGACGGAGTGGTGTGAGGGTCACGAGTCAGGGCTGTTACATCGTGTCCCCGGCGAACGGCTTCTGCCAGGACTCGGCGGCCGATTAAGCCACGCGCCCCGATGATTCCAATGTTCATGCAAACGTTTCCTTGGTTATCTGGGAGTTAGGCCGATCAGCAGTCGCATTCGATGCAGGGTGCGCTGCGCGCGAAGCCATCGAACGCATTGAGTAGACGCTCACGCCAAGCGTAGACGACATCGCCGACTTCGAGCAGCTTCGCGCCGCTGCAGCAACGAGCCCACATCAGTACACCAAAAACGCTGTAGTCGGCATAGGCGGGCGTTTCCCCGGAGAGGAACGGATGCTGTCGCAAAGTGCGCTGAAGAGGCGCTAGGCTCTGCCGTAGCCGCTGGATATTGCCGGCCTGATCGGCGGTAAGATTCTCCAGTGTCGTGCCGAAGCGCTTCTCCCGTGTCTCCCGGAAGTAGGCTTTGTCGTCGACGTGCAGGATGTTCCACACATCCAGCATAGTGATGCTCGCCACGAGCGGAATCAGCACGGTGTCGACCCAGCTATTGACGAAATGGGCCGAGGCGAGGGCAGCCGGAGATTCGAACAGGGGATGCTCCGGAAAAGCACGATCCAGATGCAACGCTATCTGCCAAGAGTCGCTTACCACCTGTTTGTCGTGCACCAGCACCGGAACCATGCCCTGTCCTGAGAAGGCGATCGAATCCTTCTGGCGGAAGCGCCAGGGCACATACACTGTTTGTAGTCCCTTGTGCGCAAGGGCCATGCGCGTCTTCCAGCAGTGCGGGCTGAACCGCAGATCCACATTCGCGCCGGCCAAATCATAGAGTTGGAGCATGTTTTTATCATCGCCGTCCACTGGGTTACTCCACAGAACTACGTCCGATACGGAAACGTACTGGATCGGACCTTGAGCTGGGAAATCATTTGTCTTTATGCGGTGGATCAATTGTTCTTATATGGATCGGAATACATGAGGCATAAGGCGCAATGATGTACGCCATACGCACAATCGATTGGAGTATTCTCCGACAACTCATCTAGGCTCGACCTACAACAACCAAGCGGCGGTGCCATCCGCTGTGCTTGATACATCCAGGCAATCTGGAGGAGAGCTCTCAAATGAAAGAAGGCACCGTGAACCGGCGAGTCATCGTCTCCGAACGGCCACGCTACGCAATCCCGACCGCCAACGTGTTCAGTGTCACCGAGTCCCCGGTGCCGAAGATCGGTGATCGGCAAGTGTTGATTCGGACCACTTGGCTCGGCCTTGATCCCTATCTGTATGGAAGGGTGAAGCGGGTCTCGTCCCAATCGTCTCCGGTCCAACTCGGGCAGGTCATGGTAGGACCAACCGTCGGACGGGTTGTAGCTTCCCACCATCCCGCCTTCGCGGAAGGCGATCTCGTACAAGGGTTTTGGGGTTGGCAGGACTACTTCTTATCTGATGGCTCCCGCATCATGAAGATCGATCCGGAGATCCCGCGACCTTCCTATGTCCTCGGCGCATTCGGCATTTCCGGGTTCGGCGCATATATAGCCATCAATGAATACCTCCGCGTACAGCCAGGTGAAGTCCTGACCTTCGGTGCGGCACTGGGTGGCCTTGGACAAATGATTGGACAGATCGGAAAAATGCGTGGAGCACACACCATTGGCGGTGCCGGCGGTCCGGAAAAATGCAAGTTCGCAGTCGAGGAACTCGGATTCGACGTTTGTCTGGACCGAAGGGCCGAGGATTTCCACGACCGCTGTCTGGAGGAGTTTGGCCGCGCGGGCGTTGACTGCTACGCCATGGCCGCTGGTGGCCGGGTATTCCGGGCAGCGCTCCCTAATTTCAACCTGAATGCCCGTATCGCCGTGTGCGGTCTGATGGCTTTCTACGGGATGGTCACACTGCCGAGCGGTCCCGACATGACCATGGCCGTATTCAACGAAATCAATCTTAAGCGTCTCTCGATCAATGGCCTAGTCACCATGGACTGGATGGGCACACCGCTACACGATCAGTTCAAGAAAGACATGAAAGAGTGGATCCTCGGCGGTAAGATTCGCCCGGTCGAACACGTCGTCGACGGCTTGGAGAATGCGCCAGATGGGCTGCAGGGTCTTTTCGAGGGCCGAAACTTCGGAAAAGCTGTCGTCCGGGTGGCGGACTAACTAGCCGACCGTGACTGGCGGGCGACTAGCGCGCGACAATCTGTCGCTGGTAAACGGATAGGTGGGCATAAGCCGTGGCAAGCAGCGGTGCCGAGATCCCAGCGGCCTGGCCATGACGCACCAAGTCGCCGACGATGCTTTCCGACTCGACGGCGCGTCCCCGCTTTAAGTCCCGGAACATCGATGAAGCGAATCCCGATCCCTTCGCGGTGAGCAGTGATCGCGTCGCGCCCACAAATCCATCGGAAGGCGGCTCGCCGCACGCACTGACAATGCCGATGACTTCATCGAACAGATTTAGAGCGAGTTCAGCGCCGCCGGGGCTCGCCTCGATCTCGCCAATCGTCCCGCGCATTAGGCAGGTGATCGCTCCGACACTGGCCAGCAGAATCCATTTCTCCCAAAGCTCGCGGCTGATGTCTTGCGAGAGCCTGGCCCCAATCTCCGCGCCCTGCATGAACTGGTCGAGAGCCCCGATGCGCGGACTCAAAATGCCGTCGAGCTCGCCGTAGGCGAAGTCCTGGTTGGGATTGAGTTGCACGATCCGGCCGTCGTTTTGCAGTTCTGTCGCTACCTTTAGGGCGCAGCCGACCAGATTTCGTGAACTGAAGCGCTTGGCCAAGAGATCCATATGCCGCATGCCATTCAGCACGGGAAGGATCATCGTGTCGCTGCCGACTGCCGGCGCAAGGTCAGCCAGCGCCGCGTCCAGTTGAAAGGCCTTCACGGCGAGTAGGATAGCATCGTAGTTCGCGTCCAGCGCGCCGGACGTCACGACCTTGGGCGCCAACACAACGTTGCCGAGCGGACTCTCAACGTGGAGTCCGTCCCTGCGTAACAGCGAGGCCCGCTCCGGACGTACGAGAAAGGTAACGTCACGCCCCGCCTTACTGAGACGCGCACCAAGATAGCCCCCGGTCGAGCCGGCTCCGACCACGAGTAAACGCATTGCTGACGCTTGCTCCTGTGGTGGATCAGGGTTGTACGCAAACACCGCGCCTATTATCGCCCGATTTCTGGCCGGATTCAGCTGAAACTGGAGAAATCGGACTTTCGCTTCTGCATGAACGCGTTTATGGCTTCCTGCGCCTCGGGTAAATTTAGCATCGGTACCATTTTTTCGAACTCCACTTTCAGCGCTTCTTCGAAGGTGCTTTCCGTCCATCCGCGCATCAGTTTCTTGGCGACGCGGATCGCGTTGGGTGGTTGCAATGCCAGCTTCTCCGCCATGCTGCTGGCGTGCGCCTCCACCTCGGCTTCCGGCAGAACAGCGTTGACCAGGCCCATCTGCATGGCTTGCTCCGCGGTGAAGGGTGCACCGGTCAGGATTAACTCACTGGCCCGAACATTGCCGATCATTCGGGGGAGCAAATAAGACGACGCGAACTCCGGGCACAGGCCGATGTTCACGAAAGGCAGCTGCAAGCGCGCGTTCTGGCCCAGGTAGACTAAGTCGCAGTGCAGTAGCACGGTCACGCCGATGCCTATTGCAATCCCGTTCACCGCGGCGATAACGGGTTTGGGAAAGCCAGCCAGTGTCCGCATGAAGTTTCCAACTGGCGCGCGGTCATCCTTGGGCGGCTTGCTGAGGAAGTCCTGCATGTCGTTGCCGGCGGAAAAGGCGTCTGGGGCGCCAGCCAGAAGAACGACCCGGACCTCGCCGTCTGTCGCCGCATTGGTAAGTGTTTCGATCAGGGAAAGGTACATGTCCTGGGTGATCGCATTCTTCTTGTCTGCCCGGTTGAAGCGGATGGTCAGGATGCGTTCCTTTATCTCGGTTTTTATGTGTTCAGACATGGGTTCTTCTCAAGTGGTGGAGCCCTACCTTAACTAGTTACGTGCAAGCCTAAAAACAATTCATATTTATAACTCGTATAAATCGCGTCTATAGCTTGGCATCTCCTCAGCAGTGCTGGCTCGCTTTCCATCAGACCTGCTCTACCGGTCAGGATAAGCAGGGTCGATTCCTGGCATCGACAGAAACGATTGGATTGCACCTCTGTTCCGATGCAATTATTAGATGGTGTCGATCATCCAATAATAGTGATGATGACATGCCATATGGCAGCGCATGCCTGATAGCTGGATGGAGACGGAAATCGTGCAAAAAACCAAGAAAACAGTGAGCGTCCATGGTAGGAACATGGCATATATTGAGCATGGAGATGGCGATGCCATAGTCTTTGTACACGGCAATCCGACCTCATCGTACCTATGGCGCGACGTCATGCACCCCTTGGAGGGATGCGGACGCCTGATCGCGCCGGATCTGATAGGCATGGGTGATTCGGAAAAGCTGAGCCCCGCCGGGCCGGATACCTACCGCTTTGCCACGCATGCCAGATATTTCGCTGGCTTCATGGAACAAGTGCTATCCAACCACGACCGGGTGATCCTTGTCATTCACGACTGGGGGTCGGCCCTAGGATTCAATTGGGCTTTTGAGAATCAGACCAGAGTACGCGGCATTGCATACATGGAAGGTTTCGTTCGTCCGATCTCCGGTTGGGATCAGTGGAACCCCATGTCCGCATCTATTTTCCAGGGCTTTCGCTCGGATAAGGGTGAACATCTGGTGCTGGAGCGGAACATATTCGTGGAAAAGGTGCTGCCGGGATCCATCCAGCGCAAGCTCACCGAGGAGGAGATGACGGAATACCGCCGGCCCTTCCTTAGCCCTAATGACCGTTGGCCCACCCTGAGTTGGCCTCGGGAGCTGCCGATAGGCGGAGAGCCGGCCGATGTCGTGGCTATCGTCGAGCAGTATTCGAGGTGGCTATCGACCAGCACCCTGCCCAAGTTATTCGTAAACGCAGAGCCCGGGGCGGTTCTTATTGGCGGACACCGGGAGTTTTGCCGTACCTGGCCGCAGCAAACCGAGGTCACGGTGCCAGGATCGCATTTCATCCAAGAGGACTCAGGAGAGCAGATCGGACGCGAGATCCGGACCTGGCTGAAGTCGTTGCGGCCGTAAGATCTGAATCGCGACCCACTCCATACGAATGAGCCCGAATATGCTGCCCACTCGCAATCGTCAAATCCTCCTGCACTCTAGGCCCAATGGCATTCCTCAGGCCGAAAACTTTCGCCTCGCGGAATCAACGCTGCCCCCGATTGGCGATGGACAGGTACTGGTGCGGCACCACTTTCTCTCGGTCGATCCTGCCATGCGGGGCTGGGTCAATGCCGTGACCAACTATTCGGACTTGGTTCCGATCGGGGGAGTGATGCGGGCCTTCGCAGCCGGCGACGTCATCGAATCCCACCATCCGGATTATAAAGTCGGGGACTACGTGGTTGGCATGTTGGGTTGGCAGGAATATTCGGTCGTTTCCACTCGAGCCATCCGCTACAAGATCGCGCAACTTGATTTGCCGCTTTCGCTATATCTGGGCGCGCTAGGCTTGAATGGGATCACGGCGTATATCGGGCTGACAAAATTCGGCGAGCCGAAGCCGGGGGACACAGTTGTGGTATCTTCGGCAGCAGGGTCTGTAGGCTCCGCGGTAGGGCAGATCGCCAAAGCCTTGGGCTGCCGCGCGGTCGGCATCGCTGGTGGACCACAAAAGGTCCGCTGGTGCCTCGATGAATTTGGGTTCGACGCCGCCGTTGATTACAAATCACCGACTTTCGTGGCAGATTTACAGCAGGCCTGCCCCCAAGGTGTGGATGTTTATTTCGACAATACCTCCGGGGCTATATCCGATGCAGTCCTGAACTCAATCACATTCGGCGCCCGCATTGTCATCTGCGGCACCGCTTCCGTTGCCAGTTGGGATCCCTGGCCGGCGGGGCCTCGCCCGGAACGTCATCTACTGGTCAAGCGGGCAAAGATGCAAGGATTCATCAACCTCGACCACGATGATCTATACGCAGAATCGGTGGAGCAGTTGAGTGCCTGGGTACGGAACGGGCAGCTCCACTATCGTGAGGACATCCTGGAAGGCCTGGAGCAGGCGCCGGGTTCGATTGCGGATCTCTACACCGGGGCCAATGCCGGCAAGCGGCTCATCCGGTTGAAGGTGGTTTGAGTTTGACCTACGACACGCCCAACGTGGGCAGCAATTTGTGAGACACGAGCAGATAGGGGCCTCGTCGTGATCGACCTGTATTACTGGACGACGCCGAACGGACACAAGATCACAATCTTTCTCGAGGAGGCGCAACTCGAGTACAAGCTGATTCCGGTCAACATCAGCGCCGGACAGCAGTTCGAGTCAAGCTTCCTGGATATCTCTCCAAATAATCGTATACCGGCGATTGTCGACCGCCACCCGGCGTCTGGTGAAAATCCGATCAGCATTTTTGAATCCGGTGCTATTCTGCTCTATCTGGCGGAGAAAAGCGGTCAGTTTCTCCCGCAGGATCCACGTGAGCGAATCGATGTTCTTCAGTGGGTGTTTTGGCAGGTCGCCGGATTGGGACCCATGCTCGGCCAGAACCATCATTTCCTTCAGTATGCCCCAGAGAAGATTCCCTACGCCATCAACCGCTACACTGCGGAGACAAAGCGCCTTTACGCGGTCCTGAACCGACGACTCGAAGGCCGGCTCTTTATCGCAAACTCCTACTCAATCGCCGACATGGCCTGCTACCCCTGGATAGTGCCGCACACCCGACAAGGCATTACCTTGGAACAATATCCGCATGTGGCACGGTGGTTCGAAACCGTGAGCCAACGCCCTGCGGTAATTCGAGCTTACGAGATGGCGACACAGATCAATAACGCCCCGGTGGTTTCAGATAGTTCCCGCGAAATACTGTTCGGCCAATCGGACGCAACCGTCCGCAGCGGAGAGGGGCCGCACAACACTCGATAGGGGCTGCCGGTGCCGGCGTTCGACCGGTGACGCCGCGCTCGTCTGGTGCATCACGACTGTGCAAGAAGATACTGCCGCGTTCGCTTGAGAAGTGAATTCGAAAGGGCAGAATCGTCGACTAGACGCGACAGCACGACAGCGCCGACCATGGCCGAAACAATCGCCGTAGCACAGTCCCGCGATGGCTCCGTTGTCGTGCTTGGCAGCTGGCGAGCAATCGTCTCCACCAGACGCTTGTAGCCAGCCGTGGCCTCATGTCTGATATCTTCCCCGGACCTGGCGATCTCGGATCCCAAGGCCGCGAGGGCGCAACCGCTTTCCGGCTCATCCCTATGCTTGGGGGCCAGGTATCGGCCAAAGATCGCCTTGAGGCCATTCCCGTGCTGAGCCGCAGCAGCATCCGCTTCAAGCGAATCGATCATGGTGTTGAGAGCATGCGCGATGGCTTCGGCCGCGACCTGTTCCTTTGATTCGAAGTGCTTGTAAAAGCCGCCGTGGGTGAGCAAAGCCGCGCCCATGAGATCGGCGAGGCCGGTTCCGGCGAGCCCATTGCGCCGAAATTCGTCAGCTGCACCTTTGACGATGCGCTGCCTAGTCTCCGCGGCCGCGACTTTCGATTTTCTCATTGCCCAGTAGCCCGTGATTTAGTCAAGCAGGTATTGACGAATAGATGATTAGTAACATCTAATTGGATTATTGTAAACATCTAAATGGCGACCTGCCAGAACGAGGAATCAGCAAACGTGACTAAAGCACTGAACGTACTCATTACAGGCGCCACCGGCGATACCGGTGGGTTCGCGGTAGCGCAATTACTTGAAAAAGGTCATCGCGTGCGCGCACTTGCGCACCGCAAGGACGATCGATCAAAAAAGCTGGAAGACCTCGGGGCCGAGGTCGTTGTCGGAGATTTTCTCGACTTCGACGCCGTGCGCTCTGCGATGGAAGGGATGCAGCGGGCGTACTTCTGTTACCCCATCATTCCCGGCATCATCCAAGCTACGGCATATTTCGCCCAAGCGGCAAAAGAGGTCGGAGTCGATGGCATCGTCAACATGTCGCAGATCTCGGCGCGCCGGGAAGCGAAAAGCCACTCGGCACGGAATCACTGGCTGGCCGAGCGCGTTTTTGACTGGTCCGATGTTCCGAACGTCGCGCACATCCGCCCGACCTACTTCGCGGAATGGCTGCTCTACATGGCCCCGATGATCAAGCAGGGCGTTATGCAGGTTCCATTCAGCAGTGGCCGTCATGCCCCTGTGGCGGCGGAGGATCAGGCCAGGGTTATTACCGAGATACTCGAGAACCCGGCGCCGCACAGCGGAAAAATCTATCCTCTTTACGGTCCCGTAGAGATGACCTATGAGGAAATCTCCGCGGAGATTTCCAGGGTTATCGGAAAGCCGATCCGGTTCCAGTCCGTCTCGTTCGATGAATTCTGGGAGATTCTTGGATCAGCGTCGGCATATATGCCCATAGCCCATGTTACGCGGTCCATGTACGGCGAGTTCGAGCGCAAGGGCCAGCCCAGGACCGGGGAGTCCTACTTGGCCCAGCACTTGCGCAACGTTTCCATCGATCACACCAACGGTGTCTTCGCCGGCACCAACGATGTGATTGAGTCGATCGGAGGGCGGCCGCCGACAACTGTTGAAGCGTTCGTGCGAGCGAACCGACAGACATTCCTTTAGGACTGACCTTTAGGACTGAATGAGGGGCGGATCTCGCCGCTGGCGAGAACCGCCTCCCAGCTATCCTTAGCGCCACAAAAGCGACGGTATGAGACCCAACGATGCGAAGTCCTCAATTCCATCCCGGAAGGCCTTCTCCGACTGGGGAGGTTAGTTGGGTACTTCAGAAACAAGTATAGCGGTCGGGCAGCCGACCTTCGGGTTATCTTTGTTCACTGCGGAACGATAATTTGTCAGAAACTCCGCCAGCGACAGATCGGAAAAGGCGCAGATACAATCATCAAAGACGAGGTAGCGTCGGGGCGCTAGATGTGCTTAAAGCAAGAGAAATTGGAGTAGTCCCCCGTCAATTTTCGCAGGACCGTAGCCCATGCTAACAAGCAGCCTCACGGGAAAGCCTGGAAAATCTGGTGCATCCAATCAATTAAGACGCAGGAACTGGGCGACGCCGATCCTGGAGAGAGCACCTCCCCGATTATTGCATAGGAATCCATATCGTTGACTCTCCATGGGGTCAACTTGCGTTTTGCGCGATGGTCCGGCTCGAATGGCCAGGTTCCAATAATGGACTAGATTCTCTTAGCAACCATTTCAGAGAAGCGCCGGCGCTGAATGGTCATCGATCTAAATTTCTCAAACCCTGGAAGCAACTGTTGTGGGTCACCAGACGGATCTTCAGTACCTGCGCCCATCCCTGTGGAAGACATGGGCAAGGAGATAGCAGCGATAGCTGTCCGCGTACAGTTGGTGATCATCTGTCTGCCCGCTTGCGCTCTCCCAAGAACGAAGAGACCCTGCAATGTTCCGGTAAGGTAGTCCGACAATCTGCTGCTTGGCTCCTCCGTGACGCCGCAGCGCCGAAGCGCTGCAGCGAATGTGGTGCTCATGAACTTCAGATGCTCTACAACTTGGAGCCTGACGGCCGGAACTTTCAGAACATCGTCTAGTGCCGTATTCGCCATTAGGCAGCCGATCCGTCCCTCCTTGCTGGCCAGAAATCCTCCGATTTCCCGAAGAAGGTGCGCGATATCCGCTAGTCGGATATCCGGATTTCGTAGATCGGATAGCAATGATGCCACGAACAATTGACGATAACGCCGCAGCGCAAAGCCAAACATGGTTTCTTTGTTTCCAAACGCGGCATAGAGTCCCTTCCGGCCTACTCCGCTAGCCTCAGCAAGGTCTTCATAGCTCGCCTCTGCGAACCCTCGTTCCCAAAAAACGCAAATGACGGCATCTAAGGGGTGCCTGGGCTCAAATGATGATGGATGTGTCATGACGAAGCCAGAGATGTATTCCGCGCAAGATACTCAGGTATTTTCGGGCCACCGAGAAGGTGGAAAAGGACACGTGTCAATCGGTCTGTTTCGCTTTCGATGCCTGATCCATTAGTGCAGACCCTATCCCAAGCGCGTTGAGCAGCATGAAGCAAGGCACAACCAGAGAAGGCGCGAGCACGGTCGGAAGAGTCAGCATTGCAGGAGGGTCTGATACGAGCTCGGGAATCTGAAAAGGCCCAGGTAGTCCCATTTGGATTGCGAACAGGCCAGGAACGAGAATCAGGAGTATCCCGGTTGCATGCCAGACCACCATTGCATCGGGAGATATACCTGCCCTCCGGACGGGACGGTAAAGCAGGAGCGCGCTCAAGCCGAATACGGCATCTGACAAACCAATTGACAATTCGACTAGCCATATGGCCGGATCAACCTTAAAGTGAGCGTAGACAATGGCCGCCGGCGTGGTTATTGCAACCCCCCTGAGCGCCTGAATTCCAACCAGCCAATGCCTCGGCGCGCCCACGATTAGGTCCTTAAGTCCTCTCCGCACGCGAGGGCAAAGAGTCGCCAGTCCCAAGATCACCGGCGGAACAAATGGCAGCCAGAGACCAGGCAAGAGCGCCAGAAAACGCTCTGTGAAATAAACCCCTTGTGACGCAAGTACAACGTCCACGCCCCCCCAAAGCGCAATTGCAGCAATTAGCGGCAAGACCGCCGCGACCGATTTAGTCTGGCTGCCTATCCGCCTGTCGGTCGTCCGGGCCGCGAGTAGCGTCGTGACGCTCTGAGCCACAAATAGAACCGGCAGAGAAGAGATCATGGCGTTGATATGAGCGGCTCAAAAGTCAGGATCGAGAATAAAGGCGACCTATGGCGTCATCCACATTGGATTTCTCACCGATTTGACTGAGGCGGAGCGACTTGCGGATTCCGAGGGGCACGCATAAGGATAGCTACGATCGCTGAGGTGCCACCAATCAACCGTAATTATGCGTCCCATACAAAACATCTATTTGCGTTATCTGTCGTGAGAGAGAACAATCATTCTCCAATTGTATCTTCGGTTTGGCGCGGGATCATATCCGCTGCAGCCAGCAGATGCAGTTAGTAATCTTTACTAGACGACACCGGGGAGCTTGAACATGGCGCACATATCAACGATTCCTTTCCTGTTTGCGGCCCAATGCGCGCTCCTTGTCGCCGCGGGAAAGTCGGCAGATTCGGAGGCGGCTGGCCCGAAAAGGGCGATGCTGGCGGCAATTGTGTTAGTTGTGCCGCTGGTGGTGTGGGGCTTTTTTAGCGCGCGATTCGCCTTGACTGGGGTCTATGCTAGTCCGGAATTCCTGACGTTCATGCCTGGCCTCTGGTTGCCGGCCGTTCCGATCGTTATCGCCACCACATTGTTACTCCTTATTCCTGCGGTCCGTTCGGGAATCCACGAAATCGCATTAAATACCCCGGCTCACTGGCAGGTTGCCATTCAGGCGCTTCGCATTTGCGCGATCGGTACTCTGCTGCTGTCGCTGCGTGAAGGGTTCCCACTTCACGTGGAGCTCGCAATCGGCGTGACGGATATAACCTTCGGGTTGAGCGCCGTCCTGATTTACAAGGCCGTCAAATCCGGTCGCATTTCGAATGATGCGCTAATGTTCTGGCACATGGCCGGTTTTCTGATCATCATCGTGCCGGGTGAGCTTGCAATCCAGTCAGGTCTTCCGGGGCCGGCACAGGTTTTCTCGCACCTGCCGTCATCAGAGTCGATGCTGACGTTCCCGATGGTTCTTGCGCCGAGCCTGGTAGTACCAAACTTCCTTCTTCTGAATCTGTTGGGCGTCTACTCCGCATACCTGAATAGTACCAAGGGGCGCAATCTGGTGTCGGCTAGTTGATCCAGGAGGTAAGGCCACGGGTGCCTCACTCATCATGGCCATCGACCCCTTTGTGATTTGCGCAACGCTGAACTCAAGCACAGGAGAATGTGCCGTAGCGCGGTCGTGCTATTGCTGCGTATTGGGAATCTCGAAGTTCTAGACATGAAGATCAATAAGATCGTGGCACGCCTCGCATTAATCGCACTGATCGCAGCATCAATCGGGCTTTTCTTTCTTGCTGGCGGGGAGAATTATCTAAGCTTGGGTCAGCTGCAGGAGAGACAAGATGACTTTCGTGACCTGAAGGCGAGCCATCCTCTTTTGCTGGCTCTGGAGTTCGGAGCGATTTACGTCGCCATTACGGGCCTGACCTTACCAGGCGCGGCTCTGATGACGCTTGCGGCAGGCGCAATTTTTGGCTTGGTTGAAGGAACGATCATCGCTTCGATTGCATCGACACTAGGAGCAACTCTGGCTTTCCTAGCGAGTCGCTTCCTACTAAGGGATTTCGTCCAGAAGAAATTCTCCAGCCGTCTCTATGCGGTGAATCAAGGAATGAAAAAGGACGGACCATTCTATCTGCTTACCCTCCGCTTGGTACCGGCGTTCCCTTTCTTCCTCGTCAACCTGCTTACGGCGCTGACGCCAATCAGCACGTTGACCTTCTTCTGGGTCAGCCAGATCGGGATGCTTCCAGGTACGATCGTCTACGTCAATGCGGGTACGCAGTTGGCCAAGCTGCACTCCCTTTCGGGCGTTGTATCTCCATCGGTGTTGGGCGCGTTCATCCTGCTTGGTTTGTTTCCGCTGGTCGCTCGACGGATTGAGCGCGGGATCAAGGCTAATCGAATCTATAGCAAATGGCCAAAGCCAAAGCGTTTCGAACGCAATGTCGTCGTGATCGGCGCCGGCTCCGCCGGTTTGGTATCCGCCTACATCGCTTCAGCTGTAAAAGCAAAGGTAACCTTGATTGAAAAGCATCTGATGGGTGGCGACTGCCTCAACTATGGCTGTGTACCATCCAAGGCACTCATCCGAAGCTCGAGGATCCTTGCGCAAGCAAAGAGAGCGGAAGAATTCGGACTGTCCATTCCAAAAGCACACGCAGACTTTGCCAAGGTGATGGAGCGGGTGCAGCGTTGTGTTGCCGCGGTAGCTCCCCATGATTCAGTGAAGCGCTATACCGAGCTTGGGGTTGATGTCCGCGCAGGTACGGCGCGGATCACCTCGCCATGGACGGTCGAGGTCGACGGAGAGGTCATTACCACACGCTCGATCATCATAGCCGCCGGTGCGGAACCGTTTGTGCCACCAATTCCAGGTCTTTCGGAAGCAGGGTACCTGACTTCGGAGAACCTCTGGGTATTGCGAACTCTTCCACGCAGGCTCCTCGTGCTAGGTGGCGGATCTATTGGCTGCGAGTTGTCGCAGGCATTTGCCCGGCTCGGTTCCGAGGTAACCCAGGTGGAAGTTGCGGATCGGCTATTGCTTCGTGAAGATCCCGATGTTTCGTCGTTTGTCCGCGAACGCCTGGAAAACGACGGTGTAAAGGTCCACACGGCTCATGCCGCCACGTCGGTTGAGTGCAACAACGGGCAAAAACTGCTTCACTGCACCTCGGGCGACTCCCACGTTTCGCTGGAATTCGATGAGATCCTGGTCGCGATAGGCCGCAGGCCACGCATATCCGGCTATGGGCTCGAAGAAATGGGCATCACCGGAGGCGGCTCCGGGACGTTTCAGACAAACGAGTACCTAGAAACGCTTTATCCAAACATCTACGCTTGCGGCGATGTCGCAGGACCGTACCAACTCACCCACGTTGCAGCGCACCAGGCCTGGTATGCCGCCGTGCATGCACTCTTTGGCCAGCTCCGTCGTTTCCGCGTCGACTATTCGGCTATCCCCGCCGTGACCTTTGTTGATCCTGAGGTTGCCCGTGTTGGCCTGAACGAAAGCGAGGCCGAGAAGCAAGGTGTCAAGTATGAACTCACCCGTTATGGCATCGACGATCTGGATCGGGCGATTGTTGACGGAGATCAGCACGGTTGGGTAAAGGTGCTCACGGTACCAGGCTCCGATAGGATCCTCGGAGCAACCATCGTTGGAGAGAGTGCCGGTGAACTGCTTGTGGAGTTCACTCTGGCGATCCGGAATCGCATCGGACTCAACAAGATTCTTGGCACCATCCACGCATATCCCACTCTCGCGGAAGCCAACAAATATGCGGCCGGTGTTTGGAAGAAGGCTCATGCGCCGCAGAACGTCTTGCGGTGGCTCGAGCGATATCATAACTGGCGTCTGGGATGAATAAGAACCGGACCATCGTCCCATTCGACGTAACCCTTGCAGAAAGAGGGCTTGCGATTGACCGCATGCCCATTGATGTGCTCCAAATTAATGTCGGAAAGGTTTGCAACCAAGCTTGTCATCATTGTCACGTGGATGCGGGTCCAAAGCGGACCGAAGTGATGGCCGCTGCGACCATCGAGCGTTTGATAAACCTGCTGGAGCACACCCCGGGTGTCACGACGGTTGACATTACCGGCGGTGCGCCCGAACTGAATCCAAACTTTCGAATGCTTGTTCGTGGCGCACGCGCGCTCGGCAAGCGCGTTATCGACCGATGCAACCTCACTGTCTTACTGCAATCCGGGCAAGAGGGCACGGCTGAATTTCTTGCGGAGCAAGGTGTGGCAATCGTGGCATCTTTGCCCTGTTATTCCAAAGGAAACGTCGATTCCCAGCGTGGGCGCGGCGTCTTTGACGAAAGTATCGTGGCCTTGAAGAAGCTCAATGCTCTTGGTTACGGCTCTCCTGAGGGCGAGCTGGAACTGGATCTCGTCTATAACCCTGTAGGTCCCAGCCTACCGCCCCCACAATTGACACTCCAAGCGGACTACAAGCGAGAGCTTGATGAGCATTTCGGGGTCCGCTTCAATCGTCTGTTGGCTATTACCAACATGCCGATCAGTCGCTTCCTACATGACCTGCAACGGCAGGGGCAGTACGAACAGTACATGACGACGTTGCTGAATGCGTTCAATCCCACTGCAGCGCGGGGCGTGATGTGCCGAACCATGCTTTCGGTATCCTGGGATGGCCTTCTGTTCGATTGCGACTTCAACCAGATGCTGGATATTCCCGTCGGTGGGCACCGACGGAGCATCTGGGATATCTCAAGGTTGGATGATCTAGAGCATATGCCATTGGCGTTCGGGGATCACTGCTACGGCTGCACGGCGGGGGCTGGAAGTTCCTGCGGGGGTTCGCTCACCAGATGAATCCATACAGGTTTGTGACTTGCAACGCCTCTGGAGGGCATTTGTGAGTGCCTGGCGTGTAGCAGCAGTACCCTCACCTTACCTAAGCGTCACAACGAAGGATATTGCATGACGTCAAAGGCGGAACCACACGATTCTCGCGAATGCCACGACGTTGCCGCAAAGCTGGATACCTTGCCGTGGAACAGATTTCATACGGTGGCGATCCTTGTTCTCGGCGTGGGTTGGGCTCTCGATTCATTCGAAGTCACTTTGATCAGCAATATTATTGGCATTCTGAAAGATCAATGGCGGCTCAACGCGGCCCAAATGAGTTGGATACTCGGTGCATGGTTTGTCGGCCTGATGATCGGAGCTTACGGGTTCGGGGTGCTGTCGGATCGATACGGCAGAAAGCGCATCTTTTTGACAAGCCTCTCAATCTATGGGCTCTTCACCGCACTCACGGCTGCGGCACCTGGATATTCTACCTTCCTGGTGTTGAGGTTTATCACGGCGATAGGCGTCGGAGCCGAATATGCGGCGATCAACGCGGCTGTCAGCGAGTTCATTCCGGCCAGTTTCCGGGGGCGAGCTGGGGCCCTGGTAATGAACCTCTGGACCGTGGGCGCGATAGCGGCCTCGCTGGTGGCGATGGTCCTATTGGCTGTCCTTCCACCTGAGCTAGCTTGGCGGGCTGTTTTCATCGTTGGCGCATTTATCGCTTTGTCGACGTTAGTGTTGCGCCGGCACCTCCCTGAATCTCCACGCTGGCTTCTTCTCCAGCAACAAAGAGCGGCTGCCAGCGCCATCATCGATGGAATATCGCGAGGGCAGGTTCGATTTGATCGCATCCCGGCGATAAAGATGCGCGTGCCATCAACCAAGGCGGATGGCGAATCGAAAATTCTGAAACTTTTGCGACTCCATCCCGGTCGTCTCGCCTTGGGATGTGCGCTCGATTTTGCCGAGGCCGCCGGGTACTACGGCCTGTTCGCATTCATTCCGCTGGTGGCTCTACCGATGCTGAAATTGGACGCTACCGCCATCCCTCTGTTCTACCTAGCTGGCAATGCCGGTGCGCTGGTCGGTGGGCTCGTGGTCGCTTGGCTCCTGGATCGCGCTGGACGGAAGCTCACGGTTACCGCGTGTTATGGGCTGACGGCTTTGGCCATGCTGGGGGTCGCCGCAGTTAGCTCCTGGGGCACGTCTTGGATTATTGCCGGCTTCGTAGTAGCGAATGTTCTGGCGACTGCAAGCTGGGTGGGCGCTTACCCCACCTTCACCGAACTGTTCCCGACCAGTCTGCGCGCCACAGGTGTAGGCGCAAGTGTAGCAGTCGGTCGAATCGGCGCATTTTCAGCCCCGTTTTCTATTACAGCGGCCGCCGAAAGGTTTGGCATTTCCGCGGCGCTTGTCCTCTTGGCCGGATATTGGTTTTTAGGACTGGTCGCGATGCTCATTTGGAACCGGACGGGTGTCGAAGCGAGAGGAATGTCCTTGGAAGCTCTCGTTGGCGAGTCGGTGCGCTGATGAGTGAGTCGAGCGGCGATTGCTTATTTTGTTACGGGGGAAATATGCGTACGCGCGTTGTGCAACTTTGGCCAGCATTGGTCGTGTCGATTTTCAGTTCGAGCGCAATTGCGGCGGGCATGCCATCCGCCGTCATTGCTCCCCATGAATTCGACCTCCCACTCAAATTCAAGCCGATTAGCGAATTCGTAGAATATGGCTATTTCAATTCGGACGACAGAACCTATGCAGTGGATGGATCGACGTCCAAGGGGCCCGATGGTGCCACTTACGTAGGGATCTCGAAGCTAGCCTACTTGGCGTCGCTTGGGGACCGCCTTGGCTATGAGATAGAGGCCTTGGTGCCCCTAACCAAAGTAGCCGGCAGAGAGCCAAATGATTCCGGCGTTGGAGACCCCATTTTCGCGCCCGTTCTGTGGTTCAAGCCGACGGACAATACAACCATAGGTGCAGATCTACTCGTTCAACCGGCCTGGGGCCAATCGAAGTTTTCCGCCCACAACCTAGTTGTGACGCCAACGCTCTTCTACGACGCCAATGTTTCTCATGTCAACGTGGATGGCGACATCGGGCTCAGCCTACCGAGTTCTCACGGGCAGGCGATTAATGATGTCAAAGATCCCGCCGAAACCGCTTTCGCGAACGTACGAGTGGCGTATGCGCTGACTTCGAAATGGTCGCCATATTTGAGCGCCGATTGGCAATATACCGGGAAAGCACGGGATGGCATGGACAATGCGATCAACAACAGTCGCACACGGGAATTCGCGATGGGCGCTGGCGCAATGTGGATCCCGTTTCTAGCAAGCTCCTTGTCTATGAGCTATTCGCACGCGCTTAGCGGTGCGAACGTCGTTCAAACCGACGCCGTCTACTTTAGATATGTCTACAGCTGGTAGGGCGGGGATGGGGCGTGTTTGCCCCACCGACTATTTCTACCCGGAGGGTGCCTTACGCGCCGCTGACGATGGTGACGCCGACGTCGTGTATGCTGCTGGGGGGCTCTACGGGAACATCGAAGCGCTGCTGGAGCTCCAGCGGATGGTTTCGCTTGAGCGAGGGCGGGTGCGCCTAGTGTTCGGCGGAGACTTCCATTGGTTCGATGTAGATGACACGGACTTTTCACGGATCGCCCAAGCTGTTGGTGACTTCGAGGCAATCTCCGGAAATGTGGAGCGCGAGCTGGGGCGGGACGAGACGTCCGCCGGTTGCGGTTGCGCCTATCCCCCCTTTGTCGCCCAAGGCTTCGTAGATCATTCGAATGAGATCTTCATGCGCCTGAAGCAGACAGCCCATCGGTTTAAGGAACACAGAGCCTGGCTGGCCGGCCTACCCACTTACCGGAGCATTCGCGTAGCCGGGGAAAGGATCCTGCTGCTGCACGGAGATACTCGATCCTTGGCCGGGTGGGCGTTCGCTGCAGAGTCACTGTCGGCGAACGACTCGGTCGCCGCTTGCGCCGGCCTCGCTGCTGCGACGTCCTGCTCCTGGCTGGCTCGCGAGTTCGAACGTGTCGATGCCCGTGTGATCGCATGCAGCCATACGTGCCAGCCTATTGTCAGGACAATCGACGTTCAGGGGGAGCGACGTCTCCTTATGAACAACGGCGCCTGCGGAATGCCGAATTTCCGGGGCCATCGTTATGGAATCGTGACACGCATATCATCGGGCGCCCCTCCCGTGAGCGGGAGTCTCCATGGCATCCAGATCGGGCCTCTCCGTTGCGATGCGCTCGTGGTGCAATATAACAGCGACGCTTGGTTGACGCGCTTCGACCGGCAGTGGCCGCCTGGCTCGGCGGCAGAACGAAACTACGCCGAAAGGCTGATGCATGGCCCGCACTACGAATTGCACCAGGCCTGGGAGCAGACACGCGCATGAATGAGCCGGCATGCTCGGATTTCCTGCGGGTGGAGGGCCAAAATCTGCTGTCTGTGATCGTCCCATTGGCCGCGAAGGAGAGCGGCTGGACCGCCCTGCTCGAACAGCTGCGGGGCCACCCCCTGGTCGGTGAGGTGATCTTGGCCAACTCGGCTCCGCGGAATGAAGGCATAGCGACGAAATCGTACCCGTCTTACCGGTTGATCGAGTGCTTCAGCGCATCCGGACGAGCTATACAGATGAATGCCGGCGCACGGGTCGCGACAGGCCGGTGGCTCTGGTTTCTCCACGCGGATTCTTGCCTAAGTGACGGGGCGATCCCCGCACTAGAAACCCTATTGAGGAGTGGACAAGAGTGCCTGGCTCATTTCAGGCTCGGATTCATCGGCGATGGACCGTGCCTGATGACCCTGAACGCCATTGGCGCCAACCTCCGGTCACGATGGCTCAAGCTGCCATTCGGTGATCAAGGCTTCGTGCTGCCTAGCCGCCTTTTCTGGCAATTCGGCGGCTACGACGAGTCCCGTACCTTCGGCGAAGACCACCAATTGGTGTGGCGTGTTCGGTCAGCGGGGCTATCTGTAGTAGGCCTGCCGGCGACCGTACTGACCAGCGCCCGGAAATATAAGGAGCGGGGCTGGATTGCGACGACGCTGCGGCACGTCTGGTTGACGGCGCTTCAAGCCGGGCCGGAATGGTATCGCTTACTCCGGCGCCGATCAGGATGAAGCCGGCGCTGGCAATTTTTGTGAAGACCCCGGGGCTCAGTCCGATCAAGACACGGCTCGCGGCCGGCATTGGCGAAGCCGCTGCTACTCAGTTTTATATCAAGGCCTTGATGGCAGTTCAAGCCGTCGTCGACTCCTGTACCGGCTTTGTTTCGCCTCATTGGGCGGTGGCTGAGCATGAGGCACTAGGAACCGCCAGATGGAGTGGATATCCCCGTGTATATCAAGGGGCGGGCGGTCTCGGTGACCGCCTGGATGCCGTCTATTCCACTCTGCTGCATTCTCACGGGGCGGTGCTGATGATCGGGACCGATGCTCCTCAAATCACTCAGGCCCTTCTGCAAAATGCGGTGCGTGCTCTCGACCTCTCTGCCTTTGCTTTGGGCCGGGCTTGCGATGGAGGGTTCTGGCTCTTTGCAGGAAAGAAGGCGGTCCCCACTTCAGTGTGGACAACTGTTCCCTATTCAGAGTCCGGGACAGCGGCCATGCTGCAGTCGCACCTAATAGAGCACGGGCCCGTGCATGAACTCGATAAAGTGACCGATGTTGACTATGACCCAGATCTCGACGTGGTACGTCATGAGCTATCTTCCTTGCTGAAGCCATTGCCTGAGCAGCAGGCTATGCTGACCTGGATAGACACGCTCCGTACTCTCCCTGCGGGAGCGTAAATGGAATGAACTGCAGCCCTGCATCAGGTGCACAGGTTCTTGCCTTGTGCGGCCTTATTAGCGCGTGCGGTCGACGGACATGCCCGTTCAATGAACCATAATGCACTTCGCCTAGTTGCGTTCTGTTCCCTATGGGTCACATTCGCTGCGGCGGAGTGGCACTCGCCGCGTCATGTAGCAAAAGCCGAAAGGCTACGGCGCTGGCCGATAAACCTAAGCCTTGGTGTCATCGGTACCTTATGTCTTCAAGCAGTAATGCCATGGCTTGCGGTCGATGCGGCGTTAATAGGCGAGGATCGGCAGATAGGGGGGCTGCATGCCCTGCACCTGCCTCCCCTCATCAAGGCAATGGCTGGCATCATCACCCTGGATCTGAGCATCTACATGCAGCATCGCCTGATGCACCGCCTGCCGCTGCTTTGGCGGCTGCATCGGGTCCATCATACCGATGCTTCGCTGGACGTAAGCTCTGCGACGCGCTTTCACCCAGCGGAAATCGCCCTTTCCATGGTCTGGAAGATCGGGGTGGTACTCGCATTTGGCATCGCTCCGGTGGCAGTGCTGTCCTTCGAGATTCTTCTTAGCTCGTTCGCATTGTTTACGCATGCCAACGTATCTATCCCGGAACGCTGGGAGTGCGTGATCCGCACGGTTTTCGTGACGCCAGAAATGCACCGGATTCATCATTCTATTGAGCATGAAGAACACCGCCGAAACTTCTGCTTCCACTTGTCGCTGTGGGATCGGGTATTCGGGACATACTGTGCGACTCCAATCGAGCCTCCACGCTCAATGAAATTGGGCCTCACAGGGCTTGGGTATCCAGCAGAGCAAACTTTGTTACGGCTGCTCCTAATGCCCCTAAAAAGAGAGGGATGACTAGCAGTACGCCGAAGGACGCAAAGTCGCGTCATTGGAACGATCAGAAAAACCGAGAATTGGCAGGTTAGTGATGTACAACGTGAGGTTGATATGAAGGTACGAGCTGCTGTGTTGCGTAACCCGGGGGCTGTTGCCCCTTACTCGAACTCCAGGCCCTTGAGCATCGAGACAGTCGAGCTGGATCCACCCGGCCGCGGCGAAATTATGATACGAATCCGCGCGGCAGGTCTGTGTCATTCAGACCTATCGGTGATCGATGGATCGAGACCGCGCATTATGCCCATGGTAATGGGGCACGAAGGTGCGGGCGAGGTTGTCGAATGCGGGCCCGATGTGGTGGGACTTCGACCCGGCGATCTGGTTGTGCTGTCCTTCGTCCCGTCATGCGGACATTGCGGGCCCTGCGCCTCGGGGCGGCCAGCGCTTTGCGAACCGGGCGCCGGATCCAACACGGCCGGCACGCTCCTGACTGGATCAAGGCGGTGGCATCTGAACGACGGAAGTTCCGCAAACCATCACTTAGGTGTGTCGGCGTTTGCAGAGATGGCTGTAGTGTCCGCCCGTTCTGCGATCAAGGTCGACTCAAGCCTCAGGCCTGAGATCGCGGCGTTGTTCGGGTGTGCCGTACTGACTGGCGTTGGCGCGGCCGTAAACACCGCCCAGATCCGCCCTGGTGAAAGCGCCGCCGTATTTGGGCTCGGCGGTGTTGGTCTGGCGGCAGTCCTTGGCGCCAAGGCGGCCGGCGCCAATCCCTTGATTGCAGTGGACGTCCTCCAATCCAAGCTCGATGCCGCGCTTGAACTGGGTGCCACCTCTGCCATTAACGCGCGGGACCATGATGTGGTCGCCGCGATCAGGGACATGACTGGGGGTGGGGTCCACCACGCGATCGAGACTGTCGGCAGCGAGGCAGTCCTTGCGCAGGCGTATTCCGTAACGTGCCGCGGGGGCACGACTGTGACAGCAGGGTTGCCTCATCCCCACCGCATGTTTTCGGTGCCCGCTGTAAGCCTCGTCGCAGAAGAAAGGACAGTCAAAGGGTCGTATATGGGGTCTGCAGTTCCCTCGCGGGACATTCCCCGCTATATCGATCTTTATCGAGCGGGACTTCTGCCGGTTGACCGGTTGCTTACGCATCGATTGAGGCTCGACGATATCAACGAAGCCTTTGATCGGCTATCCAAGGGGGCGGCGATCAGGCAAATCGTAGAGTTTGACTAGGACGGGGATTTGTCGGACCTTTTGCGCTCCATCGCCGAAGCTTGCATCACAATGGATCAAGCATGGTCCGGGGCTAGCCAATTGTCCGCTGCTACTTGGAAACACTCGCTTCGATCTATCGAGTATTTGTAAAACAGATCAATCCGATAGATTGAAAGACTTGGCCCTCTTCCGGAAGGCCAATTAGCCTTCCAGCGGAGAAATACAGACATGAAGGCGTGAGCCCTCGAATAAAAAAACGATCAAGGAGAGATGACGACCAGGCTGTTGATGCTGGTCAAGCGTAGACCTGAAAGGTGATGGCAGCAGGTACTGCGCCGTGCTTCGTGATTGCGATTGGCAAGAATACTCTAAGCTGCGCGCACCAAAGTAGAGCGGGACCTACTTTCAATGAGCAGGGTCAAATATTGCTGAGAATAGACGGAACTGGTTGAACAATAACCATATCTTCATAGTCAAACCTTGGGTCCGAAAGCGGATTTTAGGTATCGATATGCATGATCTTCTTCGCGCGACTGCAGAGATCTGTATCCAAATCGATAAGGCAAGGTCTCGTGCGGAAGTAAGGGACATATTAAAGCCAGCTGCCTCAATCGTTGGCGCCGTATTTGTGCTCTTCGGGATGCGTACTGGTCGAAGTATTACGCCGCCTCGACAGATCGTCATCACGACCTATCCAAAGGCATGGCAGGAGTATTACGATGCCAATAAGGCCTATACCTTCGATCCTGTAATAAACAAGGCATTGCAGGGCGAGGGCGCCTTCCGATGGGATGGTCTGCATCATGATGAGAGGCAGGTAGCACTGCGCCGCGAATCGGTACGCAATGGCATGGAGTTTGGATTCTCATGCGCAGACCGCGGAACTGATGGATCAATGGCTATCCTTTCTTTTTGTGGTGACCGTCCGATTGCTCCCTCCACTGAGCAATGGGAACAGGTGTCTGCAGGAGTTGTGCTTCTCACATCCGTTACAAATAAAGCGGTCACCCGTATTCTCGAGGCTAGTGCTAAAACATTCGGTAAGGCGCTGACCGCATCTGAATTGAGGGCGCTTGAGGTTCTTGCCAGTGGCAGCACCGGAAAGGAAGCTGCAGCCATCCTAGGAGTCAAGCCACGCACGATTCGGTACTACCTAGACCGCGCAGCAGACAAACTCGGGGTTGAGAGCCGAAAGGAGGCGGTTCTCAAAGCGGTTGCCGACGGAATCGTTGATACCCGACAATTTCCACCTGCAGGCTTCAAGTCTGCAACGGATTAGGATAGCCAGCCTTAGGCAGCGCGACACCAAGATCCCGCCGTAGCAGTGGTCGGCCGTAGTTCGCGTAGGTGTATTTTCCGACGATCTTCCCGCTCGTATCGAAGTGAAAGACGTCGAGACCTTCCCAGCCGAATTGTCGCCCAACGAATGCGCTCACCACGAGCCTTTGCAAGGTCTGGGACACCCCGAATGTCTTTGCGCCCGATAGATCGTGGCGGCATACCCAACGGATCGCGGCCTTACGTTGGACGTCATCTATCAACCGGTCGTGCTCGTCGAATCGCATAGTTCCGAACGCGCCATTGAACTGCGGTTCGAACGCACGCCGGATGGCCGCTGGCCCGCGGTGCTCGGTGCCGTCACCAGGTTTGTACACCGCATCATCTGCAAAAAACATCATCACCGCATTGAGGTCATTAACGTTGAAGGCCTCCACAAAGCGGTCAATCGTGTTTCGGAACATAGAGGCCGAGCTGAGGTGATCCATTGTGCTCTCCGTCCTTGGTGGTTCGCTCGTCGTCCATAGAGTGGTCCAAACCGTACTGCGACGAACTGTCACAAAGTGCAGTGACACCAGTTTGAATTGCGTGATTTAGTCCGCTACACGGCATGGATGCCTGATGATGAGGACATGGACATGGACAGTTGTCATTCTACCCTGCAGCAGCGGGGATGGTGGCGAAAGAATCGGTTGTTCCTCTGCACAGCGTTTCTTCTAGCTGCCGCGGTGCCACTGGGTGCCCATGCCCAGGATATCGCCCCGATCACTGGGACCATGACGGCCATCCATGGCTTCTTGCAGTCCACCGCCATCCGCACCCTGGCTGCCATCGCCGTCATCGGCGTCGGCATCACTGCCATGATGGGCCGTATGCGCTGGGCTTGGGCGGGTTCGGTTATCGGTGGCATCGTGCTGATCTTTGGCGCTGACCAGTTTGTTTCCTTCTTCACTACCTCTGCCGGAGGCTGAAGCCGTGGGTGAGGAGCGCACAGCCCGCGACTGTCTGGTCGTTGGGATGACGCGCCCGCTGCTGCTGTGGGGTGTGACCTACAGCTACTTCGTTATCGAAGCGGTCGGCGCAACGGTTTTGTTCTTGATGGGCAACAACCTCCTCTACCTGTTGACCATCGCGCCCTTGCATCTCGCGGGCGTGCTGTTGTGCAAGTGGGATCCGCGCTTCTTCGATATCCTGTTCAAGGCGGCACAGCATGCCCGGCCGGTCCGCAACCGACCGCTGTACCGCAGCAATCTCTACTTGCCGCGCTGAGGGCATTCCGGTGCTGCTCCGTTCCGCCCAACTCCTCAAATCGGCGGCGGCGCGCACCCCGGCCGCTCGGATCGCTGCTCGCGACGCCGGCGCGGCGCAGCACATTCCCTACGTTCGCCACTGCGATCCCTGGACTCTCGATACCCGCAGCGGCGACCTGATCCAAACTCTCAAGCTGGAAGGCAAATCCTTCGAGACGGAAGATTCGCAAGAGCTTGACCGGCTCAAAGCCAACCGAAACACTCTGCTGCGCGCTTTGGCTGGCGGGGACTATGCACTTTGGCAGCACATCGTGCGTCGCCGCGTGCAGCCCGAGCTTGCAGGCGATATCCCTCCGGATTTCGCCGCCGAACTGGACCGGAAGTGGTTCGCCCGTTTGCGCCACCGGCACCTCTACGTCAACGATCTCTACCTGAGCCTGGTCCGCCGCTGCCCGGCCGGAGCGGTGAGTTTTGCAGGACGCTTGCGGCGAGCATGGTCTCCCGGGAGGGACGAGGCGCAGCACACCTTACTGCAGAGGCAGACCCTGAAAGAGCTGCACCAGCAAGCCGAAAACCTGCAGGCCAAGCTGGCGCCGTACGGAGCGCGTCGACTCGGCTTGGTGGACGCAGGCGATGCTCAGCAATCCGAGCTCCTGCGCTTCATCGTCCATCTGCTGACGGGTCGCGACCGGCCAGTGCAGCTGCCGCTCGCCGCGGTGGACGGTTTCCTGGGCCGGACGGTTCCGGCCAGAGGCTTGGATGGATATCTCGCCAGCTCCACTGACTTTCTTGGCACCGAAGGCTTCGAAATGCGCGGCCCTGGCTGGTCGCGCTTTGGGGCAGTCCTAAGCATCAAGGAGTATGCGCCGCAGACCTGGCCGGGAATGCTGGACGCACTCTTCACTCTGCCGTGCGAGGCCGTCGTCACCCAGTCCTTCGGCTTCATCGGCCGCTCCACGGCGCTGGAAGCCCTGGCCCGGCAAGCCCGGATCATGGAAAACATCGAGGATCCGGCCCTGTCGCAGATCGACGAGATCGAGCAGGCCCGCGACGACCTCGCGAGTGGCCGGCTGGTCTATGGCAGCCACCACTTCTCCGTGGTCCCGATGGTTGAAAGCGCCGACGAGCTGGACCGTGCCTGCAACGAGGTGGACAAGCGCCTGACCGAACTGGGCCTGATCACGGTGCGGGAGTCGGGTGGAGCGATGGAGCTGGCACGCTGGGCCCAGCTCCCCGCCAACTTCGCCTACATCGCCCGGCCGGCGCCGATCGCCAGCACCAACTTCGCCGCCTTCGCCTCGCTGCACAACTACGCCTACGGCAGACCTGCCGGCAACCACTGGGGTCCGGCGATCACCATCCTGGAGACGGTGTCGGGCACGCCCTACTTCTTCAACTTCCACGACGGCGACAACGGCAACACTGTCGTCGTCGGTGCCAGCGGCACGGGCAAGACGGCGCTCATGTGTTTCCTACTGTCGCAGGCTCTGCGCACCGGCGCGCGCCTGATCTACTTCGACAAGGACCGCGGCGCCGACCTGTTCATCCGCGCCATCGGCGGACGCTACAGCGTGATCCGCCAAGGCCAGCCCACCGGCTTCAATCCGTTGCGGCTGCCCGATTCCCCGGCGACCCGGGCGATGCTCGGCAATCTGCTTGCCGGCCTGCTGACCGCCCGGGGCGAAGCGCTCACGTCGCAGGAATCCCTGCTGGTGCAGAAAGCAGTGGACGACACCTTCAAGCTGCCGGAAGCGGAGCGGCGCCTGGCGGTGATTGCAGCGTTCTTCCCGCGGATCAGTGCCGGCAGTTTGGCCGAGCGGCTGCGGCCCTGGCACAGCGACGGTCAGTACGGGTGGCTGTTCGACAACCCGGAAGACCGGCTGGCGTTGGACCAGGAAGTAATGGGCTTCGATCTCACCGAGGTGCTGGCCGAGCCCATCATCCGCGCTCCGGCGCTGTACTACATGCTGCAGCGGGTCGACCGCATCCTCAAGGAAGGGCGGCCGACCATCATCGTCATCGACGAGGGCTGGTCCGCCGTCGCCGATCCAATCCTCGCTCCTCTCGTCAATAACTGGGAGCGGACTATCCGCAAGCGCGGTGGGCTGGTGCTGTTCGCTTCGCAGTCGCCAGAGTCGATTACCGAGGCGCCAATCGGCAAAGTCATCCTCGGCCAGTCGCCAACCCACATCTTCCTGCCCAGCCCCAACACCGAGCGCAAGGCCTTTGAGGGCTACAACCTCACCCAGCGCGAGCTGGACCTGATCCTGACCCTGGACAAGGAGAGCCGCTGCTTCCTGGTTAAACACGGCCAGCACAGCGTCGTCGCCAGATTGGATTTGGCCGGCATGGCTGACGAGATCGCCATCCTGTCGGGCCGCCAGGAGACGGTGGAGCTGTTGGACCGGATTCTGCCGGAGACCGGCGAAGACCCGGCCGCTTGGCTGCCGGTATTTCGGCAACGGAGGAAGCAGTAATGATCCTCAAACGAACCTTGATGGGTTGGTCGCTGTTGGCATGTACTGCGCTGATTAGCTCCGCCGGGGCCAGCGGCATGCCGGTCATCGACGTCGCCAACCTGGCGCAGGATATCCAGCAGTTCATGCAGTTGACGGCTCAACTCGAACGGCTGGAGCAGCAGTTGACGCAAGCTCAGCAGCAGTATCAGTCCATCACCGGCAGCCGCAACATGGGAGGCCTGTTCAACTCTCCGGTCGAGCAGCAGATGCGCAACTACGCCCCTGGGAGCTGGCAGCAGTCTCTCAGCATCCTCCAGCAGGGCGGCAATCCCGGCAGCGCGGCCGACGTTGCGCATGCCGCTCAGCTGTTCGCGCAGAATCAGGGCATCACCCAGACCGGCGCCCAGGTGTTCCCCGGTCGCAGCGGCAACAACCCCGATGCCGTGGCCTACACCAGTAGCACCAACGCCACCGCCGCCGCGGCTGGCCTCAGCCAGGCAGCCTACGACCAGACCCAGGCGCGGATGCAGCGGGTGCAGCAGTACCTGGCCCAACTCAACGGCACCCAGGACCTCAAGGCCGCCATCGATCTCAACGGCCGCCTCCTAGCCGAAGTGAATGAAGCCCTGACCCAACTGATCCAGCTGCAGGCCGCGCAGATGCAGGCGACCGGCAGCGCCAACGCCGCGCACCTGCGCGGCACCGTCGAGGAGGCGGCCTTCGTGCCGTACAGCCATCCGTGAAAGCCGTCGCCTTGTTGCTTGTTTCTATCCTGTTGGCCGCCTGCTCGCACGAGGATCTGAAGCCGCCTTGTCAGCATCCCGCTCTAGCCCTGGTCGGCGGCTGCGGTCCGTTGATCCCCCTCAACCGTTAGGAGGCCGCCATGCGAATTCTTAGATTCGGCGCCTGCATCGTTGCAGTCGGCGTTGCATTCGCCGCCTGCGGCCAGTCTTCACCCGGCATTCCGAGTCCGGCCGCCCTGGCGAAGTTCCAGCCCAGAGAGGACGGCTGGCAGAACGATCCCGCCAACCAGCCGCATCCCAATGACCCTAACCCGCTGCGCCGGGCGCTGGGCGACGGCCCGATCATCCATGGGCTGTTCGGAAAGCCGGACTTGGGCGAGTTCACTGCTTGCGTCAAGCAGCACGCCGGCCTCAAGACCGAGGGCTATGAAGCCAGCTACCTGGCGAAGTGCCCTGCGCTGCAGCAGGACCTGCTGGGCCGCGCCCAGGCCGCCGGCTTCACCGGCGTCACCGCTGACAACGTGTTCGACCAGCATCTGCTGCGTCTGCGCCGCTAATGAGCACGACGGTTTTCACCGACTTCCTCAACAGCGTCGACACGGCGGTCAACAGCTTCCTGATCGCCGGTTACGACAGCATGCGCAGCGCGTTCCAGACGCCGCTGCGGTTGTGCCTGTCGATCTTCGTGGCAGGGTACGGGGTGCTGATGCTCACCGGCCACGCGCAGTTGACGTTCCGGGAGGTGATGGGCCGGTTGGCGGTGATGCTGTTCGTGTACGTTCTGGCGACGAACGCCGACTTCTACACCAACTACCTGGAGCGGCTGTTCGTGCAGGCACCGGCGGCGATTGCCAACGTCGAGGTCGGCGGGGGCGGCGCCAGCGGGCAGAACGCGGCGATGGACAACTTCTACGACACGGGCATGGACGCCGGGAACAAACTGTGGGACCGCGGCCACGTCACCGGGCCTTGGTCGCCGTTCCTGGCCGCCATTGTGGTCTACGCAGTCACGGTCGGCGTTGCGGCCTATGCCGCCTTCCTGCTAGCGCTGGCGCAGATTGCCCTGGCGGTGCTACTGATCCTGACGCCGCTGTTCGCCATCTGTTACCTGTTCCGCAACACCCGGCGGCTGTTCGAGGGCTGGCTGGGGCAGGTGATCCACTACGCCCTGATCCCGATCTTGGTCTACGGCGTACTGGCGCTGATCCTGGCCATCGCCCAGCAGAGCCTGAACAAGCTCGACGCCAACGCCGACGACGCCACCATCCAGGACGTGTTCAACCTGGCGCTGGCGGACATCGTCGCCGTGCTGCTGCTCGCCCAGGTCCACGGTGTGGCCGGCGCTATCGCCGGCGGCATCTCGCTGAGCACGATGGGGACGTTCCGCGAGGGTGTTGGTCGCGGCCTGGCGCGGGGCAAGCGCGCCTTGCAGTGGGCGCGCTACGTGAATCGGCCGCAGAGGACTTCGCGTGAACGCCGCTGAGCCGAATCCGCCCACCCAGGATCTGGACCGTTACTGGGCGGCGGCGGAAACCTTTTACGACGAGGCCTATGCCCGGGTCCGCGCCTCGCGCGACCGCGCCTGGATCGTGGCAGCGGCCGCAGCCGTGCTGGCGGGCCTCGCGATGCTCGCGGTGGCGTTCCTTGCACCGCTCAAACGGACCGACGTGGTCCCTGTGGTCGTCGACCGGAGCACCGGGGAGGCCCATGTAGAAACACAGCTGACCGGACAGACCATAAGCCAGCAGGAAGCGGTGCGCAAGGCGGATCTGGCCACCTACGTCATCGCCCGCGAATCCTTCGACCGCGCCCTGCTCAAGACCTACTACCAGGCGGTGCAGAGCCGCTCGACCGATGCGGTGCTCAAGCCCTGGTTGGCGCAGTTCCAGACGGGGGCGCCGGATTCGATTTACATGAAATTTCCCACCGGCACGACCCGCGCCATCGATGTCCGCAGCGTGGTGCTGCTGTCCGACGCCCTCGGCCAGGTGCACTTCACCGCCTCCCTGACCAAGGCCACTGAAGTTGCCACCGAGCACTACATCGCCAGCGTCGGGTTCCAGTACGTCAACGCCAAGGCCGACCTCGCCCAGCGGCTGCGCAACCCCTTGGGCTTCGTCGTCAGTTCCTACCGGGTGGACCAGGAATCGCTGCCCCAGGAGTCCAAGCCATGAAAGCCCTGTATCTCTTCGTACTCCTGCCGTTGTTGGCCTTGGCAGCAGAACTGCCCCAGGCCGGTCCCGAAGATCCCCGCATCCGCACCGTGGTCTACGATCCGTCCCAGGTGGTGCTGATCAAGGGGCACTACGGCTTCGAGCAGATGGTGCAGTTGGCCGACGACGAGAAGATCGAGTCGCTGGCCATCGGCGACAGCCTGGCCTGGCAGGCGGCGCCGAACAAGCAGGGGAATCTGCTGTTCCTGAAGCCGGTGGAGCCCAAGGCGCATACCAACGTCGCCGTCGTCACCAACAAGCGCACCTACGCCTTCGAGCTGGTGGCCGTAAACCTGCTCGCCACCATCGACGACATGAACTACGTCGTCAAATTCCGCTATCCGCAGGACGAGGAAGCCAGGGTGCAGGCACAGCTGGCGGCGGCCGCCCAGCAGAAGCAGCAGGAGGTAGTGCCCGACAAGAAAGTCGATCCTTCCGCTTGGAACCTCGACTATACGATGCAGGGCAAGGGCGGGCTGGCGCCGCTGCACGTGTTCGACGACGGACAGTTCACGTATTTCCAGTTCCGGGAGCGGCAGGATGTGCCGGCGATCTTCCTGGTGGCGGATGGCAAGAACGAGTCCCTGCTGAACTACCACGTCTCGGGCAAGTACGTGGTGGTGGAACGGACGGGAAGGCAGTTCACGCTGCGCAGTCGCGAGGGCGAAGTCTGCGTCTACAACGAGGCGCTGTGGCACCAGGCGCTGGTGAACACCGCCGCGGCGCAGACGGCCGGCGGCTCCGGAGAGTAGCGCATGGACTCGGACGATCGCGACCGGGTCGGCGAACAGGAGCCGCCGCGTCAGCGCGGGCGCAGCCCGGTTGCCGCGGCCGCGCGCAACAAGATCGGCACCGTCCTGGGCTTGATCGGCATCGGACTGGTGGTGGCTTTTCTGTTCCTGACCGGCGGCAAGCCAGGTAAGCCCGCGCCGGCGGCAAAGCCGCCTGTCCTTGCCAACGTGGACAACTCACCACCGCCGGACCTGCCGCTGCCCGCGACAGAGCGAAGCTTCGAGGTCCCGAACAACCCCCAGCATTTCGAGACACACCCGGCGGGTGCCACGCAGGAAGCGGTCGACGCGGCGAAGCAAAAGGCGGAGGCGCGGATGCACTCGCCGATGCTGGTGTTCGACGACTCCGGGCATGAGCAGGCGGCGGCCGCGCCCAAGCCACCGGGGGCCGATCCGCTGAATGCCCTGTTGGCGGCGCAGCTGCAGAATGCCGCGGCCGGCGCGCAGCCGGACGAACCGAAGGGCGAACGAAGCTCGCCCGCCGAGGGCTATGCAGAGCGGACCCAGGCTTTTGCGAAGGCGGCGGTCAAGGACCAGGCGCAGGAGGCGGTGGCTCACCGAATTTCCCTTGGTGACCGCATCGCCGAAGGCAAGATGCTGGCCGCGACCCTGGAGACGGCTCTGAGCTCGGATCTCCCAGGCAAGCTGCGGGCGGTGGTGACCAGCGATGTGTGGAGCGAGGATGGCAGTCGCAAGCTGATTCTGAAGGGATCGCGGCTGATCGGCGACTACCGATCGGGGCTGGTGCGAGGGCAGACGCGCGTCTTCGTGATCTGGACTCGCTTGTTGGAACCGGACGGTACCGACGTAGCGATCGGCTCGCCTGGCACCGATGACCTGGGCCGGGCGGGCCTGACCGGGGACATCGACCGGCACTTCGTCGAGCGCTTCGGCGCGGCTTTCCTGCTGTCGCTGATCGGCTCGGCCACGACAGCCAGCCAGGGCGGCAACACCTTCGTCATCAACACCTCACAGGGCTTCGGCCAGGTGGCGCAGGACTCGCTGCAGGACAGCATCAACATCCCGCCGACGATCTACGTGGACCAGGGGACGCCGGTTCAGGTGTTTGTGGCGCGTGATCTGGTGTTCGGCGCGGCGCCGCAGCTGTCGGCAGGGATGCCGTGAGCGCGACCATCCATCCTATCCTCACGACCAGCGCGGGCGTCGCACTGCGCACCTTCCTCGGGCCGCTGGCGTCGCTGCTGGCGCGGCCGGAGATCAACGAGGTCTCCATCAACCGGCCGGGGGAGGTATTTGTCGACAACGGCGGGACGATGGAACATCGGGCCGTGCCGCAGCTTGACTACGAGCACCTGCAGCGGCTGGCGTCGCTGATCGCCTATGAGACCCATCAGGTGGTGGACGAGACGCGGCCGCTGCTGTCGGCCTGGTTGCCGACTGGCCAGCGGGTGCAGGTGGTGCTGCCGCCGGCCTGCGAGGCCGGCACTGTGGTGATGTCGTTCCGGCGGCAGGCGGAACGGCAGTACACGCTGGAGGAATACGAAGCGCAGGGAATGTTTGAGGCGGTCGAGCTGGTGCGCAGCGACGCGCTCAGTGTCGAGGACGAGCAGCTGAAGGAGCTACTGGCAGCGCGACGCCTCAAGGATTTCCTACGTTGCGCGGTGCGCTATCGCAAGAACATTGTCGTGTCCGGCTCGACTAACTCGGGGAAGACGACCTTCCTCAACACCTTGTTGCGGGAAGTGCCGGCGGAGGAGCGGCTGCTGACCATTGAGGATGTGCGCGAGCTGCGGGCGAGCGTGCCCAACGCCGCTCACTTGCTCGCGAGCAAAGGCGGCCAAGGCGTGGCGCGGGTGACGATCCAGGATCTGCTGGAGGCCTGCCTGCGGCTGCGGCCGGACCGCATCATCCTGGGCGAGTTGCGTGGGGCCGAAGCGTCCAGCTTCCTGCACGCGGTCAACAGCGGGCATCCGGGGTCGCTGACCAGCGTGCATGCGGACTCGCCGGCGTTGGCGTTCGAGCGGCTGGCGCTGATGGTGATGCAGGGCAATGTCGCGCTGTCGCGGGAGCAGGTCCTGGCTTATCTGCGGGGCGTGGTGGATATCGTCATCCAGGTGCGCAAGATCGGTGGCCGGCGCAGGGTGGCCGGCGTGTACTACAAGCACGCACAGCGGGCCGACCAGGCCGGCGAATAGGTGCTGAGGTGTCAGACGAGCAAGGCGACAGGGATCCGGGTGAAAAAGTCGTCCGCCTGTTTCCGCAGCAGACAGGGAGAGGCCGAGACGGACTGGAGCGCGGGCCGGCGCTCGACTGGCAGGACGCGGACGCGCTCGAACGCGAGATCCAGGGCGTACTGGGCGAGGCTCGGCCGGCAGTTGGTGAAGCCGAAGCACGGCCTGGGCCTGATCCAGCACACCGCAACGCGGTCCGCTGCCCGCAGTGTGATCGCTACACCTGGCGCCGCACCCGCTACTGCCAGCAATGCAACGCAGACCTTCCGGCGCTGGCCGCGGAGCGCCGGCGGTCCTGGCTGTGGTCCATCGCGATCGTGAGCTGGGGCCTGGGGCTGGGTTGTATCTACCTGGTCCAGAACTACTTCTTGCCGGCGAAGGCTAGGGCAGCGCTGCTGGCCGTGGTTCTGATAATCGCCGGCTTCAACGTATTTGGGTTCTGGCTTGCAACGCAATACAAGGCACGCTGAGTAGCTTCCTTGGTTGGCATCCGACAGCAGCGCAGTGGGAGCTACGCGTCTCCCCCTGCAAGCCCTGTTCGATACCTCATCGCTTGCCGGCGGTCGGGGTATCGGGCACTGAGAGTAGATACTTGTTAACGGTAGACTAGTGATCGAATTCATCTGGTTCTGTATCGCTAACAGCTGTGGCTGGTGATTGCGAATCCAAACCTACCGTCAAATACAGTCGATGTTCCGTTACTTTCGATCCAGCAATGAAGCAATCCCCTATCGCTGATGTCGTATTCAGGGCGCTGCTCACAAATGACTATGACACCCTCCGCGAGGTTCAGGCGCACCGGGCGGCGGAGTGCGCCGATCTTCGGGCGATTGTCAGCACCGATCATAAAGATGCCATTGCCCTGGACCTGGGCCTCGGCGTGCTTGATAGCATTTACGTCACGCCGATCTTGGAAGGCCCACGTGCGTTCTTTATGTCACCTAGTGTTAGCGTGCAGGCGCGCCATACCGGCGGGAAGTCCGCAGTAGCGATCGACTACTCGCTGAGCTTCGATTCAAATTTTGCGGAGAAACTGAGGGCTGTTCTGAGCGGGGAAGGCATTCAGGCTGTCGACCGTGCACGCGTAATCGAGGTTCTGACCCTGAAGGCGAAAAATCCTCGGGTGCAGTTCGACGTGTTGCCGTTTCTCTATGAGAACGTCCGGCTCGTACGCGAGAATGCGGCGAACTATCGTCCGATCAACACCTTGATCGCCTTTCGCATGCTTGATCATCTGGACTGGGCCGCTTTTCAGCACGATCCCGGTCGTTTTCAATTCAGCGCACCAGCCGAGTCCCTGATGATTTCGCTTCGATCCGATGCTGAAACTTTTCTGTCTAACCTCTACAACGATCGTTCCATCGTGCAGCATGAAGCCAAGTGCCTTGGCATCCAGGCGCTCTTGTTGTGTTTCGCCAGGCTTTGGCGCCGATTCGGGAGGCGCCAGGTCAGCCGCATCCTTCATGACTTGCTCGCGTTTGGCATTGATAGGCTGGGGGCTGTACCGGCGACCGAACTGAACCTGATCTGGAGCGGCATTCGCGGTAGGGAGGTCAGCTCTTTTTTTGGGCCGATCATTAACCCCTCACCCAAGATGCTGAAGTCGGTTCGCGGCATGGCCTGGGATATGGCACATGTGCGGCTAATGGAACAAGTCGCGCAGGTTACGCGAGAGGGCTCATTTTTTGTTCCTTATTTCGTATCGATGGATGAACGCTGGCGTAATCTGCTGCGCCTGAATCCGATTCGTCTAATGGTGTTGAACGACATGCTCGGGAGCAAGCTCTGTGCGCGGGTGCACGAGCAGGAGTTTCAGGAGCTGCTCTACAACACCGCCGGCCCTGAGCTACGAGCAAAGCTGAGCCCTGAGAAAGTGGCTGCCCGGCGATCCGCCGCACGCATCACCGATATGAAAGCGATGCAAGAACTCGTGAAGGAAGAAGAACAAGAGTGGGCTAAGGAGTGAGCTGCTGTTGAGTCATCCGTTTCATGCGTAATGGCGTTGGGGCGTGTGACCGATTCGATGGCTTCTACAGTGAATTCGTTTCCTATGCCGCAATTCAGACCTTCACTGAATGGCGAGCTAGCTCGGATTGAGCGTCTCCCCGGCTGTGCCGGGGCCGGGTGCTACTCGCTGCGCTCACCGAGCCCCGATGAAGCCGGGTCTCGGCCCTTCGGGTAACGCCCCCTGACGCGAGGGGCGAGGGCAGTTCCAAACTTCTTCCTTCTCATCAACTCGTCGCCGGCGCAGGTCCAGCCGACAAACCGCGCCGGCTCGACCTTGAGCGCCGGCGGACAGCGCGCTGCGCGCCCTGTCCCGGCCGCCTATCCCTGCGGCGGCCGTAGTGGTCTGCGCTGCGCGCAGCTGTTTTTCGGTGCCCGCGTTCCGCGGGCGGCCCGCCGTGCCGTCCGCCGTCAAGCCCCGCTCGCCGCCCGCGCCTGCCGCCGCTCGTCGTCCCGACGAGACGGCGGGCGCGGCCGACGAGGCGTTCCGCCCCTTCGGGCGGGGCTGGACTGCGGCCAGCCCGGCGGTCGCTCGCCAAGGGCGAGTCGCGCACCCGGCGCGACTACGCCCAACAGCCCCGGAGGTGGCACTGGCGTTCCTTCCATCCCCTACCTAACTGATGAAGGAGCTTCACATGGATATGAGAGTCGAAAGCACGGCGCGGGAAATCACGGTTCCCTTGAACCGCCTGCGCCCCTCCACCCGCAACGTCCGCAAGAGCGGCGGCACGTCGGTCAAGCAACTGGCCCGCAGCATCGACCGGGTCGGCCTGCTGCAAAACCTGATCGTCACCGATCCCGGCGACGAGGGCTTCCACGAGGTCGAGGCCGGCAAGCGCCGACTGCTGGCACTGCAACTGCTCGCCAAGCGCAAGCGCCTGCCGGAGGACCACGGCGTGCGCTGCCTGCTGGTGCCGGATGCCTCAGCCACCACGGTCAGCCTGACCGAGAACTTCCAGCGCGAGGCCATGCACCCCGCCGACGAGTTCGAGGCGTTCAAGGCGCTGGTGGACGAGGGCCGGCCCATCGAGGACATTGCCGCCGACTTCGGCGTCACCCCGCTGACGGTGCAGCGCAGGCTCAAGCTCGCCAATGTCTCGCGTCGGCTGCTGGCGGACTACCGCAAGGACAAGGTCACCATGGAGCAGTTGATGGCCCTGGCCGTCACCGACGATCACGCCGCGCAGGAGCAGGCGTTCTACGAGTCCCCGGAGTGGCAGCGCGATCCCCGCCAGTTGCGCGAGCACCTGACGGCCGAGGATGTGAACGCCGAGCGTGACGCGGTGGCGCGCTTCGTCGGCGTCGAGGACTACCAGCAGGCCGGCGGCGTGTCGCGCCGGGACCTGTTCGCGGAAGGGGAGAAGGGCGTGTATCTGAGCGACCGCGCCCTGCTCGACAAGCTCGCGGTGGACCGGCTGGCGCCCATCGCGACCGACTTAGAACTGGAGGGCTGGGCGTGGATCGAGGTGGTGCCGCGTGCCACCGCGTCCGACATATACGCCTTTGAGCGGGTGCCCACCAAGAACCGGAAGCCTACTGACAAGGAGGCCAAGCAGGCCGCCCGGATCGAAAAGCGCATCGAGAAGATCGAGGCCACGCTGGAGGCCGGGGAGTGCGATGAGGGTGGTGCCGCAGTCTTGGAAGAAGAGTGGGAACGGCTCGACGCGGAGCGCGAGGCACTGGCGCAGGCGCGGGTGGTGTATCCGGTCAAGGCCAAGGCGCATGCCGGCGTTGTGGTGTCCGTCGACAACGAGGGCAAAGCTGTGGTGCATCGCGGGCTGGTGCGCGAGGCCGACGCCAAGCAGTTGCGGGCCGAGGCCAGCGAGGGTGGCAAGGCCAAGGAGGGCGAGCAGAAGAAGGCGGACGGCAAGCCCGAGGGCAGCCTGAGCGCCAGTCTGACCCGGCAGTTGAGCGCCCACCGTACCGCTGCCTTGCAGGCGGAACTGGCGAAGCAGCCGAGCGTGGCGTTGGTGGCCGTGATTCACCGGCTGGCGCTGCAAGCGTTGTACGGCGACGGCCACTACGGCAACGTGGTGCGCATCACCTGCGCGCCGCCGGAGCGTCTGGAGCGCTATGCCCAGGACTTGCCGCAGTCCACGGCAGTCACCGCGCTCAACGAGGCCAAGCAGGCATGGCGGGATACGCTGCCCGCAGAGCCGGAAAGGCTCTTTGCGGCGTTGCGCGAAATGCCGCAGGAGGACCTGCTGGCCTTGCTGGCGGTGTGCACCGCCTGCTGTGTCGAGGCGGTCACCGACGATGCGGCCGACGACCGCGCCGGCCCGCTGGCAGCGGCGTTGGACCTCGACATGGCGCGCTGGTGGACGCCCACGGCGGCCGGCTACTTCGCACACGTGCCGAAGGTGAAGATCATCGAGGCGGTGAAATGCTTCTCGCCCGATGACGCGCACCAGCTCGACGTGATGAAAAAGAACGAGCTGGCCGCGACCGCCGAACGCCTGTCGGCGGGAAAGAACTGGCTGCCGGACATGCTGCGCAAGGCAGCGTAGTCCAGAGGCCCGCAGTATTTGGCTCCCCGGCGCAAGGCCGGGGAGTTTTTTCGCTTGCGCGCCACCGAGGCGCTCGTAATATGGCTCGGTGAAACTCCGCTTTTCCGCCCGTGGTGACCGGCCCGAAGCCATCGTGCACTTGACGGTGCTGGACACCTTGCACCTGGGTGATATTGTGCGCCGTCGCGGCGAGGCCCTGTGCCGACCGAAAACCAGCTTGCCCAACCTGGAGCTTCTGGAGCGGCAATTGCTGGACGGCCGCAAGTGCTGCCATGCTTGCATCGACCTGATGGCCCGCATCCGCCTGCACGGACCCGTGGACTTGCCGTCCTCGTCGGGTTTGCTCGCAGGCGACCTGATCCGGGAGCTGGCCAAGCAACGCGAGGCGGTCAAGAAACGACCACGCCGCCACATCCTCGACTTTGGAACTGAATCGCCGGACTCGCGCGCCTGATGGGCGCGCTCGGCGGGCCCACGGCAGTGGGCCCGGGGGAAAATGCCCGCTGTATGCCTTTCTAAGGTAGCACCGTGCTCGGCCGTTCAAGGATGTGCTGCGCCGGCTTGTGCTCCGTTCATCGGCTCGCGGAAGCATGCGAGCCGACGAGCCGGTGCCGCCGCCCTTGAGCGGCCTGTGACCCGGTGCAGCGCCTTTCCGGCAAACAGCGCTCATCTCGGAGCGCTGACGCACACCGGAGTCTCCCATGAACAGTTACGAGATGAAGCAGCAGGCGCGACGTGAGCGGCTGATGGCGCGGGCGCAACGCTTGCGGGCGGTGGCCGAGGGTCTGGCGCAGCGGGCGCGCGAGCGGGCGGCCGTGATTCCCTTTGGCCAACCGATCCTGGTAGGCCATCACAGCGAGAAGCGCGACCGCAACTACCGCCAGCGCATCAGCCGCGCGTTCGAGAAGGCCGCCGAGCTGGAGCGCCTGGCGCAGGCCACGGCTGCGCGGGCGGATGGCGTCGGCCTCGGCGGCGTGTCCTCGGATGATCCCGAGGCCGTGACCAAGTTGAAGGCGCAGGTGCAGGAGTTGGAGGCGCGCCAGGAGCAGATGAAGGCCGCCAACCGCGCCCTGCGCTACGGCGACGATTCGGGCTTGCAGGCGCTCGGCTTCAGCGCCACGCAAATCATCGAGCTGAAGAAGCCTGACTTCTGTGGCCGAACCGGCTTCCCGGACTACGCCCTGAAGAACAACGGCGCCAACATCCGCCGCGTCCAGCGCCGTATCGAGGCGCTGTCGCAGAAGCAGGAATCGACCACGCGTGAGGTCAAGGGTGTGCAGGTGATCGAGGACGCCGACGAGAACCGCCTGTGCCTGGTGTTTCAGGGCAAGCCCGAGGAATCGGTGCGCCGGCTGCTGCGCACGCGAGGCTTCGTCTGGTCGCCGACGCGTACGGCCTGGGTGCGCAAGCTGAACAACGCCGCGCGTTACGCCGCGCAGTCCGTGCTCGACACCTTGCCGCAGTAGTTGCGCCTGCCGGCGCCGACCATGAGTCGGCGCCGGCTATCTTTTTGCGGGCTAGAGGTTCGGGCGGTCTTCGCCACGCCCGGGGACGGCGGGAGAGAGAGGAGACCGCTGTTTGCTTTTCAGTTTGTCACGGTGCTCGGCCGGTCAAGGGTCCGCTGCGCCGGCTTGCGCTCCGTTCGTCGCCTCGCATGAAGCCGCGAGCCGACGAGCCGGTGCCGCCGCCCTTGACCGTCCTGCGACTCCGTGCCGGGAGGTTTTCCGCAAACAGCGCTTACCCCGAGTGCTGGCACTACGGAGTAACTCTCATGGACGATTTCTACTATCCCGTTTCTCGCCCGACCACGGTTCGGGAGTGGCGCGCCCTGCCGGACGACATCAAGGCCGGTATCTTCGAGGAGATCTCGGAACTGCGCGAGCAGGACCGTCACGATCAGCACTGGGCCTGGCCGTTCATCCAGCCCTTCCTGGACTTCGAGTGAGGAGGGGCTGCCATGGATATCTACGAGAAGGTGACTCAGAGCGTCATCGAGCAGCTGGACCGGGGCGTCAAGCCCTGGTTCCAGCCGTGGAGCGCGGGGGCGGGTGCTGTGCACCCGCTGCGCCACAACCATCAGGGCTATCGCGGGATCAATGTGCTGATCCTGTGGGTCAAGGCGCTGGAGGCAGGCTACGTCTCCGCGCACTGGATGACTTACCGGCAGGCCTTGGAGCTGGGCGGCCAGGTGCGCAAAGGCGAGCATTCGACCCAGGTGGTGTACTACGGTTCGACGCTCAAGGACGGTCCAGGTGCGGGTGATGGGGAGGACGACCAGAAGCAGGTGCGATTCCTGCGGACCTTCAACGTCTTCAATGCCGACCAGATCGACCGGCTGCCCGAGGTCTACTACGTCGAGCCGAAGTGGCCGGAGAAGCTGAGTGAGCGGGTTCCGGAGTTGGAGGCGTTTGCCAAGGCGACCGGAGCCGATATTCGCGAGGGTGGTGGCAGGGCGTACTACCGTATCGATCAGGACTACATCCAGCTACCGGACTTCCAGGCGTTTCCGGATGCGGAGTGCTACTACGCAACCCGGGCGCATGAGCTGATCCACTGGACCCGGCATCCCTCGCGCCTGGATCGGGACCTGGGCCGCAAGCGCTGGGGCGACGCTGGGTATGCAGCGGAGGAACTGGTGGCCGAACTGGGCGCGGCCTTCCTCGGGGCGGAGCTGGGACTGCGGCCGGACCACATTGAGGACCACGCGGCCTACATCGCGTCCTGGCTGAAAGTGCTGAGAGATGATCGGAAGTTCATCTTCTCGGCGGCGGCGAAGGCACAGGAGGCGGTGGATTACCTGCTGGCGTTTCAGAAAGGCGTGCAGGCGACGCGCATCGGGAGGGGCCAATGAGCGCCCAGGTGGATGTGCAGGAGGCGATGCGGGAGTTTGCGGACGTGCTGCGGCTAGCTGGGCTAGTTCTGGACGGACTGCCCGACATGGACGACCGGCTGCACCGGGTGAAAGCTGATGGCGACTCGAGGCGGGAGCGCAGCGGCGCTTATGTCGGTCATTTGGATGGCTGGCCCGCCGGCTATGTCCAGAACTTCCGCGCCGGCATTCGCCGCAATTGGAGGTATTCCAAGGGTGGCATCCAGCTGTCGGAGCGCGAGCGCCGGCAGTTACAGGCCGAGACGAAACGGCGGCAGGAAGCGCGGGAGGCGGAGCGGCAGCGCCTCCACGAGCGCATGGCCGGCCGGCTATACCGGATGATCCGGGCGGGTGGGTTTCGGGCGGCGCAGGAGGATCACCCGTACCTGGTGGCCAAGGGGCTGACGGCGGGGCCGCGTCCGCTGATGGACCGGCAGGGCAATCTGGCGATCTTCGCCTATGACATCGCCGGCAAGCTGTGGAGCATGCAGCGCATTGCGCCGGACGGGGAGAAGCGTTTCCTGCGCGACGGTCGTGTCAATGGCCTGCACCATCCGATGCGCTCGCGCGGCTGGAAATACTTCGACGAGCGGCGACCGCTGGTCATCGCGGAAGGCTGGGCGACGGGAGAAACCATCGTCCGGCTGACCGGCGTGACGGTGGTGGTGGCGTTCAGTTCCTGGAATCTGGACACGGTGGCCCGCGAATTCCGCGTGCGCTATCCGCAGGCGCGGATCGTCATCGCCGGGGACAACGATCATCGCAAGCCGCTGGAGATCGGGCCGGACGGCAAGCCGAAGAAGAACGCCGGACGCGAAGCGGCGCTGGCGGCGGCGGAAGCCGTGAATGGTTACGCGCTGCTGCCGGAGTTCGAGCCGGGTGATGAGGGATCAGACTGGAACGACCGGATGCACCGGTATGGGGCCGATCAGGTCAAGGCCGAACTTCTGGCTGGGTTTCAACGTGCCGTCCGGGCGTCAACCTGAAGAGGTTGCGCCCGTCGAAACTACTTCTTCTTCGGCGGGCGCAGCTTTTCCGCTGCCTTGCGCACGGCCGCTTCGCTGACCTCGCCGGTGACCTTACGCATGTGGGCCAGCGTGGTCTTTGGTCCGAACCCAGGAATCTGCTGCGACAGATTCTGGTTCTGGGCATCGCCTCGCTTTTGATGGATCGTCCCATCCTTGTCCCGATGGCGTTTGTCGAGTCCAGGCTGTTTCACGATATCGAACTCCCTACATAGCGGGTAACCGTACCCTCTCCTAAGTATAGCGCTGGATTCGCGGCGATCTTCCGGCCTATTCGGGTGCCGGCAGTGCCGTTCCCGGCCGCTGATCTTTATCAGCTGGCGTTCCCTGCAGAAGACCTTTGAGAGTCGGTATGTGCTTCTGCCAGATTTCGACTGACACTTGATCAAGGTGCTCGGCCTGAAGAAGCGTGGAAACCGCCTTAGCGTTGCGCTCGTAGTCGCGCTTCTTTCTATCTCTCAGGTTGTCCTGCAGCTTCTTGAGTTTGGATTCTTGGCGAGCGATTTCGTCCTCGAGGCTGCGGCCCTTGCGAGTACGTTGCGCGGGTGTGCTTGAATCGGGCATGGCGAACCTCCAGTTCGCGGCGGCGGAAAAATCAGCCGCCGGCGTGTGCGGAACCGTCTTGGCTCCAGAGATGAAATGGTAGTTCGAGGCGACGGTCCGGCCACTGTCAAAAGATGCAGTCCGGGTTGCTCGGGGCTGCAGCCTCCGCTCGCCGAGCGGCGCAAATGCGCTTCGCCCGGCTCGCGGTTTCGCCGATGGACAGCGTCAGATTGCATCTGCCGCTGTCCATCCGCTCGCGCGGTACGAGGTGGGTTTGCGGGGGAGTGGCGTTCGCGGCTCCGCCGCACTGAAGGTGCGGACGCAAGCGCGGCTGCGCCGCGCTTATCTGGAGCGCGCGCGGCGAATTGCGGTGGTGGCAGGCCTAGCGGCCCTCAGCCGTCCTGGACCCCTCAGCGCTGAGACATCACGCAATCGAAGATTGCATGGTGTCTCGAAATTTTTTCTGACTTCTCAGCGGGTTAGCGGAGCCTGGCCGTATTCGCTCGCGAACTGATCCGCGATGCATGCTCACTTTACCCCGTTGAGTAAGCTCGCAATTAGCGTATTCGCAGAGCCAAGGGCTTCCGGCACGATCTACTGGTCGTGTGCCTCATTTCCGGGTCTTGAGCGTTTCGAGGCGTCGTTTCAAATCGGCTCCTAATTTCGCGAGCCCTTCTCCATTTGGCAGATATCTGATGTGTCTTATTGCTGCGACGTCGAACGGTACATCGGCAGCAGTTTGCGCGATAAGAACGACCTCTCTGCCAAGCGTGTGGGCGATGCCTGCTTCGTAAAAGACGTTTGCGTTGCGACCGCTGAGATCGCATACAACGACAGCGGCACGTGAAATTATTGAGCCCTGCATAAATAGTTGAAACTATTTTTGCTGTTTGTGGTCTGCCGCTGTGGTAGCTTGGAGGGCACCAATGGCAGAGCCTCAGAAAGCATCGGATTTACAGCGACGGCGACTCAAGGCTGGTCGTCTGTTGCAGCAGGGTGTGCACCAATCGGAAGTCGCCCGGCGCGTGGGCGTCAGCCCTGAGGCGGTGCGCAAATGGCGGCTGAAGCTGGAGGCTGAAGGTCCGGGGGCGCTCAAAGATGGTCGCCGCGGCCGTCCGGCGGGATTGGATCAGGCGCAGCGCCGTGAATTGGTCAAAGCCCTCAAGGTCGGGGCGGTCATGCAGGGATTTCCTACTGAGCTGTGGACGCTGCC
>NZ_JONR01000039.1 GCF_000711955.1 Nevskia soli DSM 19509
ATGGAATCACCATGCCGCACTCTGTCCGACTTGCACTGCGCAAAAATGACCGCCGTCGCAGGCGCGATTCATTCTGTTACAGGCTCTTAGGGAGGCCGACACAGGGTGCGCTGTGCGCACGCGACTCTTCTCCGGAGTCGCCGGTTTGCGCGACTAGAGGCGCGCGCCCAGTCGCGCGCATATCGGCCTGATCGGCACGCTTGTCCGTGCCGGCAAGATTGGGTGGCAGGTTGATCCGGCGCCGGGACGCGTTTGTGTTTGCGTCTACCGAGTGCGCATGAAAAAGGCGGGGCCGAAGCCCCGCCTTTTTGTGAAGTGCCGTGGATCATCCGTGCTTTTATCCCTTGGCCCACTCGGTGGCCATGACCTTGGCGAAGTCGCGGTAGCCACGGGGTGCACGGCCGAGCAGGGTGGTGAGACGTGCGATGTCGGCGGGCGTGGCGATGGCGCCATCGGTCTGGTAGCGGCCGAACATGAGGCGCAGGTCGTAAGCGAGCCAGCCAGGCGAGAAGGCTTTCAGGCGCTGTTCCAGCGCATCCAGGTCGTTGCCGGCGTAGTTGATCGGGCGGCCCAGGGCTTCGCTCCAGATGGCGGCGGCGGATTCGGCGCTGACCACGTCGGTGCCGACGAGGGCGTAGGTTTCGCGCGGCAGCGGGGCATTGGCTTGCTCGCGGCGCAGCAGTTCGCGGGCGGCGGCTTCGCCGATGTCGCGGATGTCGACCATGGAGAGGCCTTTGGAGCCGATGGGCATGCCGTAGACGCCGTGCTGGAGCAGCGCGTCTTTCTGGCGGCTGTCGTTCTGGATGAAGTAGGCGGCTTGCAGCACCGTGGCTGGCATTTCGTACTGCTCGATCATGCGCTCCACCGTGTGCTTGCCGGTGAAGTGGGGCACGTTGGTGTATTCGGCGGACTTGAACACGGACAGGTAGACGATGCCTTTGACGCCGGCTTCACGGGCGAGGTTGAGGGTTTGCAGGGCCTGGGTCAGTTCGTCGGAGGCGTTGGACACCAGCAGGAACAGGGTGCTGACGCCGGCCAGGGCCTGGCGGGTGGATTCGAGGTCGGAGAGGTCGCCCTTGACGGCGGTGACGCCGGCGGGGAAACGGGCTTTCTCGGGCGAGCGGGTGAGGGCCCGCACTTCGACGCCTTTGCCCTGCAGATGGGCCAGGACCTGGGAACCGATGACGCCGGTGCTGCCGGTGATGAGGATGGACATGGTGGATCTCCTTGAAGGGGTGAAGCGTTGATGAGTGGAACCGCTACGGGACGAACGATAGACGTTCCATTAAGGCTGCATAAGTAGGAGAATCGGAACACTTCGTCTCATGAATGGAACGATCTATGGGAAGCGCGATGGAGGGCTCAATGGACTTGGCGGCCCTGGCGGATTTCAACCTGGTGGCGGTTCACGGCGGCTTCGGGCGCGCCAACCGGGCGGTGGGGCGGCCGAAGGCGACGCTGTCGCGCCGCGTGGCGGAGCTGGAGCAGGGGCTGGGCGTGCGGCTGATCGAGCGCGGTGGGCGCGTGCTGCGGCTGACCGAGGAAGGGCGGACGCTGCATGAGCGCACCGCGGGGCTGATGGCGGAGCTGGCGGAGGCCGGGGAAGCGGTGGCTTCGCGCGCGCCGATTCCGCGCGGGCGGCTGCGGGTGAGTGCGCCGGTGGTATTCGCGCATGTGGCGCTGGCGCGGATCGGGGCGCGCTTCGCGCTGGCCTATCCGCAGGTGGAGCTGGAGATCGTGGCGGATGACCGGGTGATCGATCCGGTGGAAGAGGGGTATGACCTGGTGATCCGCATCAATCCGGCGGAGGACGCCCGGCTGGTGGGGCGGCGCCTGCTCCAGGACGAGCGGCTGCTGGTGGCGGCGCCTGGGGTGGCGCGGCCCGCGCTTGCGCGCAAGCTCGGCGCCGAGGTGCCGGTGCGGGCGGTGATGCCGGCGGCGGCGTCCGCGGGGACGCTGTGGCGGATGCGTGGCAAGGGTGGCGCCAGGGTGCTAAGGCCCGAGGCGATCCTGAAGCTGTCTTCGCTGCTGATGGTGCGCGAGGCGGTACTGGCGGGTGTGGGAGCGGCGCTGTTGCCGAAGCTGCTGGTGGCGGAGGATGTGGCGGCGGGGCGCCTGGCTTGCTGGGGGACCGAGGATGGCGCGGCGGTGGAGATCTGGGCGCTTTACGGTTCGCGGCGGCTGCTCAGTGCGAAGGTCAGGGCGTTTCTCGATGCGCTGATCGAGGCGTTTGCGGAGGGAGGCGCCATTCCCGGGCCCTGAACTGGTGCCGCGACGCACGGCATTGGCGGTGCGCGCAGCGGCTTGACGCGGATCGGTGCGGGGTGCGGGCGGGTAAATTTTTGTTACGGCTGGAGCCGTCCCGTGCGGCTCGGGATGAACCGGATGCGGGGTTCGCGGCACTCACGGCGAAGGCCGGCCTCGCTGCGCCGGCCGTGTGATCGGGTCGGGTGCGTCGCAGCGTGTTTTCGGTTGCCGAAGCGGTGGAGTATGGCGCCGGGTGCGTCCGCGTTTGGGCCAGGTATTTTGCTATGTTGTGGCGATGGGGTGCGACGCGCGATGCGGGTGCGTCATGGCCCATTCAGGGCGCCGGCATTTTGCATGGCGGCGCAGGATTTCCGATCAATGCTGCATGCTCGATTACCCATCCATCAACGCATCCAAGGAAAGAAACGATGTGCGAACACGACGATTTCGATGAGTTTGCGCGGCGCTCCGGCAAGCTGACGCGGCGGCAGTTCGGCGCCATGGCGCTGGGCGCCGGATTGACGGTGATGCTGCCGCGGCTGGCGAACGCCGCCGAGACCAAGGGCGCGGCGGTCGAGGTCAAGACGCCGGATGGCGTGGCCGACGCCTATTTCGTGCATCCGGCCAAGGGCAAGCATCCGGGGGTGCTGATCTGGCCGGATATCTTCGGGCTGCGCCCGGCGTTCACGGAGATGGCGACGCGGCTGGCTGAATCCGGTTATGCGGTGCTGGTGGTCAACCCGTTCTACCGCACGAAGAAGGCGCCGACGGCGCCGGAGCATGCGGACTTCAACGATCCCGCCACGCGGCAGTCGCTGATGACGCTGGCCGGCACCCTCAATCCGGAGACGACGACGACCGATGCCAAGGCCTTCGTCGCGTTCCTGGACGAGCAGGCCGCGGTGGACAAGAAAAAGAAAATCGGTACCACCGGGTATTGCATGGGCGGACCGATGGTGATGCGCACCGCCGCGACCTTGCCCTCGCGCATCGGCGCCGCCGCGACTTTCCATGGCGGCGGCCTGGTCACCGACAAGCCGGACAGTCCGCACCTGCTGATTCCGCAGATGAAGGCGCACTTCCTCATCGCGATCGCCGAAAACGACGACGGCAAGCAGCCGGCGGCCAAGGACACGTTGCGCGATGCCTTCGCCCAGGCCAAGTTGCCGGCGGAGATCGAGGTGTATGCGGGGACCATGCATGGCTGGTGCCCGACCGATTCCCAGGTCTACAACCATGACCAGGCGGAGAAGGCCTGGGGGCGCTTGCTGGCGTTGTTTGGCAGTTCGCTGGCTTAGGCGGGACGACGCGTCTGGGGTGGAGTTCCAGTGAACGGAGTTCGGTGGGCGTAGTGCAGCGTGGCTAATGGGGTGGGCGATCATCCGGCGCAATGCGCTTCGCCCCTCGATACACGTTGCTTCGCAACGCACTCGGGACAGGCTTATTGCGCTCTTAGGTTCTGGCGCAGGGCCACGACCAGGGAAATGGCGGCGATGACGATGGCGCTGGTGCCGACGACCATGTCGAGCCAGCGCCAGCTTGTGCGCTTTGGGGTGATGTCGAGAGGGTCCATGGGGTTGCCCGGGCCGGTTTTCAGTAAACGGAATGGGGATAGCGTAGCGCATTGCGGCGCATGGATCGGGGATGGCTGGAACGGCTATGCTTTGCGGACGGCCGCAGCCGCGGCCATCGCCTGAATATTCCCAACACAGAAAATCATGAAAAAGTCCTTCGCCGAACGAATTGCCCTGATGAATGCGATGTACAAGCTGGCCTCGAACGAGGCGCCGGCGATTCCGGCGGACGTGGCCGACCGGCTCAGGAAGTTCAAGGCGACGCTGGCGGACGAGGTGGATGAGATCGACGAGATCGTGGCGCAGGCGGAGGCGGGGGCGGCGCCGATCGAGATCGCGGTGGCGCTGGCCGACCTGCTGGGTGATGTGATCGTGTATTGCCGCTCCGAGGCCCTGAAGTACGGGCTGCCGCTGGAGGCGGTACTGGACATCATCATGGACAGCAACGAGAGCAAGCTGGGCGCCGACGGGCAGCCGATCTACGACGGCAACGGCAAGTTCCTGAAGGGGCCGAACTACTGGAAGCCGGAGCCGAAGATCAGGGGGTTGCTGGAGGGGATGGGGAAGGTTTAGAGGGCGGCGGCGTTTGTTCCATTCGGCACGCACAGTCTCATGCCGGCACCCGGCTTTTAGCAGCCATGTCTGTACATTTCAGGGGGTAGGGAGTGTCAAGAAATAACGTCTTAATGCAGGTGGCGATAGGGACCTTCATCTTGTTATTGGCTGGCTGCGGCACGCAACAGATGTACGAAGGGCCGGAGCAATCCGCTGAGAATATTTCTACTGTACACCTGTCATCTGGTCGGGGCCCTGGTTTGGTCGTTACCAGCATCGATGGAAATGAAACACATTGGCTCCGTCCAGATCCAGGTGACGCTACATTGTTGCCAGGGGATCACACTTTTGAGTTTGGTCCCAATGGCTACTATCTTACGGATACGCCGCCTGCGCATAAGCCAGTTCGATTCCTCTATGTCGTTTCTGTAACGACGAAGGCCGGGAACTGGTATCGCCCCATGCTGAAGAGTGGGGCAGAGAGCGGTTCACTGAGCTTCACAAAATCCGTTGGTTGCATCGTAGGAGCCGAAAACAAGCTTAAAGATGGGGATGAAATTGGATGTGATGACCATATGAAGATCGTCGACATCAAGTAGAGAGTTTCACAGTGTCCACGGTCATTGCTTGCAATGACCAGTTTCGCTTACGGTCTGGTGGTGATTCGTCAATGCACGGTAGCTTCCAGCCGAGCGGGCACAAGCGTTTCGTTCAAGACATGGACCTCTCCTGAGGCGGACACTGTGGCCACTCCACCGAGGATCGCCACATGACACAGCCTGCATTCACTCCCGCCCTGGGGTGCTTCGGGGCCGGGTGGCTTTACGATGCGGTGGTGGCCCTTACGGGCGAGCGTGGGTGGCGACGGGCGGCGTGCCGGGAGCTGGCGGCGGAGCCGGGGGATGTGGTGGTGGACGTGGGGTGCGGCTCGGGCAGCCAGTCGCTGATGGTGTACGCGCTGCAACCGCAGGCGCGCATTGTCGGAGTGGATCCGGATGTGCGCATGCTTGCGCTGGCGCGGCGCAAGGCGGAGAAGGTGTCGGCGCCGGTGGAGTTTCGCAGCGGGATGGGTGATGCGCTGGCCGCGGTGTTGCCGGATGTGCGTGCCGACAAGGTGATTTCCAGCCTGGTGTTGCACCAGTGTCCGCTGCCGATGAAGCGGGCGATTCTGGCTTCGATGCATGAGGTTCTGAAACCCGGCGGCCGGCTGGTGATTGCTGACTTTGGCCGGCAGCGTAGCTGGTTGATGCGTGCGGCTTTCCTGATTGTGCAGATGGCCGATGGCTTCGCGGACACGCAGCCCAATGCTGATGGGGTGCTGCCGGGCCTGATGCGGCAGGCCGGGTTCGGCAATGTGCGGGAGGCGCAGGTCATTCCCACGCTGGTGGGGGCCGTTACGGTTTACGTGGCAGAGAAGGTCTGAGCGCGCAGCACGGGTAGTAGCTGCGACGGCGGCACACCGAACATCTCGCGCATCTGGCGGCTGAAATGGGCCTGGTCGGCGAAGCCGGCGGCGAGCGCCGCATCGGCCAGGCTTTCACCCGTGGTCATCAACTGGACGGCCACGCCGAAGCGCTGCCAGATGCGCCAGCGGGCGAGTGGCATACCCAGCTGCTCTTGCGCCAGTGCGCGCAGGCGCTGTGGCGACAGGCCGGCCTTGTGTGCCAGTGCGGGAATGGGCTGCGCGTCGCCCGGCGCCGCAAGCGCATCCATCACCTGCTGCAGGCGCGCATCGATGCTCGGGGAGGCAGTCGAACTCAGGGTGTGGATGTGGTCTTCGTGCAAGTCCCGCACTTGGGGCATGGCTGCAATGCCGTTGGCGCAGGCGTCGCGCAACAGGTCGGCGAAGCGGCAGTGCGGCTCTATGTAGTAGGTGCGCAGGCGCGCGATGGGCTGGAGCTGGTGGCGCAGGAAGGGCGGCACTACCAGCACGGGCGCTTTATGCAGCCGGGTACCGTCGTGGATTGCCGCATTGCCTTCCAGTGCGATGGCGACCTGGAATGCGGCATGGCGATGCGGCGTGTTGTCGCCTGATGGGCCTTCGAACAGCGCATAACCTTTGCCGATAAGGAACCTGGCTGGTTGCGATGCGTTGACGGTGTTGTTGCTCGTCATAGCGCTGGAGTTTGACTCGTCGGGGCGTCAGTGACCAGGCGACTTTAACCAAACGCCTTCCGCCCTTGGGACTGCACTATGGCTTGGGCTTTGTTTTTACGATCAGTTCTTCATTCGGCGCAATGCACTTCGCCCCTCGATACACGTTGCTTCGCAACGCACTCGGGACAGGCTTATTGCGCCCTGCGAAGCCGGGCCATTCGAATTCGATCGGCGAATTGACGGGAGACGGTTTCGGGATCTGCTTGTCCGCAGATGGCCGAGACCACGGCCAGGCCGGATGCGCCGGCTTCCAGGACTGCGTCCACGTGTTCCAGTTTCAGGCCGCCGATGGCGACGGTGGGGACCGGGGGGATGGAGACGAGGTGGCGCAAGCCGGACACGCCCAGGGGGCGGTCGTGGTCGGGCTTGGTGGCTGTGCCGAATACGGGGCCGATGCCGGCGTAGTCGACGATGCGGGGATCGATGCCGGTGGCATGGCTTTCCTGGCTGCAGGAGACGCCGAGGATCATCTGGCTGCCGATGCGCTGCCGTGCGGTGGCGGCGTCGATATCCTGTTGGCCGATGTGCAGGCCGTCGGCTTGCACTTCGACCGCGGCTTCCAGGTCATCGTTGATGATCAGGGTGGCGGCGGTGCCGCTCAGTGCGGCCTTCAGGGCGCGGCCCAGTTCGATGCGGTGCGCGGTGGTGGCGTGCTTGTGGCGCAGCTGCACCATGGTGACGCCGCCGGCCACGGCGGCGCGGGCGGTTTCGACCATGGTCATGTCGCGGCACAGGTCCGGGTCCAGGACGAGGTAGAGCGAGAGGTCGAAGGTTTTCACGCGCGTGCCAGCCTTTGGCGGCCTGTCAGGGATTGCGGGGTCAGCGCGGCAAGAGCGTCCAGGAAGCGCCAGGAGAACGAGCCGGGGCCTTCGGCTTGCACGGCGGCCTGTTCACCGGCGACGGCGAAGCAGGCCAGTGCCGCGATCGCCGCGTCGAGCGGGGAGGCCGGGGCCACCGCGGCGAAGGCGCCGACCAGGCCGGTGAGGGCGCAGCCCATGGCGGTGACCATCGGCATGTAGTGCGAGCCGCCGGAAATCCGCACGGACTGGTGTCCGTCGGTGACGAAGTCCGCTTCGCCGGTGACGGCGACGACCGTCGCATGCTTTCTGGCCACATTCACGGCCGCGCCCGCCGCGAGCTCGACGCTGTCCCGGGCGTCGACTCCGGAAGCGGTACTGGTGCCGCCGTCGAGGGCGATGATCTCGGAGGCGTTGCCGCGGATGACGGTGGGTTTCAGCGCGAGCAGTCTTGCGATCGCGTTGCGGCGATAGGAGGTGGCGTGATGGGCCACGGGGTCCAGGACCCAGGGCTTGTTGGCCGCCCGGGCGGCGTCCGCGGCCAGTTCCATTCCGGTCAGCCAGTGGTCGGAAAGGGTGCCGATGTTGATGGTCAGGGCGCCGGAGATGCCGGCGAATTCGGCCGTCTCTTTCTCGGAATGCACCATGGCGGGGGAGGCCCCGGCGGCGAGCAGGACGTTGGCGGCGAAGTTCATGGCGACGTAGTTGGTGATGCAGTGCACCAGGGGTGATTGCGCGCGTACGCGTTCGAGCAGGGCGCCGGGCGGGAGGGTCCCTGCGGTCGGATTGGCGGTGCTCTTGTCCATGAAGTCGGATCCAGGCGGTGGGCGGGGCGCGATATTGTATGGCGACGCCTGGCCCGGCGGTTTCATCGGGTGGGCAAATTCCCGGAGGGGCGGGATGGGTGAACGCCTGTGCCGACGCGCAAGGTGTTGCCACAGGTGTTTGAGATGATTCAGGATGGCGGGGTGTGCGTGGCGCGCTCCACCCGGCTGTCGGCCGGTGCCTTCGGCGCAATATTCCGGTATTGGCGATACAGGGTGAGATGGGCCGCCAATGCAAGCGCGCTATTGAGCAGCAGGGCGTGTCTCATGCCGAACACGCCGATCGACAGGCCGGTCAACAGGCCGCCCAATGCCATGCCTCCACGCATGGCCAGCATGTACAAACTCACGGTTTGTCCTCTCAGGCCCGGCGCTGAAGCGGTCATGATGACCGTATTGGCGCAAGTGTTGCTGACATTCATCGCCGCACCCGCCAGGCCGAGCAGGACTGGAAGACTCCAGAACCATGGAGTGGTGGCGGAGAGCGCCACGATCGCACCGTAGGCGAGAGCGAACGCCGAGCTCAGGCGTTGCCGGTCTTGCCGCTCGCCTACGGACAGCAGGCCCGCCGCACCCACTAATCCGCCGATGCCGAAAGCACTGACGGCCGCGCTGAACTGGCCCGCGCTTCCATGAAAGGTGCCCTTCACCAGAATCGGGATGAAAGTCACCAGCGGGCCGCAGAAAAAGCTGGTCGCCAGAACGGTTGCCAATGCTTGACGCAGGCGTCTGTCGTGCATGATTTCATTGACGCCGGCGGCGACGCCATGCAGGTTCAGCGAGGTGCCCGATGCGCGGCTGGCGTCGCTACGCGGCAGGATCCAGAGAGCGATCAGGATGAAAGGAAGATAGGAGACGGCACTGGCAACAAAGCAACCCATGACGCCCGTCGCGGTAATCAGAACGCCGGCCAGGGCCGGCCCCAGGATGCGCGACAGATTGAACTGGGTTGAGTTGAGGGCCAGCCCCGAAGCGATCTGTTCGCTTTTGACGATTGACGGAACGATGGATTGGAACGAGGGCATCGAAAGCGCATCGGTGATGCCGACAATGAGGGACATGCAGATCACGATCCACGGCCGAACGGCGCCGGTCAGGAGCAGGACGACCAGCAGCGTCGGGCACAGCATCTGGATGGACTGGAATACGGCAATGACGCGGCGGCGGTCGGCGCGGTCGGCCAGTACGCCACCCGTCAGCGTAAAGGCCCAGACCGGTGCATCCATTGCAAATGCATCGAGTCCGATGAGAAACGGGGAGGCCCCCAGGCTCAGCAGCAGCCAGGGCTGGGCCACCTGCTGGGCCCAGGTGCCGATATTCGAAAGAAGGCTGGCGAACCAGAAGGTGCCGAATCGCCGTGTGCGGAGAAGCGCCAGCGATTTGCGTAATGTCAGGAAGGTCTGAGCAAGATTTGCTTCGGGCGACATCTTCGGGTTTCGTTGTGAGGCGCTTTCCGGCCGGCTCGCTGCGGCAAAAGCAGATTAAACAGCATCCAAAATACAGTGGATGCCTGCCTTGACCCAAGTCAAGGCTTGCCGCGGCGCGGGATCAAAACCGCTCTTGACCCATATCAATGTGCGGCATTCGTGGCGGCCGGAAAATTATCGAAAAGCCGACGTTCGCTGAACGCAGGCGTATCGATTCCGGTGCCCATTGCCATGAATACCAAAGTTATCGGCGTCCTATTCCTGATTTGCAGCGTTGCGTGCGCTGCCGACACCGGGTATGTCGACGACGCGTCGCGCGGGGCCCCCTACGATTTCCGCGGGCTCGCCCTGGGAATGACCTTGTCGCAATTCAAGCACGCCAAGGCTCCGATTGCCGGCGCAGGCGCCAAGCTTGTCTGTGAGACGCCGCTCAATGCCGACGAAGCGGCCCGGCATCTGATTCGCTGTGCCTGGACGGAAAGCGGCCCCGATGGACGGATTCGGAAAAGCCCCCTCGTACTGGGCGATGTCTTGACCAGGAATTACGCATTCATCTTTTCCGCATCCGGCGGCAAACGCGAAATGCGTCTTCGGGAGATCGATATCGTCGGCCCTGTGGATGCGCGCGGACGGATATTCCGACGCCTGATGGATCGCTTTGGCGAGCCCTGCCAGCCTTATGTCGACGACAACAACATGGTTGCAATCTGGAGCAACGCGGTCAGCCGGATTGTGCTTCGTTCGTCGGTAGTCGACGGCAAGGTCCGAGTGAGATTCACCCTGAGAACCGGATCCGCGCCGGACTGTTCCGTCTAGCGTTTATAGGGTCGATGTGCGCCCCGCGGCAAGGCCGGCGGGCAGCGGAATGACCTGGATCAATGAGGCGCACCGGCCGCAGGCCCAGACTATAGTCATCAGCCGCGGGTTCGTCGAGCGGCTTGGTTCATCCAGCATTTTCCAGGAGTTTCATCATGTCACTCGCCCATGCCGTCCTGCGGATCGATCATCAACATGCGGAGATCGTGGAGTTCGACGCGGAACGTGCCGCGCGCCACGATTTTGGTCCGCACAGCCACTACACCCGCCAGCACCACAGCGATGTGCGGGCCGAGCATGAGTTCTTCGGCATGGTGTGCGATGCCCTTGGCGCCTACCCGCAGGTGGTGGTCACCGGTCCGCATACCGGCCTTTCGGCATTCCGCCACTATGTGAAAAAGCATCGTCCGCACCTGGAAAAACAGCTTACCGGCTGGGAGGTCGTGGACCATCCGAGCGAGGCGCAGCTGGTGGCCTTTGCGCGCCAATATCTCTCTTCGCACGAGAGAATGGCTACTCCCGCCGTCTGAGTGGCGGCGGCCGCTCTGGTCCGATTGGCGAAGACCCATTGCGGGGATGGTCCGTCATCCTGAGTGCTTGTTGCCCTGATGCCCAATCCGGAGATGCAGCGTGGATCTTAAAGAGGCAATCTATACGCGGCGCGCCGTCCGCGACTATACGGCGGAATCGGTTGACGAGGCGACGATTCGCCTGCTCATCGACGCGGCGGTGCAGGCGCCCAGCGCGGTCAACCAGCAACCGTGGGCATTTTGCGTGGTGCGCGACAAGAAGGTGCTTGGCAGCATATCGCGCCAGGCCAAGGCGCACATGCTCAGCACCACCCCGGCGGCGTTGCTGTCGCATCACTTTCAGGAGATTCTGAACGATCCTGGATTCGATATTTTCTACAACGCGCCTGTCTTGATCCTGATTTCGAGTGCTGTCGAGAATGCGTGGGCCGTGGAGAACTGTGCGCTGGCCGCCCAGAACCTGATGCTGACGGCACGTTCCGCGGGGTTGGGAACCTGCTGGATCGGGTTTGCCGAGGGATGGCTGCGTACGCCGGAGGGCAAGGCGCTGCTCGGTCTTCCGGGAAGCCATGTGCCGGTCGCTCCGATCATCGTCGGGCATCCCAGGGGTGAGCCGCCTGCCGTTCCCAGAAAGGCGCCGGACATCAGTTTCATATGAACCACCTCATTGGATGACGCAAGCTGCCGCCGAGCGGCATGCGGCATGCGGCATGCGGCATGCGGCACGGGTGCGGTCCTGTGCGCGTGAACATTTCCTTGCGGCCGACGCACGCTAGATACGCTTGGTCTGTTCAATCCGCTGTACGTTCGGGCCTGTCGCAGCGGAAAGTTGATCCATGTCATAGCGACCGGCGGATGGCCGGGAGAAAGTGAAACAAAGTCTATAGCGAGAGTGCCGATGAAAGTCTCCGATGCGATGACGCGCAAGGTAAACACGATACGGACGGATGCGTCGGTGCTGGATGCGCTGCACCTTATGCTGGACGCGAAGTTCAGCGGTTTGCCGGTGGTCGATTCGACCGGAACCTTGGTCGGCATGATTACCGAAGGCGACTTTTTGAGGCGCTCGGAGCTGGATACGGAGCGCAAGCACGCCAGATGGCTTACCTTCCTGCTCAGCCCGGGACGCCTGGCACGCGAATACGCGCTCAGTCACGCCCGCAAGGTCGGGGAGGTCATGACGAGCGGGGTGGTGACGATCGACGAGAATGCGCCGCTGGCCGATGCGGTAGCCTTGATGGAAGAGCGTCATATCAAGCGCCTGCCGGTGATCGCCAATGGCGTTCTCACGGGTATTCTGAGCCGCTCCGATTTGCTGAAGGCTTATCTGGGTGCGGCCCCGAGGGATACGGCCGCCGAAACCTCCGACGCAGAACTGCTGCAGCGCGTCCAGGCGGAACTGGATCGCCAGAGTTGGGTGCCGCATGCCCTGATTACCCTGAAGGTGAGCAATGGGGTTGTCGACATCGAAGGCATCGTTACCGACGAGCGCACGCGCGAGGCGCTGAATGTGCTGGTGGAGAATCAGGCGGGCGTCGTACGCGTACGGGATCACCTGACGACGATCGAGCCCAATAGCGGCATTGTCGTCCGGGAAGCGGCCGAATAGCGCGATTCGATTGCCTTCGCCGGCAAGCGCTTTCGGGGCGAATTCGTCGATAGCCAATGCGGTGGCAAGGCCGCTGTTCCGCCTTACGGTTGTTTCGTGACCTCTGCAAAGTGCCACAGTACACCTGACGGATCGATGACGTAGGCCACGGTGAGGCCCCATGGCTCGACGCGAGGCGCCGCGGGCGGCGGCACGCCGAATCGATGGGCCAGGTCCAGGGAATCGAGGTGTTGCCACCACGCCTGGGCATCGTTGACGAGGACATGCATCATCGTGTTTTCGGCCCACTCCCTGACGTAGTAGCCCTGGAGCAGGAAAGCGTGCGTGCCGAGGCTGAGTTCGGAGAGAGTGTCGCCGAGCGGGTAGGTATCGAAACCAATGGCCTGATAGAAGCGCAGGCTGATTTCGAATTCCTTCGCTGGAAGGAAGGGGCGAAACGCGCGAATGCCTGGAATGAGATGGGTGGCGGAGTTCATGGTTGGCTCCCTTTGCTAGCCCGTAGCATGAGGATCGCTGGATTCGGCTGCCAGTGTTAATCGACTGACACCCGAGTCTGCTGGAATGGTACGAATCCACAGTGTTACGCGGGTAATTCGACGCGCACTCTCAGGCCCCCTTCGTTGCGGTTGGCGAGGGTGACGTTGCCGCCGTGGCCGTGGACGATGGTGCGGACCAAGGCCAGGCCGAGGCCGGCGCCGCCGGTTTCGCGGTTGCGGGAGGATTCCAGGCGGTAGAAGGGGGTGAAGACGCGTTCGTGCTGGTCGGGGGGGATGCCGGGGCCCTGGTCTTCGACGAGGACCAGTACCTTGCCGGTTTCCTTGAGGACTTCGACGTGGGCGGAGCCGCCGTATTTGAGGGCGTTGTCGACGAGGTTGGTGATGGCGCGGCGCAGGGCTTGCGGGCGGCATTCGAGGTCGATGCGTTCGGCGACGCTGCAGCTGATGACGGCGCGGGTGTCGGCGGCGTCCTGGCAGATGCTTTCGATGAGGGCGCGCAGATCCACCAGGGCGCGGGCTTCGCGGTTGAAGTCTTCGCGGGCGAAGGTGAGGGTGGATTCGATCATGGCGATCATCTCGGCCAGGTCGCCGAGCATCTTGCGCTTTTCCCAGGGGTCTTCGATGAATTCGGCGCGCAGAGTCATGCGGGTGAGCGGGGTGCGCAGGTCGTGCGACATGGCGGCGAGCATCTGGGTGCGGTCGCGGACGAAGCGTTGCAGTCGCTCCTGCATCTCGTTGAAGGCGCGGGTGGCGACGCGCAGTTCGTAGGGGCCGCGCTCGGGCAGGGGCGGGGTGTCGGTGCCCTTGCCGAGGCGCTCGGCGGCGCTGGCGAAGGCGGCGATGGGGGCGGCGAGGCGCCGCGCGGTCCACAGGGAGAGCAGCCAGACGAGGAAGGCGGCGAGGGCGACGCGTTCGGCGAAGGTGCGGTAGGGGAAGCCGCCGAGGGAGTCGGGGTCGGGGACGGTGAAGCGCAGCCATTGGCCGTCGGTCAGGGGCACCTGGATCAGCACCGGGGCGGTGGTGCCGGGCGCGGTGGTGACAGTGACCTGACGGGGGGCGTCGTGGTCGCCGATGCGCCGGCGCAGGATCCAGGCGGTGAAGCCGCCCTGGGGCGTGCCGCCGGCGGCGTAGCTGTCGGCGAGTGCGGCGCTGAAGGTGTTGTCGCGCAGGGCGCCGATGAAGGCGGCGCGCTCGGGACGTGGGGTGGCGTCGGCGATTTCGCTGATGCTGCCGATGTGGTGGCCGAGGCTGGTGCCGGGGTCGTCGTCGTGGTTGTCGTAGAGGCGCAGCACGGCGAAGCTGACGGTGAGTATCACCACCAGGCCCAGCATGGAGCGGCGGATGCGGGAGGCGATGGTGTCGTGGCGGATCATGCTTCGTCCGCGATGACGGTGACGGGGGCGGAGAAGACGTAGCCGCCGCCGCGCACGGTCTTGATGAAGAGCGGCTCTTTCGGATCGGCTTCGATCTTGCGGCGCAGGCGGCTGATCTGGACGTCGATGCTGCGGTCGAAGGGGGTGGGGATGCGACCGCGGGCGAGGTCGATCAGGGTGTCGCGGCTGAGGATGCGGTGGGGGCGTTCGAGCAGGATCAGCAGCAGGTCGAATTCACCGGCGGGCAGGGAAACCAGGGCGTTGCGCGGGGAGTAGAGTTCGCGCCGGCCGACGTCGAGGCGCCAGCCGGCGAATTCCAGGCTGCGCTGGCGGTCGCCGCTGCTCTGGCCTTCGAGCTCGCTGGCGCGGCGCAGGACGGCGCGCACGCGGGCCAGCAGCTCGTGCGGAACGAAGGGCTTGGGCAGGTAGTCGTCGGCGCCGAGCTCCAGGCCGATGATGCGCTCGGTGGGCTCGGCCAGGGCGGTGAGCATGATGATGGGCAGGGCGCTGCGCGCGCGCAGGCGCTTGCACAGGCTGAGGCCGTCTTCGCCGGGGAGCATCAGGTCGAGGATGACGAGGTTGACGCGGGTTTCGGCCAGGGTCTGCATCATGGCCTTGCCATTGTGCGCGATGGAAACGCGGAAGCCCTGGCGGGCCAGGAATTCGGACAGCAGGACGCAGATTTCCGTGTCGTCGTCGACGATCAGCAGGTGGGGCGGAGCCGTTTCCATAGGCATCAGTATGGTAGGGAGAGACGCAATCGGGAACGGCCTTTTGTAACCGAATGTTGCGGATTGGGGCCAGAGATACATAACGCAACACTCCGGGGACGTTCGGACACGCATTCGCCGGCTGCGTCGCGGATACTCGGGGCCTTCATTCCCGATCTTCGCAGGTGGCACGTGATTTCAACCATTTCCGTTGGTGGTACTCGCCCGTTTCGTCCGGCCTGGGCGGCGCTGGGCTTGGCGGCGGCTTGCGCCGCATGGCCGGCCGCGGCGCAGGAGCAGAGCCAGGTGCAGCTGGAGCAGGCCGGCGGCGGGCGCGCCGATGGCTGGAGCGTGATGCTCGGCGGCGGCGGGGTGTTGCGGCCGAAGTACGACGGCGCGGATGCGTATGCGTTGCGGGCGTTCCCGGCGATCTCGGTGTCCTACGACAAGGGGCTGTTCTTCGCCGGGCCGGCGGGGATCGGGGTGACGGCGCTGGACTGGCATGGGCTGCGCGCCGGGCCGGTGCTGGGTTTCCAGTACGGGCGCAAGGAGGATGACGATATCCACCTGAAGGGGCTGGGGGATATCCAGCCGAGCCTGACGGCGGGGCTGTTCGCCAGCTACGCGATGGGGGCGTTCAGCCTGCGCGGGACGGTGCGGCAGGCGCTGACGCACCAGGCCAATGGCCTGTACGGCAATGTGTCGCTGAACTGGGCGCATCCGCTGATTCCGGGGCGGCTGTTGTTCACCGCGAGCGTGCAGACGGCGTTCGCCAGCGGCTCTTACGACCGCACGTACTTTGGGGTATCGCCGGAGCAGTCGCTGCAATCCGGGCTGCCGGCGTATACGCCGGGCGGCGGCATCAAGGATGTGGGCTTCAATGCGTCTCTGGATTACCGGCTGTCGCGGCATTGGGGTTTGCGCGGATTTGCCGGGGTGACGCAGTTGCTGGGTGACGACGGGAACAGCCCGGTGGTGCTGAACAAGACGCAGGGACTGGTGGGGTTGGGGGTGGGCTACCGGTTCTGAAGATTCGCCGCGGCCGAATAAGGAAAGGGCGGCTTACGCGTTTGCGCAAGCCGCCCTTTTTGTTACTGGATTTCGCTCAGTAGCCGGGGGCCGGGTAGTAGGCGGGGGGCGGCGGCGCGTAGTACACCGGCGGGGGCGGGGCGTAATACACGGTAGGGGGCGGGGCGTAGTAGACCGGGGGCGGGCCGTAGTAGGCACCGCTGCCGAGGACGGCCGCTGCACCCAGACCGATGCCGACGGCAAGGGGCCAGCCGCCATACCAGCTGCCGCCGCGGTAGCCGCCACCGCCGTGATAATAGCCGCCACCACCGTGGTAATAGCCGCCGCCGCCATGATATCCGCCGCCGTGGTAACCACCACCACCGCCACCGTGATAGCCACCGCCGCCGTGGGCGGAGGAGACATTCGGCAGTGCCAGGCCGAGGGCAAGCATGGTAGAGACGATTATGGTTTTCATGACGGACTCCAAACTTGCCAGGGGATAGGGACCTGGGCAGGTTTGTTTGTTATACACCTTGCGGCTGTATGGAAACTGAATGGAAAACGGGTGGGGTTTGGGGCGGCTTGGGAGCGGCGGTGGGGGCGGGTTTGGGGCGGGCGATGGGCGCGGATTTGGGGCATGGGCGCGTTCCGCGGCGCGCGGGAGGTGGGTCGTGGAACTGACCTGAGGGGATTGATTGGCTCTCACCTGAGACCGTCACTCGTGAAAACTGGATTCGCGCGTGCTCGGGAATGGCGCTGGAGGATGGTTCCGTGTACGGCCCCCTCCCTCGATACAAATCGCTTCGCGATTCATTCGGGACATTCGGAAAAGTACACCCGCTTCGCGGGTACTCGGAGCGAACGGGGGTGGTGTTGCTCTGGGGGAAGCGGCCCTTGTGGGCGCTGGATCAGCTTGCCACCATTTCTTGCCGGCACTGACAACGTTGTTGATCTGCCTGACTAGCCGGCTTTGGCCCAGATCTGCCGCTCATTCCCGGAGATTACGTTGCAGATGTGGGGTTCAGTCCTCGGTCCGGGCGCCTTCGGGGGCGTAGTGACCCGGGAGATGATGAAAATCATGCTCGAATCGAGATTCGAACTCTTTTTGTCGGAGTATCCGCCTGATGGCGGCTGACGGCGCCAATCCGGATGGTCGCGAAGGTCTGCTATCAGAGGGGGGGCGCAGTGGAAAGACGGTGCGTTTACCAACTAGCGAACGTTTCCGGCATCGAGGTGTTCGATGAAGATTGGCGCGGCCTCAAATCCAATAACGCGGGCATCGTCTTTCTCCCGTCCCTGCGCATCGAAGAACAGGACACTTGGAGGACCAAAAAGGCCAAAGCGCTTCAGCAATGCGCGTTGTTCCTCGGTGTTGGCGGTGACGTCCGCCTGAAGCAGCACTGCGTGTTCCAGCCGCTGCCTCACCAGCGGATCGGCAAAAGTGCTGTGTTCCATTTCCTTGCACGATACGCACCAGTCGGCGTAGAAGTCCAGCACTACTGGGCGCCCACCAGCCGTGCGCAATGCCTCGTCCAAAGCGGACGTGCTGCTTATCGGAGCGAAGCGCATAGCGGAGGCCGGCGTAGCCAGTGTCTGTTGAGCGGCGGCATGCGCAACCAGCGGTTGCAACGGCTGCCACACGCTGTCAGCACCGGCCAGTGCTCCGGCTACTTCCGCCACCGCCATGCAGGCCAGTATCCACCCACCTGCTTTTCCAGCAACGCGGCCAATGCCGGCTTGGCGGTCCAGGCCGCTAAAGGCACCCAGCAGCCCGGCGGCAAGCGCCAGCAGTGCGGCCAGCAGCAGCATGGCCGCCGCTGGGGGAAGCACCGGCGACACCAGCCACCAAGCCACGCCCAGCAGCACCACGCCGAATGTTGTTTTCACTGACAACATCCAGGCGCCGGCTCGCGGCAGCAGTGCGCCGGCGGACAGCCCCACCAAGAGCAGCGGCACGCTCATGCCGGCTGCCAGGGAGAACAGTGCAAGCCCGCCGATGACCACGTCGCGGGTCTGGCTGATGTAGACCAGCGCCCCTGCCAGAGGCGCCGCGACGCAAGGGCCGACGATCAGGGCCGACACGCCCCCCATGAGGAACACGCCAACACCGTTGCCGCCCTTGAAGCGACCGGAGGCGAGTGTCAGGCGGGTCTGCAAGGCGCTCGGCAATTGCAGTTCGTACAGACCGAACATGGAAAGGGCCAGCCCCACCATCAATAGCCCGAAACTGCCTAGCACCCATGGATTCTGCAGCGAGGCGGCCAAGCCCTCGCCGAGCAAGCCGGCGATGATGCCGAATATGGTGTACACCAGCGCCATGCCCAGCGCATAGCTCAGTGCCAGCGTGAAGCCCTTGCGGCGCCCGACGTTGACGCCATGGCCAACGATGATCGACGACAGGATCGGCACCATCGGGAGCACGCAGGGGGTGAACGAGAGCAGCAGGCCGGCAACCAGGAACACCGAGGCGATGCTAAGCAGATGCCCGGAGCGCAAAGCATTCTGTACGCGGGAACCGCTGCGGGGCTCGTCGGGATTTGTCGTCCCCTGAGCTGAAGCGCCGCCCATAGCGGCCTGGTCTGCGATGGCAATGGACGTAACCTGACCGAGCGGACCAAGATGCAGTTGTATTACGCGCGTCTGCGGCGGATAGCACAGTCCGGCATCGGCACACCCTTGGTAGCCGACGCGGAGCAGCGCAGTGTGGTCGGCTGGAGTCTTCGAAGCCAGAGCAACCCTCAGGGCAAGTTGCCCGCGATAGACCTCGACATCGCGGCCAAAGCTATCGTCATGCACCATCTCGCCGTCTGGCATGCTGGTGGGCACCAGATGCAAGTCCGGCGGCAGCAGTTCCAACGAGAGCCTCTCGCGGTACAGGTGGTACCCGGGCGCTACATCGAACTTCAGTTCCAGGACGCCATCGCCGCTGGGTGCCGCGGCAAGGACGAAGGCCTTGTCCACATCGAGGAAATCCTCCGCCCAGGCTACCGTGGCAGCCAGGGCCAGCACACCACAAAGGGCTGTCAAAGCGCTCTTCAACCATGATTCTTCCATTCTTGCCTCCTGCGTCGGGTGCAAATGCCCGGTATCGATACGAAAATCACAGACCTTGATGCAGCACCTCGCCCGCGGCGTCGACCGCCAGGAAGGCCACTTTCTGGCTGCGCAGAAAATCGGCCGCGTCGGTTCGCAGCAACATGGCAATGGTGCTGAGAGCACCCGCCGCAAGGCACAGCGGCGCCGCCACGCTGACCGACCTCCAATACTCCACCGGCCAGCCGCTGCGCGGGTCGAGTATGTGGCAGTAGCGGCGGCCGTCGACCTCCATGTAGCGCTCGTAGTCACCGCTGGTGGCGAGCGCGCCGCCGCCCAGCGCTACCCCGGCGATGGTGCCTTCGGGCTGGCGCGGATGCTGGATGCCGAGCTGCCAGGACGCGCCGCCGGGCCGCGGTCCAATGATGCGGATGTCACCGCCGAGATTGACCAGGCCGTGGCGGATTCCTGCATCGAACAGCAGCATCGCGGCGCGGTCGGCGGCGTATTCCTTGCCGAAGCCGCCGAAATCCAGCTCCATGCCCGGCCGGCGCAGCTCGACGGCGCGCTGTGGGGCTGTGGCACTGGCCTCGCCCCAGCGCACCAGGTGCCAGCCCACAAGCGGCAGCAGGGCGTCGAGTTGCGCCTGCTCGGGTAGCCGCCCGGAGCGGAAGTTCCAGGCGCGGCGCAGCACGCCGCTGGTGATGTCGAACAAGCCGCCGCTCTGCCGATACAGGCTGGAGGCGAAGTCGAGCAGCCCGGCCGTCTCCTCGTCCACTTCCATGGCCTGGCCGCTGCCGGCGGCGGCATTGATCCGCGATACCACGCTGTCGACCCGATAGCGCGAGTACTTGACTTCGATGCGCCGCACTTCGGCGACGGCGGCATCGATCGCGCGGCGCGCCACGTCTTCGTCCACGCCGGCCACGCGAATCTCGGCCTTGCAGGCCATCACCGCGAATTCCGCCAGCGTATCACCGCCGTCGCCGTTCACAAACTGGTCTCCACGCAGCCTCACCCCCTCCCGGGGGCCGCCGCGAGCGGCGGCCCCCACCGGCGACGTGCGGCCGCCTTCAAAAGCGGTAGGACAATCCAAATTCGAAAGCAACATAACGGAAAGGAACCAGGCCCGGCGATCCCTGTCCGAACAAGCGCCAGGCGGCGCGCTCTTCGTGATAGTCGCCTTTCAGGTTGGTGGACCAGTGCGGCGAAATGATCCAGTCGACGCGTCCGCCGGCGGTGATGCCGCCGAACGCCGAGACACGCTGGTCCAGTGAGGAGTAGCTCCCCGGCGGAATGTTCGGAAAGCGGTTCTGATCGCCGTTGGGCGGATCGATGTAAAAGCTGGCCGCGCTCTGCGTGTAGTAGCTCAGCGAGGGCGAGACGCTGAATGACTCGCCCAGCGGCTGCACCCATTCGAGCTGGATGGTATGCGCGTGCACCTGGTTGCTGTCGCGATAGTAACGATAATTGGTGCGCAGGGTCGAGCCCCAGTCCTCGAACTGGTGATTCCAGCGCAGTACGGCGGTGCCCTGGTCGTGCTTGCCCGGCCGGTTGTCGAACAGCTTGTAGGGATCGTCGTAATAGCCATTGCCGATGCTGTAGCCAAGCTGCAATTGCACCAGGTCGAACGGATCCAGCGCCTGCGTCACGCCGGCCAGGAACTCGCGGGTGTGCTTGTGCGCGTCGACCACGATGTGGTTGACCGGATTGATGGTGTCGATCGAGGCGCCGGCGCCGAAATTGAACGTGGTGTTGTTGTCCTCGGTGGAGAAGCTCGCGTCGGCGGCGAACGCGTTCGACTCGTAGTCGTCCTCCTTGGAATGGCTTGCCGAAAAGCTGAACTGGCTGCGCGAGCGGTAGTAGGTGACCTTCGCGTCCTCGGCGATGCGCCGGTCGAACATGTGCGAGGCGCCGGATACCGAGGTGTAGTAGCGCGGCGACGCGCCGGACACGACGTCGAGCACGGCCGACCCCGCCAGCGACCAGTTGGCGCCGATCGGCGTCATCAGATACAGCGAGGGTGCATCGACGTGGATGCGCTGCAGGCCACTTTGCGAGTCCTGGTAGTGCAGTTGCTTGTAGGCGATGGTGGCGTGTTCCGGCGCCGAGTCGGCATACACCGCCGGCGCGCCGAGACCGGGCAAGGCCAGCGCCGCCAGAAGCACGCCGCCGACCTTGCCCCGCTCCGGCGGCGTCGCCTCCGGCGTTGCGGCCCCGGAATCGCGCGGATCAGTTGCAGCCACAGCCGCCTCCGTCGACACCGTAGCCGCCGGACGCGGCGGCCTTGCTCGCGGCGATATGCTGGTCGAAGCGCTCCCCCAGGGGATCGCGCCCCATGTTCATGGCGGGCTTGGCCAGCTCGCCTTTCTCCCAGGGTTTGGGCGGATGTACGCAGGCGCTGCAGAGCACCGCGACGGACGCGCACAGTATCATCCTCGCCGAGATCCTCACGGCTTGGCCTCCGGGTGTACGCCCAATGCGGCTTCGATGCTGGCTTCGAGTTCCTTGCGGTCGCCGTCATGGAAACTCTGGTGCACCATCAGCACCTTGCCGTCGGATCCGATCAGAAACGAAGTCGGCATGCCCTTGACCTGATACAGGCCGGGCGTCTGCCCCTTCGGATCGAACGCCACGGTGAACTGCGCCGGCACCTGCGCCAGGAAACCTTCGGCGTCGCTTTGCTTGGCGTCGACGTTCACCGCCAGCACGCGCAGGCCGCGCCCCGCGTACTTGGCCTGGATCTCGTTCATCCACGGAAAACTCTGCCGGCAGGGGCTGCACCATGAGGCCCAGAAATCCAGATACACCAGATGTCCGGCGAACTCGGCCAGGCTGGTGCTGCCGCCGCCCTGGCTGGGCAGGCTGAACGGCGGGGCCGGCTGGTCGGGACCGAGCGCCATGGCGGACAAGCTGGCCAGCATGGTGGCGACGAACGCCAGCAGCAGGGGTTTCGATTGCGGTGACTTCATGAAAGGCTCCTGGGTTGCAACTACCGATCGAGTGGAAATTTGCGTTGGATGCGCGACGGGAACTCAGCCCCTCGGCGCCGCCATAGCGCCAGCGCGGCGGCAGCCAGCATCACGGCCCATAGCGGGTCGCCCGGGCGATCGGGCGGTGCGATCGAGCAGCCGCCGGCACCGGCGTTGGTCAGCGGCGTACCGGATACGCTCACCACGCTCGGCGCGGCGCCGGCATTGCTGCTGATTTGCAGCTGTTGCGTATTGACCGGACCGCTCGCGCCGACCATCAGCGTGCAGGACGATCCTGGCTGCAGGCTGAACGGCGCCGGCGGGCAGGTGCCGCCGCCCGGTGTGGATGCGTCCATCACCTGCAGCGGTGCGGCCGCCGCGACCTTCGTCACCTGCAGCACGCCGGCGCCCGAATTGGTCAGGACCAGAGCTTGCGGCTGCAGCGGCGCGTTGGTCGGTCCGGTGAGGTAGATCGCGGTCGGCGACAGGCTCAGCGCCGGGGCGCCTCCGGCGACACCGTTGCCGCTAAGGCTCGCCGGCGTAAGGCCGGTGGCGTTGGACACCACATTGAGATTCGCGCTGCGCAGCCCCGCGGCGCCGGGGGAGAACACCACCGCTATGGTGCAGGCGCTGCCGGCCGCCAGGCTGCCGCCCGCGGCGCAGGTCCCTGAGGGGTCGAGCGCGAAGTCCGCCGCGTCGGCGCCAGCGATCTGCAATTGCTGGATCGCGGCGGGAGCATTGCCCAGGTTGGACAGGCTGATCGATCGCGCCGTGGACGGCGTGCCCACGCTGGTGTCGGGGAAACTCATGCTATTGCCGCTGGTCCAGCCCAGGCGGGGAGCCAGCGCCTGCACGCCGGTACCGGTCAGAGCCAGGCTGTCGGGTGAAGTGGCGGCATTGCTGAGCAGGGTCACGGTGCCGTTCAGCACACCAACCGTGGACGGCGTGAAGCTCAGCTGCAGCGTGCAGCTCGCCGCGGCGGCAAGGCTGGCCGGACAGTTGTGGAGCAGCGTGAATTGCGCCGGGCCGGCGCTGAGTCCGCTAATGGCCAGCGGCGCCGAGCCGGTATTGCGCAGTGTCGCGCTCGCCGCCGCGGAAGTGACGCCGACGGTCTCGCTGCCCAGGTCCAGGCTCGCCGGCGCGAACACCACTGCGGGTGCCGCTGGTGGCGCTGCGATACCGCTGAGGCTGACAGTGACATTGCTGTTGCCGGCGTTGGAGCCGATGTTCAAGCCGGCGCTGCGGGTGCCGGAGCTGACGGTCGGCCTGAAGCCCAGATTAATGGCGCAGCTGGCACCGACCGCCAGGCTGCCGCCGACGGCGCAGTCGCCGCTGGAAGGCACGATGGCGAAATCGCCGGCGTCGGCACCACCGATGCCGATGGTACTGAAGCTGAGTGTGGCGGAGCCGCTGTTGCTCACGGTCAGCGTCTTGGCTGCGCTGCTGGTGTTGATGGCCTGCGCCGGGAAGCTGAGTGACACGGCGTTGACCGACAGCTGCGGCATCGGCACCGCCGTGCCCGTACCGTTGAGTGTCACCTGCGACGGGCTTCCGGCGGCGTCGTGGGTGATGCTCAGCGCCGCCGCACGCGCGCCCTGCGCGCCCGGCGTGAAGACGATCTTCACGATGCACGAGGCGTTGATGGCGACGCTGCCGCTCGCGGCGCAGGTACTGCCCGAGGCAATGGTGTAGTCGGCGGCGTCGGCCCCGCCAAGGGCCACCGCGCTGAGCGCTAGCGGTGCCGTGCCGGTGTTGCTCAGGATCACCGTCTGCGCTGCCGAGGGCGTGCCCACCGTCTCGGAGAAGTTCAAGGTGGCGGGCGCCAGCTGCGCCACCGGCGTGGCCGCCGTGCCGCTGCCGGACAGGGCCACCGTGGACGGACTGCCGGCCGCATTGTGGGTGATCGAAAGGGTGCCGCTGCGGCTACCCGTCGCCTGCGGCTGGAACTTGAGCAGCACGGTGCAGGAGCCGCCCGCGGCGACCGGCGTCCCCACGGCGCAGCTGCCGCCTGACACCGCGAAGTCGGCACTGTTGGTGGCGATGGCGGCAAGTTGCAACGCGGCATTGCCGCCGTTGCTGACCGTGACGGTCTGTGCCACGCTTTGCTGGCCCACCACCACCGAGCCGAAACTGAGCGACAGCGGCGACGCGCTGGCCGCCGGCTGTACCGCGCTGCCGCTGCCGCTGAGATTCAGCGTCTGCGCGCCGTTGCTGGCGTTGGAAGCAAGGCTCACCGATGCGATGCGCGAACCGGCGGCCTGGGGCGTGAAGGTGATACTGAGTGTGCAGCTCCCGCCCGCAGCCACCGCGGTGCCGACGGCGCAGCTTCCGCCGCGGCTGAAGTCGGCCGCGTTGCTGCCGCCAACGGTGATGGCGCTGAAATTCAGCGCCGCGGCGCCGCTGTTGCGGACGGTGACGCTCTGCGCTGCGCTGCTGGAGCCTACCGCCTGCGCGGCGAAGGTCAAGGAGCTTGCGGAAAGCGAGATGGTCGCCTGCGCCGCCGTGCCGGTGCCGGAGAGGCCGACGCTGCTGGGCGAGTTCGGTGCGTTGTGGGCGATGGTAAGACTGCCGGTGCGGCTGCCACTGCTTGCGGGACTGAAAGTCACCAGCACGCTGCAGCTCCCGCCGGCGGCGACGCTGCCGGCGGCGGCGCAGGTGCCCCCGGCCACCTTGAAGTCGGCAACGCTGGCCGCGATCGAGCTGATGGACAGCACTGCACCGCCGGTGTTGGACAGGGTCACTGTCTGGCTGGCGCTGCTGGCGCCGACCGCGGTGGAGGGAAAACTCAGCGCGGCCGGCGAAACCGCGGCGTTGGGCCCGTTGGCGGCCGCGGGATTGCCGATGTACGCGGCGATGTCGGCGATGTCGCTGGCGCTGAGCGTGCCCTGGTAAATCCCCATCCCACCCTTGCCGTTGTTGATGGCGTTCTGAATAACGGTGGGATTGTTGGCGCCCCTCTGGATGTTGTTGTTGTTCTGCGTCGGGTCCGGCCCGTGGCAGGAGCCGTTGGCGCAGGAGGTGCCGCCGCCGCCCGGGGTGTTGTTGTAGAGCAGCTTGCCGTTCGCCGCGCTGGCGGCCCAGGCCGACGGCGCGCTCAAGGCTGCTACTACCACCAGGGCCATCACGGCACGGAATCCTCGTACCCGGGGGCGGCGACCATGCGGTCCCCGCATCAGTGAGAAAGTACTCATTGTTTTGCCTTGGCGTTGATTGGACCCGGCACGGGTTGCGGCCGGACGTCATGGGCACAACGGGGCGCGTGCGTCTTTATTCCAGCGCAGGGATCGGCGGCGGGCACCAACCGATGAACGGCGGGTGACGATCGGTGCTCAGGACAGGGTGCTGTACCGGCTGGCGGCCAGGAACCACGCGCAGTTCATCGCCGCGTGTAGCGCGATGCAGCGCCACAGGCTGCGCCGGCGCTCGTATAGCCAGCCCAGGCTCAGGGCAGGCGGAATCACCGCAAGGCCCAGCCACCAGGAGCGGGCCAGGCCGTGCGCCAGTGCGAACACCAGGGCGGTCGCCAGATTGGGTGCGGAGCAGAAACCCTTGCGCCGCAGCAGCAGCGGCAGATCGGCCGAGACGCGCAACAGGGTCTCCTGGATGCCGGTGCGGAACACGATCTCCTCCAGAACCGCCGCCGCGAGCAGCGACAGCAGCAGAGGCTGATTCCATGAGGTGGCTTGCATGGGTGAATTCATGGCGATTGCCCGCGTCGCGATATCCGGTGGAGGTGCGCTGAAGCGATGCCTTAGCGCCAACCCCGCGCCATCAGCCGCCGCTCCTCTTCTCCGGACAAGGGTCGATGCAGTCCGAGACGGGGGGCCAGCTCGCCGCCGCCGGCCGCCGTTTCATAGCCATCGCCAAGGGCGGGCTTCGGCATGGACTCAGGCGTGGAGCGCAGCACCCAGCGATTGGCGTCACGGCAGGCCACGCCGCGCAAGGACTCGCCGGATGCGGCCGGAACCTTCAGATCGAATTCCCGGCAGACCACGCCGGCCTCGTCGTAACTCGCCAGTGGCAGTACTTCCACTTCGCGCGCGGCAAGAGTCAGGTGTCCCACCTCGCCGCTCGGCAGTCGATCGAGTGTGTCGTTCAGGCTTGCCGGCAATGGGCCCGTCGCTGCCAGCAGGCTGGCGGGTGTATCGCGGCCACGCCGTTCCAGGCCCGGCAGGGTGATCATCACGCCGAGCACCGTGGCGGCAATGGCCAATACAACCATGGCCGCACGCCGGCGCCTGCCGGCGCGGACTCCCCGTTCAGGGCGCACGACAGCCTCGCTGCCCAGGGCCTGCACGGCATCGCAAAGGCGCTGCGGCACGGGCTGCCGCAGCACCGGACCGAACGCCTCACGCAGCAGGCGCCCCGATGCCCGGAACATGTCGATGCGCGCGGCTATTTCCGGGTCGGCAGCGGTGGCTTCGCGCACGCGCGCCGCGTCAGGCGCGTGCAAGGCGCCATCGGCGTAGGCCATCAGCACCTCGTCGCTCCAGTCATGCGTGCTCATGTAGCCACCCATCCGGCTTCGCCGGCACCCGCTTGCAGTCGGCGCATCAATTCGGATCTAGCCCTTGCCAGACGGCTCATCACGGTGCCCACCGGCACGCCGAGCACATCCGCCGCCTCCTGGTAGGTGAGCCCTTCAATCGGCACCAGAGCCAGCACCACACGCATCGATTCGGGCAGCTGTTTCATGATCCGCGCAACCTGTTCCAGCGCCAGCCCGGCTTCCATCCCTTGCGACCAGCGCTGATCCGGCACCACCTCCAGCGTCTCGGCACTCTCGCGGATGCCGTGCGTGGCGGCGGTACGGATTTCGTCGATGTGCAGGTTTTGCATGATTGTGAACATCCAGCTATCCATCCGCGTTCCCGGTTTCCACGTATCCCGCGCCACCCATGCGCGCTCGCAAGCTGCCTGCACCAAGTCGTCGGCCGCATCCAGAGAGCCGGTCCTGACCAGGGCGAAGCGCCGCAAGCGTGGCAGCAGCGCCGTCAGCTCGGTCTTGAAGTCCATGGTCATCGGCGGTGGCGTATGCTTCGCAGGCGTCTGATTGCAGAACGTGCGCCAGCGGAATTTATTCCATGAACTTTATTGCAGGCCGTTCCGTTTAATCCTGTACAACCTGGGGGAATTAACCGATGAATCTGAGAAGGCTGGCGCTTGCGTCGTTGCTCTCCACCATCGGCGGTGCGATGTTCAACGCACCTTGCCAGTTCGCCGCGCTGCTGCTCGGCGCCACACCATCGGCGCAGGCGCAGGACGACAAGGAAACCGAACGCGAACAGGAAAGCAACGACCGTGAGCGCGAACACGAGCACGAGTCCGAGCGAGAAACCGATAACAGCGGCGACCGCGAATCCGGGCGCGAAGAGAGCCGAGCCGACCTGGGCTTCGACACCGAGCCGGACGTGGTGCTGGCCATTGACATCACCGAGCAGGCCCGCAAGGAGGTGCGCAAGCTCGGCTTCCGGGTGATTGAGGAGGAACGCCTGGAAAGCCTTGGGTTCCGCCTGACGCAGCTGTCCACGCCAGGCGGCATTCCGCCGCGGCAGGCGTTGCTGCGCCTGCGCCAGGCCGACCCGTCCGGCGCCTATGACGTCGATCCGGTGTATGCGCAGGCCGCTGGCCAGCCGGCTTGCGCCGGCATCCGTTGCGAGCCGCAGAAAATGATCGGCTGGCCGCCGGGCGGCTGCAACAACGCAGTACGTATCGGACTGATCGACACCGCCGTAGAGAAATCCAGCCCGGCACTCGACGGTAGCCACTTGCGGCAGAAGCATTTCGGCAATTCCGGTGCCACGCCGGAAGGTGCCGAGCATGGTACCGAAGTGGCAACCATCCTCGCCGGCAAAGCCGAAGCCGGATTTTCCGGTTTGCTGCCGAAGGCGACACTGCTGGCGGCCAACGTCTTTGACTTCAGCCGTGGACGGGGCGAGTCGACCGACGCGGTGGCCATGGCGCGCGGCATGGACTGGCTGGTGACGCAGCAACCCGACGTCGTCAATGTCTCCATCGCCGGTCCGGATAACCTGGTGTTGCACGAGACCGTGCGACGCGCGGTGCAGCACGGCGTCGTCGTGGTCGCTGCGGCCGGCAACCTTGGGCCGGATGGCCCGCCGCGCTATCCGGCGGCTTATGCTGAAACCATTGCGGTGACCGCGCTGGATCAAGATGGGCAGATTTATGCGAAGGCCAACCGGGGCGAATACATCGACGTTGCCGCGCCGGGCGTACACATCTGGTCGGCCGGCGCCGATGGCCGCGGCCGCTTTGTCGACGGAACCTCGTTTGCCGCACCTTATGTAAGTGCCGCCCTCGCGTTGCTGCGCGCCGCGGCACCGCTGCGTTCGCCTGCGGAATGGAAGCAGCAATTGCACCAGTCCGCGCCTCCTGCCGGCGGCAGCGCGATAAAGCAAACAGGCGCCGCCGCCTTGTTGCAGACGCACGGCTGTGTCGCAGCGGTGTTGCCTGATGCCACTGGCGGAGCGCATGACACTAGAAACTGAGCTGGAACTGCAGTTGCGCCACACTGGCATCGCGCTCGGTGCCGTCAGCCAGGCTGCGCCGCATTTTCTGGGCGGCTAGACTGATGCGCAAGGAATCTGCCGGGTACCAGTTCAGGCCCAGTGAAATCACGCTGCCGCGATCACCTCCGCCGGAGCGGAGATCGGTCGCACTCCAGCGCGCCGCCAACTCCCAGGCGCCATAACCGCCGAGCGTCACGGGCTGGTTCGGCGTGATGCCGCCAACCGTGCCATAGCGGGTGGAGTAGCTCCGTCGTTCTCCGGTCAACGACCAGCCGGCCTCGACATACTCGCCGCTCCAGCTCGGCCCGCCGCTCACATGCGCCTGGATGTACTCGGCAAGTACCAGCACGGGCCCCAGGCGCACCGCGCTTTCGCCGCCGAGCAGGCGGTAGCGGTCACTTTGCAGCTGCAACGACGAGCGTGGCGACAACCCGCTAAGCAATGCCGTCTCGCCGCTGCCGAACAGCTGCACGCCTGAACCGATGGCTGTTTCGCGAAAGCTGGTACTGGCACCCAGGTGCAGAAAGCCCAGTTCGCCCCGCAACGGTCTCCACGTACCACGCAGGCTCAATGCGTTTTCCGGATATTTGCCGGACAACGCGTAGCCAGCGCTGCGGCTGAAGATGCCACTGGACAAACCCCAGTTGTCGCCGCGGTAGTTGAAACCGGCGCCGAATCCATAGTCCGGCCCGAGAAATGTCGGCGAGGGTCGCGCCACCAGCAGCGTGTCCGTGGAATTGATCGATTCACCCAGGCTGAAAGGTTCAGGGAAGCGTCCCAGTTCGACTCGCACTGGCCAACCGCGGTATTCCAGCCAAAGATCGCGCAAGGACGGACGGTGCGCGAAATTGCCGGCCACGCGAAAGTACCAGTCGTCGTGCCAACGCAGCCGCAAGCCCAGGCGCGCCCGCCGCAAGGCATTGCGGCGTATGTCGACGGTAGCCGGCGCGTCGCCTCCCAGGCTCTTGACAAGCAGCGCGTCGTCTTGGACGCGAACGTACGCCTGCACATCGTATAGGCCGTATTGTGTTTCGCCCCGCGTGAGCTCGTAGGCAAGAACGTTCGGCGGCACTGCCCACCCGAGCAGCAAGCACCAAGCAGCGCCCGCCGGCACCAGGCAACACTCAAGAAAACACCTCCACGGCGAAGATGCTGCGGATCGCAGCTTGGGACAATCTACCAATTGCTTGCGAATCTCATCTCGCATTCCGGACGTCGATGCAGTTCATCGCCCCTCTGAAGCCAATTTTCCAATTGTCGGTTTTGCCGATGCTTCAAAGCTATGACCTGGGTCAACTGGGGCCCAATTCAGCCAGAAGGCCCATCATCTGAATCTATGCACCGGAAATTCCATTCGTCGTTGTCGCAAGGGCGATGCTGGCGCGCGGCACCCGACTCCAGCTCTGCTGGGTTGAGATTCGAGACAAGCATTGGGAGACATCCGCGATTCCAACCCCCCCGACCAGCGGCCGTCCGCGAATCGCAAATTGGGAGATTCCGTCCAGGATGACCTATGAATGGGCCACGAAGCGTATTGGCGAGCCCAGCACGAAACCTGTGACTGGAGGGTGACATTATGAGGAAGTTACTTCTTGCAACTGGACTGGCCGCGTCGTTTGCGGCGCATGCAACGGACTGCAACTTCGGGGTGGTGCCGATCGGCACGCCACCACTATTTCGCCTCCCGGCCTAACTCTGATGGAGGTCGATCCGACGACCGGAGCCACGAAAGCCCATGACAAGAGATGGGGCGCCCCTGAACCTGAAGCCGCGAGCGGCTGCTTACGATCGGCCAATTTTTTAACCTGAACGGCTGCTTTTGGCAGGACCTTTCGGTCGATCGCCACACAAGGGATGGAACGCCGGGTGGTTCATTCTGCCCCGTCATGTTTGATCGGAAGAGTTGGTCGACTTCACCGGAATGCGCTTCGCCCATCGAGATGCTCGCGAAGCGGGCTACTCGGGACAGGCTTGTTCTGCCTTGCGGGATGCAGCTTGTTGTTTCGGTGTCCCAACCGAGTTCACCTCAGTGGCAGGTTCACCGATGCCTGGATTCCGGCTTTCGCCGGAATGACGATGAGGTGTTGGTGTTCGCTGCGTGATCAGCGTTGTGTCGGGCGTGCGCTCTTGGTGGCGAGGATGCCGTCGCCGTTGAGGTCGGTGGTGAAGCCGGCGCGTTGGAGGCGGGTGGCGACTTCGTTGGGGACGTCGCGGCGGGTGGTGAGTTTGTTGGGGGTGCCGGTGTAGTGGAAGAGTTTGCCTTTGTGTCTGAGAACGCGGGCGAGCTGGTCGTAGAAAATTTGGGAGTAGAGTTCGCCGGCGATGCCGAAGCGCGGAGGGTCGTGGAGGATGGCGTCGACGGATTCGTTGGGCAGGGTGGCGATGTATTGGGTGATGTCGGCGTTGCTGAGGGTGAGGGCGGCGGCGGATGGGGCGGTGCCGCTGTGGTCGGGGGACCAGGGGTTGAGGGTGCGCAGCCAGATGACGTCCGGGTTCTTTTCGCAGGAGAGGATTCTCTGGGCCTGGCCTTGCAGGCACCAGGCGGCGAAGTAGCCGAGGCCGCCGCAGGTGTCGAGGATGGTTTTGCCGCGGGGCTGGATGAGATTGACCTTGCGCTCGGCGTCAGCGTAGGGCGAGACGTGGGCGGTGGGGAGCATCTTGATGCCGTCGATCTCGAAGGTGGGTGGGCCCCATTCGGTGGGGACGAGCTTGATCAACGAGGTGGTGAAGCGGGAGATGGGCTGGAAGCTGTCGCCGTCCCAGTGGTAGATCGTGCGGTCCTTGCAGGCTTCCATGTAAGGGAAGCTGCGGCCGTTCCAGGTCCATTCCCCTGCGCCGATCTGCGCGGTGCTGATGGTGCGGCCGAGGTCGAGCGAGAGGTCGACGCTGGGCTGGCCCGCGGCGCGCGCGGCCAGCAGTGCGGTGTGGACTGGCAGGGTCAGCAGGGGGGCTTTGGTGTTGCTCACTTTGCTTCGGGTTCCGGTGTGGGGCTTGGAATGACGCGGCGTACAGTAGCGAACGCGTAGAGGCGGGCGGGGTTCGCCGGCTCAGGCGGGATGCAGGTCCTGCAAAACGGTGGGCAGGAGTTCGGAGACGGTGGGGTGGATGTGTACGGCGCGGGCGACGGTTTTGTAGGCGGCGCCGGCGTACATGGTGTCGAGCAGGCAGTGGATGGCTTCGTCGCCGCCGATGCCGAGGATGGAGGCGCCGAGGATCTTCTCGCTGTCGGCGTCGACGATGATCTTGATGAAGCCCAGGGTTTCGCCGCGTTCGACGGCGCGGCCGACGCGGGTCATGGGGCGGGTGCCGACGAGCAGGCGGTAGCCCTGTTTCTTCGCTTCGGTTTCGGTGAGGCCGATGCGGGCGAGCGGGGGATCGATGAACAGGGCGTAACAGGGGATGCGGTCGGAGAGTCGGCGCGGGGCTTCGTTGAAGACGGCGGCGGCGACGATTTCGTAGTCGTTGTAGGCGGTGTGGGTGAAGGCGCCGCGGCCGTTGCATTCGCCCAAGGCCCAGATGCCGGGGACGTTGCTGCGGCATTGTTCGTCGACCTGGATGAAGCCGCGCCTGTCCAGTTGCACGCCGGCGGCTTCGAGTCCGAGATCGGCGGTGTTGGGTTCGCGGCCAGCGGCGAGGAGGAGGTGGCTGCCACTGAAGCGGCGCTGCGCGCTGCCGCAGGAGGCGGTGACAGTGATGTGGCCGGGCTCGCCTTCAAGGGCGAGGCAGTCGGCGGCGGATTCGATGGTGATGCCTTCGGCGCTGAGGATGTCGCGCACGGCCGTGGAGACGTCCGGGTCTTCGCGCGGCAGTAGGGCGGGGCCGCGGTCGATCACCGTCACTTGCGAGCCGAAGCGGCGGAACATTTGCGCGAATTCGAGGCCGACGTAGCTGCCGCCGACGATGAGCAGGTGTTCGGGCAGGTAATCCACTTCCATGATGCTGCTGTTGGTGAGGTAGGGCAGGCGCTCAAGGCCGGGCAACGACGGCACCTGGGCGCGGCCGCCGACATCGATGAAGATTTGCGGGGCGGTGAGTTGCTGTTCGCCGAAGGCGACGGTGTTCGCCGAGAGGAAGCGGCCGTGGCCGTGGAAGACCTGGCCGTGCTTGAGGCCGCGCATCCATTTTTCGACGTTGCCGCTGGAGGTGTGGGCGACGGCCTGGGCGCGTTCGTGGACGCGGCGCATGTCGACGCGGATGTCGCCGCCGATGGCGACGCCGTAGTCGGCGGCGCGGCGGGCCATGTGGGCGGCGTAGGCGCTGGCGACCATGGTCTTGGTGGGCATGCAGCCAGTATTGACGCAGGTGCCGCCGAATTTGTCGCGCTCGATGACGGCGACTTTCATGCCGGCGGCGTCGAGGCGCGCGGCCAGGGCGGGATTGGCCTGGCCGGTGCCGATGAGGATGGCGTCGAAGGAGAGGGGCATGGGGGAACCTTCCTTGGTGGGCTTTGGTGGTGATGACCCCGGCAGTATGCAGCGACTTGTCGGCGGCGGTGGCCCACTGGACCGGCTTTCCGGGCGGATGGTATGCTCCGACTCGTTAGTCATCGGGGAGTAGCCGCCCTCTTCAGGAGGGAGCCGCGTCAACATCCTTGAGCGCTTCGGCGTTCATGGCGCGGTTGGTTCCGCGACCGTTCCGGTCGCTGTTCTTGGCGAGACCTTTGGCAGCGGCGCACTCACCGGGCTTGGCGAGCGGCGTCCGTTCGCCATCGGTCATCCGCTCGCCAAGCCCCGTCGATATCAAATGCTGACTGTGCTGCTGTTCCTCGGCTCCGCCGCGGTGATCTATTTCGCCTGCGAGTTCTTCGTCAACGGCATCGAATGGGTCGGGCGCAAGCTCGGCATCGGCGAGACCGCCACCGGCACGATCCTGGCGGCCTTCGGTACGGCCTTGCCGGAGAGCGCGGTGACTTTCGTCGCGGTGGTTTTCGGGCGGGATGCGGCGCAGAAGGACATCGGCGTGGGCGCGGCGCTCGGCGGGCCGCTGGTGCTGGCGACGGTGTCCTATGCGGTGGTGGGGCTGGCGCTGGTGTGGAATCACCGCCGGCTGGGGCGCGTCGATCACGCGGTGGCTTCGGATACGCGGCGCCTGAGCCGCGACCAGGGGTGGTTCCTGGCGATTTTCGCGGTCAAGATCGTGCTGGGCCTGGTGGCCTTCAGCTACAAGCCCTGGCTCGGTGCGCTGTTCCTGCTGGCGTATGCCATTTACCTGCGCAGCGAGTTGATGGGTGTGCAGGATCACAGCGAGGAGGCGCTGGAGCCGCTGAAGCTGCGTCCAAAGGGCGATCCGACGCTGTACTGGCCGCTGTTGCAGACGCTGCTGGCGCTGGCGGTGATTGCGGTGGCGTCGAAGGTGTTTGTGGGGCAGCTCGAAGCCATCGGCGTGTGGGCGGGATTGCCGGCGCAGCTGGTGGCCCTGCTGCTGAGCCCGGTGGCGACGGAGTTGCCGGAAACGATGAATGCGCTGATCTGGGTGCGGCAGGGCAAGGAGCGGCTGGCGCTGGCGAACATCTCGGGCGCGATGATGATCCAGGCCACGGTGCCGAGCGCGCTGGGCCTGTTCTTCACGCCCTGGCTGTTTTCGCGGGACCTGGTGGCAGCGGGTGTGGTGACGGCGGTGGCGGTGGGGGTGTTGCTGAGCCTGTTCCTGCGGCGGCGGGTGGATGCCAGGGCGCTGATTCCCTTGTTCGGACTTTATGGGGTGTTCATCGCGATCGTCGTGCTGATGCGCTAGAGGCGGTTATCATGATCCCGCCAGGCGGGGGTGCCTGGATTCCCTCACGATCAGCGAGATGACCCATGGAGAAGAACCGGTTGGAGGCCTTCAGCGATGGCGTGCTGGCCATCATCATCACCATCATGGTGCTGGAGCTCAAGGTGCCGCACGGGGAGGAGCTGTCCGCGCTGCTGCCGTTGTGGCCGGTGTCGCTGAGCTATGTGCTCAGCTTCGCCTACGTCGGCATCTACTGGAACAATCATCATCACATGATGCAGGCCAGCCGTCGGGTGAGCGGGTCGGTGTTGTGGTCGAACCTGCATCTGCTGTTCTGGCTTTCGCTGTTGCCGTTCACCACCGGCTGGATGGGTGAAAACCATTTCGGCCGCTGGCCCACCATGTTGTACGGGCTGAACCTGATGCTGTGCGCGCTAGCCTGGTACATCCTGCAAACCCGCCTGGTGCTGCTGCATGGGCCGGACAGCCTGCTGGCCAGGGCCATCGGGCCGGACAAGAAGGGCAAGTCCTCGCCGCTGTTTTATCTGGTCGGGGTGATCGCGGCGGGGCTGGATCATGCCTATGTTGGATTGGCCTTCTTCGTGGCCGCGGCGCTGCTTTGGCTGGTACCGGATCGGCGGATGGAGCGGGTGCTGGTGGAGCAGGAGGCCGGGGAGCGGCGGGCGCAGTGAGGGCGTGGGGCCTTGGTCATTGACGATTGGTCTTCATTCGGCGTAATGCGTTTTCATCCCTCGATATGCATTGCTTCGCAACGCACTCGGGACAGGCTGATTGCGCCTGCGGCCCGCCGGACTTGCCTTGCGGGTTACAGGTCGGTCGCGGTGGACTGCGTCGAGGGCGCCGGACGCTGCCGCGGCATGCGCCGTCCCTGCCGCAGCATTTCCGCGAATTCTGCGGCCGGCACCGGTGGGCTGAACAGGTAGCCCTGGAACTCGTCGCAGCAAAGCCGGTCGAGGCAATCAAGTTGTTCGAGGGACTCGACTCCTTCCGCCACTACCCTCAGGTGCATCGAGCGCGCCAGGGAGATGATGGTGGAGACGATGTTGCGCATGTCGGCATCCTCGATCATGTCGACGATGAAGGAGCGGTCGATCTTGAGTTCGTCCACCGGCAGGGTGAGCAGGCGTGACAGGGAGGAGTAGCCGGTGCCGAAGTCGTCGATGGAGATGGATACGCCCAAACTGTGTAGCTGGTGCAGCTTGGCTACGTGGCGCTCCATGTCGGGCAACAGAATGGACTCGGTGACTTCCAGCTCCATGTCCGACGCCGCCAGGCCTTTGTCGTTGATCGCCGTACGGACTTCATCGACGAAGCCGGGCTGGCGCAGTTGCAGGAGCGATATGTTCACCGCCACGCGCGGCGGATCGAGGCCGGCGCCGCGCCAGGCGAGCTGATCCGCGGCGGCCTGATGCAGGATCCAGCGGCCGACCTTGACGATCAGGCTGGTTTCTTCCAGGAGCTCCATGAATTTCGCCGGCGGCACCAGGCCCAATTCCGGGTTGTTCCAGCGAAGCAGCGCCTCGGTGCCGCAGATGGCGCCGCTGCGCACATTGAGCTTGGGCTGGTAGTGCAGTACGAATTCGGAATGTTCCAGGGCATGACGCATCCGGCCTTCCAGGTGCAGGCGCTCCTTCAGCGCTATGCTCATTTGCTGGGTGTAGAACAGGACGTTCTCGTTCAGGACCTTGGCCTTCTTCAGCGCCGCCTCCGCGTTCTGGAGCAGGCGCTCGGCGTCGTTGCCGTCGCCCGGAAACACGGCGATGCCGATCCGCACCGAAATGCGTGTCTTCTGTCCCGACACCTTGTAGGGGCGGCTCATGCCCTCCCATACGCGTTCACGCAGCAGGGCGCCGGCGTGGTTGCTGGCATGGAAGTCAGGCACGATGCAGGCGAACCGATCACCGCCGACGCGCGCCAGGCGGCTGTTGCCGCCGGCAAAATGCCGCAGGCGCCGCGCCATTCTGCGCAACAGCTCGTCGCCGGCCGCCATGCCGTAGCTTTCGTTGACGCTTTTGAAGTTGGTCGGCTCGAGCATGATGATGGCGAAGGTGTCGCCTGTTTGCCGCGCCGCCTGCGCGAATTGATCGAGGCGGTCGCTGAACAGGTGCCGGTTGGCCAGGCCGGTGAGCCCGTCGTAGTAGGCCAGGTAGTCGAGCTGCTCGGCGTGGGCGATGAAGTCCAGGGCATGGGAAATGTCGTCGGCCAGTTCCTCCAGCAGCTTCATCTCGCCGGTGTCGAAGAAGCCCGCTTCGGCTGCGTACAGGCAGATGCAGCCGACCAGCCTGTTTTCGGAAAGCAGGGGCAGGGCTGCGCTGGAACGGAAACCACGCCGCAGGGCCGCTTCTCTCCAGGGTGCGAAATCGGGATCCGCGGCGATGTCGTTGCACACGCGCGGGCGCCGCTCGCGCAGGGCGGTGGCGGTGGGGCCGCGGGTGGAGGCATCGTCGCCGCGCAGGCTGATGTGAATGTTTTCCTCGACGTAGCCTTCGTTCTTGCCATTCACGGCGACCGGAACGATGCGGTCGCCGCGGACCATGCCGATCCAGGCGAGCAGGAACTGCCCCTGGCCGACGGCGATGCGGCAAGCCCCCTCGAACAGGTCGGCCTGGTTGTGCGCGCGAATGATCAATGCATCGATGCCGGACAGGACGGAGTAGACGCGATTGAGCCGCTGTGTGGCGCGCTCCGCCTCGCGCAATTGCGTGACGTTTTGCCGCAGCTCCTCGTTCGCACGGCGCAGCGCTTCCTCGGCCTGCTTGCCTTCCTCGATGTCGGTGGCGGTGCCGATCCATTCGCGGATGCTGCCATCGGCGCAGTGCAACGGCACGGCGTAGGAGCGCAGGCGGCGGTAGGTGCCGTCGGCAACGCGCGCCCTGAACTCGCACTCGTACGGTTCGCCGCTGGCGACACAACGCGTCCAGGCGGCGATGGTGCGGTCGCGGTCATCGGGATGCGTCACCGCATTCCAGCCGGCGCTGGCCCCGTGCAGCGGGTCCAGGCCGGTATAGCGTTCGAAGGCCGGCGAAAGCTCCAGCAATTCCCCCTTCGGACTGGCGATCCAGACCACTTGTGAGGTGGACTCCACCAATGCGCGGAAGCGCTCCTCGCTCTGTTTGGGGGCCAGCTCCGCCTGCTTGCGTTGGGAGATGTCGCGCGCCACGCCCATGAGGCTCAACGGTTCGCCGCTGGCATCGTATTCGCCGCGCCCGTGCGACTCAATCCAGTGCTCGCTGCCGTCGGGCCAGGTGATGCGATATTCCAATGCGTAGTCTTGATGGTCATGCAAGGCGGCGCCGAACGCAGCCTCCACGGCGGGGCGATCTTGCGGGTGCAGGGACTGGAGAAATTGCGCCTGGGTGGGCGATGGACCGTCCGGCGGGAAGCCAAAGATGGCTTTCATCCGTCCACTCCACACCAGGCGCCCCGACCCCAGCTCGTACTTCCAGACTCCGGCGCCCGAGGCTTCCAGCACCTGGTCCAGCGGGTGATACCCCGGGGTGCCGGGCGGAAGATTGGAAGATGTGGGCTGGATCATGTCGATGGCGCTGGATTGCCTGGAAGGTATCCGGTGAACCGTGGGCCTGGGACCTGGAATCTCCGCCCCCTAGATTGCGCTGCCTCTGTGTTGGTGAATCTCCCGGTAGCTATCTGTTGCTTTGTGGCGTCGACCGGGAATCCGATTTTGAAGCGTGCCCGTGTACCTGCTGTGCGGCATTGATCTGGGTCAACGGATGCGCCAGCCGCACCTGGAAGTAGCCGGGGCGCGAGGATGCGCGCGGTGGTGGCCGCCCTCCCGGTTAACGATCAGATCATCATTCGGCGCAACAGGCTTCGCTTCCCTGAATGCGTTGCGAAGCAAGACATTCAGGGAGGGCTTGTCGTGTCCTGCGCCCGCTTCGCGCGAGCGGTCAGCCGATCAGGCGGTCCGGCTTCCAGTTTTTCGGATGGGCCGCGACGATCCTTTGGCCGGGCCCCTGCCGGGTGGCCTGGGTGAGGGAGGCGCCGAGGGCGTCGGGCATGGGCTGGATGATGGGCTGGGGGATGGCGTCACAGCCGCCGAGGCCGAAGGTGGGGGTGGAGGGGGCGGCGAGTTTGGGCGGTTTGAGGAAGGCGGGCGGGGAGGTGAGGTCGAGGAAGTCGGCGAGGGTGGTGGCCTGGGCGTCGCGGTAGGTGAGGGCGGGCAGGTTCCACTTGGCGCGGATGGTGGCGATGATGGAGGTGTGGTCGTGGACGACGTTGGTGACGGCGTTGGGCTTGCTGTAGGGCGAGACGACGACGGTGGGGACGCGCATGCCGGTGATGTTGTAGGCGCCGGGGATGTCGGTGGCGGCGAGCATGGGCGGGATGTTGTCGGGGGCGGAGACGGAGGCGGGCGGGACGTGGTCGTAGTAGCCGCCGTGTTCGTCGTAGGTCCAGACGAGCAGGGTGCGCGACCATTTGGGTGAGGCCATCACGGCCTGCACGACCTGCGAGACGAAGGCTTCGCCGTAGGCGATGTCCTGCGGGTTTTCCTCGCTGCCGCCGAGCGATTCGACGGTTTCATCGAGGTTGTCGAGGACGGCGGCGACTGCCGAAGGCAGGTTGGGAGTGGACTTGAGCTTGTCGAACAGCAGGGAGCCGATGGTCGGGCCCAGGCCGAAGTCGGAATCGACGAAGGAGACGGCGGGCAGGGTGCCGGCGGCGCAGTCCAGATAGAACTGGAGGACCGGGGAGAAGTTCAGCGGATTGCGTTCGAGGATCTGCGGGATGACGGCGAGATTGGGCAGGTCGGTGAAGTAGTCGCGCCAGGTGATGCCGTATTTGTTGAGGATGTCGGGCAGGGTGCCGCCGGCGGGATAGGGCAGCGACAGGGAGTCGCTGCTGGTGGAGATGTCGCCCACCGCGGTGCCGGAATAGAGGAAGCGGCGGTTGGGGTAGGTCTGGCAGGGCGCGGAGGCGAAGCAGCGGTTGCCGACGCAGAAGGTCTTGGCCATGGAGTAGTAGAAGGGGATGTCCTTCTCGTCCCAGTAGCCCATGGCGGTGATGCTGGTGCCGGCGAAGCCGTCCATGCGGCCGCCGTTGATCTGCTTGTGGCTGGAGTTCCAGTTCTGCGTGACGCTGTTGGGCGCGCAGGTGCTGGGCATGTGGAAGGCGCGCTGGTAGCCGCCGTTGAGGGGGTTGGTATTGAGCGGCAGGCCGTTGTCGTCAAACATGAAGCCGTCGGCGAGGGGCTGGCCGCGCAGGGGCAGCATGCCGAGGTAGTTGTCGAAGGAGTGGTTTTCCATCATGACGATGACGACGTGATCGAAGGGCAGGGCGTCGTCCGCGGTGCCGGCGGGGCGGGTGGGATCGGGCAGGTCGCCCGGGGCGCCGTTGCTGTTGCCGCCGTTGATGCTGCTGGAGCTGCCGCAGCCGGCGAGGCCCTGGGTGGCCGCGACCATTGCCGCCGCGGCGGAGCCGCCCAGGAAAGTGCGCCGTGAAAAGCCGTTCTTCTTCATTGATGCCCCCGAGAAAGTAATCCGAACGTCCGTGACGCGCTTCGTACTAGAAAGTACCGATTGACCGGGCTGGCCGGCCATCGGCGACCGCGGGCTGTGGCCTGGGTCAGGGCGCGCTTCTGGAAACCGAAATTCTATCTTCGGCGATTTTGCGGCGTGATGACAGAAGTGTTGCGTAGTGTTGCGTCGGCCGCCGGTACGGGGTATGTGCGGCGGCGGGATGAATCGAAAGGGATCGAAGCCTGGAATTTCCCTGGGAATATCCAGGGAAATTCCAGATGGAATTCCCACTTACCCGCCTGCTGAAATCCCGGCCGCTGGTGCAGCTGCCGGACGGCGCGCCAACAGGCCGCCGGCCCAGAACAAGGGTACCAGGGTCAGCAGGAAGCTCAGGTGGTACCAGAGCGGCAGGGCGTTGCCAATCTTGATGTGCTCCGGCACGAACAGCACCAGGAAGATCACGCCGGTGATCCATGGCGCGCGTGCCGGGGAGCGCGCGACCGCCGCGGCGACGGCGCCCGCGGCCAGGGAACTCAGGGCGCCGATGCCGAGACGCGCCAGCATCATGATCAGGGTGAAGGCGAACGTGGGCTCGGCCGCGGTGTAGCCGGGGATGCCCAGACGCAGCAGCCGGTCGAGCAGCGAGACCACCACCACCCACACGACAGCGCCCGCGATCACCGCAAACAGGGTCCGTTTCATCGATCTCTCCTCGAAGCTGAAAATCCATGATTGATTAGTTTGTTTGTAATACTATAATCCAACTATGAAAGCCGAGCTACTGATCCTGGGGGTGCTGTATCGGGGCGACTTCCACCCTTATGAAATCAAGCGGCGGCTGAGCAATGCGATGGTGGAGTGCTACGTCGACGTGGACGTGGGCACGCTGTACTACGCGATCCGCCAGCTGGCGGGCGGCAAGCTGATCAAGGCGATGGGGCGCGAGGCGGTGAAGCGCGGCGGCATGCGCACGGTGTACCGGATCACGGCGCAGGGACAGGCGCGCTTCCAGAAGTTGCTCCAGGCGCAGTTCGAGGCCGACGGGCCGGTTTGCGAAACCTTGTATGCGGCGATGCTGTTTCTGCACCTGGCCGATCTGGAGCAGGTGGCGGCGGCGCTGCGGCAGAGGATTGCGCGGCTGAACGAATCGATTGCGGAGATCGCGACGCTGCGGCCGCAGCTTCAGCCGCACCTGGCGACCGGTGGCTTGCACCTGATGGAGCATCTGGATCAGCAGCGCCGGCTCGATCGCCGCTGGCTGCAAGGGGTGCTGAAGGATGTGGAGGGTGGGCGCGTGCGGGATGTGGCGGATCCGCGGCGGCTGGCAGCCGCGGATTAATCGCGGCGGGCCGGATGAGGTTGCGGCAGGAGAAAGCGATGAAGCGGACGTGGACGATTATTGGCGTTGCCGATGTTGCGTGCAGCTTCAGGTGGTATCAGGCGCTATTCGGCCAGGCGGAAGCGCTGCCGGCGCATGATTACTTCGGGCAGCTTGTCGATACGGACGGAACGGTGTTGTTGTGCCTGCATCAGTGGGGTGCGCACGATCATCCCTCCCTGAACAGTCCCGACCATGCGGAGCCCGGGAATGGGCTGCTGTTGTTTTTTCGGGTGGATGATTTTGATGCGGCGCTGGCCAGGGCGCGTGCGTTTCCCGGCGGGCTGGAGGAGGAGCCGCAGGTGAATCCGGCCACGGGGACCCGGGAGTTTGCGTTGCGGGATCCTGATGGGTATTACGTGATGATCAGCGCGCTCGATTGAGTTTGAGGGAGTGCAGGTTCCGCCTGTGGCGGAAGGCGGGTCGCGGAGCCGCCCTACGGGTTGGGTTGCTGGTACTGCGCTGGCGCTGGATCAACTTGCCGCCAATTCCTGAATCAGAATTGCCGGGCCTCGGCGCCGTCATGCGCTCCCAATGAAGGCGGGTCATTGCCCGGGCGTCCGGCAATTTGAGGTCCGGAGTTCCGCGCACCGCTCCGGAACGCCCTTGGCGACTTGCCGGTTACGCGCTTGAAGGCATTGCTGAAGGCGCTCTCGGACGTATAGCCGAGAGAATCGGCGACGACCGCAACCGGGGTGGTTTCCTCCCGCAGCGCCCTTTCGGCCAGGCGCATGCGCCATTGCGTCAGATAAGCCAGCGGCGCAACGCCCGCGATCTCCCGGAAGTGGAAAGCGAACGTTGTCCTGGACATGGCGGACGCTTTTGCGAGCTCTTCAAGACGCCAGGCGCGCCCCGGGTCGCCGTGCATCAGGCGCAGGGCGGGAGCGATGCGAGGATCGCCCAGCGCCCTGAGCCAGCCCGCGGGCATCGGGCCGGAAGTCTTGAGTTGCGCGCGCAGGATCTGGATGAAGAGCAGCTGGGACAGGTGCGCCGAAGCGAGCTGCGCGCCGGCCTGCCCGGTGGCCCGCTCCTCGACAAGCTGATCCAGCAAGGTGCGGAAGGTCGCCGCCTGCGGTGATGCCGCCTGGATGTGGATCCACGGCGGCAGAACATCCGAAAGCAGCCGGCCGCTGCCCGGATCCAGCAGCACATGTCCGCCGATGTAGGCGAAGTCCTTGCCGTCGCCGAGCATCGCCGTCGTCCTGCCCGCGCCGGAGAACAGGCTCATCGCGTCGACGGGCACGACACCGGGCTCGCTGGACACCATGAACGATCGCGGCGCCGCCAGAAGGCCGACATCGCCGGCCTCGAAGCGGAACGGCTCTTCCAGGCCATCGATGGAAACCCAGCAACCCCCTTTCACCACGGCGAAAAACTTGATGGTCTTGGGCACCGGAAAGCGGATCGCCCAGGAGCCCCCGGCGGTGAAGCCCCCTGTGACCAGGGACTCGGCGTTGACGAACTTCAGGACCTCGGAAAAGGGATCGGTAAGCATGGCCGTACTATCGCGCAAGTAATGCGTACGTTCAAGCATTCAAAATCCGGACTTGCGGCGTTACCTTAGCGCCACTTCGCGAATCGCCGGATGCCGTAGACGCGAAAAGCCGACGCCCATGGCGCCTTTCCTGATCGATTAGAGAGCAGCACGCATGACATTGAGAAAACGACGTCTTGGCACTCAGGGTCTGGAAGTCGGGGCCATAGGCCTCGGCTGCATGGGCATGAGCCAGTCCTACGGCCCGGCGGACGAAGCCGAATCGCTCGCCACCCTGCATCGCTCAATCGAACTCGGCTGCAACTTCTTCGACACCGCCGAGGGCTATGGGCCATTCAAAAACGAGGAACTGCTGGGTCGGGCGTTTCATGACCGCCGGGACCAGGTGGTCCTGGCCACCAAGTTCGGCTTCCGCTTCGAGCATGGGCGCCAAGTCGGCGCCGAAACCGACAGCAGCCCCGCCAGCATCCGCCGCGCGGTGGAAGGTTCGCTGCGGCGCCTGCAAACGGACTACATCGACCTGCTCTACCAGCACCGCATCGACCGCAAGGTGCCGATCGAGGACGTCGCCGGCACGGTCGGAGAGCTGGTGCGCGAAGGCAAGGTCCGCTACTTCGGTCTCTCCGAAGTGGGTGCCGCCACCTTGCGCCGCGCGCATGCCGTGCATCCGGTCTCGGCCCTGCAAAGCGAATACTCGCTGTGGGAACGGAACCTGGAGCCGGAGATCATCCCGCTCCTGCGCGAACTGGGCATCGGCCTGGTGCCGTTCTGCCCGCTGGGCCGCGGCTTTCTCGCCGGCGGCGTGAAGCGCGCGGAAGAGTATCCCGAAGGCGATACGCGGCGGAACGATCCCCGCTACCAGGGCGGGAACTACGATGCCAACGTCGCGGCGGCGCGAGTCGTTGCGGACATCGCCACGGGCAAGGGCGTGAAGCCCGGCCAGATCGCCCTCGCTTGGCTGCTGCACCGGGGCGACGGGATCGTGCCCATCCCGGGTACCAAGCGCCGGGCTTACCTGGAGGAGAACGTGGCGGCGGCGGAGATCCGCCTCGATGCGGCCGAGGTCCGCAAGCTCGACGACGCCCTGGCTGCGGGAACGGTTTCGGGCAATCGCTATCCCGACTGGGTCATGGCGACGATCGATCGCTGAACCACCGGAACTACAGGCAATTCAGGAGAATGTCGTGAACGGCAAATTGGTACTGGTGACCGGCGGCACCGGATTCATCGCGCAGCACTGCATGCTGGCGCTGTTGCATGCAGGGTATCGCGTGCGGACCACCGTCCGCTCCCTGTCGCGGGAAGCCGAAGTGCGGGCAAATCTGAAGGTCGGCGGCGCCGAACCTGGTGACCAGCTGAGCTTCGTCGCCGCGAACCTGGACGCCGACCGCGGCTGGGCGGAGGCGACCGAGGGGTGCGACTACGTGATGCACGGCGCATCGCCGACGCCTTCGGGCGACCAAGTGCACGAAGAGGACTGGATCAAGCCCGCAGTCGATGGCAACCTGCGGGTGCTGCGTGCCGCACGGGATGCTGGCGTCAAACGGGTCGTGCTGACATCGGCCTTCGGCGCGGTCGGTGTCGGCCATAAGCCGACGAATCGGCCGTTCAACGAGAGCGACTGGAGCGACCTGGGCGGCAACGTCGCGCCATACCAGAAATCGAAAACACTCTCCGAGCGCGCGGCATGGGAGTTCATCGCCCGTGAAGGGCGTGGCCTGGAGCTGTCCGCCGTAAATCCGGTGACGGTATTGGGGCCCGCCCTGGGCGCCGACTACTCGCACTCCATCCGGTTGATCAAGAACCTGATGGACGGCCAACGGGGTTGCCCGAAGATCAACACCGGGGTGGTCGACGTGCGCGACCTGGCGGACCTGCATCTGCGATGCATGACCGATCCCGCCGCGGCGGGCGAACGCTTCCTGGGTGTCACCGGCCAAAGCATGTGGATGGTCGAAATTGCCGAGGTGCTGCAGCGTCGCATGGGGCTTGCCGCCGACAAGGTTTCGACGCGCGTCATTCCAAACTGGGTGGTGCGCCTGGCTGCGCTCAGAGACCCCGCCGTAAAGTCGATCTTGCCGATTCTGGGCCTGAAGCTGGACGCCACCAACGAGAAGGCCCGGCGGCTGCTCGGCTGGACGCCGCGTTCGCGGGAAGACGCCATTGTCGCGACCGCGGAGAGCCTGGTCCGGCTCGGCCTGGTCGGCAGCAGATCAGTGGCTGACTGAGGTGAAGAGCGACCCAAGCGACACCGACCTTGCGAAGAAGATCATCGACGATCGCCCCGCCACGGCCAATGATCGCTGCAACGGCGGGGACGGAACGGGACTAACCATGGCCGAATGCACGGGCGCCGCGGACGGATCGCCCAGGATGTCTGCCGGAGAGGCCATTACCGACGATGCCATCGAGTGCGTCCTGAAGCCCCTGGACCGCGCTTCCTACGCCGTGACGTTGACCGACGCGCAGTGGTCAGCGCTTCGGTCGCTGTTCCCGAACGGCGTGTGTGACTATTCCGCTTCTGGTACGGGCCGGCAGCTGGCCCAACCGTGGATGACGTTCGTGGACTTCGCGGGCGGGCCGGTTGTCGAAGGGGCGCAACTTCCGCTCCCTCCGGCGGGTTCCGGAGCCTCATGGTAGTTGCATCGGTTCGTCGGTTCGAACCACAACCGGCAGCATCTGGCACGCCGTGGCCGGCGGTACAATCGGCGGCAGGCGGCGGCCCAGAGCGGTCCCTCCCGAGCGGCAGGTTTGGGGGGCTGTAGGCGACGTTCACGAACGCCTGCTTCGGAGAGATGTGGCCCACCATAGATCGTGCTGTGCGGCCTGCGACCCCGTTATGGACTAAAATTTGTTCCATGATCGAAGACGGCGACATCGACTATAAGAGCCGAACTCTTGAGCAGTTACGCGAGTCCTGCTTGAATATTGATCGGCAACGCTATCCGCGTAATTTGGCGAACCTTCTTCTGGAGTTAAAGGCCCGCGGGGCTACAGACCCCGTATCAGAACAGCATCCAGGGGAGCCTAAGAGCCAGCGTTCGGCAAATCGGCTTCTCACGGCAATACTGCTTGCAGCAACTGGGGCAACTGCTGGCTGGTTGCTCGCCAACGAGCCGACATCCACAGCATGGTGTGAAGACATTCGGATATTGGGCGTCAAGCAAGGTAGCCGCAGCACTGAATACTTTGAGGTCGAATCGCTTAAAGATTCTAGGGTTCGATTGATTGGTCGATTTAACAAGCCATTTTCTAAGGACTACACTGGCCCGGCCGCGCTTTGGATTAGCGTAGGCAGGCTAACGGGCCGGGAGCACTACAAAATGAGTGCGCGGTGCTCCGACGCCCCACCTAGCAACTGAATGTGAGCCTGTCGGGGAGAGTGGTTCGCACCAAAACCTCGTCGGGTCGGCAGCCGGCCCCGAGCTGGCGCTGACCAACGGCCGCTTCAGAGAAACAGACCTCGCCGCATAAGTGGGTTTATCGAAACAACATGAGACCTCGCAACATACTGCTTCTTAGCATCCTAGCCGTCATCGGATTCGATACCGCTGCCTCCATCGGTTTGCTGATCCTTGGCTTTCCTTATGGGAGAGCGAGCATAGGCTCGTTCGTGATTTACGCTGCGGCTGGATTCTTTGCCGCTCGCGCCAAGAGTCGCGCTTTTAGCGTGTTGGTAGGTCTTGCGGTTGGCGTCACTGATGCCACGCTTGGGTGGGCCATTTCCTGGGCGCTCGGGCCTGGCCGCCCGCCGGTGGGGACAATCACAGCTGTTCAGTTGGTTGGTGCAGGTGTGTCGGTGGTAGTAATCGCCGGCCTTTGTGCCGGTTTAGGCGGCTTGGTTGCTGGGCTCTCTCGCCCCCGTGTTGCCTAGCAACAGGCGCGGGGCCTACGCTGTCGGCAGTCGGCCCGAAGCCACCCTTGGTGAACGACCGCTCCCGAGCAGCCAAATGCGGCAGCCACTGGAGTTGGAAATCGGGATCGGCTCAGAAGTAGAGTGGAGGCCTGTTGAACCGCAAAAGCGATTCCAGCCGATGTGGTTCATTCAGCGTAGGGCGACAGAGGAGCACGCTACGTGACCAAGCATTCCGGTTCTTGCCTTTGTGCGGCTGTCAGGTTTGAAATCGACGGAGACTTTGAACGCTTCTACCTGTGTCATTGCGAATACTGCCGCAAAGATACGGGTTCGGCGCACGCCGCAAATTTATTCACTGCCAAAGCCGCGTTGAGATGGCTCTCTGGACAGGAGAAAGCTACGCAGTTCACCCTACCGTCGACGCAGCACAGCAGATCCTTTTGTTCAATCTGCGGATCGGCACTTCCGAGCCTTCAGATGAACGGCACACTCCTCGTGGTTCCGG
>NZ_JONR01000040.1 GCF_000711955.1 Nevskia soli DSM 19509
GACAACGCAGCCTGGCGCGATTTTGGGCGCAACCCTTCGGGACGGGGCCATTTTTGCGCAGTGCTGCGCCGGCCAGAGCGCACCATGGAATCACCATGCCGCACTCTGGCCGACTTGCACTGCGCAAAAATGACCGCCGTCGCAGGCGCGATTCATTCTGTTACAGGCTCTTACGGGAGGCCGTCGGCGACGTAGGCCGTGGCGCCCTGATAGCTGTTGCCGCCGTAGCTGCCCAGCAGGGAGATGGGCTGCAGGCGCAAGTGGTCCAGCAGTTCGCCGAACGAGGTACCGAGCTGTACCAACTGGAGCGGGTCGTGGCTGAACAGGAACACCTCGCCGCGGTGCTCGCCCGCGGTGGGCAGCAGCAGCCGCTCCGGGGCGTAGCCGAAGCCGCCGAAGACCACCGCAGAGTCGAGCCAGGCCGGCTTGCCGTAGATCTGCAGCTTGCCATCCTCCACGGTTTCCACTGCGGGTTCTTCCAGCCGCTCGGCCACGCCTTCGCGTTCCGCCGCCATTTCGGCGAGCGGAAAGAAAAACAGTCCGCTGCCGCCGTCCTCGACGTCGGCAAACAGGCTGGCGCCGTCGTGCACGCCGTAGAACTCGAGTAGTTCGGGACTTGCGCCGCCGAGGCGAACGCGGAAATCCTCCAGCTGGGCGTGCGGGGGAGAAGGGGCCAGAGTGTGCCTTACGTCGAAGGACTCACGGACGCTGGCGCGTTCGCTTTCGGCGTAGCGGCGCCATTCGGCCAGGATCGTATCCGCTGGCGCATTCTGCGCCTGCCGCGCCCAGTTGAAGGCGGTCAGCACGGCCGCGTCGCCGTCCTCCAGGTCGACCAGCATCTGCTCGTAAGGCGTGCGTTGCGGGATCGGATGCACGAAGCGCGGGTTGCGCTGCTTGCAGAATGCCAGGAACGCGCCTATCGACTCCAAGCCGGCCATATCGGTTCGCCTTTGGGCAGCGGTGGCGTACATGGCGCCGTTTCAGGGGGGATGCTGCCGCGCCTTGATCTTAGGGGATGCGCGCGCGGTAGATCGTGCACTGCGTCACGTCTGCGGCCAGGGAGCCTCTGATCAATTCCAGGCTCCATAATGCGCGCATGAAGCATCTGCTCGCGATTTTCAGCAGCCAGACCGGGCGCACCAGGACCCTGCTGGATGCGGTGTGCGCCGGGGCCGGCGAGTTCGCCGGGGAAGTGGAATTGCGTGTGCTGCCCGCCTTGCAGGCGGGACTCGACGATCTGCTGTGGGCCGATGGCCTGCTCATTGGCACGCCGGAGAACTTCGGCTACATGTCGGGCGCGGTGAAGGATTTTCTCGATAGAGTTTACTACCCGTCCGAGGGCAGGAAACTTGGCCTGGCGTACGCCGTATTCGTTAGCGCCGGCAACGACGGCAGCGGCGCCATTCGCGCCATCGAACGCATTGCCGGCGGTTGCGGCTGGAATCGAGTGGCGGAGCCGGTGGTGGTCAAGGGCGAGCTCGACGCTGCGGCACTGGCGCGTTGCCGCGAACTGGGGCAGACCCTGGCTGCCGGCTTGTCTTGCGGGGTTTTCTGAAAGCTCCTCAGGCAGAGCGGGAGCCCTCGTCCGGATATCCTGCGGACGGCGCGGGGTCGGCTTCGACCATCAGGTGATCGCCCAGCCGGGCCAGCACCAGGCAGGGCCCTTCGGCATGGTGGCGCACGGCGTCGCCGGCGGCGATGCCCTCGGCGCCGGACAGGATCAGGGGCTCCACCTCATCCACCCGCGTGACAAATACCGGGCCGCTCGTCTTCGCCATGATGCACTCCATTGCGGTCGCGGCCACGGCCGCGATCCCGGCTTCAGACCACGGACTCCACGGGCGGTTCCCGCTTCGCTCCCCGGCCTTGCAGACGCACCGGAGTGGGCGTTCAAGCCAATCATTTTGTTGGCTTTTAAGCTTATTATGAACGGGCATGACAGATCGCTCACAGGTCCGGTACGATACATTGGCGTACGTATTGCGAGCGGGGAAAGGGTAACCGGATCGGCCGTTCACAGGCCTGACCGGGTCAAGGGCTCCAAGGGGAAAGTAGCGCTGATGACGACGCGTTATCCAGCGATCAGGGTTGCGGATCATGAGTTGCTGCGCCAGCGCGATGAGGCGCTGTCTCTCAACGAGCGCCCGTGGAATCTGGTGTACGGCTGCCAGCCTGTTTCCGACGCTTGCAAATCCTGCGTCGCGCATGAGCGCCTGGCGCGTTTCCACGTCAATGCCGGCCGCTCGTTGCAAGCATCCGCGCGGCATCAGCCGGTGGTGGTGCAGGCGGCGCTGACGGAGCCGGCCAGCTGGCTCACGCCACAGCAGGTTACGGTGGCCCCGCTGGCCGACCTGTTCCAGCCTCGGGTGCCGGCGGCGTTCATCACCCAGGTGATCCAGGTGATCGCCGATCACCCGCAGCATTTCTTCCACGTCACCACGCGGTACCAGCGGCGCATGCGCGAGCTGCTCGGCCATGCCCAGTTGCCCGACAACCTCAGTCTCGGTATTGCGGCGGAGGATGCCGCCAGCTACGCCGAGCGCGTGCCCTACCTGTTCGATGTGCCGGCCGTCTGGCGGCATGTGGTGCTGGAGCCCTTGCTGGGCGCGGTGAACGTGGAATCCGTGGAGTTGCCGACGCGCGACATCCTGTGGCCGCTGGAAGGTATCGTTCAGCAGTACCTGGGGCTTGATGGCGATGGCCGGCCGCAATGGATGCCGAAGAGCGATCCGTTGCGGCGTTATGAGCCGCTCGACTGGGTGTTGCTCGGGGGCGAGCGCGGATCTGCGCCGCGACCGACGCATCCCGAGTGGGCGCGCCGGGTGCGCGATGCCTGCCGCGACAGGCAGGTGCCTTTCTTCTTCCGCGGCTGGGGCGACAGCGTCATCACCCGCAAGCCGGATCTGGATGACCCGCAACTGGTCATCGTCTCGATCGATGGTTCGCGGCGGGGCCGCGGCGCCGGCTCGGCCATCAACCATCTCAGCGTGGCGGACAGCGACGTCTATTTCACCCGCCTGTTGCAGGGCGACGAGCCGATCCAGTTCTACCTCGATGGCCAGCGCTACCGTGAAGCCCCCGACTTCGGCCGGCGCCACGCCAGGCTGCGCCTGGTTGACGTATCGCCGTTGGCGCGCCAACTGGTGGAGCGCATCGAGCAGGGTGAAGCGCCGAGCGGTCCGACCACGCAGGAATACATCCAGAGCGACGGCGGCCTGCGAAAGAAAAGCATCGCCGGCGACAAGCGGCGGCCGCGGCGCAGCCACACGCCGTCGTTCAAGGCGCAGATTGCCGTGGCCGCGCTGCAGGGGGAGGCCAGCGTGGCCGACCTGTCGCAGCGCTTCGACGTGCACCGCAACCAGATCACCCAATGGCGCGCGCAGCTGCTCGAGCGCGCTTCGGAGCTGTTTGACGGGTTACCGGAAAAGCCCGGCCGCGGCCGTCGTTGAGAGGCGCTGACGGCTGCGCCTCCGCGCTGCGCGGAACGCGCTAGGATGAGCGCCTGTCCGTCATCCATGCCGATCCCGTGTCCGAACTCCTGTTGACCCCCGCCGAGGCGCGGGTGCTTGCCGCACTGGTCGAGAAATCGATCACCACGCCGCAGTACTACCCGATGACCGTCAATGCCCTGATGCTGGCCGCCAACCAGAAAACGGTGCGCAACCCGGTGATGAACCTGAGCGAGGGCGATACCGGCGCCGCGCTGAACCGGCTGGAACGCGATCGCCTGGCGGTGCGCGACGGCATGAGCGGCCGCGTGATCAAGTGGCGCCACCAGATGCAGCACCAGATGCTGCTCAAGGCGGGTGAGCTGGCGGTGCTGGTGACCCTGATGCTGCGCGGGCCGCAAACCGGCTCCGAATTGCGCGCCAACGCGCATGCGCTGGGCGGTCCCGCCGATGCCGAGGGACTACAGGCGGTGCTGGCCTCGCTGCACGACCGCGCCCAGCCGCTGGTGACCGAACTGCCGCGTGCCCCGGGTCAGAAGGAAGCGCGGCAGGCGCACCTGCTCTGCGGTACGCCGACACCGGGGATGGACCTGGTGGCGCCCGACGTGCGCTCCCATGCCGCGGCGGCGGATGAAGTGCCGTTGCAGCTGGAGCAGCGCCTGCGCGCGCTGGAGGCCCGCGTCAGTGAACTCGAGCAACGCCTGGCGCAGTCCTGACGCGGCGGCTGGCGTACTGCCCAGGGACGTGCAGGTAAAGAGGCATGTAAAAAAGGCATCGGCCGTTTCCGGTCGATGCCTTAAACCCCAAAATCCCTAATATCCAATGCCATCGTTCAATGGGTGGCGTGGCGCATCTTCCCGTACCGGATCAGGCTGGGGAAGTGGTGAAAACCCACTAACGGTTCGCGTACCGCCCCCGACGAAACATCATGTGCGTTCGCACAATCGGCTTGCCGCAGCCGCCTCAGGCCAGTCTCCTGGCGATGCGCTCGACGAAATGGCGCATGGCCTCGCGTGGCTCGTCGTAATTGATGTCGACTTCACCGAATTCGCGCAACCATACGGTAAGCTGATCGCGGAATTTTCCTTCGGGGTGCTCGGGCGACAGGATCAGGTAGGCATGACCGCGTTTCGAGCCGGCATCGGCGATCTTGGCGGTGATTTCGCGCTTGTTGCGGCTGATGTCGAACAGCAGCACCCGCGGATTACCTTGCAGTTGCTGCCGCAATTCGCGTATCGAATTCACCACCTTGTCCCAGTCCCGTTCGAAGGCGGCGAGCTTCTGCGCGGGTTCCTGCTGGGCTTCGCCGCGGAAGCTGCGGATGCCGCGCAGCTGCTTGTCGAGCAATTCGCTGGCCGAGTTCCAGTCCCCGCCTGCGGCCGGGGTCGGCGCCGCTTCCTCCTCCTCCGCTCGCACCGGAACCTTGATCTCCGCAAAATCGGCGGCTGGCCGCGACGGGGCAGCGACCGCCGGTTTCGATACGGGCTGGATCACGGCGCGATCCGTCGCAGCCTGCCGCTCGGGGTCGCGCCGCAGGCGCAGGCCGAAGCCGGCGATGTCGATCTCGTCGGTTTCCTTCAGCGCCACCGGTTTGTCGATGCGCCGGCCGTTGAGCAGGGTGCCGTTGGCGCTGCCGAGGTCGACCAGGATCGCGCTGCCACCCTGCGCTTCGATCTGCGCATGCCGGCGCGAAACGGCCTTGGACTCGAGCACCAGGTCGCGGTCCTTGCCGCGGCCGACGGTCAACGGCGCGCTTTCCAGGGGCAGGCGCCGCAACTCCCGGCCCTGCTGGTCGTAGAGTACGAGTATCCACATCGGTGGCAAGCCCCGGGTAGCGGTTGGAGTATTTATGCATCTAAGCTAGCCAAGGTCCGGCGCGGCAACAAGGGCTGCAGACCCCTCATAGAGGGGGCGCAGGGAACCCTTCCGGCCGCGGCGGACTCCGAAGAGTGCGCGCCGCCTGCGGCAACTGTTAACGTCGTTCGCTTACGTCACTAGCCGCCAAAATCATGAAGCTGCGTGCCTTGCCCGAATGGATTCGCGCAAACCTGATGATCCGGCAGGTGCTGCGGCGGACACCCCTGTCCTACCGGATCGTGCTGGCCGGCGTCGCCCTGGTGCTGGTGCTGGCGTTCAACGCACTGATCGCGCTGCAATCGTCGCAGACGGTATTCGACGAACAGGAGCGCTTGCGTTCCGGCCTGACCGCCCAGCGCCGGCTCGACCTGATCGTGTCCTTCATCAAGGATGTGGAAAACGGCGTACGCGGCTACTTCATCGCCGGTGATTCCGCGTTTCTTGAACCTTACGAGCGCGGGCGCCGCGAACTGCCGCCGCAGATGGAGCAACTCCACCGCGAGCTGCAGAATGATCCCGCCGCGGCGCAGCAACTGGCCGATTTCGAGCACGACGTCGCGACGTTCCTGGACCAGTCCCAGACCTACGTGCTGATGCGTGGACAGATGCGCGACACCGCCACCCTGGAAAGCCTGATCCCGCTGGTACAGCGGCAAAGGGAGCGCATGGATGCCTTGCGCGACAGCGCGGCGGCCCTGGGCCTGAGCCAGGCACATGCCAACGATTCCCTCGATGCCACCTTCGCCCACGCGCGGCAGAGCGCCCGCGTATCGATCCTGGTGCCGAGCTTCATTTCGGTGCTGTTGGCCGCCTTCCTCTGCTATCTGGTGATCCGCGATCTGCGTCAGCGGCAGGTACTCGAAGGCGAGCGCGAGGAACTGCTGCGGCAGGAGCGCCAGGCGCGCGCCGAGGCCGAGGCGGCAAGCCAGGCCAAGGACGAATTCGTCTCCACCGTATCGCACGAGCTGCGCACGCCCCTGCAGGCCATCCTCGGCTGGACGCAGTTCCTGAGCCGCCTGATCCGCGGCCGCGACACCACGCCCACGGCGCAGATCGGTACCCAGCTCAATACCATCGAGCGCAACGCACGCTCGCTGGCGCGCATGATCGACGACCTGCTCGATGTGTCGCGCGCCATCACCGGCAAGCTGTCGCTGAGTACGCGCCGCGTCGATCTGGCCGACATCGTGCAGGCCGCGGTCGACGTGACGCGTCCGGCGGCCGTCGCCAGGAACGTGGGGCTGGACCTGGAATTGCGCGATGCGCCGCTGTGGATGGTAGGCGACGCCGACCGCCTGCGCCAGGTCACGATCAACGTCCTCAGCAACGCCGTCAAGTTCACGCCCTCCGGCGGATATATCCGGGTGCGCACCGCGCGCGTCGACGAGCGCCTGGAAATCCGGGTGCTGGATACCGGCATCGGCATCGCACCGGAATTGCTGCCGCACATCTTCGAGCGCTATGTGCAGGGCAGCGTATCCAGCGCCCGTCAGTACGGCGGCCTGGGTCTGGGCCTGGCCATCGTCAAGCATCTGGTGGAAATGCATGGCGGCCAGGCCACGGTGAGCAGCGCCGGCGCCGGCCGTGGTTCCGAATTCATCCTGCGTTTTCCGATCCGCGCGCTGGACCCGTCCGCGGCCGAAGCTGCCCAGCCGCCGGCGAATACCCCGCCGGAGCCGGCCGCCGCCCCCGGCGGCGGCGACGGCGCCCATCGGCTGGAAGGATTGCGCCTGCTGGTGGTGGACGACGAAGCCGATGTGCGGACCGTGCTGGAGTCCCTGCTCACCGCCGAAGGTGCACAGGTGGTGACCGCCGCGTCGGTGGCCGAGGCGATGGAGCGGCTGCGCTTTCAGCGCATGGACATCGTGATCTCCGATATCGGCATGCCCGATACCGATGGTTACGCCCTGGCACGCCGCGTCCGCGCCCTGCGTGAAGGCGAAAGCGCCACGCCGCCGGGCGTGCCGCTGATCGCCTTCACCGCGTTCTCGCGCAAGGAAGACGAGCTGCGTGCCCTGGAAAGCGGGTTCAACACCCACGTGGGCAAGCCGGTGGACCTGGAAAAACTCATCACCGTCCTCGGCAACAGCGCCACGCACTCCCCGCACCCGCCGGTCGAAGTAGCGGCGCGCGAGCTTCCGCAATGACTTCAGGGCCAGCGGTTGCGCTGCGCCGGATCGTAGTAAAAGAGCCGCCGGTGCGGCGCTTTCAGCCGCCCAGCGACAGCCGCGTCACCGCCTGCAGCGGGTCTGTTTCGATGGCAATCCCCGCGCTTTCCAGCAGCAGCGCGAGCGTCGCCATCAGTCCGGCGGTATCGGTATCCGCCAGTTCACGCCCCAGGGCTTGCCCGTCGAGCGGCGCCTGCAGTTCCAGGATCAGCGTATTGCCGCCGCCGATCGCTTGCACCAGCACTTCGGCGCCGCCGTCCGCCCCGCGGTACTGCTTGGCTCCGGCACAAGCCATCAGCAGCAGGGCCAACAGCGCCAGCCGGGTTTGCACGGCGCCGCCGCGCAGGCGCGCCGCGCCAATCAGGTCCAGGGCTTCGCTGCGCAGACGCACTTCCTGCAACGCCAGGTGACCACGCGCCAGGCGCAGGCTTTCGTCGACCACGGCGCGCAGATCGGCGCTGGCCATTTCCGGCTGCGCGGCATCGCCCAGCCACAGCGCCACCGCCGCATCCTGGCGCTTGCGCAAATCGCCCACCCGCTGCTTGATCACCTCGACGCTCGGCAGCGCGCGTTCCACCGGGCCGCCGCCGGCCAGCACCCGCGCCATCAGGTCGGCATGCAGGGACAGGGCATTGAGCGGATTGCGCAGCTCGTGCAGCACGCACTCGGTGAGTTGCGTCGCCAGCACGCTGCGCAGGGTGGAAAACAGGCGCGCGCGGCTGTCGTTCACCGCCTGTGCCAGCCACAACCGCGTCTCGGCGCCCGCATCGCCGGCGTGGCGCAGGCGCCAGGCCTCCCCGGAGGTGTCGTATGCGACCAGCACTTCGCCCACTGCCGCGGGCCGGTTCAGGCGGGCGAGCAGGGTGGGGGAGGCGGGGACGGATTCGTGGCGCTCGCCGCGGATCAGCTGGTCCTGCCGGGCCAGCCACAGCGGGGCATTCGGCAACGGCGCGTGGCGCCAGTGCTCAGGAGCGGCGGCAAGGTCGGCGGCGGGCAGGTCCAGCACGGCTAAGCTCTTAGCCGCCCAGCGCGGCGAGAATCTGGCCGTGGTCGGCCGGCTTGACGAAGCGATGGTGCACCGGAAACCGCGGCGGGGCGCCGGCGATGAGAAGGTCCGCGTCGGCGTTGCCGCTCAGTGCGATCAGCTTGGCCGGCCCGAGCCCGGCTGCCTGGCGCCGCGCCTGGTAATCCATCACCAGGGCCAGGCCGTTGCCGTCATCGCCGAGTTGCAGATCGAAGATCACCGCCTCGCTGCCCAGATCGCGGGTCGCCTGCCTGAAGCTGGCGGCGTCGTAAGCCTGGTCAACCCGGTGCGCATCCAGGCTCAGCAGCGCGGCCATGGCTTCGCGCGCGTCGATATCGTCTTCCAGCAGGACGATGTTCACGCGGCGCCTGCCGCGCCTGCATCCCGGTTTTCGAACCGCTTCAGCTTGTTGTAGAGGGTCTTGAGGCTGATGCCGAGCTGGGCTGCGGCGCGGGTCTTGTTGCCGCCGCAGGCGTGCAGGGTCTGCAGGATCAGTTCCTGTTCCGCATCGCGCAGCAGGCTGCCGCCGCCGGATTTTGCCGCCATCGGCGCAGCGGGCGAAGCGGTGTTCGCCGCTGCGCGCTCCGGCAACAGCAGATGCTCCGGTTCGATCCTGGCGCCGGCGAGCAGGCAGGCGCGTTCCACCACGTTGCGCAACTCGCGCACATTGCCGGGCCAGTCGTGGCGCCGCAGGCAATCGAGCGCCGCCTGCGAGAAGCTGCGCGCCTCCGCCGTGCCGCCGCTGGGGCGCGAGTCGAAGTGCGCGAGGAAATAGGCGGCCAGCAGGTCGATGTCCTCGGGCCGCTCGCGCAGCGGCGGCAGCGCAACGGGAAACACCTGCAGGCGGTAGTAGAGATCGAGCCGGAAGCGCCCTTCCTCGACGTACTGCATCGGCTCGCGATTGGTGGCGGCGACGATGCGCACGTTGACCGGCAGCTCGCGGTCGCCGCCGACGCGCGTCACCGTGCCGGTTTCCAGCACGCGCAGCAGCGAGGACTGGAGGTCCACCGGCATTTCGGTGATCTCGTCGAGGAACAGCGTGCCGCCCTCGGCGCGTTCGAAGATGCCCTTGTGCGTGCGCAGCGCGCCGGTGAAGCTGCCCTTCTCGTGGCCGAACAGCTCGCTGGCGATCAGCGAAGGCGACACCGCCCCGCAATTGAAGGCGACGAAGGGACCACCGCGCCGGTTGGAAAGCTGGTGCAGGCAATTGGCCGCGATCTCCTTGCCGGTGCCGCTCTCGCCCTGCAGCAGCACGGTGATGTCGGTGCCGGCGGCGCGGCTCAGCAACCGCTGCACCTGGCGCATTCCGGCGGAGGCGCCGGGCAGCAATTCCGAGGCGAGGGTGCCGGCCGGCGCCGCGGTGCCCGCCGTGCCGCCGCCGGATGCGGTGCCGGCGGGGCCGCCCGCCGCGGCGGCGCGGGCATGACCGACGCGGGCCAGCAGGTTGCACAGCTCCGCCAGTTCCACCGGCTTCATCAGGTAGTCGAACACCTGGTGGCGCAGGGCCTCGACCGCGGTGCGTACGCTGCCGTGGCCGGTAATCACCACGAACTCCCGCGCCCGCTCGCGCGGCGTGTCGCGGATCAGGGAAAAGCCGCTGCCGTCAGGGAGATCGAGATCGACCAGCACCAGGTCGTAGCGGGCCTGTTCCAATGCGCGCGCAGCGGCGGCGAGGTCGTGCACGCAGTCCACGGCATAGCCTTCGCCCGCCAGGTAATCGACGAGGCCGCCGGTGAGTTCCGCATCGTCGTCGACCCACAGAACCCGCAGTGGATCGAGGTTTGACTCACGCATTTGAGCATCCCTGCCATGGTGGCCATTCAAGAATCCTGCGTCCCTGTCCCAGACCGTTCCGGGCAGGGCTTACACGATCAGAATCCTTGTTGCCGGTAAATTTTACACGGTTACCGTCCGAGCGCATCCAACGCTCTGTCCGTGCCGTCCCTTCAATCATCATAACTTAATGAAATATAAAGGATAAACAAAAAAATTCAACCGATCCGAAAAGCTGGCATGGGGCTCGCAACGTAGTTACCGAACGCCGCGTCGCCCCACTTGCCGGGACGACGGGGACAAATCGGACACGAAGGAAAGGACAGGTACATGCGCATACACACACTGCCTATCTTGCTGGGTTTCACCTTGCTTGGTGCCGTCAGCCATGAAGCCGCCAACCGGCTCAACCATCCTGGCGCGGCTGCCGCGATGCCGCGGGTGCAAGCCGCGCCGGCGCCTGAAGCCGCGATGCCGAAGCAGTTGCGCGCCTTCGATCCGCAGACGCGGCCTGATGCCGGCATCGCCCCGCTATCCGCTTTCGTTGTTGAACACCGCAACCGCGGTTGCGCCTCTGCCACCCCGCAGTTGCAGGGCGAGCAGCAAGCCTGTGCCTGGGCGATCTAGGGCCTGTTAACGCTAATTTGATCGCTGCGACGACCTCTGGAGGCGTCCAGCGCAAGGAGAGAGGAGCGTGATGTACTGGAAGTACATGAGCGACGAACGAGGCCGCGATGGACGCCTCCAGAGGCCGTCCCTTCGGGTTGCGCCCAAAATCGAGCCATGCGGCGTTGTCGCCCTTGGCCATGGATTCACCATGGCCAGCGGGCTCCGCCTTGCCTGGCTCGATTTTGGACTGCAACGCAGCGATCAAATTAGCGTTAACAGGCCCTAGTCCAACGGGGTCGAAGCGATGCATTACTGGTCCGTCATCTTCCTGCTGATCGCCTGCATGGCCGGCTGCATGGGCATGAGCGGCGTCGCTGGAATTTCCGGGCCCACGGCCTGGGGGCTGGCGCTTGCCAGTCTGGTTCTAGCCGCACTTTCCATCTTGCTGAGCCGCAAGCCGGAGGACGCGCAGCAACGCAGCTTCCGCAGCCCTTCACAGCGGAATCTCGAGGACGTCTGAAGTTTCCGTTTCTTCAATGAGGCCATGGACATGACCGTCGATAAATTCGTACGCAGGAACCAGATCATTGCCGACCGCCTGACGCAGCTGCGCTCGCGCGGCGACCAGATGCATTGGGATGGCCTTGTGCATCCCGTCAATCCGCAGTTCCGTGACGTGCTCCAGGCGCAGGAACGCCTGCTCAATGCACTGGAGCGGCTGCTCGACAATTTACCGGCACTCGCCGCCGCCTGACAGGCAAACCCGCCAGGCGGGAAAGACGAAGGAGGAAGCCATGCTGCACTACGCTGTCGTATTTCTCATCATCGCCCTGATTGCGGGCGCCCTGGGCTTTTTCGGCATCGCCGGCACTGCCGCAAGCATCGCCAAGATCCTGTTCCTGATCTTCCTGGTGTTGTTCGCGGTCTCGCTGATCGCGGGCCGTCGCCCCACTGTCTGACACGGTCGTCCGCGGCCGCCTTACTGAAACCGAAACAAATCTGAATCCCCGCTAAGGAAAGCAAAATGAACAACAAAACGAATGCCAAGAACCTCTTCCGGACCACCCTGATCGCGGCCGGCCTCAGTGCCTGCCTTGGCGGCGCCATGGCGCTCAGCGTCACCGCCTATGCCGACGATGCCACGCCGCATAGCGATAGCGTCGGCGCGGCCATCACCGACACCGCCGTCACCGCCAAGGTCAAGGCCAAGCTGCTCGACGATTCGCGCCTGAAAGGCTCGAAGATCAGCGTCACCACCACCAATGGCGCTGTCACCCTGACCGGGTCGGGGTCTTCCGATGCCGCATCCGCGGCCAAGGAACTGGCCTCGTCGGTGGACGGCGTGAAGTCCGTCGACAACCAGGTCAGCACGCCGTCGGTGGCGGATACGGTCGCCAGCAAGACCGACCGCGTCGCCAAGAAGACCGGCAAGTTCGCCTCGGACAGCTGGATCACCACCAAGGTCAAGTCCGACCTGCTGGCCGACAGCGTGACCAAGGGCCTGGATATCAGCGTCAAGACCAGCAATGGCGTGGTGGCCCTGTCCGGCACGGTGGCCAACCAGGACGCCGTCGATCATGCCGAAGAGGTCGCCAAGAAGGTCAAGGGCGTGAAGAGCGTCGACAGCTCCGGCCTCAAGGCCGGCGGCGGCTGACAGCATCCGGCTTGCCGGATCAAGGATGATCCGGACGAGGCTTCACGGTGCTTGCGCCGTGAAGCCTCGCCAAGGAGGGCATTGTTTCATTGCGACCAGGTCTGGGTCGTTGCGGGACTTGGGTGGTGTGATGGTGCCGTCGGGACAGGAAGTTCCGGCGGAAGCCCCGCCAGGGACGCGGCAAAGCGCGAGACATTCTAAAGTCTGCCGCATTGCCGGGTGATCGTGCCACGGAAGGCGCGCCCTGGTTTTCGGGCGGTTGCATCGAGGATCGACGGAAGCGGCAAGCGGTCCGGCACGGATGCCGAAAGTTTCTTGTGGGCCCGTCGATGCAAGGATGCGTCGGCGGGCTTTTTCTTTCGGGGAATAGGCGGCCGCCGGCACAAGATTGCTAGACTGCGGATCGCGGCATCCCCTGTTGTGCCGTTCAATCAGGCAGCTTCCAGGTCAGGAACATCCGCGGCCCATGTCGACAGCGAATCTGGTCATCTGCGAATTCTGCGACGCCGTATACCGGCGAGCGCCGCTGCGGGACGGTGCCGCGGCCCGCTGCCGCCGCTGCGGCGCGCACCTCTATAGCAGCTCCCGCGCCGACCTGCACGCCATGCTGGCGGTGACGCTCGCCGCCCTGGTGATGTTCGTCGTCGCCAATGCCTATCCGCTGATGATGCTGGGCGTCGGCGGCCAGATCAGCGAAGCGACGCTGTGGCAGATGATCGTCGATACCTATGATTCCAACGTCAGCCCCATTGCCCTGGTCGCAGCCGCCACGGTGTTCTTCTTCCCCCTGCTGCAGATCTGCCTCTACGCCTACGTGCTGATCCCGTTGCGCCGCAACCGCGTGCCGGTGGCCTTCATCGGCGTGATGCACGCGCTGCGGCAGATGCAGCCCTGGACCATGGTCGAAGTCTTCATGCTGGGCCTGCTGGTGGCGGTGGTGAAACTGGGTGGTATGGCGACCTCCACGCCCGAAACCGGCATGTGGGCCTTCGCCGTCCTGACCCTGCTGCTGACCTTGCTTAATTCGCGCGACCTCGAGGAGCTTTGGGAGCGCGCCGAACAGATCGAGCGCGCCGCCGGCGGCGATGCGGTACTGCTGCGGCCCCTGCCGGTGGAGGCGCCCGACACGTCCGTCCAGGCACCGTCGTCAGACGAGACGCGGCGCATGCCTGGCCAGGCGCGTGCGCCGTTGCTGCGCGCCAGCCAGCTCGATCTGATCGCCTGCCATGGTTGCGGCCTGGTGCTGCGCGATACCTTGCGTCACGCTCCCGGCTTCTGCCCGCGCTGCGACCAGGCGCTGCAGCGGCGCAAACCCGACAGCCAGGCGCGCAGCTGGGCCTTCCTCATCGCCGCAGCGATCCTCTACATCCCAGCCAACGTCCTCCCCGTCATGCGCACCTCCACCCTGTTCGGCGCCGACGACAACACCATCCTGTCCGGCGTGGTGGAATTGTGGAACAGCGGCGCCTGGGACCTGGCGGTGATCGTCTTCACCGCCAGCATCGCCGTGCCCCTGATGAAGATGGCCTGCCTGACGCTGCTGCTGATCAGCAGCCGGCAGCGCTCGGCTCGCTGGCAGCGCGAGCGCACCCGCATCTACCGCATGGTCGAATTCATCGGCCGCTGGTCGATGCTGGACGTCTTCGTGGTGGCGCTGCTGCTGTCCCTGGTGCGTTTCGGCATCCTCGCCGAAGTGAAGGCCGGCCCCGGCATCGTCGCCTTCTGCGCGGTAGTGGTGCTCACCATGCTGGCCTCGATGAGCTTCGACCCACGCATGATCTGGGACGTGCGATCATCCGCCAGGACGCGGCCACGGGCCGCTGAAGGAACCGGCGCATGAATCCGCCGTCCAACCCGGGAATGAACGTCCAGCCATGACCGAATACGATCGAGACGAGCTGCCCGAGCCGGAGGTAAGGCGCCAGCACCGCTGGAGCTTCTCGCTGATCTGGCTGGTGCCGATCGTGGCCGCCATTGCCGGCCTGGTGCTGGTGGTGCGGACCTATATGCAGGCGGGCCCGACCGTCAACATCACCTTCGAGACCGCCGAGGGGCTGGAGGCGGGCAAGACCGAGGTGCGCTACAAGAACGTGGTGGTGGGCAAGGTCAAGCGCATCACCCTGAGCAAGGACCACAGCCACGTCGTGGTGATCGTCGACCTCAACAAGGACGCTTCCAGCCTGGCGGTGGAGGATTCGCGCTTCTGGGTGGAGCGGCCGCGCATCGGCATCAACGGCGTTTCCGGCATCGACACCTTGGTGTCCGGCGCCTATATCGGCGTCGACATCGGTTCGTCCGGGGAAGACAAGAAGGACTATACCGGCCTGGAGAAGCCGCCGGCCGTCACCCACGACATGAAGGGCAAGCTGTTCATGCTGCACACCGAGGACGCCGGCTCGCTGGCCATCGGCTCCCCCCTGTACTACCACCGCATGCCGGTGGGCAGGGTGGTGGAAACCGACCTCGATGAAGACGGCAAACACGTCACGGTCCAGGTATTCGTCGATGCGCCGTACGACCGGCTGGTCACCGAGAACACCCGCTTCTGGAATGCCAGCGGCGTCGATCTGTCGCTCAGCGCCAGCGGACTCAAGGTGAATACACAGTCGCTGGCAACGGTCGTCGCCGGGGGCGTCGCCTTCCAACCCTTCAACGACCAGGACCTGGGTGCACCGGCCGTCGACAAGGCCGATTTCCATCTGTTCGCCGACCAGGGCGCCGCCCTGGCGCCGCCGGACGGTCCCGCGGTCGAAGTGCTGATGCACTTCGAGCAATCGGTGCGCGGCCTCTCCGCCGGCGCGCCGGTGGATTTCCACGGCGTCAACTTCGGCGGCGTGAAGTCGATCGAGCTGCAATTCGATCCCGAGAAAAAGAGGTTCTTCACCGACGTCAAGGCCGACGTCTATCCCGACCGCCTCGGCGCGGCGATGAAGAGCATGCGCGCCCTGGAAACGACCACCCAGATCACCGCCAGCCAGATGTGGGGACGCATGGTCGCGCGCGGCCTGCGGGCCCAGCTGCGCTCCGGCAACCTGATCACCGGCCAGCTGTTCATCGCTTTCGACTTCGTCAAGAATCCGCGAGCGGTGCACTTCGACGAGCAGGCCAAGCCGCTGGTCATCCCGACCGCCCCTGGCAGCATGGAACAATTGCAGGAACAGCTGCAGAGCATCGTCAAGAAGATCGACGAGATTCCCTTCGGCGACATCGGCAAGAATCTCAACACCACGCTGAAGAGCGCCGACAGCCTGCTGGCCCAACTCGACAAGGAAGTCGCGCCCGAAGCCAAAGCGGCCTTGCGCGACGCCCAGCACGCGATGCAGTCGCTGGACCAGAGCATGGCCTCGCCGGATGCGCCGCTGCAGCAGGATGCGCGCCGCACGCTCGATGAAGTGAGCCGCGCCGCCGCCTCGTTCCGCGCCCTGGCGGACTATCTGGAACAACATCCGGAATCGCTGATCCGCGGCAAGACCAACGAGCAGGAACCGGCCAGCGATTCAGGCAAGAAGTAAAATGACCATGATCAGACAAGCCTTCTCTGTCGCGCTCGCAGCCGCACTGGCCCTGGCGCTGGGCGCCTGCGGCACCACGCCGACGCGGTTCTACACCCTGGTGCCGCCGCCCGCGACGCAGGTGCCCGCCACGGCGCCATTCCAGATCGAAGTGCAGCCGGTCGATCTGCCGCCGCAGGTCGCCTCGCAGCAGATGGTGGTGCGCACCGGTACCGGTGAGCTGGTGCCGGTGGATACGCGGCGCTGGCAGGCGCCGCTCGGCGACGAAATGCGCGAAGCCCTGTCCACCGAACTCGGCCGCCGCCTCGGCGCCCACGACGTCTACGGCCTGGCCAATGCCATCGCCCCCAAGGGGCAGGGCCTGGAGACCTGGCGCATCACGGTCAAGGTGCAGCGCTTCGAATCGGCGCTGGGTGCGTATGCCCGCATCGACGCGCTGTGGACCCTGCGCCGCGCCGGCGACAACACCATCGCCGCGGCCTGCGGCAGCAGCGTCTCGGAAACGGTGCAGCCGGGATACGAGGCCCTGGTTGAAGGGCACCAGCGGGCGGTGGCGGACCTGGCCGACCGCATCGCGGCCGTGCTCGAAGCCGCGCGAAACGGCGGCGGCGCGGTCTGTCCTTCCGCTTAGTTTCTGGGACTTGGGCTGGGTTCCCGGCCCCAGGCCTGCAAGGTATGCGGCGCCGCTAGATTTTCTTCGCCGCGCTGTGATGGCCGATCAGGATGCCGTTCTTCCAGCGCGCGCTGATGGCGCCGAGCGCGCTCCAGTCTTCGCCGCTGGCGCCGTCCACCAGGCGCAAGTCGGCGTGGGCGCCGGTGACGATGGCGCCATGCCCGCTCTGTACCTTTTCCGCCAGCGAAGCCGTTTGTGCCGCACCGGCGCTTTCCGCTTCGACCTGTTCCGGCAGCAGCGTCTTGCCGGTGCCGTCGATGATGGTGCCGCCGCGCGCCAGGCCGACGTCGGGGCCGACCGCCAGCACCAGCCCATGCTGTACCCGCACCTGGGTTCCCGGCGGCAGCCAGCGCTCGCCGTCGAACACATGCGCGCCGACGATGGTGAAGGCCGGTGATTTGTCGCAGTCCTGCCGCATCTGCGCGGCGCAGTCTGCTGCCACGCCGAAGGAGCCGCACGCTACGAGGAGCGACAGGGCTGAAATGCGCTGTTTCATGAGTGCCTTGGTCTGGCCGGTGTCGTGGACGTGGTCCACGTTAGGCAAGCGCGCCCACTCCGGCGAGCAGCTTGGGACGAACCGGCGGCTTGCTGTGACGAGCCGGTCCGTTCGCGGGATGGGCCCCCCCGGGGGGGGCGGGCCTGATCGGGCCGGAGGGGCGACTGGACTACGTTCCGCCGCAGGCGCCGGGTTAGGATAGGCCCGACCAATCGAATCGCGCCGCCGGAACCATGAATCGAATCATCCGCTATTCCGTGACGGCCGGCCTGTTGGCCCTGAGCGCAGGCCTCGGCGGCTGCTACGCCACCATGGCCCGGCTCAGCCCGGAGATCCAGGGACACCTGGTCAACCGCGGCCGTCCCGTATCCGATGCGCAGGTCTTCATCGCGCGGGATGAGGATGCCGGTCGTTGCGGCGAAGTTCCGAAGGATGCCCAGGCGCCCAGCCGCGGCGTCTTCAAGCTGGAGGAAACGCGTCAGCCGGAGTGGGTCTACCCCAATCCGCGTTACGCCAGCTGGACCCTCTGCATCGCCTACCAGGGCCATACCTATGTCGGCTTCAGCATGGCCCAGCTCGACTACCCGCCGGCGCAGCTCAGCCTGCGTTGCGACCTGTCGCTGCCGCAGCGGCAGCAGGCCGAGCATAGCGCCAGCGTCTACGGTTTCTGCCAGCGGATCTAGCGTATAACCGTCTCAACGGCAATTCCGTTAGCGGCAGTGGTAGCAATGGTGGTAATAGCCGGGGCCTACCGGCACGACGACGCAGCCGGCGGCGAGGATGGCGGTGCCGAGAATCAGGGCGCGGATCAGGTTACGCATGGTGCTTCTCCATATCGGGGATACGCCATCCACCCTACGCGGCGCGACTGAACGTCTTCTGAACCCCGGCCGAACTATGCGTTAACAAGCGTAAAGCGGCGCAAAAGGCCGGAAAAAGCTGGAAAAAGCCCTCTACGGGCGGGAAATCCAGGTGTTGCCGCGGATATAGAAGCGCAACAACCGTTTGGCCCAATGACCGGCGTAGTCCACCCCGATGCGCGGCCGCCGCACGATGACGATACGCTCCGCCGCTTCCGGCTTCGTGATGTGGAAGTCCGCGTTGAGCAGGTCGTGGCCGGTGAGGCTCCGGTCGATGCCCATGGCCTTGCACAGCAGGCCTGGCCCGCGCGTATGCGGATCGAGGTTGCGCACCGGCTCCAGCGCCCGCAGCAGTACCGCCGAGGCCAGGCCTTCCGCCTGCGTCACCACGTTCATGCAGTTGTGCATGCCGTAGATCAGGTACACATAGGCATGGCCCGGCGGCCCGAACATCACCTCGGTGCGCGCCGTGCGCCCGCGCGCGGAATGCGCCGCCAGATCATGCGGCCCCAGGTAGGCCTCCGTTTCCACGATCCGGCCCACCCGCTCCATGCCGTCGACGCGCAGCACCAGGTGCTTGCCCAGCAGCTCGCGCGCCACCTCGACGGGGTCGCGATCGTAGAAGGCGCGGGGCAACATGCGCTGGATGCCGTTTCCGGAACAGGGGTGCCCCAGTTTAGCGGTGCGGCCAATTCGGTGTTTATAGTCCTAGGCTTTCAGCTTCCGCTGGATGTCGGCGAGCTTCTCGTGCAGCTCGCGCAAGTCCTGGATCTTCTGCGCCACCACCGCGCGATCCGGGATTGAGTTCCAGTCGAACGCCTTGGAATGCATCAGTTGCAGCGGCATGTGCCCCAGCGGCGGCGGCGCATTGGCGAATGTGGTGCTTTCCGGCGATGCCGCCAGCGCATTGCCGAGTGCGACGAGTATCCGGCCCGCGTGCTGCAGCGCTGAGCGCAATTCACGGATTCCCGCCTCGGTTTCTTCCTGTTCGAGCAGCAGCAGCGCCCTTGCCTGTCTTTCCATGCGCCCTCCCGCATAAACGCCATACTATGCCGGTACCGCGCCAATGGTGCGGCGACCCAGTTCACACTTCCATTGCGGTACCGGATCGAAGTTGCTGCCCGCGCCCGGTGAGCGGCTGTCGGGCAGGGCGCCCCGGCGTTTATAGTAGGCTCCATCCCCACGCAGCAGAGATATGTCATGGCCCCCGCAATCACCGCGTTGACCCGCAAGACGGCGATTCTCCAGCTGATCCGCCAATGCCGCGCCGACCAGGTCGGTGCGCCGGTACTGCTGACCGTGCTGATGGTGGCCTGGAGCCAGATGGGTCTGCGCGGCGACGATCTTTCCACCGGCCTCAACGAAATGCTCGAGGACGGCAGCCTGGCCCTCGACCCGGACCACAAGAGCCCCTCGGTCTCCCTTACGGCCGAGGGCAAGGCCTGGATGGACGGCGTCGGCATGGATCCGCAGCAGCGCCTGGAGCAGGAGCGAATCCTGCACGCGGTGAAGCGGCGGGCGGAAGCAAACCCTGCGCCAGCCGCGGCCCCGGGGCGGGTACCACGCTGGCAGATCGTCGATCGCCGTGTGCGATTCGACTGAGCGTCGTTCAGGGTTGTCTGGAGCCCAGCAGGGCCAGAGCGTACTTCGGCGTGCCGCTGGTTGCCGAATCATCCAGTTCGAGCATCAGGGTGTCGGCTGCCAGCGCGCTGCCGTCCAGGGGCGATTTACCGCCCTTGGGCAGGTAGACCGCAAGCCCGTTGAGCGTGAGCGCCGTCGCCAGCGGGGTCCCGCCGCAGGACAGCAGCGGAACGCTCAGGGTGTAGATGTTGAAGGTGGCGTCCAGTGCCGCCGTGCCCCCACCGAAGACGCACCCGCCATCGGTGGTCAGGCTCACGGTGTTGTTGCTGCCCAGCGTTACGTGATAGACCGCCGTGGCGGATGTCGAGATCGCGCTGCTGGCGATCGCAGCGGTGCCGGTGCTTGCCGTGTAGTTTCCGGCGGAAGTGACGAATGGCACCTGCGTCAGCGCCGGCTTGTCCAGCACGATCGAAGCCGAATTGGAAAAGCCGCTGCTGGTATTGGCGAACGTTGCGCTGGCCTGTGTCGCGCCAGACTGGGCGATGGCGACAGTCCCGGTGATCGTGCCTTGCTGCAGCGTGAGGCCGCTGCCGAGATTGCTGCCGTTGGCCGCATAAGCGGCAAAGAAGCCGGAAAGCGCGCCGTTGTTGGAGGCGGATGCAAAGCCGAAAATGGCTGGTCCGTTGCTGTTCAAGTCAGCGAAGAAACCGTTGCCGACACTGTCCACCGCCCCGAAGATGCTGTCGCCGTTGGTGACTGCCGGAACCGGGCGCGTGCTGGCGCCGCTCTTGCTGAAGGTTCCGGCCAGTACCGCGTTGGAGCTGCCGCCGCTGCTGCCGCCGCCGACGTTGAAATCGGAGCCACCACCGCCGCAAGCCGCCAGGGCGAGCGGAGTGATGCCGATCAGCAAGATATTCAACTTGCGCACAAAGCCGTGTGCCTGCATGGTCTTCCTCATGAATGGTTTCGCGCCGCATGGGGATGGCGGCGGCGTTGGGGGAAAATGCATTGTCGGAGTGCTGGCGGCGGTGTGCAAGCCTTTCCTTCGCATGGCGCAGGCGCAGGCGACGGCCTGGCCCTTGGATATACTGGAGTTGAACTGGCGCGACAGACCTGACGCGTCAGTGTGCACAGGGGGAAGCATGATCCGCTCGATTCGCGGCCTCGCCGCAGGCGCAGTGCTGGCATCGATGTCCTGGCTGGCGGCCTGTAGCGGAAGCGACAGCGACAGCGCTGACCCGGCCGCGGCGACAGTCGATCCCTCCACGCTTTGCGTTTCCTCCGCTTGCGGGACCAAGACCAGGCTGCTTGAGATTCCCAACGCGGAGAACACCCTGTTCACTTCGCAGGGCCGCCTCTTCGTCAGCGGCGGCAGCAACGTCTATGAAGTGAGCAAGGATGCGGCGGGATTCCATGCCGCGCCCCTGTACGACGGCAACTGCAATTTCACTGGTCTGGCGCAGCGCGGCGACGTGCTCTATGCCGCCTGCTTCGACCTGCGCCTGTATGCCGCAAACCTGAGCGATGCCGCGCCCAAGCTGCAAGCCATCTACAGCCTTGCCGGCATGGCCGCGCCCAATGGCATGACCAGCGGGCCGGACGGTGAGCTCTACATCGCCGATGGCCCGATCTCCACTTCGCATTTGCCCAGTCCGAAGATCGTGCGGTTGCAATTCGACGCCGCCGATCCGATGAAGGTGACGCGGCAACTCACCTGGCTCAGCAAGGGTGTCGGCCTTCCCAACGGCCTGAGCCGCCGTGACCGCACGCTCTATTTCACCGACACGTCGATCCTGCCGCCGTCCCTCGGCGAGATCCGCAGCGTCGAGATCCTGCCGGACGGTTCCGCCGGCACGCCGCAGGTGCTGACGACCATCCTCGCCAGCCTGCCCGACGATGTCAGCGTGGCCGGGGACGATCTGCTGCTGGCGCTGTACAGCGAAGGGGCCATCGCCCTCGTCGGCGCCGACGGCAAGATCGTGTCGCGCACCGCGTCGCTGAGCTTCCAGCTGCCCTCGTCGGTGAAAGTCGGCCGTCCGCCCCTGTTCGAGCCCACCGACCTGGTGGTGACGGAAAAGGGCGTGGTCGGTGTCAGCCAGACCGGCCCGCTGTTCGGCAATGCCCTGTCGGTCTATCGGCCGAACCGATAAACGCCGGTTGATTGCGCCAGTTCACAGTTGCGGGCCCAACGGCTGCAGCGGCGTGACGTGGTTCCTGAAACGCTTGCGCGCATGAGCGCAGATTGATGATGCGCAAGCTCGCGCGACAAAGGAGGAATCATCATGCCGAATCTCAAGCTGGACCTCAGCCGTTTCCAGGCCTCGGTGCGCATCCTGTCCGGTATCGTCAACGACGGTCCCGGCATCGAAATCACGCCGGACGGACGCATCATCCATGTGCCGGGCGGTCCCGGCGATCCCCAGGTTTTCAACAGTGCCATCAGCAAGCTGGCCCTGGCCCAGGTCCTCGAACATGGCGGCGCCATCGCCAGTTCCGCCGAGTTGCAGGCGGCAATGGGGCGCCTGGCCGTCGGCCTCAAGGCGGAAGCGGCGAAGAGCATCGCCGCCTGATTACTGCATGCGGCAAGCAACCGGCGGCGTCGCTCGATCAAGCGATGCCGCCGGATGATGTCTGCTCATGCAGGATACGGCGGTAATAAGCCGAGCGCCCTCTTACTGCGGCGAAGGTGTGGACAAGGGCGAAATCGTATTCGGTCTTGCGTCGTTGTCCGCCGGTTTCGGCTGCGGCTGATTTTTCTTCGCCCGCTTCTTGTGCGGAGTCGACTTGCCATCGACATTGGTCGCATTCATGCCCGGTTCAGTTAAGCAATCCTAATCTCTGGCTCACGGCCATGGATGGTACTCACGTTTTCTTTGCGGCCGGGCTTGTCCAGCGCGATCATCGCGGCCGGATTTGGAAAAGGTATTCGCCATGCACAGACACATCCGCTCCCTGTTGCTCGCGCTGGCGCTGTCGGCAGCGCCGTTGTCGGCCTTTGCCGGCGTATTCGTCTCCATCAACATCGCGCCCCCGGCGCTGCCGGTATACGAACAGCCGCCGTGTCCTGCCGACGGCTATATCTGGACGCCGGGCTACTGGGCTTATGGCGACGAAGGCTATTTCTGGGTGCCGGGTACCTGGGTGCTGGCGCCCCAGCCCGGTTACCTGTGGACGCCGGGCTACTGGGGCTGGGCCGACAACGTCTATGTCTGGCATGTGGGCTACTGGGGCCCCCACGTCGGCTTCTACGGCGGCGTCGACTACGGCTACGGTTACGGCGGTTCGGGCTACCAGGGCGGCTACTGGAACCATGGCCGCTTCAACTACAACCGCAGCGTCAACAACGTCAACATCACCAACATCCACAACACCTACAACAGGACCGTGATCAACAACATCACGGTGAACCGCGTCAGCTACAACGGCGGCAACGGCGGCACCTCCGCGCGGCCCAGCCAGCAGGAGCGCGCCGCCGCCCGTGATCACCACATCCAGTTCACCGCCAATCAGCGGCAGCATGAGCAGGCGGCCCGCGGCGATCGCTCGCAGCTGGCCTCGGCGAATAATGGTCATCCGGGTGTGTTCGCCACCGCCAGGCCGGGTGACTTCCACGGCCAGGGCGTGGTGTCGCGCGGCACCGCGGCGCCTTTCAACGGCAACCAAGCCAATCAGAACCGGGCACAGAATCAGCCCGGACAAAACCGCGGTCAGAATCCCTCGGGGCAGAACCGGGCCGGCGGACAGAACCAGTTCGGACGTAACCAGCCCGGCCAGCCGGCGCGGCCGCAGCCCTCACAGCAGCCGCAGCATCAATCCGCGCCGGCCTATGTGCAGCATCAGCAGGCGCCGCAAGGCCAGCACACCATGATCGCGCCGCAGGTGCGCCAGGGGGCCGCGCCGCAATATCGCCAGCCGGCCGCCGGCGCCCAGTTCCAACCGCAACAGCATTCCCAGCCGCGCCCCCAGCAACAGGCGCAGCAACCGCGTCCGCAGCAACAGCAGCCGCATTTCCAGGCCGCGCCGCAGATGCAGCAGCGTCAGCAGTACCAGCCGCCGCGGCCGCAAATGCAACAGCAGCAGCCGCACGTCCAGATGCAGCAGCCGCGTCCTCAGATGCAGCAGCCGCATGCCGAGGCGCGTCCGCAACAGCAGCAACCGCAGCAACAGCATCATGAAGGTCCGCGCTGAGCCACGGCTCCAGCTTGAAGTGAACAAGGGCAGGGCTTAGGAATTTTCCGACGCCGGCGGCCAACCGGCGACACGCGATGGCGCTGTTGCCTGTCTCGGTGCGGCGCGCTCAGATCTTCGCCTGGGCCCAGGCGCGGATTTCCTTCTCGTGCTGCTGCACGATGCGCCGGCCCTCGGTAACGGCCTCGCCGGCGCGGTGGAAATCCATCAGGGCGAAATCTTCCAGGCGCGGCAGCAGGGTCAGCTCCGGCGGGTCGCCCGCCATGCGGCTGCGGGTCAGGCGGTCCTGCAGGATGTTGACGCTGGAGGCGACCACATCGAAGAAGCCGGGCTTTTCCGGATCGCCGCTTTCCAGGTAGCCGATGACGCGGTGCCAGAAGCCCTTGGTCTTGACCGTCGCATCCGTCGCCAGTTCCGCGCTGTCCGCTTCGCGTTCCGCCTCCTGGCGGCCGGCCGCGGAGAGATGCAGGCCGACCAGCTGCGCGTTGAGATTGACCGCGATCACCACGTCGGCGCCGAGCGCCCGCGCCGCGGACACCGGCACCGGGTTGACCAGGCCGCCGTCGAGCATCCACTGATCGTTGAGCTTCACCGGCGTGAACAGCCCCGGGATGGCGCAGGAGGCGCGCGCCGCCTGCAGCACCGGGCCCTTGGTGATCCAGATCTCGCGGCCGGTCTTCATCTCGGTGGAGACGCTGACATAGCGCTGCTCCAGCTCCTCGATGTTCGGATTGGGATGGTGCTCGTGGAAATAACCGAACAGGCGCTCGCCCTTGACGAAGCCGCCGGAGAAGGTGAAATCCATCAGCTTCACCACGTCCCGCACGCTCAGCTTGGTGACCCAGTCGGTGAAGTCCTGCAACTGGCCGGACACGTACACGGCCCCGACCAGCGCGCCGATGGAGGTGCCGGCGATCACCTGCGGCCGGATACCCATCGCCTCCAGCTCCTGGATCACGCCGATATGCGACCAGCCGCGCGCCGAGCCGCTGCCCAGGGCCAGGCCCACCACCGGTTTTGCATGCTCCGCTCTCATCGTGATCTTCCCTGAAACTGCAGGCGCCGCGCTTCAACTCTTGGACAACAGGAATACCGTGCCGTTTTCCTCGCTCACCTCGAAACGGCGCAGCGGCGCCGGCTGCTTGCCCATCGCCACCAGGCTGCGGCTCCACTGCGGCAGGGGCAGGCCGGCGACGGAGTTGACCCAGTCCAGGTTCTTGCCGCTGCACAGGTCGAAGCGCGAGCCGTGCCAGGGACAGCGGATGGTGCCGTCCACCACCTTGCCCCGCGCCAGCGGCAGGCCGAAGTGCGGGCATTTGTTCTCCACCGCGCAGACCTTGCCGCCGATGCGGCTGAGAATCAACGAGGTCCCATCCGCCTGCACCGCCTGTACTTCGCCTTCGCGAACCGTGGCGGAGTCCGCCAGCCTGAGTCGAGTCATGGCACGCTCTCCCTGAATCCCGCCCAAGGATAACCGGGAATGGCTGCCCGATCGTGAATCGGTGAGAGAGCTTTACCCTGGAGGCTGGAGCCGGGACTTTTACCGTCCCAGGCTGTAGGCCAGTTCTTGCGCCGGATCGATGCCGCCGGTGAGCCCGTCCATCACAGGCAGCAGCATCCACAGCGCCGTGACCACCACCAGGGCCGCCATCGCGATGTTGAAGGCCTGCCGCACCCCGGGCGCACGCAGCTGCCGGCGCATGGACTTGCCGAAGAGTGCCCACACCGACACGCAGGGCAGGTTGATCGCCGCGCTGATCAGCACCATCAGCGACAGCCGCGCCGCCACCGGCAATGGAAACTTCTCGGCGATGGTGCAGGCCGCCACCGCCATTGCCCAGGCCTTGGGATTGACGAACTGGAACAGCGCCGCCTCGTAGGCGCGCATCGGCCGCGCCTGCGCTTCGGGACTGCCCGCGGCGTCGGGCTCTTCGTCCCTCAGCAGGCGCATCGCCAGCCACAGCAGGTAGGCGCAGCAGGCCACGGTCATCAGCTTGCCCAGGCCGGGCGAGGCCAGCAGCAGGGCGCCCACCCCGGCATAGGCGACGAGGAGCAGCAACACCATGCCGCCGGTGATGCCGAGCATGTGCGGCACCGTGCGGTTGAAGCCGAAGCGGATGCCCGAAGCGAGCAGCATCAGGTTGTTGGGCCCGGGCGTGATCGAAGAGACGAACATGAACAGCGCCAGCGGGGCGAGCAGCAGGCTCAGGCTTTCCACGGGTGTCACCTTACTTGGTCAGCGCGGCTCGATTCGCGCCGCGCCAAGATAGCGGCGGGGTGACGGCGATAACAGATACAAGTAAAATGAATTGTATGCAGTACAGTTTTTGGATGCCGTAACTGTGCTGACCGCTGGGTGGGCCAACTGTGCCTGGGCTGCGAGGTGCCTGCGGCGGATGGTCCGCAGCCCCTCGCTGTTCCATCGTTGCCTGCCGTTGAATCTGGAAGCCGAGCATGAGCGAATTCGAATACACGTCCGCCGCCGCGCCGATCTACACCCGCCTCGCCGACGAACTGTGCCTGCTCATCGGCAACGGCCAGTTGCGCCCGGGCGAACGCCTGCCCTCGGTGCGCCGCCTGTCGCGGCAGAAGAAGGTCAGCGCCACCACCGCCATCGCCGCGCTGCGCTCGCTGGAGACCCGCGGGCTGGTCGAGGCGCGGCCGCAGTCCGGTTATTTCGTCAGGGCCCGCGGCGCGCAGAGCGAGGAGCCGGCGATGACGCGGCCGCCCGCCGCCGCCAAGACCGTCGGCGTCGACAACCTGATGGTGCGCATGATCGACGCCGCGCTGAATCCGGATATCGCCCCGCTCGGCACCGCGGCGCCGGATCCGGCCTGGTTCCCGGTGCGGCGCCTGCAGCGCATCATCGCCTCCACCGTGCGGCGCCACCCGGAGCTGCTGGTCACCTGCTGCCCCTACTATGCCGGCCTGGATACCCTGCGCCACCAGGTGGCGCGGCACTACGCCGCGCTCGGCTGCGTGGTGGCGCAGGACGAGGTGGTCATCACCAACGGCTGCACCGAGGCCCTCAACCTGGCCCTGAACGCGGTGGCCGCTCCCGGCGACACCATCGCCATCGAATCGCCCTGCTATTACGGCTTCCTGCAGATCATCGAAAAGCGCGGCCTCAAGGCGCTGGAGATCGCCACCCATCCGCGCGACGGCCTCTCGGTCGACGCTTTGCAGAACGCCCTGGTGTCGCGCGCCGGGCGCTCGGTCAAGGCCTGCCTGGTCAGCCCCAACTTCAGCAACCCGATGGGCGCGACCATGCCGGAGGGGGAGAAGCGCCGCCTGGTCGCGCTCTGCGAGCAGCACGGCATCGCCCTGATCGAGGACGATGTCTACGCCGACCTGCAGCACAACGGTCCGCGGCCGCTCTCGGCCAAGGCCTTCGACCGCAGCGGCAATGTCATGCTCTGCTCTTCCTTCACCAAGACCCTGGCGCCCGGCGCGCGCGTCGGCTGGATTTTCGGCGGGCGCTACGCCGAGGACATCCGCCTGCGCAAGTTCGCCCTCTCCGGCGCCACCCCGGCGATCCTGCAGGAGGCCCTGGCGGAGATGCTGCGTACCGGCGGTTACGAGCGGCACATGCTCAAGCTGCGCCGCGGCTATGCCGCGCAGGTGGCGCGCATGGCCGCCGCGGTGAGTGAATATTTTCCGGCGGGGACGCGAATCACCCAGCCGGCGGGCGGTTTTGTCATCTGGCTGGAGCTGCCGGGGAAGATCGACACCCTGGCCCTGTTCGAGAAAGCCATCGTCGAAGGCGTCAACTTCGCCCCGGGCCCCCTGTTCTCCGCCAGCGGCCGCTACGGCAACTACCTGCGCCTCAACTGCGGACGCATGTGGACCCCCGGGATCGAACGCGCCCTGATGCGCCTGGGCCAGCTGGTCAAGGCGGAGCTGGCGGCCGCGTAGGGGGCGGGGTACTCAGCGCCCGAAGCGGCGCTCGCGCTGCTGGAAGGCGCGTACCGCGCGCAGGAAATCGATGCGGCGGAAGGCCGGCCAGAAGATGTCGGTGAAATAGAACTCGCTGTACACGCTCTGCCACAGCATGAAGCCGGACAGGCGGATCTCGCCGCTGGTGCGGATGATCAGGTCGGGCTCCGGCAGGTGCGGCGAATACAGGTAGCGGCCGATCGCCTCCGGCGTGATCGATTCGACGATCTCTTCCGGGGACTTGCCGCAGACCAGTTCCTTGCGCATCAGCGCCTTCACCGCGTCGGTGATTTCTTCGCGGCCGCCGTAGGCGGCGGCGAAGGTCAGTTCGACGTCGCTGTAATCCTTGGTCGCCGCCTCCGCCGCGCGCACGGCGGCCACCGTGCTCGGCGGCAGCAGGTCGACGCGGCCCACGGCCCGTACCCGCACCCGGCGTTCATGGATGCGCGGATCGGCGATCAGGGATTTGAGCTTGGCCTCGGTCACCGCCATCAGGCCATTCAGTTCTTCGGCGGGGCGGGAAAAATTGTCGGCGGAAAACACCCACAGGGTGATGGCGGTGATGCCCAGGTCGACGCACCAGTCGAGCAACTCGTCCAGCTTGGCCGCGCCGGCGCTGTAAGCCGCCTGGGTGTCCTTCAGGCCCTGCAGGCGGCCGTAGCGGCGGTTGCCGTCGAGAATCAGGCCGACGTGCTTGGGAATCTGCCCATGCAGCACCTGTTTCAACAGGAAGGCGCCGTAGAGCTGGTAGAGCGGCCGCAACAGCAATTGCCAAATCAAAAAACTCCCCCTTGTGATGCGGACGGCATTCTGCGACGCCGCCCGCCGCCATGCATTTTTCGCCGCCAATCATACGTCAGCCATGGCCGGCCGGAAGCATGTTTTTTCCACTCGTCGGCCAGTCCGCCAGCCGGCCGGAGCGCCGCTTTCAGCCCGCGCCGGCGCCGATCACGAAGGAGGTCATCGACAGGGCGCTGATGACCACGTCGTTGAAGAAGGCCGGCCGCTCGCCGGGCCGCTGCGCCGCCAGCACATAGAGCAGGGGCAGGTAGTGTTCGGGTGTCGGAATGGCGTAGCGGGCATCGCCGCCCAGCGCCGGATAGTCGCTCAGGGCCGCGTGATCGCTGTTCTCGATCAGGCGCCTGCTCAGGCCATGGAAACGCCGCGCCCAGTCCGGCACTTCGCGCTCGTGGAAGCTGAACAGCCGCAGGTTGTGGATGATGTTGCCGCTGCCGACGATCAGCACCCCCTCGTCGCGCAGGGCCGCCAGCCTCCGTCCCAGGGCGTAATGCCAGGCGCCGGGCTGGGCGCTATCGAGGCTGAACTGCACCACCGGGATATCGGCCTTCGGATAGATGACGCGCAGCACGCTCCAGGCGCCATGGTCGAGCCCACGGGCCGGATCGAGGTGGACGCGATGCGAGCCGGGCGCCACGCCGAGCAGCTCGGCCACGCGCTGCGCCAGCGCCGGGCTGCCGGGAGCGGGGTAGCGCACGTCGAACAGCGGCTTGGGAAAGCCGTGGAAATCGTGGATCGTCTCCGGCTGCGCCGCGGCGGAGACGTGGATCCCCCGCGTTTCCCAGTGCGCGGAAATACACAGGATCGCGCGCGGCCGCGGCCAGTGCCGCGCCAGATTCGCCCATTCCCGGCTGAATGCGTTGTCCTCGATGGCGTTCATCGGAGAGCCGTGCCCGATAAACAGGGCGGGCATCGCGGCAGGCGGCGCTGCTGGGTCGCTCATAGCTGGGCTCATGGCCGGACTCAGGGCCGCAGTATGCGCCAGGACGGAACCAGGTGGTGGCGCCCGGCGTCCAAACAATGGTCCCAAGGCCACACATGGAGGTGTTGCCGTGAGCAAGGAAAAGCCGGAAGCAGCGGAGCAGGTCGATGCGGCGCACGACGCCGTCGAAGGGGGCATTTTCTATCCCACCGGCTACATCGTCGTCGGCGTGCCGGATCACCAGACCGCCCTGCGCCTGCAGAAGCAATTGGTCGACAGCGGCCTGCCGCCGGAGGACTGCGCGGTGCAGGCCGCGGCCGAAATGGCCCGCGCCGCCGCGGCGGATCTGGAATCCGGCAATCTGCTCTCCGCCCTCGGCAGCAGCGGCCACGTTCGCAGCAAGCAACTGGAACTGGCGCGCGGGGGTTGCGACTTCCTCACCATCAAGGCGGCGACCGATGTGGAAAAGGATCGCGTCATGGCGCAGTTGTCGCGGGTGCCGGTGCGTTATGCGGTGCTCTACCGCCGGCTGGTGATCGAGAACCTGATCGATCACATTCCTTCGGCTACCGCGGAGCGGGAACCCGCGCGCAAGGCCTGAGTCGCCCCCTGAGCAGCCGGTTCCGAATCGATTGCCGCCCTGCAACAGGCCCCGTACGGGGCCTGTTGCAGGGCTTCATGAAATATCGGTAGCCCCGATCTTCACCCGCTTGCGCGCACTCTGCTGTGCAAACATCTCGATCATGCGGCGGTTGAAGGCCGGCAGGTCATCCGGCTTGCGGCTGGTGACCAGTTTCCTGTCGGAGACGACTTCCTCGTTCACCCATTCGCCGCCGGCATTGCGGATGTCGGTGCGCAGCGAGGGCCAAGAGGTCAGGCGGGTTCCGTCCAATACCCCCGCCTCGACCAGCATCCAGGGGCCATGGCAGATGGCGGCGACCGGTTTTTCGCTGTCGAAGAAGGCGCGTACGAATTCCACCGCCCTGGGCTCTTGCCGCAAGCGGTCGGGGTTCATGGTCCCGCCCGGCAGCACCAGGGCATCGTATTGTTCGGCCCGGGCGGTCTTGATGGTCACGTCCACCGGCACGTCCTGGCCCCAGTTCTTCAGCAGCCAGCCGCGGATGGTGCCGCTCTCCAGCGAAACGATCTCGGTCCTGGCGCCTTCCCCTTCCAGGGCCTTCTTCGGCTCCAGCAGTTCCGATTGCTCGAAACCGTCGGTCGCCAGTATGGCAATAGTCCTGCCTTCCAGTTTCCTGGCCATTGATTCAGCCCTCCATGGCTGGGTACCGCGGTTTTTAGAGGTTTTAATGAGATTGGGGTGCCGCGGATTCAGAATTGCCGCTCCGCCGGCCGCACCGTGCGGCGCAGCAGCCAGCGCATCCAGGCCAGCGGGGACAGCATCAGCCGCCCCCTGGGCATGGCACGGCCTTCCAGTTGCCGTTCCCCGGCCCGTACGTCCTCGCGCACGTCGGCGCGCTCGACGCGGCTTTTGGCGGTGCTGCCGCTGGTGCGCCGCGGCTGCTTCTTCTGCTTCGGCCGGGATGCCGCCTGGGCCACCGGCGTCCGCTCGCGGCCCATGTTCGAGGCCGGCGGATCGCTGGCGGGAAAGGAATCCTCGAGCGCCACGTCGACGCTGTTGCGTGCCTGCTTTGCCATATCGTGCCTCCTTGCGTACCGCCTGTCCGCTGCGGTGAAAAATCCATTTTCGCCACGGTGACCGCATGCCCGCGCCAAGCTCTGCCGGCTGCGGCCTCTCCAGATTAGGACCCCGCTCAGGTGAGAAGTTCAAACCACCGGACGCGCCTCAGGCGGCGCGGATACGCAGGGCCTCGCGGTAGCGCCGGCTGCACGGCACCGGAGTACCGTCGCGCAGCCGAGGCCTCCAGCCATTCGATGTCGGCCCCGACCGGTCCCTGACGGTGGCCGTCTTGCGCTGGCTGCGCTGGACCTACTGCTGGCTGGCCATCGCCGCCGTCCTGGGCTGGGCGCGATATTGGAGCCCGTGCTGCTGCTGGGCGCCGCCGTACTGGGCTGTGCGCTGCTGCATGAGATCCTGATCCGCCGCACGCCCTGGCTGCGGCCCCTGTTTGGACTCGATATGCGCAGCAGGCGCACGCGTCCCGCCAAGCCGGCTCCAACAGGGGAAGCGGACCGCCTGTGGCGCCTGGAAGATCCGACATGAGCTGATACGAAGCAAAGTGTGTCCGGCGTCTCATCCCTCCCGCCGGTTGTGAAACAGTCGTCATCTGACTGTCCCCTGACGCGCCTAGGATCGGGTGGTCCACACAGCCAGGGGAGCGATGTCATGACCATCTCGATCAAGGCCTATGTCAGCGACGGTTCGGTGCTGCTGGCGTTCGACATGCCGCAGCCGGATCAGAGCTTCGCCGGCTTCGCCATCGAACGGAAGCCGCAGGGCGGGGCCTGGAGCTTCCTGCTCAACCGCATAAGCTTCACCGTCGGTGTATCGAAGGCCACCACGGCGGAAACGCGGGAATGGACACCTTCCAGCGAAGCGCCGTTCCAGAAATTCCAGTGGGTCGACTTCCCGCCCACCGACAATGTCGACCAGTTCCAGTACCGCGTCACCGCCATGCAGTTCGGCGCCGGCAACGCCCTGGTCGCCGGCCCCTCGGCCACCGTGGCGGTCGACTTCAAGCAGGACTTCCGCGAGGCCTACAGCGACTTCCGCGCCGGCTTCACCCGAGGCTACCTGTCCTCACAGGCCTACGCCGAGAAATTCCACAACGCCGACATCCGGCCGGCGGGCGCCAAGACCATGGACTACGCCACCGCGCCGTTCGAGGCGCAGTACCAGTGGCTGGGCTATTCCGCGCGCCGCTTGATGTTCGAGTTCCTCGACGAATGCGTGCAGGACAAGAGTCTCAGGGTCGACCTGTTCGGCTACGACCTGGACGAGCCCGACTTCATCCGAGGCCTCCAGCAGCTGGCGCGCGAGCAGCGCCTGCGCGCCTTCCTCGACGACGCCCCGCTGCATACCAAGGCCGGCGCGGTCGAGCCGCTGGTCTACAAATCCCTGGCCGCGCTGGCGCCGGGCGCGGTGTTCAAGGGCCACTTCAGCCGCTTCGCCCACGACAAGGTCCTGATCCAGCGCAATGCCGCCGGCAAGCCGCTCAAGGTCTTCACCGGCTCGGCCAATTTCTCCGTGCGCGGCCTCTACGTCCAGGCCAACAACGTGCTGGTGATCGAGGACGCCGTCACCGCCGCCGTCTACGGGCAGGTATTCGATACCGTGTTCAACGCCGCCAAGGCCGGCAAGAATGCCGCCACGGCGTTCAAGGCCAGCGAGCTTTCCAAGGGCTGGTACGAGGGCAGCGTGCAGGCCAGCACCGCCGTGCCCAAATTCCACGTCAGCTTCGCCCCGCATGCCGACTCCGCCGTGTCGCTGGCCGAGGTCGGCAATGCCATCGCCAATGCCAAACGCTCGGTCATGTTCGCCGTGATGGAACTGGACGGCGGCGGCGACGTGCTCAAGGCCCTGTCCACCCTCAATACCCGCGGCGACGTCTTCGGCTACGGCATCACCCAGAGCGACAGCGGCATCAGCCTGTTCAAGCCCGGCTCGGCTCAGCACGGCGAGTTTGCCACCTTCGCCTACCTGTCCAGGCAGGTGCCGGCACCGTTCCGGGCCGAATCCTCGGGCGGCGCGGGCCAGGTCATCCACAACAAGTTCGTGGTGGTGGATTTCGACGGCGACAACCCGGTGGTGTTCACCGGCTCCTCCAACCTCGCCGCCGGCGGCGAGTCGCAGAACGGCGACAACCTGCTGGCCATCTATGACCGCCGCATCGCCACCGCCTATGCCGTGGAAGCGGTGCGCCTGGTCGACCACTACCACTTCCGCATGCTGCAGAAGCAGCACCCCAGCACCGCCCCGGTGACCCTGCAAGGGCAGGCGGCGACGGCTCCGCGCTGGTGGGAGGCCTACTACCAGCCCGGCTCCAACAAGTACCAGGAACGCATCCTGTTTGCCGGCGGCGTGCCGCCGGCCGTGGTCAAGCCTGCGCCGCCCCCGGTGCCGAAGGCTGCGACCAGCAAGGCGCCGGCCAAAAAAGCAGCAACCAAAGCGGCTGTAAAGAAAGCGTCGGAGAAGCCGACCGCGAGGCCGAAACCCGCCTCGAAGAAGCCGGCGGCAAAAAAGCCGGCAGCGAAGAAAACGGGGGTGAAGAAAGCGGTCGCGAAGAAAGCGCCGCCGAAGCGGAAGGCTCCCCGCAAGACCACGGCAACGAAGTCCGCCCGGCGTTGAGCGTCGGACGGGCGGCTGCCCCGGCGGCGGCGGGTGCCATGGCGCGCCCGCCCCGCCGGGGTATAGTTGTCTCCACGAACCGTGAGGACCAGCCGCAATGCCGATCTTTGGAAAAGAACCGCTTTCGTTTCACGATCAGCTCGAAGGCCTCTTGACCGAACAGCTCAAGACCCAGCCGTACAACCTGGCGGTGCGGCTCAAGCTGCTGGAGCTCTATTACGAGACCCAGCGCGCCGCGCTCTTCCTGCAGGCCGCTCAGGCACTGGCCGCTCTGGTCCCCAACAAGGCCGCTTCCCCGGAGTGGCAGAAGTGCGCCAGCATGGGGCGCATGCTGCTGCCGGAAGAGTCCCTGTTCACCACCCAGGGCAGCGACCGTATCGAATTCGTCGGCGCCGGCTTCGCGCCGGCTCCCGCGCAAAACATGGCGCCGGTGCGCCGCCTCGGCGATGACGTGCGCTTCACCCGGCATTTCGAAGAGCTGGCCAAAGGCTTCGAATCGGTGCGCGCCAACACGCAATTCCAGGCCATGCTCGACATGGAGCTGACCTACCTGGCGCGGCGTCCGTCCTCCCTGCTGCATGCGCGCCGGCTCTCCGCCAGCCTGGGCGGCGCACAGATCTACCTCAAGCGCGAGGACGTCTCGCCGCGCGACACGCAGCTGATCATCAGCGTCGTCGGCCAGGCCCTGCTGGCGCAGAAGCTGGGCCGCAAGACCCTGGTCACCTCCACCGTCGACGGCCGGCGCGGCGCGGTCACCGCGTCCATCGCCGCACGGCTGGGCATGCAGGCGGTGGTGTTCATGGACGACGACAAGAGCGCCCGCCATGCCGCCAACGTGTTCCGCATGTGGCTGCGCGGCGCCGAAGTCCTGCCGACCCAGGACGAGCGCAGCGGCGAAGTGCAGGATGCGCGTGAAGCCGCCCTCAAGTACTGGGCTCGCAATCCCGCGGATTCCATGATGATCTTCGGCCTCGATGCGGCGCCGGAACCTTATCCCTCGATGGCCCGCGAGTTCGCTTCCACCATCGGCCGCGAATGCCTGCGCCAGGTGCGTCTTGCCGCGCGGCGGCCGCCGGACCTGGTGGTGGCCCGCGGCGGCGACAATGCCGATGCGCTGGGCCTGTTCCCGCCCATGGTGGCCGAGCAGGCGATCCGCCTGGTCTGCGTCGAGCCGCTGCGCGAGGCCGGGCAGGGTGATGCCTCCGCTCCGCTCGATCCCGCCCGGCAGCAACTCCCGCCGGACAAGCACAGGATGGCGCAGTCGATCCTCGAAGGCATGGAATACCCCAGCGTGGTGCGCGAACACCGCTGGCTGCGCGCAACCGGCCGGGTCGAGTACGTCAAGGCCACCCTGGAATCCGCCAAGAAGGCGATCCGCGACCTCAACTATTTCGAAGGCATCACCCCCGCCATCGAAACCGCTCACGCCCTCGGCTGGACCTGCCAGGCTGCCGCGGCCATGAAGCCCGATCAGGCCGTGGTACTGATGATCGCCGAGGACGCGGAAAAGGACATCTGGGAGATCGGCCGCCTGATGGGTGCGCCGATGTAGGCTTGACGGGCCGCCGCCGTTCCCGGGCGGCGCGGCGCGCTCCGGCGGGTGGCGGCATTGCCGCAGCCGTCGCCATGCCACAAAATCCCCGCATGAACTCGTCGCATACGGAACTGGGGCTGCTCACATGATGAATCTTGGCAATGGCGGCTTCGGCCTGCTCGGCCTGCTGATCTTCGTCGCCGATATCTGGGCGATCCTGAACATCGCGCAGAGCGGCGCTGAAAACCTGAAAAAGGCCATCTGGATCGTCATCATCGTCTGCCTGCCGGTCCTGGGCCTGGTGCTGTGGTTCCTGTTCGGGCCGCGCGGCGGCAGGACCTGAGACACGCCCCCGACCCGACCCGGATGAAAAAGACTCCCGCCAAGACCGCCAAGGGCACCGCGACCGCCAAGCGCGCCGCACCGCGTGCGGCGAGCCGGGGCACGCCGCAGTCGGAGTTTTCCATCGACGAGCTGGCCCGCGCCGGCAACTCCACCGTGCGCAATGTGCGCGCCTACCAGGACCGCGGCCTGCTGCCGCCGCCGCAGCGGCGCGGCCGCAACGGCATCTATACCCAGGACCACCTGGCGCGCCTGCGCCTGATCGGGCGGCTGCTGGAGCGCGGCTACACCCTCGCCAACATCGCCGAACTGATCGCCGCCTGGGAGCAGGGCCGTGACCTGTACCAGCTGATGGGCCTGGAGTCGCAGCTCACCCGGCCCTGGTCCGACGAGACGTCGGTGACCATCTCCCTGATCGAGCTGGGCAAGGCCTTCGGCAGCAACTACCGACCCAGCGACCTGGCCCGCGCCCTGGAGCTGGGCATCGTCGAGCGCGACGGCATGCGTTTCCGCGTACCCAGCCCGAAAATGCTCGCGGTGGGTTCGGAAATCGTCAGGATGGGCATCCCCCTGCGCGAGCTGCTCAACATCGTCGGCGGCCTGCGCAAGAACGTCGAACGCGTCGCCGATGAACTGATCCAGGTCGCCGTGCAGTCCATCGACCGCTACGGCGACGGCCTGCCTCCCGCCGAGGACGTGCCGCGCCTGGCCGGCATGATCGGCCGCCTGCGTCCCCTGGCCGACAAGGCCATCGAATCGGAGGTGTCCCGCGCCATGGAGCGGGCGTTGAGCCGCTTCCTCGGCGACCGCCTGGCCCAGGTGCTGGACCACCTGCCGCAGCACCGGGATGTAAAGTAAACCGACCCCCGATTTGCGCAAGCGGCACCCCGGCCGGCCCGCTCCTCCTCCGTCGATCCCCCTCCACGCTACCGTCCGCGACGGGCCTCCTCCGCTTGTCCGCCAGCGTGTGCACTTCGGCCGCCACGGCCGTGGGACATGCGGCTCCTTCCTACACTGATTTCAGTTCAAGTTGGAGGAGAAAGCATCATGGCGGATCAAGGAATGCCGGAGCACAGCCAGGGGTGGGCCGGTCCGGCCGTGGCGCTGTCGCCGGTCTACGACCAGGCCCTGAATTTCGCCCGCGTGCTGCACGCGCAGCAGCGGCGCAAGAGCAACGGCGCCCCCTACCTCTCGCACCTGCTCGAAGTGTCCGGCCTGGTGCTGGAATACGGCGGCGACGAGCAACAGGCCATCGCCGCCTTGTTGCACGACGCCATCGAGGACCAGGCCGAGGCTTTCGGCGGTGCCGTCCTCCTCGGCGACATCATCGGCAACAAGTTCGGCCCCACCGTGCTGCGCCTGGTCCAGCTCTGCTCGGACTGCGAGGGCAAGCCCAAGCCCGCCTGGGTCTGGCGCAAGCAACGGCATCTTGCCCGCCTGGAACAGGCCACGGCCTACGATTGCCTGGTGCCCGCCTGCGACAAGCTGCACAACCTGCGCTGCCTCACCTCCGAACTGCGCCACGGCGATGCGCCGTTCCGGCGGCTCCAGGCCGGCCCGGAAGAGCAACTGCGCCATTTCTCCGACATGGTCAGCCTGTTCGAGGACAAGATGCTGCCGGTGGCGGACGATCTGCGCTATGAACTCGGCCAACTGCGGCGTCTGGTGACGGACCGGCATTTCACCCTGCAACGCACCGGGCCGAGCTACGCCGTCTACGCCATGCCCTGATATGGAGTTCCTGCTGCAAGGTTGCGAGGGTGGCGCAGGCGTGCGGGCTTGCGCCACCCCCGGACCCTGCATCAGTGATGCAGCATGATGAACACCTGAAACTCGCCCACCAGGAAACCGAGCACCGCGCCGACCGCGATCAGGATCCACTCGTCCTGCTGGAACGCCGGCCGCAGCAGACCCTCGAATTCCTCCGGCGACAGCTCCTGCATCTTGGTCACCATCGTGTTCTCGATGTCCATCGCCTTGCCGGCGTAGGCTTCCATCGAGCGCATCGTGTCCGGCAGCCGCTTCATCAGCTCCTCGGCCACCGTCTTTTTCATCGACTGGTACTTGCTGCTTCCTACCGCGAACACCACGAAGGGCCGCGCCACCCCGGCCTGCTCGTCGACCATGCGCTGCACCTGCTTCTGCACCATGGTGAAGAGTCGGTCGGACAGCGGTCCACGCAGCACCGCTTCGATGATGTTGCGCGGCGTCACCACCTCGCGCGCGATGAGCCGGCCGTACTCGGCCGAAACCTCCTTGCGCCGCTTCAGGAACAGCCCCTGCCACTGGAACAGCCCGAGATAGCGCTTCGGCTGTTTCGGGTTGAAGATCATCTTCAGCGCCAGCCAGTCGGTGAACCAGCCGGTGAAGCCGCCGAACAGCGGCATCACCAGCGCCGAATGGGTCAGCGCCCAGGTCATCGCCTGGATGCAGCCGATGGCGAAGCCGAAATACAGGCCGGAGTTGCGGATGAACTTGAACTCCTCGCTGCCGGCTTCCTGGAAGATGCGGTTGAGCAGGCGCTTGTCGCGCAGCAGCGCCGTGATGACCATTTCCTTGAGGTCGAACACCGCGTTGATGTCCGCTTTGATGTCCACCATGATCTGCCGCACCATCGCCGGCGACTCGGTCTGCACCCGCTGCACGATCAGCCGTTTCACCGCCTCCGGCGCGGCTTCCCACAGCCCTGGCGAATACTGCGCCGCCACCGCCCGGGTGATGTCGTCCACTGCGGTCAGCAGCGGCTTCTCGATCTCCTGCGCCACGCGATCGGGGTCGAGCCGGCCGAACACATCCTCCGGCCGCACCAGGCGGGTGGTCAGCAGATCGCAGGAAATGGCGGCCATGATCGCCGCCTTGCGCGGCACGATGCCCTGCCAGCCCAGATAGGGGGGCTTGATGCCGATGAACTCGATCGGCTGGAACATCATGCGGATGGCAACGATCTTGGTGACGAAGCCGATGATCGCCGCCACGAACGGCATCGAGAGGTAGATGTACCAGTTGTGCTGCACATCGGCGACGATGTCGTGCCAGCCCTGCATAAATCTCCCCCGAGCCGCTAATAGTTATGTGCTGTGGCTAATCCTCGCTGATCCGGCAGGCTTCCCACAAGGCGCGGCCCAGCTCGGACATCCGCAGCGTGCGCCGCTGGATGACGTCGCGCTGGCCGTTCTTCTTGACCCGCTCCACCGTCCGCCGCACCGCGTCGTCGGTTTCGAGGATCTCGTAGCTGGTCTTGAGGTCCGGCGTCTCCGGTGCGGTTTCCACCAGTTCCCAGTCGCGCAGGCGGCGGATGTAGTTCGGCACCAGGTCCAGCAGCTGCGCACCGGCGATCTTGCCCACGTTGGACACGTTCTGCAGCACCGGGTGGGTGGCGCCGCCCAGGCGCGAGCCGGCCATCACGTGCAGCAGGGGGAAGCCGGTCGAATCGGACAGCGCCGAGAGGATGCGCGCTTCGTCCGGCACCAGGCTCTTCAGCGCCGCCACGTAATAGGCCTGCCGCGCCTGCTCGCGGGTCTGCTCGCCGGAGATTTCCAGCAGCTCGCGCAGCAGTTCGCCCGGCGCGTAGGGCCCGCGCTTGCGCGACTGCAATGGGTCCTCGGTCACCGAGAAGGCCAGTACCGAGACCGTCGCGCTGCGCTCCACCTTGTCCAGCCGCTGCTTCAGCTCGCCGAGCACGCGCCGCTCGATCTTTTCCAGCTGCTCCTGCGCGAAGCTGCCGCCGGGCAGCCGCTTCAGCACCCGGTTGGCCAGTGCCCCGGCAGAGAATCCACTGTTCTGGCCGCTGTCCTTCTCGCTCACGCCAACTCCTGAAGCTGCATGACTACCCGGCCCACTGTAGGCAGCAGGTGTTGCCGTAACAAGGCTTGGGGCGGCTATCGGCCTTGGCGGCGCGGCCAATCATCCTCGTTGGCGAACCGTAAGGCGGCCCGGGGCGATCAGGCCGCCATCTTCCGCGCCGCCGGGGAATTGTCGAGGTAAGCCAGGGCCTGTTCGGTCGAAGCCTCGTTCTCCGGGTGATACCAGGGATTGAGGTAGCGCAGTTCTTCCTTGAACAGCCAGGGCAGGGAAGGCAGCAGACCGGTTTTCGATTGGCGTTGCCACTCCAGCCAGATCCAGGGGCGCAGCGCGCTGGGCCGCTTGCCGGCCAGCAGCGGGTCCTGCCGCATCAGGTGCGCCGCGCCAGCCACCCACAGGCCGAACACCACCGGAAAGGTGATGGTCATCAGGTAGTAGCGGGTCGGGTAACTGCCGCCCAGGTGCCTGTACAGGTCGAACGCCACGCTGCGATGCTCGACTTCCTCCGCGCCATGCCAGCGGATCAGGTCCAGCAGCACCGGGTCGGCGCCGAGCTCGTCCCAGCGTTTGTTGTCCAGCGCATACTTGCCCAGCACGCAGGTCATGTGCTCGATGGCTGCGATCAGGCCAAGCCGGAACACCAGCCACTGCCGCTGCGCGATGCGCGGTACCTTGCGCCCGAACGGCGCATCCGCCAGCGCCACCTCGAACAGCCAGCTCACGCGCCGTATGTAGCTCTCGGTCTCGACGCCGTGGGCGCCCAGGTATTCGGCGATGGCGCCGTCGTGCGCGCGCGCGTGCATCGCCTCCTGCCGGATGAAACCCTGTACGTCCTCGCGCAGCTTGGCGTCCTGCACCAGCGGCAGCGCCTGGTTGTACAGCTTGCAGAACCAGAACTCGCCCGCCGGCAGCAGCAGGTTGATCTCGTTGATGAAGTGGCTGGTGAACGGCTGCTGCGGCAGCCAGTGCAGCGGCGTCTGCGACCAGTCGAACTGCACACGGCGCTGTTGCAGTTGGCCGGCGGTATGCGAGGCGCGCCTGCGCGATTTTCCGGAGAGGCTCATGGCGATGGTGGTGGCTGGGTTCAGGCGGCGGCGCGATAGGTCTGGGCCAAGGCATCCAGCTCGACCAGGAAGCGGCGATTGTCGTGCTGCCAGGGATGGAAGCCCGGGCGGTAGTAATCGAAGTAGGCCGGAATGATGCGGCGCAGGCCGCCCGGGCTGATCCACTGGAACTTGATCAGCTGCCACCAGCCCCTGAAGTCGAACAGCCCGCCCTCGCGCCGCATGATCTCCAGGTGGAAGGGAATCACCAATCCCCAGAAGATCACCGTCAGCGCCGCCAGCGCCACGCAGCGGCGCACGTAGGCCACGGCGCCCTTGCCGATCACCGCTTGGTAGACGTCGTAAGCCACTGCCTTGTGCTCGGTTTCCTCCAGCGCATGCCAGCGCCACAGCGCGGCGAAGCGCGGCTCGGAGCCCTCCAGGAGTTTCGGCTCGCGCAGCAGGATATCGGCCAGGATCGCGGTGAAGTGCTCCAGCGCGATGGTCACGGCCAGTTGATCCGCCTTCGGCAGGATTTTCTTGGCCGTGTTGAGCAGCCGGATCACCAGCCGCTCCATCGCGTCCGCCGGCATGCCGGAAGCCACCAGCGCATTGTTGTACTCGATGTGTTCGCGGCCGTGCATCGCTTCCTGGCCGATGAAGGCGGTGACGGCTTTCTGCAACTCCGGATCGGTGATGCGCTCGCGGTAGTTGCGCACGCTGTCGATGAAGAAGCGCTCGCCCGAGGGAAAGAAGATCGACAGCGTGTTGAAGAAATGCGAGACATGCACGCCGCGCGGATTCCAGCAGCGCATCTTGTCCGCGGGCAATTTGAATTTGAGGTCGCGTCGAATCGGCAGCATGGTCATGTCCTCTCGAAAGTATGAATACGTTTAAGTCGTCATGCCGGCTTTCGCCGGCATGACGCCGATGGATGGGGCAGCGAAGATCAAAGCGACAATTCCATCCGCGCCAGCCGCCGCGACAAGGCCGGCGACAGCCGCGACAGCAGGCGCGCGCCGTGGGCCTCGCTGCCCACCAGCACTTCCTGCCGGTTGTTGTCGATGGCCTTGAGGATCGCCGCCGACACCGCCTGCGGCTTGAGGTTGCGGCGCTGGTACAGCTTCTTCGCGCCCTCGCGGCGGCGTCCTTGCTCTTCCTCGCTGACGCCGACGAAGCGCGTGCTGCCGGTGATCGGCGTATCGATCACCCCGGGGCAGACGCTGATGACCTGAATGCCCTGGTCGGCCAGCTCGGCGCGCAGGCAGTCGTTGAGCATCGCCACCGCCGCCTTGCTGGTGGCGTAGGCGGACATCATGCGAGAGGGTGCGAAGGCCAGCGCCGAGGCCACGTTGACGATGTGCCCGCTCTTGCCCGCCGCCACCATCTGCTTGCCGAACAGCCGCGAGCCGTGGATCACCCCCCACAGGTTGACGTGCAGGATCTTCTCCCAGTCGGCGGTGCTGGTGTCGAGGAAGTTGCCGGCCATGCCGATGCCGGCGTTGTTGATCACGATGTCCGGCGCGCCCAGCTCGTTGCCGACCCAGGCGGCGAGGGCTTCCATGGCCTTGGCATCGCCCACGTCCACCTTGCGCGCATGCGCCGTGGCGCCGAGCAGCTCGGCCAGTTCGGCGCTGCGCTGCGCCGCCGCCAGGTCGATGTCCGCCGCCACCACCTCCGCGCCCTGTTCCGCCAAAGACAGCAGGGTCTCGCGGCCGATGCCCGAACCACCGCCGGTGACGATGGCCAGCTTGCCGGCGTACTTGTTGTTCTTTCCAGGCTTCACCCCCTCGCGCACGCGGGCGCGATGCAGGCCGGCGGATTCCTCCGCGCCCTCGATGAAGCCGACGAATTCGGACACGTAACGCACCACCAGTTCCGGATGGCTCAGCTGCAGCCAGTGTCCGGCGCTGACGTCGCGCCGCCACAGCTGGTCCACCCACTGGCCGATGCCGTCCAGCAACTCCAGGCTGACGAAGCGGTCGCGTGTCGGCACCACCAGCTGCACCGGCACGCTGGTGCGCCGTTCGCGCGGCGCCAGCAGGCGCTTGGCCACGTTGGCGCGGTACAGGTTCACGCCGTGCTGTCCGTCGCTGGACTGGGTCGGCGCGGATTCCCCGCGGATGCCCTCGAAGCGCTCCAGCAGCTTCGGCCACAATTGATCCAGTCCCAGCTTCCACGCCAGCGGCGCCGCCAGCGGCAGGTGGAAAGCGCCGATGTACCAGGAATGCATCAACTGGGTCGCCACCTTGGCGATCTCGCCCGGCGCCGCGCTGCGCAGGCGCTGCATCACCCAGTAGCCGGCATGATCGAGCGAAGGCCCGGAGATCGAGGTGTAGGAAGCGATGCGGCCCTTGAGCCGCTCGGTGCTGACCGCCTCCCAGCTCTGGATCGAGCCCCAGTCGTGCGCCACCAGGTGGATCGGCTGCTCCGGGCTGACCGTGTCCACTACCGCGGCTAGGTCGGCCACCAGGTGTTCCAGCTCATAGGCGGCGGTGTGTGTGGGCACGGTCGATTCGCCGGCGCCGCGCACGTCGTAGGCCGCCACGCGGTAGCGCGCGCTGAGCGGCCCCACCACCTTGTTCCAGACATGGCTGCTGTCCGGGTAGCCGTGCACCAGGACGACTACGGGGCGCTTCACATCGCCGTAGACCTTCACCGCCAGCTCCACGTCGCCCGAGCGCACGCGCAGCGCCTGCGCCTCGGCCTGGGCCCTGATCTGTGTACTCATGATTTTCTCCGCTTGCCGTCAGGCGGCCTTGGCCAGGGGTTCCAGGCCGCGGCTGAGCCAGCGGCGCACCTGCGGTACATCGTCGTCGAGCCAGAAGGCGTCTTCCTCGGTCACCACCAGCAGCTCTTCCCACTTGGCGCCCACGCCGCGGAAACCCAGGTGCGGTTCCACCGCCCACAGGCCCGGTGTCGGCGCATGGTCGGACGCATGGCCGCTGCTCCACAGCGGCGACCAGCCCTCGCGCCGGCCCTTGGCCACATCGCCGACCAGCCTGGCGATATTGCGCACGCCGAAGTTCAGCACGCTGCGGTGCTTCTTCTCGTCGGCGTCGAGCTTCTCTACGCGATGCGCCAGCACCTGGAAGGGATAGGCCTTGTGGCGCGGCTCATAGCCGTGCCGGGCGCAGAGCCGGTCCACCGCCTGGCTGATTTCGGAGAGCTGCTTGCGCTGCCGCACCAGCTCGAGAATCAGCACGCGGTACTCGAGCAGGTCGTCCATCAGCTTGTCGAGCATGCGGTTCTCGCCGATGCAGCCGCTGTAGCCGATGTCCGCTGTATAGCCGTTCAGCGTCGGCGCGCAGTCGAGGATGTACGGCATGTTCTCCTCCAGCTTGCGGTTGCCTGGGTAGAACGCCGGGTTGAAGCCGCCGAAATGGCGGAAACCGATGAAGCCGCGGAACGCCGTGCGGTCGCCGAACCAGGCGAACGGCCGGTGGAAACAGTCGTTGGCGCCATTGGCCGCCAGCCAGCGCTGCATCAGCGCCGCCGCCTCGCGCTCGGTCATTCCCGGGATCAGCTCGTCCGCGATGGCCTCCGCGCAGCGGTAGGCCAGCTGCTGCGCCTGGCGGAACCCGTCCAGGTCGGCAATCGCCGGATCCCATCCATTGCTGTCGGCCTTGTGTGCTGCTTTGCCTGCGATCTTGCTGCTGGCCTCGTTCATGCCTTGCTCGCGCCCCGCTCTGCTTAATGTGACATTGGATAATGTAACATTATGCGCGGAAGTTGCGGCAATGGCTGCGCTGCCGGAGCAAATTGTCCGCGCGATCAGTGACCGCCGGAGCGGCCATGGGCGCCGTTTCCGGCCCCGGGGCCGGAAGCTACAGACCGTGCGGGGCGCCGCCCGGGACCTCGGGCTCATGCCCGGCGTTTCCCCGCAGCGTCACTTGCGCCAGCAACATCGCCAGCACCGCGCAAGCCGCGATGCCCGCCACCATCGGCAATGGCGCACCCGTGGCGAAATGCCCGCTGATGCCCATGATCAGCGTGCCCGTCACCAGTTGCAGGGTATTCATCAGCGAAGAGGCCGTGCCGGCGATGTCGCCGTGCTCCGCCATCGCCAGCACCGAGGCCCCGGGCAGCATCAACCCGATGAAGCTGTAGGCCAGGAACAGCAGCCCCACCACCAGCGCCAGCTGGTCGATGCCCGCGGCGACCAGCCCGGTCAGCAGCACCAGCACCGCCGCATAGGCGGCGAGGGCGAGGCGCACCACCCGGCGCAGCCCGTAACGCTGCGCCAGCCGCCCGCTTAGCTGCATCCCGGCGAAAAAGGCCGCGGCATTGACGCCGAACACCAGGCTGTACAGCCGCGGCGTCAGCCCGTAATGCCCGGTGAAGACGAAGGAGGAATTGGCCAGGAAGACGAAGAAGCCGGACACCGCCAGCGCGCCGATGAAACTCAGGCTCATGAAGCTGCCGTCGCTCACCAGCCGCTTGCACGCCATCAGCACCGACCAGTGCGAGCTGCCGGCGCGCGCCGCCCGCGGCCGCGTTTCCGGCACCAGGAAGAAGGTGAGCAGCAGCCCCATCGCCGCCAGCAGCGTGATCAGCCAGAACACGCCGCGCCAGGAACTGAACTCGATGATCAGGCTGCCCGCCAGCGGCGCCAGCACCGGCGACACGCTGAACACCAGCATCAGCAACGATAGCAGCCGCACCTCTTCATTTCCGCTATGCAGATCACGCACGATGGCCCGCGCGATCACCATGCCCGTCGCCCCGCCCACGCCCTCGATGGCGCGCAGGATGATCAGCGTGTGGATGTCCCGCGCCAGCGCGCAGCCGATGCTCGCCACCAGGAACAGCGCGATGCCCGCGTACAGCGGCGGCTTGCGCCCCATCAGGTCCGACAGCGGCCCGAATACCATCTGCCCCAGGGCAAAGGTGAGGAAATAGGCCGTCAGGCTGCGCAGCGCCATGTCCGCATCCACGCCCAGGCTGGCACCGATCACCGGCAGCGAGGGCAGGTACATGTCGATCGCGAACGGCCCCAGCGCCGTCAGCAGCCCCAGAACCAGGGCGTTGCGCAGGAAATGCGCGGTTGGCTGGGCGACGGCGGTCGTCAAGATTCACTCCGGGGTTGAACAGGCGGTCAAGGGGACGATTGCCTCGCCCACTTTTCACGGCGGACGAGCCTATCCGAAATCGACACGTATTTCGGAATTTTTTGCGACTGGCCGGCGCCGCTTCGCACGGCCAACCAGACCCATTGGCACCATCGCCAGGCTTTTCAAGGCGTCCCTGGGTAAAGTCGGTGAGAGTTACGCGCGGCCCCATCCCCCATCGTCATTCCGGCGAAAGCCGGAATCCAGGCTTCGGTGAACTTGGGTGCTGGATGAACTCGCCTTGGACGCTGAAACCTCCGCGCACGCGCTTGTTGAGAGCCCGGTTCCGCCTTGAAGGTGGGTCACTTTCCTGTCTCCAGCGACAAGAACCAAAGAAGCGCCGCCCCGGAGCCTGCGCCCATCGATCACTTGTCGGTGATTGATGGGGTCCCTGCCTTTAGTCCCCTCTCCCCACGAACGTGGGGAGAGGGTTAGAGTATTTTTGATTTAATTATTGACAATGTATTAAACTCTCTCCTGTACTCTTAGGAGTCAGGAGGAGCCATGCAGACGTATTCGCAGGATTTGCGGGATCGTGTGCTCAGGGCGCTGGAACGAGGGGATGGGCCGACCGAGATCGCGAGGCGGTTCGAGGTCAGCCGACAGTGGGTTTACCAGGTCAACAACCGACTCCAATCTGACGGCGCTCGTAGCGGTCTTCAGCGAGGGGGCTATCGGAAGTCACGCGTCGCCGACATGGAATCCACGGTGCGGGAATGGCTCAAGACAGAGCCTGGACTGACACTCGCCCAACTCTGCGAGCGGCTCGAACAGCACGGCATTGTGATCAAGGTTCCTGCGTTGTGGCACCAGATGAACAAATGGGATCTCAGTCTTAAAAAAAACCCTGCACGCCAGCGAGCAAGAAAGACCGGACGTGCAGAAGTCACGGTGTGAGTGGCAGA
>NZ_JONR01000041.1 GCF_000711955.1 Nevskia soli DSM 19509
CGACCTGGTCGTCGCCAATCTGCCGTGGCGCGCCCGCGCGCGGCTCGTCGAGCAAACCATCCAGGCGATGCGCAACGAAACGCACGCGCCATTTGCTCACGGTTGCCTTAGAAATATGCAGTCGGCTGGCCACGTCCAGATTGGATTGGCCTTGCGCACAGGCCAGCACGATGCGCGCACGCAACGCCAGCGCCTGCGACGTCTTGTGTCGCCGCGTCCATTCCGCCAGTTGGTCACCTTCCGCCGCCGTGAGCTTCAGCTCCGGCTTTGGCCTTCCTCGTCCCATGATGTCCCCGCATTCGAATGCAAGGATAGGACATCGGAAATTACAATTAATTCAGCGAACTTCTAACTCAGGACACTAGGCCTACTTGCGGGCCGCTCGTTTCCGGGTCGATTTCCTTGCTGCTGATTTGCGGACCGACTTCTTGGCGGCGGCTTTCTCGGGGACTTTCGCCCCCTGCTTGCGCGCTTCCGACAGGCCGATCGCAATCGCCTGTTTGCGGCTCGTCACCTTCTTGCCCGAACGCCCGCTTTTCAGCGCGCCTTTCTTGCGTTCGTGCATGGCCTTTTTAACCTTGTTCGCTGCAGTCTTGCCATATGCGGGCATCGGTCATCTCCTCCTGATCGGGGCCTTTCGCGGTGGGATATGCGCTTATGCGCTCCCGGTCACACCGCCCATGATCGGCAGGATCACGCCGGTGAGGTAACTCGAGCAGACCGGCGCGGCCAGGAAGACGTAGGCCGGTGATATTTCCTCCGGCTGGGCCGGGCGTTTCATGTCGGTGCCATGGCCGAAGCTGGAAATCCTGTCGATCGGCTGGTCGAAGGCCTTCACGCCGGGGTCGGTACCTTGCTGGGAAGCCAGCTGGCCGGCGGCGACTTCACTCATGCCTCCGATGGTGGCCTTTTTGAAGAACTTCTGATCTGAAGTGGCCAGCGTGGCCTGCGTCGCGCTGGGGCTGTCGGCTCCGGTGCCGGTAGCATGTGTCGGTGTGGATTGGACTGTTGCGTAAAAGGGGATGCCGGCCAAGCTGCAAAGCAGCGCGCCGCAGATGAATCCTTTCATAGTGAAGCTCCTATGGTGATCGTTTGCTACGTATAAAACAGACCCCGCATGTACAACAGCAGTTCAATGCCCTCAAGCGCCGGTAGTTGGTGTTGACTGCCTCGGCCGGGATTACATGATTGCCAGCAGGATTTACACGGCAGGCCCTGCGATTTCCCGCCGCAGCTTGTTCCATCGTGTTGGCGTGATTCATAAGCGTCTGATTAATAAAAAACAAATAAAGTGGATTCGATTGCCTGCACCTTGGCACAAGAACCGCGAGGTCATTTGATCCAAGGAGATGCAGCGATATGGAAGCCGAACCGAAAACAGTCCGCCCGATCAGGGAAACCATTGAAATGCGCGTTGCTCAACTGAAGCAGGACCTGCAGCTGATGAAGGAGTACCTGCTCATGTGCGTGCGCAAGGAAGACTGGCATGGCGTGATGGATGCTTCCGCCGATATCCGTGAAATCGTGGCCAAGCTGAGTGTGCTGGGCGGCGGTGAAGCGCGGGGTGGCATCGGATAGGAGCGCTTGCCGGAACGCGAGTGAACTTGCTGGGTACGGCATTGCCCTACTTATAGGTGAGCCGGTGTGCGTCGATCCGCGTCCTGCTTCGCCATGAATCCGATTGAACGGAGGTAGCTGCCATGCTGGAGAAATTCCCCACGTTTCTAGGGCGCGCCCTGCGTGAGGCGCGGCCCGGCATAGAGCAACTCGCGTTCTACAGTCCGGGACTGTCTCCCGTACCGGAACTGGTGCGCGTGTCGAGTCCTGCTTTCGCCGATGGCGGCCGGTTGCCCGAGCGATTCACCGCCGATGGCGCGGGCATTTCGCCGCCCCTGCAGTGGTGGGGCGTACCGGCGGGTGCTGAAGCCGCGGTGCTCCTGGTGGAGGATGCCGACAGTCCCACACCCCATCCGCTGGTGCACGCCATCGTGTCGGGGTTCTCCGGCCGTGATACCGAAATGCCCGAAGCGGCGCTCGATGCCCATGGTGCCATCGACGACAGCCTGTTCCTGGGAAAGAACTCCGCCCTCAAGGCGGCATGGATGCCGCCGGACCCGCCGCCCGGGCACGGCCCTCACCGCTACGTGTTCCAGGTCTATGCGTTGAACGAACGGATCCACTTCGGGCACGCGCCGGGCCGAACGGAGTTGCTCGAAGCCATCCATGGCCACGTCATGGCGAAGGGGTGCCTGACGGGAATCTACGAACGCGATTAGCGCGACTGGCTGAAGACGTCGGTCGCAGGGCGAGCCCGCGCGGATTCCGCTGTATCCCGGATTCCAGGAGTAGAGTAGCCGGTGGCTGCTCTACTCGGCAAGTGAAACCTATAGGCGGGGGCCGCGGCGTCCCCGATACCCGTTGAGCAGGTAGGCGGCGACGATCACCAGGAGGATCAGACCGATCGGGCCGATGCCCCATCCTCCTCCCATGCCCCAATAGATTCCGCCACCGCCACCGAACAACAGCAGAACCAGAATCAGCACAATCAGCAAATCCATTTGCCTTCTCCTCATGGAGCCATGAATTGGCGCCTGCAGCTTGGAGTTGTGGATGCCGCGCTTGGTTCAAAGGCAAACACCCGCTTGAACTCCTGCGCGCCATGGGGTTCAAATCAATGCAGGCGATCACGCATCCCTGCATCGGTCGTGGAGCTGTCTGTAGTTTGGGCGGCGTCGAAGCGTTCGATCAGGTCGCGGCGCATAAATCCCACGCGCCGCGGCCTTCTTTTGTGACGCGCCCCCCGCAAAAGCGCCCGTATGGCCGCGCGGGATTCCCGTTTGAACTTGTGCCTCGCGGCATGCCTCCTAATTGAAGCGGCAGGAAGCCGCTGTGTTGCATTCATCACATTGGAGATACTGTTATGCAAAACCAGAACAAGGATGCCGTGAAGGTCCTCAATGACCTGATCACCACCTCGGAAGACGGGGAGAAGGGCTTCACCGAAGCGGCCGGCATCGCCAAGGACCCGAAGCTGCAGCTGCTGTTCCGTGAATGCGCCCGCGACTGCAAGTCCGCCGCGGCGGAACTGCAAGCCCAGGTGACGGCCCTTGGCGGCAAGCCCGAAGATGGCGGCAGCATCGCCGGCGCGGCCCATCGCGGCTGGGTCAAGGTCAAGTCCACCGTCGAGGACAGCAATATCGCCGTCCTGGAAGAAGTGGAGCGTGGACAGGATCACGCCAAGGCGGTTTATATCAAGGCGATCAAGGCCGACCTGCCGCCGCAGGTCAAGGCGCTGGTGCAGAAACAGCACGATGGCGCCTTGCGCAATCACGATCGCATCCGCGATCTGCGCAATCAGTACAAGGCCGGCGTCTGATTTGTCGCGGGGCTTTTGCCGCCGGGCGGACTCTCCGCCTGGCGGCTTTCAGGTTGGACGTGGAGGCCTCAACTCCTTTCGCGGGCCAGCTTGGCGCGGTAATAGGTGAACTCCGCCCCGAACAGGAAGATCTGCGCCGCGTAGTACGTCCACACCAGCAGCACGGCAAAGGCACCGGCCGCGCCGAAGGAAGAACTGAAGGCGGCCTTGCCGATGTACAGGCCGATGAGGAACTTGCCGAAGCTGAACAACGCTGAGGTCATCGCGGCGCCGACCCACACATCGGCCCATTGCACCGCGGGGCTGGGCAGCAATTTGTAGAGCATGGCAAAAACCAGGGTGATGACCCCCAGGGATACCACGTAGTTGAGGCTTTGCAGCAAGGTCTCCTCTCCCGGGAAGGACTCTCCGACCAGATGTCCGAAAGCGGAGATGCCGGCGCTGACCACCAGCGATACCAGCAGCAGGAAACCCAGGCCGATGACCAGGCCGAAGGACAGCAGGCGCGTGCGCACCAGGGTCCAGACGCCGCCTGGCGCCAGCGGCACTTTCCAGATGCGGTCCAGGTCGCTCTTCAGTTCGTTGAAGACCGTGGTGGCGCCGACGATCAGGATGCCGGTGCCGAGCATCATCGATACCAGGCTACCGCTCTGATCGCGTGAGCCGGCCAGTATGGCCTGGACCGCTTCCGCCCCGTTGTGCCCGATCAGGCCTCCGATTTCGTTCAGCACGGCTCCTCGCGCGGCGTCCTCGCCGAAGACGAAGCCGCCGATCGCGATGACGATCAACAGCAGCGGCGCCATCGAGAACACCGTGTAGTAGGCCAGCGCGGCGCCCATGCTGGATGCCCGGTCGTCGATCCAGCCGTTGATCGACAGGCGCAGGATCCGGATGAAGCCCGAAGTTGTTTTGGCCATCGGCGATTGCGGTCGGTGGTTGCGGTCAATGGATCGTCCCGCCTTGGACCCTGGCGCCGCCCAAAGGGTCCCGCAGCTGGCTTTGGAAGCTCCGCAAGGCCTGAATGCAGAGGCCGCCGCCGGGCGTGGTGTTTGAACTTCGCAAGACGGCGGGGAGTCTGACTTATATCAGGACAAGGCCGCCCACACTCGATGCGGCGCGCCATTTCAATTCAGCTCAAGGACGAGAACCCATGAAAAAGCTACTGCTTGCTACCGCTATTGGTCTTTGTTCCGCTCCCGCCATGGCGGCGGGAACCACGGCGCACCCCCTGCTTGCCGGCCTCAAGGCGGCGAGTGCCAATCGTGCGGCAACCGCCGGCAGCGTGCCGCAGCTCCCGCTGCCGCCGCTGTCCCTGGAGAGTTCGCTGACCGTGCCGAGCTTCGGCAAGCAGGCCGATGGCACCACCAAGACGATCAACCTGCCGGCCATCGGCAAGCTCACCACTTACACGCAGAATGACGGCAAGGGTGATGCCGGCGGCCAGGCCAAGGTCTCCAGCCAGCTCGATATCAATCCGAACTCGACCAAGCAGGTGACCAGCATCGCCAGCGACTACACCGTGCCGCAAAAGGGCCAGGTGAGCGCCAACTACGAGTACAAGGGCAAGGGCTACGGCAAGGAAACCACCCTCGACCCGAAAACCGTGACGCTGCCGCTGGGCGGTTCGTTCACCCGCTCGGTCAACAACCAGGGCAAGGGGGGCTCGATCGACACCATCCTGAGCTACACCTCGCCGGCGCCGAAGACCAGCAGCAACTGATCCAGGCATTCACCTTGCGGGGCGTGCGCCTGGTGCGCGGCCCGCAAGGTGGAGTTGGCGGGAAGTGCGAAGCCGGGCTTGCGCTGAGCGCCTAGTCCAACAGCTGGTGGACCGTCGTCAGAAACTCGTCGGAACTGTAGGGCTTCCTGATGAAGGCATCATAACCGGCAAAGTAGTTGCGGATGCTGGATTCGGTCAGGCTGCTGTTCATGAAGACCTTGATATGTCGGGTCGCCTCAACACCAGATTGTCGACCAGCGCCGAGACCCCGTAAGGGATAGGTGCCACGGTGCCGACGATGTCTCGGGTTTCCAGTGTCATCGGGATAGTGACACCGCGTCGGCGAAGATAGCGCAGCAGGGTCGCCTGGGCCGCCTTGATCCGCTCCATCACCGCTGCTGCGTGCCGACTCTGCCTGCTTGCAGGCGGCTGCCAGCTGCAGGCTCAGGGTATGCAGGGGGTTGCGCAACTCATGGGCGACAATGGCAAGGAAGTCGTCCCGCTCCTCAAGGGCCTGCCGCAGCCGCTGGATTTCGGCCTCGGGTTCCACGCCATGCGCTCCCTGCCGGTGCACGAATCTTCCTGTGCCTGGCGCGCGCTCGGTGCACATTGGGGTGCTGAAAAAATCTTATCCCAAATCAGGCGCTGCGGGACCGGAAAAATTCGAACGGCGGTACACTGTCCCCGGTAGGACAACCTTGCGGTGCTTTCCTTGCGGCGCTTTGGTTGTCAAATTTAAATCCCTGCATCAATCGCGAACGGAATTAATCGCGAACGGAATTGGCATGAACCAACGCACATTCAGCCTGGAGCTGCGTCCACGTATCCCGGACAAGCTGCGCCGGCTCGAAGAACTGGCGAACAACCTGGTCTACTCCTGGGACCGGGAGGTCCGCGGCCTGTTCTGGCGCCTCGACCGGAAGCTGTGGCTCGAATGCGGCAACAATCCCAAGCTGTTCCTGCGCCGGGTGCCGCAGGCGCGGCTCGACAGCGTCGCCGAAGGCCGCGACTTCATGGAGGACTACAACCGGGCCCTGTCCTCGTTCGACTCCTACATGACCCTGGGGCCGCGGCCGGAAATCGACGGCCTGCTCGATCGCGGTTCGGACCTCATCGCCTATTTCTGCGCGGAATTCGGCTTGCACGAGTCGCTGCCGATCTATTCCGGCGGCCTCGGCATCCTGGCCGGCGACCATTGCAAAGCCGCCAGCGACGTCGGCATGCCGTTCGTGGCGGTGGGGCTGCTGTACCGGCAGGGCTACTTCGAGCAAACCATCGATGGCGCCGGACGGCAGCAGGTGCGCGCCCATGTTTCCGACTTCGACGACCTGCCGATCCAGCTGTGCCGCGACGCCCACAACGCGGAACTGCGCGTCGCCGTCGAAGTGGCGGAGCGCACGGTGCAGCTCAGGATCTGGCGCGCGTGGATCGGCCACGTCCGGCTCTACCTGCTGGACAGCGATGTGCCGGAAAACGCCGAGGCGGATCGCGGCATCACCCGCCAGCTCTACGGCGGCGATTCCGATACGCGCATCCAGCAGGAGATGGTGCTCGGCATCGGCGGCGTGCGCGCCTTGCGCGTTCTCGGCCATGCGCCGAATGCCTTCCACATGAACGAAGGGCACGCCGCGTTCATGGCACTGGAGCGCATCCGCGAACAGGTGGCGGCGGGCATCGATTTCGACACGGCGCTGGAGCTGGTCGCCGGCGGCAACATCTTCACCACGCACACGCCGGTACCGGCAGGCCATGACCGCTTCAGCCACAGCCAGATGCGCTGGTTCCTGCAGAAGCTGCTGCCTGCCCTCGGTTGCGAGGAGAGCAAGGTGCTGGCCCTGGGCTCCGGCGCGGGCGACGCAGGCGAGCAGTTCAACATGACCACCCTGGCGCTGCATGCCAGCCGCTTCCACAACGGTGTTTCGCGTATCCACGGTGGCGTCGCGAGCCGCATGGAGCGGGAGCTGTGGCCGGACCTCGCGCCGGAAGAAAACCCCATCGGCTACGTCACCAACGGTGTGCACCTGCACACCTTCCTGGCCCGTGCCTGGAGCCAGCTGTTTCACGACAGCTTCCGCGGCTGGCGCAACGAGTTGCTGGATGTCGATTACTGGTCGCGCATCGATTCCATCGCCTACGAGCGCTTCGTCTCGATCCGGCAGCAGCTCAAACGCGATCTGCTGCTCGACGTGGAGGAGCGGATGCAGCGCCAGTTGCGGCGCAATGGCGTGCCCGCCGCCGTCATCGCCCGTGCCGCGGCGCAGGTCTCGAACAATGATTCCAGGACGCTGATCATCGGCTTCGCCCGGCGCTTCGCCACCTACAAGCGCGCCACCTTGATCCTCACCGACGAAGCCCGCCTGGCGCGCATCCTCAACGATCCCGAGCGGCCGGCCATCATCATCTTCGCCGGCAAGGCGCATCCGCGGGACGAGCCCGGCCAGGCCATCATCCAGCGCCTCTACCAGACCAGCATGAAGCCGGAATTCATCGGCCGCCTGATCGTGCTGGAAGGCTACGACATGCTGCTGGCGCGCAACCTGGTGCAGGGCTGCGACGTCTGGCTCAACAATCCCGAATACCCGCTGGAAGCCAGCGGTACCAGCGGCGAGAAGGCCGGCATCAACGGCGTGGTCAACGTCTCCGTGCTGGACGGCTGGTGGGACGAGGGCTACGACGGCAGCAACGGCTTTGCCGTCAAGCCGGTGGATCCCGCCTACTGGAGTGACCTGCCCGCCGAAGCCGCTGCGCTCCATCGCGACGAGGAGGAGGCGCGGCAGTTGCTCGACATCGTCGAGCACCAGGTGGTGCCGCTGTATTACGGCGCCGATGGCAAGGGCTATGCGCCGGAATGGGTGCAGATCAGCAAGAACTCGATGAAGTCCCTGATCCCGCGCTACAACTCGGCGCGCATGGTGATGGACTACCTGCGCCAGTCCTACGCGCCGGCGGTGCGGCAGACACGCAAGCTGGGCGAAGCCGGCGGCGCGGCGGCGCGAGAGCTGGCGGCGTGGAAGAAGGTGGTGCGCAGCCGCTGGAAAGGTGTGGGGTTGGAGCTGGCGCAGGAACCGGCACCCAAGCTGTCGCATGGGGATCGCCTGGTGCTGGAGGTGGCGGCGCGGCTCAATGGTCTGGGCACCCAGGATGTGGTGGTCGAATGCGTGCTCGGTCGTGGGGAAGGAGAAGCTTTCCGCGTCGAGCAGACCCTGCCGTTCGCCCCGGCCCCGCGCGAAGGCGGCGCCGGTGAAGCCGTGCCGTACCAGCTGCAACTCACGCCCCTGTCAGGCTTGCAGCACTACCGCATCCGCATCCGGCCGGTGCATGCGGCGATGTCGCATCCGCTGGAGCTGGGTCTCTGCACCTGGCTGCAGGGGGGCTCTGATTGATCAGAGGCTACGCAGCCCTCAATCGTTGAGGGTCAGGGCGGCCAGAGGCCAGGCCTCCGCCAGTTGCCGGAGGTGGATGTTGCGGCCGTGGACCCGCTGGCGACCCAGCAGGTCGGTGAAGACCACCGCCTGCAGATCGCCGGGAAGCAGCACGCGTGTGTCGTCCCAGCCTTCCGCCGTGATCGCCAGGCTGTCCGCCGAAGCCAGCAGGTCGGTCGGCAGCCGCGGTGCCAGCACCAGCAGCGCGGGGCCTTCGTCCAGCGTGCGGACAAAGGCGAGCAGGTGTTGCGCCTTGGCGCCCGCGACTTCCAGTGGCAGGTAGCGCCCCTCGGCGAACAGCCTGGGCTGGCGTGCGCGATAGGCCAGCAGGCGGGCGATCAGGACTTGCTTGATGCGTCCGTCCCGCCACTGTCGAAGCAATTCGTCGTCGGCCGGCGCGGCGGCAAGGGCGGCGGCACGCGCGGCGAAATCCACCGGCCGGCGGTTGTCGGGGTCGACCAGGCTGAGGTCCCACCAGTCGCAGCCCTGGTACAGGTCGGGCACGCCGGGCGTGGTCAGGCGCAGCAGGGTCTGGCTCAGGCCATTGAGCGCGCCGGCGGCGGCGATGCTCGCCACGAATGCCGACAGATCCCGCAGGAAAGCGGGCGCGACCGAGGGATCGAGCAGCCTGCGCAGAAAGGTCCGGCAGGCTTCCTCATAGGCAAGATTGGGTTCCACCCAGCCCGAACGCCGCTTGGCCTCGCGGACGGCCTTCTGCTGCCAGCCGGCCAGCCGTTCGTCCAGCGCGGCGAGCGCTGCGCGGTCGTCGAGGTCCACGATGAAGGGCCATGCGCCCACCAGCATCTGGTAGAGCATGTATTCGTCGGTGGCATCCGGACCTTTGACGCCGCCGATGTCCGGCTTCAGTTCCCGGTTCGCCGCGCTCCAGCGCGCGACCGCTTGCGCCCAGTGATCGGGGCGCTCGCTCAGCACGGCCAGCCGCGCCCGCAGGTCTTCACCGCGCTTGTGGTCGTGGGTGGCGGTGGCCAGCATCGCCGCCGGGTAGCGCTCCGTGCGTTCGATGCAGGCGGCGTGGAACTGCTCGACGCTCATGCCGAACTGGCCTGGATCCGCGCCCACCTCGTTGCGCGACAGCAGCGTTCCATGTCGGTAGAACGCAGTGTCTTCAACCGACTTGGCGGCGACCGGCGAGGTGAGCTGCTGGAAGCGCGCGATGGCGCGCAGCCGCGCGCGCTGCTCGGGCAGACGCGTCACCGTGCGCGGCGCCACGCCGCCCAGCCAGCCGTCGACGAGGTCGAGCAACGGGGCTTCGCCGGGGCGGCAGGTTCGCTTCGCTGCGGCGATGACCTGCCGCATGATCCCGGCGTCGGTCTCGCTGCGCCCGCGCGCATCGGCGTAGGTGCGATACACCGGGAAGTGCACCAGCAATTCGGCCAGGACCCGCTTTACCGCGCCCAGGGTCCAGTCGCGCGTCGCCGGATCGGTGCGGGCGATGCTGTGCAGGGCATGGGCGCAGGCATTGAAATCGGCGGCGAGCAGTTCCTGCGGAATGCGGCGCCGCGCGCGGCGTTCCTCGTCGGCGAAATTCGAGCCGCTGCCGGTGTATTCGCTCCACAGCGCGCGCAACGGCGCTTCACCCTGCGGATCGTGCAGCAGGGCGCCGACCTGGTTCATGAAGACATAGCCGGAGGTGCCGTCGGTATGCCAGTCCGTGGCCAGCAGTTCTCCCGGCGCGAGTATCTTCTCGACGATCAGGTAGGGCGCGCCGCCGGGAGCATCCGCCGGCCGTTCCGCCGCCAGCTTCTTCAGGCGCCGCCGCAGTTTCTGGCAATAGCCGCGTGGATCGGCCAGCCCGTCGACATGATCGACGCGGAAGCCGTCGATCAATCCTTCCTGGTAAAGCCTGAATACGGTGCCGTGCACCGCTTCGAACACCGCTGTTTCCTGCACGCGCAGGCCGGCGAGGTCGATGACGTCGAAGAAGCGCCGCCAGTTGATCTCGTCGGTGGCGCTGCGCCACCAGGCCAGGCGGTAGTGCTGGCGCTCCAGCAGCCGATGCAGCAGTGCGCGTCCTTCGGCAGATTGCGGCGAATGACGCGCGATGAGGTCCCGCAGCGCCTGTGCGATGGCGGGTTCCCGCGCCCCTTCCGCCAGGGCGCGGCGCGCCGTCTCGAAACCCTGCTCCCGGTTGCCGTGTCCGCCGCGCAGGCCTTCGCGGAACATTCGCACGAACGGCGCCAGCGTCTCGCCGCCGCTGTGCAGCAACGCGGCGTAATATTCCGGCGCGATCGGGAAATGATGATCGTAGTAGGCCGCATACAGCCGCGCGCTCGCCGCATCCAGGCACAGGGTGATTTCGCCGTCCTTCAGCGCTTCGCCATAAGGCTTGCCGAGGAAAGGCGCGAGCACGCGGCCGTGCAGCGCCGGATCGGGCACGTCCCAGTCGATATCGAAGAAGTTGGCGTAGCGGCTGTCGCGACCCCATTGCAGCACGTCCATCCACCAGGCGTTGTCGTGGTTGCCCACCGCCATGTGGTTGGGCACGATGTCGACGATCAGGCCCATCTCGTGGCGGCGCAGTTCCGCCACCAGGCGGCGCAGGCCATCTTCTCCGCCCAGTTCGGGATTGACGCTGCCGTAATCCACCGCGTCGTAGCCATGCGCCGAGCCGCTGCGGGCAGTGAGGATCGGCGAGGCATACAGGTGGCTGACGCCGAGCCGGGCGAAGTAGGCCACCTGCTCGCGCGCGGCATCGAAGGGAAAGCCCCGATGGAATTGCAGCCGCGCGGTGGCGCGCGGCGGGATCAGCGAAGCGCGCATGTCAGCCTTGCCGCCGCGCGGCGTGCAGGATGGCGATGCGGCGTTCCACTTCGTCCGGCCGCAGCAGGGTTTCGGTATCGCCGGGCAGGCGCCGACGCCAGTTCGGATGCTCGTTCACCGTGCCCGGCACATTGGGTTGTTCGACCGAGCCGATCAGGTCCTCCAGCGGCGCCAGTGCCAGCGGCGCGGGGGTGCGGCCGATGAAGGCCAGCGCGGCGTCGATCGCCGGCTGCGGCTGATCGTGCGATGGCATCGCCTCGCCGGTCACACCGGCATGGCCGAAAGCGTTCCACAGCGCGCGGCGGTCGCGCGCACGCTGCCCGCGTTCGCCGGATTCGCTCGAGCCGGGAGGCAGCTGATTGCGCGCGGCCAGCCCGTCGATATCGTGTTCGCTCCACCAGCCCGCGACCGTCGGCAGATCATGGGTGGTGGTGGTGGCGAGTGCGTTCGGCGACCAACGCGCCGGTTCGATGAAGTAGCCATGGTCGCGCTCGAACCACAGCACCTGGATGCCGAGCACGCCGCTGCGCACCAGGTGTTCGCGGAAGCCTTCGGGAATGGTGCCGAGGTCCTCGCCGACGATCACCGCGCGGTGGCGCCAGGACTCCAGCGCCACCAGCCGCAGGAGGTCATGCAGGGGATACGACAGATAGACGCCCGCGGTGGCCTCGGCGCCTTCCGGCACCAGCCACAGCCGGCTCAGTCCGAGCACATGATCGATGCGCAGGCCGCCGGCACGGCGCAGGCCGGCGCGCAGCGTTTCGATGAAAGGTGCATAGCCGTGCCGCTTCAGGCCGGGCGGCGAGAAGGCGGTGAGTCCCCAGTTCTGGCCGCGGGTATTGAGCAGATCGGGCGGCGCGCCCACGCTGAGGCCGTTGAGCACGTCCTGCTGCCGGCTCCATACGTGGCTGCCGCCGCTGTCGGTGCCGATGGCGAGGTCGGCGATCAGGCCGATGCGCATGCCCGCGCCGAGGGCCTGCGCCTGCGCGTCCGCCAGGCCGCGGTCCGCCAGCCATTGCAGGAACAGGTGATAGCCCACCTCGAGCGCCTGATCGCGGGCGAAGCGCGCCACCTCGGCGCTGCCCGGGTCGCGCAAGGCGGCCGGCCATTTGCGCCAGTGCCATTGCCCTGGATCGCGTTGCAGGGCGGCCGCATGCAGTGCCTCGAAGGTGGCGTGTTCGCGCAGCGCGGTGCCGCCGGCCTGGACGAAGCCTTGATAATCGAGGCCCAGCGCATCCCCGGCATCGTTGAGCCAGGCCGTCGAGCTGTCGTAGATGGCGCGCAGGATGGCCTGCTTGCAGCGCGCGGCCGCAGGCCAGTCGACCAGGGGCTCCTGTTCGAGGCGGGTTTGTTCCGCGCCCAGGCCGAGCCGTTCCACCACCTCCCGCACCGCGGCCGCGCCGAACATCCTGGCCGGATCCGCGTACAGTCCGTTGAGGAACAGCCGGCTCGACGGCGAGTACGGGCTGAAATGGCCGACGTCGGCGCTGAACAGCGCATGCACCGGGCTGATTGCCAGGGCATCGGCGCCGCGTGCCGCGGCCTCGCGACCCAGGGTGGCGAGGGCGCTGAAGTTGCCGATGCCGCCGTCGCCGGCGCGTCGCAGTGAATAGAGTTGTGCCGACAGCCCCCACAGGCGTTCCGTGCCGGCGACCTCGCCGGTGCCGTAGCAGCGTGCAGGCGTCACCGCCAGGGACAGCTTTTGCGCGCCCAGTTCCAGCGTGTAGTAACCGGGCGCGGCGATGGCCGGCAGGAAGGCGTGGCCGTGGCCATCCACCTCCAGCCGCAGATCGACCGCGGTGCCGTCTTCCGAGGCCAGGCGGGCGGCGGGGCCGTGCTTGCCGCTGTCGGCCAGCGGCAGCTGCTGCCGCGAGCCGGCGTCCACGATGAGCAGTTGCGGCGTCGCGTTGCCGCTGTTTTCCTGTTCCAGCTTGCGGCGGCTGGCCGCGATCTGCGCCGCATCGTTCGCCGGCAGTTCCAGTGCGGCGAGCATGCGCCGCAGGGTATCCGGTGCGACCTGTTGCTCCTGCCCCTGGTAGTCGCGCCACTGCGTGGCGAGGCCGGCAGTGCGCGCCAGCTCTTCAAGCGCCGGATCACTCATGTCCGGGTCTCCAGCCAGGCGCTGCAGGAATCGGCTTGCAGGATGCCCTGTGCCGCGGCGGCACCGCATCCATGCATGCTTTCGAACAGCAGCATTCCCCGGGGAGCGTCGGTCATGGCCGCTTCCTCGCCGAGGTTGATGCCCAGCCATAGCAGGGCTCCGTCTCCGAGTTGCCAGCTCGCCGCGACGGCGGCGGGGCCCACCGCCGCCGCACCGATGCCGCGCGCGCCGGCCAGCGCCGGCCCGATCACCTCGTTGCGGAGCTTCAGCAGGCGGCGGTAGTAACCGAGCTGTTCGGTTTGCGCGCCCGGCTTCGCCGCGGCGGGCAGGCAGGATCGGCGGAAGGTCGACTCCGCATTGGGATCGGGAATCGCTTCCCGCTGCTGCGGTTCGGCGAAGGCCGGAAACGCCGCGAATTCCTTGCGTCGGCCTTCGCGGACGGCGTCGGCCAGTTCCTCGTGGAAATCGGTGAAGAACAGGAAGGGCTCGTCGGCGCCCCATTCCTCGCCCATGAACAGCAGCGGCGTCTGCGGCGACAGCAGCTGCAGGGCGATGGCGGCGCGCAGGGCCCGCGGCCTGGCCAGCAGGCCCAGGCGCTCGCCCAGGGCGCGGTTGCCGATCTGATCGTGATTCTGCAGGAACAGCACGAACCGCTCCGGCGCGAGATGGGCGCTGGGCGTGCCGCGCGGCCTGCCCCCGTGGCTGGGAGAAGGTTCGCCCTGGTAGACGAAGCCCTCGGCCAGGCAGCGGGCCAGCTTGGCCGCCGACACCTCGGTGTAGTTGCGGTAATAGCTCTCGGTTTCGCCGGTGAGCAGCACATGCAGCACGTTGTGGCCGTCGTCGTTCCACTGCGCGTCGTAGCCGTCCTGCAGGCGCGCGGCATCGTTGTGTTCGTTCTCCAGCACCAGATGGATATGCCGCCCCGGCTCGGCCGCGGCGCGCACGCGCCTGGCCAGCTCATCCAGGAAAGCGCTGTCGCCGATGGCATGCACGGCATCCAGGCGCAGGCCGTCGAAGCGGTATTCCATCAGCCAGTAAATCGCGTTGGCGATGAAGAACTCCCGCACTTGCGGCCGCTTGAAATCGATCGCCGCGCCCCAGGGCGAGGCGCGCTGCTCGTCGAAGAACTGCGGCGCATAGCTGTGCAGGAAATTGCCGTCCGGTCCGAAGTGGTTGTAGACCACATCGAGATAAACGCACAGGCCCAGGCCATGCGCCGTGTCGATCAGCGCCTTGAGTTCGGCGGGCGTGCCGTAGGCCGCGCTCGGCGCGTAGGGCAGCACGCCGTCGTAGCCCCAGTTGCGCGTGCCGGAGAAATCCGCGATCGGCATCAGCTCCACCGCGCTCACGCCAAGTTCTTTCAGGTGCGGCAGGCGCTTGGCCACTTCGGCGAAGCTGCCGCCGTAGCAGCCCACGTGCAATTCGTAGATCACGCTGCCCGGCCAGGGCCGGCCGTTCCAGTCCGCGTGCTTCCAGGCATAGTCGCGGGGATCGACCACCACGCTGTGGCCATGAACGCCGCCGGACTGGGCGCGCGACGCCGGGTCCGGCACGCGGAGTCCGTCGCCGACGCGGTAGCGATAGCGGCTGCCCGCACCGCAGTCCGCGGTCACGCTGAACACGCCGTCTTCATTGCGCTGCATCGGCAGCGCTTTGGACCCTTCAAGCTCCAGCCATGCCTGCTGCAAGGCCGGTGCCCACAAGGAAAAGCGTGTTTGCCCGGTTTCCAGCAACTCGGCGCCGAAGGGCAGCTTCACCGCGTGGCCGGGATTCATGGTTCGCTTTCCACAGCTTCCTGCGGCGCAGCCTCCGCCGGCTGTTCGTTGGAGGCCTCCAGTATGCGCTCTTTCGCCAGGCTGGCCAGAACCGATGCTTCCACTTCGGCGATCAGGGCCACGGCGCTGAATGCCGCGACGCTGTAGTGCTTATACGCCGGCGCTGGCTCCTGTTTCAGCGCGCCATCGGTATCGACCAGCACGCGGTATTCGAGCGTCGGCTCAGGCAGCTTGAATTCATGCGGCGCATCGTCAGAATTGAACAGCAGGATGGCGATCTCGAGCTTGCCGTCCTTGCGCCGTACCGCGCGCCGCACGCCGAGCAGGCGCGCGTTGGCATTGTCCCAGTCTTCCTGCGACAGGTCGGTGCCGCGCTCGTCAAACCAGATGATGTCGTTCAATCCGGGTGCGACCTCGACCCGGCCGTGCTGGAAATTCAACCCCTGGAACACCGGATGCCTGCGTCGGATTTCGATCAGCCGCGCGGTGAAGTCGCGCAGCGCCGCCCCGCGGGGCGTGCCGGGCAGCGACCAGTCCAGCCAGGCAAGCTCGTTGTCCTGGCAGTAGACATTGTTGTTGCCCTGCTGGGTCTGGCCGAATTCATCGCCGGCCAGCAACATGGGCGTGCCCTGCGACAGGAGCAAGGCGGTCAGCAGGTTGCGCTTGGTCCGTTCGCGCAGTGCCGTGATCTGCGCGTCGTCGCTCGGCCCTTCCACGCCCCAGTTGCGGCTCTCGTTGTGGTCGGAGCCGTCGCGGCCGTCCTCGCCGTTGGCCATGTTGTGCTTGGACTCGTAGCTGACCAGGTCCTGCAGGGTGAAGCCGTCGTGGGCGGTGACGAAATTGACGCTGGCCCAGGGCTTGCGCCGGTGATGGTCGAACATCTCCGCCGAGGCCTGCAGCCGCGCCGCCAAAGCGCCGCGCATGCCGGCGTCGCCCTTCCAGTACTTGCGCACGTCGTCGCGGAACTTGCCGTTCCACTCCGCGAAGCCCGGCGGATGGTTGCCGATCTGGTAGCCGCCGGGGCCGATGTCCCAGGGCTCCGAGATCAGCTTCAGCGTGCTGAGCAGCGGGTCCTGCATCAGCGCGTCGAAGAAGCCGCTGCCGGGGTCGAAGCCATGCGGCTCGCGTCCCAGCGATACGCCGAGGTCGAAGCGGAAGCCGTCGACACGGAATTCGGTGGCCCAGTAGCGCAGCGAATCCATCACCATCTGGATCACCCGGGGATGCACCGTGTTGACGGTATTGCCGGTGCCGGTATCGTTGAGGTAGTGCCGCGGATCTTCCTGCAGCAGCCGGTAGTAGCTCACATTGTCGAGGCCGCGGAACGACAGTGTCGGCCCCAGCTCGCTGCCCTCGCAGGTGTGGTTGTAGACCACGTCGAGAATCACCTCGATGCCGGCGGCGTGGAGTTGCTGCACCGCCCATTTGAGCTGGCCCAGGGTGCCGTCCGAAAGATAGGCGTTGTCGGGTGCGAAGAAGCCGAGCGTGTTGTAGCCCCAGTAGTTGGTCAGGCCGTTTTCCAGCAGGTTGCGGTCGCGGGCGAAGGCGTGGATCGGCAGCAGTTCCACCGCCGTCACGCCGAGCCGCTTCAGGTACTCGATGCTGCGCGGGTGCCCCAGCGCGCCGAAGGTGCCGCGTTCGTGCGGCGCGAAAGCCTCGTTGCGCTTCGAATAGCCCTTGACGTGCATCTCGTAGATGACCGTGTCGGACCAGGGTACGCGTGGCGCATGGTCATTGCCCCAGTCGAAGTGGTCATCCACCACCATCGCCTTGGGCATGTAGTCGGCGCTGTTGCGGCGGTCGAAGGCCAGGTCCGCCCTGGGCGCGCCCAGCCGGTAGCCGTAGAGCGCGTCATGCCAGCGGATCTCGCCGGAGAGCTGGCGCGCATAGGGGTCCAGCAACAGCTTGTGGGGATTGAAGCGATGGCCGTTGGCCGGATCGAAAGGACCATATGCCCGGTACCCGTACAGCGTGCCCGGCCGCGCACCCGACAGGTAGCCATGCCATATGCCGTCGGTGCAGTCCGGCATCGGCAGGCGCGTCTCGTGGCGGCCGCCAGCCTCGAACAGGCACAGCTCGATGCGTTCGGCGTGCTCGGAGAACACCGCGAAATGCGTGCCGCGTCCGTCCCAGTGCGCGCCCAGGGGATATGGTGCCGAGGGTTGCAGACGGTCGGCCGTGGAATCTGTCATCGTAAGATCCTTCTTTGAGGTAAAACACGGCGCCACGCAGCGCCGTGGGTCCTACTTTGCCGTTCAGCCTTCCGCAATCAGGTAGATCGTGGCCAGCGGCGGCAGCGTCAGTTCCAGCGAGAACGGCTGTCCATGGCTCGGCGCCGGTCGCGTACGCACCAAGCCCTCATTGCCGACATTGCCGCCGCCGTAGACACCGGCGTCGCTGTTGAACGCCTCGCGCCAGGCGCCGGTCCGCGGTGCGCCGATGCGGTAGCCATAACGCGGCACCGGGGTGAGATTGCTCACCACGATGACCGGCGGGTCCGCCTCTCCGCCCGAGCGGTAGAAGGCGAAGACGCTGTTGACGGCATCATCGCCCACCAGCCAGTGGAAGCCGGTGTCCCGGCAGTCCGCCACGTGCAATGCGGGCAGGGTCGAATACAAATGATTCAGGTCGCGCACCGCCCGCTGCACACCGCCGTGATAGGGATCGCCGAGGGCGCCCCAGTCCAGTTGCGTGTCGTGATTCCACTCCCGATCCTGCGCCAGCTCGTCGCCCATGAACAGCAGCTTCTTGCCGGGATGCGCCCACATGAAGCCGTAGTAGGCGCGCAGGTTGGCGAAGCGCTGCCACCGATCGCCCGGCATCTTGCCGATCAGCGAACGCTTGCCGTGCACCACCTCGTCGTGCGACAGCGGCAGCACGAAGTGCTCGGAGAAGGCATAGACCAGGCCGAAAGTCAGTTCGTTGTGATGATGGGCGCGATGAATCGGGTCGTGGGCGATATAGCTCAACGTGTCGTGCATCCACCCCATGTTCCACTTGAAGTCGAAGCCCAGGCCGCCTTCGCTGGTGGGGCGGGTGACACCGGGCCAGGCGGTGGATTCTTCGGCGATCAGCAGCGTGCCCGGGCAGCGCTCGTGCACCACGTCGCTGAGATGGCGCAGGAAATCGATCGATTCCAGATTCTCGCGGCCGCCATATCTGTTGGGAATCCACTGGCCCGCCTGGCGCGAGTAGTCCCGGTACAGCATGGAGGCGACGGCATCCACGCGCAGCCCGTCGACGTGGTAGTGCTCCAGCCAGTGCAGGGCGCTGGCCAGCAGGAAGCCGTGCACCTCGCGGCGTCCCATGTTGTAGATCAGCGTGTTCCAGTCCTGGTGAAAGCCTTCGCGCGGGTCTTCGTGCTCGTATAGCGCGGTGCCGTCGAAGCGCATCAGCCCATGGGGATCTGTGGGGAAGTGCGCCGGTACCCAGTCCAGCAGCACCCCCAAACCCGCCTGGTGGCAGCGGTCGACGAAGGCCGCGAAAGCCTTGGGCTCGCCGTATTCGGCATGCGGCGCGAACAGCCCCAGCGGCTGGTAGCCCCAGGAGCCGCCGAAGGGATGCGCGGTGATCGGCAGCAGTTCAAGATGGGTGAAGCCCTGATCGACCACGTAGGGGATCAGCTGGTCCGCCAGCTCCTCCCAGGACAGCATGCGGTCGCCATGCTCGCCGCCGCGTCGCCAGGAGCCGGCATGGACCTCGTAGATCGAAATCGGCGCCCGCGTGGATTGCCGCCCGGGGCGGCGCTCGAGCCACGCGGCGTCGTTCCACTGGAACGGCGCAGGATCGGCGACGATGGAGGCTGTCCGCGGCGGCCGCTCCGACTGCAGGGCCACTGGATCGGCCTTCTGCGGCAACGGGCCGTGCGCGCCGAGGATGTCGTACTTGTACAGCGCCCCGGGATCGAGCCTGGGAATGAACAGCTCCCAGATGCCGCCTTCCAGGCGCTTGCGCATCGGATGGCGGCGCATGTCCCAGTTGTTGAAGCCGCCCACCACCGACACGCGCCGCGCATTCGGCGCCCAGCAGGCGAAGCGCACACCGCGCACGCCTTCCACGGTCATCGCCTGCGCGCCGAGGCATTGCCCCAACTGGCGATGATTGCCCTCGGCGATCAGGTGCAGGTCCATCTCGCCCAGCAGCAGGCCGAAGCTGTAGGGGTCTTCGGTTTCCTGTACCGCGCCCGGCCAGTGGATGCGCAGCACATATGCGGTGTTCGCCGGGATCAGGCCGGCGAACAGGCCCGGCGTCTGCACCGGGCTCAGCGTGCCCAGGGCGGCGCCGGAGCGCGACAGGACTTCCACCTGCTGCGCCTGCGGCAGGAAGACGCGGACGATGGTACCCGCCGCGCCCGGATGCGGGCCGAGCAGGGAGAACGGATCGCCCACCTCGGCCCGGTCCAGGGCCTCGGCGGCGGCGGGCGGAAGCAGCAGCTCGTTGCGATGACTGTCCGGCATTAACCTTCTTCCGTTTTGGTCAGACGCTGGGTGATTTCCGCCAGGCCGCGCAATGGCACCGTCAGCCAGGGCGGGCGGTTGGCGATTTCATAAGCCACTTCATAAGCGGCTTTTTCCAGCGTGAAAAGATCGATCAGCGCCCCCGCGGCCTTGTCCCCGTTTCCATCATAGGCCACTGCCCCCGCGCTGCCGTACTGCGCCAGGAAGGATTCGCGCGACGCGGTGCGGAAGCGCTCGATCACCGCGCGCATGCGCTGGATCGATTCCTCGCTGCGGCCGGCCACCGACCGTGCGGTCATCGACGCCGCGTATTCGAACGAGCGCAGCATGCCGGCCACATCGCGGAACGGGCTGTTCTTGGCCCGGCGTTCTTCCAGCGGCCGGGCCGGCTCGCCTTCGAAGTCGATGATGTAGGCGTCTTCCTTGGAGACCAGGATCTGTCCCAGGTGCAGATCGCCATGGGTCCGGATCAGCAGCGAGCCGAGTCCGGCCTTGGCCAGCTTGGCCGCGATGCGGTGCAGGCTCTTGCGCTGCTTGATCAGCTCCTGCGCCAGCAACCGGTCTTCTTCGCTGGGCCACTGCTGCTGCTTGCCGAGCAATTGCAGCGCCTCGTCGATGCGCGCGCGGGTCGCTTCCGCCCAGTTCGCGCAATCGGCGTTGGTGGCGCGCTGCGGTGCGAAGGCCGGGTCGTCGGAAGGCTGGGCCAGGACGGTGTGCATTTCGCCGATGCGCTTGCCGAGCACGCCGCTGAACTGGGCGAACTCCAGGAAGGCGTCGGTTTTCTGGACCGCTTCGCTGCCTTCCATCGGCAGCGCCGTATCCTGGATGGCGCGCTCCAGCATGTTCTGCGTCCACGACCAGGCGTCGCCCTGGTTGTGCAGGAATTCCTGCACCACCATCAGCACCCGCGGCGTGCCGTCGGCCGTGATCCGCGACACCTCGCCCAGCATCGGCGCGATGTTGGCGAAACCGCGCTCGGTCAGCACGCGCCCCATCTCCGCTTCCGGATGCAGGCCCGGGCTGATATGCCGGATCAGCTTGAGGATCACGCGCTCGCCGATCGACAGCGAACTGTTGGACTGTTCCGCCGCCAGCAGGCGTACCTCCGCGTCCTCCGGCAGGTCCAGCTGGGCCAGCCTGGAGGTGGGGCTGAAGCGCAGCTCGCCGTCTTCGAGCGGGATGTGGCCGTCCTGCCGCAGCAGCCTCAACACTTCCTGCGCGAAGGCGGGAATGGTGAAGGCGTCGGTGAGCAGTCCCACGCGCCGGCCATGACGCAGGCGGGTCAGCGCCAGCTGGTATTGCAGTGCGCTGGCGTTCTGCTCTTCGGAAAGAAAGCCCAGCGGCAGCTGGAAGCTGTCGGTGCCGCGCTCGGTCTCGACCTCGATTTCCGTCAGCAGGATGGGAATGGTCGGACTGAGCGGAGTGGCATGGGTGATGCGCACGCTGCGCAGCGTTTCGTTCTTGATCGAGAACCAGCGTCGCTTGGGCAGGTAGGTCGGCAGGGTATCGCTCTGCAGCAGGCCGCGCGCGGGGTCCTTCAGCAGGTCGGCCATGCCGTTGCGCAGCACCAGGGTGATGTGATCCGGCATCGGCTCCGGGGTCGCCGCGTACCAGGACGGCATCTGCGCCTCGGCGGCGAGCTGGAACCAGTAGAAGCCGTAGGGCGGCAGCGTCAGCAGGTAGGGCAGCTTGCCGATCGGTGGGAAGGCCGAGCCGCCGATCATTTCCACCGGCACATGGCCCTCGAAACTGGCCAGGTCCAGCTCCACCGCCTGCGCCGAGCGCGATACATTGGCCACGCACAGGATGGTGCGCGGCGCCTCGTTCGGCGCGGTGTATTCACGCAGGTAGGCCAGCACGCGGCGGTTGCTCGGGTAGAGCAGCTTCAGCGTGCCGCGGCCGAAGGCCTGCTGCTGCTTGCGGATGCCGAGCATGCGCCGCATCCAGTTGAGGAGCGAATGCGGATCGCGCGCCTGCGCCTCGACGTTGATCGCCTGGTAGCCGTACAGCGGATCCATCACCGGCGGCAGCACCAGCGAGGCCGGATCGGCGCGCGAGAAGCCGCCGTTGCGGTCGAACGACCATTGCATCGGCGTGCGCACGCCGTCGCGATCGCCGAGAAAGATGTTGTCGCCCATGCCGATCTCGTCGCCGTAATAGATCACCGGCGTGCCGGGCATCGACAGTAGCAATGAATTCAGCAGCTCCACGCGCCGGCGGTCGCGCTCCATCAGCGGCGCCAGGCGGCGGCGGATGCCGAGGTTGATGCGGGCCCGCCGGTCCGCCGCATAGCGGTCCCACAGGTAGTCGCGCTCCTTGTCGGTCACCATCTCCAGCGTCAGCTCGTCGTGGTTGCGCAGGAAGATCGCCCACTGACAGTTGGGGGGGATATCCGGCGTCTGCCGCAGGATGTCGGTGATGGGGAAGCGGTCTTCCTGCGCCAGCGCCATGTACATGCGCGGCATCAGCGGGAAATGGAAGGCCATGTGGCATTCATCGCCCTGGCCGAAATACTCCTGCGTATCCTCCGGCCACTGGTTGGCCTCGGCCAGCAGCATGCGGTCCGGGTAATGCGCGTCGATCTCGGCGCGGATGCGCTTGAGAATGGCGTGCGTCTCCGGCAGGTTCTCGTTGTTGGTGCCCTCGCGCTCCACCAGGTAGGGCACGGCGTCGAGCCGCAGCCCGTCCACGCCCAGGTCCAGCCAGAAGCGCATCACCGACAGCACCGCCTTCATCACCTGCGGGTTGTCGAAGTTCAGGTCCGGCTGGTGGGAATAGAAGCGGTGCCAGTAATAGGCATTCGCCACCGGGTCCCAGGTCCAGTTGGATTTCTCGCTGTCGACGAAGATGATGCGCGTGCCGGCATACTTGCCCTCGTTGTCCGACCACACATAGAAATTGTGCGCATTGGAGCCGGGCTTGGCCCGGCGCGCGCGCTGGAACCAGGGATGCAGGTCGGAGGTATGGTTGATGACCAGTTCGGTGATGACGCGCAGGCTGCGGCGGTGCGCCTCGGCGATGAACTTGCGCGCATCCGACAGCTTGCCGTAGTCCGGATGCACATCGCGATACTCCGCGATGTCGTAGCCGTCGTCGCGCCGGGGCGAGGGATAGAAAGGCAGCAGCCAGATGGTATTCACGCCCAGGCCGGCGATGTAATCCAGCTTCTCGATCAGGCCGGCGAAGTCGCCGACGCCGTCGCCGTTGGCGTCGTAGTAGGACTTCAGGTGCAACTGGTAGACCACCGCGTCCTTGTACCAGAGCGGATCGTTGATGAACTTGACCTTGGAGGTCTTGGTGCGTGGACCGGTCATGAGTTTGCTTCCGCTTTGCGTACGCGCCAGATGGCGAAGGGCAGGCGGCCCGGATCGAAGTACCAATGCTGCAGCTTGCCGCGCCAGGTGAGGGGAGTGCCGGTCATCAGTTCTTCAACCTCCAGGGTGTCGTGGTCACCGAGGCCGAATTCCCACAACGGCACTTCGAGTTGCGCTTCCTGCGCGTGATGCGGATCCAGGCTTACCGCCGCCAGGATGAAATCGTCGCCGCCCGGCGTGCCCTTGCCGTAGAACAGCACCTGGTCGTTCCAGGCGGTGTGGAATTTCAGGCCCAGATGCGTCTGCAGCGCGGGATAGTCGCGGCGGATCTGATTGAGCCGGGAGATTTCACGGATGATGTTGCCCGGCGCCTGCCAGTCGCGCCGCCGGATCTCGTATTTCTCCGAATCCAGGTATTCCTCCCGTCCCGGTAGCGCCGCCGCTTCGCAGAGTTCGAAGCCGCTATAAAGGCCCCACAGCCCGGACAATGTCGCCGCCAGGGCGGCGCGGATGAGGAAGCCGCCGCGGCCGGAGGTCTGCAGGAACCAGGGATTGATGTCCGGCGTGTTGACGAAGAAGTGCGGGCGGTAGAAATGCCGCGGCTCGCCCTGCGCCAGCTCGGTCAGGTACTCGGTCAGCTCCGCCTTGGTGTTGCGCCAGGTGAAATAGGTATAGCTCTGCGCGAAGCCGATCTTGGCCAGGCGGTACATCATCGCCGGCCGGGTGAATGCCTCCGCCAGGAAAATGACGTCCGGATGCCCGGCGCGGATATCCGCGATCAGCCATTCCCAGAAGGGCAGGGGTTTGGTGTGGGGGTTGTCGACGCGGAAGATCTTCACCCCTTCACCGATCCAGCCGCGCACCACGTCGCGCAGCGCCAGCCACAGCGAAGGCATCGCGCCGGCGGCATAGAAGTCGACGTTGACGATGTCCTCGTAGCTCTTGGGCGGGTTCTCGGCATGCCGGATCGAGCCGTCCGGCCGCCAGGAGAACCACTCCGGATGCTGCTTCAGCCAGGGATGATCCGGCGAACACTGCACCGCGAAATCCAGCGCCAGTTCCATTCCATGCTCGGCCACCGCCGCGCGCAAGCGGCGAAACCCCTCGATGCCGCCCAGTTCCGGATGCACCGCATCGTGGCCGCCTTCCGGGCTGCCGATCGCATACGGGCTGCCGGGATCGCGCGGCCCGGCTTGCAGGCTGTTGTTGGGGCCCTTGCGATGCGTGGTGCCGATGGGATGGATCGGCGGCAGGTACAACACGTCGAAACCCATGGCCTGGATGAAGGGCAGGCGGGCGATGACGTCGTCGAACGTCCCATGCTGCTGTTCGGCATGCATCGTCGAGCGCGGGAACAGCTCGTACCAGGCGCCAAAGCCGGCGGCCTTGCGTTCCACCTCGATCCGCAGCTCGACTTCGGAGCGCGTCTCGAAGGCGCGCAGATCGACACGCGCCATCACCGCCGCGGTGGTCTCGCTCACCAGCAAGTCCACCTGCAGCGATTCGTCCGGATTTTCCAGGCCCGCTGCCAGCGCCTGTAAAGCCTGCAATTCATTGCCGGTGGCACGGCCGCGCGCCGCTTCGATCAATTGGCGGCCTTCCACCAGTTCCTGCGCGATGGGCTTGCCCGCCGTGAACTTCTTTTCGAGTACGCTGCGAAAACTGCTCCACTGGTCGAGCCGGGCCTCGATCCGCAGATGGTAGCGGCCGGGCTGCGTCGGCTCGAACCGAGCGCGCCAGCGATCATTGCCCAACGGCTGCATCGGCAGAGCCTGAAGTTCTGCACCGGCATGGAACACCAGCACCCGGGCCGCGATCTTGTCGTGGCCGTCCAGGAAAATATCGGCCTCGATATCGATCCGCTGTCCAACTACCGCGCAGGAAGGAAAACGTCCGTTCTCGACCAGCGGTGAAACCGCCGTGATGACGATGCGGGGCGCCGCGATTGCCGCGCCCACATCCGGGCGCTCGACGCGGGCGGCGCTGTCCGCGATTGTGTCAGCTTGCGGCATGCCGTTCCTTGCCACCATGTGATTCCCGAGTTTTGCGTTCGTTGCACCGCCGCCGCTACTGGCGGTGACCGGTCCGTCTGCTTGTAATGGACAGCAAATCCGGTCTGCCGTTCGATCCAGGCTCAACGATCCAGCAGCATCTCCGGCGTCACCAGCGTGACGCCGCCCGGGCTGACGTGGAAGCGCCTGCGGTCCTCGTCCAGGTTGCCGCCGATCACGGTGTTGTCCGGAATGACGCAGCCCTCGTCGATGATCGCCTTATGGATGCGGCAGTTGCGGCCGACGGACACGCCGGGCAGCAGCAGCGATTCGGTGACCGTGCTGCCCTCGTTGACCCGGGCGCCGGAGAACAGCACGCTGCATTTCACCTCGGCGCCGGAGACGATGCAGCCGCCGCTCACCAGGGAGTCGGAGGCGCTGCCGCGCCGACCGGGGTCATCGAACACGAACTTCGCCGGCGGCAACTGCTCCTGGTGCGTCCAGATCGGCCAGTCTTCGTCGTAGAGATTCAGTTCCGGTACCACGTCGATCAGTTCGAGATTGCCTTTCCAGTAGGTATCGACGGTGCCGACATCGCGCCAATACCCCTGTTTGCGCGGCTCGTACAGGTCGGTGAAGGGGAAGGCATACACCACGTTCTCGTTGATCGCCGCCGGAATGATGTCCTTGCCGAAATCGTGGCTGGACTCGCTGATCCCCGCATCGCGCGACAGCCACTCGAGCAGGAACAGCGCGTCGAATACATAGATGCCCATGCTGGCCAGCGCGATGCCGGGCTTGCCGGGCGTGGCCTTCGGCCGCTCGGGTTTCTCCTCGAAGCCCACCACGCGGCTGTGCTTGTCCACTTCCATCACGCCGAAGCTGGAGGCCTCGTCCAGCGGCACCTCGAGGCAGCCGACCGTGATTTTCGCGCCGCAGCGCGCATGGTGGGCCAGCATGCGGCCATAATCCATCTTGTAGATATGGTCCCCGGCCAGGATCAGCACATGGGCCGGCTGGTGCAGCTTGATGAAGTCGATGTTCTGGAACACCGCGTCCGCTGTGCCGGCGTACCAGGAAGGATTCTCCGAGCGCTGCTCCGCCGGCAGCAACTCGACGAATTCGCCGAATTCGCCGCGGAGGAAACCCCAGCCCCTCTGCAGGTGTCTGATCAGCGGATGGCTCTTGTACTGCATCAGCACGCCGACGCGCCGGATACCGCTGTTGATGCAATTCGAGAGGGTAAAATCGATGATCCGGAATTTTCCGCCGAAGGGCACGGCCGGCTTGGCGCGCGTCGCGGTAAGCTGCATCAGCCTGGTACCGCGACCGCCGGCCATGACCAGTGCCAGGGTATCGCGGGTCAGGCGGCTGACAAAGCGGGCATCTCTTGCGCCGGCCATCGTGTCCGTCCTAGGTTTCAATGTTGTCGAGCGCTATATCGGCCTTCCACGCCCATCTCGGGCGTGGGGAAACAATGAAGCAAGCTGATTGATGAAGCAAGCTGATTAATATCGATAAGACTATGCAAGGCCCAGAAGATTCCACCAGAAAACTCAGCGGCACTTCGATGAAAGTCCTGCATGTCGCCGCCGAGTGCTTTCCCCTGGTCAAGACCGGTGGACTCGCCGACGTGGTCGGCTCCCTGCCGCTGGCGCAACGGCGCATCGGCATCGATGCCCGCGTCGCCCTGCCCGGCTACCGCGGCCTGGCGCGCCGGCTGGAATTCACCCGCACCGTCGCGGCGTTCGATCTGCACGGCTTCCAGATCGGCGTCACCGAGGGCATGTTGAACAGCGTCGAGGGGCCCGAGCAGCGTCTGCCGGTCTACCTGTTCGAGTGCCCGGAGCTGTACGACCGCCCGGGCGATCCCTATCGCGACGCCGCAGGCAAGGAGCATCCGGACAACGCCCTGCGTTTCGGCTGCTTCGCCGAAGCCGTGGCGCGTTTCGCCCTGCACCGCGGTAATGGCTTCTCTCCGGCGCTGGTCCACCTCCACGACTGGCAGGCAGCGCCCGCCGCCGCCTGGCTCAGCATCCAGCCGCAGCGGCCCGCGGTGGTGATGACCATCCACAATCTCGCCTACCAGGGCCTGTTCGACCGCCGGACCTTCGAGCACCTCGGCTTCCCGGAGCGCTGGTGGTCGCCGCAGGCCATGGAATTCTGGGGCCAGTGCTCCTTCCTCAAGGCCGGTATCCAGTTCAGCGATGCCATCACCACCGTCAGCCCCGCCTATGCGCGGGAAATCCGGACGCCCGAGTATGGTTGCGGCCTGGATGGTGAACTCAGGGCCCGCTCCGCCTCTCTCCGGGGCATCCTCAACGGCGTCGATACCGCCGTCTGGGATCCGCAGACCGATCCCTTCATCGCCGCGCACTACACCGCCGGCGACGCCACCATTGGCAAGAGCGCCAACAAGTCGGCCCTGCAGGAAGAGCTCGGCCTGGCCGTCAGCACCCGGCCCCTGGTGGCGTTTATCGGCCGCCTCGCCGACCAGAAGGGCGCCGACCTGATCCTGGCGGCCAGGGAGGAACTGCTCGGGCTGGATGCGCAATACGTGGTGCTCGCCACCGGCGACCTTGCCCTGCAGGAAGCCTTCGCCGCCTTTGCCGGAACCACGGCCGCCGACCGGGTCGCCGTCCGCCTGCTCCACGACGAAGTGCTGGCCCACAAGATTTTCGCCGCCGCCGACCTGCTGCTGATCCCCTCGCGCTTCGAACCCTGCGGCCTCAACCAGCTCTATGCGCAGCGCTACGGCACCATCCCGGTGGTGCGCAGCACCGGTGGCCTGATCGATACCGTGGTCGATGCCGATGCGGCCACGCTCGCCGCCGGCCGCGCCACCGGCGTGCATTTCCGCGACGCCGACGTCGGCGGCGTGCTGTACGGTCTGCGCCGTGCCCTGGAACTCATCGCCGACGAGGCGACACGCGACGGTCTGCGGCGGGCCGGCATGGCGGCCGATTTCTCATGGCTGCGCTCCGCCGCCGAATACCGCGGCCTGTATCGCTCCCTGCAGGCGCCGCGCCACCCCGGCCCGATTGCGCCGGGCTGAATCCATACCCGCCGTGCCGGCCGGTGTTTACTGCCGCCTTCAGGCCACCAGCCGCGCCATTCCCTCCATCACCGGCTGCACCACCCGCCGTGCCATCGGCGCCATGTCCAGCGGCTTGAGCAGCATGTTCACCGACATCCGGTACGGCACGTGCTTGCCGACCAGCTTGCGCAAGCGCCCGGTGATTTCCTTGTACACCGCCTTGTCGTAGGGCTGGCCCGGATGCCGCGCGGCGTGGACGTGGCACAGCGCGATGTAGGAATCCTCGTCCTCGATCACCCGCAGGCGATGCCACAGCGCCCCCAGCACCTGCGTGCGGCTGGTGTTCTCGATCTCGCGGTACTGGCGGAAGTATTTGTAGAAATACTTGTAGTGCCCTACCTCGTCCTCGAAGATGTGCTGGGTCAGTTGCGCCAGCACCGGCTCGCCGCTGGCGTGGTGCAGGGCGGTGTAGTAGCTGGCCGTCCCCATCTCCACCACACAGCGCGAGGCCAGCTCCAGGCTGCGCAGCGGCAGCAGCATCTCCGGTTTGCACAGCGCGCTGTAGTCGGCGAAGAACGCGGCATACCGCGCCTCCCAGTCGAACTCCGGCCAGGCGTGCCGCACGTATTCGCGCAGGGCGGCGCCGTGCTGCAGCTCCTCCGGCTCCCAGCCTTGCTCCAGCCACTCGCTCACTTCCGGGTTATCGGCGAAATGCCGCACCAGGTTGCGCGTGTAGAGGTCCGAGGTGGTCTCGATGAAGGAAGCGCCAGCCAGCATGTAGAACAGCTCTTCACTATCCGCCACATACTCCCGGCGCAGTTCGCCCCAGGGAATGCTGTCCAGTGTCCAATGCTGCTTGAGGCTCATGGCTGCTTCCTTTTTCGAACGGGCAGGGCTCCGATCGCGCGGGTGCGAACGGACGCCGGACCAGGCCGGTTCACCGCTTTGACGTCCCCATGGGGGCCAAAGTTGCGTAAAGATGGTTTGCAGCAGGGGCGCGATCCAACCGGAGCAGGACCGCGCCCCCAGGCCTTGTCACCGCCTCAGACTACGACAATCCGGCCGGGACCGGTCGATCCGCAGCCCCGGCGTGTCGAAACGGGTGGTAAGGCTTTCGGTAAAGTCACCGGAACGCGATTGATTCGCGCCGTGGACCGTAATATTTTGAGATGGATGCTCCGGATGCCGCCCCGCCCGGACCATCGATCATTCCATCCTGCAGGCAGGCGGAGACCGATGACCGAAGCAAGCAATACGCAGGAAACCGTACGCCTCGATGTCTGGCTGTGGGCCATCCGTTTCTTCCGCACGCGCGCCCTCGCCAAGCAGGCGATCGAGGGCGGCAAGGTCAAGGTCGGCGGCGCAGCCGCCGGAAAGCCGGCCAAGCTGCTGCGCATCGGCGACCGCCTGGAAATCACCCGCGGCCAGGACCGTTACGAAATCGAAGTCGTCGCGCCGAGCACCCAGCGCGGCTCCGCCCCGCAGGCGCAGCAGTGCTATCGGGAAACCGAACAGAGCCGCACCGCGCGCGAGAACGCCGCGGAGCAGCGCCGGATGGCGAACGCCGGCTACGCCAGGCCGCCCACCAAGCCCGACAAGCGCGCCCGCCGCCTGATCCAGGCCCTCGGCGACATCGACGCATTCTGACGCCGGCCTGAAAGCAGGGCAGGACTTCGTCTTCACCCGCTTCGGGCCCTGGCGCAGATGGAATTGTCCGTCACCGTAACCGGGGTATCCAGATGATCGAAGCCTCGTAGGGGCGGATTGATCCACCGCTTGCTCCGGCCGTACCCGCGGCCGGCAGGGGCCGCGGGTACGCATCGTTCAGGCATAGCGCATCCGTTCCAGGTCGGCGATCAATCCGGGCCCGGTCGGGTGCCAGCCCAATCGCTCCTGGGTCTTCGCGCTGGAAGCCGGAAAGTCCAGACCGACGAACATGGCCAGCCAGCCGAAGTGGGCTGCCGCTTCGTCCGGAGACAGGGCAACGACCGGCACCTTCAAGCCCCGGCCAATGACCTCCGCGATGTCCCGCGCCGCCACGCCTTCCTCGGCCACCGCGTGATACCGGCTGCCGGGCTTGCGCTTCTCCAGCGCCAGCCGGTACAGGCGGGCGACATCGTGGAGATGTCCCGCCGGCCAGCGATTGAGTCCATCGCCGACATAGGCGGAGACGCCTTTCTCGCGGGCCAGCTCCACCAGGGGGCTGACGAGGCCCTGCTTGACCGTGTTGTGGACCTGGGGCAGGCGTACCACCGACACATTGATTCCAGCCGCCGACAGCGCCACCCCCGCCAGTTCCGATGCCCTGCGGGGATTCGGATGGTCGGGATTGAAGATGTCTTCGTTCGCCAGTTGGCCGAACTCCGCGTTACCCATTCCCGTGCCGGAAGTGATCAGCAGGGGGCGGTCCGATCCGGCGAGGGCCGAGCCGAGCGCCTCGATGGCGCGCGCGTCCTTTTCGCAATTCGCCACGAAGTTCGAGAAGTCGTGGTCGAAGGCGCAGTGGATCACGCCGTCCGATCCGGACGCGCCGCTGCGCAGGCTCTCCGGGTTTTCGAGATTCCCCCGATGCACCTCGGCGCCGGCGGCCCTCAGAGACTGGGCGCCCGCATCCGACCGTGTCAGCCCGATCACCTGATGACCGGCGCCGATGAGTTCCCGAACGATCACTGAGCCGATAAAACCGGTTGCACCGGTAACAAAGACTTTCATTGAAACCTCCAGCAGTGGATGGAGGCTACTCTCGGCTTTTATAATATCCGGGTAAAGTAGTGTCATTATACGGGTATAAAAATTAATATGATGGGCTAACACGATGGGCCGACAGGATGGTGTCGCGTGATGGACGAGAACCGCTTGGGCACGTATCTGAAGGATCGGCGCGGCAAGCTCGATCCCATGGCCTTCGGCTTTCCCTTGAGCCGCAGGCGAACGCCCGGCTTGCGGCGCGAGGAGGTGGCGCAGCGCGCCGGGGTGAGTGCAACCTGGTACACCTGGCTCGAACAGGGACGCGGCGGTGCGCCCTCGGCCGGGGTGCTGGAACGGATCGCCCATGCGCTGATGCTGACGGACGCGGAGCGCGAGCACGTGTTCCGGCTTGGACTGGGCCGGCCGCCCGAGGTCCGCTATCAGGCGCCCGAGGGCGTAACGCCGCGACTGCAACGCGTGCTGGACTCGCTGGAGCTGAGTCCGGCCATCGTGAAAACCCTGACCTGGGATGTCGTCGCATGGAATCGCGCCGCCGCCGCGGTGTTGACCGACTACGGCAAGCTCCCTCGCGAACAGCGCAATATCCTGCGCCTGATTTTCTGTAGTCCGCGCGCCCGCGCTGCGCAACAGGATTGGGAAAGCGTAGCGCGATTCGTGGTGGCGGCCTTCCGCGCAGACACGGTGCGCGCCGGGTCCTCGAAGGAGGTTGACGCACTGGTCGAGGACCTCAGCCGCCTGAGTCCCGAGTTCAGGCGGATGTGGCAGGACCATGATGTCCGCAATTACGGCGAAGGCACCAAATACATCCTGCACCCGACCGTTGGCCGGCTCGGGATGGAATATTCGGCCTTCTCCGTCGATGGCCGGCCGGATCTCGGAATGGTGATCTACAACCCGTCGACGCCGGAGGATGCCGAGCGGATTCGTTCCTTGATCGAAACGTACCTGAGTGCCTGATGCCGTGAACAGGAAAGCCGGCACGGAGCCGGCTTTCCTGTTCGGCGGGGCGGGGGAATCAGGCCCTAGTTGTGAGCCAGCAGCGGACCTACCGCCGCGTCGATCGCCTCGCGCGCCCGGAAGATGCGGGAGCGCACGGTGCCGATCGGGCATTCCATCACCTGCGCAATCTCCTCGTAGCTGAGTCCTTCCATCTCGCGCAGCGTGATCGCCTGGCGCAGGTCGCCCGGCAGCTTCTTCATCACGTGCGCAACCGTCTCCTTGATTTCGTCGGCCAGCAGATTCGCTTCCGGCGTGCCCAGATCGCTGAGGTGCTCCTCGTGTCCGTACTTCTCGGCATCGGCCACATCCAGATCCTGCGTGGCCGGACGGCGTGAACGCGAGACGAGATGGTTCTTGGCGCTGTTGATGGCAATGCGGTACAGCCAGGTGTAGAACGCACTCTGGCCGCGGAAGCTGCCGAGCGCGCGATAGGCCTTGATGAAGGATTCCTGCGCCACGTCCGGCGCATCGCCTTCGCCCACCAGGCGCGCCACCAGCTGGATCAAGCGGCCCTGGTATTTGCGCACCAGCAGCTCGAAGGCAATCTGCTCGCCTTCCTGCGCGCGCACCACCAGCGCCTGGTCGCCGCTGTGATCGATCTGCGCTTCGCGGGCGACCTCAGGCTCCGGCTGCGCCGGCACGATATGCGCGACCACCGGTGCCCGCAGCGCGCTGGTCTGGGCGGCCAGCGCCGTGACCTTGCCCAGCCGGCCCGGTGCCTGCGCCCCGCGTTGACGGGTGCGACGGCCAGCGGTGCGGGTATTCAGCTTGGTCAGGGCTACTGCGCTCATGTGTATCTCCGTGGATTGTGAATGCTCTTGTCCCGGATATACGAGCGAGCGGCGTGCCATCTTCATCGTGAAATAGAAATTTCTATATTTTCAATGCGTTATTGTTGATCGGTAGAGAATTGCCGACCGCGAATCCGCCGAAGCGTGTAAGACCTACATACCCGATTGTAAAAACCGGAGTCCGCATTTGACGGCGGAGACGTCCATCGAGGCCCGCGCATCGGCGAACAATCGGCGACAGACCGCGATTGCATTCGATAGAAAGCCCGGTGCCGGGCCGACCTTGCCGGAGTCGGGAATTCGGAAAGCCGACTGTTGAACTGTCCCTCAGCCCAGCAATTGTCTGGAGGTCGTCCGCGAGAATGCGATGTCGCTGGATATCGCGATAGGAGGTTCGCGCAGTGAGGCCCGAACCCGAGTGGTCGCCGGGTTACCCGCAAGAACATCGTGGTATGCGGGCGCCTTGCCGGATAAACTGCATCGACTCCCTTCAACTTTCCCCCCAATTCCAGCACTCATGAACGGTCCCAATAGCGTCTCCCTTACCCGCTTCCTGATCGAAGAGCAGCGCGCCAAGGGGAAGATCGGCGCCGACCTGCGCCTCCTGATCGAGGTCGTCGCACGCGCCTGCAAGACCATCTCCATCGCCGTGGGCAAGGGCGCGCTGGGCGGAGTGCTCGGCGAAGCCGGCACCGGCAATGTGCAGGGCGAGGCGCAGAAGAAGCTCGACGTGCTGTCCAACGACATCCTGCTCGAAGCCAACGAGTGGGGCGGCCACCTCGCCGGCCTCGCTTCCGAGGAAATGGACCACCCCCATGCCATCCCGCACCATTTTCCCAAGGGCGGCTACCTGCTGGTTTTCGACCCCCTCGACGGCAGCAGCAATATCGACGTCAACGTGTCCATCGGCACCATCTTCTCGGTCCTGCGCTGTCCGGAGGGCATGACCGGCACCGAGGACGAAGCCTTCCAGCAGCCCGGCACCACCCAGGTCGCCGCGGGTTACTGCGTCTACGGGCCCTCGACCACCCTGGTGCTGACGGTGGGCGACGGCACCCACGCCTTCACCCTCGATCGCGAAGTCGGCAGCTTCCTCCTCACCGGCAAGAACCTGCAGATCCCGCCCGACACCAAGGAATTCGCCATCAACATGTCGAACGCGCGCTTCTGGGAAGCGCCGGTGAAGCGCTATATCGACGAACTGGTCGCCGGCAAGGAAGGCCCCCGCGGCAAGGACTTCAACATGCGCTGGGTCGGCTCCATGGTGGCCGACGTCCATCGCATCGTCACGCGCGGCGGCGTCTTCATGTACCCGATCGACGCAAAGACCATGGACAAGGGCGGCAGGCTGCGCCTTCTGTATGAAGCCAACCCCATGTCCTTCATCGTCGAACAGGCCGGCGGCGCCGCCACCACCGGCCGCCAGCGCATCGTCGAGGTGAAGCCCAGCAAGCTGCACCAGCGTGTGCCGGTGATACTCGGCTCACGCAATGAGGTGGAGCGGGTGACCGGGTATCACCGCGAGGGCTAGCGGCTCGTTTTTTCGAAGGGTAGGAAAGCAATCGGAGATCGCCCTGATTGCTTTGACCCGTCCTGGCCCGGGTTGAGGTTGGCGCTGCTTGCCTCAGCGCGGGTCCTTCCGGCTTCCGGCGGCAGCTCGCACTATTCGCGTCCCGCTTTTCGCGGCGCTGAACCGCCTGCGCGACCGAATTTGCCCAGCGCGGCGAGGGACAAGGCGTATGCGGCCACTGCGCACGGCGCCGCCAGCCAGGGATTCAGCGACGAGAGCAAGACCGAGGCCGCCAGCATGACCGCGCCGCCTGCCGCGCCCCGGGCAACCGCCCGAAGGAGGATCGCATTCAGTGCGGTGCTGCGCAGCGTGGTCAGCGCGGCTGCCAGCATCAGGGTTTCGCTGGCGACGGTTCCCACGCAAACGCCCATCGCGCCGTTGCCGGTGCGTGCCTGGAACCAGGGAATCAGCAGGGGATCCAACACTGCGCTCACCACCAGGCAGCCGAGCTGCGACAGTGTCCAGGCGCGCCTGTGGCCGGTCGCCATCAGGGCGGTGCCCAGCGGCATGGTCGCGTAGACCAGCAGCATGAAGGGAGCCAGCATGCGCAGGTCTTCCGCGGCGCCGCCGTAGGCGGCGCCGCCGAACACCTGCACGCCCAGTTCCGGGTATAACGCACAGCCCAGGGCGACGGGCACCGCGCAGAGCACGGTCCATTGCACGGCCCGCGACAGTGTCGCGGCCGCGGCGGCAGGCTGGCCGGCGTGGAGCCGGCACAGCGTGGGAAACAGGGCGGCGATCAGCGCATTGGCGGGTATCAGCAGGCCGCCGGTCAGCTTGCGTGCCGTGGCATACCATCCGATCGATTCGGCGCTAGCGAACCTGGACAGCATGGCCGCGTCGATGCCGGTTTGCAGCGCCACCACCAGGTTGAAGACCACGAACGGAGTTCCGCCGCGGAGCAATTCCCCCATGGCGCGGGTTCGCGGCCGCAGCTGCGGCACCCCGAGCGGTGCCATGGCGCGCACCAGCACCAGTGCGCCGAGGCCGCCGATGACGGCCTGCGCCGCCAGGTAGACGAAAAGCCCGCTGCCGGCGAGGAGGATCGGAACCAGCACCAGCACCGCGCCCAGTTGCGCGCCCAGCGCACAGGCCGCGCTGAACCCGCTGCGCTCGTATCCGCGCATCGCGTCCTGGCAGGCGGCGCCGAGACTGGCGAAAGCGCAGCCGGCGAGGGTCAGGCTCAGGATCCCCGCGAACACCCGGTCGTAGCCCGCCAGCCGACAGGCCAGCGGCAACAGCAGCGCGGCCAGTGCTCCGACGGCCAGGCGCCAGGCCAGGCTGCTGCCCAGCAGTTCGCCCGCCGCCGAATGCTGCCGGGCGATGCGGGCGGTCAGCTCCGAACCCTGGCCCCATTCCACCAGGATGAAGGCGGTGGATGCGAAGCTCGCGGCGAGGTAGAGATGGCCGAAGTCGGCCGGTCCCAGCTTGTGCGCCGCAACCGCGCTCACCAGCAGGGACAAGGGCGCGGCGAGAGACTGCGCGGCCGTCACCAGCGTGGTGTTGCGCAGCACCACGCGCGAGGCGCCATGCGCCGGCGGCGGCAGAGAAGCGCCATCGGATGCCGGCGCCATGATGGTCAGCCCGCCTTGGCGAGGTGTGCCGTGTCCATGCACCGGGCCAGGGTGATGGCCAGCGCCGTGACGTGCGGTTCTTCCATCAGCGTGAGATGGTTGCCCGGCATCGCGGCGGTTTCCACGCCGTCCCTGGCCAGCGCCGACCAGCCGAGCGCCGGGTCCTGGTCAGTTCCCGACGGGTCCGCGTCCGCGGCGCGCAGCACGATCAGGCGGCCCGGGTAAACACCGGGGCTGTAGGCGGTGATCGACCGCAGCAACGCCGCGGTGACCCAGAACTCCCTCATTCGCGGCGGCACTGGCCACCGCAGCAGGCGGCTGAAACCTATGTGTGCCCAGCACCAGGCGCGGACGGACTCGCGTCGCAGCTTGCCGGCGAAGCGCAGCGCGAACCGCTCCATTGTTCCGCCAGGGCCCTGGCCGCGGTTGCGAACCGGGTCGGGTGCGGCAGCGCCGGGAGCGGCGCAGTCGATCAGGATCGGGGATTCCACCTGGTGGCCGGCGGCCCGCAGCTGCTGCGCCATTTCGAACGCGATGATGCCGCCGGCGCAGTAGCCGCACAAATGATAAGGCCCCACCGGTTGCAGGCGCTGCACTTCCGCAACGTAATCGCGTGCGATCTGCGCGACGGGAGCGTACGGGTGGGTGCGGCCATCGACGCCGCGCGCCTGCAGCCCCCAGAGGGGGCGGCTCTGGCCGATGCGCCGCGCGACATTGACGAAGTTCAGCACGTTGCCGCCGGCGCCGTGGACGCAGAACAGCGGCGGCAATTCGCCATCGGTACTAATTGGTACGAGGTGACTGAACTGCATCCGGGGTTGCACGGCGGCGCCGGCCGGGACTTCTGCCACCACCTCCGGCCCGGTGGCCCGGCGCCTGCTGCGGACAGCGGCGGCGAGGCACTCGATGGTGGGCGATTCGATCAGCACCGACAGCGGCAGCGCCGTGCCGAATTGCGCATCGATGCGCGCGAACAGCTGCGCCGCCAGCAGCGAATGGCCGCCGAGGTCGAAGAAATTGTCGCGGGTGCCGACGCTTGGCAGCTCGAGCAACTCCTGCCACAAGGCCGCCAGGGCCTTCTCCACCGCGTCGGCGGGGCGGCCGCTGCCGGTGGCGGCGACACGCTGCGCGGCGGCTGGCGGCGGCAGGCTGTTGCGGTCGATCTTGCCGTTGGGCGTGGTGGGAAACCGCTCCAGCGGCACGTACACCGCGGGTGCCATGTAGGCCGGCAGGCGCTGCCGCACCGCTGACCGCAACTCGTCGAGCCGCAGGTCCGGCGATTGCGTCACGACATAGGCCGCCAGGCAAGGCTCGGCCGGACGGTCCTCGCGCAACATCACCACCGCGTCCCTTACCGCGGGATGACTGCGCAGCGCCGATTCGATTTCCGCCGGTTCGATGCGGAAACCGCGCAGCTTGATCTGGTGATCCAGGCGTCCCAGGCATTCGAACGAACCGTCGCTGCGCAGACAGCCGGCATCCCCGGTGCGGTACATCCGGCCGCCGGGCTCGAACGGGTCCGGCAGGAAGCGCTCGGCAGTGAGGTCCGGGCGCCGGAAGTAGCCTTCGGCGACGCCGGCGCCACCGATGTAGATCTCGCCGGTGACGCCGCTCGGCACCGGTTGCCGCCGCCCATCCAGCACGTAGATGCGGGTTGCGTCGATGGGCCGCCCCACCGGAACGACAGTGGCCTCGCCTGGCTGGACCCGATGCAGGGCGGACCAGATCGTGGTTTCGGTCGGGCCGTACATGTTCCAGACTTCGGCGCAGCGCGCCAGCAGCAGCCGCGACAATTCGGGGGACATGGCTTCGCCGCCGCAGAGGATCCGCAGCCAGGCGTCGCCGATCCAGCCGTGCTCGAGCAGCAGCCTCCAGGTGGCGGGTGTGGCCTGCATCAGCGTCGGGCGCCAGCGCTGCATCAGGCCCAGCAGGGCGGCGCCGTCGGCGGCGACCGCCGCGGGCGCGACGTAGACGGTGGCGCCGGCGCTCAGGGGCAGCCACAGTTCGAGGCCGGAGATGTCGAACGCGATGGTGGTCACCGACAACAGGCGGTCGCCGGAGGCGATTCCCGGCTCCCGCCGCATCGAACCGAGGAAATTCCACAGCGCGCCGCAGGAGACTTCCACGCCCTTGGGATGCCCGGTGGAACCGGAGGTGTAGATCACGTAAGCGGGGCGGCGGCCATCGGCGGGAACGGGATGCCAGGACGATCCCTGCACCGAAGCGTCTGCTTCGTCGATGCACAGCTGCGGGATGCCGGGCGGCAACCTGCCGCGTGACTGCCGGTCCGTCAGCGCCGCGCAGGGTGCGGCATCGCGCGCGACCCATTCGATCCGCTCGGCGGGATAGCCGGGGTCGATCGGCACGTAGGCCGCCCCCGTCAGCAGCACCGCCAGCAGCGCGCAAACCAGTTCCGGCTTGCGCTCCATGCATACGGCGACCCGCTCGCCGGGCCTTGCGCCCATCGCCTGCAGCCGCTCGGCCAATGCCAGCGCCTCCTGCCACAGTCGTGCATAGGTGATAACACCCGACGTACCTTCGACCGCCGGCGCGCCGGGCCGGCTGGCGGCAAGATCGGCGATCGCATGGGTGAGCGGCTGCGGCGCGGCGGCGCGCCGCGAGGGCCGGCCCAGCGCGAGCAGACCCTCACGCTCAACCGCACCGATCATCGCTACCGCGTCGAGGGCCTGCCGCGCATCGGCGGTCACCGCTTCGAGAATGGTCCGGAACTGCCGGGCGAAGCGCTGGATGGTGGCCGCATCGAACAGCTCCGTGCTGTACTCGATGCCGGCGCTGCGGCCCAGTTCCGTGTCCAGCATCAGCAGGCTCAGGTCGAACTGCGCGGCGCCGCGGGCCATCGGCACGGGCCGCACGCGCAACCCGGCCGCTCGGGGCAAGGGCATCGGCGCGTTCTGGAAATCGAACATCACGCGCACTAGCGGCGACTCGCCGGGACGGCGCTCAAGCTGCAGTTTCGATGTGAGGCGCTCGAACGGCAGGTCCTGGTGTTCGTAGGCTTCCAGCGCGGCGGACCGCACTTCGGCGAGCAGGCGGGCAAAGCTCCAGTCGGATTGCAGCGTCAGGCGCAGCGCCAGCGTGTTGACCAGGCATCCCATCAGCGGCTCGGCGGACAGCCGGTTACGGTTGGCCACCGGCACTGCCACCACCAGGTCGGATGCGCCGCTATGCCGGTGCAGCAGCAGCTCGAAGGCGGCCAGCAACACCATGAAGGTGGTGGTGCCATGGGCACTGGCGAGCCGCTCCACCGCGTCCATCAACTCCGGTTCGATTTCCAGGGGTTCGAATGCGCCTGCCGAAGTGCGCTGCGGCGTGCGCGGCCGGTCGGTGCGCAGTTCCAGCGGCTGGGCGCCCTCCAGGCGCTTCGTCCAGTAGGCGAGCTGGGGCGCGAGGGCATCGTCGGCAAGGGCGCTGCGCTGCCACTGGGCGTAGTCGATGAAGCTGAATTCCGCCGCACGCCGCTCAGGCGTTTCGCCGCGGGCAAAGGTTTCGTAGAAACGCAGCAAGTCATGCGCCAGCAGGCCCATGGACCAGCCGTCGGTCACCAGGTGATGAAGGCACAGCGCCAGGAGATGTTCCCGCGGCCCGGTGCGGAACAGGGCCGCCCGGAGCAGCAGCTCGCTTTCGATGTCGAAGGGTTTGCACGTCATCGCCGATGCCCCGGCCAGCGCGGCTGCACGGGGATCGGATTGTCCGGACAGGTCCAGGCACGGAAGCTGCAGCCGCTCCTGCGGCACCACCCGCATTCGTGGCGTGCCATCCACCGCCGGGTAGCGCGTGCGCAGTACTTCGTGCACGGCCAGCACTTCGGAGAAGGCCTGCCGCAGCGCGCAAGGATCGAGCTCGCCTTCCAGAAGCACGGCGGCGGCGACGTTGTAGGCCGCCCCTTGCGGTTCGAAGCGGTGCATCAACCACATCCGCTCCTGCGAGTAGGACAGCCTCAGTTCCCCGCCGCGGTCGACGCGGCGCAGCGGCGGCAGCGTGGCGGTCGCCTTGGCCGCGGCGACCTGCCGTGCAAGGCCTTGCGGAGTCGGTGTTTCGAACACCGCCCGCAACGGCAGGTCGACGCCGAAGCGCTCGGCGATGCGCGACGCCAGCTGGGTCGCCAGGAGAGAATGACCGCCAAGCCAGAAGAAGTCGTCGGATGCCGCCATCTGGGGCATGTCGAGCATTCCGGCCATCAGGGACTGCAACTCGGCGACCAGGGCGGCGTCGGCGGCCGGTTCCTGCCGCGGCCGCGGTGCCGCCTCCAGCGCGGCGAGTCGTCCCGTCGCGAAGAGCTCCCGGCAGGCATGGCGCTGCACTTTGCCGCTGGTGGTTCGCGGAACGGCTCCAGGCGCCAGCAGGACGATGCGTCCGGCCTGGAGCTGATGCAGCTCGGCGAGCGCGTGGCGGATGGCCGCGCTGATTTCATCCAGGGGCAGGTCGCGTACCGAGTCGACTTCGTGAACGATCACAAGCCGCTCTTCGTTGCCGTCGTCGATGGCGAACGCCGCCCCGCCCGCGGGCCGCAGGCGGGGATGGCATCGCTCCATCGTCGCCTCCAGGTCCTCGGGATAGTGGTTCACACCGCGCAGCACGATCAGGTCGCGCAAACGACCCGTGACGAACAACTCGCCGCGGCGGAGGAAGCCGAGATCGCCGCTGCGCAGCCAGCCGCCGCTGCCGGACACCGATGCGCCGAAGGCCTGTTGCGTCGCCTCCGGCCGGCGCCAGTAGCCGGTGCCGACGGACGCTCCGCGGATCCAGATTTCCCCCACGGCGTCTTCACCCAGCGGGGTTCCGCTGGACGGATCGACAATCAGGAGTTCCAGCCCGTCCAGCGGCGCGCCGCAGCTGCTCAGCCGGCAGCTCCGGGTGCCTTGCCGCGGATCTTCGGCGCGGCCGCGGGCCAGGGCTGGTTCATCGACGTCGACGCTGGCGGGCGCATCCGCGTCGGCGGTGGAGGTCACGCCCACGGTCGATTCGGCCAGCCCGTAGCAGGGCTTGAAGGCACGGCCGCGGAAACCGGCGGCGCCGAAGACGGCGGCGAAGCGCTCCAGTGTGTCAGGGCGGACGCGCTCGGCGCCGCAGAACGCGATGCGCCAGGCGCGCAGATCCAGTTCCGAGCGCTGCGCCGCGGAGATGCGTCGCACGCATGCTTCGTAGGCGAAGTTGGGAGCGCCGCTGACGGTGGCGGAATAACGCGATACGGCCGACAGCCAGCGCCACGGCCGCGGCAGGAATTCCGCCGGCGAAAGCAGGGTCGCTTCCGCGGCCTGGGACAGCGGCAGCAGGATGCCGCTGACCAGGCCCATGTCGTGGTAGGGCGGCAGCCAGGAGACGATGCGGTCTTCGGAATCGATGGCTGCGCGCTGGCACAGCGCCTGGATGTTGTCGAGGAAGTTACCGTGGGTCAGGCATACGCCCCTCGGGGCGCCGGTCGAACCCGAGGTGTACTGCAGCAAGGCGAGACTCGAACGATCCTGTGGGACGGATTTCCAACGCTCCGCGTCGGTCCGCTCCAACGCCGTGTCGGCGATCCATTGCAGATCGCTCAACCAGGGCTGCGCCAGAGCCTGCATCGCCGAAGGCGCCCGACCGCAGGCGAAGCGGGCCTGCGCATCTTCGGCGATGCGTTGCAGGTGGCCGAAACCGCGGCCGTGCCGTGGAGAGTACGCCGGCACCGCCACGGCGCCGGCAAAGAGGCAGGCCACCAGGGCGATGACGTAGTCCAGACCGGGAGGGTGGAGCAGCAGCACGCGCTCACCGATGGCGCCCCTGTGCTGCAGGTGCGCGGCCAGGGCCCGTGCCCTGTCATCCAGTTCGCCGTAACTCAGGCATTGCCCGTCGCCTTCGCCACCGCCGAGGTAGCGGAACAGCGTCTTGTCGTGAAACCGCTCGGCCTGCTGCCGGAAGAGTTGCGTCAGGCTCGAATGCGCGCGCGCCGCCCCCGCCGCTTTCTTGCCGGGAAGAGCCGCATGCTGCGTTCGCGCCTGTGGACGTGCCCCTCTTGCCGCCGCTTCACGCTTCATGGAGCGCAGGGTCGCGGCTTCCGCTGGTCTGCGGAATGGTGGATCGCATTGAACCGTTGCCCTGGTGTCGTCACTGGAAGAGCGGGGGGAACCGGGAACTGAGCATGCACAGCCACAGTCAACGCACTCTGTACGTTTGGTAACAGACACATATTGGGCACGCCCCTGTCAGGTCATCCCGCCGGACCGCCTGCCGGGCCGGTTCCGCCCGGTCAGGGCCGCAAGAGTCCGGAATCCACCAAGAACCCAGCCGTGGCCGGCCAGGTCGTTCTGGGAGCACCGCCCGTATAGTCCGGCGAATGCCTCGTAGACCCCACGGTATGGATCGCCAGCGAGCGCCGCAAGGTGCTTTGCGACCGCCTGTGTGTCAGAAAACGTGTAAAACCGGTTTCGAGGAGGAAAGGTTCAAACTGTATGGCAATCCCGTAGAGCGAAGGACTACAGGACAAGGTCGGCTTTACCCATTTCATGGGATTTTCTTGATTTATTCCCTGTACGGGATAAAGTGATTTTATCCAAAATAAGGGCTATATTGGATTTATCCCTTACAGGAGATAAATCATGGACTATGTCGCCAGCACCCCCGAACAACTGGGACAGATCCTGAAAAACTGCCGCAAGCAGCTCAAGCTGACCCAAAGCGTCGTTGGCTCGAAGGTCGGCCTGAAACAGAGCACGATCTCCGCGATCGAAGTTCACGGTGCAAACGCCACCGTCGAAACGCTCTATAAGGCGCTTTCCGCTTTGGGCCTGCAGCTGGTTATCCGCGACAAATTGTCGACAGGCCCCACTCAGCGGGAGTGGTAAGCCATGGCGCGGCCATCCAAGACCCAGGCACTCTCTGTGTGGATGAATGGAGAGCGTGTCGGAACCTGGCTCAGCGCAGCGAACAATGCCCAGGAATTTCGTTACGCCGACGAATGGCTCGTCTCTCCCGAAACCCGCCCGATTTCGCTTTCAATGCCCGTCGGCCCATTAGGCACGACTTATAAGGGTGCAGTCGTCGAACGGTTCTTCGAGAACCTGCTGCCCGACAGCAAAAGGATTCGAGACCGTATCCGGCAGCGCTTCCAGACAAAGTCGGCTCGCGCGTTCGATTTGCTCGCCGAAATCGGCCGGGACTGTATTGGCGCTGTCCAATTGATGCCCGCAGATCAGGCGCCGCCGAGCACCCGGAAAATTGAAGGCGACGCGCTCACCGAAAAGGAAATCGCACAGCTACTGAGCAATACCTTGGCCGCTCCCACATTGGGGCGCATCGACCATGACGAGGATTTTAGAATCTCGTTGTCCGGCGCACAGGAAAAGACCGCACTATTGCGCTACGCAGATAAGTGGATGCGTCCACATGGCCCTACGCCGACGACCCACATCTTCAAACTGCCGATTGGGGAAGGTAACCAAGGTATTGATCTGCGCACGTCGGTCGAAAACGAGTGGTTGTGTGCGCAGATTCTTCGAGCCTATGGACTCGATACGGCCGATTGCTGGATGGATCAGTTTGGGCCGCACAAAGTGCTGGTGGTGCAACGGTTCGACCGGCGACTTGCCAAAAATGAACGCTGGTTCGTGCGGCTACCACAGGAGGACTTGTGCCAGGCAACGGGCATCGACCGCGATCACAAATATGAAGCCGACGGCGGTCCTGGAATTCAGAAAGCCATGGATCTGCTGCTGGGCTCGGCGCGTGCAGATCATGATCGAATGGACTTCTTTCGTACACAGATCCTGTTCTGGATGCTTTGTGCGATTGACGGGCACGCAAAGAATTTCAGCTTGTTCCTTGAAGCCGGTGGACAGTTCCGATTGACCCCGCGCTACGATGTCCTTTCCGCCTTTCCGGTTTTGGGAAATCGCGCCGGCCAGCTGTCGCCTCACAAGGTAAAAATGGCTATGGCGGTTCAAGGTGAGGGCAGGCGCCACTACAACTGGAGTTCAATCCAGCCCAGGCATTGGGTGGAGATGGCGAGACGGTGCGGGTTGGCCAAACAAATTGATTCGCTGATTGAAGGTCTGGTCGCTCAGACACCCAAGGTCATCGACATTGTTACGTCTCAATTGCCCAGGAAATTCCCGTCATCCGTGGCGGGCCCTATTCTGGACGGAATTCGTCAAGCTGCCGCGAAGTTAGCGGTCTGAACCCGCAAAAAAAGACCCAAAGAGGCCACTCGATATTCTGGAGGGATGTCGAGCCTGGCCCCTTTGATTACGTGACGATCAACGTAGGCTAAAAGCCCACTACCCGAACGAATGACCGCGACGAAAGGTACTACTGTACGGTTGAATCGCGGGGCACGCACGGTGCAACAAGCATCGTTGATAGAAATCCTGCTGCGTGAGGCAATACGTTAAGTAAGGTGAAATATTGAGGATGAAAATCTGAGGTTGCACCCATCTGGTTTGCAATGGGCATGTTTATAAGAAACAACGCATTATCAAGCAGTTGGAAATTTTAGCCGCCCAAGATGAGGCCTTCCGACGCACTACTGAGCGTTGGCACGTGATTTGAACATGGAGCGCCCAAGCTTGATTCCATGTGCTCTTGATGAATGCAATGTCCGCAGGCCAGAAATTCCGTGCCGCCGTCGCCGCCGAGAAGCCCTTGCAGGTGATCGGCGCGATCAACGCCTACACCGCCCGCATGGCGGAAGCGGTGGGTTACAAGGCCCTGTACCTGTCCGGCGGCGGCGTCGCCGCCAACTCCCTGGGCATGCCGGACCTGGGCATCAGCACCCTGGAAGACGTGCTGACCGACGTGCGCCGCATCACCGATGTCACCACCCTGCCGCTGCTGGTGGACATCGACACCGGCTGGGGCGGCGCCTTCAATATCGCCCGCACCATCCGCTCGATGATCAAGGCCGGCGCCGGCGCCGTGCACATCGAGGACCAGGTCGGCACCAAGCGCTGCGGCCACCGTCCGGGCAAGGAAGTGGTGAGCAAGGAGGAGATGGTGGACCGCATCAAGTCCGCCGTCGACGCCCGCACCGATCCGGGCTTCGTCATCATGGCCCGCACCGACGCCCTGGCCATCGAAGGCATCGACGCCGCCATCGAGCGCGCCGTGGCCTATGTCGAGGCCGGCGCGGACATGATCTTCCCCGAGGCCATGACCGAGCTGCCGATGTACCGCAAGTTCAAGGATGCGGTCAAAGTGCCGATCCTGGCCAACATCACCGAATTCGGCTTCACCCCGCTGTTCACCACCCAGGAACTGGGCTCGGTGGACGTGGACATCGTGCTCTACTGCTGCGGCGCCTACCGCGCCATGAATGCCGCCGCGCTGAA
>NZ_JONR01000042.1 GCF_000711955.1 Nevskia soli DSM 19509
CGGCTGGAAGGCGTCACCTTCGAATTCAACAAGACCCGCCTGCGTCCGGACTCCCAGACCATCCTCAACTGGGTCGTCGGCATCATGCAGAAATACCCGGACATGCAGGTCGAACTGGCCGGCTACACCGACAGCATCGGCGGCACCGCGTACAACCTGAAGCTGTCGCAGCGCCGCGCTGAAGCGGTCAAGGCCTATCTGGTCGAAAAGGGCGTCGACGCCGGCCGCATCCAGGCCAAGGGCTACGGCAAGGAAAACCCCGTCGCCACCAACAGCACCGACGAAGGCCGCGAATACAACCGCCGCGTCGAACTGCACATCCTCAATTGAGCATCGGCAACGGACTTGCCGAAGCAAACGAAACAAACGGAGAAATAGTCATGTCAGGGAAACGTAAATTCGCAATGCTGGGCACGGTGATGCTGGCCGGGCTGGCGCTGGGCGCCTGTACCTCGAACGGTCAGGACCTGGGCGTCAACGACGGCGGCATCACCGCCGGCAGCAGCAGCAGCGGCGGTCCGCCGAACGACGGCACCGGTCCGACCACCATCAACCAGGGCGGCACGCCGACCAATCCCGGTACGCCGGTCACTGGTCACTTCATCTGCACCGGCGGCGCCAAGACCTACGGCAACGTCACCACCGCGGTGGGCTCCAACGGCCTGCTCGGCGGCCCGCTGACCACCCTGCTCGACCGGCTCGGCGGTTCGACCCTCACCACGCTGCTCAACAGTGTGACCGAGCCGAACAACATCATCGACGGCAACCTCAGCACCTTCTCGACGTTCTCGCTGACGGCGGGACTGCTGGGCGGCCTGCTGACCTCGGTGGACGAGTCGGTGGTCCTGCCGAGCGGCACCACGGTGCCGGCCGGCAAGTTCGCGGTGTTCGGCGTTTCCTTCCCCAAGGGCACGGTCGACCTGTCGCTGGTCAACAAGGTCGAGGTGGCTACCTACCTCAACAACAGCACGGGCACCAGCACCTTGCAGGAAGGCCTGATCCTGGATCAGTCGGCGCTGACCCTGCTCGGCGCCATCGGCGGCAGCACGCCGGCGGCGGTGTGGATCGGTGTGGAGACGACCAAGCCTTATGATCGTGCCACCATCTCGCTGACGCCGGGCCTGCTTTCGGTCAGCGTGGGCGATGCCATGCACGTCTTCGAACTGTGCGTCGACGGCCGGCTGCAGTAAGCAGCTGCCCGCGTAGAAGGTTGAGCGACAAACGCTCCCCCAATAGGGAGTGAAGCATTGAAGGGGCCGCCATGCGGCCCCTTTTTTATTGGGCCGCCGTTGTACCTGCCAGGCGGCGGCGGGACTGGCAGGTCTCACCTGCCGTCTTGCCCGCGTCATACTGTCGCCAACGAATCGCATTCAGGAAGCACGATGAGAGGCGAACCATCGAAGATCCGCCCGGGCCGCCTGGCCCTGGCGTGGCTGCTCTGTACCGCCTGCGGCTGCCTTGGCGCGGCGGCGTGGATGCCTCTCTACGGATGGCTGGGGACGGCCTTGCCGACGCTGCCGCCCATGGCGCACTGGCTGCAGGCGGTGCTGGGCCAGGTGCTGATGTACGGCAGCCTGTTCGCCTTCATCGGTGCGGGGATTTACTGCGGCATGCGTTTGTCCCGGACTTTCCTGAGCGCGGTCGAGCTGGAGGTGCTGTTCCGCTTGCCGCGCGATGCGGAAGGGCGCTAAACCGCGCCTTCATTCGTGGGTAGAGGTTCAGGCGGCCCGGGCCAGGGATTCCGCTGCTTCGTCCGGGCCGAAGAAGGCGCAGACCAATTGCCGCTGCAAGGGCGCGCTGTCGACACGGTTCACCGATTGCCAGAAGGCTTCGCTGCCGGCATGGCTGCGGCAGTACCACTGGATGTGCTTGCGCGCGACGCGCAGGCCGGCGGCTTCGCCGTAGAGGGTGTAGAGCGCGTCGAGGTGTTCGAGCAGCAGCTGGCCCACCTCGCGCGGCGAGGGTTCTGCCAGGTGTTCGCCGGTGGCGAGGAAGTGGGCGATCTCGCGGAAGATCCAGGGTCGGCCCTGCGCCGCGCGGCCGATCATCAGGCCGTCGACGCCGGTGTGGCGCAGCACGTCGCGCGCTTTCTCCGGGGTGTCGATGTCGCCGTTGGCCCAGAGCGGGATGCGCACCGATTGCTTGATGGCGGCGATGGTGTCGTATTCGGCCGAGCCGGCATAGAGGTCTTCGCGGGTACGGCCATGCACCGCCAGGGCGGCGATACCGCAATCCTCGGCAATGCGGGCGACGGTGATGCCGTTGCGGTGGGCGCGGGCCCAGCCGGTGCGGATCTTCAGCGTCACCGGTACCGGCACGGCTTCCACCACGGCGCGGCAGATGCGTTCGACCAGGGCCTCGTCGCGCATCAGCGCCGAACCGGATTCGGCGTTGCAGACTTTCTTCGCCGGGCAGCCCATGTTGATGTCGATGATCTGGGCGCCGTGGGCGACGTTGTGGCGCGCGGCCTCGGCCAGGCGCTGCGGATCGGCGCCGGCGATCTGCACGGCGATCAGGCCGGGTTCGCCGCGGTGGTCCATGCGGGTGCGCGACTTCGGCGTGTTCCAGAAGCGCGGGTCGTCGATGGTCATCTCGGAGGCGGCCAGCCCGGCGCCGAGGCGCTTGCACAGCACCCGGAACGGCCGGTCGGTGACGCCGGCCATGGGGGCCAGCGCCAGCGCGGGTTCGATGCGGTAGGGGCCGATCTGCATGGCGCTATTGTCGCCGATCCGGAGGAGGGCGGAAAAAGGAGCCGTGGCCGGGCTGATTGACGGCTGGGCGAGGCGGATTCTTCAAAACCTGCCCCGGACTCGATCCGGGGATGACAAACAAAACGCGATGCGCGGCTGCCTAGCTGCGCTTGTAGACGATCTTCTTGGCGCCGCCTTCGCAGCTGCCGACCACTTTTTGCTCCTTGACCTCGGCGGCGGGGACGACGTCGAGGGTATAGGTCTTCACGCCCTTGGCCTTGATCTTGGCGTCGATCTGCTCCTTGACCGAGTCGCAGGGCGTGGCCCAGGCGGCGGAGGTGGTGAGGAACAACAGTGCGGCGATGGCGAGCTGCTTGTGTTTCACGACGGGTCTCCCTGATATGGCTTGGTGGTGTGCCCCTTTAAGAGCTTATCCGTGAATAAATTGCACCGCCGTCGCAGGCGCGATTCATTCTGTTACAGGCTCTAAGACCATGCCAAGGTAGCAAGAAAACGCGGCAATTTCGTGCAGCGCCGATGAAATTCCGGCGCAGGGCGGGACGGGCCGTGATGCAGTTCACGGACTGGCTTTTTCCCGGCTCTCCTCTATATCCTCAGCGAAACCATCGGCTCCGTTTCATCCGCGGCCCGCTTGCTGGCCCTTCAGTATCGAGATCCCCATGCGCGCATTGATTCCGCTGTGCCTGATCCTTCCCGCGGCGGCGTTCGCGGATGCCGCGCCGACGGCGCCGGCGGATCCGTTCAAGCCGATGGCGTTCCTCGCCGGCCACTGCTGGAAAGGCGATTTTCCGAACCAGCCGCAGACCGACGAGCATTGCTTCGAATGGGTTTACGACGGCCATTTCCTGCGCGACCACCATGTGGTGCACGGCGACGGCCATCCCGACTACCAGGGCGAGACGCTGTATTACTGGGACACCGTCTCCAGGCAGATCCAGTACCTGTACATCGAGAACCAGGGCGGCTACAGCAAGGGCGGAGTGGAGGCCACGGCCGACGGCCTGATGTTTCCACCCACTACCTATAGCGACAACGGCCAGCAGCAGACTTACCGCAGCCATTGGCAGCGCAACGGCGACGATGCCTACGAATCGATCAACGAGCTGAAGACCAAGGATGGTTGGTCGGTGGCGTGGAAGGTGAAGATGCAGAAGCAGCCGGAGGCGCAGAAGTAAGATAGAGCGGCAGGCATTCAGATCTGCGAGGTACGCCTCCCGTCCAGCGGTGGGCGATGACCGGCACTAGCGCCTGACTGTGACGATTGACCAATACTCCATAACGGTAGAAGTGCTGCCGTCTTGATTTTCGTGCTGCAGGATTCGTTTCGAGATACTTCCATGAAAAAGCCGGTTGTGGTTTGGGTTGTGCAGATTGCCCTTGTCCTCATTGCTATTACATACGGGTTGCTGGCTCTTGGATCATTAGCCGGGGGTGCTTCAAGGTGTATATTCCCCCGTGCAAGGCGGCGGCGGTCTGTTGGTTGGTATGGCGGTCTTTTCCGGCGCCGTGTTGCTTCTGATTAAAGCATCGCGACAAAAGATTGCGCGCCGTTCAATAGTTTTGTTTTTTTGGGCGGTACTTGTCATCTATCCCATTACCAATGCGCTTATAGGTGCCGGTTTGTTTCCGCCCAAAGTGCGGATTCCAGATAATCAACTCTCTGGTGCAGCATTTGCGGAGGGTTTGCGCTATCTCTGTCTGCTCCTTCTAATTGTCTGGCTGTCGTTTACCAAGACTGCGAATGACTATCTGGCCGCGCAAGGTGACTCTAACAACATGCAAGCGAGTGATCAGCCGCCGATACGATGAGTCGTTGACTGCCCATTGGCTTTTCGAGTTAACGATTCATATGCATATGCGGAAAATGCGCTTCCGCGCTTGCAAATTGCGGCATAGCATGGTTGCAATCAAGGGATGGTAAAAACCCCTGCGGTAATAGGGTTTTTATGAAACTCCTGCTAATCTACGCAGGCAACACTTTCACAATTCAGAATCACACGAAACACAAGAAGGAGCACAATGAGCGATACGCTGACCCGCAAGGACCTCGTCGAAGTCCTGGCCAAGAAACATGACCTGCCGAAGTCCCGCGTCGATGCCCTGGTGGTTGACCTGCTGGAAGACGTGACCAAGGCCCTGAAGAAGGGTCACAAGGTTGCGCTGTCACAGTTCGGTATCTTCGAAGTGAAGAAGCGCCCGGCGCGCAAGGGCCGCAACCCGGCCACCGGCGCCGCGATCAAGATCCCGGCGAAGAAGAACGTGCGTTTCAAGTCTTCGGCTGGTCTGAAGAAGACCATCGGCGGCTAAATCCCGCGACGGTGTGAAAAGGGGAGCCGCGGCTCCCCTTTTTTTGTGGGTGTGAGGTCGTGCGAATTTTCCACCATGTGGAATCGCGGCAAGCGCGCGACGGTGATCGCCGCGCAGCAGTTCTTTACAAACGGGCGAATCTGCTGCCGGGCTGCGTGTCGGCGGATGGCGGCATCGCCGGATTGCGCCACTGGCACAGGGTCATGCCGGCCTCGTCCTGCACCGTGTAATGGCGCACGAGGTAGCTCATGCTCAGGCGCAGCAGGCGCGCTTCAGCGGTCAGCGAAGCGGGGAATTGCAGGCGCAGACGATCCAGTACCGCCTTGAGCCGCGCCAGGGCCGGGCGCAGTTCGCTGCCGAGCAGGCGCGCGGCTTCGTTGGCGCTCGGATAGGATGCCAGGGTGCGGCCGGAGGCCGAGAGCAGTTCGGCGTTCTGGAAATGCCATTGCGCCCCGTCCAGCAGGGCGTAGCGGACGATCAGCTCCGCACCGGCTTCCAGCTCTTGCTTGATGGTTGTCGCAGGCATCCTGCCTCTCCCGGAATCGGGACATGGAAACCCATGCCGCCGAACAGGGCCGCTCGCAAACGGGCGAAGTCGGCCGTCAGGAATTGTGACATACCTGCTTGCGGCAAATGTGACAGCGTTTTGAGCGGCGCAGCGCTCGGGTGACAGCCGGTAGCGTTCGGCCGGCGGCGTGGTGACGAGGATGACGTCATGTTGACGTCATGATTGTGGTGGGCCGGGACGGGCAGGCCATCGGCTATGCATCCGCCGCAATCCGTTACTTCATCCTGCTGATCACCTCCTACCTGTTTCCCCTGCTGCTGGTGGCGTTCTTCACGCGGCGCCGGCAGGGGCTGCACGATCTGGCGGTGGGCAGCGTGGTCTTGGATCGCCACAGTTACGACCCCGCGCACTTCGATTACGAGCAGGTCGGGAAAAGCCCGCGCGGCGGCGGCGCGGTATTGGTGTTGGCGATCGCGCTGATGGTGTTCGTGTTCTTCGGCGGAATCCTGGCGGCGATCGCCATCCCTGCCTACCAGGACTACACCCTGCGCGCGAAAATCCAGGCGCTGATCCAGCAGGCCGACCCGATCAAGGCGGCGGTGACCAGGCACTACGCCAGCAGCAGCGAGCCGGTGCAGTACGCCGATCTCGGCATGAGCGGGCCGCTGGCGCTGAAGGACGACCAGGGTCTGATCACCGTGAACGCGAATGGGGTCATCACCATCATGCTGGGCATGAAGCCGCCGATCGGGCAGAGCATCCGCCTGACGCCGACGGTGAGTTCGGCCGGCACCGGCTGGAGTTGCGTCAGCGACGACGTGCGCAAGATTTACCTGCCGCCGTCCTGCCGCTGAGGCACGACGGCCCGGAGCGAAACGGGGCTGTGCACGGTTCATGCTTGTGCTTGAGGCGGGAGATTCCGGGAGCACAGCATGTCCGACATGATTTATCTGGGCCGCGATGGCCGGCAGATGGGGCCTTTTGCCTGGGCGCAGATCGCGGCCATGGCTTCGGCGGGGCAGGTGCGGCCGGACGATCTGGCCTGGCACGACGGCATGGCGGGTTGGTTGCCGGCACACCAGGTGCTGACCCGGCTGGGGCTCAGCGTGAGCACCGAGCCGATGCCGCCTTTGTTCGTGGCGCAGGCGCCCGTCCGGCGTGCCGCGGCGAAGCCTGCGAAACCGGCGGTACCGAAAGCGGCCGGCGGCTTCGGCGGCAAGCTGGCGCGGCTGCTGCCTGGCAGATCGGCGTCCAGATCCTGATCGAGTCCTGGACTGCAACGCAGGTGCGATTCGTTGTGTTACAGGCTCTAAGATAGGCGCAGCGTCGGAGCATTTCCGGCCGCAGGAATATCCCGGAAATCGAACCGTCGCATGTCCGCCAAGCGTGAATCCAAGACGCAGCGTCCCTGGCTGCTGTATCTGCTGGAGTGCGCGGGCGACAAGCTGTATATCGGTATCAGCCCGGACCCGGAGGCGCGCTTCCAGCTGCACCTGCGCGGCACCGGGGCGAAATACACGCGGGCCAATCCGCCGCTGCGCATCCTGGCGGCGCAGGTTTATGCGGATCGCTCGGCGGCCTCGGCGGCGGAATATGCACTGAAGCAGCTGCGGCGCGATGCCAAGCTGCTGTGGGCGCGCGAGCGGGCCTGGCCGTTGGCGGCGAAGGTCGCGGCGAAAAAAGCCGTGGCGAAAAAGGCAGTGCGTGCGAAGCGGCCGGCGGCAGGAAAGGCCGCGGCGAAAGCCCCCAAAACTTCAAGCCGCCAGAAGCTGCGGTAGCGCGTCCGGGACGGAGATCAGCAGGCGCAGCAGTTCGTCGAGCCTGGCGCAGTCGTTCTCGCGGCGCACGGCGATGAACAGGGCGGCGGCTTCCGGGTAGCTGCGGCCGAGCCAGTTGAGCCACTGCTTGAGGCGGCCGGGCGCGAAGCGCGGCGGCAGCTTGATCAGCACCTGCCGCCAGAAGTCGCGCAGCAGCGGCACCACCTGCGCCCAGCTCATCGGCACCACGTCATGCCCGTCGCGCGCCGCTGCGATCTGCAGGGCCAGGTCGGGGCGGGCGATGAGGCCGCGGCCGAGCATGATGTCGTCGACGCCGCTGACGGCGCGGCAGCGGCGCCAGTCGTCCAGGCTCCAGATTTCGCCGTTGGCGAAGACCGGCACGGCGACCACGTCCTGGATGCGCGCCACCCATTCCCAGTGCGCTGGCGGCTTGTAGCCGTCGGCCTTGGTGCGGGCATGCACCACGATCTGCGAGGCGCCGCCGTCGGCCAGGGCGCGGGCACAGTCCAGCGCGTCGTCGGTATGGTCGAAGCCCAGGCGCATCTTGGCGGTGACCGGGATTTCCGCCGGCACCGTGCGGCGCACTTCGCGCACGATGGCGTGCAGCAGGCGCGGCTCCTTCAGCAGCACGGCGCCGCCGCGCGAGCGGTTGACGGTCTTGGCCGGGCAACCGAAGTTGAGGTCGATCACCGGTGCGCCGAGGGTGCAGGCGAGGGCGGCATTGTCGGCCAGGCATGCCGGGTCCGAGCCGAGCAGCTGCACCCGCATCGGCGTGCCGGCGCGGGTGCGGGCGCCGCCGGCCAGTTCCGGCGCGAGCTTGTTGAAGTAGGCCGGCGGCAGCAGGGTGTCGTTGACGCGCACGAATTCGGTGACGCACCAGTCGACGCCGCCGACGCGGGTCAGCACGTCGCGCAGGATCTCGTCGACCAGGCCTTCCATCGGTGCGAGTGCGATCTGCATGGGCGTTTCAACAGGGGTAGAGGCCCATTTTAAGGGTTTCGCGGCGGGGGCATATTCATGCCCCTCATTCCGGCTTGCCGGCGCGGCGGCGGGGCGGACGGTTCACTGTGTGATAATCGTAAGGCGGGCGAGGGGCGGCCGGTGGCAAGCTGGCGGCCCCGCGCATCACGATAGCCTCACCATTTCAGGGAACGAAGCCGAAGTGACCGAACCGAACGAGAACAAGCCCAGGATGGACTTGCCCGGCCTGAGCCTGCTGCGGAAGATTCCGCCGATTCCGCGCATTTCCTGGCGCGACCTTGCCGTCACGCTGGGGCCGGTGTTGCTGCTGAGCGTGGCCGCGATCCTGCTGGCGCTGCATTTCGTGCGCCCCGCGCCGCCGAGCAGCCTGACCATCAGCGCCGGGCCGGCCGGCAGCCGCTTCCAGACGGTGGCGGAGAGCTACCGCAAGATCCTGGCGGCCAGCGGCATCAATCTGGTGATCAAGCCGTCCAAGGGCTCGCTGGAAAACCTGGAGCAGCTGATCAATCCCGATTCGGGGGTGGATGTCGCCTTCGTGCAGAGCGGCCTCACCGTCGATGGCGATACCAGCGACCTGGTTTCCCTGGGCGGCGTGTTCTACCAGCCGCTGACGGTGTTCTACCGCGGCCCGAAGCCGTTGACGCTGCTGTCGGAGCTGGAGGGCAAGCGCATCGCCATCGGTTCCGAGGGCAGCGGCACCCGTACGCTGGCGCTGGCCATGCTCAAGGCCAACGGCATCGATGCGAAGGGCAAGACCAAGCTGCTCGACCTCGAAGGCGAGCCGGCGGTGAAGGCGCTGGATGCGCGCCACGTCGATGCCATCTTCCTCTCCGGCGACTCGGCCTCGACCGGCAGCATCCGCCAGATGCTGCATACCGATGGGGTGCGCCTGTTCGATTTTCCGCAGGCCGACGCCTACGTGCGGCGCTTTCCCTACCTGAGCAAGCTGTCCCTGCCGCCGGGCTCGTTCGACCTGGGCGACAACCTGCCGTCGGCGCCCATCTCCATGCTGGCGCCGACGGTGGAACTGGTGGCGCGCTCGGACCTGCACCCGGCGCTGTCGGACCTGCTGATCGACGCGGCGCAGAAGGTGAACGGCAAGGCGTCGCTGCTGCAGAGCGCGGGCGAGTTTCCCTCGGCCCTGCACCACGAGTTCCCGCTCAGCGACGATGCGGCCCGCTACTACAAGTCGGGCAAGAGCTTCGCCTACCGCTTCCTGCCGTTCTGGCTGGCCAGCCTGCTCGATCGCGCCATCGCGGTGCTGGTGCCGATCATCGTGGTGCTGGTGCCGGGCCTGCGCATCGTGCCGGCGCTCTACGGCTGGCGCATCAACAACCGCATCTACCGCCGCTACGGTGAGCTGATGGCGCTGGAGCGCGCGGTGCTGGAGCCGATGTCCGACGAGGAGAAGGAAGCGCTGGTGGCGCGCCTGGGCGAGATCGAGAAAGGCATCATCGGCACCAAGATGCCGGGCGCCTACGCCAACCAGATTTACGTGCTGCGCCAGCACATCAAGTTCGTGCGCGACCAGCTGACCGCAAGCGGTACGGTGGAAGCGCCCAGCCATCCACCGCCTAACCCGATCTGATTGGACCTGGGCAACAAGGCAAGCACATCGTGTTTTTGTGACGCGAGGTTGACGATCGCCGCGGCGAGTTATCATGAAGTCTCATCGCGGGCGGTTGCCGCAAGGTCACATGCCTGTTGGGGCTGTCAGCTAGGGAGTTTCCGAATGCTCGTCAGGGTTGCGATTGCGGCCAGATTGGTCGTGTCTTGCGCACTGTGCTTCGCACTTTCCGCCTGCGCACATGCGCCGCCCAGTGCGCCGAAGCCGCCGAACCCTTTGCAGGATGTGGCGACGGTTACGCTGGATCCATATATCAACCCCGGACGACCGTTTTTCGAATCGGCCAGTGATCGCTGGGCCATGGCGGCGGACCTGGCCTTGACTCCGCCGGGGCTCAGGCCATCCGAGGCGGCGAGATACTCTCAGGGCAGCCCGCCGACGTTTCGATCGATGCTGGAGGCGCATCAGATCGATGTCAACGCCATACTCGCTGCGCAGATACGCAGTGCATTGGCCGCCCAGACACGTTTTCGGGTGGTCGATAGCGACGCGGACGCCTCGTTGCAGATAACGATGCAAAGCTATGGGCTCGGGGTACGTACCGGATTCTCGGACAAGATGAGTGCGTGGCTACGATTCGAGGTCACGCTGACCGACAGAAACGGGCGCCTTCTTTACAAGGAGGACTTCAACGAGAGAAATACGGAGGCGACCCGATACACCCCGGATGAATTTGTCGCTGACCCTGAGCGCATCAGGGCCGCGTTCACCGACGCGGCAGCAGTGGTGGCGGGCATGTTGAAGGATTCAGTGATCGACTTTTCCCAGGACCCTGAGGCGAGGGTTCCCGAGTCTCCCAAGAACGCAGTGATCTTGAAATCCGCCGGCAAGTAGGAATAGCAGGTAGCCCGGGGACGGCGACAGTCAACGCGGCCGATGTGAAGCATCGTGGCGATGCGGACGGAACTCGAGCGCTGCGGCTTTCTGCCGGGATGGATTGCGCAGGGCAGGGCCTGGGACTGATCAGATATTCCTTAAAGGGCGCTGCTGCCGCCAGCGCCGGCCCGGTCCGCCGGGGTGCCGGGCGGGGAGACGAAGGCGGTGCCCGTGGGCATGGGACCGCCGCGTACCACGCCGATGAACATGGGCACCTCGATGATGAAGGTGGCCAGCACGCCGGCGGCGGTGAGGGCCTGGGCAACCCAGGTGGCGAGCAGGCCCCACGGCGGCACCAATGCCAGGAAGGCGACAAACAGAACGCTGGAGGCGAAGCCGCCGAGGGACATGGAGACGAACTGGGCGCGGCTGTTGCGCACATTGTCGAAGCGGAACAGGAACGGGGTTTCGGTCACGCTGGCGGGCAGGACGAAGGTGCCGCCGGCGATCCAGGCGCCGATCAGGTGCCCCCACTCGTGCAGCAGGTAGCCGACGAAGACGGTGAGCAGGCCGGTGGCGATGTGCGCCGCCGCCTGCAGCAGGCCATGCGGCTTGCCCAGGTTGAGGGTGTAAGCCCACAGCGCCAGCGTCAGCGCGATGATCAGGCTGTCGCGCAACACGAAGGCGAAGAAACGGTTCCATTGCTTGTGCATGTCAACTCCTAGCTGCGCGGTGGCAGCGGCAGCAGGGCCGATACCTTGCGCATGTGCTCGCGGTAGGCGGGGCGCCGCTCGACGCTGCGGGTGTCCATCAGGGGAATGCTGGCGAACAGGAACATGGCGCTCATGGCGAGGGCGCCGGGCACGATCCACCACCACTGCGCCGGTGCCGCGGCCAGGCCGAACAGCATCAGGCCCCACCAGAAGCTCAGTTCGCCGAAGTAGTTGGGATGGCGCGACCAGGCCCACAGGCCGCTGGTGATGAAGGTGCCGGGCTGGCGCCTGGCGATGAAGGCGTGCAGTTGCAGGTCGGCGATGGTCTCGATGGCGATGGCGCCGAGGGTGACGACGAAGGCCAGCGCGTCGAGCCAGTCCGGCGGCGCATCGGGGCGGCTCATCACGGCGTAGACCGGCAGGCAGCCGAGGAACACCTGCACGGTGGGGAACAGGTGGATGCCGAACAGGTCGGCCCACACCGCGGCCTTGCCGGCGCGGGCGCGCACGATGGGATAACGCCAGTCCTCGTGGTGCAGGCCGCCCCAGTACACCGACCAGTTGGTGGTGAGGCGGATCGCCCACAGCCACACCAGCGCCATCACCAGTTGCGCGCGCAGGTGGTGCCCGCTGCCGGGATGGCGCCACATCCAGTACAGCGCCAGCAGGGGCGGGATCACGCTCCAGTAGGCGTCGTAGAAGCTGGAATTGCGGTAGCGCAGGCTGAAGGCGAAGATCACCAGGGTGGCGGCGATGTCGGCGGCGAAGGCATCCCAGGCCTGCGGCAGATGCAGTCCGAACAGCACGGCTGCGCCCGCGGCGATGCACAGCGCATAGGCAAGGACAATCGGTGCGAAGTCCGATCTTGCGGCCATCCATCCCCCTCCAGGCTGTGTGGCGCGTGGTTATGGCGCCACTATGCCGCCCTGGCCGAGGGATGGGCCTCATCTGAGTGGATGAGGGTTGCTTGTCCTGTATTTATGAAAGAACCGCTGCCGCTGTTCCTGTTGCGCCCTCAACTCCGGGCCAGGGCGACGATGTCGCGGCTTTCCAGGATGGACTTGGGCGCGCCGCGCTTGGCCGCGACGAGCATGGCCCGGCCGACCGTTTCGGTGGTGGTGACGAGGTTGGGGAAGGCCCGGCGCAACAAGGTCAGCAGCGGCCCGAGCAGGCTGTAGAAGAACTGGTATGAGGGGGTCTTGGAGCGGATACCGTGCAGCGGCTCGATGGCCCCGGGGCGGAACATGTAGGCGGCCTTGAAAGGCAGGCGCAGCAGGGCGTTCTCGGTACGGCCCTTGACCCGCGCCCACATGCTGCGGCCCTGCTCGCTGCTGTCGGTACCGGCGCCGGAGACGTAGATGAAGGTCATCTGCGGGTTGAGCCGCGCCAGCGTTTGCGCCGCGGCCAGGGTGTAGTCGCAGGTGATGCGGGCGTAAGCGTCTTCCTTCATGCCGGCGGAGGAGACGCCGAGGCAGAAGAAGCAGGCGTCGAAGCCGGACAGATCGGCTTCGAGCGAGGCGTATTCCATCAGGTCCGCATGCACGACCTGGCGCAGCTTGGGATGACGGTTGCCGCTGGCGCTGCGGCCGATGGCGGCCACGGATTGCACCTCGGGATCGAGCAGGCATTCGCGCAGCACGCCCTGGCCGACCATGCCGGTGGCGCCGAAGAGGAGGATGTTCATGCCTGGATTCCTTGCTTACTGGATTGCCGATAGGCCAGTCTGCGCCGGTCAGCTGCGCGGAGACATCCCGTGGCCGCGAGTGATGATCCAGTTGCTGCGTTCCGACCACCATGCTGCGCTGGCCAGGAGCAACCAGGCGAGCAGGAACGGCCAGCGGGGTAGCGGGACCGCGTGCGGCGCGGCCGGTGACGGTTCGGTCGCGTGATCCTGAACCAGCCACTGCGTTGCCTGCCGGTCGCGCGCCGCGCGCAGGGCGGCGCCGTCATCGGCGGCGCGGATGTAGAAGGGCCAGCTGGCGCCCGCGCTTTGCAGGACGTGCCAGCCGGACTGGGCCGGCCAGTAGGCGGCGCAGTGTCCGGCATCGATGCTCAGCGCTACCGGTTCGCCGACACCGGGGGCGCGCACGGTGGCGGCGTCACCCAGTCCACACAGCACGGCGCGTTCGCCGGCCCAGGACTGTTGCGGCAGCTCGGGGCCGGGTGGTGGTGGCGCGTGCGGGCGCGCCAGTGGTGAAAGCAGGCTGGCCCACAAGGTGCCGTAGCGCGCCGGTTCGCCGATGAGTTGCAGGCGATAGCTGTCCACCAGGCGCAGGAGGCCGATACGGCCATGGCCGAGGGAGCGCTGCCAGGCTAGGACTTCGCCGTCGTCGGCGGAGAGCAGGGCCGCGGCATCGGGCGCGTCCACGGTGACCGGTGCTTCGGTGAAGGTCTGGCGTTCGTGCAGGCCCAGGCTGTGGTCGATTACGACGTCGTTGGGCATGTCATGCGGGGCCGCCGCGGCGGCGACCTTGTAGCCGAACGCGGCCCAGTCGGCGGCGGTGGCCTCGGCGGGCGGCACGTCGGCGCGCAACAGCAGGCCCAGGCCTTGTTCCACGGCGTTGCGCACGGCGGTTTTCTGCGCGGGCGGCAGCAGCTCCCAGGCGCGGGCGTCGATCAGCAGCAGGTCGGCGGCGGCCAGGCGTTCCGGGGTCAGCTCGATCTGGCCTTGATGGACCGCGACGTTCTGCGTCAGGCCGGTACTGACGCCGAGGTCGAAGCCGGCATCGGCGGCCCAGCGCTGCCAGTACTTGCCTTCGGCGCCGGGTGCGCCCTCCAGCGTCAGCAGCGACAGTTTCGTACCACCGCGTACCAGGATCGGGATGGAGGTGATTTCCTCGGGCTGGCCGGCCTTGATCAGGTGCAGCTCGAAGCGCGCCGCGCCTTCGCCGCGGACGGCGGCGGAAACGCTGAAGCTGCCCTGGGCGTCGGGCAGGGCGGTATCCACCACCGCGCCGGCGGGGTCATGCAATTCCAGACGCGCGCCCTGTGTCGCCATGCGTCCGCTGGCGGTCCATTGCTGGCCGAGGGGTATCGTGGCCGGCGCATGCAGTTCGATCACGCCCTGCTGCGGCGCCGGGTCGAAGCGCAGGTCCATCTGCGCGGCGGCGGGCTGATCGCGCGGCGGCAGGCCGGTGCCGGTCACAGCGAGTTCGCGCAGTTGGGGGTGCAGGGGCAGGGCGGTGGCGAGGTCGGGGACACGTTCGGCGCCTTGCACCTGCGGCGCACCCGGCAGGGCGGCGCGCATTTCGCCGAAGGGCAGGGCGTGCAATTGCTGCGGTGTGGTGCCCGGCGTGACGAGGTGCAGCACGTCGCCGCGGCCGTGCAGTGCCGGCGGGAACAGTGCGCCATAGAGCAGCGCCGCGAGCGGGACTTGCGCCCAGGTGCGCGGACGCCGCCAGCCCCCGTTGCGTGCGCTGGCCCAGGTGCCAGCGAAGGCGCCGAGCGCGAGCAGGGCGGCGCAGTACAGGGGCAGGGATGTGGCGCTCACTTGGCCGCTCCCGGTGCGGGAGATGCGGATAGCGAGTCGAGATACGCGGCGCCCGCCGCGTCGGGTGTGCCGCGCGGCGTGACGGCGGTCGGCGGTGCCGGCAGCAGCGGCCACAGCAGCGACTGCAACTCGCTGCGGCAGGACTGACAGGACGGATCGCTTTGCAGCTTGTCCGCGGCGGCGATGAGGCTCAGGGCGTTGGGCGCGGTATCGGCATGCGCATGCAGCCAGTCCTGCAGGGCCGCGGTATCGACCATGCCGCCGGTAGCGGCGGCGTGATACAGGGTGGTGAGCGTGCTGTCGCGGCTTCGCGCCGCCGGCAGTGCCGCGTTGCGGTCGGCCAGGCCGACGCGGTCGCCGCTGAGGCGGCGCGACAGGTCCGGCTGCGGCAGTTCCAGGCCGGCGCGGGCGAGGTAGATGCGTTCGGCCTGCTGTACCTGCTTGATGTAGTCAAGCGCCTTGTATTCGAAAGGCAGGGCCTGCTCGGGCAGGGCCTGGCGCAGGCGCAGCTCCGCCTGCCACATCTCGTCCAGCGCGGACTTGAGGATCTTGCGCGTCACCGGGTCGAGCAGGGTGGTGGCCTCGGCGATGTCGTGGATGTGGCCGTACTCGTGGAGGATGTTGCCTTCCTTGCCGAAGGCGTCGCTGCCCGGCGCGGTGTTGGGCGGGGCGTCGTGGTCTTCGGCGTCGGCCTCCTTCTTGCCGTCCTTGGGATTTTCCTTGCGCGGGTCGTGCTCGGCGTTGCTCTCGAATTCCTCGCCGAGGAACTGGCCGTAGCGCAGGCGCAGCATCTTCTGGTCGACGCCGAGGGCATCGGCGCGGGCGGTGAAGCGCGAGGCTTCGAGGCCGCCCCGCTCGGCCTGCAGGGCTTCGGTGTCGATGATCAGCTGGCGTTCGCTGCGGAAGAAGGCGGGCGTGGCGTTCTGCACCGGGCCTTCCACGCCGGAGCCCTGCTTCATGGCTTCCTCCGGCCAGCGCAGGATGAAGCTGGTGCTGCGCGTGATGTTGGGCTGCGGCTGGCGGTTGTCGGCCACGCCGAGGCGTACGATCAGGTCATCGCCGCGGGCGAAGCCCATGGCGGTGAGGTCCAAGGCGGTGGAGTAACTGCGATGGCGCGCATCGCCGCGACCGTCCAGCACCAGCTTGCGCTCGGTGGTCTTGACGTTGTCGCCGGAACCCTGCGCCAGCGAGATGGACAGCTCCGCCGGGCCCAGGCCGTAGTCGTCGCTGGCTTCGAACGACAGCTCCCAGGTCTTCTGCTTGCCGGCGAGCAGGTTGAGGGTCTTGTCCGGGGCGTGCACCACCACTTCGGGTGGACGGTCGGGCAGGGCTTCCAGGCGATGCAGGGGCTGGCTGGCGGCGGAGGCGCCGTCCAGTTGCAGGCGGTAGAGGGCCGAGGTGTCGAGCTTGAGCGTGCCTTTCCAGGCCTGGTCCTGCTGCTTCAGCTCGAGCTTGTGCCCGTCGGCGAAGACTAGCGTCACCGTCGCGGCCTGTTGCGCGATGCCGAAGGAGAATTCGAGCGTGCTGCCGGTGGGGGCTTTTACGTCGAGCTGGTCGATGTCGCTGGCAGACAGGCCGGTGTAGGCAGGCGGCAGGATATGGATGCGCGGTGTCACCGCAACTTCCCCCGCGCTTTGCGGGGCGGCGGCCGGGTGCTGCGTGATGATGCCGCGCAGCGCGCTGCCGGCATAGGCCAGGACGGCCAGTGCCAGTCCGGCGCCGCAGGCGAGCAGCAGTTGGCGGCGCGGATAGCGCGGCCGCAGGTCGGGTAGCGCGGTCTGCGCCAGGCGGGCGTCGAGACGAGCGCGCTGCAGAACAGCCATAGGCGACAGGGTGGTCGGATCGCGGAACAGTAGTTCGGCGCTGTCTTCCAGCGTGGGCAGGTGCGCGTCGAGGCCGCGGATCAGCCAGCGCGGATCCAGCGCGCCCCAGGCGCGCAGCGACAGCGCGATCCATGCGAGCAGCAGCAAGCCGGCTGAGGTGGCGGTCGGGACCGGCGAGGTCTGGCGATGGAGCAGTAACAACAGGCCGGCGGCCGGCGGCAGCACGGTCAGCGTGATGATGGCCACGGCGCGCAGCCGGGCGGCAAGCAGCACGCCGCGCAGGGCAGGGGGCAGAGCTGCGCCGCTCATGGCCGCTGCCTCGCGGCGCGCAGGGACAGGATGCGTTCGGCCAGGAACAGCAGGGCGGCGAGCAGCGCCAGCCAGATGTCGAGCGGGGTTGTTGCTGCCGTATTCGGGGCGGCGTCCGCTGCGCGCAGCGGCGACACGCTCGCGGCCGGTGCGCGGTCGGGTGGCGCTGCGTCGTGGCGCAACAGCGCCAGCAGGCGTGTCGGCAGTTCGGGGTTGCGCAGCGCCGCGTTGCGCGTGGGGTCGAGCGCTGCGGAAAACAACAGCAGGCGTCCCTGGCCGAGTGCGATGGGCGTCGGCAGCCCCGCATCGACATCGGATGAGCCGGGCACTGGCTCCGGCGCTGCGGGATCGGCGGCGACCAGCGTGCCGCCCGTGCGCACCCATTGCCGCAGCGGCTCGGGCAAATCCGCGCCGAGCCAGAACAATGCGTCAACGCCGGCCGCGGGCGGAGTATCGGACTGTGCTTCGTCCACTGTCACGTCGAGGCCCGCGGCATGCCAGGCCGCTGCCAGTGCATGCACCAGCGGCAGGCCGGCGGTGTGCTGTGCGTCGTAGCGCAGGGCCAGTTGCAGGTCGTTACCGGTGTGCGCCGGCATTGCCGGTGCCGGGGTATTGCCGGCGACCACGCGCCATTCCACTGCGCGGTGCAGTTGCAGTCGTTCGGCGTCGAGGCCGGAGAGTTCCTGCGGCACCACGACCTGGAGCGCGGCACCGGGCGGCATTTCGGCGTCGAGCTGGCGCAGCAGACTGGAAAAGTCGGCGCCGGCCGGTGCGGGAGTTGCGCGATCAAGGCCTGGAAATGTGGGGGCCAGCCAACGCCATTCCGTGGGTGAGCCTTCGACCGCCGCGCGTGCGGCGGCGGGATCGACGCCAGGCGTCACCACCACCCAGGGCTGGCTTGCGGTGGCCGCGCTGCGCCACACCGGCCCCGCGAGCAGGAACACCAGCGCGGCCAGCAGGAGCAGGCGCGTCGCCAGCAGCAGGCGCTGCTCCAGCCGCACCTGGCTGCGCGGGCGCGCGCCCTGGCCGAGCCAGCGCAGGGCGGCGAAGCGCACCAGCTTCTGTTCCGAGCGGCGCCGCAGGTGGAGCAGCAGCGGCACGGCCAGCGCGGTCAGCGCCAGCAGGGCGCCGGGGGCGAGCAGGGACAGCATCAGTTCGGCGCCGCCCAGCCGCCGGCGCGGAACAGGCGCTGCAGCGGCGCGTCGAGCGCTTCGTCCAGGTAATGATCGCAGTGGCGGATGCCGGCCGCGGCGAGCCGTCGCGACAGGCCGGCGCGCGCGGCCTGGAAGCGGCCGATGAACTCGTCGGCGCCGCCGCGCGCTTCGAGATGCAGTTCCGCGCCGGACTCCGGTTCGTGGAAGCGGTGGCCGCCGAGGAATGGGAAGTCGCGCTCCTCGGCGGTGAGCAGGCCGATGGAAAGCACGTCGCGTCCGGCCGCGGCGAGCCGTTCGGCGAACGCCACCAGGGTGTCGTCGAAATCGTCCGAGAGGGTCAGCACCAGGGTGCCGGGCGCGATGCGTTCCCACAGCGGGCGCACCGCCGTCTCGGTGGGGAGGGTGCCGCCGTGGCGCAGGGCGCGCAGTTCCAGCCATAGCCGGTCGCGGTGGCGCCGGCCGCCACCGGGCATCAGCACCTGCATGCCGGCGCCGCTCAGTGCGGCGAGGCCGAAGCTGTCGCCCTGCTGCAAGGCGATCTCGGCGACGCAGGCGGCGAGGGCGCAGGCGGCGTCGAGCTTGCGGTAATGCGGGCGCGCGGCGTCGGCCTGTTCCATCGAGGCGCTGGCGTCGAGCAGCAGCCAGATGGTCAGCGGGCTTTCGCGCAGGGCATCGCGCACGAAGTAGCGGTCGGAGCGGGCGAACAGCTTCCAGTCCACCTGGCGCGGCTCGTCGCCCTGGCCATAGGCGCGGTACTGCGCAAACTCCAGGCCGGCGCCGCGGCTGTGGCCGGTGTGCTGGCCGATGCCGGCGCTGCGCGAGTTCAGCCGCGTGCCCAGGCGCAGGCCACGCAGGCGCGCACGCACTTCGGCGGGGATCGCGGCCGGGTCGAAGCCGCCGGCGTAGCTGGGTTCGCTCACTTCACGGTCATGCGGGGAAGGGCACCGCGCGCAGCAGGGCTTCGATGACGTCGTCGGCGCTGCGCCGGTCGGCTTCGGCGGCGAAGGACAGCACCAGGCGATGGCGCAGCACCGGCGCGGTCATGGCCTTGACGTCGTCGCGGGTGGCGGCGAGGCGGCCGTGCAACAGCGCGCGCGCCTTGGCGGTGAGCACCAGGGCCTGGCCGGCGCGCGGGCCGGCGCCCCAGCGCAGCCAGGAGGCCAGCTCGGCCGGCGCGCCGGTCTGCGGGCGGGTGGCGCGCACCAGGCGCACGATCCAGTCGAGCACGTCGTCGCCCAGGTGCACCTGGCGGACCAGCTTCTGCAAGGCCAGCACTTCGGCGCCGCTGATCACGGCCTGTACCTCGGCATCGCCCAGGCCGGTGGTCTGGGTCAGGATGGCGCGCTCTTCGATTTCGGTGGGGTAGGCGACGCGCACGTGCAGCAGGAAGCGGTCGAGCTGCGCTTCGGGCAGCGGATAGGTGCCGGCCTGCTCCAGCGGATTCTGCGTCGCCAGCACGAAGAACGGCTCGGGCAGCTTGTGGGTGAGGCCGGCGTAGCTGACGGTGTGCTCCTGCATCGCTTCCAGCAGCGCCGCCTGGGTCTTGGGCGGGGTGCGGTTGAGCTCGTCGGCGAGCAGCAGATTGGTGAACACCGGCCCCTTCTGGAAGCGGAAGTGGCGCTTGCCGGTGCCGTGGTCCTCTTCCAGGATTTCGGTACCGAGGATGTCGCTGGGCATCAGGTCCGGGGTGAACTGGACGCGGCCGAAGTCCAGTGCCAGGGCGCGGCCCAGGGTGCGCGCCAGCAGGGTCTTGCCCAGGCCAGGCACGCCTTCGATGAGGCAGTGGCCGCCGGCCAGCAGGCCGATCAGCAGCTGTTCCACCACGTCGGCCTGGCCGACGATGGCGCGGCCGATGGCGCTGCGCACCTGGCCCAGGCGCTCCAGCTGGCCGCTCACGGCGGCCTCGGTCAGCGGCGCGCTCATGGCGCGCTCCGCTTCAGGCGCTCAAGGCGTAGATCACCACATTGACGCCGAACTTGCTGATGTCCTGCGCGCTGAAGCGCTTGTTGTGCCAGTCGAAATCCCATTCGCATCCGTAATCCTTGTTGCTGTAGAGCACACCGAGGCGACCGCCGATGGTGATGCCCTTGAGGTAGTCGTGTACCAGGTCGTCGCCCCAGCCATTGAGCTCGATGGAGGTGGCGGGCGGCCCGTCGAAGCCGAAGAAGCTGCGATAGATCGCGTGATCCTTGGGCAGCTTCTGCAAGGCGTCCGCGCCGAAGATGGAACCCATCTGCGACTCGAAGGACTTGGCGAAGAGTCCGTCGATGTCGTGGTTGCAGTCGTCGGCGAAGACGAAGCCGCCGTTGCGGACGTAGCGCTCGAAGTTGCGGCGCTCGTCCGGGTTGAACTCCACCAGGCGATGGCCGGCCATGTAGCAGAAGGGCGCGGTGAGCATGCGCGGGTCGGCCAGCGGGATGACGCGCTCCTGCGGATCCACCCGCAGGGTGGTGTATTGCAGCAGCGCGTCGATCAGGTTGGACGGCATGCGCTGGTCCACGTCCCAGTCACCGGACTCGTACATCAGCCGGGTGAACCAGAAGTCGTAGGGGCCGCGCGCACTTGCGGCCGTATCCGGCGGCGATGCCGCGAACGCGGGCAGTGCGGCCGCGGCCGCACTGCCCAGCAGCATGCGCAGGAACTGCGCGCGCGTCGGGTTCCGCCAGGCGGCGCGGTCCCCGGGCGCTCCCATCAAACCGCGTCCGACAGCGAGGTGAAGGTGAACTCGCGCAGCTTCATCGGCGGGATCATCATGACGAAGTTGGATTCGTCGTCGGTGACGCGCACCGGCTTGCCGAATTCCTCGACGTTGTTGAGCATGATCACCGGCGACTCGTTGAAGCGGAAGTTCTTGATCGGATACTTGATCTCGCCGTCCTCGATGTAGAAGGTGCCGTCGCGGGTCAGGCCGGTGAGCAGCACGGTCTGCGGATCGACCAGGCGGATGTACCAGGTGCGGGTCACCAGGATGCCCTTCTTGGTGGTCTTGACCAGGTCCATGGTGGACTTGTCGCCGCCGACCAGGATGATGTTGCCGTGCTTGGCGCTGGGCTGCTTGCCCTTGAGCTTGGCCCAGTAGCGCGAATACTCCAGGCTGTCGACCACGCCCTTGGTGATGATCGGCGTGCGCTGCCGCGCCATGCCTTCCTCATCCCAGGGCACCACGGCGGAGTCCGCGTCCCAGGGATCGGCGTAGAGGGTGACGCGCTCGTCGAAGACCTTTTCGCCGAGGCGGTTGCCGCCGCCTTTCTTGGTCAGGAAGCTGCGGCCCTCGTCGCACTGGCGCGCGTCGAAGCCTTCCATCATGTCGGAGATCAGGTGGGCGCTGGCCGCCGGCTCCAGCACCACCGTGTACTTGCCCGGCTCCAGGGCCTTGGCATCGACCGAGCGCTTGGCCTTGTCGATGGCGATGCCGATCTCGCTCTTGGTGTTGAACGTCGACACGTCGGCCACATTGCGCGCCACCCAGCCGGAGCCCTGGCCGTCGGCGGTGCGCACGGTACAGGTGAAGTTGGCGTCGGTGCTGCGCTGGTAGCCGAAGTTGCCGTTGCTGTTGCAGATGGCGGTGAAGGCCTGGGTGTCGTTGAAGAAGCCTGCCGCAACCAGACTATCCTTGCGGCAGGGCAGGATGCAGTCGGCCGCCACCTGGGCGCGGAAATCGGGGTTGATCGCCGCGGTCTTGTCGGACCAGGTGTTGCTCGGCTTGTACGCCTGCTTGGGAATGGCCGGCATGAATTCCGGGTTTTCCGGGGCCAGCCTGGCCAGCTCCTCGGCGCGGCGCACGCAATGCTCGAGCGAGGCGTCGTCAAAGCGGTTGATGGTGGAGGTGCCGACGCGCTTGCCGTAGGCCACGGACACGGCGAGATCGCAATCGTTGATCACGCCGCTGGTGGAGATGTTGTTGAGCGCGTAACGGATGTTGCCGTCGATCTTGCCGTCCAGGGTGGCCGTGCATTCGTCGGCCTTGGACATCTTCACCACCTTTTCCAGCAGTGCGCGGGCGTCCTGTTCGTTGAACATGTTCATTTGGAGGTCCTTTTATCAGCCGAGGCTGCGGGCGGTGTTGATGACGTTGACGCCGTTGAAGCGCGCCGTGCTGGAGCCGTGCGATACCGCCGATACCTGGATCGGCTGGCCCTTGCCGTCGAAGAACGAACCGCCGAAGCGGAAGTCGCGCTCGTCGCACACGCCGACGCAGGAATTCCAGAACTCCGGCGTGCGGATCTGGTAAGCCACGTCCTCGATCTGCTGGGTGATGGCGCCGTTCTTGATCTCGTAGAACAGCTGGCCGCCGAACTGCGCGTTGTAGCGCTGCTGGTCGATGGAGAAGGAGCCGTCGCCTATGATGTAGATGCCGTTCTCGACGTTCTTGATCATCTCCGCCGCGGTCTGCTTGTCCTTGCCAGGCGCCAGCGAGACGTTGGCCATGCGCTGGAATTGCACGTTGGCCCAGTTGTCGGCGTAGCAGCAGCCCTGCGAGGCCTTGAGGCCGAGGATATGGGCCTGGTCGCGGATCGCCTGGTAGTTGACCAGCACGCCGTCCTTGATCAGGTCCCAGCGCTGGGTCTTCACGCCCTCGTCGTCGTAACCCACGGCGCCCAGGGTATGGGGCTGGGTCTTGTCGGCGAAGATGGTGATCTTGTCGCTGCCGTACTTGAAGTTGCCGGACTTCCACTTGTCCAGGGTGACGAAGCTGGTGCCGGCGAAGTTGGCCTCGTAGCCCAGCACGCGGTCCAGCTCGGTGGGATGGCCGACCGATTCGTGGATGGTCAGCCACAGGTGCGAGGGGTCCAGCACCAGGTCGTACTTGCCGGGCTTGACCGAGGGCGCGCTCAGTTTCTGACGCGCCTGTCTGGCGGCGGCGATGGCGTCGGCATGCATGTCATAGGAAGTGGAATAGACGGTGGCGCCGCCGGGCAGCACGATGCGGCCGTCCTTGCGCGCGTCGAGGTACTCGTAGCCCATCCCCATCGGCGCGGAGAGCCCGCGGCGGATGCGGAATTTTCCGGTCTTCTTGTCCACGGCGGTGACCTGCATCGGCGACCAGATGCGGTGGATGTCCTGGTCGATGTAGGAGCCGTCGGTGGAGGCGAAATATTTCTGCTCGTTGACCAGGAACATGATCGAGCGGATGAAGTCGGCGCCGGACTTCAGCGCGGCGTTGTTGACGCTCATCAGCAGGTCCACTTTCTGCTTGATCGGCACATCCATGGCGTTGCGCACGATCGGCGTGGCCCAGCTCACCTCGCCCACGCCCGGGGTGGGGGCAAGCTGCACCGGCTCGGTCTGGATCTTGGCGTTGGCCTTGGCGATGCCCACCGCCTGCGCCGCGGCGGCGGCGACGCCGTCCTCGGTCAGGTCGTTGGTGGCGGCGAAGCCCCAGGCGCCGTTGGCGATGACGCGGATGCCCGCGCCCAGCGACTCGGTGTTGACGATGTTCTCGACCTTGGTCTCGCGGGTGATCACGAACTGGCGCAGGTAGCGCCCGATGCGCACGTCGCAATAACTGGCGCCGCCCTTGGTGGCCGCGTTCAGCGCCACGTCGGCCAGCTTCTTCTTGAAGCCCACATCCAGCTTGGTGCTCAGCACTTCCGCCGCGACCACGCGCCCGTAGGCGGGCAGCATCAGGGCGCCCATCAGCAGCCCTGTGCCTTTCAACAACTCACGTCTGTCCATACTCATCTCCCTGGAGTGATGGCCCGCCGCCATGCGGGCGGGGGCCAGTAGGGCGCCACGGCGCGGCCGGGGTGCCCTCGACGCATCCTGATTGGTGCAAATCCCCGCGGCCGGCGCCTGGGCCGGCCCTGAAGATGGCGGGGACAAAGTAGTACGATGCTACCGGAAGGCGATTGGTTTAGCGCCTCGACCGATTAATTTGCACGGCATTTAGAAAATAAATGTAAAGCAAGAACGGGGCCGCCAGCCCCCGGAGAAATTCGTATGAAAATCCGCCTGTTCGTAGGCACGGCCGTGGCCGGCCTGCTGGTCGCCGCCGTCGGCGCCGCCCTGCTGCTGCCCACCCCCAGGGTGGCGGCCGGGGACGGCTCGCCGCAGGATGTGGGCTGCGTCAGCACCACCTTCCGCCTGGCCAGTCCCAACGACAAGGTCTGCGTCACCGCCTACCCGGACCCCGCGGTGCCGGGCGTCACCTGCTACCTGAGCCAGGCCCGTACCGGGGGGTATTCCGGGGCGCTGGGGCTGGCGGAGGACCCCTCGCGCTTCTCCATCTCCTGCGCCGCCCCGGGGCCGGTGCCGCTGCCCGCGGGACTGCCGGAGGACGCGGACGTGTTCAGCGAGCGCACTTCGATCATCTTCAAGAAGACCACGGTGCGCCGCTTCATCGACCGCCGCAGCGGCATGCTGGTCTACCTGGGTTATTCCACCAAGATCGTTGAAGGCTCACCGATGAACAGCGTGTCGGTAGTGCCGTTCGTCAAGTAGAAGGCTGGGGCGCCTGCTACAGGTCGTGATTGAAGATCAGTTTGAGCACCACGTCGTCGGTCTGCGAGGTCAGGCCGTAGCCGACGCCGAACTCGACCGAATTGGCCTCGTCCACGTTGTAGTCGGCGACGGCGAACAGGCTTTGTGATTGCTGCGATACCGGGTCGAAATGCCTCAAAGGGCCGAGGTCGCCATAGTGCTCGAGGCCGAAAGCCCATTTTGGGGAGATGTTATAGGCAATGCGTTCGGCGGGAGCGAAATGCAGGGCGCCGAGGCCCTTGAAATCGGAATCCAGGATCGGGTTGAAGATCAGGTCCCACTTGCCTTCGTGCGCGCCGACAATGGGCCGGATTTCGAGGGCGGTGCGGGTGCTCTCCCAATGGTGCACGTTGTAGCTGAACTCGAAGTTCACGCCGTAGAAATACTCCCGCTGGCGGGCGTGAGGCACCACCCACAGCATGCGTAACTTGCCGCCGTCGAATTGCGGATTGCCGTTGTTGGTGACGGTATAGACCGGCAGGTACAGGCCCAGTTCGAGGAAGTCGGCGGCGCCGTACGCCCATTCGAAGGCGCCGTTGATCGAATGGTTCGGCGTCACGCCATCGGGAAAGGCGGGTTGCTTGAGCCCGTCTGGGGTGTAGTTGCCATGCACGGTCAGTTCGAATTTTCCCGGATCGACGATGCCTGCGTCGTAGACCTGTATTTCGTCGGTCTGCGCATGGGTTACAAAAGGCAACGCGGCGCAGACCAGGAGCAGGCGTCCGGCGCATTTCCGGGTGCTGGAGTATCGGTATTTTTTCACGCGGTAGCCGCCGTGCGGCGGAAGCTGATCGATGAACCGATACGAATGTTAGGCGAACAAAACCGGTGTTGCGTCAAAATATAGTGGCAACGATTCGCATTAGTTGACGGCATTGCCGGACGGTCCTTCCGGCTTCACACTTCGCAACATCGAACCCTGGAAAGCGCGATGTCTTCAGGCTTCACCCACCGATTGGCGCAACGCGCGGACATCCCGGCGATAGAACCGCTGATGGTGGCCTCCATCCGAGGCCTGCTGCGTGACTTCCTGCCGCCCGATGCGGTGGAAGCCTCGTTCGACATCATGGGGCTGGACACGCAGCTGATCGATGACGGCACCTACTACATCATCGAATGCGAGGGCGTCATCGCCGGATGCGGCGGCTGGAGCCGGCGGGCGACGCTGTTCGGGGGCGACCATTCCGCCGGGCGGGACGTGGCCCTGCTCGATCCGCGCACCGAACCGGCGCGGGTGCGGGCGATGTATACCAATCCCGCCTTCGCCCGGCGCGGCATCGGGCGGCTGGTGTTGTCGCTGTGCGAGCGGGCGGCCGCGGTGGAGGGGTTTACCCGGGTGCAGCTGGCGGCCACGCTGTCCGGCGAGCCGCTGTACCGCGCCTGCGGTTACGAGGACATCGAGCGCTTCGAGGCGCCGACGCGCTCCGGTTTGCGCATACCGCTGGTGCGCATGGGCAAGCGCATCGAGGCTGTTGCTTGAGCTTTCGCTTGCTCCCGGTTCACTGGGGTGCGGACGTGATAGCGGTTAGTGCGCCCGGCTCATGAGCCCGCGGGCCTGCAGCCACCAGCCGAATTCGTCGACCCAGTGGTCGCTGCTGGTGCCCTGCTGCTTCATGCCGAAGCCGTGGCCACCCTTGTCGAAGACGTGCAGCTCGGCGGGGCGGCCAGCCTTGCGCCAGGCGGCGTAAAGCTGCGTGGCGGTCTCGCCGAAGAGCGGGTCGTCGCTGGCGACGGCCGCGAACAATGGCGGCGCGTCCGAGGGAATGGGCCGGTTGAGGGCGATCATGCCGTAGATCGGCGCGACGAAGGCGGGGCGGGTATCCGCGTCGTACTCGATCGCGACATGCGTGGTGACGATGGCCCCGGCGGAAAAACCCATGAAGCCGATGCGCGTCGGGTCGACGCCGAACTTCGCCGCCTGCTTCTTCACCAGGCGCAGCGCCTGGAAGCCGTCGGCGACCGCGGCATCCTCGCCGGGCAGCTTGGGCAGGTCCGGCGTAGAGCGGTGCATCAGGTGGAAGATTCTCGCGCCCATGTCGATGGCGAACAGGGCCTGGCTCGACGAAGTGTGATCCAGGCGGTACTTGAGCACGAAGGCGGCGACGCCGCGTGCTGCCAGCCAGCGCGCCACGTCGTTCCCTTCCTGGTCGATGGACAGCATCATGAAGGCGCCGCCCGGGGCGATGATGACGCCGGTGCCGGTGGCTTTCGCCGGGTCCGGCAGGAACGGGGTGAGGGTAGGGGCCGTCACGTTGCGCAGCACATGGCCGCCGCCGGAGCTTTCATTGATTTCCGCCGCCGCCGTGGCCGGGTCCACACCCGGCGCGGGGCCGTTGTAGAGCGGGATCGCCGCGGGGGTGGGCGCCTGTGCGGGCGCGTCGGCATAAGCGAAGCCACCGCAGAACCACAGGAAAGTGGCGACAACCAGCAGCGTGTTTCTCTTCACCGGTCGCTCCTCGACGATAACGCTGGCGTGGAATTGGCACCCCCGGATACTTTTTGCGCGGGGTTACACAAATCTGGTTTATTGACGCGAATATACGGCGCCAACCGGTCGAATCGTAATCAATTTTTCGCCTCATCCGATCGGCAAACGCGATCGCGCTGCCATGTGGATGTGCGACCTGGGCGCCGCTGCCTAGCGCCGCGGTGGCGTGCGCAGATCGAGCAGCGGCTGTTCCGGGCTTTGCGCCGGCGGCGCGCAGTTGTTGCAATCGCTGCAACCGGCGCCGCAACCCTTGGCCTGTTCCACCGGCAGGATGCGCAGGCCGAACTGGCGCAGCTTCGCCGGGTGCTGCGCCTTGAGCAGCCACAGGGCGGCGCTGCGCTGCACGCGGCGCCTGGTCTGCGGCGAGAACACGCCCACGGCATAGAACGCGCTCGGAATGACGATGAGCGCGACGATGAGGTATTGCAGGGCGTCGTTCATGGTGTGCTCAGGCCAGGGCGTGCGCGATCTGGTAGGTGATCAGCGAAGCCAGGTAGGCCAGGGCGAACAGGTAGCCGGCCGCCAGGGCCATGGTCTTGATCGAGTTGGTCTCGCGGCGGATCACGGCCAGGGTGGACAGGCACTGCGGCGCGAACACGTACCAGGCCAGCAGCGACAGCGCGGTGGCCAGCGGCCACTGCGCGGCGATGAGGGGTTGCAGCTGGCTGGCGGCCTGATCCGAGTTGGCGGATAAGGCATACACCGTGGCCAGCGAGCTCACCGCCACTTCGCGCGCGGCGAGGCCTGGGATCAGGGCGATGCAGATCTGCCAGTTGAAGCCGATCGGCGCGAACACGTACTGCATGGCGTGGCCGATGCGGCCGGCCAGGCTGTAATCGATGGCGGGGCCGATGAAGCCGGCCGGCGCGGCGGGGAAGCTGGACAGGAACCACAGCACCACGGTCAGCGACAGGATCACCGTGCCGACGCGGCGCAGGAACATCCAGGAGCGCTCCCACAGGCCGATGGCGATGTCGAAGGCGTGCGGCATGCGGTAGGAGGGCAGCTCCAGCAGCAGGGCGTGCTCCTCGATCTCGTGGCCGCGGCGGCGACGCCACAACTTCATGGTGTAGGACACGGCCAGCGCCGAGACGATGCCGGCTGCGTACAGCGCGAACAGCACCAGGCCCTGCAGGCTGAGGAAGCCCCAGACCTTGCGGTCGGCGATGAAGGCGGCGATGAGCAGGGTGTAGACCGGCAGGCGCGCCGAGCAGGTCATCAGCGGCGCCACCAGGATGGTGGCGAGACGGTCGCGCCGGTCCTGGATGGTGCGCGTGGCCATGATGCCGGGAATGGCGCAGGCGAAGCTGGACAGCAGCGGGATGAAGGAGCGCCCGGTGAGTCCGGCGCCGACCATCAGGCGGTCGAGCAGGAAGGCGGCGCGCGGCAGGTAGCCGCTTTCCTCCAGCACCAGGATGAACAGGAACAGCAGCAGGATCTGCGGCAGGAAGGTGATGACGGTGCCGGCGCCGGCGACGATGCCGTCCTGCACCAGGCTGCGCAGCGGGCCGGCGGGCAGGGCGGCGCCGAGCCAGTCACCCAGCACCTGCATGGCGTTGCCGATGCCGTCCATGAAGGGCCGGGCACCGGTGAACACCGCCTGGAACATGACGAACATCAGCACCGCCAGGATCGCCAAGCCCCATACCGGGTGCAGCACCACGCGGTCGAGGGTGTCGTCGATGGCGGCGGTATGGCGCGGCATGCGCACGCATTCGGCCAGCAGGCGGCGCACCTCGGCGTGCAGGTTGCCGTCCGGCGCCATCACCGGGGGCGGGGGCGGCACGCTGTCGATCTGCGCGATCAGGTCGTGCACGCCGTTGCGCTGCACCGCCACGGTGGAGACGATGGGGATGCCCAGCGCCCGCGACAGCTTTTCGCGGTCGATGGTGATGCCGCGGCGCGCGGCGGCGTCGCTCATGTTGAGGGCCAGCACCATCGGCCGGCCGATGCGCATCAGCTCCAGCACGAAACGCAGGTGCAGGCGCAGGTTGGTGGCGTCGGCGACGCAGACCAGCAGGTCCGGCCGCGCTTCCACCGCGTGCTGGCCCAGGCAGACATCGCGGGTGATGGCTTCGTCGGCGCTGGTGGCGTTGAGGCTGTAGGCGCCGGGCAGATCCAGCACCCGCACCAGGCGGCCGCTGGGGGCGAGGAAGCGGCCTTCCTTGCGCTCCACCGTGACGCCGGCGTAGTTCGCCACTTTCTGGCGGCTGCCGGTGAGGCGGTTGAACAGGGCCGTCTTGCCGCAGTTCGGATTGCCGACCAGGGCGATGGACAGCGGCGTGGCGGTAATCGCCGTCGGCGGGAAAGATGCGGCTGGGGCGTTCATGCGTCCTCCGCCTGCACCATCACCCGCGCCGCTTCGGTGCGGCGCAAGGCGAAGCGGGTATAGCCGATCTGCACCAGCACCGGATCGCCGCCCACCGGGCCCTTCGCCACCACCCGCACCGGCTCGCCCTGCACGAAGCCGAGTTCAGCCAGGCGCACCGCGATCGGGTCGTGGGCGCCGTGCGCGGTCACTTCGCGGATGGTCGCGTTGGTGTTTCTGGGCAGGTCGGTCAGCTGGTACACGGAGTCGAACTGAATCTCTAAGTGAGAATTAATCTCAATTATATGCCAATTGCGGCGGATATGTGACGGCGGCGGGCTGTGTGCTTTTGTTAAGAAAGATGACGCAACGGTGCGGCAACGGATTCTTCATGCGCTCTCGCTAGTGTGTGCCCCCAAGCGGCCAAGCCGATACGGAAAAAACAATGATCGAGGCACAGGAAAAGCGGCCCGGGCGGGGCCTGGAAGTCTTCTGCATCGGCCTGATCGGCGCCTGCGTGGCCGGCGTCGCGGGTGCCGCGGGGAATCCGTCGCCGGCAGCCGGCGCGGTCGAGAACCTGGTGGACAACGTCACCGGCACGGCGCTGAACCTCGTGGTGAAGGACCTGGACGTGGTGGGACTGGAAATGCTCGAGCACCCACCTTCTACCTATATGAAGGCGGCCAGCCAGGTTTTCCAGCAGGTGCTGCATCCTTATTACATCGCGCTCAACCAGCGCGCCCGCGACGCGGTGCTGCAGCGCATCGCCTTCAACTGCGCCGAGGACCGGCAGGATCCGGTCAGGCCCGGCCACAGCCTGGCCTTCCCGGTGCAGCTGCTGCCCGCCAGCCGCGACGCCCTGATCTGGCATCGTTACGCCTGCACCTTCCGCATCGACTACCAGGGCCTGCTCGGCCAGGCGCTGAGCTACACCAGCCCGGTCTATACCATCAACCAGCTGGATATCCGCTACGGCGCCGTGGACCTGCAGCCAGCGGTGGCGATGCAGAACTACAACCTCGGCAGCGCCGCCCAGCCGGACTACGCCTGGCTCGGCCGCTACGTGCAGCCGCTCGACCGTTTGCTGCGCGACCACGCCGGCGCCGTACCGGCGCAAGTCATCGCCGGCGTCAATGGCGGCTACGACTACCGCGTCGACGCCTGGGCCAGCGGCACGCCGCACGACAACATCTGCCCGCCGCGCTACGCCCCGGGCCAGGACCGCCAGCGTTTCTTCGCCCAGCATCCGCCGGCGGCGCAATGCGCAATGGACGGCAACGCCCTGCCGCTGTGCGCCAGCGGCGATACCCTGCCGATCACCGATGACCTCGGCGATTCCCTGGTCTATCTCGCCCCCGCGCAGCGCGCCAGGTCCTGGCGCGGCACGCCGTTCCAGTCCTACAACTGCGGCAGCCTGGGCGAGTCGGAGCAGCGCGGCGCCCTGCTGCTCTACAGCGACGACGCCGACGCGCGCCGCACCTCGCCCAGCAAGGACAACGTGGCGGAGCTGGACCTCGACGGCAAGCCGGCGGTGTCCGCCATCGGCTCCGGGCCGCTGCTGATCGATACCAACGGTTTCGTCTACGACGAGGCGCAGTCCGAGGAAGGCCGGCCGATCGACAACTATGAGGTCGGCGGCCAGACCGGCGTGGGCATCGAACGCGGCGCCAAGGGCGCGGTGACCCTGCACCTGATCAACGTCGATGGCCACGACTATACCGAAGGCATGCACGACTGGCTGATGGGCCTGTACTTCCTCAGCCCCTACGCGCAATCCGACGTCGCTGTGGCGCTGGGCAACGGCGGCGACGCGACGCTGTGGATCAACCCCGCCGCCGCGGCGGTGCAGGCGGTGCTGCGCGACACGCACAACGCCAACCACGCCTATTTCGAGGCGCTGTTCGCCCAGAACAGCCACCCGGGCATCGTCTCCAACTGCTCCGGCTTCACCGCGCCGCCCATCGGTTGCAGCGCCCGCCCGGTACATGACGGCCTGTTCCTGTACACACGGCCATAGCGGACGGCATGGCCGGTGGTCGGCATGGCGTATCTGTAAGCTTTCGGTAAGATTAAATACACGCGGCATTTGCCGCGTGTATTGAAACGGAGAGCGAGCATGCGCAGAAAGCTGATGGCAGGGGCAGCGGTACTGGTACTGGCCGGCTGCGGCGGCGATCACCACGACGACGACTTCACCGTGCCGGGTGGCGCCGTGCGTCTACAGTCCACCAATGACGCCTTGCGTGAACTCGGCAATATCTCCACCACCGCCGACCTGGTGAATGTGAGCTCCGCCGCCACTCCGTCCGTGTCGGCGGCACCGGCCGCCCGCGCCTTCGGTCCGCGGCAGATGGCGCACAGTCTGGCTCACCCGGCTGGCGCCCGCGCACGCGTGGCCCTGTTGCCGCGCGCGGCCACCAGCTGCGCCGCGGGCGGCACCGACAACATCGTCAACGGCGGCAGCAAGACCTATTCCTTCAATTATTTTTCCAGCACCGGCACGGTGAATTTCGAGACGCATGCCTATTCGGGCTGCGCCACGGGCAACTCCGACGGCAGCGTGACCACGCTGGACAACCAGCTCGAATCGGGCAGCACCGGCGACAGTACCGCCGGCTATGTACTGTCCGGTACTGGAAATACGCCGCTGCGTGTCCGCACCAGCGAGACCTCGGGCAGCAATTCATTCCTGGCCGACCAGGGCCTGCTCGGCGTGCTGCAGCTGGTCAACGGCACCACCACCACCGATACCCGCGCCACCCTCAGCACCACGCTCAACGTGCAGGAAACCGGCTTCTCCGATTACCACGGCAGCTTCGTACTGGGCTCCGGCAGCAGCTTCTACCAGGTGATCAGCGGCGACAGCAGCATCGCCCTCGCCGGCGACTATGGCTACACCAGCAATGTCGACGGTTGCGGCGGGGGCACCGTCACGGTGTCCACGCCCGCCACGCTGGTCCTCGGCACCACCTCGGCCGGCGGCAGCCTGCCGGTCGGCGGCGCGCTGAAGATCATCTCCGGCAGCGGCAATGTGACCTTCACCTTCAACGCCGATGGCAGCGCCACACTGTCCGGCAGTGTCGGCGGCACTTTGGATGCGAACAGCGTCGGGCAGGCCCTGCAGAACGGCTCGTCCTGCTGAACCGGTTCCGCTGAGCGACTGCCCGGCGCAAGCGCCGGGCAGTCGGCGACACCGCTCAGGGTGAGGGCGGCGAAGGAGCCGGAGCGGGCGGCTGGGCCGGCGCGCCCTGCGGCGCCGGATAGTTCTGCGGTGCGGGCGGGTAGCCGCCCGGCGCCGGTTGTTGCTGGGGATAGTTCTGCTGCTGCGGATAGCCCTGGCCGGAAGGCTGCGGCGGCGGTGCAGGCGGCGCATCGGGTTGCTGGGCCGGCGGCTGGCCGTCCGCCGAGGCCGCAGCCGGCGCGCCGGCCGCGACCGGGCGCCAGGGCGCGGTGCACTGGCTGACGCTCGGATAGTAGCCGGCCGGGTTGTCGCACCAGTACCAGTATTGCTGCTGTTGCACGGCCGGACCGGCTGGTGGAGCCGGCACGACGGTAACGGGCATCGCAGCGGGATCCGGATAGGGATAGACCGGCGCCGGGTACAGGTACCAGTTGCCGCCGATCACCCACCACCAGCCCGGGTTGCCGCCATACCAGCCGTGATACCAGTGGCCGCCATACCAGCCGTTGCCGTAGAAGTGCGGCGAGGGGCCATACCAATAGCGGCCGCCGTAATAGTAGTGACCTCCGCCGTGGTAGTAGCCGCCGCCGTGCGGGCCGTGATCGTAGTGGTCGGCAAAGGCGGCAACAGGGCCTGCGGCGGCGAATGCCAGGCCCAGGCGGAGCAGGGTGCTGATGCGGGGTTTCATGATGCCTCGTGTATTTCCGGGAAGAAGGCTCAGCCGACGATGACGTCGACGCGGCGGTTGTGTTTGCGTCCGGCGGCGGTGGCGTTGCTGTCGCGCGGATGGTCCTCGCCCTTGCCGATGGCGGTGATGCGCTGCGGCGCAACGCCGTGGGCGATGAGGTATTGCATCACCGCGTCGGCGCGGCGCTGCGACAGATCGTGGTTGAAGGCGCTGCTGCCGGTGGAGTCGGTATGGCCTTCGACGACGATATTGCGGCCGGGTTCCTGGTTGATCGAAGCCAGCAGGGCGTCGAGCGTGCCCATCGCCGCCGGCTCCAGGTCCGCCTTGGCGGTGGCGAACAGCACATCGCCGAGGCTGTAGGTGACCTTGCCGGCGGGCGCCTGCACCGGCGCCGCGGCGTTGGCCGGCGCGCTGCGCGCGGCGGCGACCGCCTGCCAGCCGGATGGGCATTCGCCGACGTAGGGGTAGTAGGCCTTGGCGGGCGGGCAGTAATACCAGTAGGCCGAAGGCGCCTGCTGCACCGTGACCACCGGCGGTTCGTAGACCACGGCAGGCGGCCCGTAGTAGTAGGCGGGATCGTAGTAGCCGCCGTAGTAGTAGGCGGGCGGGTAGTAATAGGGGCGGCCGTACCAGCCGGGGCCGTAACCGTAGTAGGGGCCGCCGATGCGGACGCCCACGCCGATCCCCACATGCCCGTGCGCGGCAGCTAGCGGCGGCACGGCCAGCAGGGTCAGGGCGAGGCAGGAAATGGCAGGTTTGAGAAAGCCCATGGCACCGCTCCTTTTGGACTGTGCCAAGGATGTGCCGCGGACATGAATGCCGGCTGAATCGCCGGCCGGAAGTGCCGGTAAACACAGCCTTTTTAACCATTCTTTACACCGCCGGCAGAGGTGTTTGATGGCCGAGGCCGACGGCGCCGAAAGCGGCCCGTCGCGGCTGCGAAACGGTGTGCCGTGGATAGATCCGGGCGGATCGGTGGTGCCGCCGGGCGGGATACCGAAAACATTGTCCGGTGAAGGTTTTATCCGGCTTTCCGCATCCGGGCGCGGGCGCACCGTTCGCCATCCTTCACCCGAGTGGACGATGTGATGCCGGGCTTTTGGCGGAAAAATGCAACCCTCGACATCGGGATGGCCTCTGGAGGAGACCAGGATGGCTGGCACAAAGGATTACGGACTCGGCGAATTCACCTACCCGCGCGGCTGGTTCATGGTCGCGGACGCGGCGGAGGTGAAGGACAAGCCCCTGCCGCTGAAGTTTTTCGGCCAGGATTTCGCGCTGTACCGCGGCAAGAGCGGCAAGATCGTGCTGCTCGACGCCTTCTGCCCGCACATGGGCACGCACCTGGCGAAGAACACCACCTCCTATGTCACCCACGACGGCCAGATCGAGGGCGACTCGATCCGCTGCCCTTACCACGGCTGGCGTTTCGGCGCCGACGGCAAGTGCAACGAAATCCCGTTCTCCAGCCTGCCCATCCCCAAGGCCGCCTGCGTGCGCTCCTGGCCGGTGGTGGAGCGCCTCGGCGCGGTCTTCGTCTGGCACGACCCGGAAGGCGGCGAACCCGAATGGGATGCGCCGGACCTGGCGGAGTGGAACGACGCCGGCTGGGTGCGCCACCAGTGGGATCACCTGGGGCAGCTCAAGTGCCACCAGCAGGAGATCATCGACAACATCGCCGACTGCACCCATCTGCAGCCGGTGCACGGCTCCATCGTCAACTTCTTCGAGAACGAGTTCCGCGGCCACCTCGCCATCCAGCGCCAGGGCGGCCCGCATCGTACCCTGGTGACCAGCGACGGCAAGAGCCCGATCCTGATCACCGACACCGTCTACCACGGCCCCGGCGTGCTGCTGTCGCGCATGTCCGGCACCCATGACGCGGTGATCCTGATCATGCACACCTCGGTCGAGGACGGCACCGTGCAGGTGTGGCACGCCCTGATGGTGCGCTCGCCCAGCAATTCGCCCAAGGTCACCGCGCAGGACACGGAAGCGGCGCGCATGTACCAGGCTGCCGCCCTGCAGGCGTTCTCGCAGGACTTCGAGGTGTGGTCCAACAAGCGCCCCTGCATCAACGGCATGTTCATGCCCAGCGACGGCGCCTTCCGCAAGGCACGCCTCTGGTACAAGCAGTTCTACAACCCGCGCGCGAAGAAGGAAGAGTTCCTCAAGCAGTCCGAAGGCGTTTTCGTCCCGGCCGGCATGAAGGCGGCGCCCGAAGCGGCGCGCGGCAATGTTTCGCTGGCCGATGCGGTGGCGGCCGAGAATCAGGCGCAAGCGGCGTAAAGACCGCTGCGTTTAGTTGTATTGGAAACCCCTCCCGGCGCAAGCGGGGAGGGGTTTTGCTTTTGGATTGGCGGGTGCTGTCAGCCGTGCGGCAACGCCGCTCAGCGCAGCCTGCCCAGCACGCTCAGCGGCTGCGATGAAACTCCATCCGGTGTCGGCATGTATTGCAGTACCTCGAATTGACTCCCGCTGCGTTGCAGGGGATGCATCGGAATCGGGAAATTGACGTCAACGAAGAGGGCCGCAAAGAGATAGCGGCAGCCGGTGGCGCGCAGACGTCCAACGAACTGCGGGTCGGGTACTGTGTCCCTCGGCGGCTGATTGCTGCGCCGCCGCGCGTAGTAATTGATCCAGTCGGGCCGCACCGCAATCACGCAGTCTTCCTGCGGCACCGCGTCGGAAACGTGGCGCAATGCCTCGATCAGGAACAATTCCGTCCCGACGTGCAGCGTTGATTCGGCCGGTGCCGTGGTGTACCAGGATTCATAATCCCGGGCGTCGGGCAAGCCGCTGTCCGCCGCTGCGCTGTAACGATCCGCCGCATCGCTGATCGCCGGCAAGGCCATGCACATCAGCGCCGCCGCCCAGGCCGCGGCGAGCAGGCGTGCCAGCGCTGCGTCCGGCGATTCGCGGCGCCATTCGGCGACGGCCAGGATGGGCTGCACCAGCAGCACCGGCAGCACCACCCAGAGCAGGCGCGGTATCTCGCCGGGATACGGCCACAGCAGCAGGATCGCGGCATAAGCGGCGATGTAGATGCCATCCGGTTTCAGCCTGGCGGCGCGCCATGCCGCCGCGGCCAGGCACAGGCAGCCGATGCTGTCGGTGAGCAGCCCGGCCTGTATGGTTTGACGCAGGTTTTGCGCGAAGCCCTGGCGCAGGAAGAACAGTACGTCATGCAGTTGCCGCTGCAGGAAAGCCCAGGGGTGATGGCCGTAGGAATAGGCCAGGTAGTCACCGTAGCCGTCGCCCTGCGTCTTGTGCAGCGTGTGCCAGAGCAATACCGGCAGCAGTGCCGCCATCATGCTCAACAGCGCGGTGCGCCTCCTGGCCCGCAGCGCGGCAAGAAGCAGCGGCGGCAGCAGGGTGATGCCGATGGTGCGGGTCAGTGTCGCCGCCGCCACGGCGATCGCTGCCACCAGCAGCCATTCTTCACCTGGCTCCCCGTGATACGCGGAGAGCAGTGCCAGCGCCAGCAGGCTCCACAACAGATAAAGGTATTCGGACTGAATCAGCAGCCCCGCCAGCCAACTGCCCGGCAAGGCGGCGAACACCAGCATGAACAGGGCCGCCTGCGCCGCCGAAAATCCCGTGCTGCCCATCCAGGCATACAGCGCGACCAGCCCCAGCAGCAGCGAGGCGGTGGTCAGGGCATGCGCCAGGTGCAAATCGAACGCCGCCCCGGACCAGGCCAGCAGCAGCGGATACAGCGGCGGAAAGCGGCTGAAGGCCGCGGCCATGGTGACAGGATCCGCGGTATGGCCGGACGCGTAGTGCTGCGCCATCACCAGGTAGCTGGTGCCGTCATTGAAGAGCGATCCGATCTCGCCGCTCCAGGTCCAGCAGAAATAGAGCATGGCGATCGGCGCAATTGCGACGATCAGCCAGATGTGACGCCGGAGCAGGGACATGGAGACGGGCAATCCGGTTTCGGCCGGCTGCGCCTGTACGCGTGCGCAGGCGGCGGCTTCGATTTTCAATGACCGCAATTATGACAGTCCGCAACGCCATGCGCCGGCTGCGGCCGACGTGCTCCTCGACTGCGCCGGCCCATGGCGCGCCGATCGAAACTGCCCTGTCGCGTTACACTGGGGCATGACCGAGGAGCAGGAACAAGAGTTCACCTGTTCGTTCTGCGGCAAGGGGCCGCAGGAACTGCGCAGCCTGTTCCGCGGGCCCGAGGCCAACATCTGCGGCGAATGCGTGCGCAGGCTGTACGACATGCTGGACGAAGCCGATGACCCGCAGTCCCTGCAATAAGGCCGGAGGCGCACAACCGTGACCGCCCTGGCCCCCGAAGTGAAGAGCGGTGCCATCGTCGCCCTGCGCCTGTTCGACATCGCCTACGCCATCGACCTGGCGCGGGCCGAAGCCCTGTGGGCGCAGCGGCAGGGCGGGGCGAGCAGCCGCAGCCAGCTCAGCGCCACCCCGGCCAAGGCGGTGGCCTTCGACGTACCACCGGTGCTGCTGCCGCTGGATGCCGTGCCGCTGCACATGGAGGGCCTCGGCGTGAACGCCGTGGCCACGGCGCGGCTGTACGACTTCGGCGTGGTGGCGCTGGCCCTGCGCATCCCGGTGGTGGACCACGATTGGCTTTCCTACACGCGGCTGTGCAACGCCGCGGCCCAGTCCATCGACTCCGCGGTGTGGGAAACGCTGCTGCAGCGCGTGCGCCTGCCCCTGGTCTCGGCCTTCGACCGGCCCTATGCCAGCCGCGTGCAGGAGGACTACCTGCTGGCCATCGTGCAGCAGTGGAGCGAGCCGCTGAAGACGGCGGAGCTGGAGCAGCGCCTGGACCTCGTGCCCCTGCTCTCCGGCGAGCGGCGGCCGCTGTCGGAAGGCGCCCGGCGCGAGCTGCTGCGCCAACGCTTCTCCTATTACGAAGACGATCTCGTGGTGCTGACCTGGGACCGCGCCTTCATCGTCGAGCCGCGCGGCGATTCGGATGTGGCCGACGTGCTGGAAGTGGCCAACGCCCAGCTGCTGGAGCAGCGTTACTACGACGAGTTGCTGGACGACGAGCTGCCGCGCATGTACGACCTGGTGGAGCAGGCGCAGCGCGCCAGCCACTGGTACGCGCCGCGCCGCTTCGCCGACCTGGCGCGCCGCTTCTACACCCTGGTGGCGGAAGTGACCGAGCTGACCGAGAAGGCCGACAACGCCCTCCAGGTCACCGAGGACGTCTACCTCGCCCGCATCTACGCCGCCGCGCTGGAGCAGTTCCGCGTACCCAAGATCGGCGCGGCGGTGGACCGCAAGCTGGCCATCATGCGCGACACCTACACCGCCCTCTACAACGAGGCCGCCGGCCGCCGCGGCGAGCTGATGGAACTGGCCATCATCGTGCTGATCCTGGTCGAGATCGCGCTGGCGCTGGTGCAGAAATTCTGAGCGGCTGCCGGGCGTTTCCGGAGTGGACCTGACACCGATTTGCAACGAAAGTTGACTACGCTGTCAGATCGTCAACCCGCCTCCCTGTCATGACCGCCAATAAATCCGTTCAACAGCGCAGCGCACTGCGCGATCCCTGGGCCCGTACCTTCATTGCCATCGCTTGCGCCAGCCTCGGAGCCTGCGGCGGCAGCGGCGGCACCGATAACGGCGGCAGCAGTAGCGGGAGCAGCGGCGGCAGTTCAGCAACGGTCAGCGGCAAGGTGGTCGGCGCGGCGGTGAAGTATCCGACCGGCTTTGCCAATTCCAGCAAGGCCGGCGTCGACTACGCCAAGAGCACCACCGGTGATTCCGCGGTGTGGACGGCACGGAGCGTCGCCTATGCCGGGGCCAAGGTCTGCGTGGATCTCAACGACAATGGCTTCTGCGATACCGGAGAGGAGACCACCACCACCGGTTCGGACGGCTCCTTCACCCTCAAGTACACGGCGGGCATGCCGCTGACGGCGATCGTCGGCACCGCTGCCGGCGCGACCCGCGACATGGTGCTGCGCGCGGCGCCGGACCAGGTACAGGCTGCCAGCGGTCAGGTGCTGCTCAGCGCCCTGTCGAGCGAAGTGCTGCGCTCCATGGAAACCGACAAGCTCTCCTACGCCGGTGCGCGCCAGGCCATCGCCATGCGCCTGAGCCTGAACAACAGCCCGGCGCTGCCCACCGACGTCAGCGTCACCGCCGACCAAATCGCCGCCGACGTCTCCGCGCTCGGCGACGCCAACGCCCGCAATGCCCTGCTGTTCGAGGAAAGCGCCCTGCAGAACCGCCAGGCGCTGGCGACGACCATGCTGGAGCGCGGTTACGTCAGCGCCATGGCGGTGGACCCGGTGAAGACCATCCAGGATGCCCAGGCTGCCGCGTTCAAGCCCGAGGACATCCCCCGCTACGACCACCTGTTCGTGGTGATTTTCGAGAACCACAGCAACGCCACCATCGACAGTCCGCTCAACGCCAACTTCTACAAGTACCTGCACGTCGACGGCAACCGCGCCGCCAACTACTTCTCCACCGGCAACCCGAGCGAGCCGAACTACATCTCCACCGCCAGCGGCGACACCTGGGGCACCGCCAGCGACGACGGCTGGAATTGCGTGCCGGACGGCGACACCGCCGACCTGCCCACCGACGTCTACAACCCGCGCGGCACCTGCGCCGACGCCGCCAGCCACAACCAGAAGGGCCGCCGCAATCTATTCACCGCGCTCTACCAGGCCGGCCTGGGCGCGCGCGTCTACAGCGAGTCCATGGACCCGGGCCAGGATCCGCGCGTCGACGGCAACGGCAACTCCGCCATCAGCGGCGCCAACAAGGCCTCGGGCAAGATGGAGCCGTTCATCGGCAGCCTCTACCGCACCAAGCACCACCCGGCCATGTACTGGGACGAAGTGCGCAACCGGCCGGACTTCTTCCACAACCTGACGCGCAGCGTCGGCGGCGGCCAGTGGGACGAGGGCATCGCCGCCTACGCCGCCGCCAACAACATCAGCTGGAACACGCACCAGCTCGAGGACGACCTCAAGTCCGGCGACATCGGCGCGCTGAACTACATCATTCCCGACCAGTGCGACGACATCCACACCACCGGCACCGAAGTGGCGGACTGCACCCAGCTCGCCTACTTCGGCAGCGGCATCCAGCGCGGCGACCACTACGCCAAGTACCTGGTCGACACCATCCAGGCCTCGCCGATCTGGAAGAACCCCGCGCGCAAGGTCGGCATCGTGCTGATCTTCGACGAGGGCTCGGTATTCTTCGGCAGTTCCTCCTGCTGCGGCTGGAACGCCGGCGGCGGGGCCACCAGCGGCGCGCCGCTGGGCGAGGGCATCACCACCGCCGTGCCCGCCTACAGCGACGGCAACAAGGGCGACGGCCCCACCATCTTCGCCGTGCTCAACAACCAGCCGTCCGCCCCCAAGGGCATCGTCGACTCGGATTCCTACAGCCACTTCTCCTTCGTGCGCACCCTGCAGGACATGTTCGGCCTGGCCGACCCTGGCGTGCCGGAGTCCTACATGAACCGCTCCAAGTACACCGAGGCCTACATCGCCGCGAACCTGGACAAGCTCACCGAGTACAAGGGCAGCAACAACACCCACTTCGACGCGGTGCGGCCGATGAATCACAACTATGTGATGAAGTTCGGCGACCGCATCTCCGGCGGCGTGCTGCCCGGCATCCCGGGCAGCGGCAGCGTCGGCCTGGGCGCCTTCGCCCTGGGGCCGGATCCGACGCAGACCAGCATCTGGTCGCTGCAATAAGGCGGGTGGGGCGCATCCCACGGCAGGCGCTGTTCCTCGGAACGGCGCTGCTGCTTGCCGCTTGCGGCAAGCATGGCGGCGATGCGGCGCAGGCCCCCGCGGTCCTGTCGCCGCCCGCGCCGTCAGTCGCGCCCGCTGCCGCCCGGCCGGAGCAACTGCTCGGCGCGCGGGCGCAACTCGGCAGGCGGCTGTTCTTCGATCCGGCGCTCTCCGGCTCCGGCCGCCAGTCCTGCGCCACCTGCCACGATCCGGCCCACGCTTACGCCCCGGCCAATGCCCTGCCGGTGCAACTCGGCGGCGCCGATCTGAAAACGCCCGGCACCCGCGCGGTGCCGACGCTGATGTACAAGAAGTACACGCGCGCCTACTCGGACACCTACCAGAACCCGGATCAGGTGAGCCCGCCCGCGCCCGGCGGCGGCTTCGGCTGGGACGGCCGTGCCGACAGCCTGGCCGCGCAGGCCGAGATTCCGCTGCTCGCCCCCAACGAGATGGCCAATGCCGGCCGCGCCGGCGTGGCGGCGAAGCTGCGCAAGGCGGTTTACGCGGAACAGTTCCGCGCGGTGTTCGGCGCCGCGTCCCTGGACGATGACGCCAAGGCTGTCGCGCAGGCCGGTATCGCTTTGCAGGCGTTCCAGATCGAGGACACCAGCTTCCGTCCCTTCAGCAGCAGGTTCGACCGCTACCGCAACAACAAGCAGGGCGGCGCCCTCACCACGCCGGAACTGCGCGGCTTCGCCCTCTACATGTCGCCGGACAAGGGCAACTGCAACGCCTGCCACCTGCTCGGCCCCGGCGACGGCGGCAGCCAGGACATCAGCTCCGACTACTCCTTCGCCGCCATCGGCGTGCCGCGCAACCCGCAAATCCCGGCCAACGCCAACCCGGACTATTTCGACCTCGGCCTGTGCGGCCCGCTGCGCGCCGACCATGCGCCGGCCAGGGCCGGGGCGGCGAGCCCGTATTGCGGCCTGTTCAAGACCCCGGTGCTGCGCAACGCCGCCACGCGCCAGGTGTTCATGCACAACGGCCGCTTCACCTCGCTGCGCGAGGCGGTGCGCTTCTACGCCACGCGCGACACCGATCCCGCGCAGTGGTACCCGAAAGACGCGAACGGCAAGCCGCGCAAGTTCGACGACCTGCCGCCGGTCTACCGCGCCAATCTCGACCGCCAGGCCCCGCTCGACGGCCGCGCCGCCGGCGGCACGCCGGCCCTGAGCGACGGCGACATCGACGACCTCGTCGCCTTCATCGGCACCCTCACCGACGAGGCCTACCTGCCCCTGGCCCAGGCCGCCAGCCAGCTTCCCGAGCCGGTTTCAAAGCCTCCCTGAGCACCCCGGACGCCCAATCAGCGGATAATGCCGCCCCTGGGGGAGTCCACAAGAATGAATGTGTCGTTGGGACCGGAAGTGCCGCGCCGGGGCAATGCCCTGTCGCGCTGGCTGGGCCGCGTGGTGCTGCGGGCGATGGGCTGGCGCCTGCAAGGGGCCGTGCCCAACCTGCCCAAGATGATCCTCATCGGCGCGCCCCATACCACCAACATGGACGGCGTGATCTCCTTCGTGGCGATGACCGCCCTGGGCCTGCGCGCCGGCACCATGGTCAAGGACAGCGCCTTCCACGGCGCCGTCGGCCTGCTGCTGCGCTGGCTCGGCGCCCTGCCCGTGGACCGCAAGAGCGCCAAGGGCGTGGTCGAGCAGACCATCGACGCCTTCAACAGCCGCCCGGCTTTCGTCCTCCTCCTGGCCCCGGAAGGCACGCGCAGCGCCGCCCCGGAGTGGAAACGCGGCTTCTACCACGTCGCCCGCGGTGCTGGCGTGCCGGTAGTGCCGGCCGCCATCGACTACAACCGCAAACGCATCACCTTCGGGCCACCGCTGATTGCCGGCGAAGACTACGACGCGGATTTGCGGACCCTGCTGCGCTTCTACGCGGACCACTCCGCGCCCCGCCATCCCGAGCGCCTGTCCAGGCCTTTGTGCGAAGCGCAGGGCAGGGAATGGCGGCCTTCGAGCGAAGCAGACGAGTAACGTAGGGCGGCCCGTGGCCGCCGCTGCGCCACCCCAAGCCGGCGGCCACAGGCCGCCCTACGTCCGCACTCGCCGTCATCTCACCCTGCAATCCCCATTCCCGCCCACCGACCGTTCCCCCGAAGAACTGACTCGCCTGTCGGCTCCTAACCGTACGCCCCCCGCTTCACCCCTAGAGTCACCCTGCGGGCGGTGATGTGGGGATCGCGCTCCCGTTTGTTGGCATGGAGCGATTGCATGACACCTTTACTGATTGGCTTCGGCGCCGCCGGCATCCGGGCGATGAAGCACCAGCTGATCGCGGCCCCTGCCGCCATGGCGGCCATTGCCGTCGGCAACGACATCGCCCTGGCCAGCCTCGATACGCTGAAGGCCCGGCATTCCATCCACGGCGCCTGGATCAACCTCCCGCCCGAGCTGCGCAACACCAAGGGCTGGCGGCCGATCTTCGACCACAACGTGATGGGCCTGTTCGAGACCCTGCGGCCGCTGCTCTCGGCGCCGCGCATGATCGTGGTCTACGCCGAACTGGGCACGCTGGAGAGCGGCGGCGTGGCAGCGCTGTTCGCGCGCGAGCTGGCGGCCATGCGCATCGGCCATCAGATCATCGCCAACCTGTTCAAGCCGGTCACCGAGAACGGCGCCGCCGTCACCTACCTGGCCGATACCCAGCTCTTCACCCTGGGCCACTGCGCCATGTCCCTGCAGATCGTGGCCGAGGACCGCCTGACCCGCTCCGGCGCATCCGGCGGGGTGGCCGATGCCGGCTTCGGCTTCGCCGACGCCGCCGCGGTGGTGATGTGGAACGAGCACCTCGAACGCGCCAAGCTGCTGGTCGAAGCCAGCGCCAACCAGCGCCGCACCGAAATCGGCCTGGTGGCGATGAACGGCTCGCGCGTGCAGCGCGAGTCCAAAACGGTCGTCGGCATCCGCTAGGAAGTTCTGATGTGGGGGCGCTTTCCCTCGAACCTTCTCTAAACTCCGTTCGCCCCGAGTGCCCGCGCAGCGGGTGTATCGAGGGGCTACGCGCACACTCGCACCCATCGTCATTCCCGCGCAGGCGAATCCAGTTTTGTCTTGTCATCCTGAGCGAAGCGAAGGATCTGGCCTCGTAGCCCTGGAATCTTGGTGTACGCGCTAGTGTCCTGAGTTATAAGTTCGCTGAATTAATTGTAATTTCCGATGTCCTATCCTTGCATTCGAATGCGGGGACATCATGGGACGAGGAAGGCCAAAGCCGGAGCTGAAGCTCACGGCGACAGAAGGTGACCAACTGGCGGAATGGACGCGGCGACACAAGACGTCGCAGGCGCTGGCGTTGCGTGCGCGCATCGTGCTGGCCTGTGCGCAAGGCCAATCCAATCTGGACGTGGCCAGCCGACTGCATATTTCTAAGGCAACCGTGAGCAAATGGCGCGTGCGTTTCGTTGCGCATCGCCTGGATGGTTTGCTCGACGAGCCGCGCGCGGGCGCGCCACGGCAGATTGGC
>NZ_JONR01000043.1 GCF_000711955.1 Nevskia soli DSM 19509
GTAACCCAGTTCGATCAGCTGCCGGCCCCAATGGTGGGCGCCGCCGCAAGCCTCCATCAAGACCTGGGCGCCTCGCGTCTGGCCGCGGAAAAAGACCAGGAACTGGTCCCGTTTGAGCGTCTTGCCGAACCGCTTTTCGCCTCGGGCATCAAAGCCGTGCACTTGGAACTTGTTCTTGGCCAAATCCACCGAGAAAACGGTAATCTCCATGTCGGACTCCTCTCTCTTCGTTAGCCGGAACCTCAGCAATTCCAGCTTGGCACTTAGATGCCGTTACTTAGAAGGGGGAGGAGTCCATACCCATCGGATGAAACGTAGTGGAATCCGGGACCGCGCCAAAGCTAAAGCTCCCGGATTCCGTTTCACTACATCCAGGCTACTGTTTCGTCGCCAGCCCCAGTTCTTCCGTCGCCATCTCCCGCATGCGGAATTTCTGGATCTTCCCCGTGACGGTCATGGGGAAGTCCTCGACGAACTTCCAGTAGCGCGGAATCTTGTAGGTGGCGATCTGCCCGCGGCAGTAACAGCCGAGGCTTTCGGCGTCGAGCAGCGCGCCCTGGCGCAGCCGTACCCAGGCCATCACCTCCTCGCCGTACTTCTCGCTCGGCACGCCGATCACCTGCACGTCGGAGATCTCCGGGTGGCCGTAGAGGAATTCCTCGATCTCTCGCGGATAGATGTTCTCGCCGCCGCGGATGATCATGTCCTTGATGCGGCCGACGATGCGCACGTAGCCTTCCTCGTCCATCGTCGCCAGGTCGCCGCTGTGCATCCAGCGGCCGGCGTCGATGGCGCGGCGGGTCGCTCCCTCGTTGTTCCAGTAGCCCAGCATCACCGAGTAGCCGCGGGTGCAGAACTCGCCCGGCGTGCCGCGCGGCACCACCGCCTCCGTTTCCGGATCGACGATCTTGATCTCGATGTGCGGCAGCACCCGGCCCACCGTGCTCACCCGTTTCTGCAGCGAATCCTCGGTGGTGGTCTGGGTCGATACCGGTGAAGTCTCGGTCATGCCGTAGCAGATGGTCACCTGCTCCATGTTCATGCGCGTCTGCACCTTCTTCATCACCTCCACCGGGCAGGGCGCGCCGGACATGATGCCGGTGCGCAGGCTGGAGAAATCGAAGCGCTCGAACTCCGGGTGATCCAGCTCGCCGATGAACATGGTCGGCACGCCGTAGAGGGAGGTGCAGCGTTCCTCCTGCACCGTGCGCATCACCGCCAGCGGGTCGTAGCTCTCGCCGGGAATGACCATGCAGGCGCCGTGCGAGGTGCAGGCCAGGTTGCCCAGCACCATGCCGAAGCAGTGGTAGAACGGCACCGGAATGCAGACCCGGTCGTTCTCGGTGTAGTGCAGCGTCTCGCCGACGAAGTAGCCGTTGTTGAGGATGTTGTGGTGCGACAGCGTCGCGCCCTTGGGCAGTCCGGTGGTGCCCGAGGTGAACTGGATGTTGATCGGATCGTCGAACTGCAGTGCCGCCTCGCAGCTGCTCAGGCGGTGCAGCGGCAGCTTCGCCCCCTCGCTGAGCAGGCTGTGCCAGCCCTCGTCGATGACCAGGGTGTCGCGCAGCTCCGGGCAGCGGCCGCGCACCTGCTCCAGCATGGCTACGTAGTCGGTGGTACGGAAGCCGCGCGCCATGATCAGGAAGCTCAGGCCCGAAAGCTTCAGCGCGTATTCCAGTTCCGAAGCCTTGTAGGCCGGATTGATGTTGACCAGGATCGCGCCGATGCGCGCGGTGGCGTACTGCACCACCACCCACTCGTGGCAGTTGGGCGACCAGATGCCGACACGGTCGCCCTTCTTCACCCCGCGCGAGATCAGGCCGCGCGCGGCGCGCCCGGTCTCGTCCCAGAACTGCGCATAGGTGGCGCGGTAGCCCTGGAACGGCACCACCAGCGCCTCGCGGTGGCCGAATTTCTCCACCGTGCGGCGCAGGTTCTCGCCGATGGTCTCGCCCAGCAGTTGCCGGGCCTGCGAGCCGTGGGTATAGGAAGGAGCGGAAGCGGAAGACATGACGGTAGGCCTCTCAAGCTTGCGGTGTCTGCGTGCCGGCGGCTTGCAGCGCCGGGACCAGGGTATCGCGTACGGTGACAACGTGTGCACCTCTCCAGCCATACAGCGCCACCAGCAGGAAACAGCCCGCCGGCAGTAGGAAAGCGGCCGGCGTGCCGAATGCCTCGGCCACCAGCCCCATCGGATACGGCAGCAGCACGCCGCCGCCGATCGCCATCACCATCAGCGATGAACCACGTTTGGTGTCCGGCCCCAGGTCCTGTACACCCAGGGCGAAGATGGTGGCGAACATGATCGACATGAAGAAGAACACCGCGATCAGCGCCAGTGCCGAAATCCGCTCCAGGCCCAGCGCCACCACCAGGGTCAGCGCCGTGTTGATCACGCCGTAGGTGGTGAGGATCGTGCGCGGCCGCACCCGCGTCATCAGCGCGGTGGTGAGGAAGCGCCCGGCGAGGTAGCCGAGCATGCCCAGCGACAGGAGGAAGGCGCCGTTGCGGGCGCTCAGGCCGGGCCAGGTCTCGGTGACCAGGTTGATGAAGAAGGCGCCGATGCCGACCTGGGCGCCGATGTACAGCGCTTGCGTCGCCACGCCGAGCACGAAATGCCGCTCCTGCCGCAGCGGTTTGCGCACCCGTCCGCCGAGCGGATGATCCGGCTCGGCGATCTCCGGCAGGCGCGCGCGCAGGATCAGCACCGCATAGATCAGTACCAGCGCGCCGATCACGGCATAGGTGAGCTGCACGGCGCGGTGCGACTGCGCGCCGTCGCCGCCGAAGAACAGCAGGCCGCCGATGATCGGCCCGAGGAAGGCGCCGAGGCCGTTGAACGACTGCGCCAGGTTGAGCCGCCGCGCAGCGCCTTCGGGCGGCCCGAGCACGTTGACGTAAGTGTCCGCCGCCGTCTCCAGGCAACACAGGCCGGAGGCCAGCACGAACATCGACAGCACGAAGAAGTGGAAGCTGCCGGTGCCGGCGGCCGGAATGAACAGCAGCGCGCCGCCCGCGGTGAGGCACAGGCCGGCGAAGATGCCCACCTTGTAGCCGCGCCGGCGCAGCAGCGCGCCGGCCGGCAGGCTGATGGTCAGATAGGCGCCGAAGTAGGCCATCTGCAGCCAGGTCGACTGCGCCTTGCCCACCGCCAGCGTGTCCTGCACATGCTTGTTGAGCACGTCGAGCAGGCCGTAGGCCAGGCCCCAGATGAAAAAGCAGCTGATGGCGTATGCCAGCGGCACCAGCAAGCCGGGTTGCCGCGCTGTGCCCACGCCGTCGGTTTGATTCGACATCGGTGCTTCTCCTCCCTCAACTGCTTGTGGTTCCGCCCCTGCCTGTACTGCCTGGGTGCGGTGCGCCGGCTCAGTCGAGCCGGTATGCCGCCATCGCCGTATCTGCGAACAGCTGGCGGCGCTCCGCGTCGCCGAACGCGGCGACGACGTCGTCGTAGGCCTGATAGTGCCGGCCGAACTCGCCGTACAGCCGGTCCACCGGGAAATTGCTGGCGAACATGCAGCGCGCGGGGCCGAACAGCTCGATGGTGTCGAGCACGAAGGGCCGGATGCTGTCCACCGTCCATTGCCGGTCGATCATCGCCAGGCCGGAAATCTTCACCAGTACATTGGGCTGCCGCGCCAGCTGCGCCATGCCTCTGCGCCAGGCTGCCAGGCCGGCGGCGTCGCGGTCGGTCGGCATGCCGGCATGGTTGAGGATGATGCGCGTATCCGGATGGCGCGCCGCCAGCGCCGCCGCCGCCGGCATCTGCCCGGGATAGATCTGCAGGTCGAACGACAGCTCGTGCTTGCGCAACAGGGCGAAGCCGCGCAGCCAGTACGGATCGACGAGCGGGTCCTGCGTGTTGTAGGTCTTCAGCGGATCGGCATGCCAGTTGGCGATCTGGCGGATGCCGCGCACATTGCGATAGGCGCGCTGCGCCGCCAGCTGCTGGTCGATGCGCGGATGCCGCAGGTCGGCGTAGGCGACGATGCCGTGCGGATAGCCGCGCCGGTCGGCGGTCTCCTGCAGCCAGGCGCTTTCACGCAGTGCGTCGTCGGCGACCGCGCCGGCATCCACGTGCACCGTGCGCGCGATGTTCCAGCCCACGGTGTCGCGCAGGTAGTCGTCCAGGCCGTAGGGCCGGGCGATGGCGCTGCAATCGCCGGCCGGGTTGTGCGGCAGCGGCCGGTCCATCAGCCACGGGTAGCGGCAAACCTCGAAATCCCACAGGTGCTGATGCGGATCGACGATGGGGAAATCGATCATGGATCAGATCTTAGTAAGTGGTGCGGCCGCCGGAGATGTCGAAGGTCGCCCCGGTGCTGAACGAGCACTCGCGGCTCGCCAGCCAGGACACCAGCGCCGCAACCTCGTCGATCTCGCCGATGCGCCCGATCGGAATGCGCGACAGCATGTAGTCGATCTGTCCCTGCGTCAGCTGCTTCAGGATCGGGCTGCGGAACGTCGCCGGGGTGACGCAGTTGACGCGGATGCCGGTCTTCGCCAGTTCCTTGCCCAGCGACTTGGTCAGGCCGATGACGCCGGCCTTCGAGGTCGAGTAGGCCGAGGCGTTGGGATTGCCTTCCTTGCCGGCCACGGAAGAGATGTTCACGATGCGGCCGTAGTCGTTCTTCATCATGTGCGGCACCACCGAGCGGCAGCAGTAGAAGGTGCCGTTTAGGTTGATGTCGATGACGCGCCGCCACTCCGCCGTCGGGTATTCCCACACGGTGGTGGTAGGGCCGGTGATGCCGGCGCTGACCACCAGCACGTCGACCCGGCCCAGGGCCTGGGCCGAGGCATCGGCCGCCGCCTGCACCTGCGCCTCGTCCGCAACATCGACCACCACGGTATGCGCCGCGCCGGTTTCCGCCGCCGCCTCGCGCAGCAACGCGGCGTCGTAATCCCAGATGCTGACCCGCGCGCCTTCCTGCGTCAGCCGCGCCGCCAGGCCCCGTCCAACGCCGGAGGCGCCGCCGGCGATGATCGCGGTCTGCCCTGCGAAGCGTCCCGCGTAAGTACCGCTCATGCCGCGTCCTCTGCCTGCGCGTGCCAGGCCACCACGCGCTGCCGCTGCCGGCCCAGCTTGGCGATGCCCAGTTCCATCACGTCACCCGGCTTGAGATAGAGCGGCGCCGGCTTCTGGCCCAGGCCCACGCCCGGCGGTGTCCCGGTGGTGAGGATGTCGCCCGGCATCAGGGTGATGAAGCGGCTGACGTAGGCGATCAACTCCGCTACGCCGAAAATCATGGTGCGGGTGTTGCCGGTCTGCATGCGCTTGCCGTTGAGGTCCAGCCACAGGTCGAGTTCCTGCGGATTGCCCACCTCGTCGGCGGTGACCAGCCAGGGGCCGACCGGGCCGAAGGTGTCGCAGCCCTTGCCCATGTCCCACTGCGAGCCGTGCTCGAGCTGGAAGCCGCGCTCGCTGACGTCGTTGACCACCACGTAGCCGGCGACGTACTGCAGGGCCTGCGCCTGTGCGACATAGCGCGCGGTGCGCCCGATCACCACGCCCAGTTCCACTTCCCAGTCGCCCTTGGTCGCGCCCTGCGGCAGCATCACCTCGTCGTCGGGGCCGCCGAGGCAGCTGATCGCCTTGGTGAAGATCACCGGCTCCTTCGGAATCGCCATGTTGGATTCTTCCGCGTGATCGCGGTAGTTCAGGCCGATGGCGATGAACTTGCTGGTGCCGCTGAACGGGATGCCCAGCCGCGGTGCACCCTTCACGGCCGGCAGGCGCGCGGGATCGAGGGCGGCGAGCCGCGCCAGCGCGGCGGGGGCCAGCGTGTCCGGCGTGATGTCGGCCAACTGTCCCGACAGGTCGCGCAGCACACCCTCGGCGTCGAGCAGTCCCGGCTTTTCCTGGCCCGGCGGGCCGTAGCGCAGCAGTTTCATGGTGGGTCTCCGTGCGTTGATCAGTGCGTGTAGGGGCGGTGCAGGGTGCAGGCCGGGTTGAGGCGCACGCCGAAGCCGGGCGTGTCCGGCAGCTTGAGGCGGCCGTTTACCGGCACCGGCTCGTCGAGCAGCAGCGGGCTGAACATCGGCACCACCTCATCCGCCTTGGGCGCCATCATCAGGAATTCCGCGAAGGGGCTGTTGTGGCGGGTGATGACGAAATGGTAGCTGTAGACGCTGGAGCCATGCGGCACCACCATCACCCCGCGGCTGTCGGCCATGGCCGAGATGCGGATCAGCTCGGTGACGCCGCCGCACCAGCCCACGTCCGGCTGGATGATGTCGCAGCAGTCCATCTCCAGCAGCATGCGGAAGCCCCAGCGCGTGGCCTCGTGCTCGCCGGTGGTGACCAGCATGCCCTTCGGCACGTTCTTCTTCAGGTCGCGGTAGCCCCAGTAGTCGTCCGGGTTCAGCGCTTCCTCGATCCATTTCAGCCCGTGGGCCTGCGCGGCGCGCGCCAGGCGCGTGGCGTAGTTCAGGTCCAGGCTCATCCAGCAGTCGTACATCAGCCAGAAATCGTCGCCGACGCGGGCGCGCATCTCGGCCAGCTCCTCGATGTTCTTGCGCAGGCCTTCCTCGCCTTCGGCCGGGCCGTGGTGCAGCGGCATCTTGCCGCCGATGAAGCCCATCTTCTGCGCCAGGTCCGGGCGCGAGCCGGTGGCGTAGAACTGCAGTTCCTCGCGCACCGCGCCGCCCAGCAGGTGATACACCGGCTCCTGCCGCAGCTTGCCCAGCAGGTCCCACAGCGCGAGATCGACGCCGCTGATGGCGTTGACTACCAGGCCCTTGCGGCCGTAGAACTGGGTGGAAAAGAACATCTGGTCCCAGATCTTCTCGTAGTCGGTGACCCGCGCGCCTTCGAGGAAGCGCGCCAGGTGCTTCTCCACGATATAGGCGGCGGGCTCGCCGCCAGTGGTCACGGCGAAGCCGACCGTGCCGTCGCTCGCCTCGATCTCCACCACCAGCGTGCCGAGCACGTTGATGCCGAAGCTCTGGCGGCTCTGCCGGTACTCCGGGTAACGGCTCATCGGCGTGGCGATATGATCGTCGATCCAGTGGCCGGAACCCTGGTCGTGGTAGTCGGCGCCGCCGCCGTGGACGACGAAGGCGCGAACCTGCTTGATCGAGGGAAAGCTCATGAAGGGATGCTCGTGGCGAAGGTGGCGGCGTAGGCGGGAGCGGGGCGTGAAGCAAGGCCGTGGCCGGCCCAGGAGGAGCCGAAGAACCGGTGCATCATCTCCTCCCTCCCCCTGCAAATCCGGTTTGCAGAATTTCATATTATGGGATATAATTTTAATATATGGGATTAAAACAGTCAACCTCGAAAGCCGCGGCCAAGCCGCGCGAAGCGGCTGCGCCGTCCGGCAGCCAGACCCTGCTGCGCGGGCTCGACGTGCTGGAGGCCGCGGCCGGCGGCGTGATCGGCCTGGCCGATCTGGCCGAGCGGCTGGAGCTGACGCGCAGCACCGCCCACCGCCTGGCCTCGGTGCTGGTGGAGCGCCGCTACCTGGCGTTCGCCCCGCGCGAGGGCTATACCCTTGGACCCAAGCTGCTCGAGCTGGGTTTCAGCGCACGCCAGCAGATGAACATCATCCGCATCGCCGCGCCGCACCTGGAGGCCCTGTCGGTGGCAACCGAGGACACGGTGCACCTGGGTGTGCAGGAAGGCGCCCTGGCCCTGTACCTGGACAAGATTCCCGGCCGCCGCCGCGTCGAGATCGGCTCGCGCGTCGGCGAGCGCCAGCCGCTGACCACCACCGGCCTGGGCAAGGCCCTGATCCTCGACGAGAGCGAGGAGCGCTGGCACGAGCTGTTCATGGCCGACCTCGGCGCGCGCGCCACGGAGAACGCCTTCCGCATCTGGCTCAAGCGCATGCGCGCCTACGCCCGTGACGGCCATGCCTTCGACCTGGAGGAAAACGAAGACCGCATCCGCTGCGTCTCGGCACCGATCCGCGAAGCCGGCGGCCGCATCGCCGCCTCGATCAGCGTCTCCAGCGCCGCGCAATACATGAGCGACAGCCGCATGGAGCAGCTGGCGAAGGAAGTGAAGGCGACCACCGCCGCCATCAGCCGCGAACTCGGCTGGAGAGGCGATCCGCCGCGCGCTTGAGTTTTTTTCCTGTCATCCCAGGATCGAGTCCGGGGTAGGCTCTGAGCGTAGCGAAGGATCCGGCCTCGCGCCCGGGATGACGGACACAGTCCCCGTCGCGGTTCAACGTTACGCGGCGGCCATATAAGGAAGGAGACACAACGTGCTGCTGCAAGGAAAAACCGTACTCATCACCGGCGCCGCCCACGGTATCGGTCGCGCCACCGCTGTGGCCTGCGCACGCCACGGCGCCGACATCGGCATCAACTACCTGGCCGACGAGGGCGCGGTGTCCACCCTGGTCGGTGAAATCGAAGCCCTGGGCCGCCGCGCCGTCGCCGTACAGGGCGACGTGGCGGACCCGGCGGCGGCGCCGGCATTCATCGATGCGGCGGTGCGCGATCTCGGCGGCGTGGACGTGTTCGTCAGCAACGCCGGCATCTGCCCCTTCCACAGCTTCCTCGACATGCCGGCGGAAACCTTCGAGCGCACCATGCGCGTCAACCTGCACGGTGCCTATTACATGGTGCAGGCGGCGGCCAAGCAGATGAAGCGGCAGGGCGGCGGCGCCATCGTCGCCATCAGCTCGATCAGCGCCCTGGTCGGCGGCGAGATGCAGACGCATTACACGCCGACCAAGGCCGGCGTACATTCCCTGATGCAGTCCTGCGCCATCGCGCTCGGCCGCCATGGCATCCGCTGCAACTCGATCATGCCGGGCACCGTCGCCACCGAGATCAACCGCGAAGACCTGGCCGATCCGGCCAAGCGTGCCTACATGCAACAGCGCATCCCCCTGGGACGGCTGGGCCAGCCCGACGATGTCGCCGGCTGCGTGGTGTTCCTGGCCTCGGACCTGGCGCGCTACGTCACCGGCGCCTCGCTGCTGGTCGACGGCGGCCTGTTCGTCAACCTGCAATAGGCAGGTTGTTCGCCGCCTCGGCGGCGGGTGCGCCGGAGCGCGTCAGCAGACGGGCGCGCAGGCCGGGATGGTTGTCGTCCAGTTCCAGCGAGCCGCCGTGCAGCCGGGCCACCGCATCGACGATGCTCAGGCCCAGGCCCACGCCGGGCGTGCCGCGGCTGGCGTCGCCGCGGAAAAAGCGCTGCGCCGCCTTGGGCTTGTCCGCCGCCGGTATGCCGGGGCCGTTGTCCGCCACCGCCAGTTCCACCGTGCCGTCGTCGTGGCGCCGGGTTTCCACGCGCACGGTGCCGTTGGCCGGTGCGTATTTGAGCGCGTTGTCGATGAGGTTGCCCACCGCCTGCGCCAGCAGCAGCGGATCGCCTGCGATCGGCAGCGGGCCGCGGCCGTGGAAGGACAGGGTGATGCCCTTCAGCTCCGCCGCAGGGACATAGAAGTCCACCGCCTCCTCCGCCACTTCGGCCAAATCGACCTCGACGAAGCCCGAGCGGCGCATGCCGGTGTCGATCTCGGCCAGGCGCAGCAGGGCGTTGAAGATGCCGATGACGCGGTCGACGTCGGCCACCGCCGCTTCCACTTCGTTATAGACCTCGTGCGTCGGCGGCCGCGTCACCAGCAGCTCTTCCAGGCGCGAGCGCAGCTCCGCCAGCGGCGTGCGCAGATCGTGGGCGATGGAATTGGAGACGTTGCGGATGCCGTGTACCAGCTGCTCGATCTGGTCGAGCATGCGGTTGATGGTCTGCGAGAGGGTATCGAGCTCGTCGCCGCTGCTGCGCGTGCGCAGGCGGTGGCTCAACTCGCCCTGCATGATCGCCGAGACGGTCTGGCGGATGCCCTGGATGCGCGCCAGCAGTTCGCGCCGGATCAGCACGGCGCCGATCGTCCCCATCACCGACAGGATCGCCACACCCGCGCCCAGGCCGAACCAGAAGCGCGTCTCCACCGGCGCATAGCGCGCCAGGTCGCGCGCCACCAGCAGGTCGTAGCCGCCGGGCAGCTTGGCCCGTACCACCACCGCCCGCGAGGGATGGCCGTCCATTTCGACGGTGATGGTATAGGTGCCGGACTGGTCGGGAATGCCGCGCGGCCAGGCGCTGAGGTTGCCGGCCAGCACATGACCCTGCGGATCGGTGAACAGCAGCACGCGCTCGCCGGCGATCTGCAGGCTGACGCGCTCGCTGATGAAATGGGTCAGCCCCGCCACGCCCTCGCGGCGGAACACCTCGGCCTGGCGCTGTGCATCCTCCTGCAGGATCTCGGTGCGCCCCTCCTCGATCGTCACCTGCCAGGCGTACCAGACCGGGGCGGCGAAGGCGATCAGGGCGACGATGCCGAACAGCACGTAGCCGACCGCCAGGTTCACCGCCGAGGAGCGGATCATGGGCAGGAGTCTTTTACTCGTCCGCGGTCAGCATATAGCCGGCATTGCGCACCGTCTTCAGCAACGGCCGCTCCAGCTCGAACTCGATCTTCTGCCGCAGCTTGCTGATGTGCACATCCACCACATTGGTCTGGGGGTCGAAATTGAACTCCCACACATTCTCCAGCAGCATGGTCCGCGTGACCACCTGGTCGGCGTGCCGCATCAGGTATTCCAGCAGCTTGAACTCTCGCGGCTGCAGGGTGATGGCGCGGCTGCCGCGGCTCACCTTGCGCGACAGCAGGTCCATGCGCAGGTCGCCGACTTCCAGGTGAGTCTCGCGGCCGCCGCTCCAGCTGCGGCGGCTCAACGCGTCGAGCCGCGCCAGCAGCTCGCCGAAGGAAAAGGGCTTGGTCAGGTAGTCGTCGCCGCCGCTGTGCAGGCCGCGGATGCGCTCGTTGACGTCCGACAGCGCGCTGAGAATCAGGATCGGCACGCGGTTGCCGGACTTGCGCAGCGATTCGATGATCGACAGGCCGTCGATCTGCCCCGGCAGCATGCGATCCATCACGATCACGTCGTAAGGCCCGCTGGCGGCGAGAAACAGCCCGTCGCGGCCGTTGCCGGCGTGATCCACGGTATGGCCCGCCTCGCGCAGTCCGCGCGTGACGAAACGCGTGACCCGTTCGTTGTCCTCGACCAGCAGAACCTTCATGGCGATACCCGTATCGACGGCCCAGGGACCGCCGCTCCATTATCCACGTTTACGCGGCGCTTCCGTGCGCCGCGTCGCCCGCCGCCGCCGCGCCGCGCGAACGGCCCAGGCGGTTGTTGAGACGATCCAGGTAGAGATAGACCACCGGAGTGGTGAACAGCGTCAGCAACTGGCTCAGGATCAGGCCGCCGACCATGGTGTAGCCCAGCGGCTGGCGCAGCTCCGAGCCGGTGCCGTGGCCCAGCATCAGCGGCAGCGCGCCGAGCAGGGCGGCCATGGTGGTCATCATGATCGGGCGGAAGCGCAGCAGGCAGGCCTGGCGGATCGACTGCTCCGGCGTCATGTGGTGCTCGCGCTCCGCCTGGATGGCGAAATCCACCATCATGATGCCGTTCTTCTTGACGATGCCGATCAGCAGGATGATGCCGATCAGCGCGATCACCGACAGGTCGAAGTGGAATGCCATCAGCATCAGCAGGGCGCCCACGCCGGCCGAAGGCAGGGTGGAGAGAATGGTCAGCGGATGGATGTAGCTCTCGTAGAGCATGCCCAGGATGATGTACACGACCACCAGCGCCGCCAGGATCAGGTAGGGCTCGCTCTTCAGCGAGGCCTGGAAGGCCTGGGCCGTGCCCTGGTAGGTGCCGGTCAGCGAGGCCGGCAGGTGGATCGCCGCCGCGGCCTGGTTGATCGCGTCCACCGCCTGCCCCAGGGCCACGCCCTGCGCCAGGTTGAAGGACAGCGTCACCGCCGGGAACTGGCCCTGGTGACTGATGGACAGGTAGGTGACGTGCTGCGTGTCGAAACGGGCGAAGGTCGACAGCGGCACCTGCTGCCCGGTCACCGGCGACTTGATGTACAGCTTGTTCAGCGTGTTGGGGTCGGCCTGCATCGCCGGTGGTACTTCCAGGATCACGTGATAGCTGTTGAGCTGGGTGAAATACTGCGTCACCTGGCGCTGGCCGAAGGCGTCGTACAGCGTGTTGTCGATCAGCGAGGGCTGGATGCCGAAGCGGCCGGCCTGGTCGCGGTCGATCACCAGCGACAGCTTGGTGCCGTGGTTCTGCTGGTCGGAGGCGACGTCGCGCAGCTCCGGCAGCTTCTGCAGCGCCGCCAGCAGCCGCGGCGACCAGTCGTTCAACTCGTTGAGGTCGGCGTCCTGCAGGGTGTACTGGTACTGGGTGCGCGCCAGCCTGCCGCCGACGTTGACGTCCTGCGCCGCCTGCAAATAAAGCGTGGCTCCCTTCACCTTGGCCAGCTGCGGCCGCAGGCGGCTGATGATCTGGTCGGCGCTGGCCGAACGTTTGCCGCGCGGCTTCAGGCCGATGACGGCGTAGCCGTTGTTGAGCGGCCGCGAGCCGCCGACCGAGGCGCCCCAGCTGGCCACGTCCGGGTCCTTCGAGAGTACGTCGGTGAGCTGGTGCTGCAGCTTCACCATCTCAGCGAAGGACACGTCCTGCGCCGCGTCCGACAGGCCGGAGATGATGCCGGTGTCCTGCTGCGGGAAGAAGCCCTTGGGCTCGGCCATGTACAGCAGCACCGTGGCCACCACCGTCAGCACGAACACCAGCAGGGTCAGCGGCTGGTGCCGCAGCACGGTGTCCAGGCCGCGCGTGTACCAGGCCAGCAGCTTGTCGAAGGCGCGCTCGATCGCCAGGTAGGCGCGGCCGTGCTGCGCGTGCTTTTCATCGCGCAGGAACAGGGCGCACATCATCGGCGACAGGGTCAGCGAAACGAAGGCCGAAACCGCGATGGTCATGGTCACGGTGACGGCGAATTCGCGGAACAGGCGGCCGACGATGCCGCCCATCAGCAGCAGCGGGATGAACACCGCCACCAGCGACAGGCTGATCGAGATGATGGTGAAGCTGATCTCGCCGGAGCCCTTGATCGCCGCCTCGCGCGGCGACATGCCGTCCTCGATGTGGCGGTAGATGTTCTCCAGCATGACGATGGCGTCATCGACCACGAAGCCCACCGCGATGGTCAGGCCCATCAGCGACAGGTTGTCCAGGCTATAGCCCACCACGTACATCAGGGCGGCGGTGCCGAGCAGGGCCAGCGGCACGGTCACGCCGGGGATCACCGTCGCCCAGAAGTTGCGCAGGAACAGGAAGATCACCATCACCACCAGCGCGATGGTCAGCACCAGGGTGAACTCCACATCCTCCACCGAGGCCTTGATGGTGGTGGTGCGGTCGATGACCTTGTCCACCTTGATCGAGGGCGGCACCGCGGTCAATACCTTGGGCAGCAGGGCGTTGATGCTGTTGACGGTGTCGATGATGTTGGCGCCGGGCTGCTTGAAGATCTGCAGCAGGATGCCGTTCTTGCCGTTCTGCCAGGCGGAGAGCTGGATGTTTTCAGGCGCGTCCAGCGCCACGCCGATGTCGCGGATGCGCACCGGCGCGCCGTTGCGATAGGCGACGATGACGTCGTTCCACGGCGCGGCCTTGAGCAGCTGGTCGTTGTCGTAGATGGCGAAGCTGTGCTTGACGCCGTTGATCGAACCCTGCGGCGCATCCACCGAGGCGGTGGTGATGACGCTGGCCACGTCCTCCAGCTGGATGCCGAGCGCGGCGATCTTGCCCGGATCCACCTGGATACGCACCGCCGGTTTCTGCTGGCCGCCGAGGGACACCTGCGCCACGCCCGGCAGCTGCGACACGTGCTGCGCGATCACCGTTTCGGCGTAGTCGTCCACCTGGGTCAGCGGCAGCACGTCGGAGTGCACCGACAGGATCAGGATCGCCGAATCGGCGGGATTGACCTTGCGGTAGTTGGGCGGCGAGGGCAGGTTCTTCGGCAGCTGCCCGCCCGCGGCGACGATGGCCGACTGTACGTCCTGGGCCGCGGCGTCGATGTTGCGGTTGAGGTCGAACTGGATGGTCAGCTGGGTGTTGCCGAGCACGCTGGTCGAGGTCATCTGCGACACGCCGGGAATCGCCGAGAACTGCGTTTCCAGCGGCGTCGCCACCGACGAGGCCATGGTTTCGGGGCTGGCGCCGGGCAGCGAGGCCGAGACCTGGATGGTGGGGAAATCCACCTGCGGCAGCGGTGCCACCGGCAGCATCGGGAAGGTGACGATGCCGATCAGCAGGATTCCCGCCATCAGCAGCGAGGTGGCGATCGGTCGCTGGATGAAGGGGGCGGAAATGTTCATGGCTTGGCGTTGGCCGCCGCCGGCTCCGTCGCCGGGGTGGCGTCGGAAGCCGGGGCCGCGCCGGCCGCCGCCGTCTTGGTGGCGTTATCGGAGCCGGTGCGCACCTTGGCGTCGGGTTGCAGACGGTACTGGTTGCTGACCACCACCTGCTCGCCTTCCTTGAGGCCGTCGTTCACCAGCACCGTATCGGTATTCTCGTCGGTGATCTTCAGCGGCCGCACTTCCACCGTGGAGTCGGCGCGCAGTACGTAGGTGAAGATGCCGTTGGGTCCGCGCTGCACCGCGGTGGAGGGGATGCTGAGCGCCTCATGCCGGGTTTGCAGCAGGGCCCTGGCGTTGATGAACTCGCCCGGCCACAGGGTGTTGTGCGTATTGGGGAAGACCGCCTTGACCCGTACCGTACCGGTGGTCGGATCGATCTGGTTGTCGATCAGCGTCACGGTGCCGTGATCCAGCTCGGTCTTGCCGTCGCGCGACAGCGCCGCCACGGTCACGCCGCCTTTCTCCAGGGCGGCGGACATCGCCGGCAATGAATCTTCCGGCAGGGTGAAGATCGCCGAGATCGGCTGCAGCTGCGTCACCACCACGATGCCGGTGGTGTCGGACGCGTGCACGTTGTTGCCCGGATCGACCAGGCGGATGCCGGTGCGGCCCTGGATCGGCGAGGTGATGGTGGTGTAGTCGAGCTGGGTGCGGGCGTTGTCCACCGCGGCCTGGTCGCTCTTGATCTGCGCCGCGGTCTGCATCACCAGGGCGCGCTGCGTGTCCACCGTCTGCTTGCTGGTCAGGTCCTGCGGCGCCAGCATCTCGTAGCGCTCGAGGTCGCGCTTGGCGTTCTCCAGCAGGGCCTGATCCTTGTCCCGCGTGCCGATCGCCTGCTCCAGCGCGGCCTGGTAGGGGCGCGGGTCGATCTGCGCCAGCAGGTCGCCCTTCTGCACCGTCTGTCCCTCGGTGAAGCCCACCTTCATCAGCTGCCCGTCGACGCGCGGCGTGATGGTCACGGTGTAGAAGGCCTGCACCGAGCCCAGGCCTTCCGCGTACTGCGGCATGTCGACGCGCTTAGCCGGGACCACATCGACGGCGATACCCTGCGAGGCTTTCGGCTTCGCCGCGGCCCCGGCCTTTTCGTCCGCGCGCAGGTGCCACCAGTACAGCAGGCCGAGCACCACTGCGACCGCGATCATCACGCTACGGGTGCGGCCCGGCTTGAGGGTCCGCATCGAGATTCCGCTGTCAGCGGCCATGCTTGTTTGCTCCTGCAGCCTTGTTGCTTAGTTGCTTAAGCTTGTTGCCAACCGCCGCCCAGGGCGCTGAACAGATTCACCAGGGCTTGCAGGTGGGAGAATTTGACTTGGGCCAGCGCATCCTGCGCAGTGAACAGGGCGCTTTCGGTATTGAGTAGGGTCAGCACGTTGATGGTGCCGGCGTGCATCTGCGCCTGGGCGATCTCATAGGCGCGCTGCGCCGTGTTCACCGCCTCCTGCTGCCGCTGTTCCTGCTCCGCCGTCTGTTGCACCGCGACCAGGGCGTCCTCGACATTGCCGAAGGCCGAGATCACCGCCTTGTGGTAATCCGCCGCCAGCTCGGCGTAGCGTCCCTTGGCCAGTTCCGACTGCCCTTGCAGCAGGCCGCCCTCGAAGATCGGCTGGGTGATGCCCGCCGCCACCGAGAAGATGGCGTTGGAGGGATTGAGCAGTCCGGCCAGCTGGTCGCTGGCATAGCCGCCGCTGGCGGTGAGGACGATGCTGGGGAAGAAGGCGGCGCGCGCCGCGGCCATGTCGGCATTGGCGGAGATCAGCTGCGCCTCGGCCTCGGCCACATCCGGGCGGCGCGCCAGCAGTTCGGACGGCAAGCCCGGCGCCACCTGCGGCTGCGCCACACCGTCCAGGGTGCCGCTGTTCACTTCCACCGATTCCGGCGTGGCGCCGACCAGGATCGCCAGCGCGTCCACGCTCTGCCGCAGCTGCTGCTTCAGCGGCGGGATTGCGGCGTAGAGCGTGGCCACGGTGGTGGCCTGCTGCGCCACGTCGAGGGCGTTGGCGGTGCCGGCCTGCTGCTGCAGCTTGAGGCCGTTGAGAATGGTCTGCGCGGCATCGAGGTTCTTCTGCGCCACGTCGAGGCGGTCGCGCAGCGACAGCGTCTGGAAATAGGTGCCGGCGACGCTGCTCATCACCGTCAGTTCGACAGTGGCGCGGTCGTAGCGGCTGGCGTTGGCGGCGGCCACGGCGGCATCGCGCGTCGCCCGGTTCTTGCCCCAGAAGTCGAGCGCGTAGCTGGCGCTGAGCAGAGGGCTGAACGTGGCGCCGGTGTGCGAGCCGCTGGAGCCCTGGGTGCGCGTCTGGCTGGCGTCGAAGCTGGCGTCCAGCGTGGGCAGCAGCGCCGCCCCGGCGATGCGCGCCTGCGCGTCGGCCTGGCGCACGCGGGCAATGGCGGCGGCGATGTCGTCGTTGGCCTGGCGCGACTGGGCCATGAAGGCGTCGAGCTGCGGCGAGCCGAACCCCTTCCACCAGTCCGCCGAAGGCCAGGCCGCGGCGGCCTGGGCATCGGCCCCGGTCCAGGCGGCGGGCGGCGGCACGTCCGGCCGCTGGTAGCCGGGCCCGAGGTTGCAGGCGGAGAGGCCGGCCACGCAGCAGGCGGCCAGCCAGCGGTGGCGGCCAGGGGAGGGCGTGTTCGTAGGAGAACCTGTCGTTCGAGCGGTCATTGCGTGTAGTGCGGGCCTGCGCCCGGACGGAAGATTAAGCGCCGCCGCATTCGGGGGCATTGGCGAATCATTAAATTCCGTTAATCAGCGGGCTGGGCGCCGCATGACGCGGTTTTTCATATCGCTAGCACCATTGGCTATTTCCCCGCGCCCGGCGCTTTGCCTAGAGTGTGCGACCCTCGCGCCGCTCCATTCCCTTGTCCCAGGCCCCGCCCATGATCAGCCTCGAAGGCGTCGCCAAGAGCTTCGCGGCGGGACCGCGCCCGTTCGAAGCGGTGGCGCCCCTCTGCCTGCGCGTCGGATCCGGGGAGGTATTCGGCATCATCGGCTTCTCCGGCGCCGGCAAGTCCACACTGTTGCGCCTGATCAACCTGCTGGAGCGCCCTACCGCCGGCGAAATCTGGGTCGGCGGCCAGCGCCTGGACCTGCTCGATGCCGCCGCCCTGCGCCAGGCCCGGCGGCGCATCGGCATGATCTTCCAGCAATTCAACCTGCTGCATAACCACAGCGCCCTGGAGAACGTCTGCTTCCCGCTGCGCATCGCCGGCCTCAAGGGTGAAGCCGTCGCCGCCCGCGCCCGGCAGTGCCTGGAACTGGTCGGCCTGGCCGACAAGGCCGCGCACTATCCGGCCCAGCTCAGCGGCGGCCAGAAGCAGCGCGTCGCCATCGCCCGCGCGCTCGCCACCGAGCCGCAGGTGCTGCTCTGCGACGAACCCACCTCGGCGCTCGACCCGCATACCACCCGCGAACTGCTCGCTGTACTGCGCGACATCAACCAGCGCCTGGGCGTGACCATCGTCATCGTCAGCCATTCGCTCGCGGTGGTGCGCGCGCTGTGCGACCGCGTGGCGGTGATGGAAAACGGGCGCGTGGTGGAGGAACTGGACCTGCGCCAGGCCGAACCGCCGCAGCCGCGCAGCGATGCGGCACGGCGCCTGTTCGAGGCGGTATAGGAGTTATCGAGCCATGTCGGATTCCCTGATCGAAATCCTGCCCGACCTGTGGCTGGCCCTGGGCCAGACCGCGCTGATGCTGCTGGTGTCGCTGGCGGCGTCGGTGCTGCTCGGCGGCCCCCTGGGCGTGCTGGTGCTGCTCACCGACCGCGGCCAGCTGCTGCAACGGCCCTGGCTGTTCGCCGTGCTCAACGGCTTCATCAACGTGGTGCGCTCCTTCCCCTTCGTCATCCTCATCGTGGCCCTGGTGCCGCTGACGCGCTGGCTCATCGGCAGTTCCATCGGCCCCCTGGCCGCGGCGGTGCCGCTGTCTTTCGCCGCCGTCCCGTACTTCGCCCGCCTGGTCGAGCAGTCGCTGCGCGAAGTACCGCGAGGCGTGGTCGAAGCCGCCGAGGCGATGGGCGCGAGCGTGCCGCAGATCGTGTTCAAGGTGCTGCTGGTGGAGGCGCGCTCCGGCCTGGTGCTGGGCCTGACCGTGATGGCGGTGAGCCTGCTGTCCTACACCGCCGTGGCCGGCGTGGTCGGCGGCGGCGGCATCGGCGACCTCGCCATCCGCTACGGCTACTACCGTTTCCAGACCAACGTCATGCTGATCACCGTGGCCATCCTGGTGGTGATCGTGCAGGCCATCCAGTTCACCGGCAACCGCATTGCCGCGCGGCTCGACAAGCGTTGAGCCCTTCCGCTCCAGACTTCATATATAAAGAGGGACGCATCATGATCCGCAAACTGCTGTTCCGTGCCTTGCCCCTGTTCCTCGTTGCCCTGCTCGCCGGCCTGCCGGCGCAGGCGGCCGACAAGAAGCAGCTCAACATCGGCGCCACCGCCGGTCCCTTCAGCGACATGATCCGCCACAGCATCAAGCCCTGGCTGGAAGCGCGCGGCTACTCGGTGAAGGTGATCGAGTTCAGCGACTACGTGCAGCCCAACCTGGCGCTGGCGCAGGGCGCGCTCGACGCCAACGTGTTCCAGCACATCGTCTACCTGCGCAAGTTCGCCGCCGACCATGATCTGCAGCTCGAGCCGGTGGCGCAGGTGCCGACCGAGCCGATGGGCCTGTACAGCCGCAAGCACCACGCCCTGAACGAGCTCAAGGACGGCGACCGCATCGCCCTGCCCAACGACCCGACCAACGAGGCGCGCGCCCTCGGCATGCTGGCCAAGCGCGGCCTGCTGCAACTGAAGCCCGACACCGACCCGGTGCGCGCCTCGGAAAAGGACGTTGCCGCCAACCCGCGCCATCTCAAGCTGCTGCCGCTGGAAGCCGCCTCGCTGCCGCGCTCGCTCGACGACACCGACTACTCCTTCGTCAACGGCAACTACGCCTACGCCTCCGGCCTGAAGCTGGCCGACGCGGTGGACATCGAAGACCTCGGCGACCGCTACATCAACGTCGTCGCGGTGCGCAGCGCCGACAAGGGGCAGCCCTTCGTCAACGACCTCGTCGCCGCCTACAACTCCCCCGAGTTCAAGGCCTTCATCGCCAGGACCTATCCGGAATTCAGCAAGCCGCAGGGTTGGTAAGCATGCTTGTTGCCCAGTTCAGCCGCCCCGGCCCGCGTCGGGGCGGCTGAACTGATCTTTTCGACGACGTTCCTGAAACGGTCCCCCCAGGAAGCGTGGCGGGCGCCGCATTCACGGCGGTGACGCTCCGCGCTTTCCAGCCTGTATCATTTGCCACCGGCCGGAACCCGTCATGATCGATCGCAGAACCTTTCTTACCGCCAGCAGCGCCACCATGGCCCTCGCCGCGCTCGGCATCACGCCGGCCGCGCTCGCGGCCAAGCGCATCCAGTTCGGCGCCGCCGCGCCCTTCTCCTTCGAGGCGCTGATCGAGCAAGCCCGCGCCAGGGCGGGGCAGCCCTATGCGCCGCCGCCGACCCTGTCGCGCGAAGTGCTGGAACGCATCGACTACGACGCCCACGGCAAGATCCACTTCAAGCCCGAGTACGCCCTCTTCGCCAAGGGCCCGGGGCAATTCCCGGTGACCTTCTTCCACCTCGGCCGCTACTTCCAGGCGCCGGTGCGCATGTACCTGGCCGAAGGCGCCAGCGCGCGCGAGCTGATCTACGACCCGGACTACTTCGACATGCCGAAGGACAGTCCGGCGCGCGAGTTGCCCAAGGGCGCCGGCTTCGCCGGCTTCCGCTTCCAGGAAAGCCGTCTCGATGATCAGGACCGGCTCGACTGGCACAAGAACGACTGGGCCGCCTTCCTCGGCGCCTCCTACTTCCGCGCCATCGGCGAGCTGTACCAATACGGCCTGTCCGCGCGCGGCGTCGCCGCCAACGTTGCGGTGGCCGGCAAGCCGGAAGAATTTCCCGCCTTCACCCAGGTCTATTTCGAAGCCCCGGCCGAGAACAGCGACACGGTGACCGTCTGCGCTTTCCTCGAAGGCCCCAGCATCACCGGCGCCTACCGCTTCATCATGCGCCGCGACAAGGCGGTGATCATGGAGGTCGAGACCGCCCTGTTCCTGCGCGCCGACATCGACCGGCTCGGCCTCGCGCCGCTGACCTCGATGTACTGGTTCTCCGAGACCGTCAAGAGCACCGCCGTGGACTGGCGCCCCGAGGTGCACGACTCCGACGGCCTGGCCATCTGGACCGGCGCCGGCGAGCACATCTGGCGCCCGCTCAACAATCCGCCGCGCACCATGGCCTCGGCCTTCTCCGACGCCAACCCGCACGGCTTCGGCCTGCTCCAGCGCGACCGCAACTTCGACCACTACCTCGACGGCGTCAACTACCAGCGCCGCCCCAGCCTGTGGGTCGAACCGCTGGATGGCTGGGGCGAGGGCTCGGTGCAGCTGGTGGAAATCCCCGACAACGACGAGATCCACGACAACATCGTCGCCATGTGGGTGCCCAAGGCCCCGGCCCGCGCCGGCTCCAGCTACCGCCTGCACTACCGCCTCTACTGGAGCGCGGACGAGCCGTACCCCACGCCGCTGGCGCGCTGCGTCGCCACCCGCCTCGGCCGCGGCGGCCAGCCCGGCCAGCCGCGCCCGGCGGGCGTGCGCAAGTTCGTGGTCGAATTCATGGGCGGCCCGCTGGTGTCCCTGCCGTTCGGCGTCAAGCCCGAGCCGGTGCTGACCGCCTCGCGCGGCACCTTCTCCTATGTCTTCGCCGAAGCCGTGCCGGACGGTGTCAGCGGCCACTGGCGCGCCCAGTTCGACCTCACCGTCGACGGCAACGACCCGGTGGACCTGCGGCTCTACCTCAAGTCGGGCAGCAACACCCTGTCCGAAACCTGGCTGTTCCAGTACCACCCGTTCACATGAACCGGCGGCGTAGCCGCCGACCGATGCCCCTCTACCGCAACGCGGGAGAGGGGAGGACCGCCCGCGGAGCGGGTGGTGGGGTGAGGGAGGCCGTAGGCAGTAGACGCGGCTTTGCGCGAAAATCGACGCATTGCCCGGTGGAACGCTAAATGCCGCAGACCCAGCCTCATGCCGAAGTTCCGCCAGGATCGCTGTGGATCGTCTCCGCCCCCAGCGGCGGCGGCAAGACCAGCCTGAGCCGCGCCCTGGTGGAACGCCTCAAGCAGCGCGGCATCGCCTGCGCCATCTCGGTGTCCTACACCACCCGCGCGCCGCGCGCGGGGGAGGAGCACGGCAGCCACTACCACTTCGTCGACGACGCCACATTCCTGGCCATGGTCGCGGCCGGGGAATTCCTCGAGCACGCCGAGGTGTTCGGCCGGCGCTACGGCACTGGCCTCGCCGAAACCGAGCGCCTGCTCGCCGCCGGCACCGAACTGCTGCTGGATATCGACTGGCAGGGCGCCCGCCAGATCCGTGCCCGGCGACCGGATGCCAAAGGGGTGTTCATCCTGCCCCCCTCGGCGGCCGAACTGGAACGCCGACTGCACGGCCGCGGCCAGGACGACCCCGAGGTCATCGCCGCCCGCATGGAAGCCGCCCACGCCGAAATGGTGCATTACGACGAATACGACTACCTCATCGTCAACGACACCTTCGACCACGCCCTCGACGAGTTGCAGTCCCTGATCCTGGCCCGCCGCCTCGGCCTGCCGGCCCAGCGCGCGCGCCATGCCGCCTTGATCCGGGAATTGAAGCTGTAAATCCGGCCGCTTTCTCCGGCCTGGGGCTCCGCCCGGTCCCGGTTGAAAAGCCAGCGAAACCCCATACTATTTCGAGTGTTACCGGCGCAGTCCCGGTCCGGTAGGTCGGCTCGAGCGAAGCGGAGCCGACGGGTGCCGTTCCCATTTCCAGGCGCCTAAAAACCGCCCCGCTCTTGGCCTGCCGCCCCCGGTTTGGGTATAATTAGCAGCTTAGTCCGTGTTTTCTCAGCAGGTAAGTCATGGCACGCGTAACCGTAGAAGATTGTCTGGCCCGCATCCCCAACCAGTTCGAACTGAGCCTGGTCGCCGCCAAGCGCGCCCGCCAGCTGGCTCGCGGCGCCGAAGCGCGCCTGCCCTGGGGCAGCCACAAGTCCACCGTCCTGTCGCTGAAGGAAATCGCCGAAGGCTACGTCGGCACCTCCGTGCTGAGCGAGGCCGACCTGCCCGCCATCCAGCAGCCGAAGATGGAACTGGAAGCGCTGGATCCCAGCTTCGATATGTAAGCTGCGGATATTTCGCAGATTCAAAAAAGGGGCCGCAAGGCCCCTTTTTTATTGCTTTTGATTTGCCGCTTTTGATTGTTTCAACAGTCCGGTCATCGATGACCGGTGCCTGGACAGGACGTCCAGCTTGCACCGTCGCGCGCCGCCCTCAGTCTATACTGAGCTTATGGAATTCCCGGTCATCCAGCGCATCGGCACGGCGATCCGCACTCAGCGCGTAGCGCGCGAGTACGGCATCGAAGCCCTGTGCAAGGTGCTGCAGGAATATCTGCCCGAAGACCAGATCGCCGAAGTGCGCCGCGCCTACGAGTTCGGCGCCCGCATGCATTCCGGCCAGGCCCGCGAATCCGGCGAACCCTACATCTATCACCCGCTGGCGGTGGCCCGCATCCTGGCCGAAATGCGCCTCGACGCCACCACGCTGTGCGCCGCTATCCTGCACGACGTGATCGAGGACACGGCCGTCGACAAGGGCGAGATCGTGCGCCTGTTCGGCAAGGACGTGGCCGAGCTGGTCGACGGCGTCAGCAAGTTCCACAAAGTCGAAGGCATGACCCGCGCCGAGCAGCAGGCCGAGAGCGTGCGCAAGCTGCTGCTGGCGATGGCGCAGGATCTGCGCGTCATCCTGGTCAAGCTGGCCGACCGCCTGCACAACATGCGCACCCTGGAAGGCGTGGAGTCGGCCAAGCGCCGCCGCGTGGCCCGCGAAACCATCGAAATCTACGCTCCCATCGCGCAGCGCTTAGGGATAAACACCCTGCGCACCGAGCTGGAAGACCTGGCCTTCCTCAACCTGCACCCCAAGCGCTACAACGTGTTCCAGCGCGCGGTGAACGACCGTCTGGGCGACACCAAGAGCCTGATCAAGGAATTCGAGCACAAGCTCGAGCGCGCCCTGCGCGAGGAAGGCATCGGCGCCTCGGTGGTCGGCCGCCAGAAGAACCTCTACGCCGTCTACGAAAAGATGCAGCGCAAGCGCCTGCGCTTTCTCGACGTGATGGACCTGCTCGGCTTCCGCATCCTGGTGACCAAGGTCGACGACTGCTACCGCGCCCTGGGCGTGGTGCACCACGTCTACCGGCCCATCTCCGAGCTGTTCAACGACTTCATCGCCAACCCCAAGGTCAACGGCTACCAGTCGCTGCACACCACCTGCGTCGGCCCGCAGGGCCGCAAGATCGAAGTGCAGATCCGCACCCGCGACATGCACCACATCTCCGAGAGCGGCATCGCCGCCCACTGGCAGTACAAGCTCGGCGGCAAGAACGACCCCGGTTCCGCGCCGCAGGTGCGCGCCCGCGAATGGCTCGGCAACCTGTTCGAAATGCAGGGCGGCGCCGGCGCGCTCGACTTCATCGAAAACGTCAAGGTCGACCTGTTCCCGGACGAGGTCTACGTCTTCACCCCCAAGGGCCAGATCCGCCGCCTGCCGCGCGGCGCCACCGCCGTGGACTTCGCCTACTCGGTGCACTCCGAGTTGGGCGACCACTGCGTCGCCTCGCGCATCGACCAGCAGCTCGAGCCGCTCAACACGCCCTTGCAGAACGGCCAGACGGTGGAAATCATCACCGCCCGCCACGCCCGCCCGAACGCCGCCTGGCTCAACTACGTCAAGACCGCCAAGGCGCGCTCGCACATCCGCAACTTCCTCAAGAACCAGCGCGAGGACGAGGCCATCCGCCTCGGCCGCCGCCTGCTGGAAATCGCCCTGCGCGAGCTGCACGTGCCGCTGTCCTCCCTCAAGGAGGAGTCCACCGAAGCGGTGCTCAAGGCCTTCAACCTGCAGGACATGGAAGACCTCTACATCTCCATCGGCACCGGCTCGCGCCTGGCGCCGCTGGTGGCCCGCCACTTCCTGCCGGACCCGCAGCAGAACACCGTCCCCGGCGAAAGCGTGCCCTTGCAGATCGAAGGCACCGAAGGCCTGGTCATCGACTACGCCAAGTGCTGCCACCCGATCCCGGGCGACGACATCTGCGGCTACGTCAGCGTCGGCCGCGGCATCGTCATCCACCGCCTCGAATGCCGCCACGTGCAGACCCGCAAGGGCGGACCGCAGGAACGCGTGCCCCTGATCTGGTCGGAGAAAGTGCAGGGCGACTTCCTGGCCGAGCTCAAGCTCAAGGCCGAGAACCGCCGCGGCCTGCTGGCCATGGTTGCCGGCGAAATCTCCAGCGCCAACGCCAGCATCGAAAACGTGCAGATGCCCGAACGCGACGGCTCCGAGGCCCTGGAAATGCGCTTCGTCGTCACGGTGAAGGACCGCGTCCACCTGGCGCGCGTGCTGCGCCGCCTGCGCCGCCTGCCGCCGGTGCAGCGCGTCAACCGCGTTTAAAGCAGTGGCCTGTGATTAGTGGTTAGTGACCAGTTGGTTTGTGCGGCTCGCAAATTTCGCTTCTACTAACCACTAACCACTAACCACTAATCACTTTTCCACTATGACCCGTCAGATCATCCACACCGACCAGGCGCCGGCCGCTATCGGCACCTACTCGCAGGCCGTCAAGTGCGGCAACACCGTCTATCTATCCGGGCAGATCCCGCTCGACCCGAAGACCATGCAGCTGCAGAACGCCACCATCGAGGCCGAGATCCACCAGGTCTTCACCAACCTGCGCGCAGTCGCCGAAGCCTCCGGCGGCGGCCTCAAGGACGTCGCCAAGCTCAACGTCTTCCTCACCGACCTGGCGCACTTCCCCAAGGTCAACGAAATCATGAGCGAGTACTTCGTGCAGCCGTTCCCGGCGCGCGCCGCCATCGGCGTGGCCAGCCTGCCGCGCGGCTCGCGTGTCGAGGCGGACGCGATCCTGGTTCTCGAATAGAACTGCGGTGGCGGGGGCCGTGAAAAGGGAGGGGGCAGGCGGGCGGCGCACAGCGCCGCGTGCGGCCGGCGTCAAGCCGCCCACCACCCTCGCCACCGAAGTCACCTACCTCAAAGGTGCCGGCCCCGCCGTGGCCGCGAAACTGCGCGCGCTCGACATCGAGCGCGTGCAGGACCTGCTGTTCCACCTGCCCAGCCGCTACGAGGACCGCCGCCGCATCGTCCCGCTCGACGAGCTCAAGGCCGGCGAGGAAGCCCTGGTGCGCGGCAAGGTGGTGGCGGCCGACGTGCGCTTCGGCGGCCCGCGCCGCAGCCTGCGCGTGGCCATCGACGACGGCGGCAGCGGCCTGCTGCTGCGCTTCTTCCACTTCAACGAATTGCAGAAGCAGAGCTTCACCGAGGGCCGCTGGGTGCGCGCCTTCGGCACCGTCCGCGCCGGCGCCTCCGGCCTGGAAATGGTTCACCCCGAATACCGCGTCGCCGACGATCCCGCCCTGCTGCCGGCCGAGCCCAAGCTCACGCCGATCTATCCCCTCGTCACCGGCATCACCCAGCAGCGCCTGCGCAGCCTGATCCAGCAAGCCATGGAAGCCGCCGCGCGCGATCCGGAATTCAACGCCGAACTGCCCGGCCTCGCCCCGCCGGACACCATGACCGCCCTGCGCGTCCTGCACGAGCCCGGCGGCACCGACCTCGGCGACCTCCTGCTCGAGCGCCATCCGGCGCAACTGCGCCTGCTGCGTGAAGAGCTGCTGGCGCACCAACTGTGCATGCGCCTGCTGCGCAAGCGCACCCTGGCCCAGCCCGGCGCGCGCATCGACAACCTGCAACAAGCCTCCGCCATGTTGCAGGAGAAGCTGCCCTTCGCCCTCACCGGCGCGCAGCGCCGCGTTATCGGCGAGATCGCCCACGACCTCGCCTCCGGCAAGCCAATGCTGCGCCTGCTCCAGGGCGATGTCGGCTGCGGCAAGACCGTCGTCGCCGCCGCCGCCATGCTCGGCAGCGCCCAGGCCGGTTTGCAGGCCGTGCTGATGGCGCCGACCGAGCTGCTGGCCGAACAGCATGCCCACAACCTCGCCCGCATGCTCGGCCCCCTCGGCGTCGAAGTCGGCGTCCTCTCCGGCCGCATGAAGAAAGCCGAGAAGGAAGAAGCCATGCGCCGCGCCGCGCGCGGCGACGTCAAGGTCTGGGTCGGCACCCACGCCCTGTTCCAGTCCGAAGTGCGCTTCGCCAAGCTCGGCCTGGTCGTGGTCGACGAGCAGCACCGCTTCGGCGTCGGCCAGCGCCTGGCCCTGCGCGACAAGGGCCCGCGCGGCGTCACCCCGCACCAGCTCATCATGTCCGCCACGCCGATCCCGCGCACCCTGGCGCAGACCCTCTACGCCGACCTCGACGTCTCCGTCATCGACGAGCTCCCTCCCGGCCGCACCCCCGTGCTGACCGTGGCCCTCTCCAACGAGCGCCGCGGCGAAGTGCTCGAGCGCATCGGCGAAGTCTGCCTCGCCGGCCGCCAGGCCTACTGGGTCTGCACCCTCATCGAAGAGTCCGACCAGCTCCAGGCCCAGGCCGCCGAAGAGACCTACCGCCAGCTGCGCGCCGAACTCCCAGAGCTGCGTGTCGGCCTGGTCCACGGCCGCCTCAAGGCCCCGGAAAAGGACGCGCAGATGCGCGCCTTCCAGAACGGCGGCACCCAGCTGCTGGTCGCCACCACCGTCATCGAAGTCGGCGTCGACGTCCCCAATGCCAGCATCATGATCATCGACAACGCCGAACGCCTCGGCCTGGCCCAGCTCCACCAGCTGCGCGGCCGGGTCGGCCGCGGCGCCACCGCCAGCCAGTGCGTGCTCATGTACCAGCCGCCGCTGGGCGAGGGCGGCAAGGCGCGGCTCGAAGTCATGCGCACCACCCACGACGGCTTCAAGATCGCCCAGCACGACCTGGAACTGCGCGGCCCCGGCGAACTCCTCGGCCGCAAACAGACCGGCCTGGTCGGCCTCAAGATCGCCGACCCGGTGCGCGATGCCGCGCAGATTCCGCCCTTGCAGAAACTCGCGGACCAATGGCTCAACAAATCACCGCACGAAGCACGGAGACTGATCGCCCGCTGGGTAGGCGACGCCGAAAAATATGCCCAGGTGTGATCGCCGTTCCCCCTCTCCCCATGAACATGGGGAGAGGGCCGGGGTGAGGGGCGCTTTTTCATTGCAATGCGCCAACCTCCGTTCGCTCCGAGTGCCCGCGCAGCGGGTGTGCTTTTCCGAATGTCCCGAGTGAATCGCGAAGCGATTTGTATCGAGGGAGGGGCCAAGCACGGAACTATCCCCCATCGTCATTCCCGCGCAGGCGGGAATCCAGTTTTGCCTTTCCCTTGTCATCCTGAGCGCAGCGAAGGATCTGGCCTCGCAGCTCTGACATCTCGGCGCACGCGCTTGCGCGCGGCTCCTTGCCTGCGCTGCCTGAAATCCTGGTTCCGCCTTGAAGGCGGAACCGCAATTTCAATCTGCGACTCCAATGCCCGCGCGCAAGCGCGCACGCCAAGGTTTCAGAAGGCAATCCAAACCCACTCATGCACGCGCCAATACGTGCTGCTAGCGAACGCTTAGTAATGTCCAAGCGCCTCCACGACTACGCCCTCCTGATGCGCCTCAACAAGCGCATCGGCATCTACCTCCTCCTCTGGCCCACCCTCTGGGCCCTGTGGCTCGCCTCCAAAGGCACGCCAAGCTGGGACCTGTTCGCAGTCTTCGTAGCAGGCACAATCCTGATGCGCTCCGCCGGCTGCGTCATCAACGACTTCGCCGACCGCAAGATCGATCCCCACGTCGAACGCACCAAGGACCGCCCCATCGCAGCGGGCCGAGTGTCGCCGCGCGAAGCGCTGGCCCTGTTCGCCGTGCTCTGCCTGCTCGCCCTGCTCATCGCCAGCCATCTCAACGCCGCCGCCCTCTGGCTCTCCGTCCCCGCCGTGGTCCTCGCCGCCAGCTACCCCTTCGCCAAGCGCTTCCACAGCCTGCCGCAAGCCCATCTCGGCATCGCCTTCTCCTGGGGCATCCCCATGGCCTACGCGGCCGTGCGTGGTTCCGTCCCCTGGGGCGAAGCGGCCCCGCTGATGGCGGCCAACCTGTGCTGGGTCGTCGCCTACGACACCTACTACGCCATGAGCGACCGCGAGGACGACCTCAAGATCGGCGTCAAATCCAGCGCCATCCTGTTCGGCCGCTACGATCGCCTCATTGTCGGCCTGCTGCATCTCGCCGCGCTGGTGCTGCTGGTGATCGTCGGCGTGCAGGCGCAACGCGGCCCGGCCTATGGTGCCGGCCTCGTGGCGGCTGCGGGCTTCGCGATCCGTGAGCAATGGATGACGCGCACCCGCGAACGCGGACCCTGCTTCCAGGCCTTCCTCGACAACAACCGTTTCGGCGCGGCCGTCTTCGCCGGCCTCGCGCTGGATCTCCTGCTGCGCCCCGCCGGCTGGCTCTAAACCAGCCCCTGGCGGCAAGGGCCGAAACTCAAACCGCCCGCGCCGCCGTCCACACCTCGATGCGCGAAGCCCCAGCCTTGCGGCAAGCCCGCGCCAGTTCCGCCAGCGTGCTCCCCGTGGTCATCACATCGTCCACCAACGCGATGTGCTTGCCGTCGTAGCGCCCGGCCGTGACCGCGAAAGCCCCCTTCACATTGCGCCGCCGCTCCGCCGCGCTCTTGCCGATCTGATCCGCGGTGGCCCGCAAGCGAGCGGCGCCCCGCGCATCCACTTCCACATCGAGCACGCCGCCGATGGCCCGCGCCAGCTCCAGCGCCTGGTTGTACCCGCGCCCGCGCAGCCGCCCCGCATGCAGCGGCACCGGCAGTAAGACCTGCGGCAAGGGCAGGGCGCGTTGCGCCAGCGCCCGCCCCATTTCCTGCCCCAGCCACTGCGCGCTGCGAAACCCGGCGTGGTATTTCAGTCCCTGTACCGCCTTGTCGATCGGTATCTGGTAACGGAACGCCGACCAGCCGGAATCGAACGGCGGCGGGGCCTCGGCGCAGGTGGCGCAAACATGCCCCGGCCCGCTTTCCTGCGGCCGGGCGCAGCGCGGGCAGGCGCTGTGGTTCCACGGCAGGTCCGCGCGGCAGTCGCCGCACACCGGTCCAGGGGCAACCTGCCGGCACAGGCTGCACCGCTCCGGCAGCAACAGCCGGAACAGCCCGGAAAACACGCCGTCAACCATAGGAGTGGCTCATAAGTTGACAGCCGATCCCGGCCCGGCAAAACTGGCGCGGCAGCATTCCGGCAACATTTCAGATACCCCAGTGGAGTCACCATGTCCGAAGCCCAGGCCACCCGCCACGACTGGCGCAGCGAGGAAGTGCAGGCCCTGTTCGCCCTGCCGTTCAACGATCTGCTGTTCCAGGCCCAGACGGTTCATCGCGCCCATTTTGATCCGAACGCGGTGCAGCTCTCCACCCTGCTGTCGATCAAGACCGGCGCCTGCCCGGAAGACTGCGCCTACTGCCCGCAGAGCGTGCGCTTCGAGACTGGCCTCAAGGCCGAGCCGCTGATGCCCTTGCAGGAAGTGATGCGCGCCGCGCAGGAAGCCAAGGACAACGGCGCCACCCGCTTCTGCATGGGCGCCGCCTGGCGCTCGCCCAAGGACCGCGACCTCGAAAAGGTCGAGGAAATGGTGCGCGAAGTGAAGGCCATGGGACTGGAAACCTGCGTCACCCTCGGCATGCTCAAGCAGCACCAGGCGCAGCGTCTGGCCGCCGCCGGCCTCGATTACTACAACCACAACATCGACACCTCGCCCGAGCACTACAGCGAGATCATCACCACCCGCACCTTCGAGGACCGCCTCGAAACCCTCGGCAACGTGCGCGACGCCGGCATGAAGGTCTGCTGCGGCGGCATCGTCGGCATGGGCGAGTCGCCCACCGACCGCGCCGAGATGCTGCGCGTCCTGGCCAACCTGCCCGAGCAGCCCGAAAGCGTGCCGATCAACGAGCTGGTGCAGGTGCCCGGCACCCCGCTCGACGGCGCCGCCCCGCTCGATCCCTTCGACTTCGTCCGCACCATCGCCATCGCCCGCATCATGATGCCGCGCTCCCACGTGCGCCTCTCCGCCGGCCGCACCCAGATGAACGACGAGCTCCAGGCCCTGTGCTTCTTCGCCGGCGCCAACTCCATCTTCTACGGCGAGCGCCTGCTCACCACCTCCAACCCGCAGAACGACAAGGACCGCCAGCTGTTCCAGCGCCTCGGCCTCAAGCCGGAAGGGCAGGGCGCGGTGGTGAAGGCCGATGCCTGCGGCGATCACCACCATCACGCCGGCGTCGCCGAACACGCAGCGGCCACCGCCTGATCCTGCCGACGACCAGATCTTTTCGTGGACGGTCCAACCCCGCACCCGGGCCTGGAGCAAAGGCTCGCCGCTGAACTGAAGCAGCTGCGCGCCGAAGACCTGTACCGCGTGCGGCGCGCCGTCGAAGGCGGCCATGGCGTCGCGCTCACCGTGCAGGGCAAGCCCTGCATCAACTTCTGCAGCAACGACTATCTCGGCCTCGCCGCCGACCCGCGCCTGGCCGAAGCGGCCAAGCGTGCGCTCGACGCCTCCGGCACCGGCAGCGGCGCCTCCGCTCTGGTCTCCGGCTACAACCGCGAGCACGCCCGGCTCGAGGAAGAGCTGGCGGAGTTCCTGCAAAGGCCGCGCGTGCTGCTGTTCTCCACCGGCTGGGCGGCTAACCTCGGCGTGCTGCGCGCCCTGCTCAGGCGCGACGACGTGCTGGTGGCCGACGAGCTCAACCACGCCTCGCTCATCGACGGCGGCCGGCTCTCCGGCGCCGAATGCGTGCGCGTGCCCCACGGCAACCTCGGCGGCTTCGGCCGCGCCCTGCGCGAGGCGCGGGACGCCGGCCGCCAGGCCCTGCTGGTGACGGACGCCGTCTTCAGCATGGACGGCGACCTCGCCGACCTGCCGGCCCTGTCCACCCTGTGCGAAGCCTACGAAGGCAACCTCATGGTCGACGACGCCCACGGCTTCGGCGTGCTCGGCGAGCGCGGGCAGGGCAGTCTCGATTTGCTGTCGCACCCCGCGGCGCCGCTGCCGCCGCCCCTGGTCCACGTCGCCACCCTCGGCAAGAGCCTGGGCGCCGCCGGCGCCTTCGTCGCCGGCTCGGACACCCTCATCGAATACCTGATCCAGCGCGCGCGCAGCTGGGTCTTCTCCACCGCGCCGCCACCGGCCATCGCCGCCGCCGCGCGCGCCGCGCTGCGCATCGTCCAGGCCGAGCCGCAGCGGCGTGAAGCCCTGCACGCCAATATCCACCGCTTCCGCAGCGGCGCCGCGCAACTCGGCCTCAACCTCTCGTCCTCGGAAACGCCGATCCAGCCCCTGGTGCTGGGCGCGGCGGAACGCGCGCTGAGCCTCTCGCGCCACCTCTATGAGCAGGGCTACTGGGTCGCCGCCATCCGCCCGCCCACCGTGCCGCGCGGCACCTCGCGCCTGCGCATCACGCTGTCGGCCGCCCACACTTCAGGGCAGATCGATGGCCTGTTGGAGGCGCTGGCGGACGGATTGAGGCAAGTGAACAGTGATCAGTGGTTAGTGGCTAGTAAAGGCGAAACAACCGCTTCTACTAATCACTGGCCACTAACCACTAGTCACTGAAGATCGTGGCTTCCGCCACGATTTTCGTCACCGGCACCGATACCGGCGTCGGCAAGACCCGCATCGCCCAGGCCCTGCTGCAGCGGTTCCGCGCCGAAGGCCACAGCGCCGCCGGCTTCAAGCCGCTCGCCTCCGGCGCCGAGCGCAGTGCCGCCGGCCTGCGCAACGACGATGCCCTGCTGCTCCATGCCGCTTCCACGCCCGGGCTGAGCTACGAGGAGGTGAACCCCTGGTGTTTCGAGCCCGCCATCGCCCCTCACCTGGCCGCGCGCGAAGCCGGCATCGACATCGCCCTGGCCGCGCTCGACGCCGCGCACCACCATCTTGCGCGCGGACACGACCGGGTCGTGGTGGAAGGCGCGGGCGGCTGGCTGGTGCCGCTGAACGCGCGCCACAGCTACGCCGACTGGGTCGGACAACACGGCTGGCCGGTGATCCTGGTGGTGGCGATGCGCCTGGGGTGTATCAATCATGCCCTACTCAGCGCCGAGTCCATCCAGCGTAAAACCCGCTTGCTGGGCTGGATCGCCAACGTCATGCCGCCGGTCCAGGAGCGCCTGCGGGACAATATCGACACACTGCGCACACTGATGCCTGCGCCACTGCTCGCCACCGTGCCGGCCGGTGCCGGCACCGGCGAAATCGCCGCCTTGTTCGATGAGCAAGTGTTGCAAACGTAAGCCTTTTCCAAGGTTTCGCTTTACGCCTGCGGACGCAGGCCCCTAAAATACCGGCGTTTGGCGGCCCGGCGGATTCCGGACGGACGTCCAGCAACGCGAACATGCAGTATTCCGTGAACACGCGACTGGTGATCGGACCGAACGCTTCGATGAGCGTGCGGCAGGCGGTCTGGTTCATGGCCTGGATGTGCGCGGTGTCGCTGGCGATCGGCGGCTTCTTTGCCTTGAAGGGCTTCTGGCCGATTCTCCCGTTTGCCGGACTGGAACTGGTCGCGCTGGCAGCGGCCCTGGCAGTAAGCTTGCGCCGCAACCGCTACCGCGAGGTGGTGGACTTCGACCAAGACGCCATCCGCGTCGAAGTCGGTGAAATAGGACGCGGCGCCGGCTTGCAGGTACGCTTCACGCGGTCGAGTACACGGGTGCTGCTGGAGACCGGCCCGTATCGCAACAGCCCTAGCCGGCTGCTGCTGAGCAGTCTGGGGCAGAGTCTCGAACTGGGACGCTGCCTGACGGACGAGGAGCGGGAACGCCTCGCCGCACGCATGCGCGAACTGATACACCCCGGCTGGCGCCGCAAGCCGGACGGTCGTAACCCGGAGTCCGCTCCGGGATGAGCTGCATATATTGATTAGGCGTAGTCATTTTTGGAGAGGGGAATGCCGAACCTGAGCCCCAGAGTCAATCTGGTCCTCCGCAGCATCGTCGCCGCCCTGCTTGGGCTGGGTACCTTCGCCGCCCGCGCGGCGGACACGATGGACAATGCCTACTGGAACATGCCCAAGGGCGTGACCGAAATCAGCCACCGCGTCTGGTGGCTGCACATGTACGTCTTCTGGATCTGCGTCGTCATCGGCGTGCTGGTCTTCGGCGTGATGTTCTACTCGCTGTTCGCGCATCGCCGCACCAAGCATCCGGTGCCGGCCACCTTCCACGAAAGCACCACCGTGGAAATCGCCTGGACCATCATCCCCTTCCTCATCCTGATCGCCATGGCCGTTCCGGCCGCCGGCACCCTGATCAAGATGTACGACACGCGCAACGCCGACCTGACCGTCAAGATCACCGGCTACCAGTGGAAGTGGCAGTACGAATACGTCGATCAGGGCGTCAGCTTCTTCAGCACCCTGGAAGCCAAGGCCAACGCCGCGCGCCAGCTCCATTCCGGCATCGACCCCAAGACCGTGCCGAACTACCTGCACGACGTCGACCATTACCTGGTCCTGCCGGTCGGCAAGAAGGTCCGCTTCCTGCTCACCTCCGACGACGTCATCCACGGCTGGTGGGTGCCCGACCTCGCCGTAAAGAAGGACGCCATCCCGGGCTACATCAACGAGATGTGGGCCAAGATCGACGAGCCCGGCATCTACCGCGGCCAGTGCACCGTGCTCTGCGGCCGTGACCACGGCTTCATGCCGATCGTCGTCAAGGCCGTGTCCGAGCCCGAATACGAACAGTGGCTGGCGCAGCAGAAGGGCGCCACCGCAGCCCCGGCTCCCGCCGCCGCCGCGCCCGCCGCAACCGAAGTCGCCGCCGCCCCGGCCGCTCCCGCTGCAGCCGCTCCAGCCGCCACCCCGGCCGCCGATGCCGCCAAGCCTGCCGCCGCCGCGCCGGCCAAGCTCGACCATGACGAACTGGTCAAGAACGGCGAGAAGATCTACGCCGCCACCTGCGCCGCCTGCCACCAGGCCACCGGCCAGGGCATGAAGCCGGCCTTCCCGGCCCTGGTCGGCAGTGCCGTCGTCGCCGGCCCGGTCGACGCCCACATCACCCAGATCCTGAAGGGCAAGAACGCGATGCCGCCGTTCGGCCCCCAGCTTTCCGATGCCGACGTCGCGGCCGTGGCCACCTACGAGCGCAACTCCTGGGGCAACCATTCCGGCGACGTGCAGCCTGCGCAGGTAACGGCTCTGCGCGGCAAGTAAGCCACAAGTGAATTATCTTGATCTTGATGTGATGCGACAGAATTAGCCCGCAGCATGGGCCGTCATCCCGGCGAAAGCCGGGATCCAGTCACAAACATGTTTGCGCGGCAAGTAAGCAGTAATCCGAATTCGAGGTAGGAGCTAGAGTCATGGCAGAAGCACACGCTCACGACGACCACGGTCACGACCACAGCCACGATCACGCCCATGGTCCCGACAAGGGCATCATGCGCTGGATCAAGACCACCAATCACAAGGACCTGGGGACCCTGTACCTCTGGTTCAGCGCCACCATGTTCATCATCGGCGGCCTGATGTCCCTGGCCATCCGCGCCGAGCTGTGGCAGCCCGGCATGCAGTACTTCGATCCGGAGCTGTTCAACCAGTTCACCACCATGCACGCCCTGGTGATGATCTTCGGCGGCGTCATGCCCGGCTTCGTCGGCCTTGCCAACTGGATGGTGCCGATGACCATCGGCGCTTCCGACCTGGCCCTGCCGCGCGTCAACAACTGGGGCTTCTGGATCCTGCCGTTCGCCTTCGCCCTGCTGCTCAGCACCTTCTTCCTGCCGGGCGGCGCCCCCGCCGGCGGCTGGACCATCTACCCGCCGCTGGTGCTGCAGACCGGCAACTCCTTCCCGCTGCTGGTGTTCGCCATCCATTTGATGGGCATCAGCTCCATCACCGGCGCCATCAACGTGGTGGTGACCATCCTGAACATGCGCGCGCCGGGCATGACCCTGCTGAAAATGCCGCTGTTCGCCTGGAGCTGGCTGATCACCGCCTACCTGCTGATCGCCGTCATGCCGGTGCTGGCGGGCGCGGTCACCATGCTGCTCACCGACAAATACTTCGGCACCAGCTTCTTCAACGCCGCCGGCGGCGGCGACCCGGTGATGTTCGAGCACATCTTCTGGTTCTTCGGCCATCCCGAGGTGTACATCCTGATCCTGCCGTCCTTCGGCGTGATCTCGACCATCATCCCGACCTTCGCCCGCAAGCCCCTGTTCGGTTACGCCTCCATGGTCTACGCCATGGGCTCGATCGCCTTCCTGTCGTTCATCGTCTGGGCGCACCACATGTTCACCGTCGGCATCCCGCTGGCGGGCGAGCTGTTCTTCATGTTCAGCACCATGCTGATCGCGGTGCCCACCGGCGTGAAGGTGTTCAACTGGGTCGCCACCATGTGGCAGGGCTCGATGACCTACGAAACGCCGATGCTGTTCGCACTGGCCTTCGTCTTCCTGTTCAGCATCGGCGGCTTCTCCGGCCTGATGCTGGCCCTGGCCCCGGTCGACTTCCAGTACCACAACACCTACTTCGTGGTGGCGCATTTCCACTACGTGCTGGTGCCCGGCGCGGTGTTCGGCATCATCGCCGCCGTCTACTACTGGATTCCGAAGTGGACCGGCGTGATGTACAACGAGACGCTCGGCAAGGTCCATTTCTGGTGGTCGGTGGTCTGGATCAACGTCACCTTCTTCCCGCAGCATTTCGTCGGCCTCGCCGGCATGCCGCGCCGTATCCCGGACTACGCCGTGCAGTTCACCGATTTCAACCAGATCTCCACGGTCGGCGCCTTCCTGTTCTTCATCGGCCAGTTCGTGTTCTTCTACAACATCCTGCGCTGTGCACTCTGGCGCACCGGCATGAAGCCGGCGACCGCTCGCGTGTGGGATGGCGCTTATGGCCTGGAGTGGACCGTGCCGAGCCCGGCGCCGTACCACACCTTCGAGGATCCGCCCCACGTGACGGATGCCGAAAGCCCCTGGGCCCATTGATCAGGACGACCGGAAGGCAGTGAACGAAACGAAACGCGGCAACCAGGACCTGGCCCGGCGCAATGTACGCACCGCGCTGTGGCTGGCCCTGCTGGCGTTCGCCTTCGTCGCCGCCTTCTTCTGGTCGATGAGTCACCGCGGAGGCTGAGCGCTCTTGTCCGAGGAAGCAACCGGCAGGAAAGGCGCCCGCCGCGGCAGCTGGAAGCTGGCAGTGGTGGTGTTGTTCATGTTCGGGTTCGGCTTCGCCATGGTGCCCCTGTACGGCGCCATCTGCCAGTTGACCGGGCTCAACGGCAAGAACAACGGCATGCTGGTGTCGAGCGATGTGAAGGAACGGGTGGACAGCGACCGCATCGTCAAGGTGCAGTTCCTGACCACGGTGAATGGCGGTCAGGTGTGGAGTTTCAGCGCCGACCAGGCGCAGATCGAAGTGCATCCGGGCAAGCTGTACACGGTGTATTTCGATGCGAAGAATCAACGGGACAAGGACGTGGTGGGGCAGGCGGTGCCGAGTGTCGCGCCGTGGAATGCGGCGAAGCATCTGCACAAGACCGAGTGCTTCTGCTTCAGCCAGCAGCCGTTCAAGGCCGGCGAAGCCAAGCGCATGCCGGTGCGCTTCATGCTCGATCCGCAGTTGCCGGCGGATGTGGATACGGTCACGCTGTCGTACACGTTTTTCGATGTAACCGAGTTGGCGCAGCAGAACGCGCCGAAAAGCAGCACCGAGCAGCAAACGATCTCACCTAAAAGCTGAACCGAGGAAAGTCAGATGGCGACCCATGCACCTGCCGCCCCCGCCGAATCCGGCCCGAGCCGCTACTTCGTCCCCAACCCCAGCGTCTGGCCGTTCATCCTGACCGCCGCCCTGGCGCTGCTGGTCTATGGCGTGGCCGGCTACCTGGAAGACCGCGCCCTGCCGATCAAGCCGATGATCATCGCCGGCGCGGTGCTGGCCTTCTACATCATCTTCCGCTGGTGCCGCGATGTCGCCATGGAGAGCGAGCACGGCAGCTACAACCTCCAGGTGGACCGCACCTTCCGCTGGGGCATGAGCTGGTTCATCTTCTCCGAGGTGATGTTCTTCGGCGCCTTCTTCGGCGCCCTGTTCTACACCCGCATGCTGTCGGTTCCCTGGCTCGGCGGCGACGGCTCCAAGCTGCTCACCAACCTGCTGCTGTGGCCGCACTTCGAAGCCAGCTGGCCGAGCAACGGCCCCGGCCACGTCGGCGGCGAGTTCGAAGGCATGGAAGCCTGGGGCCTGCCGGCGATCAACACCCTGCTCCTGATCACCTCCAGCTTCACCGTCACCTGGGCGCACCACGCGCTGAAGGAAAACAAGCGCGCCAAGTGCATCGCCTTCATGTGGCTGACCATCGCCCTGGGCGTCACCTTCCTGTTCTGCCAGGCCAAGGAATACATCCATGCCTACGAAGTGCAGAACCTGACCCTGCACTCCGGCGTCTACGGCAGCACCTTCTTCATGCTCACCGGCTTCCACGGCATGCACGTGACGCTCGGCACCCTGATGCTGATCATCATCACCCTGCGCCTGATGTCCGGCCACTTCAAGCCCGATCGCCACTTCGGCTTCGAGGGCGTGGCCTGGTATTGGCACTTCGTGGACGTGGTATGGATCGGCCTGTTCACCTTCGTCTACGTGCTCTGAGCGCGCAGCCGTAGCGAAATAAAAAAGGCCCGGCCGCAAGGCCGGGCCTTTTGCTTTAAGCCGCCACCCACATCATCAGCGTCATACTGGCGAAAGCCGGTATCCAGAGATGCGGAGTACGCACTTCATCATTCCGGATAGCGTTTCGCGCTTCGCAATTCCCGTAAGCTGGGATGAGCGCAGCGAATCCCAGCAAGCCCATTGGCGGGATATCCCCAGCCGTGGCGATTGACTCCCCAAGCTCTACCCACCCACACCATGGGGATGTATCCACCCCATGTAGTAGCTCACAATCAGGAACAGCGCGAAGGCAATGGACAGCCCCACGCGTACCTTCAAGGCATTCACCGTGCGGCGGTCGTCGCTGGTGCCCTTGTCCTTGAGCAGGAAGTAGAGGCCCGTGAACAGCGACGCCACGATGGCGAGCAGGAAGGCCACGATGATGATTTTGACAAGCATTACGGACGCCAGTGGAAGGCTGAGGCGCATCTTAGCCCGCGGCGTGTCCCCCGATGAAACCGCAGGTAATTCAGGCAATCGATGAGCTGGTCATTCCGCCCCTCCAAGTGGTCCATCGCCGGCACCGTCGTCGGCTGCGCCCTGACCGTCTATCTCGGCATCTGGCAACTCGACCGCGGCGCCGAAAAGAAAGCCCTGGACCTGCAATACACCGCCGCCACCCAGCTTGCGCCGGTCGAACTGAAAGCCGCCACCGCCGTCCCGGCCAATCTCGCCGCCATCGCGGTGACCGCGCACGGCACCTGGCTCGCCGAGCGCCAGCTCCTGCTCGACGACCAGGTCCACGCCGACATGCCCGGTTACAACGTCTGGACCCCGCTGCGCCTGAGCAGCGGCGGACTGGTCATCGTCAACCGCGGCTGGGTGCCACACGGTCCCAACCGCCACACCCTGCCGCCGCTGCCGGTGCCGGCAGGCGAGGTCATGGTGCAGGGCCTGTGGCGCTCCCTGCCCGAGCCGGGCATCCGCCTGGGCAACTCGGCCTGCATCCCCGACAAGCTCTCCGCCGAATGGCCGCGCCTGGTGCTCTATCCCAACGCCAAGGACCTGGCTTGCTTCTACGGCGAGCCGGTGATGGCCGGCGAAATCCTCCTCGCCCCCGACGCGCCCGATGGCTTTGTGCGGGAGTGGCGCGTCAGCAGCGAGGGCTTTCCCCCGGCGCGCCACTACGCCTATGCCGCACAATGGTTCGCCTTCGCCCTGACCCTGCTGGTCATCTTCATCAAGCTCAACCTGAAACGTAAGCCGTGAACACCACCCCCACCGCTCCCCCGCGCAACCGCCGCCCCTTCCTCATCGTGCTGGCCATCTTCGTGCTGCCGGTGCTGGCCGCCTACGCCGTCTACTTCCTCTTCCCCAACCTGCGCCCCACCGGCACCACCAACTATGGCCAGCTGGTCCATCCCGCGCGCCCGCTGCCGCCGCTGGCCCTGCAGGACGCCGACGGCAAACCCGCCGACGCCGCCGTCTTCAAGGGCAAGTGGGACATGGTCTATCTCGCCCCCGCCGCATGCGCCCAGGCCTGCCGGACCGCCGTCCATCTCAGCCGCCAGATACGCACCTCGCTCGACCGCAACGCCCGCCGCCTGCAACGCATCTACCTCGCCCCCGACGCCCAGTCCCTGGCCGCCGCCAAGGCCCTGCTCGCCGCCGAACACCCCGACCTCGTATTTCTGGCTGACACCGCTGCCCCCGGCAGCCGCGCCACCGACTTCTTCCAGCCCGCCGCGCCGGACGCCCTCTACATGGTCGACCCCCTCGGCAACTGGTTCATGCTCTACCCCCCCAAGGCCGACCCCATCGTCGACTTCAAGGGCATCGGCAAGGACCTGAAGAAGCTGATGAACCAATCCCAGATCGACTGAGGCCGCAAGCAGTGATTGTTGGGCGGCCCATGGCCGCCGGCTGTTTCCCTCCCAAGCACTACACCCGTTCGCCCCGAGTGCCCGCGAAGCGGGTGTATCGAGGGGCCAGCGCGGCCCCGGCCCTGAGCAGCTTTTAACCACCTGGACGGGTACAATACGCACCCTTAGAAGCCGCCCATGCACCGGCCGCGGCAGTGCAAATCCCCCGAAAATGGCCCTGTTTCGCGGCATCAATCTCCTCGCGTTGATCCTCTGCTTCGTGGTCGTCGTCTTCGGCGCCTATGTGCGCCTGTCCAACGCCGGCCTCGGCTGCCCTGACTGGCCCGGCTGCTATGGCCACCTCACCGTCACCGCCGCCGCCCGCGACTCCGCCGAAAGCGTGGCGCAGGCCTACCCGACGCGCCCGGTGGTGGAGGCCCACAAGGCCTGGAAGGAGATGATCCACCGCTACCTCGCCACCACCCTCGGCACCCTGCTGCTGATCCTCGCCGCCCTCACCTGGCTGGTGGGCGGCCTGCGCCAGTTCCGCGGCCTGAGCCTGGCCCTGATCGGCACCGTCTGCCTGCAGGGCGCGCTCGGCGCGCTCACCGTGCTGTGGAACGTCAACCCCGTCACCGTCACCGGCCACCTGCTGGTCGGCCTCACCACCCTGGTCCTGCTGTGGTGGCTGTGGCTGCGCGGCGGCGCCGTCGAACCCGCCACCGCCGCTCGCGGCAGGCCCGAGCGCGAAGCCCGCTCCGAGCGCCAGGCCTGGTTCACCGCGCAGAACGAAAAGGCCGCAGCGCCGGCGCCGTCCACCGCCACCAGCCTGCGCGGCTGCGCTGCCTTCGCCCTGCTGCTGGTGATCGGCCAGATCTTCCTCGGCGGCTGGACCAGCTCCAACTACGCCGCCCTGGCCTGTCCGGATTTCCCCGCCTGCCTCGGCTCCTACGCGCCGCAGACCGGCATCGCCCAGGCCTTCGACGTCTGGCACGGCACCGGCGCCAACTACGAGTACGGCATCCTCGACGGCGCCACCCGCGCCACCATTCACCTGATGCACCGCTACGGCGCCCTGCTGCTGAGCCTGGTGCTCGGCGGCCTCGCGCTGTATCTGCTGGCCACCGCCAAGACCACGCTGTGGCGCCGCCTCGGCGCAGCCCTGCTCGGGGCGTTGCTGCTCCAGGTCTGCATCGGCATCAGCATCGTCAAGCTGCAATTGCCCCTGCTGCTGGCCGACGCGCACAATGCCGGCGCCGCCCTGCTGCTGCTGGCCGTGGTGGCCGTCAACTTCTTCGCCTGGCGCAAGCCGGAAACCGCACAAGGCTGAGGGCCAAGCCGACATGACCGCACAGACCACCGTCGCCGCGCCCTCGGGCCTGCGCCACCGGCTCAACGAGTACTACGAGCTGTGCAAGCCGCGCGTGGTGATGCTCATCGTCTTCACCGCCATCATCGGCATGTTCCTCGCCGTGCCCGGCCTGCCGCCGCTGGACAAGCTGCTGTGGGGCACCATCGGCATCACCCTCCAGGCCGCCGCCGCCGCCGCCGTCAACCAGCTCATCGACCGCAACATCGACGCGCGCATGGCCCGCACCTGCGGCCGCCCGCTGGTCACCGGCACGCTGTCCGTCACCGAGTCCATCGTCTTCACCGCCATCATCGGCACCGCCGGCTTCGCCGTGCTGTGGTTCCTGGTCAACCCGCTCACCGCCTGGCTGACCCTCGCCACCCTCATCGGCTACGCCGGCGTCTACACCCTCTACCTCAAGCGCGCCACGCCGCAGAACATCGTCATCGGCGGCGCCGCCGGCGCCGCACCGCCGGTGCTGGGCTGGGCCGCCATCAGCGGCACCATCCATCCGCACGCCCTGCTGCTGTTCCTCATCATCTTCACCTGGACCCCGCCGCACTTCTGGGCCCTGGCCATCGAGCGCCACAAGGAATACGCCGACGTCGACGTACCCATGCTGCCCGTCACCCACGGCCTTGAGTACACCCGCCTGCAGGTTTTGCTCTACACCATCCTGCTGCTGGTGGTCAGCGTGCTGCCCTTCGTCTTCGGCATGAGCGGCGTCATCTACCTCGTCGGCGCATTGCTGCTCGGCTTCGTCTTCCTCTACTACGCCATCCAGCTCAAGTGGGCGCCGCGCCCTGGCCTGGCGATGAAGACCTTCGGCTATTCCATCGTCTACCTGATGGGAATTTTCACCCTGCTGTTCGCCGACCACTACATCCGTTGATTGCCTGATTGTTTGCCTCTCCCTCCGGGAGAGGTCGGCGCGCCAGCGCCGGGTGAGGGACAAGACATCGGCGAAGCACGTACTTCGCCATTGCAGACCGCAAATGAAAGCGAGCGAACCATGAGCGAAGAATACGAAGTGCCGGCCGCACACGAGCACCACATCGAGCACGAGGCGCAGCATGGCGTGGCCCTGAGCCAGCAGGTCGCCATCTTCACCGCCATCCTCGCCACCCTGGGCGCCGTCGTCAGCTACCTTGGAGGCCACACCCAGAACAACGCGCTGATCTACAAGAACGAAGCCGTGCTCAGCCGCACCATGGCCTCCGACCAGTGGGCCTACTACCAGGCCAAGGGCATCAAGCAGGAAATCGCCGAATCCGAAGCGCAGTCCACCACCGACCCCGCGCGCATCGCCGCGCTCAAGGCCGACATCAAGCGCTACGGCGAGGAAAAGGAGCAGAGCAAGCAGCAGGCGGAGAAGTTCGAGAAAGCCTCGGAAGAAGCCAACCAGCAATCCGAGCACGCCCTGCATCCGCACGAAAAGCTGGCCATGGCGATGACCCTGATCCAGATCGCCATCTCCGCCGCATCGATCACCGCCCTGACCCGCAAACGCTGGCTCTTCGGCCTGGCCCTGGTCTCCGCCGCCGGCGGCATCCTGATGTGGATCCTGGCCTTCGTGCTGGTCTAGCAATCGGCTTGGTCGCGCACTCCTGACGAATCCCCTCCCAGTCGTTACTCCCTCTCCCCACGTACGTAGGGAGAGGGCAGGGGTGAGGGGCGCGCATTCAAAAAAGCACCGTAGTTCCCCCTAAAAGACCAACCTCCTCAGTTGCTCGGACTGGCCCCATCCACCGGCGCACAATTCGTCCGCCCGGACATCACGCAATCCTGAAGCTGCGAAGTCTTGTGCAGCACCCGCACCAGGAACAGCCCGCCAAACACCAGCAGCAGGACAATGATCAATCCCACCTTCGCGCCCTGGCGCGTATCGGATACCCGGGATTCCTTCGGCGTCGGTTCGGTCATCGGCAAGTGAAGATCTGTTAAGCCCGGCTCAGGGGAGAGCAACGATAGTAGGGCGGAATAAGCGTAGCGCATTCCGCCATTCGCCAAGCCCACAAGGGTAATAACGTAAATCGTGCCCTCACCCCCACCTCGTCATTCCGCCGCGGGCGGAACGCGGTGCATCTTCAACTCTCCGCCGGCACCGAATGATGCTCATGCGTAATGATCCACCGCCCCTCGATCTTGCGCAGCCCCATCATCAACCGAAAATCCAGTGGCTTCTGCTTACCGTCAGGCCCAGGCTCCGCACAACGCATCGTCGCAACAACAAAAGCGACATCCGCACTGGCAGTGATGCTCATCTCGGTGATATCGAACGGAACCGGATCACTCGACCAGGAAAAGAACAAATCCCAAGACTTTCTGTAGGCCTCGATTCCTCTGATTTGAAACGGCGGCGGCACATCGAACATCGCGATGTCGGAAGCATGGTTCCGGAGAATGCCTTCGAAGTCTCTGCGGCGTACGGCGGCGGTCCACGACTCGACTACTTGGCGAATTGCCGCCTCGTCTTCGGAACCACTTGGCTTCTTGTCCATCCAGAATTCCTCCGAGCGCGTAAGGCATGGGGCGAAAGAATCGCAACGCATTCCTTCATTCACCAAGCCCGCTCAGTCTCACCTCTCGCACCTTGTCATTCCGGCGAAAGCCGGAATCCAGGGGCTAGCGCATGGTCAGCCGCTGGCCGGCACCATGCGCAGAAACCCCTGTTTTTGCCATGCGTGCCATGCGTGCCAAGGTTTTTTGTTGGCACGCATGCGGTGAGCGATGTTCCTTTCCCCAGGAAAACGCCCGCGAAAGTCGAGGCTGCAACCGTACGTTGAGGTCAGCAAAACTGGATCCCCGCCTGCGCGGGGATGACGAAAAGGGATAGGGAGCGCTCAAGAGCAACGTTTCGGCTTTTGATGTTGCGGTTGCCGTGGCTTTTGACGTTCCCCCCGTTGTCTGCGCCGAGCATCGGAGTCCGCGGCGACGTAGGCTCGCGCCTGTTTGGCGCGAGGCGAGGCAGGATGCCGAAGCGTTTTTGTACAGGCCAGGGATGGCCTGTACAAAAACCCCGCCGCGGGCGAGAAGCGCAGGGGACCCATCAATCACCGATAGGTGATTGATGGGCGCAGGCTCCGGGGCGGCGCTTCTTTGGTTACTTTCTTGTCGCTGGAGACAAGAAAGTGACCCGCCTTCAAGGCGGAACCGCA
>NZ_JONR01000044.1 GCF_000711955.1 Nevskia soli DSM 19509
AACCCGCTTCCATGCCCGCACCTGCGTGGCGGTATACAGGCCCGGGGTATTGCTGTAGCCGCGCGCCTGCCTGGATACGACAATGCCCTCCGAGACGATAAGCCCTGCCGAAGCGCGTTGCGTGTAATAGGTCTTGGTTGTCTGCCTGGGCGCATAGGACGGAGCGATCATCCTGCAGCGCGTCATTGGCGCCATCACGATCCGGTTGGCCAGCATCAGGTTTTCCAGGGCATAGGGGGCAAACAGGATTCTTGAAGGGATCACCGGGACTTCTCCGATCGGCTGCGGCGCGGACGCATACGCACAAATGCGACTTGGGATTCCGGCCAAGCTATTGCCGATCGTCGCGGCGTGCCTTGATCTGGATCAAGGCATGCCGCGGCGGAATCGGGCTTTTGGAGCAAAATTCAGGCATTCACTACCGATTTCTCGACCTTGACACGCCTTCCCGGACGGCAACCGATTTGTCTGCCATTACGCGGCCACCGCTTGAATGGCCTGCGCGAAGCTGCTTGCTTGCGTCTGCAAGTTCCCGCTTTGTTGGCGGCTTGATGGTTTCTTTCTTGGGCATTGCTGGCTCCGTTTGTGTCACGACCAATGACAGGGTTTTTGCTGGTCCGTATCGATCAGCATCATTTGAAAATTGCGTTCAACCCATGCTTGCCCGGCCATCGATCTGGCTGATTCGAGAAAACTCGCTAATTTTTCAAATGTTAGTGTCACCGGCAGAGATAGCATTGATCTGAGTCAATGCGTAGGGCCATTGTCCAGGCAGATGCCGGATCAAGTTCGCAATGCGCGGTCCCATCCCTGGTCTCATCGTGGCAGATAATGGAAGCGGCCAGCAGCCGACTACTGTCTTAGCGAGTGATCAGAACCGGCAATTCGCCCCAAGTAAGTGCCGAATCAGTGCAGCCGCCGAACAGCAACTCTCGCGTCGGTCCACGACTGTATCCTCCCATCACCAGCATGCCGGCGTGCCAATCGCGCGCACAGGACCAAAGCGTTTCCATTGTGGATGCGCCGCTGTTAGTTGGGAGCCTGATCTGGGCCTGCACGTCGTGCCAGGCGAGATGGTTCACGACGGCCTGGATCGAAGCCTGGTCAACGCCATGTCCTTCATCAACGTTTGTCAGAATCACCTGTTTTGCTTGTTTCAGGACGGGCAGGGCAGCAGTCAAGGCGCGCGCCGACTCCGCGGTGTCCTTCCAGCAGATCATCGCAACCTCCAGGAACTTGCCGGTGAAATGCTCGGGGATGAGCAGCAGTGGTTGTCCACCCGCCAGTAGTGTTCTTTGGACCAGGTCGGCAGGCAGTCCGTCCAGGCCCTTGGGGCGTCCCATTACCACGAGGTCATTGTGTCGGGCACGGAAGCATAGATTTTCCACAGGGTCGTGGTGCCCTTGCGAAATGCTTGCCGATATTCCGCCATAGGGGATCATTACATCGGTGGGAATAGCATGGGCGCCGCAGAATTCGGCGAAATGCCGCATAGAGGCTGCGGCGCGGGTATCCCCGCGTTTGGCAGCCCAATCCATGGCATCGCGCAGGGCAGCACCCATCAGGTGCAGACTATGAGGCATGTAAGCAAGAGCCTCGCTGCCGCCGGTGAAGTGATGGTAGCACTCGATATGACTGCCCGAGGGGCGCGCAATCGCCAATGCTGCGTCCAGCACGGCTTTATCGATGTCGCCGCCACTCAGCGGCACCAATATTGTCTTGATCATGTTTGAAAGCCCGGCACGAGGATGTTCAAATTCTCGGCTCCCATGCTCCACCGTGCCTTGATCTGTATCAACCGTATGGATCGAGACAACAGGCCGTGTCTCGCATTAGGACCCAGCCGCTACAGGGTTACGACCTGGCCGCACTGATTGCCGGGGAATTATCCCATCGGTTTATCGGATTCCACGCAGCCATTGGGAATGGAGTCCGGGCGATGCAATGGCCTCATCTGAACCCGGTTAAGCACATGTCGGGAAATTAGCGGTGCTTCACCGTCGAGGCGCAGTGTGTGGGCGCTATTTGTTGTGGCGCAACAAAAAGTGATTGAGCCAGATCAATGCACCTTCTTGCCTGTCCGTTAAATATCGACAATCTAAAGAGGCTGCCCATGACATATACCCGCTTGTTTTATCGTAGTGATGCCCGAGAGAAGCTCCTGCGTGGCGCTGCCAAGTTGGCCGACGCCGTTCGCATTACGCTTGGTCCAAAATCCAAGTCGGTTCTGATCCAGAAAAAGTGGGGCACTCCCGCCGTATGCAACGATGGCGTGAGCATCGCCAAGGCAATCACACTGGAAGACGCCGAAGAAAACCTGGCGGTCCAGACTCTGCGGCAGGCTGCCGAAAAAACCAATGAGGCAGTAGGCGATGGCACCAGCACATCGACGGTATTGGCGCACGCCATTTTCGCCGATGGCGTACGCAACGTGGTCGCCGGTGCCAGCGCCATCGATGTCAAGCGCGGACTCGACCGCGGCCTCAAGGCGGCAGTGACTTCGTTGCGGGCTCAATCGAGGCCGGTAAAGGAACGTCGGGAAAAGGCCCAAGTGGCCACCATCGCTGCACATAACGACCCGGACATCGGGGAACTGGTCGCAAGTGCCATGGAAAAGGTGGGTGGCGATGGGGTCATCACCGTGGAAGAGGCCAAGACTACCGAGACCACCCTGGAAGTGGTGGAAGGAATGCAGTTCGACCGCGGCTATGCCTCGCCTTACTTTGTCACCGATCCCGAAAAGATGCAGTCGACCCTGGATGATGCCTACGTCCTGATCACCGACCGCAAGCTCAACTTGGTGAAAGATCTGATTCCCGTGCTGGAGCAGGTGGCTAAAACAGGCAAGCCGATCCTGTTCATCGCCGAGGAGATCGAGGCCGAAGCCCTGGCCACCCTGATCCTCAACAATTTGCGCGGCGTATTGCGTTGTGCCGGCGTCAAGGCGCCTGGCTTCGGCGACCGGCGCAAGGAAATGCTGCAGGACATCGCCATAATCACCGGTGGCCAAGTCATCTCTGAAGATTTGGGCCTGACTCTGGAAGGGGTGAAATTGGAGCAGCTTGGTCGTGTCGGCCGAGCCATCGTTGACCGCGAACATACCACCCTGGTTGGCGGCGCAGGTAGTCGCGAAACCATCGATAAGCGTGTTCAGCAGATTCGCAAGCAGATCGAACAGGCCAGCAGTGACTACGACCGCGAGAAATTGCAGGAGCGTGTGGCCAAACTCAGTGGCGGCGTAGCGGTGATTCGCGTCGGTGCGCCGTCCGAGGCGGAAATGAAGGCCAAGAAGGATGCGCTCGACGATGCGATATCGGCGACCAAGGCAGCGGTGGGCGAAGGTATCGTACCAGGCGGCGGCTTGGCGCTGTTGCGCGCCGTCAGCGCCGTGGCCGCGGAGGAGGGGCGTTCGGAAGGTGATGAGCGCACCGGCTTGCAGATCCTGCGCCGCGCTCTGGAAGTGCCGGCCCGCACAATCGCCGACAACTCCGCCGTAGACGATGGCGTGGTGGTGGCGCGCATGTTGGCCGAATCCGCCAACGTCGGATTCGACGCAGCGGCGAAGCGATTCGTCGATATGTACGAAGCGGGCATCGTGGATCCGACCAAGGTGGTGCGCATCGCCCTGGAAAACGCAGTGTCGGTGGCCAGCGTTCTGTTGCTGACCGAGGCCACAATCACCGAGCAGGGTGAAGACAAGGAGAAGGTGCCGGATGCTTCCTGATCGTTGTGCCGATCCAATGGCAGCCATCCACTTTCGCTGACAATTATGAATTCCGTTGTGCCGTTCCAGTTCTCAACGATTTCGAGGCCTCGTGGATTTTACCTCGAGGATCTTCCGCCGGTGTTGCGGGCGTGTCGGCGGCCCTAGATGTCTGGAACTGGATTATCGAGGGTGGCCCTTAAGGTTGAATCTGCAAATGGTCAGGCCATTGCAAAGATTACAAAAGTAACAATTAAAGCAAGTAAAGCAGGAAGGAGAAATCATGGCTAAAAATAAACCGAGCCGCTCGGAAGCCAAACGGACGCAGCTTCTCAAGATTGCCACAGAAATGTTTCTGGCGAGTGGCTACGAGGACGTCAGCGTGGATGCCATCGTGGCCCGGGCTGGCGGCACAAAGACCAATGTCTACAAGCTTTTTGGCGCCAAGTCCGAACTGTTTGCGGCGGTCGTGAAAGAATTATGTGAGTCAACTCCGCAGTCATATGAAGGCATCAATCTGGAGGCTATTGATCCGGCCGATGCCTTGCGCCAAATCGGGCGGCTCTACCTCACGGCTCTGCTCACCCGGCACTCGGTGCGACAGTACAGGATGATTATTGGTGAATCGGAGCGCTTCCCGAACGCGAGCAAGCGCTGGTTCAAGGCAAGCCCTGAGCGTGCCCGCGACACGATCGCCGCCTATTTTGAAAAAATAAAAATAGCGGACCGATCAAATCGCGCTGTATCACGGCGTCTGGCAGGGATGTTTCTCGATATGCTTGGCGGAGAGCAACTGTTTCGTCAACTCTTATCTGGGGCAACGCCGCCCACGTCCCGCGAGCTCAACAGGGTGGTGGAGGACGCGGTGGAAGTGTTCCTGCATGGCGCACTGTCGGCAAAGAAGAAATGAAAGCGCAAGCTTCGTTCTCATGGCATCCGGCGAGTCGAGCAATCCAATTCGTGTGCGGCGCTAGATGCCCCAAGACCCTGCGAATCAAGTCATGCACCCAATCGCTGATTGCGGCGATAGATCTATATCAATTGCGACCAAGTCGGTAGTCCGGATCGTAAACGGATGAAAAAACGTTCACTCGCCCTATCTATGGTGTATCGCCTGATCGAGCCGGGACCGGTAGTGCTCGTCACGACTGCCGACGGTACCAGGCTCAATGTCATGGCGATGTCGTGGCATACCATGATGGATTTCGAACCGCCACTCATCGGCTGCGTGATCAGCGATAGAAGCTTCACGTTCGATATACTGAGGCGCCATCGCGAATGCGTGATCAACATCCCGACGGTCGAACTGGCCAGGAAGGTCGTCCGCTGCGGCAACACTTCCGGTCGAACGATCGACAAGTTCAAGGTGTTCGGTCTGACGCCAATTCCCGCTACCTATGTCCATGCGCCGCTCATTGATGAGTGCTACGCCAACCTGGAGTGCAAGCTCGTCGACAGCAGGTTGGTGGCGAAATATGACTTTTTCGTCCTCGAAGTGTTGAAAGCCTGGATTGATCGTTCACGGAAACACCCCGAAACGATCCATCATCTTGGCATGGGCAGCTTTATGGTTCCAGGCCGGACCTTCAAGCTGCCGTCGCGGATGAAATAGCTCGTTTGCGGTGACCACCGTGCCTTGTCAGGCCGATGAAGGCCCGTCGATGGGCCCGAGCGGGCAGCACACTGTGGAGGTGCATTTTTTCCATTGCAGCCTGAGCAGACGCCGGGTGATGCGCTAGCATTCCATGCCTACCATCGACCCGATGCACCGCCTCCGCCAAAGCCACCGCCGCCGCCGCGGAATCCACCCTCCTGCTTGCCGCCAAGGCCGAACAGGCTCCAAACGCCCAAAAAGGTCAGCAAGAAGGTAAGCAGAGCTACACCGACAGCAACAACCAGCGTTCCCGCTAACCACCAAGTCATCAGTCCAACCAAGGCTGCAGTGGTGACCGAGCCTGGAAAGCGACCCAGAAAGGAGCGCAGCATAACGCCGCCTACCAGGGCAACGATGAGGATCAAGGGGCTGATTCGTCGGAGGTTGTCTTCGGCAGCCCCCCGATTTTCATCAGGTCCCGGTAGAGGCTCGCCATTGATAGTGCCAATCATGCGATCTACGCCGGCCGCGATGCCGCCGTAGAAATCACCTTCTCTAAAGCGCGGCACTATGATTTCGCTGATGATGCGCTTGCTGACAGCGTCGTTGAGTGCGCCCTCCAGGCCATATCCAACTTCGATTCGCAGCGTACGATCGTCCTTTGCGATCAGCAGGATTGCGCCGTCGTCGACCTTGGTGCGGCCGAGTTTCCATTGCTCCGCGACCCGAATGGAGTATTGCTCGATTGACTCTGGCTTTGTGCTGGCTACGATCAGGACGGCAAGTTGACTTCCTTTGTTCGCTTCAAACGTCCGCAGCGTTTGCTCCAGGGCCTGGATCTGGTCTTGCGATAGCGTTTGGGTTTGATCGATGACATGCCCCGTCAGGGACGGCACCGGCTGGTCCGCCGCGGCGAGGAATGGGATGCAAATCGCAAACACCCATAGAGCCGTTTTGTACATCACACTCGTTCTCTATGCTGGCACCGGCGCTCAGTGCTGCGGTACCGGCGAAAAATTGACGGCGGGCGGTTTGGCAACCTGCGTCTCATTTTCCACGCTGAAGTTTGGCTTGATGCCGTAACCAAAAACCTTGGCCGTAAGGTTGCTGGGAAACCGGCGCACGGTGACGTTGTATTCCTGTACGGCCTGGATGTAGCGGTTACGAGCCACGGTGATGCGGTTCTCGGTGCCTTCCAGTTGCGCTTGGAGATCCCGGAAAGCGGCGTCGGACTTGAGCTGAGGATAATTCTCCGAGATGACCAGCAAGCGAGATAGGGCGCCGCTCAGCTCGCCTTGGGCTTGCTGGAATTTGGCGAAGGCCTGGGGATCGTTGATCAGCTCGGGAGTTGCCTGAATGGTACCCACTTTGGCGCGCGCATTGGTCACCTCGGTGAATACCCGCTCTTCCTGTGCGGCGAAGCCCTTGACTGTGTTGACCAGATTAGGCACCAGGTCCGCGCGGCGCTGGTACTGGTTGAGCACTTCCGACCAAGCTGCCTTGATCTGCTCGTCTTGCGTTTGCAACGAATTGTATCCGCAGCCGGATAGCAGAACGAAACTCAGCCCCATCAATACCCGACCCACACTGCGAAACGGTGCATTCACTTATGAATTACCTCTTTTCTTGCGGCAACCAATGGCAGCGAAGTTTTTAATTTAGGCCCAACCGGATGCAAGGGCCATGATGCAGGTCAATGCGCACCGGGGGTGAGCCATCAAATTCAAAAGGAGTGCCATCGTTGTCAGGTGTGTGGCCGACGGCCGGGTGATACGCGTTACGTCCACCTTTGTGCCAGTGGCCGTCCCGCAGCTACAGCGGGAATGATAAGCATCAATGCTGGTTCAATCGGATAACGCCACACTTAAAATGATTAACCGGTGGACTAACGGCAATTGACATCGTGGCATGGATGCTGTGCGCCGCCGCTGCGCAGATCACCAGAAGCTGGATCCGTTCCACTCAGGTGATTGAGATTCGCACGTTCACTGCTGCCGCTTTGTTTCTTGCCTCCTATGGAGTTATAGGGCTACATGGCTGCGAGCAAACGCTGTCACCCCAGGCGTACGCAGATGCAGCATCGAGCTCCCATGGCGGCAATTCGTTAAACAATGCAGCACGATCAGATATGTCCGGTGGAAGCGCATCCGTTGGGGGTGTGGCGACATCAAAGACCGGATTATTCGGAGTCTGCGGTTCTCAAATAGTACGTGGGCAAGTCTCTGCCAGCTTGAATTCCGGCCGGACCGTTTCTCCCCTCGATTCCATGGCCGAGGTCGGCAATTTCCCTACCGGTGGCGCTCTCACGCCTGATGGCCGATTTTATTGGTCTTTAAGCGCAGGGTATGGGCTCAACGATATTCGCATCGTGGAACTGGCGTCGGGACAGGTCATTCAAATCCAAATCATCCCCATGCCAGGCACCCATGGTCAAATGGTGTTCCACGCAAGACGGCCGCACTGCTTACGTTTCGGGAGAGCCGAAAGGGGTAGTGGAGCCGGTGGGTCCGACATATGGAGACGCCGGCGACGTCATCGCCCATCGCGCGCCGGCCTTGGTGATCGGTCCCTATGTAAAACGCGGCGGGGAAGTCATCCATCATCACTATGATCAGCTGTCGGTGATCAGAACCATTGAGCTGATTCTGGGAATTGAGCCGCTTTCGCTTTACGATGCCAATGCCGTACCTATGTACGACGTATTCACTCCGAAGCCAGACAATGGCGGGTACGTTGCGATAAAGCCGGAAGTAAACCAGATGCTGGTCAATGCCGGTGGTCCACCCAGTGCCAAGTTATCCGCGCGCCTGACATTTGATTCCGTCGACGCTGTGCCACAGGAACTCAGTGACTACATTCTGTATAAAGCGGTCTACGGCGAGAGATTCACACCGCCGCCGGTTGGGCCTAGAGCTTCACTAGTCGAGCATCGGCGCGCTCTTGAGGCGTTCGGCGCCTTGAGGCGCGGCGAGGATCCGAGCGGTCAACTTTTGCGGGGATCAGCGGATGATGACGACTAAGGCCGTTGAGAGTCGTGGAGGTTCGACGGCGGACCAAAACCACTTCGTCCAATGGCGCGTCAATCCATGCCAAATGATGCCCGCCTTTGAGGATGCCTTCGTATGCTCCTCCCCAGGACGGTAATCGCCTAAAAAAGCCAGGTCCAGAACATTGCTGCGACTGTTGTGGCCATGATGCCGGTGGCTAGCCATCCCATTGTCAATAGAGCGCGCGGCAGGATAAATGGACCCATGACCCTGGACTGGGCGGTCATCAGCATGATCACAATCATCAGCGGCACGGCGACCACGCCGTTGATTACGGCAGTCCAAAAGAGGGCTTTAATCGGATTGAATCCGACAAAGTTTATGCCAAAGCCCAATAGCGTGGCGCAGGCAATCACCCCATAAAATGCTTTCGCCTCGGAGGGGCGTCGGCCCAGACCGACGGGCCATTGCATGGCTTCTCCAACAGCGTAGGACGCGCTTCCGGCCAACACTGGAATGGCTAGAAGACCGGTTCCCACTATACCGATTGCGAATACCGTAGACGCAAAGCGACCGGCGATCGGTCGTAGTGCCTCCGCGGCCTGGGCGGATGTTTGAATGTCGGTGATGCCGTGGGCATGAAGCGTGGCGGCGGTCGTTACGATAATGCACAGCGCTATGATGTTCGAATAGCCCATCCCGGCATAGGTATCGATTCTGATGCGCCGGAATTCCGTGGCCGCCTGAGACGGAAATGTCAGAAGCGGCTCTGCGCCGGCCGTCGTTCGTTCGTCTTCTGATTCTTCCGATGCCTGCCAGAAAAATAGATATGGGCTTAGCGTCGTACCAAAAACTGCGACAACTCCGACAATATAGTCCCTATGCCAGGAAAAGGTCGGAACGAACGATTGAACAGCTAGCTCGTGCCAGTCCACCTTGACTACCATGACAGTGGCAACATAGGCGAGGAGCGAAAAGGTGCTCCACTTCAGGATGGGCACGTATTGATCGTAACGCGAGAAGATCTCGAGGCAAGCGCAAGCTACCGCGAATATCGCAACGAAGATGTGCGGAGAGCCGCCCGTAAGCTGTTGTACGGCGTCGCCCATCGCGCCTAAATCTGCACCGAGATTGATGATATTGGCGACGAGAAGAAGGCAAACGATGGTGCGAAGCAGCGCGGGCGGGTAGTGCTGACGGATATTGCCGGCTATGCCGTTGCCAGTTACGCGACCTATTCTGGCGCTGATTTCCTGCATGGCTGCCATCAATGGATAGCTGAAAATCATGGTCCACGCCATGCCATACCCGTATTGGGCGCCGACCTGAGAATATGTCGCGATGCCGCTGGGATCATCGTCCGAAGCGCCGGTGATCAAGCCGGGGCCAAGACGTTTCCAGATTCCACGGCTAATTGACATCGACGTCTTGCTGCCAGCGGCCAAAGGCGGGTCCGGCGCCAGGGATGCAAGGTCCGATTGAACGTCGTCAGTAATATCAGCCATACGGGAACACCTGATGCGACCAAATTATCAATAGTGAGGCCTCGAGATGTCCCCTGCGCGGGTCTTCCATCAATTCTCAGATGAAGGATAGCGGAAGGTAATGGACGTATTATTGATGCACATCAAGTGGCCTCGTATACGCAAGTTATAGGATGCGATAATGTCAAGTGTGCCACCGCAAGGTCCGAGCTTTTCTGCGATTCATATGAATGACGCCCAGAATCTATTGGCGGACTTGACCGCCTGGCGGTCAATAAGTACCGCTCAGGCGAAGCTGACGCTGTCGCGGGCGACATCTGCACCGGTTGGGTCAATTCAGATGACGTTCGATTTCGGTGGAAGCGGCGGCTATGTCATCGCCCGCCGTGAACTGGTCCGGACGATGTCAGAGGACTTTGCTGTCCATTTTCAGCTGCGAGGTCGGGCGCCCGCAAATCACCTTGAATTGAAACTGGTGGATCCTACCGGCCTCAATGTGTGGCGTCACGTAATAAGGGATCTGAAGCCTCCGGCTGAATGGCAGGAGTTTACCCTGGAAAGCCGCGACATCGATTTCGCTTGGGGCCCCGCCGGCGGGGGAGCCATTGCTGAACTCGGTGCCATCGAATTCGCCATTGTGGCAGGCGAGGGCGGAGCCGGATATTTGTCGATTTCGGAATTGAGCATTGAAGATCGCCAGGCTCCGGCTGTTCGGACGGCGTGGGCTTCAAGTGAGATGCCGGGATTTGAAGCGAAGAAAGTGCCGGGGGGCGACATTTGGAGACCTTGCGCAGGTGACGCACATCCTTCGATAACGCTGGATCTTGGAGCCGATCGGCAAATTGGCGGCATGGTTATCGACTGGTTGGCGCATGCCCCAACGCGCGGCTTCAGGATCCTCGGATCCGCTGACGGGGACCGCTGGGAGTTGCTTCACGCGGCTTCGAAAGCCGCGGGCAAATCCAGCCAGATCTACCTCCCGGGAGCGAGAGCCCATTTTCTTCGTCTGGATATGGACGAACCATCGGACGGCGCGATGCTTCGTGTGAAGTCGTTCGAGTATTCACGATCCGTCGACGCCTTCTGGCACAACGTCGCAAAGGCTGCGCCGCGCGGCTGGTATCCGCGTTGGCTATATCGTGAGCAAAGCCTGTGGACACCCATTGGGACTTCAAACGGCGCGCCCTGCGCCCTGATCAACGAAGAAGGTATGGTGGAGGTGTTTCCGGGCTCGTTTTCGATCGAACCCATGTTATGGGTGAATGGTCGCCTGTTTACCTGGGCCGATGTCAGTCCGACGCAGGGGCTCCGGAATGGCTGGATGCCGTTTCCCTCCGTGGTCTGGGAAAGCGGCGACTGGCGCCTGAGCATCCAGGGGGAAGTCACGAAGTCCGGCACATTACAGGTTCGGTACCGGGCCGAAAGCATTTCCAACGGGTCATGCGAGGGAAGGCTCTTTGTCGTGGTGCGTCCATTTCAAGTGACACCCCCCTGGCAACGTTTCCATGACTTGGGTGGATTCCGCCCGGTAAATGATATTGCGCAATGCGATGGTGTAGTGCGCATTAATGGGAAGGAGTCGATTGTTCCGATGGTCCCGCACTTCGAATTCGGCGCGGCGGCCTTCGACGAAGGCGTGGTCACGGAGTATCTCGCCAAAGGCCAATTGCCGGCGAATGCCGGAGTTCATGACACACACGGATTCGCGTCCGCAGTTTTGGCTTTTGATCTATCGAGCCGTGATAAAGGCCATTGTGAAGTAGTGTTAGCGTGCACGTCGGACGTTACGGAGATTTCCTCTAGGGCAGCTCTGTTCGACTGGGATTCAAAGCTTCCGGCATCACAGTGGATGGGCGAGGGTTGGGCTGGGGATGTCGTCCGGTCCGCGCTTACCGCTGCGGCACATGTGCTGGTGAACCGCAATGGCGCGGCGTTGCAGCCTGGACCTCGACGGTATACCAGATCATGGATTCGCGATGGCGCTGTCATGGGGGCGGCTCTCTTGCGAATGGGATGTTTCGAAGAGGTACGCGATTTCATTCGCTGGTATGCCCCCAACCAGCGCGCAGATGGCTTCGTACCATGTTGCGTGGATGGCGATGGGCCGGATTGGCTGATCGAGCATGATAGCCATGGTGAATTCATTGCGCTTGTTGCGGACTACCATGGGTTCACCGCGGATATAGAAAGCCTAAAAGAATCATGGATCTATGTGGATAAGGCGGTGGGTTGCATTGAGCGCCTACTGGGCAAGGACGGCCTTCTGCCGATATCCGCCAGTCACGAAGGCTATCTGGCCCAGCCCGTTCATTCCTACTGGGATGATTTCTGGGCTTTACGCGGCTTGCTCGACGCGGTGAAGCTGGCTCGCGCGCTTGGACGAGATGAGAAGGAAAGGGCATGGACCTCTCTGTCGGTACGCTTCGCCACAAGCCTGTATGCTTCGATCGAGAAGACGCGGAGGGAGCATAACCTCGACTACATTCCCTGCAGTGTCGAATGGGCAGACTTTGATCCCACTTCCACAGCTAGTGCGATCGGCCTGCTAGGTGTGCCGGAGGGGATCGATCGCCAAGCCCTTGAGCGGACCTTCACCTTGCATATGAGCCAGTGGCGCGGAAAACGCAGCGGTTCGATTTCCGCCCCGAACTACACCCCATACGAGATTCGTGTGATTGGTGCGCTGGTGCGACTTGGACGTCGTGACGAGGCGCTCGAGCTTTTGAGGTTCTATCTGTCGGATCGGCGTCCACCAGCGTGGAACCAATGGCCGGAAATTGCCTGGCGTGATCATCGCGCGCCAGCGCACTTGGGGGATTTGCCGCATGCCTGGGTTGGCGCTGAATATGTGCTTGCCGTACGCAGCCTGTTTGCTTATGAAAGCGAGCATGACCACAAAATGGTTGTAGCCGCCGGCTTGGCTCCGGAATGGATTGAAGGGGCGGGCGTGAAGGTTGAGCGGATGCCTACGCTTTATGGGAGTTTAAGCTATAGCCTGCGTAAGCTTGACCGGGAGACACTGGAGTTCGCCATCGGTGGAGGCCTTTCGTCCGGCATCGTATTACGGCCTCCGCTGGCGGAGTCGTTACAGAGCGTCACCCTGGATGGACGCAGCTTGACCAGTTTTGATAGGGACTCCGTGTACATACCTTCGGGGGAGGCGACGGTAATCTGCAAGTTGGGTTCCGCGGTGGGCCGATGATGCTGACAGAACCCCATCTGGCGTTTGGATTTCCTGCATTGTGCATGGAGATCGGGGCATGTCGAACGAATGCTCCGGTATGGCCGTCGGTAACCGGCAGTTCGGTGTTAATGGATGAGCTTTTGCAAAGACCAGGCCCCATCCATGGCAATATCGAGCACGGTGTCAAAGTTGTTTGCCTGGTCGTCGGACGTCCCGAGCACAATGTATGCAATGTTTTGTTCTGAAAGAAGCTTCAGCACCTCTTGGGCATGGAGTTTATCCATCGCCGTACTCAACCGATCCAGAAAAGCAAACGCCGGCCTGGCCAAGACGATCCTCGCCACCAGCAGGCGCGCCTGCTCGCTGATCCCGATCACATTGGCCCAATCGTGATCCACATCAAGGCCGCCTGCTTCTTCAATCACGGCGTCAAGTTGCAAGCGACGCAGAATATCGAGAAGCTCGCTGTCCGGGGTGGAATTTTCTTTTGATGGTTGAACCAAAACCTCGCGCAGGGTGCATTTTGTCAGATAGGGACGCTCCGGAAGAAACATCATTGCCTCCGCATCCGGTCGGTCGATACTGCCTTCGATGGAGTTGAACATCCCGGCGGTCGCCCTGAATAGCGCTACTTTTGCGTGGCCGGACGAGCCGGTAATGAGCATCCGCGCGCCGTGTTCTATTTGAATGGTCAGGTCCTTGATCAAGCACACTCCATCAGGTCGATACAGTGTCAGATGTCGGTAAGCAATGCGCTTCGGCTTCCCGGGCGGATCAGGCAGTGGCTTCTCGAATGCGGCCTCATCGGCGCGAATCGCAGTCATGAGCTTGTCAAGCCGGGAAACCGTGGCCGCGTAGGAAGAGATCGGCTGCACTTGCGAAACCGCCAATGAAAATGCGCCCATGAGCTGAGCAAACGCCATTACAGATTGGGTGACAACTCCAAACTCGAAATCTCCGCGAATGAAAAGCGGCGCAACGATGATTACCGGCACTATCTGGATCAGGTAGTTATAGCCATTGGTGAAGAAGCCCAGGCGGCGGTTTACCGAGATGATCTGACGCCAATTTGCGACCAGATAATCCAGTCGTTTGAGTATCCGACGATGTGCAAACTCCTCCAGCTGGAGAAGCGCGACAGGCTCGGAATGCTCCCGGAGCTGGATTAATTCCGAGCGGAAGTCGGCTTCCCGATCAAGTTGCCGGACATTCAGGTCGACCAGCCGATGCCCTAACCAAAACGCCAGGAATGATCCGGCCAGAGCGTAGACTATGGCCGCTATCATGAGCCGTGGACTGATCGACCACAGGACGCCGGAGAACGCCACAATTGTGAATGCAGCGTTGAGCATCATCAGGACAAATGAAAGTGTCGTCGTGGTGAAGCTGCGGACATCCTCGGCGATGCGCTGATCCGGATTCTGCAGATAGCCCTCGAGCTCGAGCCGGTAAAAGGCCCGATTGGCAAGATATCGGGAGAGAAGCTGACGTGTCTGCCAATCCCTCCAAAGCAGGCCCAGTCTTTGCTCCAGATAGCTGCTCATGACGGCGGCAACTGTGGAAAGCGCGAAAACACCTACATAGAGCCAAGCCCGCGTAATGAATCGAGGCAGGTTTTTGTCCGCTATGGCGGACATGAAATCGCGTCCAACATAGCTGTTGAGAACGTTTAGAGCGTTGATCGAGACCAGAAAAGTGATCAGGCCTGCCAGCATCCAGAGGGCTTTGTGTCCTTCATCGGAAGCAACAAACGTACGCAACACCCGCTTAAAGCGTTGCCATGTTTCCACGCCGAACTCTTGGCCCGCTTTGACCATTTTGTAACCTGTCTCGCAATTGCCTAGGGCACTATCCTGGGACCCGTTGAACAACCAATGGGAGTTGCACGGGCGTCAGGTGCAACGATAGCGATTTCCATTGAAAAAACCCACTTTCACTCGCTCGAAAGACACCCGCATCATTGCAAATACCGGGCTCCGAGCCCTCGGCGCGGCATTCCCAAGGTCCGAACCGCTGCATGGCGCTGGAAGGCTATTCGAAGCTCTGAAAGGCCCCGATGGGCGAAGGCCGAAGTGTGCCGGAAAAAGTCACGAGCTGAAGGTGATGGTGTCGCAGTCAGCGTGCAGGTTGATACGCTCGGCATGATTGCCGAACAGCAACCGCTGTGCGGCCGGACGCTGCGGGTTGCCGACGACCAGCATGTCGACGGTGTTGTGGCCGAGGAAGTCGAGAATTGCCGGGACGGTTGCACCGGACAGTCGGTGACGCTGTTTCCCCGGGACTCCGTGCGAATCTGCCAGCCTTACGAATGCATCCTTGATCTGTGAGGCAGGGGAGGAACGACGCCGGCGGCCCGATGTTGCGACTTCGGCGACGGCCGGTTCGGCCTGAATCAAATGCAGGTCGGCCCCGTAGATGCCTGCAAGCGATTCTGCCTCTTCCACCAAGTGGCGGGAGATATCCCCTTGGTATGGCCAGGGTCGATTCATGTCTACGGCGGCTGCGATGTGCTGTGGTATGCCCGATGCCCGCCGCGAGATCAGCACCGGCTGCCTGCAGTGCCGCAGAAGAGCGCGGTCCAATGAACGCCCCGGCCATGAGACGGAACGCTCCGGGTCGGCGACCTTGATGACCAGATCCGGGCTCAGTGCATCGATCCTCTTCAGAACTGCGGACGCTTTCGGCTTGGCCCACAAAAGCTCTGTGGTGACCTCCACACCTTCCAGCTGAATGGCTGCAGCCTCCTGTCGTAGTAGTCGCTCAAACTGCTGCAGCATGCCAAGGCGGGCCTCCGCCGCTCCCTTCCTATTAAGCATGCCCGCGAAAGCTATCATCTTGGAATATACCGGAACCAGAATATGCAGCCTGGCTCCAGTTGCCGCGGCAAGGCGCTCGGCATGCGCCAAAGCGGCGGAATGAATCGATTCCATCGACGTCAGCAGTACGATCAGCTTTAAATTGTTCACGGGAGCTGCTCACGGGTATTCATTTTTTACACTTTAGTCCCACCCAGCGCTCCAGACGTTGATCTGGATCAAACCGGCGCTCGTGATCGAATATCGGAATCCGGCAGCGCGGCCTCTGCGACGCCTATGCCAGGGGCGATCCAGCATATGGCGAACTGGAGATGATTGGCTCAAGCCTTGTTCCCCAGGCGTTGCCCATTATTGATCCATGTCAATTGCTGCGATATCGCCTGTCCATAACATCGACAACCAATCGCCTGATCGGCTTGTCTATTGCCTGCATGCCGAATCCGGCGGTTGGTGCCGTAGTTGGACGGCCAAATCCTGACCTCCTCTATTTCCAGGCGAGAGAACCTGTTCCGGAACCGCAGTTCCTGTAAGGTATAGCGAATTCGTCGAGGCGCTATCGATGGCAAGCTTCATCACAGAACACGTTGTCGATGTGCGCCACTGGAACAGCAGCCTGTTCAGCTTCAAGACCACCCGCGATGATTCGCTCAGATTCATCAACGGTCAGTTTGTGATGATCGGCCTGGAGGTTGAAGGGCGCCCTCTCATGCGCGCGTATAGTATTGCCAGCGCCAACTACGAGGAACACCTGGAATTTTTCAGCATCAAGGTGCAGAACGGCCCGCTGACCTCGCGCCTGCAGCATGTCCAGGTCGGCGATCCCATTCTGGTTAGCCGAAAACCCGTTGGCACGCTGGTTCTGGACGATCTGCGCCCCGGTAAGCGTCTTTATCTGTTCAGTACCGGCACTGGCCTGGCTCCATTCCTGAGTATCATCAAGGACCCTGATGCCTACGCGCGTTTCGAGAAGATTATCCTGGTCCACGGTGTTCGTGAAGTAAGCGATCTCGCTTACGCCGAATTCATCGAGCGCGAACTACCTGCCAGTGAATTCATCGGTGAGCAGGTTCGGCGTCAGCTTATTTACTATCCCGCCGTTACACGGGAGCCATTCCGCAACCGAGGCAGGCTTACCGACCTGATCAGGAACGGCAAGCTGTTCTCCGACAATGGGTTGCCGCCACTAGATGCCGCAGCCGACCGCGCCATGCTTTGTGGCAGTCCGTCCATGCTCAAGGATACCTGTGCGCTCCTCAACGACTGGGGGCTGAGCATGTCTCCACAGCAAGGAACTTGTGGCGACTACGTGGTGGAGCGCGCTTTTGTTGAAAAGTAGAGACAAGAGAAGTATCACCGTTAGGGGCGGGTCTCCGGATGCCAAGCCCGTGATTCTGAATTGAGCAAGGTCGGCTGATGAACTGCAAGTTCCGCCTGGGCGCTTCTTATTGACATGAATACCAAATCCCTTTGCGAACTGGGCAATGGACGTTATCGCCTACGCATGAGCGAAGCAGGTGGCGGGCAGTCCTCTTTCGACAGTGTTGCCATAAGCCGTTGGTGCGGGGACCGGCTGGAAGACACGCAGGGCTTTTTTATCTATCTCCGCGATCTGGACAGCGGTGAGCTATGGTCGGCCACTTTGCAACCCACGCTGGTCCCTGGACAGGGTTATGAGGTACGCAGCGGCACCGACGAGATCATCGTGTCTCGCCAGGACCATGATGTCTCCGTGACCACCCGCATTTCGGTTTCCCCTTCGTTAAACCTGGAGACGCGCAAGGTTCGGCTGTCCAACGACAGCGCACGTCTTCGTCGTATCGAGTTGACCAGTTATGTGGAGATCGCTCTGGCGGATCCGCAAGGCGATCTGGCGCACCCTGCGTTCTCAAAACTATTCGTGCAGACTGCATTGATCCGCGCCTCGGGAGCCTTGGTGGCACAACGCCGCCCTCGCTCCTCCGAAGAAGCGTGGCCGGTGGCTTTTCACGCCTTGATCGGTGCCCCCGTCCTGGACTGGGAAACCGACCGGGCAGTTTTCATCGGACGAGGACGAAGCTTGGAGCGACCGCTGCTCGCCATGAGCGGAACGGTCGGCAATGTGCTCGATCCTATTCTGTCCTTGCGCACGCAGCTGGAATTGGAGCCCGGCGAGTCCCGGGAAGTCGACTTTGTACTGGGAGCCATGTCGAAGCGCATCGGCATCGGTCCGCTGCTCAGGGAGATGGGAGCCGGCCCAATGGTGCGCAAGGCGACCCGCCGCGGTGTCGCGAGGCGCAGCGCTCTACGCTCCGAATTTACCGGGGATGGTTCGGAATATGTCATTCATACGCCCTGGAGCAACGGGGCCCTCGATCTGCCCCCTATGCCTTGGGTCAACGTCATGGCCAACAAACGCTTCGGGTGTTTGGTCAGCGAGACAGGCGCCGGTTGCACCTGGAGCCGAAACAGCCAGGCCAATCGCATTACCCCCTGGTCGAATGATCCAGTCCTTGATTCTCACGGGGAGGCCGTATATCTGCGGGATGAGGACAATGGCATCTTCTGGTCGCCAATGCCGGGCCCGGCACCCGCGCCAGTAGCGCATGAGGCACGCCATGGCTTCGGCTATTCGCGCTTCCATTCGGTAGGGTACGGTCTAGATCAGGAGGCCACGGTGTTCGTGGCGCAGCATGATCCGGTGAAGATCCTCAGTCTTCGCATCACCAACCACTCTGCAAACGAACGCCATTTGTCACTGTATGCATACCAGCGCCTGGTTCTCGGCGGACAACCTGAATATCCCAGTCCGGTGCAGAGTTGGCGGCACGGCAAAGCGCTGTGTGCCCGCAACGGCAGCGCGGGAGACTTCGTCGGGGGCGTAGCATTCTCGATTGTAGTAGGGGGCATGGCGCTGGATGAGGATATCTGCTGCGATCGGCGCAGCTTCATCGGCGCAAACGGCAGCTCCCGTGCGCCGCAGGCATTGCGGAGCCCTGGACTCGACGGAAGTTGCGGGGACGGGCTCGACCCCTGTTTTGCGAGGCGCCTCCGCTTCGATCTCATGGCCGGCGAAACGGTAACCTGGAACATCTTGCTGGGCGAGGCAATGGGCGAAACAGAGCTGGACGCCCTTTTGGATAACTACCGCGACAACGCCGCCGTTGCAGCCGCTCTGGATCAGGTTGTTCAATCCTGGCGAGAGCGGCTGAATGCGATCCGCGTGCACACGCCATCTACGTCAATCGATCGCATGATCAACGGTTGGCTGCCCTATCAGGCCTTGTCCTGTCGTATCAATGGACGGACCGCCTTCTACCAGTCGAGTGGGGCGTATGGCTACCGCGATCAGCTGCAAGATGCGGGTAACCTGTGCCTGTTGTGGCCTGAATTGACGCGCCAGCAGATTCTGCTTCACGCGCGCCATCAATTTACCGAAGGGGATGTTTTGCACTGGTGGCATGCCGAGCCAATGGAGCGGGGCATTCGCACCCGGTTTTCTGATGATCTGCTGTGGCTACCGTATGTCGCCGGTCAATATCTTGAGCGTACCGGGGACTTCTCCATCCTGGATGAACCTGTACCGTTCCTACGCGCTCCACCGCTCGCCGAAGGCCAGGAAGAGAGCAATCTGAAAGCCGGGATTACCGTCGACCGTGCAACCTTGTATGAGCACTGCTGCCGAGCTTTGGACCGCTCGCTGACGCAGGGTGAACACGGTCTGCCATTGATGGGGGCGGGCGACTGGAATGACGGCATGAATCGCGTCGGGCACAAGGGGCGCGGTGAAAGCGTATGGCTCGGGTTCTTCCTCATTGTGCTGCTCGACGCCTTTATTCCATTGGTGCGCCAGCGAGGCGAGCCAGGGCGGCTTGCCCGTTATGTCGCCTATCGCGAGCAGTTGCTAACCCATTTGAACGGGGCCGGCTGGGATGGCAAGTGGTATCGGCGTGCCTACTATGACGACGGCACCCCGCTCGGGACCGGAGAAGCAGGAGAATGCCGTATTGATGGGCTGTCGCAGGCCTGGTCGGTGTTGTCTGCTGTGGCCCCGACAGTGCGCGGAGTGCAGGCGATGCGGGAACTGGAGTCGCAGCTGGTGGCGGCATCCGACGGTTTGATCCGCCTGCTGACTCCTCCGTTCGTCAAAACCCGGGACGATCCCGGCTATATCAAAGGTTATGTTGCCGGGGTGCGCGAGAACGGGGGGCAATATACGCATGCCGCCTGCTGGATGATCGAGGCCGCGGCGCGGCTGGGCTGGCGTGACCGGGCCGCTTCCTGGCTGGCGATGATCGCTCCCCTGCAGCATGCGCAAAACCAGCGTTCGGTCGAGCGCTACAAGGTGGAACCGTACGTCATCGCCGCAGACATCTATGGCGCCAGACCGCACATCGGTCGCGGCGGCTGGACCTGGTACACGGGTTCGGCGGCGCTGGCTTATCGTGTGGCCCTGGAGGCCGTGCTCGGGCTTCGCCTGGAAAATGGCCGGACGCTGGTTCTAAAGCCTTGCGTGCCCGATGAATGGCCGGAGTACAGGATTGAATTCCGCGCACCTGCAGGGGGGGCGCAATATCTGATAGACGTAGTCAATCCGCGTGGCTGCACTGAATCCATCATTGGCGCAATCATGGATGGACAGGCTCTTGAGATAGTGTCGGGTACTGTGCGGGTCCCGCTTGATACCGCAGGGGAGCGTCACCACATGTTCGTCACGTTGGGGCCCGCTGCAGGGCCTGTGGCTGTCGCAGATATCAAGCCCCGTTCTTTTTAACGACGCGCTCGCCCGCAGCGTCGAATCGCTCTGGTGTGTCCTTTTGATCGCCAGGGACAAAAAATCGCACTCGATGGCGCATGCCCGCTGGTTGCGGCACACCTTGAGGAGGCTACCGAGCCCCCCCGGTCGTTACCGTTTGATACAGATCAATGTGGCACACCGATGCGCTATCGATAATCTTTGTGTTGGTCGGACCTCTTTTGGGGGCATAGACAGGGGCGGTACGAAAGCCTAAATGAGGGTGTCTTGCGCGGAATCCTGAAAATTGCCTACAAGTTGCTCGTCAACGACAGCTCCAAATTCGCTGCTCTGTTGCTAGGCATTACCTTTGCGGTGTTCCTGATGGTGCAGATGACGTCCCTGTTTGCAGGAATACTCAATCGCGCGTCCGCAACCGTGATCAATGTCGGTGCCGATATGTGGGTGATGGACCCCGCTGTGCAAACCGTTGCCAACAGCATTCCGATGCCCGACTACGTGCTTGATGCGGTGCGCAGCGTCCGGGGTGTGCGCTATGCAGTACCCCTGTATTCGGGCGGTGCTCTGGTCAGGTTGCACAGCGGCGCCTATCAGGCGGTCAACGTGTTGGGACTTGACGACACCAGCCTGTTCGGACGCCCGAAGTTGATCGAAGGACAGATTTCCGACATTTTTGCCGAGAACGGCTTCATCGTGGTCAAGGATTCCGAATATCCAAAGATGGAGAATCCGAAGCGCGGCACGGAGTTCGAACTGAACGATAACCGCGGTGTGATCGTCGGCATCGCCCAGGTTGCAACCAGCGGATTATTCGGTGTGCCGACGCTATACACGACCTTCAATCGTGCCATTCAATACATTCCATCGTCCAGATTCACCATCTCCTACATCCTGGTCGAGCCGAAAAACATAAACGACGTCGCTCGGATCAAGCAGAACGTCGCGGCATTGGGCTATGTGGCCCTGACCAAGGAAGAATTCATGAAGCAGATCACCAATTTCTACATGTTTAAGACCGGCCTGGGTGTCAATCTCCTTTTGATGACGGTCATGAGCTTTGTGGTTGGCTTGTCGATTTCCGGGCAGACCTTCTATACCTTCGTCCTGGAAAATCTTGAAAAATTTGGAGCGCTCAAGGCAATTGGCGCAAAAAGCCATGAATTGGTCTACATGATCCTGTTTCAGGCCAGTTTCACAGCCCTCACCGGTTATGGGTTGGGAGTGGGGTTGTGTTCGGCCGTGATCGCCCTGGCCAAGTTCAGGTTGCCGGACTATGCGGCAATGATCACCTTTACCAATCTGGCGCTGGCATTCTTCATGGTGCTGGTGATTGCCGGAATTTCCAGCTACATCGGTGTGCGCAAGGTGCTCAGAATCGAGCCCTTCGACATCTTTCGGGGCTAGATATGCCCGCGACGGCCATCAAGACGACTGCTCTGTGCAAGTGGTTCGGCGATGGGGAAGCCCGCACCTACGCCGTGCGCGAAGTTGCCTTCGAGGCCTACTTTGGAGAGATGCTCTATATCGTTGGCCCCTCGGGCAGCGGCAAAACTACCTTGCTCAGCCTGATCTCGGGGATTCTTCGTCCGAACCAGGGTAAGGTGGAAATCGAAGGCGTCGACATCTGGGATCTGCCCAACGACGCACTTGCCGAATTCCGTCTCAAGCGGATCGGCTTCGTGTTCCAAGACTTTCATCTTTTTCCGAGGTTGACCACGGTCGAGAACGTGGCAATTCCCCTGATTCTGCGCAAATGCAACTGGGACGAATCCATTGCCGAAGCGATGAAGTACCTGGAAATCGTCGGCCTCAAGGAGCGCGCACACCTGCCTCCCGTCAAGCTCAGCGGTGGTGAGCAGCAGCGTGTGGCAATCGCCAGGGCCATCGTCAGCAGCCCTGACATCCTGATCATGGACGAACCGACCGCCTCACTTGACGGAGATACCGGCAAGAACATCCTCAGCTTCGTGCAAAAGAACATCCTCAATGACAAGCGGTGCATCGTCATCGTGACCCACGATGCACGCATTTCGGAGTTCGCCAACCGAATCCTGAGAATGGAGGATGGCAAATTGAAGCGCATCGACAGCAATGGTGATTCTCATGAGAAATAAAATCCTATTCATCGTCGCTGGCATCGGCGTCCTGGTCGGACTGGTTGGCGCCTATATCTATGGTCGTCAGGCCCCGGCCCAGCCACCAGCATTCAACCCGGCGGCCAATCCCTATGCCGACGGAATTTACGCCAACGGCATTGTCGAAAGCTTCCAGGCACAGGGCGAAAATATCAACATCTATCCCGAAGTGTCGGGCGCCGTCAGCCGGATTCTTGTTGCGGAGAACCAGGTGGTGCGACAGGGAACGCCGCTGCTGCAAATTGAGGATTCAGTGCAGAAAGCCACCACCGAGCAACTGCATGCCCAGGCCGATGCCGCACTGGCTACGCTCGAAGAATTGAAGGCGGAACCTCGCCGTGAAACACTGGAGGTAGCTCAAGCGCAGGTACAGTACGCAACGGCTAGCCTGAAAACCCTCCAAGATACCCTGGAGAAACAAAGGCGGGCTTATCAGATCGATCCCAAGGCGGTTGGCAAGGATACGCTCGATACGGCGGAGAACGCCGCTGCCGCAGCTGCGGAGAATCTGAATGTGGCGCGGCGTCAGTACCGGCTGATCAAGGCCGGTGCCTGGATCTACGAAATCAGGAATCAGGAAAAACAGTACGAGGCATTGGAGAAATCATACGCTTCATCGTCGGCACTGCTCGACAAGTATTTGATACGGGCACCGTCCGATGGCGTGGTACTGTCGATTGCCGCCACGGTCGGCAGTTACGTATCCGCCTCGCAGGGAACCTACGACAGTTATACCCAGGGCGCGGTACCGGCCATCGTCATGGGTAGTCCGCAGGAACAGATGGCGGTGCGCTGTTTTGTGGATGAGATTCTGGTACATCGTCTGCCGGACCCGGCGAAAATCAAGGCGCAGATGTACATCCGTGGTACCGACCGCCATATCCCCCTGCAGTATGTCCGTACCCAGCCGTATGTCTCGCCCAAGATCGAACTGTCCGATCAGCGAACCGAGCGCGTGGATGTGCGCGTTCTTCCGGTGATATTCAGCTTCACCAAGCCAGCCGAATTCGGCATCTACCCTGGCCAGGTGGTAGACGTCTATATCGGCACGCAATAGGGGATGGCTATGCGATCCAGTCATTCGATGCCACAAAACTTTCTTTTCCGGAGTGCGCCCTATAGGCGAAGCGTCTTCGCGTCGTTGAGTCTTTTCACCCTGGCTACTCTGGGGATGGGGGTTGCGGGTTGCGCGGTAGGCCCCGACTTCGTGGCGCCAAGTGCGCCATCCGTGGCCGGGTACACCGCCGCGACGGATCCACATGAAACCGCTGTGGCTGACGGGCAATCGCAGCGTTTCGTGGCGACGGGCGATACGCCGGGACAATGGTGGCAGCTCTTCGGCTCGACGCAGCTGGATGATGTGGTGGCGCAGGCTGTCGTCGGTAATCCGACCTTGCAATCCGCCGAGGCCAGCCTGCGGCAAAGCCAGGCCAGCCTGCGCGCCGGCCAGGGAGTATTCCTCCCGCAGCTTAATGGAAGCGCCGATGTTTCACGGCAGCAATACTCACCGGCCAAGAATGGCGAAACATTGCCCCCGAGCATCTTCAACCTGTTCACGCTCTCGGCCAGCGTCAGCTACGCCCTCGACGTGTTCGGTGGTGAACGGCGCACCGTGGAAGGACTGCGAGCCGCTGTAGATGTCCAGCGCGACACCTTGAACGCGACTTATATTACGCTCACTGCAAATGTTGCCAATACCCTGGTCGCAGCGGCTGCATATCGCGCCGAAATAGACGTGACCAGCGACATGATTGCGACCATGCGGGAGCAAGTCAGGGTGGCGGAAATCCAATACCAAACGGGAACCGGACCATATACGGCGATTCTCGATTTGCGCGGACAATTGTCCGCTACCGAAGCAGATATGCCCACCATACGGCAACGGCTGGATCAGGCAAACGATCTGCTGGCCTCACTCACCGGCCACGTTCCGGCCGAGTGGTCGGCGCCTCAAACGAAACTTGCCGAATTGAACCTGCCGACGGATATTCCCGTTAGTCTGCCGTCAGAACTCGTGGCTCGTCGCCCGGACATTCTGGCGGCTGAAGCGCAGTTGCATATCGCCAGTGCCAACCTCGGTGTGGCGACTGCGGCGATGTTGCCGAGCATCAGTTTGAGCGGATCCTATGGAGCACAAAGCACCAGCGCCAATAACCTTTTCAAATCCAGCGGTACGGTGTGGGATATCGGTGCCGGACTCAGTGCACCTCTGTTCGAAGGAGGCACCCTTTGGTTCCAACGCAAGGCCGCGGTCGCGGCCTACGAGCAATCCCAGGCCCAATATCGCCAGACGGTGTTGTCCGCCTTTGCCCAGGTCGCGGATAGCCTGCGAGCGCTGCAGCATGACGCTGAAGCGATCAATGCGCAGACGCAGCGCCTCGGTGCCGTGCGTGAAAGTGGACACCTGGTCGAGGTCAACTATGCGGCGGGGATGGCCAGCTATACCCAGGTGCTGCTGGCTGACATCCAGGGACAACAGGCCGAGCTTGCTTATCTGGAGACCAAGGCCCAGCGCCTGCAGGATACCATCGCCCTGTTCGTGGCATTGGGGGGAAACTGGGAAAAAGCGGCGACTGTGGGGGAAGGGGTGTCCCGTGCAGCTGGGAAGTTGGCGAATGGTCGTTATTAAGGATTGTTGAATCGCGCTGACCGACACCGATATGAAGCTGCCATTTCGCGTAAGGTCGGCGACGATACCGGGTCAATCGATCGGGAGTCCTATCTGACCCGTTCTTCCATCGCGGAACTGCGGAGGGAGCTTGCAGCCTGCAACCATTGCGCCCACACGCAACAGTGCGATGCAGTGTTGATTCACGGTGAAATATCCGGGACAGCATTTTCGTTTTGTCCGAATACGCCCTCTCTCGACGCCTTGGTTAGTCGGCTTGGAGGCGACGCCTCCAGCAGCGCTCGGTCGCGACGTGCAAATCATCTATAGAACGGCGGTAAGCCCCAAATAAGCCGTGGTGAGTGATTCACAACATTTATTGTGTCATCGCATATTGGCGTGGCATTGATACAGATCAATGTAGGCAAATGGCTATGGGTGGATTCTCAACAATCAAGGGGTTTTTGGTGTTTGTACTGAACACCTTTCTAACGGAGGAATATCCATGCGTGTAGGAGAATGTTGCAACACGAGCGTGGTCATCGCGCAGCGCAGTACCAGCATTGTGGAAGCGGCGCAGCTGATGCGTGAATTCCACGTGGGAGCACTTGTCGTGGTCGATCCGGATGGCGGGACGGCAAGGCCGGTGGGAATGGTCACTGATCGGGATCTGGTGGTCGAAATTCTGGCGGAGGAAGCGCCTGCGAGTGGGATTACGGTCGGTGACATCATGAGTTCCGACCTCGTTACAGCGGGCTGGGACGATGAGTTGCTGGATACCCTTGACCGTATGCGCAGCGAAGGTGTACGCCGCATTCCGGTGGTCGGTGCGACCGGCGCGCTTATGGGAATTTTGGCAGCGGATGATGTTCTCGATCTGTTGGCAGAAGCCGTTGGGCGCGTGCCACAACTGGTGCGCCATCAACAGAACATCGAAGCGCAGCGGCGTACGTAAAACACCGCGATTCAATCCAAGGAGAAATGCGATATGAAAACCGATGTGCAATTGAAGAAGGATGTGGAAACCGAGCTGGATTGGGATCCGGAGGTCGAGTCCGCCAGTATCGGCGTCGAGGTCAGGAACGGCATCGTCACCCTGGCCGGGCACCTGCACAGCTATCCGGAGAAGCTGGCCGCTGAAAGGGCCGCACAGCGTGTCGCCGGGGTCAAGGGGGTGGCGGTGGAGATCGACGTCAAGCTGCCGGGCTCGAGTCACCGCACCGACGGCGATATCGCACAGGCGGCCACTGACGCCCTGCGCTGGAACGCCTCCATCCCGTACGAGTTGATCAAGGTGAAGGTGGATGGTGGCTGGATCACGCTATCCGGGGACGTGGACTGGAACTATCAGCGCACCAATGCTGAAACGGCGGTGCGGAGCCTGATCGGGGTTAAGGGCGTGATCAATCTGATCCAGCTCAAACAGAAGGTGTCGCCGGCCAATGTGAAGACCAAGATTGAAGCCGCCCTGCAACGCGCGGCACATTTCGACGTGAAGGGAATCAAGGTTCTGGTAGACCACAGCACAGTGACGCTAGAAGGAAAGGTGCATTCCCTGGCGGAGCACCGGCTGGTGAAGAACGCCACCTGGGCGGCTCCAGGCGTGCTGCAGGTGGTGGACCATCTGATGATCGGATAAAGAATACGCCCTCGCTGGCTTCTTGCAGGACAGCGAGGGCTTTCGCCAAAGATGAAGCGGAAAAGCCCGTGTGTGGTTTGAAAAAGCCGGATACGCTTGCAATTATGGCAAGGCATAGGGGCCTTTGAGCCTCGCCTGCTAGCCCGCTTTCTGTCAAACGCGAGGTTACGCCGCTCTATTCGACGCGAGCGGTCTCAGGCGAAACGAGCCCCAGCGGGCGCAGGAGGCGCAACGCCACACACTTTCGATTTACTCGAACAACGCAACCCATAATCGGCCTGCGGACGCCGCCGTGCAGAATCAGCATTCCGCTGAACTTGTCTCCTACGGCGAACGGTGACTTGCTGGGCGCTGCAAAACTCAGGCCCGTTTTGCTCATGTCCAGCACGTTAAAGACCTTGCCGGAGTGGGCAATTGCCGGCCTTGAACTTGGCGGGAAACTCGTGCGGCTGTCAGTTCTTCGCTCTGTAGCTGTCATGGCGTCCTATAATAATTGTGGCGAAATGCGGCGCTACGAGGCGAAGACATCTTCAGATTCAGAAAATGGATTCTTTGCGCCGCTCAACCCCGGAAACTCCGTAGCGGCGCCTCTTGCCGACTCGATTCAATGTTGCCAATTCGTTGAGAGCCAGTGGCTGCATTAGGGGTTGGCGCCGCAGGATGGTTACCACGCACTCGGTACGCTCGTCTCGAAGGGAAACATAACGTTCGTCGCGCAGCGTGTTCAGACCGTCAATGAGATCGCTGTCGCGCAAGCCAGTGCCCATCCATTCGAGGCGCAGGTGATCCAAGGTAATGCAACTACCTATGCGGAGGCGTCGTTCCCGTAGGATCCGGTGTATCGCCTGTTTGATGGTTGAGGGGGCGATTTGCATGAGATTCTCCGCGATGCCTGTTGTCGGGATGTGGCCCGCAAAATATGAGGAACGCATGTTCGATCGTCGCCGATCGTGTTTATTTATGTAAGCCCCGGAGTTCATGAAGGTAATGGCATCAAGGCTCGGCCTGATTGTCCAGGATGAAGCGGTGGATGAACCAACGCGCAACACGCATGATACAGAGGGAATGTTGCCGGGTCAGGATTTGCGCGCAAGAAAGTGAAACCATGCCGTACGACTTGTATCGCCGCGCTGAGAGGTGAATTGTTCACCGAGATCGCCGTAAATTTCGGGATCCGGCCGAAAACCCACTGCCGCAAGCTGCTCGCACTGCCTTTCCAGGGTAATGTAGTGAATAAGGATGCCGTGGTTATGCGCTGCCGCGTTCATGATCGAATAGCCTTCGGCGCGCAGGTTCAGGCGGGAATACCGCCGGTAGTTGGCGATGGTGCGGAGGCTGCGCGCCAAGGCGCGAATGAGCCGCCAGGCCAGCTTGAAGGGATTTCGCGTCGGATACACGCCAAGCTGAAAGCGCTCGCCGTGGCACGGCCCCAGTTTGTTGTGAGTGGAGAACAGAAGCACTCCATCCTTTCTCAACACGCGATGCGCCTCGCGCAGGATTCGCATGCGGTCGTCGGGATTGACGGCATCGATGCCGTTGAAGCTGAATACCACCAGCGCGAAAGACTGGTCGGCGAATGCGGAGAGATCACGCGCGTCGCCGCATCGTACATCGACGTCCGGAAATCGCTCCTTGCATGCGGCGACCAACTCCGGGGTATAGTCGATTGCGATGTAATCGGAGCTGATCGCGCGCAACAAGGGAACCGTTCGCCCGCCGCCGACACCAAGATCGAGAATCGGCAATCCCGTGGTCTCTGCCGCGATGCGTTCCAAGGCGGCACGCTCGCCCGCGTCGGTCCAGCCCTCAAGTTTCGCGAACCATTGCACCGAGTCCGGCGTGCGCCATGCATCGCGATTGATGCGATCCATCAGTATTGCCGCGGGCTGGATAGTTTCGGTCATGAGGGTTCTAGCCGTAAAGACGAACGATGTGCTGGGTGACCAGGTCGAACAGCCGACGCTGTGCCCATAGGGGAGTAAAGGTATGATCCGCCCCATCGACGATTTTGATGCTGAAGTTGTCGTGCGTACGGAGCGCTGAGGCGTTCGCCCCGAGATGGGCCTCCATTTCGTTGAGGCCTCCGTCGTCGGCACTGTAGATCAGCAGAATATCGACGCTGCGTCGCAAGAGGGTGCGAAATGTGCTGCGAACGTCCAAGCCTGAGGATTCGTTCTCCTCGGCGGCATCTGTGGCGAACCAGCCGGACCAGCGCAGTCCGATTCTTCGTCCTTGGGCGGCGATAACTCCGCTAATGATGCGCCGTGCACTGACACGTCCTCCAAGGAGGCGTAACCATGTGCCGAGGTGAAATACCCGGCGTCGATAGAAACTCATGGCCCTAATGGACTGCCGCGTCCGCAGCTGCAGTGAATCGCCCTCACGCCAACTGAACGTTTGCGGGTTGATGAGCACGATGCTCATAATGTTGGAATCCGCAATCGCAGAATGAAATGCGAGATAGGCTCCGGAGCACAAGCCCACCAGAACGATCCGCTGAACAGAATATCGCTCTTGCAAGAAACGCATGGCGTCCCTGACGTCGGCAACCGAATGAATGCCGTATATGTGATTCGCACGATGCCCTTTTCCAGGCGGACTTTCACCTACGCCGCCGATGTCCATGCGCAGGGCAACAAATCCCATCGAGGCGAGTGCGCGGGCTTGCCTGACATGCATGCGATTCGGACCGACATGGACGTTGGAGCCGACACTGACGAAGATCACACCCGTAGCCATGCGCTTGCCGTGGAAATGGACCGGCTTGGAAACAATGCCAAATAGCGACGCGTCGGGGCCGAAGCGGACTGGCGTTTCCATAACGTTGGCTTCGGCGCCGCGCAGGCCCGCAACCAGGCTTCGAGATGCCTCTGGTGGCTGAACGAGAGGCAGGAAGCGTGGTGCATACAGTGCTTCCAGCCAGTTGCGGATCTTCTCGAATGCCTCTGTGGGGGTGACCGAATCGAATGTATCCCGCATCATCCCTGCATAACCGGGTACAGTCATATGAGTCACGTCGCAGCCTGAACTGCGCAAGTGCCGGGCCAGCCTGTCGCTTTCCGGAATATCGTCGCGAGCCAGGAGCAGAACCCGTGCTGCCGGCGCCGTATCGCAGGTAAGCAGGCTCAACTCCTCCAGCTCGGAAACGGTAGAAGCGGATAGCAGGTATCCTGCCGCCTCTTCCGCAAAATCCATATCAGGTTGTCCGCTGGACGTTGCGGCACCGGCCTGGCTCATTGAACGAAGTGCGCGCATTTCGCGCAGGTAAAGCTGCCCACTCGCGAACGGAGACCAGGCGATGACGCTGTCTGCGATCCGGTGCGCGGCCGCTGCAGCCAAGGACAGCGTGCCTCCCATACGAAGGCCGAACAGGGCGACGTGAGTTGCACCACTGCATTGTCTTGCGTATCTGGACGCTAAGACAATGCCTTCGATCCAGGCTGGAACCCTGTGCGGATCCATGTCGCTTCCGGAGGAATTACCCGTGCCATGATGGTCGAAACGGAGAACCGCGAACCCGGCGGCGGCGAGTTGTTGTGCCAGCACGCGATAGTGCGCATGGGCACAGATCGCGTCGTAGCCGAGCGGGTTGCACATGACCACCGCGCAATCGCGCGTCGTGCCGCTGCCGCCGCCGGCAGGATGAAACCAGCCGAACAATTGGCGCCCCGTCTCTCCGAACACCACCGGAATGGCATTGCGCATTTCGACTGCGCGGCTCTGTTCTGGCATATTCACGCTTGAAGCTCCACCACCCGCGACAGCAGCGTCATGTGTTTCGCACAATTGAGCGCCGAAATGCTGGCCTGTAGCCTGGCGCCAGGCCGATGCTGCAGAAGCTTCAACTGCTGCGCTCCACCGGGCGCCAGATGAAAGTAGTTGTGACTCGGACGGAATCCAGGCGCATCGATGCACACTGCCTGCGCAAAGTGCCGGCTTCGAATCGTGACCTGGTAACTGCCATCGGCCTCTGCCAACGCTTCCGCCTCCAGCCCGATATCCGGCTGCACTCCGAACGCATGTCCCATTGGAAAATAGAAATCCGACCCCAGCACTTCACCGGTGTTCGCTTCACGCAACACCGCATGGACAAGGTCGTGGCCGGGCGGCCCAAAGCGGAAGGTATAGCCGGAATCGAGAAACCGTCCGAGTACGACGCTGTCGCGCAATTGCACGCCGCCGCGCGCCGGGATCACGATATCCTGGGTGCCTTCTGCTACCTGTTGCTTGCCATGTCGGAACAGGGTCAAGGTCAAGCGCGCGGCGAGCGGATACGCACGATCGTTTACCGCATGCAGGGCTAGGCCGTTCACGCCTTCATTGATGATGAACAGTGCGACTGGCGCAAGTGCGCGCTTCAGGTAGTACCATGGAGCCTTCGGCAGGCCAGTGGAATCCACCAGTCCCCAGCCGGGTCCCGGCACAAAATCGCGGAAGAACCAGACCAGTCCCCCTGCGCAAAGCGAGCCGACGCGCCGCCATTCGCCGAAAGTTGCTGCCATGACCTCGCCGCTGGCTACCCGGCTCAAAGCGAGGTAGCGGGCCATGTCGGCTCGTCGCAGGCGGGTCGGGTCCACCTCGAACAGCTCAGTTAGATAGTGATCGCGGACATCTTCGAAGTCCCAGCCGGCACCGGTATCGCGCGGCACGCGGGCCTTCCAGGCGGGATGGTGCACCGGGGACTCTCCGTCGCCGACCACTTGATCAATGGTTTGCGATTCAGGCACATTGGCGAAGGCCAAGCATTCCGAGGCGAAACGCACTCCACAGCGGCGAGCATCGGTCAGCGGCTGCAAATAGGCGCCTACGCCGAAGTAGTGCGCAACGCCGGAATCCACCTGAAAGGGTAGGGTTCCACCGGCAGGGCTGGATGGCCAGTAAGGTACATCCGGCCGGATCGTCGCGCCCAAGCGCGGCAGAATCTCGCCAAACAGCTGGTTACGCCAAAGCGACCGGTCTAGACCCAGCATGGCGGCTTGCTGTTCCACTTCGCTACTGCCGCAGAGCATTGCGATGCAGGGGGAGAGTTGCGTGCGATGCAGGAACTGGCTGGCCTCGCTTTCGACCCCGCTGAGAAAGGCCTCGCTGTGGGAAGGATAGTCCATGCTGGCGAACATCCAGTCTTGCCAGACCAGGATGCCCAGTTCATCGCACAAGGCGTAAAAATGGCCGGCCTCGTAAAACATGGTGCCGCTTATGCGCAGCATATTCATGCCCGCCTCTTTGGCCAGCAGCAAGGTTTCGCGGGTTATAGCCTCGCCGGCGGTCAGCGTGAGGACGTCGGTACCCGTCCAGCAGGCACCACGGCAGAACAAGTCGACCCCGTTGACTTTCAATGCGAAGTCGTCGCCTTCGCACCGCAGTTCAAGCCGGCGAAACCCGGTTTTCCCGAAATCCAGAACCTCGCTACCGGCTCCGGTATCCACGGTGATCGCCACCGGATACAAGGTCGGCTCACCATGAGTGTGCGGCCACCAGGGTCGCACGCCGTCAAGCCGCATATCGCCCTCGATTTGCCAGATATCGCACTCGCCTCTTCGGACCCGCAAATCGACTGCATGTTCTCCAAGGTGCAGCCGCGCGCCGGCAATGCAGGCATCATCTGACCAGGTTCGCAGGCGCGCGTCGACGCGAAGTACTCCAGTGTTCCCTTCCAGATTGGCGCGCAATGCGCCTCCCGCCCACTCGAAGTGGCGGCGGGGCTGGAGACTAACCGGCCTCCACGGACCGATAGCCGGGGTCGCCGGCGCCCAGCCGGGCATGTGGCCAAGCAGGCTGGTGCGGATCCAGCGCAACTGCTGCTGCCCCACCAGCTGCGTGCGCCAGCGTGGCCGGGGCTGGCGCACACCCAGGGCTTCGTTCAAGGAAGCGAAGCGGATCAGCAAATCATTGACGGCGCGCAGGTTTGGATTCGCTTCCACTTCGTGAGCCAGGAACATGTTGCAAGACTCAAGGATGCGCACATCATTGAGCCAGACTTCAGCCAGTGTGGCCAGTCCCTCAAATACCAGTGCATGCCGGGTACCCACTTCCCTAGGCTGATAATCGAAGCGGCAGCGGTACCAGACATCCTGCGCATCAAGATTCGGAAGCCGGCAGAAATCCGCACGCCCGGCAGCGAACAAAGCGGAAAAAGCCGTTCCTGGGACCTCGGCCGGCAACCACTCAACGGGGATCGTGGCGAGGCCAGACGGATCCAGTGCGGTTCCCGGCGGCAATATCGCCATTTCCCAGGATTCCAGGTTGATTGCGCCTTGTGTGGCGGAAGGGCTTTGGGGGATGGCCATGAGCGGACAGGTACTCAGCGGTAGCAGACGTTGAGACTGTCGAAAGCCCTGTCCCAAGCCACGGCCATTTCGCCCAGAGCGGAGGAGAAATCAACCGGTTTCCGGGTGTTGACCGCGCGGGCGGCCTTCATGATCAGCGTCTTGGCACCTTCGGAAATGTCGAGGAACGCTGCCTGCGCCGACTCCAGCCCATCCTGGCCCATTGATGTCAGCCATTGCAGGTGTCTTGCAGTCAACTCGAACCCGGACCCAAGTTGCCGCAATGTGGCAAAGGCATAACCGTGATAGAGCGCAAGCCCTTCGAGTTGCAATTGCTTCAAGTCGACAGGGAACCGGGCAGCGAAACGCCTGACCGGATTGGTGAGCGGTGCTCGTGCCAGGTGTGCACGCAGCATATTCACCGCCAACCGGACAAGTTCCTCGGAAGACGGGCGTTCTATGCGATCCAGCCGCGCATACTCCGCAAACAACGGAAGGAACGTTGGATCATACGGGAAATCCTGGCGAAACAAATGGCTAAAATCCTCGCCATGAAGTTCGTGGTAGCCGCCGTTGTGGAAATAGCCAAGCTTGCGACTCGCCACGTCGAGCGCGTTGATCACGATAGTGCTTTTGGTATGCTGGCGCCGATAGTCGGAGCCCTGAGTGTCCGGCAGCCAGTAGGCGTCGGCCTCGGTGAACACCAATTTTCCTTCACTCAGGTGGTGCGTGGCATGGGTCAGGATGTCGCCGCGCCAGACATTCAGCTCGGAGACTTCAATACCGTAGAGCATGGACAAGTCACCCGGCGATGGCTTGAAGAAAGTCCACTGATCTCCCTCGAAATCAAGCTTGACGGTAAAGCCAAGCATGGCCGCTGGCTCCAGGCCGAGTGCATGTAACACTTCGATCCAGACATCCACATAACAGTTCTTTTCCGGCCATGCGCAATCCCCGCCGTGCAGTTTGTGTACGACATGGCTTGCCGGACTCAAGGGCAGCACGCGGACGGCTCTCATGTCCAGAGCAAGCTCCGCACGGACTGAGGCCAGAGCTCAGGCCGGAAGCCGTGATGTCTGAACAGGGCCATGCAGACGCGTTCCAATCCAAATCCAAGGCAAGCCGTCTGGGCCAGCTGTCCATCGGCCTGCAGGATTCCGAAGGTCTGCGAGAAGTGATCCTGATGATAGTTGAATGAGCACACAGCGGTCGGATTTTCGATGGAGATCACAGGAATCACCACTTCAAACTTGAGCTTTTGCTCGCGCTGGTTGCTTGCCAGCATCCTGCCGCCACGGCCGAAAAATGGATCGGATGCCACTTCAGAGCGGGCGGGTAGCTCCAGGGAAAGCAGCAGCTCCAAGCCACGTGCCAGCCAAGTGTCGCGCCATTGGATCACTGTCTCGGGAGAACCAGCGCGGACGAATTCGCGCACCCGAAAGGATTGCATCCGGGTCGGTTCCGAGGAAGGCTCGTGGCGAAATACCCAATGGGTCATATCAAAAAGACGGCCGCCATGCGGCAAAGTCCCGGCAAGACTTGGGTACACTGGGTAACAGGCGGCCGGCATCAGCATCACACCGGCAGGCGCCATCAGATCATCATAAGGTTCACTTTCCTCGATGCGCCTGACCAGTTCCCCATGATCCGCAGCGCAGCCGCAGAAACTGGTTACGCCCATAGCGAGTTGGGGGAATGACTTCATGTAGCCGCTCTGCTCGAACACCTGTCGCGGCAGAATCGGTGGGAATGTCATCTTTTCCGCACCGTCGTTGAGTGCAAGTCTGCTGATCAGACCGTTGAATCGCTCCAGAACCTCCTCGAACACCGCATTGCGGCCAAATACACCCTGCACTCCGGAGGGGATGATCAGGCCGTTCGCGACGAGCCCTTCGTACAGGGTGGTGGAATCAAATGGCATGGCGGCGACCCTCAGTCATCCTTGTGAACCAAGAGCATCGATGCATTCTTGGCAAAGATGCGGTCATTACCGATCATCAGCGGCGCCGAGTAGGCGTCGCGCAGATGACGGCACAGGCTGAAGGGAGAATCGTTCTTGTAGCCGAGGATGCCGCACAGCAGTAGCGCCTGATGCACGATTTTTACCAGAAGCGTCGACGAAGCGATCTTGAGATTGTTCATTTTCAGCGCGAAGCCCATGCCCAGAAGCGCTTCCGCATCTTCATTGGGGCTCTGGGCGTCCGTGAATTCGCGCGCCATGTCGCGGACCATTGCGCGCATTGTGTGCAGATCATTGGATACTTCGGCCAGGCGCAAGGCCGTGGGCGGCGTGGTTCCCGGTTTGCTGCGTGCTTCGGCCCGGACGAAGCGCGCAGCGCGGGTTACGGCATCCGTGGCAATCCCCAGCCACAGGCTCGACCAAAGGATGTGTGAATAAGGCACCATGGTGTGACTCGAGGCGTCGGCAAACGATCCGGGCAGGATCTGTGCGGCCGGTCCGCTTGAGCTAAGCCTGTATCCCGGGCTGCACGTCCCGCGCATTCCGAGCGTGTCCCAGTTGGTGGTCTGGTCCAGGCGGTACTGCCCCCTGCGTGCCAGAACGACCACTTGATCGCTGCGTGCTGCGTCGACCGAGCGACGGCAGGTGACAAGCAAGTCATCCGCATTGGCACCATAGGACACGGTTGTCGCATCCTTGTTGAGGGTGAATATTCCGTCGGCCACTTCAACGGCGCAAATGCTTGAACGCGTGTCGCCACCGACCCCGACTTCGGATGTGGCGGAGGCCAACAACATCTGCCGTTCGACCAGCTCCGCACAGTAGTCACGGAACATCTGGGATCCGAGTCCGTGGCGGACAATGCAGGCCACCTGGATCTGGTGCATGGCGAAGACCATTGCGGTCGACGCGCAATACTGTCCAAGGGCGGCGCAAACCTCGGACATTTCCGTCATTGTCATTCCTGCACCACCTAGATCTTTAGGCACCAGGGCCGAGAGCAGCCTGGCTTCCCTGAGTGCATCGATGGCCTGCTGCGGAAATCGAGCGTGCTTGTCGACATCATCCGCGTGTTTAGAGGCTACTTCCTCGCCAATGCAATGGGCGATGAGAACCGCTGCCCTGCTGCTTGTGCTTTGTGTCACTTTAGCTCTCCAGTCAATTGGGGGGGCGAGGCGGCGCCAGCTGTCAGCTCCTCGATCGCTTGCCGGATGCTCGAGACGCTTCGAAAAACACCGCGTCTCAGCATCCGGTCCGGAAACTCAATATCGAACAGTCCTTCCAGTGCGAGCATGACGTTGACGCTCGCATGGGAGGTCAGGCCCGCCTGATAGAGATCGGTGTGATCGTCGATCAACGACCGGTCCGCGGCGAGACGTCCATGTTCGGCCAGGGTGCGTAAGATGATGTCGGTTATGCTCACACTCTGCTCCGTTGGATGGTGGCTGCAACAACCGCAACAGCGTATTCGGATTCGTGGCTCAGGCTTACGCAAAGCGAGTCCAGTCCGCACTGCTGTGCCAGATGGCTGGCAACTCGGTGCAGGCGCAGTTCGCACCAGCCTCCGGGCGTCTTGAGTATCTCGATATCGCGCCAGTCCAGCCAGTGCCGGTGCGGTCGAAGCACCTTGAGAGTGGCCTCCTTGGCTGCAAAGCGTGCCGCCAGACGCCGCGGCATTTCTGCGCTGCTACCAAAGCAGTAGTCCAATTCCATCTCGGTATAGACGCGATGCAGATAGTTCGCACCGAACCTCCGGATGGATTCTGAAACATCGTCCACCCGCATCAGATCGGTGCCGATTCTCATCTGGAGCGAGTGCGAGCCCTCTTTGTTCTCAAGTCTATGCATATCAGTCAAGTCCAGCTCAACCTCGAATCGACGACGCTTTGGTGATGTTGGACAAGGCATTGAAATCTGTGCATACCGGCCCTTGCCGATCCGGTTGCATATTGAAGCCGATACTCGCCGGGATGGCCGCAACGGATAACCCAGAAAGCATGAACCGCAAGGGCGAAGTTCCACCCTCATGACCCCTTAGATCTAAGTTGCAGCGATCGCTTACGTATATCGATGACGCAATTTCACCAGCTTGCTCGTGCCCGATCTGTGGGATACCAGACAAATTTCACCGGCCACGGCATACGCGATGCCATCTGCGAAGCATGGCCTGGCGGATAACGTATTATTGAGTCTTGCATAAATAGTTGAAGCACTACAGTGGCAGCTCAGCTTGGGTCCAAAAGGCAGTGACAAGGGTGGATCGTCGCTGCATGGACTGGAGCCTGCGGCGTGCATATCGGCTAAGTTGGCCCAGATTGGACGGACAGAAGTTGCCCAGCTCGCGATGTTTCAGATGTCCCCAGATGTATTCGACCGGGTTGAGCTCTGGCGCGTAGGCAGGCATGACTTCGAGTTGAATGGCGCCATTGAGGCTGTCCACGTACTGACGTACCAAGCGGCTCTTGTGCACTGGCAGGCCGTCCCAGACGATCAGCAATTTGCGCTTGATCTGGCGCCGGAG
>NZ_JONR01000045.1 GCF_000711955.1 Nevskia soli DSM 19509
CTCCGGCGCCAGATCAAGCGCAAATTGCTGATCGTCTGGGACGGCCTGCCAGTGCACAAGAGCCGCTTGGTACGTCAGTACGTGGACAGCCTCAATGGCGCCATTCAACTCGAAGTCATGCCTGCCTACGCGCCAGAGCTCAACCCGGTCGAATACATCTGGGGACATCTGAAACATCGCGAGCTGGGCAACTTCTGTCCGTCCAATCTGGGCCAACTTAGCCGATATGCACGCCGCAGGCTCCAGTCCATGCAGCGACGATCCACCCTTGTCACTGCCTTTTGGACCCAAGCTGAGCTGCCACTGTAGTGCTTCAACTATTTATGCAAGACTCAATAATTAAATTGCCCAAGGCAAATGAACATACCCATCGGAACAATTCTTCGGGCCTCAAATGTTGCTTCCAATCGCTGGTTTCGGAGCAAGAAATGGGCTGATCTAGCAGAAAAGTTGGTGGGAGCAGGACGTAAAAGCGACAAGCTCAGCGAACTACATCTCGCAGCCATTCTCAGCGATTTTTTAGATATCGAAGTTTCGATATCGGAATCTCGCTTTCTAACGAGCAGGGACGATGTCTTTTTATACCTGTATCGACGAAAGATAGCTGGCGACGCCTTGGTTTTTGATCCAGAAATCAACAGCTACAAACGCTTCGTAGCCAAGGGACAGAACTGGGCACACAAGATTCTCCGAACCATCGACTCCTTCCAGGAGAGCAGAACTGGACAATCGCTAGTTGCTACATTCGCTTTCGCTTTCTTCTGCTTTGCTCTGGTCGGAGCATTTATATTCGTAAGCGCGTCGCTACTCTTTATTGTCAACTATTGGCTTCATGGCAAACCCTCGCCAGAGGATCAAGTTCGGTTCACTTCCATTGCCATCATTTCAGGAAGCGCTCTCATTGGATTTTGGTTTAGCAGTCGGGGCTTTAATTTCCTTTTGAAGGAATTATTTGCAAAACGACTAATCGAGTCGGCGCTTGCATCAAAGCCACCTTCTTTGCAGCCGACACGAGCATCTAGACCACGACGCAAAACACCGAAGCCCTCGTCCGAACAGTTGATTGGATAGGATTAAAAGCTGAGAAAATCGGGAGCTCAGCTTTATTGCCCCCGCTGCCCTTTAAGATGTCTTCCACGCCCGCACCGCAAACGCCTGCCCTTTCACATCCTGTGCGGGGATCACCAGATCCCGCAGGCACAGGCCGGCGATGAAGTCGGCATCGGTGCGCAGGGCGGCGGTGCGGGTGCGGTTGTCGATGAGGAGTTTGTCGACTTCGCAATTCTTTTCCAGGCGGGCGGCGAGGTTGATGGTGTCGCCCAGCAGGGTGATCTCAACGGCGCGCTGGCCGATGTTGATGGGCCAGATGTCTCCGGTGGCGATGCCGACGCGGGTGCCGGTGGAGATGACGGCGTTGAGCTGGGACTGCCAGTCTTCCATGATTTCATGGCCGATGCCGACGAGGGCGTTGGCGAAGCGGATGGCGTCGGCCGGCGCGGAGGCTCTGGGCTCCGGATAGCCGAACACGGCGAGCACGGCATCGCCGATGAATTTGTCGAGCATGCCGCCGTGTTCGAACACGGCCTGGCGGGCGCGCTGGTAGTACTGGCCCATGAGGGCTTGCAGGTCGTCGGGGCGGGAGGCGGCGACCATGCTGGAGAAGTTGACGATGTCGGAGAGGACGATGGTGACGTTCTCGCGGCGGGTGCCCAGGCCCAGCTCGACCGGCGGGGCATGCGCGGTGTGGGTAAGGCGGGCAATGGTTTCGTAGGAGAACTGGCGGGCGAGGCTCTGGAAACTGGTGGTCGGGGGCTGCGGGGCATAGGGCGCGGGGCCGATGGGCGCTTCCCTGTAGGACTCGATGCCTTGCACCAGGGCGTTGGCCTGGAGCTGGGACCAGGTGGCGGGTGAGTTCCACGGGCCCGGCGAGGGCTTGCCGAGCAATTTGGGCAGCTCCTGGATGGCCAGCCATTGCGCCTTTATGGGCGCGTGGCGGAGTGCGTTTTCGAACCTCTTCGCCTCGCCCGCGGTAGGCGCCTCGGGGGTGAGGAGGAGGAAGCGGGCACGCTGGTCGGAGATGGCGCCGAGCCGGCGGGTCAGGCGATGGAGGGCGATGTCATCCGGCGCTCTGGCGCTGACCTCCAGCAGCAGGAGGGCGCCTTGCGCCGTGCGCAGCTCGTAGTCCGGCCAGCGGGTGCCCTTGGGCCTGACCAGCAGGTCTTTTGCTTCGGTCCACAGCCAGTCGGCCACGGCGCTTTCAAGCAGTACGGGATCAGTCATGTCTTGCTCCCGGCAGGGAATGCATGGGGCCGGCGCCGGCGGTGCGGCGGGCAGCCGATCGGCAGGCGTTGCGAATCGAGCGGGCCTGGCACTACAGGGAATTGGTGGGCCGGCGCGATGTCGGCTTTTGGGTACGGGTGGGCGGCAGACGCTCCGCGGAGGCGGCAGGCGGCGCCACGGGCATGAGGGCTGCGGCCGGTGGCTGCCCCGGCGGCTGCACCTGCAGCGCAGCCTGGGCGGCGTGCTTGGGCGCAGCGGCGCGGGTGAAGTGGTCGAGCAGGATTACGGCCGCGGCGAGCTGCGCGCAGGCAATCATTCCATAGACAAGCATCTCGATGATGCGACTCATAAACATTCCCGCGTCATGGAGAGTGGCGACGACGCCCCATGCGTTTTGTGTTGCGTGCCCATGGCACCCGTGTTGAGCCGGGCCGCACTGCGCGAACCCGGCTGGGCGACGATACGATGCGGCCGGGCGGAGCCGTAGCAGGCCGCATGGCGAGGCCGTGACAGTCCGCGGATCCGGCGGCGGCATCCGGGCGGAATATTGATGTACCAGATTGATATCAATGGCTTTTGGCGAAGTTAAGAATTGGTTATTCGCCGACCGGAGGCAGCTGCGGGAAACCCGCGGATTTGCGCAAAACCCGGCGGGGGTGAATCCTAATCCTGTATTCGAGGGTCGCCGTGGCGGGTGGGGGACACCGGCAGCGACGTCTAAAGATGATGCGGCTTGGGCCAGGGCGAGGCGGGTTTGGAAAATGGGAACTGGGGTTGCTGACTGTGCAGATTGAGGGGGGGACCCTTTTCCGATACCGCTTCGGCGATGTGGAATTCGACGAGGCGCGCTTCGAGTTGCAGGTGGGCGGCGCGTCTGTGGATATACAGCCCAAGCCCCTGGCCCTGTTGGCGATGCTGCTGCGCACGCCGGGGGAGGTGGTGACTTCCGAGGAGATCCTGCAATCGGTCTGGAAGTATCAGAACACGGGCGATCTTGAAACCAATGTGATCGGCACGGCCTTGACCAAGCTGCGCAATGCGCTGGGCAAGGACGCCCGCCGGATCGTGAACCTGCCCCGCGTGGGTTACCGCTTCGAGGGGCGGGTGGAGCGGGTGGTGGTGGGGCACACGCTGCGCAGCGGGCTGGCGCTGGAATCCGGGATGGCGGTGCCGATGCGGCCGAACTTCGTGCTGCGGGAGCTGCTGAGCCGCACGAAGTACAGCGAGGTGTGGCGGGCCCGGCATGCGAAGACGGACGAGGTGCGGATCTACAAGTTCAGCCCGGCCGGGGATCATCTGCTCTCGCTGAAGCGGGAGGCGACGCTGTACCGGCTGCTGCACGATGCGCTGGGGGAGCGGCCGGACATCGTGCGGGTGATCGACTGGAATTTCGCGGAGGCGCCTTTCTTCCTGGAGTGCGAGGACGGAGGGGAAAACCTGCGGATGTGGGCGGACGCGGGGAACCGGCTGCGGGGCCTGGGCCTGGAGGCGCGGATCGCGCTGTTCCTGCAGATTGCGGATGCGGTGTCGGCGGCGCACGGCGTGGGTGTGCTGCACAAGGATCTGAAGCCGGACAATGTGCTGGTGGCGGCGCGGGGCGATGGCTGGCAGGTGCGGCTGTCGGATTTCGGCAGCGGGCAGCTGCTGGAGCCGGGGCGGCTGAAGGATCTGGGCATCACGCAGCTGGGCTTTACGATGACGCAGGGTTTTGGGGGCGAGGCCACGACCGGCACGCTGCTTTACCTGGCGCCGGAGCTGGCGCGGGGCGAGACGCCGACGATCCAGAGCGATGTGTATGCGCTGGGGCTGCTGCTGTACCAGCTGGTGGTCGGCGATATGCGCCGGCCGCTGGTGCCGGGCTGGCAGCGGGAGGTGGCGGACGAGCTGCTGCAGCAGGATATTGCGGCGGCGACGGACGGGAACCCGAGCCACCGGCTCAACAGCGTGGGCGAGCTGGCGAACGCGCTGCGCCGGATACCGGAGCGCCGGGCGGAGCTGGCGAGCCGGCGGGCGCTGGAGCAGGCGGCGCAGCAGGCGCAGGAGGCCTTGAAGCGGGCCCGGGCGCGGCTGCCGTGGATGATCGCGGCGCTGGCGAGCATGGCGATCGGCTTGATGGTGAGCTCCTGGTTGTATGTGCAGAGCCGGCAGGCTTACCTGACGGCGGAGGCGCAGCGTACGCGGGCGGAAGCGATCAACAAGTTCCTGAACGACGATCTGCTGGGGGCGGCGGATACCAGCGGGCCGGGTGGGCAGCACGACCCGACGGTGCGGGAGTTGCTGGCGCGCGCGGCCGGGCGACTGGAGGGGCGCTTCGGCAATGACCCGGCGACGAAGGCTTCGGTGGATTTGGCGATCGGCCAGGCTTATTTCGGCTTGAGCGATTACGCCAGCGCGGAGACATTCCAGAAACGTGGCGTGGCCGGGCTTGCCGACAGCAAGGCCGGCGCGGATGGCGACGCTCTCACGGGCGCCTATGCATTGGCGCGTACGCTGGGCATGGAAGGCCACTTTGCCGAGGCCGGCGAAACGCTGGCGCGCGCGGATGCGGCGGCCGGGGAGCGGCTGCACACGCCTTCCAGGTTGAGCCTGCTGGCGGCGTGGTCGCGCGGCAATTACCTCGCGATAAGAATGCAGCCGGAACAGGCGCTGCCGCATTTCGAAGAGGCGGAGCGCATCCGCGCGCAGGCGCTGGCGGAGGACGATGTCTGGCTGGCGCGCACCCGGGGGGCGCTGGCCTGGTGTTATGTGCGCCTGGGCCGGAACGATGAGGCGATCGCGGCGCTGAAGGGCTTACGGGCGCCGAAGTACTCGCTGGAGAACATCGGCATCACGGACTGGCAGAAGGTGCAAGTGCAATATGCGATGGCGCTGAGCAACCTGTCGCGCTTCGACGAGGCGGAAGTGGCGCTGAGGGATTCGCTGCGGCAGGTGCAACAGGTGCTGGGGCAGGACAACTACATTACCGGCCTGGTGTGGAACTACTTGGGGACGGTCTACCAGAATGCGGCAAAGTGGGATGCGGCGATCGATGCGCAGACGCGGGCTTATGCCATCATGCGCCAGTCGGTCGGTGAGCAGTCCCCGGCCACGCTCGGGGTGGCGAGCGAGCTGGCGATTTCCCAATATCTCTCGGGCCGGACCGGTGAAGCCTTGCCGATGCTGGAATCCGTGCACGCGGCGCTGGCGGCGAAGCTGGGCGAGGAGGCGGCGCTGACGCAGGATGCGGCTTTTTACCTGGCTTCGGCGCTGACCGATCGGGGACGGCAGGATGAGGCTTTCAACCTGCTGGTGAAGCTGCGGGCGGTGCCGCTGAATTCGGTCGACCCCGCCATCGACTGGGCGCAGCGGATTGCGGGGCTGAAGGGAACGATCCTGATACGGCAGGGGAAGCTGGCGGAGGGGCGGCCCCTGCTGGAGGGCGCGGTGGCGCATCTCACCCAGGAGAAAGCGCCCGCCTGGGTGCTCGATCCGCTGCGCGCGACGCTGGGTGCAGGAGGCGGCGCTACCGCGATCACCAGCCGGTAGCCGGGGCGCATGCGGGCTGTTCAAGAAAGGCGGACGCGCTGGCGCCCGCCTTTCGCCGTTTCAGCGCGCCGCGTTGGGCGGCACCGAAGCGCACACCGGCGCTTCCGGCCGGCTGGCGCCTATCGCACTGCCTGTGCGGGACGTGGCCGTGGCGGACGAGCCGCCTTCCTCACGCGCCTTGAGCAGCTCCAACATGTCGGCCCGATTGGGGTACTTCAGTGTGTGCAGTTTCATGCTCTTCTCCGGTGGTGTCACGGTTTTGGGTGCGGAGCACCCGGGTCATCAACTCGGTATGCAGCTGGCGGCATCTGCGGAAGCGTTGCTGCTGGAGTGCGAAGTCCTCCGGGCCAAGCTGGCCGGAGAAGGGGTAATGCAGCAGCGGGGCGCCGAAGAGCTGCTGGCTATGCTCGAGATAGAGGCCGAGCGCCAGGATGTGAGCGTGCCAGTAGGTGTCGCAGTCACGGCTGGGGACGATGTTTTCGTCCGGGCGGTCGCGCACGAGTTGCAGGAAGCAGCGGTATTCGAGCTCGATGGCGTCCAGCTTTTCCAGGGACCAGGGTTGCTCCATGGCGACGAGGTAGCTGATGGGCTCGAGGTTGAGGGCGGCGATGTCCGGGTCGAGGGCGTGGCGATCGGAAGGATCGCGCCCTGGCTGACCGGATGTGGATGGAAGCCGCATGGCTTCCCTCGCCTCGCCCATCTGGATGCCGGTCCGTGTCGCGGAAATATTGCCGCGGGGACAGTTGATTCCTGGATCGGGTCGATTGCCATTATCGAGAGCTAATCAATCGCTAACTTGGATTTTTTGCCTGCGGGATCAATTGGCGCCGCGCAGCAGCGGGCGGCGACAAGGGCTGGCCGCTGCAGCTGAGCCGGATTGCGCCCGTAAAAGTCGCGGGTTTCATTCTGCTGTTTGATGGCATTAAAATCCGCGCGCCGCACGGCCGGTGTGGGTCTGGAGAACATGGAAGTTCGAACCAGGCTCGGCCGCCGGCGGGCGCTTCTTGATCTGCCGCAGTCCTACCGAGAATGTCCGTCATGACGACTGAAGATACCCGCGTGCCGAGGCGGAGGATTTCCATTGCTCTCGGAGTTTTTGCGCTGTGCGGGGCGCAGCTTGCCGGCGCGGCATGGGCCGGCGACGTCCCTGCCCCGCCGGAGAGCTGGAGCCTGCATTGGCAGGCAACGAATGTGACGCAGTATCACCCGGGTTTCCGCTCGCCCTACAGCGGGGCGAACAGTTTGTCCGGCGAGAGCCATGACGATGAGACGACGGACGCGACGCTGTTCGCCGGGGTGCGGCTGTGGCGCGGCATGGGCTTTTACCTGAACCCGGAGGTGGATCAGGGCTATGGGCTGAGCGATACGCTGGGGCTGGCGGGGTTTTCCAGCGGGGAGGCGTACAAGGTGGGGGCGAACGCGCCTTACCTGCGTCTGCACCGGGCGTTCTTCCGGCAGGTGATCGACCTGGGCGGAGAGGCGGTGACGGTGGCGCCGGATGCGAACCTGCTGGGCGACACGCACACGGCGGTCAACCTGACGCTGACGCTGGGGAAGTTTTCGGTGGGCGATGTGTTCGACACGAACCAGTATGCGCATGATCCGCGCGGGGATTTCCTGAACTGGTCGCTGATCGATGCGGGGGCGTTCGACTATGCGGCCGACGCCTGGGGGTATTCGTACGGCGTGGCGGCGGAGTGGGCGCAGTCGTGGTGGACGCTGCGGGCCGGGCTGTTCGATCTTTCGCGGGTGCCGAACAGCCGCGAGCTGGAGCAGGATTTCAGCCAGTTCGCCCTGATCGGGGAACTGGAGGAGCGGCATACCTTGGCGGGGCAGGCCGGGAAGCTGAAGCTGCTGGGCTATCTGAATCGCGGGCGGATGGCGGATTACGCGGATGCGGTGAGCCTGGCGCAAGCCACGGGCGGCACGCCGGATGTGACGCAGGTGCGGCAGTACCGCTCGCGGCCCGGCGTGGGGCTGAACCTGGAGCAGGCGCTGGGGCCGGACCTGGGACTGTTCGCGCGGGCCAGCCTCAACGATGGCAGCAAGGAGGCTTTCGAGTTCACGGAGATCAACCGCTCGGTGTCGGCGGGGCTGTCACTGAAGGGAACACGCTGGCAACGGCCGAAGGACACGGTGGGGCTGGCGGGCGTGGTGAACGGGCTTTCCAGCGATGCGCGCAATTACTTCGGCGCCGGCGGCCTGGGCATCCTGATCGGGGACGGGCGCTTGCCGAACTACGGACTGGAGAAGATCGTGGAGACGTATTACTCGGTGCAGGTGATCGAGGCCCTGGCGATCAGCGTGGATTACCAGTTCGTCGACAACCCGGCCTACAACCGGGACCGCGGGCCGGTTTCGATTTTCGGGGTGCGGTTTCACCTGGCGATGTAGGCGCGATACGCAGACGGCGCGTACCGTAACTCGCCCTGCGTGCTGTTACTTCGGAAGCGGGATGGGCAAGGTCCTTCGATGGGGATCGCGATGAATGGCAGGTGGTAGTCGCCCTGCGGTTGATTTGGACCGCGTTTAGTACGTCTTCCCTACAGCTTGGCGGCGCGGCAGCGACGGATAATGAGCGTGGACAGCTTGGTTCGGCACGCACACGGGTGGTTGTCATGCACATTTCATCGCAAACCTTGAGGCTGGCGCTGCTGCGGATCTTCGCGGACGCCGAGGCCAAGGCGGGGGATTGCCTGCCCTTTCCGGAAATCGCGTGCAGCTGGGCGGCTACCGGTCTGCGCGATTCGGACCTGCGGGTGGCGGTGCATGAGATGCTGGAAAGCGGGGATCTGTTGAGCATGGAGCGGCACGGCGCGCTGGGATTGGCGCTGAGCGCAGCGGCCTATCAATGGTTGAACCGTCCGGATGGCGAATTGCAGGCGGCGTCGCTGAGCGAGAAGGCGGCTTTGGCCAATGCGCATTACCGCCCACGCCCGGGCGTGGACCACGGCCTGCGGCGGCGCTCGGAGGATTTTCTGCAGTAAGAGCCTGTAACAGAATGAATCGCGCCTGCGACGGCGGCTATTTTTGCGCAGTGCAAGTCGGACAGAGTGCGGCATGGTGATTCCATGGCGCGCTCTGGCCGGCGCAGCAATGCGCAAAAATGGCCCCGTCCCGAAGGGTTGCGCCCAAAATCGCGCCAGGGCGGCCCCGACACGGTGCCCGAGCGTAACGAGGGGGGGGCGGGAGGGGCCGCCTCCGCCCGCTCCCGCACCCACGCTGACGCGGCACCGTGTCGCGGGCGATCGTTGTCAGCCCCAGCCATGGAATCACCATGGCTGCGGCCTCCGCCTTGCCTGACCCGATTTTGGACTGCAACGCAGGTGCGATTCATTCTGTTACAGGCTCTTAGGCCTCGGCGGCCTGCCGGGTCTGCCGTACCGCTGCGCCGCCGTAGGCCGACCGGCGATACCCCCACTCTGCGGGATTACCCCGCGCGCCATGGGCGCCTAGGCTGATCTCCTGCTCAGGGAGAGGGCGTCGACGATGAATCAGTCCGGTGGAAGATGGACGCGCGCGCTGCTGTTCGGAGCAGCGGCACTTTCGGCGGGCTTCGCTGCACCGGAAGTGTCCGCACAGCTTGGCAGCGGCCCGGTGCCGGTGATCTTCGATACGGATATGGACTTCGACGATGCCGCCGCCCTCGCCTATCTCGCCGCCGCCCACAAGAAAGGGCTGATCGATTTGAAGGCGGTGACGGTGACCGGTGCCGGCAGTGGTTACGCCGGCAGTGCGATCCGCCATGCGCGCTGCATCCTGCAACGATCCGGCCTGGGCAATGTGCCGGTGGCGGACAGCACGACCAAGGGTGTACATGCCTTTCCTCCCGAGACGCGCCTGGCGGTAGAGCTGGTGCTGGAAAGCGTGTTGCCGGGTTGCCTGCAGCCGTCCGCGCATTCGACCGAATCGGCGCCGGCACTGATGGCACGCATGGTCAATGCGGCACAGGGCCGCGCGGTGCTGGTGGCTACCGGCCCGTTGACCGACCTGGCGGCGGCATTGCCGGCCCTTGCGCCGGTCCCCGGCCAGGCGCTGCCGCTGAGCCAGCTGTACATCATGGGCGGCACCATCCATGTGGCGGGCAATCTGTGCTGCACCACCACATCCGCCTACGACAATACGCAGGAATTGAATATCTGGGCGGATCCGGCCGCCGCACAAACGGTGTTCGCCGCGCTGGGACCGGCGATCTCGCTGCTGCCGCTGGATGCGACCAACTATGTGCCAGTGACCGAGGCCTTCGCCAGGACGCTGCGCCAGGACCGGACCACGCCGGAGGCAAAGCTGGTCGCGGCGATCGCCAACAACCCGGTGGTGCAGGTGGGTGTGCTGGAAGGCAGCGCCTACTGGTGGGATCCGCTGGCGGCCGTGGCGGCAACGCAGGCGGGCGTGGTGAGCTACACCGCCGGCAAGGTATCGGTGGTGCAAAGTGGAACCGCGAGCGGGCGGATCGAACTGACGCCGGACGGTGCGCCGCTGCGTTACGGCACATCCGCCAACGAAGCCTTGTTCGAGCAGAAATTCCTCGATGTGCTGAATGGGCGTTGAGCGGAACGCGGGCTGTCGATTGGCGCGGAGCTGAAGCCATGTGTCGATGGGCCTGCCCGATGGAGCGAACCACTCCTGTACCGAACCGCCTCCACCCTTCTTCCATGATCGCTTCGAGGATGGCGGCGCCTTCTTCGAAATAGGCCTTCACCTCGCCGACCCCCTGCCCGGCGGTGAGGCGCGCTTCCATCGCGCAGACTTCAATCAGCTCGTGCGACTTCCCCCTGTGTTCGTTATCGCACAGCGTCAGGGATCGCCGGCGGCCCACAATGCGATGGTGAAGCTGTGCCCCCGCCTTCCGGCGAGGCGGCTCACGCGAAGGAGAGCGACATGTTATTCGGCGGCGGAATTCTCGGAACGATATTGATTGTGGTCCTGATCATTTTCGTGGTGCGGCGGCTATAGGGCTGGCTCCGGAAGGAACCCACCCCGGCGCAAGCAGTTTGTAAGGTACGGCGCCAGCGCCTCATCCATCAATGGAGTCTCAGATGAAACTCACTGTTCTGGTGCTTGCGGCCATGCTGCCGCTTTCCGCCTGCATCTTCGTGCCCGACCGCCATGATGGCGGCCCGCCCCGCGGCGACGAGCGTGATCACCACGATCATGATCGCGATCGTTGCGACCATGACGGGCACTGCGATCACGATCATGATCACAATCATTGATCGCCGGCTTTAAGGAGCCTCTGATTAAGTCCCGGATCTGAATTTCCCTTCATTACTCCCTGCCTGTACAGGAAGGGAGTAATGTCGTGCGCCCCGCTCGAAGAAGAGCCGGCATCACCGCCTGAGCCGCCGCCACAGTTGGCGAGCAGCATGAGCGTGGCAACGGCGAACAGCGTTCGTGCAACCAACAAGGGACGGCTGGAAGGCTGACATTGGGGGCATGATCTTCTCCGTGTCGATGAAGCACCCGGCAGGAAAAACGGGCTGCCGGCTCCGTGCCAGGCGACATCACTATAGCTCTCCGATCGACTCACAGATCCTGCCCGGATCGCCAGCGGGCTGAACTATTAGCCGCAACTCGCGCCTAAAGGTTGAAGCCTGATTTGTTGCAGTGCGGTCTTGACGCGATTTTCCCGACAGGATGTCGGGGCGCGCAGTGGGAAGACGTTGGAGGCTACAGGGAATGTACATGCCTTTGCGCGATTGGGTGCCTGGATACAGGTGCGCCCGCATTTCTGCCCGGCTATCGTTTGGCCTGCTGGGATTCGCTCTGTTGCCGATGCAAGCCTTTGCGCAGGAGCAGGCGCCGGCCGCGGTGATATCCGCCAACGGCGCCGGCATGCCATCCGATCCCGATGCGAAGCCGGTGCGGCGGCTCTCCTGGGTAACCGACGAAGGCAAGAGTTACCTGATCCCGCTCGGCGAGATCATCAGCTACGAGCTGCTGCTGAATCAGTACGATCGCAACTTCATCGACCGCAGCGTGTACGGCACCACGCCTTCGACCATCAGCCACAACTTCAGCCATGGCTGGGTGGTGGACACGGACCCGTTCGCCACCAACCAGTTTCTGCATCCCTATGGCGGCTCGGTCTATAACGGCCTGGCGCGCTCGGCCGGCCTGAATTACTGGGAGGCGCTGGGCTACACCGCCGCCGGTAGCCTGCTGTGGGAGGAGGCCGGTGAGACCGGCGCACCCTCGATCAACGACCAGATCACCACCACGTTTGCCGGCTCCTTCCTCGGCGAACCCCTGTTCCGCATGGCCAACCTGCTGCTGGAAGGCGGCGACGGCCATCCGGGCATCTGGCGCGAACTGGGCGCGGCGGCGCTGTCGCCCTCGACCGGCTTCAACCGGCTGATGTTCGGTGAGCGCTTTTCCACCATCTTCCCCAGTCGCGATCCGGCGTATTTCTCACGCCTGAGCCTCGGCGTGACGCTGAATTCGGACGTGAGCTCCAACATCAACCTGAATGCAAATGTGACGCCGGACGAACCGAGCGCGCAACAGACGCTGAAGCGTACCCAGGCGGCGGGGGACTTTTCCTTTTCCTACGGGCTGCCGGGAAAGCCGGGCTATACCTATGACCGGCCGTTCGACTACTTCAACTTCGAATTCAGCGCGGTCAGCGCCAACCTGTTCGAGAACATCCTGATCCGGGGACTGCTCTACGGCACCAGCTACGAAAGCGGCGACAACTATCGGGGCATCTGGGGGCTTTACGGCAGCTACGACTACATCGCGCCGCAGATCTACCGCGTCTCCAGCACGGCGGCCTCGCTCGGCACGACCGGCGAGCTATGGCTTTCGCGCAAGGTGGCGCTGCAGGGCACCGCGCTCGGCGGCATGGGCTACGGTGCGGCGGGGACCATTCACGGCAGCGGCGAGCGTAACTACCATTACGGCCTGACGCCGCAGGCGCTGCTCTCCGGCCGGCTCACCTTCGGCGATCGCGCGCAGGTGGAATTGACCGGGCGCGAGTACTACGTCAGCGGCGTGGCATCCACCGAGCACCGCGGCGCGGAGAACATCCTGCGCGGCGACGCCACCTTTACCTTGCGGGTTTATGGACGCGGCGCGCTTGCGCTCAAGTACGTGGCCTCGAAGCGCGACGCGCACTACCCGGACCTGGCCACCACGCGGCAGTCGGTGCAGACGGTCAGCCTGTTCTTCACGTTGCTGGGGGACACCGGCCTCGGCGCCGTGGACTGGCGCAACGCCGATGCAGGCGGCCCGGCCCAGCCGCATGAGGGCGAGCCTGCCGAGCGCCTCGATTGAGCGGCGTTCGAGTACCGGATGCGCGCTTTGTCAGCTGCGCCTGCCAGCCATCGACGGCGCCTACAGCGCCTGGGCGAAGCTCCGCAGGGCGATCACGGTTTGACCGCGGGCTTGGCCGGCGGGGTGGGCTGGACAGCCTTGGCGGGTTGCGCCGGTTGAAGCGGCAGCGTATCCGGTTTGCCCAGTTGCGGCGTGCCCACGGCGATGCTGTGCTTCTGCGCGCCGCTGACGGAGTTGGAGACGATGGTGTCGAAGGCGGCCACCGGGTTATCGAACTGCTTGAGGCCTTTCAGTCCCTCGTCGTCGCTGCCGAACAGCTTGGAGCCGGTGGCGAACAGCAGGTCCTGGTGGCTGCGGTAGACGTGGTCCATGCCCATGGCATCGCGGAAGGCGATGGTGACGTCGTAGCGGTCGGTGGGCTTGTGCAGGCTGTGCAGGCCGAAGGTCATGCCGGAAATGAAGTAGTTGACCTGGGTACCACCGGAAAGGTCAGGCGCGTTTTCCACCAGCACCAGCAGGCGCTGCATCGCGTCCGTGACCGTACGGTTCGCGGCGGCGCCGGCGCGCGACTGGATCACCGCGGTGATCACCGGCGTGAAGTCGTCGGTGGGACGGCCGAGGCGGTGCACATCCCATTGGCCCTTGGCACGCAGATCGTTGCTGACCGACTGGAACAGGATGTCGGCCGCCGACGGGGAGACCTTGCCGGCGGACTTGAAGGTGACGCCGACGCTGATCGGCTCGGGCGGCTTCACCGGCGGTGCCAGATGCGCCACGCCGCCCATGACATCGGTCGAGCCGTCGGTCTTGACGTAGTAGCGGTTGTCCATGCAGGCCGACAGTCCCGCCGTGGCCAGCGCAAAGCAGGCAACGATCCGCAATTTCGCCGTATTCATCTCTAGCAATCCCCCGCGCATCGCATCCCGCCAGGAGCGCCGCAACGCTGCGGCGCCTGGAGGATGTTGATCTGGATTGCAGATTAATCGGATGCCGGCGCGGGAAATGCTTTTGGTGATGAGCGCATCCGATCGGCGGATGAAGGGATCGGCGGCGGGTTCGACGCACTACCGCTGTGCAGCCCCGCCGTCCGTCTTGAGCCCCGTGCGACCCGGCTGCGCTTGCCGTCCCAGGCTCATCGCTGGCTCAAGACGGCTGCTGGAAGAACTTCCACAACTGCAGGGTGGCGTCCATGTTCTGCGTGGTGACGCCGAAATTGCTGGGGAACGGCGAGCCCGGCCAGGTATGGCCGCCGCCGTTGACGGTGTAGAAATTCACCGCGATGCCCGAGGGGCAGGGCTTGTAATCGGTCAGCGTGATGAAGGTGCCGTCGAGCACGGTCACCGGCAGGGTGGTGACGGTCGGTACAGTGGTGGAGCAGCCATCCTTCTGCGCCCAGAAGGCGGCGTTGGCCGGCGCCGACTCGGTGCCGATGTTGGGCTGGCCGCCGTAGCTGTTGACCGGGTCGAGGGTGCCGTTGATGAAGGCCAGGGGAATCTGCCTGGTGGGATTGCAGGCGGCCGCCACGGTATCGCGCAGCAAGGAACCCACCGCGGCGGCGGCGGTGAGGCGCGGCGAGAGGTCGCAGGCCAGGCGTTCGGTCATGAAACCGCCCTGGGAAAAGCCCATCACGTAGACCCGCGACGGGTCGGTCTGGTACTGCTGCGAGATGCGGTCGATCACGGCGGAGATGAAGGCGACGTCGTCCGGGCCGGTGGTCGAGGGATCGTCGTGCCAGGTCTCGTTCTCGCCCTGGGGCAGCACCACCACGGCGCCGTCGCTGACCACCAGGCGCCCGACGCGGCTCAGGTTGGCCATGTCCACATTGGTGGTGGTGAGCGGATGCAGCATCACCAGCAGGGGGGCGCCGGCGACCGGCGCCTTGGGCACGATGCCGATGTAGGTGCGCTGGTCACCGCCCTGGTCGATGGTGCCGGCGATGCTGGCGGTGCCGGGGGTGGGAATCAGCAGGGGCACGTCGGCGGCACCGGTGACCGGCAGGGACACCGGCGACGAACTGCCGCAGCCCGCCAGTCCAAACAACAAGGAGCAGCCCAGGCTGCGCGCAAACGCCAACGTCCGTGTCATAAAATTTTCGCCTGAGAGTGCCGCAGTTGTTGTTACCACCGGCCTTGGAGCCGCGTGTCACGATCCGGGTTCCCTGGCCGCGGCTCACCCGGCGGCCCGCATCGGTGATGCACGAGCGGTGCCAGCCAGCGACAGGGGCGCGACAGGATAGTCGATTATCCTGTACCGGACCTGAAACTTTCGTGACGAGACCCGCCTGGATGGTGCCTTCGATGCTGCGCAAAACCCTACTCTGGAGTGCCGGCCTGCTGGTCCTGGCCTATGCCGGCGCCGGCGCCCTTCTCGATCTGCAGCAGCGCTCGCTCCTGTATTTTCCGCAGGGCACCCATGTGAAGCCAGGGCAGACCGACTACGCACTGCAACGCGAGGGCGTGACGCTGCGCGGCTGGGTGATGAACCCGGGCCAGGCCCGCGCCCTGATCTACTTCGGCGGCAACGGCGACGCGGTGCAGAACATGCGCGAGGACTATGCCCGCTGGGGGGCCGGCCGCACTGTCTACCTGGTGGCCTACCGCGGCTATGGCGCGAGCGAAGGCACGCCGAGCGAGGCGGCGCTGTTCGGCGATGCGCTGGCGATCTACGACGACGTGCGCACGCGGCAACAGGACATCGCCGTGGTCGGGCGCAGCCTGGGCAGCGGCGTCGCCACCTGGCTGGCTTCGCAGCGCCCGGTGGAGCGGCTGGCGCTGGTCACGCCGTTCGACAGCATCGCGCGCATCGCCCAGGCCCGTTTCCTGATCTTTCCGGCGCAGCTGATGCTGAAGGACAAGTACGAGTCCTGGCGCTATGCGCCGCAGGTGCGCTGCCCGGTGCTGGTGCTCGAGGCGCAGAACGACGGCGTCGTCCCGGCGGCGAGCACCGCACGGCTGCTGGAAAAATTCGCCCCTGCCCCAAAAGTCCTCCGCATCGACCATGCGGGTCACGACAGTATCATCCGCGACCCGGCCTATGCGGCTGCCATCACCGATTTCCTGCGTTAGAGCCTGTGAACGCCAATTTGATCGCTGCGACACCCGACCAACCCATACAAGGCAGACGCCAGCGCATGTCCACCTACGACTACGACCTGATCACCATCGGCGCCGGTTCCGGCGGCGTGTCCGCGAGCCGCTATGCCGCTTCGATGGACGCGCGGGTCGCCATCTGCGAGGCGGGCCGCGTCGGCGGCACCTGCGTCCTCCGCGGCTGTGTGCCGAAGAAGATCTTCATGTACAGCGCGCAGTTCGCCGATGCCTTCGCCGACGCCGGCGGCTACGGCTGGCAGCTGCCGCAGGCGCCGGTGTTCGAGCTGTCGCGCCTGACCGCGGCGAAGAATGTCGAGATCGACCGGCTGGAACTGGAATACCGGCGGGCGCTGGCGGCCTCCGGCGCGAAGCTGCTGAGCGGACGCGCCGAGGTGCTGGACCCGCACACCGTGCAGATCAATGGCGAGAAACTGACCGCGCAGCGCCTGCTGATCGCCACCGGCGGCTCCCCCAACCGCCCGGACATTCCCGGCATCGAGCTGGCCGTCACTTCCACCGAGATGCTGGAGCTGACCGCGCCGCCGCGGCGCCTGCTGATTCTCGGCTCCGGCTACATCGGAGTGGAATTCGCCGGCATCTACCACAGCTTCGGCAGCGCGGTGAAGCTGGCCTATCGCGGCGAGCTGCCCTTGCGCGGTTTCGACGGCGACCTGCGCAAACGCCTGGCGAAGGCGATGGAAGACCGCGGCATCGAGCTGCACCGCGGCTTCCACCCGGTGCGGCTGGAGCGCGTGGGCGATGAATACATCTGCCATGGCAACGACGGCCTGCAGCTGCACGCGGACCTGGTGCTCAACGCCATGGGGCGCTCGCCCAATACCGCCAACCTCGGCCTGGAACAAGCCGGCGTGGCCCTGGATCCGCAGACCAGCGCGGTGAAGGTGGATGCCTATTCACGCAGCAGCGTGCCCTCGATCTTCGCCGTGGGCGACGTCACCGACCGCCTCAACCTGACGCCGGTGGCGATCGCCGAGGGCCGCGCCTTCGTCGATACCGAATTCGGCGGCGTACCGCGCTCGGTCAACCACGCCACCGTGGCCAGCGCCGTGTTCTCGCAGCCGCCGCTGGGCCACATCGGCCTGAGCGAAGAACAGGCAGTACAGGACGGCCATCGCATCCAGGTGTTCGAAGCCGACTTCCGGCCGATGCGCAACGTGCTGCCCGGACGCAACGAGCGCAGCTACATGAAACTGGTGGTCGATGCGGACAGCAACAAGGTGCTGGGCCTGCACATGATCGGGACGGATGCGCCGGAGATCGTGCAGGGACTGGCGGTGGCGGTGACGATGGGCGCGAGCAAACGCGACTTCGACGCCACCGTGGCGGTGCATCCGACCATGGCCGAGGAATTCGTGCTGATGCGCAAGCCCCGGGCCTGAACCGGCACCAAATCGCGGCGATGCGGTCTGATGAAGATCGCGACGGCGACAATCGCCGCGGATCCCTGCCTTCAGAGCCTCGTACCGATGCCATTACGCCTGCTGTTCCTGCTGACTTGTTTGCTTTGCATGGGCGCGGCCCAGGCGCGCGAGCAGACGCTCAAGGTGGCGGGCATGCAGGTCACGGCCTGGACGCCGGATCAACCGGTGCCGGGCAAACTGCCGGTGCTGATCTTCTCCCACGGCCTGCATGGCTGCGATGTGCAGTCGCGCTCCCTTACCGAGGCCTTCGCCGCGGCCGGTTACATCGTGTTCGCGCCGAATCACCGCGATGCATCCTGCAACGGCGGCACCACGCCATGGTTCGAAGGCACCGAGATGATGTTCCTGCATCCGGAGCAGTGGACCGAGGCGACCTACCGCAATCGCGGCGACGATGTGCGGCGCCTGATCGCGGGCCTGTACGACGACGAGCGCTTCCGCGACCGCGCCGACTGGTCGCGCCTGGGCCTGGTCGGGCACTCGCTCGGCGGCTATACGGCGCTGGGGCTGGCCGGTGCCTGGCCGGGCTGGAAGCTGCCGGGGGTGAAGGCGGTACTGGCGCTGGCGCCGTACAGCCATCCCTACACCGTGCAGCAGACGCTGGCGGGACTGTACGTTCCGGTGATGTACGAATGCGGCCAGAACGACTTTCCCATCACGCCGGTGGTGGCGCAGCCCCAGGGCAGCTACGAGCAGTCGCCGCAGCCGAAGTACTACGTCGAATTCGCCAATGCCGGGCACCTGGCCTGGACCAATTCGGACGCCACCGACCGCAGGGCCATCCTGGCCTACAGCCTGGCCTTCCTCAACCACTATGTGAAAGGCGCCCCGGCTGACGCGGCGCTGACCCATCCCTTGGTCGGCGTGGCACAGTTGCGCTACGCCTCGGAGCTGGGCAACAGCGACCAGCCGGCAACCGTGGAGAATACGGCAGCCGGCGGATCGAGATAGCGCGCCGCGTTACGGCGCCATCGACATCAGCATCACCTGGCCGCGCAACACGCGGTTGGCAACAGTGCGATGCGGAGTCTCCTCAGGCCGCGACGTCGGCCGCGACCTTGAAGCTGACGATCTTGTCCGGATCGGTGACGCTGCCGTTGCGCGAAGGGCTGCCCTTCTTGATGGCGTCGACGAATTCCATGCCGGACGTCACCTTGCCCCAGATGCTGTACTGGCCGTCGAGGCTGGGCGTGTTCTCGAGCATGATGAAGAACTGGCTGTCGGCCGAGTTCGGGTCCTGCGCGCGGGCCATCGAGCAGACGCCGCGCAGGTGCTTCTCCTTGGAGAACTCCGCCTTCAGGTGCTTGCCCGAGCCGCCGGTGCCATTGCCGCGCGGGCAGCCGGTCTGCACCATGAAGCCTTCGATCACGCGATGGAACGGGATGCCGTCGTAGAAACCCTTGCGCACCAGTTCCTTGATCTGCGCACAATGCTTCGGCGCGAGGTCGGGACGCATCTCGATGACCACGCGGCCGGCGGGGACTTCGAGGTACAGGGTGTTTTCCAGGTCAGCTGCCATTTGATTTCTCTGTAGAAATTACGATCGTTCGTGGGGGGTATTTTAAGTGTTTTTGCCCACTGGCGCGGATCACCCCCGGATTATGCCGCCCCCTCTTGCGCAGCCCGCGCCCGGCACCATTTTCCGCCTGCGCGGTCCATCGCTTCCAACCTTGTCTTGCGCGCCGTCCCGGTGCGCGCGCATTCCTGCCAGGAGAGCTGCATGAGCAAGCTGTTTTCCCCCTATTCGCTGGGCCCGGTCGAGCTGGCCAACCGCATCGCGGTCGCGCCGATGTGCCAGTACTCCGCCGAGGACGGCAAGGCCACCGACTGGCACCTGCTGCACCTCGGGCACCTGGCCCTGTCCGGCGCCGCCATCCTGTTCACCGAGGCCACCGCCGTGCTGCCGGAAGGCCGCATCTCGCCGGGTGACCTGGGCCTGTGGTCCGACGCCACGGAAGAGGCGCTGGTGCCGGTGGTGGCCGCCATCCGCAAGTACTCGCCGATCCGGTTGGCGATGCAGCTGGCCCATGCCGGGCGCAAGGCGTCGAGCCACGTGCCCTGGGAGGGCGGACAGCTGATCCCGGCCGGCCAGGGCGGCTGGCAGCCCCTGGCCCCCTCCGCGGTGCCGCTGGCGGCGGGCGAGCCCGCGCCGACGGCGCTGGATGCGGCCGGACTGGAACAGGTGCGGGAAGCCTTCGCCGCCACCGCGCGCCGCGCCGACCGGCTCGGCTTCGACGCGGTGGAACTGCACTCGGCCCACGGCTACCTGCTGCACGAGTTCCTGTCGCCGCTGACCAACCGTCGCGATGACGGCTACGGCGGCTCGCTGGAGAAACGGCTGCGCTTCCCGCTGGAAGTGTTCTCGGCGGTGCGCGCGGCGTTCCCGGCCGGCAAGGCGGTGGGGGTGCGCGTCTCGGCGACCGACTGGATCGAAGGCGGCTGGGACCTGGAACAGACGCTGGCCTATGCCCGGGAGTTGAAGCGGCGCGGCTGCGATTTCATCCATGTCTCCAGCGGCGGCCTGTCGCAGCAGCAGCAGATCGCGGTGCATCCCAACTACCAGGTACCCTTCGCCGAGCGGATCAAGGCCGAGGTCGGCATACCGACCATCGCCGTGGGCATGATCACCGAGCCGGAGCAGGCGGAGGCGATCGTAGCCACCGGACAGGCCGACATGGTGGCCCTGGCGCGGGCCATGCTGTTCGACCCGCGCTGGCCCTGGCACGCCGCCGCGAAGCTGGGCGCCCAGGTAGCGGCGCCGAAACAGTATTGGCGCTCGCAGCCGCGCGCGTACAAGGCGCTGTTCGGCGATACCAGCATGGGGCAGCGCTAGCCGCTGCGGGCCTAGCCCTGCGGGCGGGTGTCGCCTCCGGCGCGTTCCGCGCGGATCTGCGCCACCCGCTCTTCCCAGCGTTCGAGGTCGCGCTCGTACAGGTCGAAGACGCAGAGCAGGCAGCCGCCGCGGCAGCAGTCCTCGTCGCGCGGCGGCTGCGGGCGCGGCGGCAGGTCTTCATTGGCGATAGTGGAGTCGGTGGCCATGTGCGGCCAGTCTACTGCCGCTGCACAACGCCGGGCGTGGCGCCGGCGGCGGGAATGCCGTAAAAATAAGCGGCATTCCCTGGACGCGGCGCAGACATGGGCGAAGTCATCAACCTGAACAAGGCGCGCAAGCGCAAGGCGCGTGCCGATGCCGCGGCACAGGCGGCGGAGAACCGCGTGCGCTTCGGCCGCACCAGGGAACAGAAGCAGCTCGACGCCGCCGTCACCGAGGCAGCGCGGCGGCGGCTCGATGCGCTGAAGCGCGAAGACGGCGGAGAAGGCAGCGGCGAGGATTGAGGCCGCGGCGGTTCGGGCGTCGGCGGACGTTTAACCCCGTTTCCGCAACTGCCGCGTTTATACGGATGGCTCCCCCAAAACCAGGAGTTGTCCATGCGCCGCCTGCTGCCGCTGTTGCTTGCCGCCCTCTTCGCCTGCGCGCCGCCGGCGCGGGCGGGCACCCTGGCCGATGTCGAGGTCTACGACCGCAGCAGCGGCATCATGCTCCCACTGTACCGGCACGAAGGCCGGCTCTATGTGGCGGGCGAGCCGCGCCACGAATACGAACTGCGCATCCGCAGCCACAGCGGCGCACGCCTGCTGGCGGTGGGCAGCGTCGACGGCGTCAATGTGCTCAGCGGCGAAACCGCCGCGCCGGACCAGGACGGCTACGTGCTGGATGGCTACGGCTCGCTGGCGATCGCCGGCTGGCGCAAGAGCCTGCAGCGGGTCGCCGCGTTCTACTTCACCGCGCTGCCGGACAGCTATGCGGCACGCACCGGGCGGCCCGACGACGTCGGCGTGATCGGCGTGGCCTTGTTCCGCGAGCGGGTGCCCTGCTGCATGCAGATCGGGGAACTGTCACGGGATGCACGGCCGCGTGCCGCGCCCGCGCCGGCTGCCGAGGCCGGCAGCGCGGCCCAGGCGGCGCCGGAAGCGATGGACCGGCTCGGCACCGGCCATGGCCGCAGCGAATATTCGGCGGCCTACGAGACCACCTTCGAGCGCGACAGCGCGGTACCGGACGAGGTCATTTCGATTTTCTACGATTCGCGCCGCAAGCTGATCGCACAAGGCATCATCGCCGAACCGCGCCTGGCGCAGCGCAGTCCCAACCCCTTTCCCAACCGCTTCGTCCCGGACCCCTGAGCCGACGGCGCGGCGTTCGCTTCAGGGATCGTCGCGCCGGCTCTCGTCGTAATCCGCCAGCACGATGACGTAGGGGATGTCCCGGTCCAGGTTGCGCACCACGGCAACGCCGTTGCGCGACCACACCAGGTCGCCGATGCCGACCAGCAGGCCGGCGGCGGTGGTGCAGCCGTGGCTCTCGTCCAGCTCGGCACGGGCGCCCGCGGCGCCGTTGCTGGCGTAGGCGCTGGCGACGGCGATGGCCGACCAATCGCGGTCGCAGACCACCGTGGTGGATACCTTGATCCACATGCCGTAGTGGACGCCGGGGTCCGAGCCCAGGAACAGGCTGGGCAGCACCACGGGAATCATTCTCAACATCGCAATACCTCGCACCGGCGCGGCTTATACAGCAGGACAATCGCCATGCAGCACTCGTGCCCGCATCCTCCGGCAATTTTCCGCAGCCTTCACAGCCGCGCCGCCCGGCGGTATTGCAGCTCGCCTTCAGCGGCATCGGCCGCTACCGCGGCGGATGCCGTCGAATCGCACGACATGGGCAGTCTATTCCCCTGCTGCCCGGCCCGGAGGTGGCAAATATCCACCATCGAAACGACGGGTTGCCGGCAAAACCAGGGCCTGCCGGACCTTGCCCCTTGCCGGGAGCCGCTTTTCCCGCAAACAGCCGACCAAGGCGCGCCAGGACGGTACCATAAGGTACCTACAAGCCCGGATTTTGCGGCCGTAAACCAATTTCCCGCCGGCTGCATCCAAGCTGCAATCGGAGCCGGCGCCGCGCCGCGCAACCTTTTGCAACGTATGTAAAGCGCGGCGGAGCGGTCAGGGAAGAAGAGAACGTGTTCCTTCAAGGAGAGTATTGCCCGTGGTCCAGGCGACAGAGATGCGGGAAGCCCGGCAGGAACAGGTCCGGGACGGCTCGCGCGATTTCGATTTTCTGAACGGGCGTCATCGCGTCCACAACGTACGCTTCGCCGGCCGGCTGGAACAGTCGGAACGCTGGGAGACTTTCGAAGCGCTCAGCATCACGACGCCGCTGCCGCGGGGCACCGGCTGCATCGACCAGCTGGTGGCGGACGGACGCAGCGGGTACACCGGCACCACCCTGCACCTCTACGACCCGCGCATGCGGCGCTGGAGCCTGTACCGCATGGATAGCGCCAGCGGCCTGTTGCAGTCGCCGCTGCAGGGCGCGTTCCACGACGGGACCGGCGTTTTCGAAGGGCGCGATGAGCTGGGAGGGCAACCGGTGCGCGTGCGCCTGACCTGGTCGCACATCGGCAGCACCTCGGCGCGTTGCGAACAGGCCTATTCCAGGGACAGCGGCGCCTCCTGGGAATCCTGCTGGATCATGCAGTACATGCGACTGGAAGAGCGCCAGCCACAAGCCTCGCGGGAACAGGGCCTGGTCCTGGCGACGGAATTCATGTTCAGCGATCCGCCGGCCAATCAAGGCAAGCGCCCCTAGTACGATCGGACGATGTAGCGCCATCCCGCAGCCAACAAGATCGTCGCCAGGAGCGGACCCGGCCGGCGCAGCCGCCGTCACCGGCGAAGACCGCTGCAAGACACGACGAGGAGAAGGCGATGGCACTGTCCCCTGCCCGGCTGGAAGCGCGGGCCGTCGAGATGACGGCGGCATTCGAGGAAGCGGCGCGGCGCAACGAGTGGTCCTGGTTGGCCGACGCGTTCTACGCGGAGAATTGCCGCTATGTCTGCGAGTACGGCGGCACCATGCTGGTGGAAGCGCGCAGCCGCGAAGAGATCCGCGCCACGCACTACGGCCGCGACATGCGGGTGGGCTGGGAAGGCTGGACCTTTCCGATCGAACGCTATGCCACCCGCGACAACCTGATCATCACCCACTGGTGGAACCGCGGTCCCGGACTGCGCGCCGACGGCAGTTACCGCCAGACGCCGGGCATTTCCTTCATCGAAGTGGGCGACGACGGCCTGTTCACCAGCCAGCTCGACCTGTTCGACCTGGCGCACCAGATGAAGCTGTGCGACGAACTGGAAGCGGAAGGCCTGCTCTCGCCGCAGCTCAAACGGGAATGGGTGATTCCGACCAAGCGGCGGCTGATCGAGATGCTGGGCGGGAACCTAGCTGCGGTCTGAAACGCAATAGAGCGGGTCGTGACCCGCCCTATTGCGAGCTTCTGCCGTAAGCGAAGCACGACCCGACTTACGTAAACTTCAAATCCGCCGCAACGACTAGAGACTGGCAGCCTTCAGCTTATCGAAGAAGTCCGAAATGCTGGTGCGCACCGCGCCTTCATTGGCCAAACGCAGCCGGGTCACCGCTACGAATGCATCCGAGACAGTGGCGGTATACGCGGAATTGAGGGTCTCCAGAAGCACGGGATTTCCAGCCGTATCGTAAACCTTGTAGTTCACGTGGACGGTCACCTTCATGTCCAGACCGATACTGGGCTGCGACAGTCCGAGCAGGTTGACGTCCACCGGGTACTTGCAGGAACCCGATGCAGCACTCAGACCGGCGGAGTCCATCGAAGTGATGAGCGCAGTCTGGAAATCCTTGTTACTCACTTTGGAGAGCCAAAGCGGATTCGTATCCTCCCCACCGCTCACGGTCCGAATGCACATGGCCTGATGCAATGCCGGAGGGAAATTGGTATCGGCCGATGCCGCCGCGACGGCCATGTGGGACGGATCGGCAGGCGTGGCGCACCCGCTCAAGCCGGCGCACGCAAGCATGCAGACACCCAACCCCAGCCTGAAAACAGCTAGCTTCGAATCAATCATGGTCCACCGCACCCCTTTGTTTTGGCGAGATAATTAAGTTTTTCATTGCGGTCCAGGAGCGCCCTTGCTTTCACCTGCTCCTCGTTGGAAAAATCCATCAACATCGGAAGGGGCAGTACCCCGGCCACGACGTTCGTTCGCTCCACCGCTTTGTCCTGCTTGAGCAGTTCGCGCACATCCCGGGCATTCGCGGCGAGTTGGTTGTTGAGCTGCGTGCAATTCAGTTGCTCATCGCCTGCCTGCGACATGGCAACCGGCGTCACCTCCCGTGCGGCGCAAGCGGCCACGCAGAGAATCGCCGCCGTTGCCGACAGCACGCAAAAGGATTTTGACCAAGCCACCCCGCCCGCCCCCAACCGTTCCCCAAGAGCATCTGCAACGAGTCTCTACGCCCGTATGCCCGATTTGTTTTTAGTCTATACCCATACCACGCCGGTATTCAAAGCCCCGGATTTCACTTCGTTTCATCCGGGCCGCGCCTGCTGCAGCATCGCCCCCATCTTCTGGTGAATCAGATTGATGGCCTTGAGCGGGCGCAGCATGACCTTGAAGTCCACGATCTTCCCCTCGGCATCCCAGGTGATCATGTCGACGCCATTCACACTGATGCCGTCGATCTCGACCACGAATTCCAGAACCGCGTCGTTGCCAGCGATGATCTCACGAACATACCGGAACGATTCGTTGAAGAAGACGCCGAGCGCCGCGGCCAGATACAGGCGCGTGGCCGCCTTCCCGACCTGGGGCGTATGCACGACCGGAGAATGGAACACGACGTTATCGGCCAGGAGCGTGTTCAATCCGGCGACATCCCTGGTCTTCACCACGCGATGCCAATCCGCAATTGTGTTTATCGTCATCACGACACTCCTGAATTCATCTATGAGTAGGCTGCATCGACGATAACAGGGAATTGTCGTTCCCGGCCACCGGGCGCGCCGATGCGGCAGGAACTCGCGGTCACGAAGCAAACGCTCATCCCGTCTATCCCGCGCCGGCTTGCCACTCTACGCGTTCCAGAAGCGCCTGGAGTTTGGCCCCACGCCGCTGGTTCAGGTTCTTCAAATGATTGACCCGTCCCAGGAGATGCGCTTGGAAGTCGCGATGCCCCTCTCTGTTCTGCGAATCCGGATCGAAGCGCAGGCAGTTGTACAAGGTTGCTTTCAGGCGATCATACTCATTGCGCTGCATGTTGACTCTTTCGTTTACCACGATGCCGGTCAAGATCTGACGGTCGCTTTTGTGCATGGCGCGCGTCTTTCGAAAATTCACCTCGAACCCCTCCGCCAGTGCGATAGCGGCGATGGTCGTGCTGAGATCCCCGATTTTGCGGCGCACCCCTTCATTGCCTGAGAACGCAAGATCGTCCGCGTAACGCGTGTAATCGGCATTCACCTTGCTGGCCAGCGCGGCCAGCCGGAAATCGAGATGCAACGCGCATAAGTTGGCCAGTGCGGGGGAGGTCGGCGCTCCCTGTGGGAGATGGCGCTCGTTGAGTTTCTTGCACTCGGGCCAGGGCAATACAAATCCGGGATCGGCGCCGGGAATCTTCAGGGCGACGCGAGCAGGCAGACGATTGGTGCACAACCCTGCCAGATATTTGGCGGTTTCTTCCGGATAGCCGAGGGTTTTGAAGAGGGCATTGATGCGTGCGAACGGTATGCTGCCGAAGAAATTGTGCAAATCCATGCGCAACACGACGAGTTTTCCTACGTGTGGCGCGACATAGGTCAGGCAGGAGCGGCCGCGACGAAAGCCATGCGCCGCCTCGTGCGTGGGGATGAGATCGAGAATTTCGCGCAGGATCCTGGTCTGGATCGCGGACAACCTGGGCTTGGGACTCTCGATCAGGCGGTAGTCACCGTGCCGCTTGGGTATCCATTTGTAGTGATAGTGGCAAAGGGCTCCGTCGGATGAGCCGATCATGCCGCGCAGGTCTGCATACCACTCCAGTTCGGGAATGGTGATGCCTAGCCACGCGGCCAGGTCTGCCGACGTGGGGAGTTCAGGAAGGACACATCGGGCCAATGCGCCGGGGCGCGGCCCCATGGACGGCACGCCGAAAAAATAGCGGCGGATGCGGAGTTTTCCGGCAGCCTTCCAGGCCTTGCAATAACCGGGATCGGTCTGGATGAAGCCGATCAGTTCCCCACGCTGGGCGTGAGCAAGCGCTGCACCGAATCGCTTGAATACCCTCCTGGCGAATGGCCGTATCCAGCGATGTTTCCGGCCAAGCGCTTCCGCTGCCCTCGCGGCTAGATCGTCAACGCTTGAAGGTCCGGCAAGCAAGGCGTCGGCAAGCCCTTCCGCGACTTGATCCCGAGGCGTCATAGGCTTATCGAAATCCGACCATGGAAAGCAGCGAGATTCTCCAACCAGTCGCGTTGTCCACGAGCCGCACTGCACCTCGTGCAGACCCGCTCGTGGGACGATTTTGCCACCATCAGGAACCAACCCCGGGGTAACCCCGGAGAGGCAAGAAGTCTACGTACAGAGGACTTGCCTGCCAGCTTGAAGAATCCGCCGCCGAAAAAAGAGTAGATATTGACGGACGGGAAGTCAAAGAAGGGCGTGAGGGACTCAATCGGGTCAGGCATTCATGCCCGCAATGTGACACTTCATACCTTCCCTGACTCCATCGTCAAGCTCGGTACTCCGGAGTTTTCTCTGTCCGAAGTCGCGGCTTGGCTCTCTCGGGCTCAGGGCACCAACACCACCTTCCCGATATTCTTGCGCGCCTCGATGTAGCTGTGCGCTTCACCCACCTGCGCCAGCGGAAAGGTCTTGTCCACGTGCGGCCGCACCCAGCCTTCGGCGACGCCGCGCAGCAGGGTTTCCATCCACGGCCGGATCTTGCCGTTCTCGTGCCACATATGGCCCAGGTTGACGCCGAATACCGAGCGGTTGTCGTTCATCAGGCCGACCGGGTTGAACAGCGGCAGGCTCAGCGCCAGCTTGAGGAAGGCCAGCGGACGGATCAGGCCCGATTCGGAGGCGGTGGAGATGCCGAACATGCCGAGGCGTCCGGTGTGGCGCAGGGCCTTGTAGCTTTTCTTCCAGTGGGCGCCGCCGAGCGGATCGAGGATCAGTTCGACACCGCGGCCTTCGGTGAGCCGGTCCAGCTCCGGGCTCCAGTCGGCGCCGCGGTAGTCGATGGGGTAATGCAGGCCGCGTTCCCGCAGGAAATCGTGCTTGCTTGTGCTGGCGGTGCCGTAAAGTTTGGCGCCGATGTGACGGCCGAGGTCGATGGCGGCGAGGCCGACGCCGCTGCCGGCGTTGTGGATCAGCACCGACTCGTCCTTCGACAGCGAGCCGACCACCACCATCAATTGCCAGGCGGTGAGGTAGTTCACCGGAATGGCGGCGGCTTGTTCATGTGTGAGCGCGGCCGGCTTGTTGAACACCTGCGGCAACGGCACCACCACGGTGTCGGAATAGCCGCCGAAGCGGGTCAGGGCGAACACTTCGCGGCCCTGCCAGTCCTCGGCGACGCCGGGCCCTGCGGCGTCGACCACGCCGGAGACTTCATAGCCCACCACGCAAGGCAGCTTGGGCGCATCGGGATACAGGCCCTTGCGCGCCAGGATGTCGGCGAAGTTGATGCCGCTGGCGCGGACGCGGATGCGCACTTCGCCCGCCTGCGGCTGCGGGTCGGCGGACTCGCGCAGTTGCAGCTTTTCCGGGCCGCCGTGGCCGGTGATGTAGATCTGTCGCATTGCCTGCCCCCGCCCCATTGCCGCGATCGGCGGGGCCAAGTTACCCGAGCGGGGCAGTGACCGCCAGCGGCCGCTTCAGCCCGGCGGCTTGTCCGTCGGCGGCGGCGATGCCTCGGCGGGAACGGCGGCATCGTGGGCCGCGTCGGTGCCGGGGGAAGGCGCATCGGGGGCTGGAGCCGGGGCCGGCGGTTCACCGGCAGCCGTGGGGGCCGCGGCGGGAAGAGCTGGCGACTCGGTTGGCGCGGTCTGCGGCGGCGGTGCGGCCTGGGCAGCCGCGTCTCCATCGTCGTTGTCGATCCCCTGGGACTCGGCAGGCGGCGGCAGCGGCTCTTCCTGCGGCGCATCGCGCGTGCCGTAGCCCATCTGCCCCAGGATCCAGGCGACGCGCGTCTGCACGTAGGCGCCGGGCGCGCGCACGCTCCAGTGGCGCGGATTCGGCAGCACCGCGGCCAGGCGCGCCGCTTCTTCCGCCGTGAGCGCGGAGGCGGGCTTGCCGAAGTAGTTGCGCGCCGCGGCTTCCACGCCGTAGATGCCGGGGCCGAATTCGGCGATGTTGAGGTACATCTCGAGGATGCGGTCCTTGCCCCAGATCTTTTCGATCAGCACGGTCAGGCCGGCCTCGATGCCCTTGCGCACGTAGCCGCCCGGCCACAGGAACAGGTTCTTGGCGGTCTGCTGGCTGATGGTGGAGGCGCCGCGGCGGTGATGCCGCGGATCCTGGTTGTATTGCTGCGCCTTGTGGATGGCGTCGAGGTCGAAGCCCTGGTGGGTCCAGAACTTCTGGTCCTCCGCCGCCACCACGGCGCGGCGCGCGGTGTCGGCGATGTTGGCCGAGGGCACCCACAGGTACTGCACCGGCTTGGTCGGGCTTTGCAGCATGTAGGAACTGATCGGCGGCGGCAGCCAGCGCAGGGCGACGATGGCCGCCAGCACCAGGACGATGCAGGCCAGCAGCAGGCCGAAGATCCAGGACAGGACCGAGGGGCCCCGCGACGGCGGGGCGATTGGCCCGGGGGGCGGCGGCCGGCCGACGCGATGCGCCGGATCGACACGCAGGGTCTGCGTGCTGGCCGGTTCCAGGGTCGGTTCGATGCGGGGGCTCATGCGGGCAATGCTTTCATCTTTTTCTTTCGGCGCATATAGGGGACCCGGCTTTTCCACCCAAGGTTCCCGCCCAGCCCGGCCGCGCGGCGTTCCCCGCTATGCCGGTCCCGCCGCGGCGTCGAGGCCGAAAGCCGCCGCCAGCAGCTCATAGGAGCGCAGGCGCTCGGCGTGGCCGTGCACATTGGTCACCACCATCACCTCGTCGGCACCCGTATCGTGCGCCTTGGCCTCGATCTGGGCGCGCACCGAGTCCGGCGTGCCGACGATGGTCATGTCGCGGAAATGCCGTACGGCTTCGCGTTCGCCCTCGGTGTAGGGATAGGCCAGCGCCTCCTCCGGACTGGGCAGGGGCAGGAACTCGCCGCGGTTGATGCGCAGGCGCGCCAGCTCCATGGTCAGGGCCAGGTGCTGCGCCTGTTCCTCGGTCTCGGCGCAGACCACGGCGACGCCGAGGATGGCATGCGGCCTGGCGAACTGCGCCGAAGGCGTGAAGCTCTGCCGGTAGGCGGCGAAGGCCGGCCCGGCCGGGGTGGGGCTGAAATGGCTGGCGAAGCTGTAACCCATGCCGGCGCTGCCGGCCATGCGGGCGCTGGCGCCGCTGGAGCCGAGCAGCCAGATCGGCGGCAGGGTCACGCCCTCCGGCATCACCCGCACGCGGCGGAACGGATGCCCGGACGGAAGCTCGCCCTTGGACAGGGCCAGCATTTCCGACAGGTGGGAGGGGAACTGCTCGCCGTCGAAGGCACGCAGGGCGCGGCTGGCGGCGGGCTCCGAGCCCGGCGCGCGGCCCAGGCCCAGGTTGATGCGGCCGGGATGCAGGGCTTCCAGGGTGTGGAAGGCCTCGGCGATGCGCAGCGGCGCGTGGTTGGGCAGCATGATGCCGCCGGAGCCGACGTGGATGCGCCGCGTGGCGGCCGCGACATGGGCAATGAGGATTTCCGGCGCGGAACTGGCCACGCTGGCCATGCTGTGGTGCTCTGCGAACCAGTAGCGGGCGTAGCCGAGGCGATCGGCCAGCTGCGCCAGGTCCACGGTACGGCGCGCCGCTTCGGCGGGAGTGGTGCCGGTCGGCACCGGCGCAAGATCGAGTACCGACAGGGGGATGTTCATAAGCTCCCGCTATGTGGGCAAAACCCGGGGATTCAACACGCACGCCGGGGCGGCGCGCTAAGATTTGCCCTCGATACCCGCCGCTTCAGTCATGCCGGACAGCCCCGACACCCTGCCGCCCAAGCCGCAGCCGCCCCAGAATTACGACTGCTGCGGTGGCGGCTGCGCCGATTGCGAATTGCGCATTTACCAGCGCGAACTGTTGCGCTGGAAAAAGATGGAAGCGGCACTGTTGGCCGGCGGCGGCAGCAAGCTGCTGCCCTGAAACAAACGCGCCGCTCAGCGCTTGCCGCCGAAGTGCCGGGTCAGGTTGCTCAGCGCCAGGCGCGATTCCGCCTGTACCTTGCGCCACATGAACAGTGCGTTGACGATGCGCAGGTGCAGCGGCTTGACGTGGTAGCGCAGGGTACGGGTGAAGTTCATGCCGGTGTTGCGCCCTTCGAAGCGGTACAGCAGGTGCACGGTGCTGCCGTCGTCCATCACCGCGCTGGCGGCCCAGCGCACGCCGGGCTCGGCCTCTTCCACCGTCCAGCGCAGGTGGCGCTTGATGCCGGCGGAGAGGATGTCCTCCTCGAAACGGGCCCCGGCGGCGAGGGATTCGGCGGCGTGCTCCTGCGCCCCCAGCGAGGCCGGGTGCCATTCCTTCCAGCGCGCCGGGCGGGTGACGTAGTCGTACACCGCCAGGGTCGGGGCGAGGATGAATTGTTCGAGCTGGATCGTGGTCATCGTCGTACAGGATACAACCTGGGGAGCCTTTGATTAATCCCGCCTCCGCCCGGCCCGATGTGCGCTGCGGCTCAGTATTCCGGCTGCGGCGCGCCCATGATGCGGCCAACGATGACACTTCGACTCATCGAATCGCCAGGGGGTTCCACCATGATGCGCCTCATTTCCACCATCGCCGTGACCTTTGCCGCCGCGCTCTGCGCCGGCTGTCCCACACAGTCGCCCGCGCCGACCACGCTCACCGTTACCGAAAAGGATGCCGGCCAGGCGGTGCAACTCGCCGTCGGCGGCAACCTCGTGGTCAATCTGAACGGCAATGTGAGCACCGGTTACAACTGGGAAGTGCGTGCTGTCGACGCGGCGGTGATCAAGCCCACCGGTTCCAGCTACAAGCAGAATGATGCACCGCCCGGAATGGTCGGCGTGCCCGGCGTACAGAGCCTGGCTTTCGTGGCGGTGGCATCCGGGCAAACCACGCTGCAGCTGGCTTATTCACGTCCCTGGGAGAAGGGAGCCGCCCCGGCGCAGACTTTCCAGATTTCGGTGTCGGTCAAGTAAGCACACCCCGCTGCAACGCCGCCTCAGTAGTGGGGCGGCACTTCGTCGGCGGCGGTGCCGCGAAACACACTGTCAGCCGAGTTGCGGGCACGCTCCAGCAGCTCGCGGCAGGTGGCCTCGAGCTGGTCTATCTGCTTCTGCTGGCGCGCCACCACCTGGTTGAGCACCTGCAGGGTTTCTTCCAGGTAGGCGAGCTTGGTTTCCAGCTCGATCAGGCGGGGTTCGTCCATGGCGGCGGCGCGGCGGTAGTCGGGTCGGCATGCAGTGTAGCGGCTGAAGCCTCAGAATAGGCGCAACTCCCCGCCGCGCCGACCGTTGCCGTGCTCCAGATCAACGACAGACTCAGCCTGCCGCTCGAACAGATCGAGCTCAGCGCCATGCGCGCGCAGGGCTCGGGCGGGCAGAACGTCAACAAGACCTCCACCGCCATCCACCTGCGCTTCGACATCCGTGCTTCTTCGCTGCCGGAGGAATTGAAAGAGCGGCTGCTGCAGCGGGCCGACCAGCGCATCACGCGCGAAGGCGTGGTGGTGATCAAGGCGCAGCAGCACCGCAGCCAGGAACAGAACCGCGACGATGCGCTGGAGCGGCTGCGCGAGCTGATCGTCGCGGCGAGCATCGTGCCGCGCAAGCGCCGGGCGACCAAGCCGACGCGCGGCTCGCAGCAGAAGCGGCTGGAAGGCAAGACGCTGCGCGCCCGGACCAAGGCGCTGCGCAGCAAGATCGAAGACTAGAGGCCCCTCGCCGGCAATCGGCTGGCGGCCTATCCGTGCTGGTGGCTGGCGAGCAGGCGGTCGATCTCCGCCAGGTCGTCGGTGGTGAGCTTCCAGGCCACGGCCGCGGCATTGCCCTGCACCTGCGCCGGCTTGCTCGCACCGGCGATCACCGAGGACACGGCGGGATGCGCCAACAGCCATGAGAACGCCAGTTGCAGCACGGTGTGGCCGCTGGCGGCGGCGAAGTGCCGCAGGGATTCGACCGCGGCCAGGTTGACGTCGGTATAGGAACCGGCGCCCCAGGCGCCGGGTTCGAAACGGCTGCCGGCGGGCGCCGCTTCGCCGCGCTTGAAGCGGCCGCTGAGCAGGCCGTTGGCCAGGGGAAAATACGGCAGGAAGGCCACGCCGCCGCGCGCGCACTCGGGCAGCATCTCGGCTTCCGGCTCGCGGTGCAGCAGGCTGTACTCGTTCTGCACGCTGACGAAGCAGGCGGCTCCGGCCTTCACCGCCTGCTGCGCTTCGCGCAGCTGGGCCGCGGAGAAATTCGAGCAGCCGATTTCGCGTACCTTGCCGGCGCGCACCAGGCCGTCCAGCGCCTCCAGGGTATCGGCGATGGGCGTATCGGCGTCGGGCTTGTGCAGCTGGTACAGGTCGATGTAGTCGGTGCCGAGGCGACGCAGGCTGTCTTCCACCGCGCGGCGCACGTAGTCCGGCTTCGCGCCCTGGCGCTGCGGGTCCACCGCCATGCCGAACTTGGTGGCGATGATGGCCTGCGCGCGCCGGCCGGCCAGCGCGCGGCCGAGGAATTCCTCGCTGCGGGTGCTGCCGTAGATGTCGGCGGTATCGAAGAAATTCACGCCCGCGTCGAGCGCGGCATGGACTACCGCGGCGCTGGCGGGCTCGTCGATGCGGCGGCCGAAGTTGTTGCAGCCCAGGCCGACCACCGAAACTTCAAGGGCACCGATGCGACGCTTTTCCATATCCTCAATCTCCATTCGATCCGAATGTAGGTCGGCTCAAGCGCAACGGAGCCGACAGCGCTCTTTCAGGAGACACCGCATGTCGGTTCCGGGCGCTGGCGCGCCCCTTGAACCGACCTACGATTTTTTCAGGCTGTCCCCGAAATACTGCCGTAACTTCTCGACCTTGGGCAGGGCCACCGCCGCGATGTACGGCTGGTCGGGATGCAGCTCGGCATAGTTCTGGTGGTAGGCCTCGGCCTCGAAGAACTGCTCCAGCGGCTCCAGGCGGGTGACGATGGGCCGCCCGAATACCTCGGCGGCGTCCAGCTGCCGGATGTAGCGCTCGGTCACCAGCCTCTGCTCGTCGTTGGCGTAGAAGACAGCGGAGCGGTACTGCGTGCCGACATCGTTGCCCTGGCGGTTGAGCTGGGTGGGATCGTGCGCCACCGAGAAGAAGATTTTCAGCAGCTTGCCGAAGCTCAGACGCGAAGGATCGTAGGCGATCTGGATCACCTCGGCATGTTCGGTGCTGCCGGTGCAGACGCTCTTGTAGTCCGCCGTTTCCTCGCTGCCGCCGGAATAGCCGGAGACCACTTCGAGCACGCCTTCCAAGTCGCGGTAGACCGCTTCCACGCACCAGAAACAGCCGCCGGCAAGCACCGCCAGCTCGCGCCCGGGCGCCGCCTGCAAGGGCGCGTCATAGGCCGGGTCCGGAAAATTCTTCGGACTGATCTTGAGGCTGCCGCCAAACAGTGAACCGATCATCTGCTCATCCTTAATTGGATACCGAATGGATCGCAACCGTGGTTGCGATTGGACCATCGCACCGGGCAAAGGTGCGGATTCCGCCTTGGCGGCGTTACTCTATACCTCTCTTCGCCGCCCCGCCCCGGCCCGAAGCCGTCACACCGCCAGGCCGGAATTTCTTGCAGATCAGGAGCATGCCCATGCCCGCTTCCCTAGGTTACGCCGCCCATAGCGCGAAAGCACCGCTGACCCCGTTCACCTTCGAACGGCGCGAGCCCGGTCCTCATGACGTGCAGATCGAGATTCAATACTGCGGTGTGTGCCACTCCGACCTGCACCAGGTGCTGGACGAATGGGGCGGCGGCATCTTTCCGATGGTGCCGGGCCACGAAATCGTCGGCAAGGTGGTCAAGGTGGGCGCCCAGGTGAAGGGTTTCAAGCCCGGCGATCTTGCCGGCGTCGGCTGCATGGTCGATTCCTGCCGCAGCTGCGCGAGCTGCAGCGATGGCCTGGAACAGTATTGCGAAAAGGGTTTCGTCGGCACCTATAACGCGAAGGCGAAAGACGGCTCCATCACCTACGGCGGCTATTCCAACAATATCGTCGTCGACGAAGCCTTCACCCTGCGCATCTCGCCCAAGCTGAGCCTGGCAGCGGTGGCGCCGCTGCTTTGCGCCGGCATCACCACCTGGTCGCCGATGCGCCACTGGAAGGTATCCAGGGGCCAGAAGGTGGGCGTGGTCGGCCTCGGCGGCCTGGGCCACATGGCGGTGAAATTCGCCCACTCCTTCGGCGCGCACGTGGTGCTGTTCACCACCTCGCCCGGCAAGGCCGAGGATGCGAAACGCCTCGGCGCGGACGAGGTGGTGGTGTCGCGCAACAAGGACGAGATGAAGAAGCATGCGCGCAGCTTCGACTTCATCATCGACACCGTTTCCGCGCCGCACGATCTCAACGCCATGCTCAACCTGGTCAAGCGCGACGGCACCATGACCCTGGTCGGCGTGCCGCCGGCCGATCCCAGCCTCAAGGTCGGCAACCTGATCTTCCAGCGGCGCCAGCTCGGCGGCTCGCTCATCGGCGGCATCCAGGAAACGCAGGAGATGCTCGACTACTGCGCCGAGCACGGCATCGTCTCCGACATCGAGATGATCCCGATACAGAAGATCAACGAGGCCTACGAGCGTATGCTGAAGAGTGATGTGAAGTACCGCTTCGTCATCGATCTCGCCACGCTCAAGCAGTAGGCGCCCCATCCATGGCCGACACCATCAGGATCATTGGCATTTCCGGCAGCCTGCGCAAGGCCTCCTTCAACACCGCTCTGCTGCGCGCCGCAAAGGAACTGGCCCCGCCGGACCTGCAACTCGACATCGCCGACATCTCGCAGCTCCCGCTCTACAGCCACGACGTGCAAGTCCAGGGCTTCCCCGAAGCCGTGCAGAACCTGGGTGAACGCATCCGTGCCGCCGACGGCCTGCTGTTCGCCACGCCGGAGTACAACTACTCCGTCTCCGGCGTGCTGAAGAACGCCATCGACTGGGTATCCCGCCTGAAAGACCAGCCCTTCGCCGGCAAGCCCGCCGCCATCTGCGGCGCCAGCGCGGGCCTCCTCGGCACCGCGCGGGCGCAATACCATCTGCGCCAGATCGGCGTTTACCTGGACCTCCGCTTCATCAACAAACCGGAAGTGATGGTCGGAACCGCACAGGAGCGCTTCGACGCCGAAGGCAAGCTGACGCATGCGCCGACGCGGAAGTTCGTGGGGGATTTGATGGTGGCGTTGCGGGATGCGGCGAGGCGGGGCAAGAGCTGAGACGACCGCGGGATCACCTTTCGTCCCCTCTCCCCTTGGGGGAGAGGGCCAGGGTGAGGGGTAGGTAGCGGAGTGCGGCGCTTGGGCTCTGGATTTGCTTTCGCGGGAATGACGAGGGTGGAGTGGTGACGCTTTTGATGTTGCTGTGGCTTCTTGCTTTTGATTTTCCGCCCCGTAGTTTGCGCCGAGCATCACAGCTCGTGGCGGCATCAGCCGGCGCGTGTGTTCGCGCCGGGCGAGGCAGGATGCCGAAGCGTCTGAAGACAGGCCAGGGATGGCCTGTCTTCAGACCCCGCCACGAGCGAGAAGCGCAGGGCACCGGGCTATCGCGCTTCTTCTTTTGCGATAGTCCGGCGCAAACTCCGGGGCATGTTCTTTTGGTTACTTTTCTTGCGTCAAGAAAAGTGACTCGCCGCAGGCGAAAACTC
>NZ_JONR01000046.1 GCF_000711955.1 Nevskia soli DSM 19509
AGAGCATCCGACCTGGGGTTCAACACCTGCTTCGCAGGTTCATCCCTACGAGCGTTCTGGGCGGACCGGTCCGTTGAAGGCCGGGTAGTGGCGGTGCTGGAGCGTGGCTCCAGCGGTGCGGAACCCTCTTGAGCTAACGCTACGCGGCGTCCACTCCAGACCAGCTTTCCTTCGGGCTTGCGCTCAAAGGCTGTGATCACATGGTAATGATCACCATCTCGTCGCAATTCAATGATCGCTGGCCCGCGCGGCGCCTTGTCTCCTCGAACAAGCAGACGCCCCGTGCCGTTGTCGTAAATTTCTGAGGCATTCGACAGAATGCGATGAACATACTCAGGCACGGTCAAGCCAAGAGCCCGTATTTCATGCCCGTGTTCCGCCTCGATGTGAGCGACACCGAATCCTCGATTTTTATCGACGTGCCGTCCATTGAGCAACCGCACGGGTGCAGATGGGAAGCGTCCTCGCGTTCGCTCGGCAATCTCACCTGGCAAATTCCATAAATCCGGTTTGCCATTCAACAAAATCGGATCATCCGGCCGATCGCCAGATCTGGAAAACGCAGACGCGCCTTCCACCGGCGCGCGCACTCCACTCCGCACCCACTCCCGCGCCGGCACCAGGAACCTGCGCGCGATCTCCTCGTCGCTCATGTGCAGCGGCACGCCCATGGCCCGCAGCGTATCCCTCACCGCATCCACCGCGCGCCGCACCATCGAGTGCTGGCCGGCGGGCAGATCCGGATACCGCTCCGCCATCTCCGCCAGCAACTCCTCCGCCGCGCGCAGACGATGCTCGTCGCTGGCCGGGTCGAAACCGTACTCGTGCATCTTCGCCGCCACATCCTTCACCCGCGCCGCGGCCACCTGGCGCAACACCGGCTTGAGCCGGTCGCCGAACACGCCGCGCAGCCCGTAGTGCCCCAGCGCCTCGTGGAACAGCGTCTGCGCCGCCTCGAACGGCCCGCGCAACGCGTCCGCCACCAGGTAAGCCTCACCCTGGTGAAAGAATCCCCGCGGTTGCCCGCCCGCGCCCTGCGAGCGTTGCTGCCGGTCCGCCGCGCGCGCCGCCTCGGGCGCTTCCTCCATCGAGCGCAGCACATGGATTTTCGGACCATTGCGCCACTGGCTGGAGATGCGATCAACCAGCCCCTGCACCGCCTCCGGCGCCATGCCGCCGGCAGGCCGCGGCTTCCCACCCGCGCCAGCGGCATCAGCCCCCTGAAACGACCGAGCCCCCGATGTGGGGGCTCGTGGATCGACTGCTTTGCTTACCGCGCCGGGCGGTCCGTCGGCGGATCGCCGCCACTCCGCTTCCACACCATCATGATCAGTCTTCAGCACCGCACCGTGGGGAGCAGACTTGCTCTCCAGGTCATTGAGCCGGACGCGACCACCGCCTAGTGGTGATTCGAAGGCCCGGGAGATGGAATTGCGGAGGTCGCCGAGGCGAAATCCTTGTCCCATAGCTCGCGCCGGTAATTGTCCCAATCGATCGGGGTGTTGCTGGCCACCGCTTCCTTCAGATCCTGGAAGAACTCCGTGCCCACCCCCTTGTCCACTGCTGTCTTGAACATCCCAGCGGGTTCCGGTCCAAACTTTTCCCTGTATAAAGTCAGGGGATTCCTGGTCGGATCGAACAAGTCTGAAAGATCCATCAAAAGCTCCATGTGTCAGCGGCAGAAGTGAACGCACGCCATCCGGGTCTGCAAAGTATAGTGTGCCAAGGCGGGCAAACAATTCCGCGCGCATCCGCCCGTCTGAAAAGCCCTGTTCCGCCAGGGGATAAAGCAAGGGTCCGGAGAAACGGCCACGCCCTTGTACATGCCGTTCTACCTCTCGGCGAATGTCGCCATGCAAGGCGAGCCTGCTGCTGCCGCCGCTGATGGTTCGCATGCCGCCCAGGTGATCCACCGCATGCAGCAGTTCTTCGGTCATGAACTGCGCCGCCTGACTGCGATCCATCTTGAAACGCTGATTGACCTCAACGCACCTGCGACCCAGGAGATAGCGCATTGCCGTTGCAGACGGCATATCATCCGGCCCCGGCAGCACATCGATACCCAGGTGCAATCCGGTCAGCGCCGCAGCATCTTTATAAGCCTGCAACGGCCCGTCGTACGCTCCAGGAAGGTCTGCAAAACGGCCCAGGGCCTCTCCTCCGACGCCCACCGCTAAAGATCGATCGCCCGTTCGCGGGCGCGCCGGAGGAAGATTCAGGCTGGATTCCCGCCGCCGCCCTGCTTCCACGCCTTCATGACCAGCCTTCGGTATCGCTTCGCGAGGATCAGTATTATTCTTCAAATCGTCTAAGCGGGCGGGGCCGCTGCCCAGCGGCGACTCGAAAGTCCGGGAGATGAAACTGTGCGCCTCCCCTAGGCGCGAGCCCCGAACAACTGCTTCCGGTACTCGTCCCAGGCGATCGGCCGATTGCTGTTCACCGCCTGCGTCAGATCCGTGAAGAACCGGTCCGACTTGCCGCTGTCCACCGCCCTCTTGAAGAACCCCTCCGGTTCCGGTCCAAACTTTTCCCTGTATAAAGTCAGGGGATTCTTCATCGGATCCAGCAAGTCGGAATTGTTCATCGGAATCTCCATGCGCCAATATGGGGGCTCGTGTATCCGCACCGGATGAAGCCTTGGAAGAATCCGGCGGCAGCCGCGTGCCATGCGCCGCGCCGCCATCACGCGAATAGAGAATCTCGTGCAGCGCCGGCGCTAGTCCGTCATCACCCTGCTGCTGTGCAAGCGCCGCCAATAATCCAGGCCACCCCTGGCGTCGCCCTTCGCGTACCAGGGATGCGTAATAAGCCGCGCGCGCAAGCGTCGTGCCGCCCGCTCGCGCCGCTCGAGCTCCTGCAGTGTGGGCGAGTCGGCCAAACTCAGGCCAAACAACTTCGACGCCTCGAGCATTCTCCGGTGCAGACGCCGGGCGGCTTCCTCCACCGTTTCCTCGATCGGCTGACTCATCCTGGGGCTCCCATTCGAACCTGCGATGCCGGAAATTGTAATGGATGTGCGCCAGTTCCGGCACCCGTGCCGCCACGTTACGGTAAGCCGTGTGCAGCAGGTTTTCGATATTGCGCTGATCATCGCCGCCCCAGCGCAGCGGCTCCACGCCTTCACGCGGATCACCGACCAGTTGCCGCGGATGCGGCTCCAGGTGCTCCGCCGTGCCCCAGCGCAATGCCGATGCCGCCATCTGCTCGGTACGGCGGCGCAGGCCAATGCCCGACAAACCAGCCGGATCGCCGGCAAAGACCTTGCCGGTGTTGTGCGCATAGTCGCCCACGGCCTGATAGAGCGAACTTCCGTCAGCCCCTTGTGACATGTCCGAGGCATCGACGAACACCTTGCCGTCCGTCGTCTCATGCACCTTGGCCGTATTCACCTCGTCCGGCATCGTCACCTCGTACGACCTGGCGACGCCGGGCCTGCCGGTGCCGATGGTCTGCACTCGGATGGCCGGATCGATATCGCGGGCCGCGCCTTCCAGGGAAGTGGCGCGGCTGCGCCGCAACTGGTGCGCCTCGTCGAATTCGCCCAGCGCGCGCATGCCGGCGGCGGCGCCCTCCGCATCGCGCATCCTGCCACGGCTGAAGGCCGGAGACTCCGCAACCGGAGTCTCATCCGCCATCGCCTTCCCTAGCGGCTGCCCCACTTCTGCCGCAGCGCGTCCAGGCTCTGCGTGCTGGCTGGTGCCGCCATCCTCTCGCGCTGCGCCGCGATCGCCCGCGCTGCCTTGAGGTACAGCATCGGCTTCGCCTGCCTGCCTGTTTCCATGAACCTGCTCCTTCACTGCCGCGACAAACGCGGCCTCGTCTTCCGGATGCTGCGCATGCAGCCGCATCGCCGCGGCGGGATCATTGCTCACCAAATGCGTCACCGCGGCCAGCGCATCGCGGTCCAGCGTATCCACCGGCACGTCGGCCGCGGCGGCACCGAGGCGGTGTTCCTCATCGCTGACGGCGGGATATCCCGCGGGCGCTTCCCCGTGCACAGCAGCAGGCGGCGGCTCCGCGTGAGGCGCACGCAAACCCGTCACGGCATCATCCGCCGCGGGCTCGCGTACGTCGGGCATGCCGGCCTGCTCGTGGGCCGACGGATGAGGCCTCAGTTCATCGGCAGGGACATAAGACTCTCCTTGTCCATGACGCACTTTCTGATACCAGCGGCCATCACTGCCAGGCTGCGCCGGCTCGTCCACCACCGTCACCGGCCGGTCGGCATCCCGGTTGGCCCAGATCGCCGCGCCCACCGGAACCGACGGCATCGTATCCGCCGCCGGTGCGCTCCCAGCCATCCCCTGCGACTTGTCCTTTGGCTGCTGCGTCGGCCCATCTCCCTGCGACGCTGCAACAGCACCACCCGCCACCGGCGCCGGCACCCCCTGCTCCGCGCCCTGCGCTGCCGATGGCGGAGCCTTGCTCCCACCCGTCATCTCGTTCCACGCCGACCGCGCCGCAGCCGTGTCAATCGCCGAACGCGCGCCGCTACGCGTAGCGCTGCCGGCATGAGCACCGCCCGCCAGCACCAGCCCGGAAGCAAAACCCTGCGCCAACTCGCCGCCGACGCGGGAAGCAAGCGCCGCGTAATCGATCTTGCCGGCGCGGTATTGATCGTAGGCCTCCTCAACGCCGCCGCTCGCCGCGCCCAGGGTGGCCATAGTGGTACCCTGCCGCACATAGTCCCCGACGCGTTCTCCCGTCGCCGTCGCAAACTTGTCCGTTGCCACCCGCAACAGCGCATCGCCAGTCAGTTTCGAGGTGAGCTGCCCGGCCGCACCACCAGTCGCTTCGGCCAGCGGAAAGATCAATGCATTGGTTCCCGCCGCAATTCCCGCATGCGCAAGAGCGTCCTCGTCCTTCATACCGCCGGCCTTGGCATCACCGAAGGTACGCAAGCCCTGTAGTGCGGAGAACGTCACCGGCGCCGGCACACCGACCGCTTGGCCAACTGCCGCCGTTGCCATATCCGGCGCACTGTCCAGCGTTCCGGACAGCAAGCGCTGCCCCGGCGTTTCCAGCGCACGCCGCTGCGCTTCCTGTCGCAGGATTTCCCGCAGCGGCGCAAGATCCGTCGCATCGGCCTTCTGACGACGCTGATACGCTTCGGCCCAAGGCGCCACCGCCGCACGCGTCTCAGCGCTCATCCGGCCCGGATCGTCCAGGTACTGTCGCACTAGGCGCGCCTGCACATTGCCGCCGGGGCTGTTACCGAACCAGTCGCCGGCAACCTTGGCGGAGCCCTGCAACTTCGGCAGCAGATCGCCGAAATCCTTAGGCAAATCGTTCATGGCGTATTCGATCCAGCCACTACGTTCCGGCTGGTGCGCCATGAAATCGTCGTGGGCCTGCTCAAGCGCGCCGCGCCTGGCGCCCGCCGCTTCCGCCTTCTCGTCCCTCGCGGTGTCGACATAAGGCTCAAGGTGAATGCCAAAGTCCGCCAGGCCGGTTGGCACCGGAACGGAAACGACCGGTGCGACCTTGCGCTTGAAATAATCTTCCTTGGCCTGCTGTTGCTGTGCCACCGGCTGCTTGCGGAAATCCACATCGCCAGCCACGGCGTCCCAACCCTTCCAGGCCTCCGGCGCCGGCGGCCCGCTGGACCGGGCGTGGCCCGGATCGGATGCGGGGACGGCGATAGCCTGCGGTGGTGCCGATTCCGTAGGTGGCGCAGCAACCCCCGCCCGCAGCGGCGGAACCACGGACTCCTCCAGCGGAACGCCGCTCGCCGGCTGGAAATCGTGATAGGCATCCAGCGGCTGACTGGAGACCGGCATGAAGCCACGAAAATCGTCGTCCCTCGCCATTACGGGGCACCCCATTTGCCGCGGCCGAGATAACGCGCCTTGCGCCCGTCATGCCCCAGGTAAAGCCGGCCTTCGAGATAGGGCTCCCGCGCTTCGCCGCTGCCGGGCGCCACGTCCTCTTCAAGCTCTTCCGTCGGAGCATCCGCCAACTCACGCCGCGGCATCCACTGCGCCGGATCGCGTCCCAGCAAATGCATCCAGTCCAGCATGCGCGCAGCCCGCGCTTCATCGCCCCGCATGAATCCGGCGACGATCTTCTCGCGGCAACGCGGGTCCGCATTCACCGCCCGGTAGATGCTCTCCAGCGCGCCGATGTGATGAAACAGCGCGCCAAGGTGGAAATTGCGCACCGTCGATGCAGCCGAAGCCTCCGGATGTACCAGCAGGTGGCCGTGATCGTCCATCACCGGCACATGCTGCTCGCCGCGCCGCCCGTCGGGACTGCGCAGCTGCAGGCGCAGCATCAAAGCCAGGTGATGACGGCTGCCCGGATGCGGCACCGGCGCACCGAACTGCGCCGCCACCACGGTGGAACCGTCATAGCCATGCTGGCCCACCAATCCCTCCAGCTCATGCGCGAACAGCTCGTTGAACGCTGCCAGCGCCTCACGCCCTCCGTCCCGGCGCAAGCCGGCCAGACCCGCATGGAAGCGGCGTAACGCCCGCCCGACCGGTGCCGGCGCACCCGGTGCGTCGAGCAACTCGGAAGCCGGCCGCCCCACGTGCAGCGTCAACATCTCGCTGAACTCCCGCGGCGACAACTCGTCGATACGCTTGCGTCCCCGATGCAGATCATCTGCACTGCGCCGTGCGCCCTCGACGAAATTGCGCAAGGCCGCACCGCCGATGTGGCGCAACGCTTCGCGCTCCTCCTCCGCGAGCGCATCGAGCCGGCCGCGCCGGAATGCAGCCGCAGTCACGTCGCCGTGGCGCAAAGCCAGCGACAAGCTCTGCGCCAGCGCATCCCTGCGCCGCTGCATTCCACGCAGCTTGTGCAGCGCCACCACGCGATCAGCCTTGTCCGGTTGCGCCCCATGCGCAGCACGCTGCGCCGCCAGCGCCTGGAGACCTCGCTGATGCAGTCCCTGCAATACACCAACCCGCGCGCGCTGAAACTCGTCCTCCTGCAAACCCGTCATCGCTTTAACGACCATTACGGTCCCTCCTGGCTGTCACCCCCGGAACCGGGGCCGGTGCTGGTACTGATCCCAATCTGCGGATGAGCCGGATCCAGCACACCGCCGGAAGCAAGCTTCACGATACCCCCGAACAGGCTGTCGAACGCTCCATGCGGCGTCGGCGGAGCCGAGTCCTGCGGCGCACCGTTGTCTGGCGGCGCACCGTTGTCTGGCGGCGCACCGTTGCCCGGCGGCGTTCGCGGTGGAGAAGTATCAACCTCGGGTTTGCCCGACGACGCTATCTTGTCCAGTGCACTCAGCATCTTCTGCCGCATCGCCAGATCCGCTGCTTCCCCGGCCCGGGCCTGTTTCTGCTGATGTTGTTGTGCCACGCCATGCCCGACGGTGGTGTAGAGATTAAGCAACCCCTCCTGCATGTTGCTGCGGTTCTGTACATCCCTGGCGTAGCGTTGCGCCTGCTGCGCGCTCGCCGCGCCCAGCCCGGACGCCTCCTGCTGCCCCGCCTGCAGCGAATCGTCGATCAGGCCGCCCATCAGCTGAACCCCTGCATCACGCCCTGCTGGTTCTTCGCCGCTAATTGCGTCGCCTGGTTCATCGCTCCGGCTTCCGCCGCCGCTTTCGCCAATGCCGTGCCCTTGTTCAATGCCATCGACTGCGCCTGCGTCGGCATCACGCCCATCAGCCCCATCAGGCGCTGCCGCGCGCCGCCCTGCGCGGCGAACGACTGGTTTACATCGCCCAGCGCCTGCTGGCGCTGCGCGGCGATATAGTTCGGATCCTCCGCATACTGGATCAGCTGGCTTTGCGCCGGATACATCAGGTTTGCGCCCTGCTGCCATTGCAGGCGCGACAGGTTCGCCAATTGCTCCGACGCCGGATCCGCCTGAAACGGATCGCTGGTGAAGAAACGCCCTGGGTCGAGATCGCGCGCGGTGCCGCCGGTGCCTCCGATTGCCATGACTGCTCCTTAAGCGAAAGCCAGCGCGAGGCCAGCCAGTTGGGTATAGGTTTGCCGAGTGGCGGCATCGCCCTGCTGCGCGGCACCAGCTTCCTGCGCCTCCGCATTGGAAGCCTGCTGCAGGCCCTGCATGCCGATGTCCTGATCGTGCTGGCCGATGCCGAGGATTTCCTGCAGCCCCGCCGCGTAATGACGTTGCGCCGCCGCCGTGGCGGCAGTCAGGCCACCGCCGGTGGCGCCGGCCGTGGCATCGAAGCCGCGGCCGAGATCGGCGACGAAGCGGCCCGACCCGGCGGAGGCTCCGGCATTGCTGTCCGCCATCGCCGCGCCAACCGTGGTCCCCGCTCCCTGCGTCCGCGCCGTAGCCGCCGCCGCACCGCGCTCCATCTCCTGCAAGCCCGGCGCTTCGTTCCGCATCTTCTGCGCAAAGTACGACTGCACCGGCATCCACACGCTGGAAACGTTCTGCGCCTGCTGCAGGGCGCTCTGCTGCAACTGCAGCTGCGCCGGCGTCAGTGGCGTGCCGCCCTTGGAAAACAATCCCGCCATATCGGAACTCCTCATTTTGTCTGGACCCTCGCGGGCTGCGTGCGGCCATGCGCCGGACGCAGTCCGGCACCGCTACGTATCCGCGCCAGGTTCACTGCATGGAATCTTCAACGGCACCCGACACGATGGGTCGGGTGCAATCCTTCGCCCATAACACCTGCCGTACCGACCAGCCCGCCGGCATCCGCCGCGCGAAACCCTTGCGGTCGGTGCGGAAGGCCAGTCGCCGCGCGCCCACGCGCCGCGCCAACCGCTCCAGCTCTGCCAGATGCGCGGCAATGCAGTCACGCGCTCCGCGCGACACTGCCACCCAGATCAGCAGATCGAAACCGTCCGACGAAGCCAGCGGCTGCACCACCCCGAAGGCGCGCGTACTCGCCAACAACCAGGCCTCCCCTGTTTCGCAGGCCGCCAGCACCTCATCCGCGCAATCGTCCGATCCGCGCAATGCCGCGGCGATCAGCGGCCCCGCCTCCGCCCAGGCCTGTCGCGCCTCGATGCGCACCAGCGCGTCGGCGCTTCCACATCCCATCGCCGAGGCTGTCATACGGGCTGGAAATCCTCGACCCGCTCCGCGATCTCCACCGTATTCACCGTCGACGCCCCAAGCAACGCAACGTTCCACCGCACCCCCACCACCGGCGCCATCACGAACGGTCCCGATCCCGTCACCACGCCGTCGAACGCTGTCCCGTTCTCGCAACTCACCCGCAATTGCAGGTCCGCGTAGTCCGCGCCGCGCACCCGCGCCATCGAAAAACAGGCCGGCCGTGGCAGCAAGAAATCGTCGCGCTCCCAACTGCGCGCGCGCGCACCGCTGCCGCCTTCCCACTGCGACAAGACATTCAGCGCCGAGCCAACCATCGCGCCGTTGACGGGATACACACTGAAGTCCGGCGTGAAGTACAAGGTGTCCGTCGCCGGATCGACATAAGCCGCCGTGACATGGAAATCCAGCTCCACCAGGCCGAAGCCTGCCGGCGACAAGTCCAGCACATAGCCGCCCCTGCGGCCGTCCAGCGCCTCGTACCACCACCAGTACTTGTCGTCGTGCACCACGCCGAAGATCGAAGCCGGATTCAGCCCCTGCCACTGCTCCACGCTGAAATAGGGATCGCCGCCCGGCATGCGGATCAGGTCCAGATCGCCCTGGCCGCGGTAGTAGCACAGCCCGTTGCCGCTGGCGTAGACCACGCCGAGCCGCTTGTGCGTCGCCGCGCTGCGCCGGGAGACGCAGCCCTGGTTGGCCGTCTCCTTGCTCATGCTGTACGCCGCCGGGTCGCTGCCCCAGGCCGTATACGGATGCGCCGTGGTCAGCACCAGCACGGTCGAATCGATCGCCGCGATGGCCACGATCGGCGTATCCGTCGGCAACTGGTTGTCCACCGGCCAGGCGAAGGGAAAATTGCGCGCCGACAGGCACAGCGTGTTGGCGAAGAACCCCGCCATCACCCCGTTGGGCAAGGCCAGGATGCCTTGCAGGTTTGAAGGCGGCGGCTGCCAGTTGGCGGAGAGCAGCGCATCGCCCAGCGCGCTATCCAGCACAGTGTCCGGAAACACCACCGCATTCACCGGATCCGCCGTGAGCTGCCGCACGAACTCGAATACTTCACCATTCGCCGTCTGCACCAGGCGGTACAGGTTGTAGCTGACGATGTTCTTCCCTGCCGGCGCCGGCGGAATCGACACGCTCACCGGCGTCATCGTCACCGGGCTGGTGCTGCCGTCGAGGAAGAACGTCACCGTCTCGCTCGGATCGCTCGGCCCCGACTCCTGCGTGATCTGGTTGTCGTCGCTGCCGTACTGCGTCACATAGGTATAGACATACGCTGTGGATTCGGACGTCGCCTGGTCCGCCGGCTGCGACACCGCCACACGGATATTCTCGAAATAACCCAGGTTGCCGTCGTCGCTCGGACCGCGATGCTGCGTGCCCACGCCGAAGGATTCTCCCGTGTCCGGCACGAAGCCGCTCACCGTCGCCAGTACCGCGCCCGGCGCCGACTGCGCCGCCAGCGTCGCCGTCACCGAAAAACCCTTGGTCGACGAATTGCCCGAAGCCGCCACCGCCGTCACCATCACGCGGTACTTCGTATCCACCGCCGTCGCCACGCTCACCCGCGCCACCTGCGTGGCGGTGAAGGGCTCCGTATCCTGCATGTCCGAATACAGCGTGAAGGTCCCGTCGAGCTGGCTCAGCACCAGCGCCGGCCCGCTGATATAACGGCCGCCGGTATATACCCCGCACAGATACGTCACCAGGTCCGGCACCGTGCCCGAGCCGCTATTCGTCGTCTGCTGGTCGGACTGGAAGGTGAACTGCCCGCAACTGGCCACGCCGAAGATGGTCTGCGAATACGCCACCGTCAGGCTGCCCTGCCCCGAACTCACCTGCCACATATTGTTGGCGATGGTCCAGTGCTGGTAATACCCCGCGCCGTTGTCGTGCTCATACGTGGCAAAGCCGTCGAAGCTGTTGGGCACCACCGTCAGGTCGAAGGTCGCGCCGCTGCCGCTGCCCCCCATCACCGTAGCCCCCGTCGCCGGCGGCCCCAGCCCCGCCTGGAAGAAGCCGCCGGATTGCAGCGTGATCCCCGTCACCACCCCCGCCGTGTCCACCGCCGTCACCTTGATCTGCGCCCCATGCAGTCCCGGCGCGATCGTTCCCTGGCTGGTGGTCAGCACGTCATCCATCCTGTAACCCGTGCCGCCGCTGCGGATCAGCGCATTGTTGACGCTCGCCTCCGCCGCATACCCATACTCCGTCGTCGGCCCCGCCGGCGCAGACGGCCCCACCGCCGTCGGCGGCACTTGCGGCCCGGCAATCCCCAGAGGAAACAACGTATACGGATACGCCCCCGCCGCGCTGCTCCCCTGCTGCGAAGGATCCGTCGCGTAAAACAGATTCGTCTGCTGCGGCCCACCCGCAAGCCCGGTGATGAAACAACGACTACTCGCATCCCCCGGCACCGTCCCCAGCGACACATCGATGCCGCCGCCATAAGCGACCTCATCCACCCGCCACTGCAACCAGAAATCCGGCGCCGGCCCCGCCATCAACCACACCGCACCGATCGGCGCCACCTTCGCCAACTGGAACGGATTGCCGATATCCACGAACGAATCCAGATCCCCCGACACCAGCCGCGCATTCACCGCCGCGCTCGCCGCACCGTCCGGCAACAACCGATCCGCCATGATCGGCGCCTCTCCCCTGAAACCGGCGATCGAAATTCTCATGCGAGCAAGGCCCTGATCCGTTCAACCATGATCGGCGCAACGACCGTGTAGTCGTACTTCTCCCTGGCGAAAGCGGAAGCGCCGCGCCTTCTTTCCGGGAACGATTCCTTCGCTGCCCGCAAGGCCTTGCGGATTTGCGGAATCGCGATGGACGCCCAGTTACCCACGTAGGGCGCGTCGGCGGATACCACCGCGTAAGGCAGAACAAAACCCGTGGAGTCGTTCATGTAATCCTCCGGACCACCCCAGGGAACAGAAATGACCGGGACCCCGCAGGCCATCGCTTCGACATTGGCAAGACCAAACCCCTCGGCATGGGAAGCGCTGGCCAGAACCGAAAAGCCGCGGTACAGAGCCGGCATATCAACGGCCCGATCAAAGCTGCATACCACCCCGACGGGCGCGATCTTCTGAATCTGCTCCCGCACCGAATTCCGGGCCTTCGATCCGTTCACATCAAGCTGAAGAAACAGGGTCGCCTCACCCCCGGAAAACTCCCCCGCAAAAGCCGACAACAGCCCCTGGACGTTCTTGCGGACATCCCAGGTGGATACCACGCCGATGACGAATCCTTCAGGCGCCGCCGCGGGGGCGAACCTGCCACAATCGATGGGAACGCCCGTGCAGACGATAGGGCACGTCACTCCATTTGAAATCAGGACATTCTTGACGAAGACGCTCTCCGCCCAGATTTCATCCATGCCATTGAGACGGGATACATGCTCCCGGTTCAGAATGGTGGTCTCGACAGAAACCATCGCCACATTCTTCGCCCCCTGAACCGCCTTCAACAGATCGGGGTACATCTTGTGGATGACGATCTTTCCCACCGCGGAACGATAGGCGTTGATGTTTTGCCCTTTCAGGGCGGCAATCACATTCTCAGCCACGCAGGAATAGCTGTTCGGGGTTTTATCAAAATTGACTGCGATATCCATAATCAGTCTCCTTGCAGAGAGACAAAGCCATTGGGAATGGCGTAACCGAAATCAGCGGAGGCCACCCGGGTAACGATTTCGCCGCCGCTGGAATCCGATCCGGAATCCTGACGACTCAACAGGTTCAGCGTCATTGCGCCGACGCCGCCGAAAGGCGCCACATTGGTCGTGGGGTTCGCTCCCGTGGCGGGGTTTCCAGCAAAAGCCCATGCCCCGTTTGCCCCGATCCAATAGTCCCCTGTAGACGTATTGAGCGCGTGGTTCAGGATGGTGCCGGGCCCCCAGCCCGGCACATCGATTTCATCGCCGTTAACTGCCAGCTTCCCTTGCGGCAACCAATAGAAGGCGTTCCCGTTTATCTCCGGGCCAGGAATTGGACCAGTACCATCGGCACTCAGGGCCCCGATAAATTCCTCCCAATATACGTTTGGCCGCGGGGATGCCTGGAAAAAATCCGTCCCGCTGCTTTGAAGAATCTTTTGGTCCGGAACGTTGAACGTCACATCCAGGTAGTCATGTACCGACCAATCATTGCCGCTGGCAGGGGAGGTGAAGAACACCGCCGAGCTATTTACATCGATGAGGTTGATCTGAACAACCGAGTGACTGCCCGCGGAATCCGAGACATCCACCAATACGGGGACTGCGATGCCGGACGCTTGCTGAAGGGTGCTGAACAGATCGAACTGGAAAGAGGTATCACTGACCTGTGTGATGCCGTCCGTCGCATACTGTCCTCCGTTGCCGGCAAGATCGAGCGAAAGGCTGTATGGAGGCACCCCGCTGCTGATGTCGACTTCGAAGATGCCCGGCTGGTAAACCATCGTCCCGCAAGGGTTGGAGGCCGGGGGGAATTTCCCCAGCGTGACTCCGGACACCGGGACATACGGCAGCTGAACAGGATAGGCAATCGGCCAGTCGGGAGTTCCAGCGAACGGGCTGGCACTCGGAGCCGGGCCAGTCCAGGCAAGGGAGAACTCAAGAGGAGTCCCACCCCCGCCCCCCGTTGCGGAGCCAATTACGGACGCAATACTCGACCGGCTGCTGAAGCGGGCAATGACCTGGAAATAATTTGTCCCCGAGGCCATCGTTATCGCGCAACCCGTATCATCGACCTGCTCAATCAGAGCCATGGTCGAAGGATCAACGCCGCAATAGACCGAATAATCGATCGCATCCGGAACCTCATCCCACGACAAGGACAAGACCGTCCCCGACACGGAAGGCTGAACCGTGAAAAATTCAGGCGATGCCGTCAACTCGACAAAACCACCCGCACCGGATTGTGTATTGATCATCGCCACGCAAACCCCCGCCCCACCCAGCCCCGCTGCCCCGGCGTGAAATCGAACGCCGCCTCGCCGCGCGCCTTCACCACCTCCTGGTTGAACAGCATCCCGTACTCGTCCGCAGCCTGCGGGTTGTACCAGGGGTCACCCTGCATGCGCAGCACCCACTCCAGCGCCCCGTACCCCAGCGCCCGGTCATAACGCACCGCCAGCTCGTCCGGCACCTGCGCCGTCCCCACCACCGGCTGCGTCACCACCTCCACCTGCACCGGATACGCATCGTCCGGCACCGGCACCAGCGCAATCCCCCTGTACGGCACGAAGCAGATTCCGCTCGGCCGCCGCATCCCCACGTTCGGATTCACCAAGGTCGGATAGACAAAGCGCAACGGATGCACCGACGCCCCCGGCGCCAGCTCCTGGATCTGCGCATGCTTCAGCGCAATCACCTCCTCGTTGTCCGGCGCCTGCACCGCATACACCTGCTGCCCCGCCACCGCCGTGAACGCCTGCACCCGCCGCAGGATCCACGTCTCCGAGCAGAACGCCCGCGCCGCGCGGATCACCGCATCCTGCAAGGTCGGCTCCGGGCACCCCTTCACCGCCCGGCGGATCTCCGTAAACAAATCCTGTACGTCAGACATCCGCCCTCCCCGCCTGGATGGCGCTGATGTTCTTCACGTCCTGGTCCAGCTCCGTCATGAACATCTGGTAAAACACCATCGCCCGCTGCGGATCCGCATCGTGATCCCGCCGCAGCAGCACGTGATACAGCACGAACAGGTACGCCGCCTCCGCATACAGATCCGGCAAGGGGAAATCGTCCCCCAGACCCACATCGTCCGGCACCCCCTGGTACACCACCATCACCAGCCCCGGCGGATCCGGCTGCGGCGGCCACACATAAAAGCGCTTCGGATCGCGCACATCCGCCGCGTAATGCCGACACACCGAAGAAGGCGACGAGCGATGCCAATCCGGCCGCGCCGCCTGCAACTGCTCCATCCCCACCGCCGTGATCGCCCGTCCCGCCACCCCGCCGTCATCGCAGTTGTAGCGCACATCCACCAGCGCCACCGCATCCCCCGGCAGACTCTGCAAGGTCCCGGGCACACACTGCAGCGGCGCATTCACCATGTACGCCTTCGTATCCAGCTGCACGATCTCCGCCACCGCCGCATTCAGGTGATCCAGCAACTCCTGCTGCGCATACACCACCTTCGTCTCGTCGTACAAAGTCTTGCTCACCCGCGCCAGCACATCCGCCACCGCAATCGGCATCACCCCCCTCCCGTCGGCGCCTCGGCCACCTGCGCCTGAGACCTGCCGCTCACCAGTTGATAAAACTGCCCCATGAACCCCTGGTACTTCGCCAGGTCGCCGCGATCCGTGTTTTTCGCGAATGCCAGCGCGCACACATACGCATGCAGCGCCGACTCATACACATCCGCCAGCGCCAGGCTGTCCCCCGCCTGCGTCACCCGCGGCGGCGTCCCCGCATACACCACCTCCACGCTCGAATTCCCGTCGCTCGGCGGAAACACATGGAAGCGCAGCGGATTCCGCGGATCCGGCATGAAGTGCAACACCGCCGTCTGCCCGCCCGACGCCCAGCCCTGATTCGCATGGCTCAAGGCATTGCGATCGATCTGCCGGATCGCCGTCCCGTCCGCGTTGCGCACCACATCCAGCAACTGCGAACCATCCGCAGGGATCGCCTGCAACACCCCTGGCACCAGCGACACGAACACCGTCTGCGCATACGCATCCGGCTTCAGATTCACCACCGCCGTCTGCGCCGCCGACAAGTAGTCGTACAACTCCGCATCCGGCCAGTACACCCCGCCCGGATCCAGCAGCGTCGCCCGCACCCGCGTCACCACCACCCCTGCCTGCATCACGCCCCTCCCGCCGCGCGGCCCTTGCGCGCCGCCTCATGCGCCACCGCCCGCAGCTCCTCCACCGGCCGGCGCAAATCAGCCTTCACCCCGTGCTGCGCAAAGAACGTCTTCAACGCCGCCTTGTCCGCACTGCCGATATCCAGCGCAGGCACTACCGCTGTCGATGCAACCACCGCCTTCCCGACCGGCGTACCAGAAACCGCCGCTGCCGCAACCGGCGCCACAACAGCGGACGACCCCGCCCCCGCAGCAACGCCGCCAGCCTGCACCCCACCTTTCCCCGCAGCCGCCACCCGCTCCCGCCGTGCCGACTCCAGCGCCTCCATCCGCGCCTGGTGCGCCTGCCGCGCCCGCAACGTCACCGCATCCCGCTGCGCCGCCGCCCGCGTCGCCGCCACATGCGCCGCCGGCAACACATCCGTAGGCGTAAAACCCGGCAGCTTCGCCAGCGCCGCCGTATACACCGTCACCATCCCGTCGCTACGCACCAGATACTTCGGCGTATTCCCCACTGCCGCTGGCACCTGGGCCGCCGGCGCCAGCGGATGAGTCAGAATCGAAGGCATCGTTCGCTCCAATAAAAAAGGGGCTGGCAAACTGCCAGCCCCTCGGTAATCCGGCGGCACACGCCGCCTCATACAACAACCAAACCCACTCAGGCCACGCTATTCCTCAGCCGGATACTCCCGCTTGCGCACCCAGATCAAACGCGCCGGATATCCAGGTGGAGCGGGATCCCGAGGGGCAACCTTGATCTCCACCCGGAATTCCGGGGCCCGATCATGCAACACCTCAAAGTTCGTTTCGATGTCCTCGATCGCCTCCCGGTCACTTGCGCTTTCCGACTCCAGCGCAAACGTCAGCAACCAGGAGCCCTCTTCAGGCGTTATCGCCACATACAGAAAGTTTTGGGAGATCAGCGCACGGCAAGCCTGCACCATATGCACCACTTCGCCATTGATATCCTCAAGACTGAAACCCATCACTTTTGCTCCCATTTTGGCGAGACCGGCACCACGCTCGGACTCTTCGTTCCCTTGATCATAAAAAGATTCGTGGGCTGATTTCGATATCCCGCATTTTCATTGTTATTCCACCCGGTCACCTGATCCAGTCTAACGACGGGGAAGCCCTGGCGATTTCTACCGATAATCGCGATCCATCAGAGCAGCCGTACCCTCATCGCCTTCGCCCATGCGTCCTCCTATCCCCTTTTTCTTTGAAGCACACCCGTCGCCCCAAAGAAAAAGGGCCGGCATAAGCCAGCCCCATCCAATTCAATTTCATCAAACCATCAAAGCCGACACCGGAACATCCCGCCGTATCAGTTCGGCCCGATTCCCCAACCGGTCGCCTTCAGACGCGAACTGAGCACCCACCCATCGGCTTCATCCCCGTTTTTTGGATTGATATACAGAACAGACGTGAATTTTCCCACCACAGAATACGCGTTCAAGGACTCATTCGGCAGAACGAACACATCCGCTTTCACACATCTCAGGTCCGGTGCGCTATAGAACGCCACCCGTCCCTTTCCTATCGTCACCCGTCCCGACTCATGTGATTGAACTAGCCCACCCGCCCGCCTGCCTTTCTCATCCAGCAACTTGCAATCCACGGCCATTGCCGCCGCGGAATGAAGGCCAACAAGCGCGGCAAATAGCATCCGAGTATGCGTGGACCACGCCCTCCCGCTTGCGAACCTGGCCAATGGATTGATGGCCGACATCGATACCCCCACCGTCACGCTCCCGGCCCTTCGCCACCCTTCTCCCGCCCTGGATCGGCCCCATCCGATCCAGGCAAAGCCTCCTTCCTTCCGCCCCCCGAAGATTTCACGAAGCGCTCCCCATCAAAGCAATAGAAAGTACGCTCGCCACCATGGCCTGGGCCACCCGTGGCAACCGGCACCGACGACGCCCCAAGAGCGCAGCCGTGTTTCCCTTTCAGGATCTCGATCGAACCCTGGCTGGGCACAGACTCCCCCAGAGGCTTGAGCCGGCCCAGATCAAAAGCCAGCAGGGACCAGCAGCAAGCGGCACCGCCACTATAAGCGTGAACCAGGAGAACCTTGCCGCGGCTGGTCCCAGCGATCTCGGCGCCCAACTTGCCGGTACGCTCGGGATCCAGCCAAACATTGTCGTACGACCACTCAGCAGACCGGCCATCCGACACAACGGCGACCCGCAACGCCTCCCCTCCCTGATGCGCATCCCCTTTCACCGCGATGGACACCTTCGTAGCGCCATCCACCAGCTCCACGCCCGCATCCGACCCAGCCCACACCGGCGCGCCCGCCAGCGCCATCACAGCCATCATCGCGCCCATCACCACCGCAGCGAACTTATTGAGACTCATAAGAAGGTCCCACCGTCTCGACATACCGCTGATAAAGATTGATAAGCGGCTCCACATCTCGGTCCGCACCCCAAAACGCCCAAGCGATTTGCCGTACTCCATTTTCTAGGCAGCGCCGTCCCGCCGCTCGGCGAGAACACGATCAACATAAGCAGGAAAAACCTTCGCTAAATGCTTCCGGCCCGAAACGTTCGCGGTATCGACGGCACTCAAGAAATCGTCGTAGCTGGCCTCCCGCAAATATTCCAGCATCGGCCCAGGGCTGAGCGCATAACCCCCAGTGAAAAGCAGGATGCCCCACCATTCAGTCTGTCCCAGTCCCCTGATCTCTTGAGAGTCAACTTGTTCGTCAATCCAATCTTCCGGCGGCCTGCCCTCTTTGGAACAAACGATTCCAATGATTCCGTGTTTGGCACGCACTACGATCCCAAGCTTAATATCGAATGCATTCATGGAGATGCCAGATTTTATTTAATTTTCAGGATCAACAGTACTGTATGAATATCACTTCTGATTCAACGCGGCTAGTCCTCAAAGACAAACACCGCCCCCAATTCATCTCGCCCTCGACTCCCCTTTTCTTTGAGGCGCACCCCTCGCCCAAAGAAAAGGGGCCGGCATAAGCCGGCCCCTCCCTCACCTCACCGCCGACATCTAACGGCGATACCCACCCTCATTCTCATCCTGCTCACACGCCAGCTTCACCGGCACACCCATCGCGATGCGCGCCTTGCCCTTCGGCGCCCCCGAACCCTCGCTCGTCTCGCCCGGGCCGCGCACCACCACCTCCACGCGCCCCTGGTTCGTGCCATGCAGCCACTTCGGCCGCGACTCGTTCGTCTCTTGCTTCATGAAATCCTCCTCGAAAGAAAATGGCCCGCCGTGCCGAAACACGGCGGACCAAAAAGGCCTAGCCCACGCCCGGCGTCGCGTACACGTTGCCGACGTAACTCGGCTCCGTGACCTTGAAGCCGTAAGCGCACACCGAATACACGCCAGTACCGATCTGGTTCACCAGCTTCACCGCATCCGTGTCGATGAACTGGCTCGCCCAGGTCAGGCCCGCCGGGTGGCCGAACGGGCAGTTGTAACCCTTGATCGCCCCATCCGTCACCGGCACGATGTTGTTGCTCTGGTAGATGATGAAATCGTCCGTACGCCCCACGCGGCCGTTGCGCAGCGGCGACACCGCGTCGCCCGTCTCGTAGGCATACTTCAGCTCCGAATTCTTCATCTTGCGGATCATCCAGCTCGGCAGCACGATCCAGCGCTTGCCATCGCGCGGCACCTTCGCCTCATCCAGGATCTGGCCCGCCGAGAGCAGCACCGAATCGATCACGTTCTCGCTCGTCACCGAAAGCGCCGCACCCGTCGCGCCCAGATTCACATCGCCGGAAACCGCACCGGCCGCCGCCCCCTGGTTCGCCGCATCCACCTGCCCGTGGATCGAAGACAGCAGCGTCGAATCCTGCTGCTCCATCGTCTTCTGCACCGCATCCTGCGTGAAGTCATCCATCAGATCGATATCCGACTGATAACGATCCACGTTATCGATCTGATACGCCCAGTACAGACCCTGATCGATCACCAGCTCCGTCGCCTGCACATCCGGCACCTGGTAACTGATCGTCATCCCCACCTGGTAAGGACTCACCGTGATATCCGGCGTGCGCCGGATATGCACCACATCCCCCATGCGGGAAATCTCCCCCTCGTAATCGGAGTTACTGATCTCCCCGAAAACGGTCGTGTTATAGCGCGCGGCAGCTAGGCCGCGTCCGACTGTCGCTTCATCTTGCCGATGATATGGCCCCGCTCATTGCGAACAAATTCGCCGTAATCGGTCCTGCGTTGCACAGGAAGATCGCGAATTGTTTTGAGCAATGATGCAGGTTCAGATGCCGATTCACTCAGTCTGTGCTCGTGTGACTTCAGTTGCTTCAATGCCGACTTGATGCGTTCTCCGTCGCGGAAATGTCCCATCTCGGCGCAACCAAGGACGAATTGAATCTCCTGCCTTTTCACAATGGAATGTTTTCCGAAATAGCCAAAGAAATCCTTGACCTTCGATGGCTGGGCAAGCAGGCGCCATTGCCGGCACCGCCCTTTCGCCATGTTATAAATCACGCCTCCGAAGTTTTTCTGGATGATTTCCAGGCCTTCAGTGTCGTAATCGGCACAAGCTATCGTCGCCACCAGGTAGGCCGCCCCTAGCGACGTGATCTTCATCACCGAAACGCAACCATCTCCGTCGAAATACCCCGCCAACCACTTTCGGCTTGGAAAATTCGGCAGAGGAAGGCTGCGAAGCTTGCGCTGCTCCTTCATCCATTGACGCAGTTGATCCCGGTCACCGACAACCGCCTGTTCTCGCTCGAGTAGCGCATAAGCGTAGTGGCGTTTAATGACCAAATGCTGCGCGATCGTATTCAGCATCATCTTGGCAAGCTTGCCGCGTATATCCAATCGCGCGTATTCCGCCTGCTTGATCGTCTCGATGGTCAAAACACCACCGAAACGTTGTTGAATCAATCGCAATACCTCGTCCTTACCGACCTTCTGCGAAAAAGAAACATTGATTTGTGGTTTCCAAGTCTCTTTCACGAGATGCAAATGAATGCTTCCATCCGCATCCAGAAAGCCAGCTATGTACTTTTCACTGAGCATTGGCGCTTGCCTGTCCCTCAGCCATTCGTCACTTCGATCTGGTTCCACACACTATAGTGCAGTTCCAGTTATTCAGAATCGGTTTTACTAAGTCCTATTAATTAAACTTAGTCGTCAGCTTCGTGCTCCACAACTCCGGCACAAAACCCGAGGTACCACCGGACGAATAGTCCGCATACCCGCTCGCGCGGGGAATTCCAACTGTTGCCATCTCTATAGTCTCCAAATAATGCAGTGCCGCGGTCGAGCGTCCCTACCGGATCCGCCCCTCCCCCGCAGCCCTGTCGATCGTTTCCTGAATCGCCTGCCACTCCTGCGGACGCCTGCGGTAATGCCCCTGGCTGTAGAGCCTGTTCTGCTCCGCAATCCAGGCGCGTGAAACCACCGTCTCCGCCGGCGCCTCGCTCGGCAGCGAGGCCGAAGGTTTGCCATTCGGAATCACGCGACGCGACGCGTCCCGTCCCGAAGGTCTTTGCTGCGACTGCCCCCACGCGTTGAAGATCGCCAGCACCCGATCCGCATCCAGCATCCCGCGCGCCTCGTTGAGCACCTCCTGACGCGTGCGGCCCGCCAACGGGTCACGCTCGTTCAGCCACTTCAGGAACTCCGCGTTCGCATTGATCTCCCGCCAGCGCGGCAGGCCGGCATTCACCGCCGCCCAGAACCCCGCCTCCTTCGATCGCTGCAACTCCGCCCGATGCGCCCGCAACTCCTCGCGGATCGCCGCCACCTCCTCCTGCACCGCACCGCGGGTCAGCTCACCCGAAGCCGCCCGCACCGTCTCCACCAGAAAGCGGCAATGCTCCTCGCCGAACTCCTGCAACTGCTGCGGCGTCACATACCGCCGCAACTCATCCGCAGACAGCGGCGCCGCGGCCTGTCGTTGCACCACCGACATCCGCTCCAGCAGCTCCGCCTCCCGCCGCCGCCAGGCATCCTCCGCCTGGCGATGCCGGTCGTTCTCCGCCCGCAACATTCCCTCACTGGTCGACACACGGCTGCGCAAACGCTCCACCTCATCCGTCCCCGCCGCCTCCGGCGCCTCCGGCGCCGCGACTTCAGCGTGTCCCGCCCGCGCCTGCTCCACGGCCCCCTCCGCCGCCCCGCGCACAGCCACAGGCGCCGGCGTCGCCGCCGCCCCCTGCGCCGCCCGCAACCGCGTCAGATTCTCCGCGCGCAGCCGCTGCGCCAGATCCGCATCCTCACTCTTCCGCTTCAACGGTCCCGGCAATCTCGCCATCGTCTCCTCTCCATGTGCCCCAAAGGCTGTCATGTCAATGCGTGGCAACGCCCACGCGCGAAGCCCAGGCTCTCCCTTCCGGGTGCACGGGCGCATTGCGCTATCCCTTCCGGGTGCGCTCCAAAAAAATCGGGATTTACTTCAGTACCACAAAGTCCCTCGCAGACGGAGAGACCAGGCCGCTATCCGCAGCCATATGAAAATTCAACCAAACCCACCGCAGGATGTGCTCACCCCGGACTTGATCCGGGCGAAGCGCATCGATCACGCCCCTCGCCGAAGACAACCGGGTCTCGTCACCAACCCCATGCAACGGCCAACGGCCAACTCACCCCGCCGCCGCAACCGCCCCTCCCAAATCCACCACCGCCACCTCGCGCGCACCCACCCAGCTACGCACCCGTCCCGCCACATTCTCCGGCGTGATCCCCAGCATGCAGCGGCAATTCTGCCGCACCCCATCCTGCTTGCAGGCGCTCTTCGGAAACGCACAACTCCCCGGCAACTGCAACGACTCCGCCTTCGCCCCCAGCGGATGCCAGCGCTGCGCATCCATCGCCGCCCGCCGCGGAAACAAGCCCAGCGCATGAATCCCCAGCGCCGCCGCGATATGCAGCGGCCCCGTACTGCTCGCCACCAGCCCATCCGCATGCGCAATCAGCGAAATCAACTGCGCCGGCGCCGTCGCCCCCATCAACACCACCACCTTCTCATGCGCCAGCAACGCCGGGCACTCCGCCTCCAGCTCCGCCCGCTCCGCCTCCACCCCCGTCAGCAGAAACCGCACCGGCGCATCCTCCAGCAACTGCACCAGCCTCAGGAAATGCCCCGCCGGCCACTCCCGCGCATTCTTGTTCGACTTCGGGTGGATCACCAGATTGAACGCCGCCCCATCCAGCCGGTGCCGCAACACCTCATCCAGCGGCGACACCCGCGACAACCGCGTCAAAGCCTTCAACTCCGACAAAGGCAGCCGCGACTCCAGACCCAGCGGCTTCAAATGCCGCAACACAATCTGCGCCTCATGCAGCCCCGACCACTTCCGGCGGCTCCACACAAACCGGTTGCTGAACGGCAGACACTTCGGCCGCTCCACATCCCCGATCCGGATCGGCACCTTCGCCAGATAAGCCGCCCGCGCCATCGCCTCATCCGAAAGCGGATTGATGAACGCATTCACCCCATGGCGGCTCAAAATCGCCGGATCGGCCAAAACCGCCTGATCCTCGATCACCTCATCGATCCACTCGCACGTCGCCAGCAGCGGCATCGTATAAGCCGCCGCCACCATGCAGATCCTCAGATCCGGCCGCTGCCGCTTGATCATCGCGATCATCGGCAGGCAGGACAACACATCCCCCAGGTGACCACGCCGCACCAGCGCAACCGTACTACCGTGTGCCAAATCCATCTAAGTCCTTGATCGGGACATGGAAATGCCCCGCCCCCGACAATTGAGACCCACAGAATGCAACTTTTCCGCAACAAAAGCACCTGGCCAAAACCGCTCCAACCCCGGTCCCAGCCCCAGAACTCCCACCCCTTTTGTAAACCAAAAACCCCGCAAACCCGCCCCAACCGCCAGCCGCAGCCGACTACACCAAACCCGCCGACGGCCTCAGCCGGTCGCAATACCCCCGCCACTCCGGCGACCAGCGCGGATGCATTTCCCGGCCATCCGGCACCGCCCCTGCCCCAAGCGCGCGCTCCAGCAAGTGCGCATCCAGCCACGGATCCGCCTGCATCCTCCCCACCATTGCCGGCTCAAACACCTCCGGCAAATAACGCCTCAGATAAGGAAGCCCCACCAACTCCCCCTCACTCGTCACCGGCACATACAAAAGATCCTGCTCCGTCAAAGCCTCCACCTGCTTCGACGTCAAGCCATGCTCCCGCTCGTAAGCCGCCTCCACCACATCATCCACCCCCATCACCATCCCACCGGGATTGGCCGCCGCGAACCGCGCATACAGCAGCTTCAGATGATCGGGATACAGATACCGGTACGCCCCCTCCTCGCCACCTAGCGCCCTCATATACATCCTCAGCCCCGGATGCCGCTCCAGCGACCACTGCTCCCGGTGGGGCGCCCCGTACCCGATCTCCACCTCTTCCAACGTATCCTTGCCAAACAACACAAAAGCCAGCGAGTTCATTGTTTTTCATCCTTGCCCGGAATCGGCTGCCTCGGAATCACCATGCTATCCATCGGATAGACAAATAGCCCCGTAGGATGTGCTAAGCGCATCGAAGCGCATCAATCGCTGAGTTTGCCCATGCCCCAGGTATCGTGCCGCGACGAAGTGCTCCTCCACGAGAATCCTCGGCCGAGTCGCAATCACCCGCTCGACTCAACCCGCATAACCCAATGTCCAGATCCGAAAAATCCCGGCAAGGACAAACACATCGACCGGGTCTCCAGCAAAAGAAACTGCGTAACTGCCACAACCAGTATCGCCGCCAGAAAACCACGCCAAAGTAATCCGCGCCCGTTCCTTAAAGCGGAAATCAACGAGGCCCCGATGCACAACATCGCGACTACAGCAAGAATTGCCACAAGCATCGCATCATCGTTGTCGAACAAATCCCGAAGCTCATCTTCCGCGTACCAGGAAGAACAAAACACATACGAGGCCAACACGGCACAAATACCGGCAACGGAAAGAAAAGCCGTAACCAACGAAGCGATTTTCCTACGCATTATTTCTGCTCGGCATCTGCATCGATGTTCAGAAGTTTCGCCATCTGATCCCACCGCCGGAGTATCGTATTGCCATAACTAATCGCCTGCGGATTCGCGAAGCGTCCCACGGGAATTCCCGCTGGTCATAATCCGCCTTCCGCGCAACGCGCGCCCTCAAAAAAATTCAACCACCGCCTAATGCAAACCCCCAAGCCCGACATCCCCCGTCCGCGCCGCCTTCATGCCGAACCTGCCGGCAAACGCCTGCTCCACCACCTCCAGCATCTGCCCCGCCTCCGCCAGTTCACCCTCACTGATCAGCGACTCTGCATGCTGCAAGGCACCTAGCAACATCCGGCACACACCCAACTTCTGCAACTGCGGCTCCGCCCGCACAATCGCATCCCGCAGCTTCTGAAACACCGCCGCCAATTCCCTGCCCGTACCTTCCGACGGATCCACCTCCGCCATGAACACATCCTGCCGCAAAAAGGCAAGATCGTTGGCCACCAAAAACACACGATCCCGCTCAGCCGTCGATACCGACTTCAGAAACGCCCCGGCATATCCGTCCGGCGCCAGCACTCCCCACTCCTCCACCCCGTCCGCCGTCACCACCATCGCCGCGTTCTGCGCTTGCCCATCCTTCTTGCCGTACCGGCGATTGTTCCTCTCATCCGTGCCGGACTTCCCCATGAGCTCCCGATACGTCTTGTAAAAAAGTGCGTGTGCTTCAGCGAACTGGCGACGCTTGAGAAAATCCTCGGCCGTATCGATCACGGCCTTCACCTGCTCATACATACCCAGTTCCGTCAAAGGAACTCGCGCCTTTTCCACGTCCCTTCGGGCCATGCGGTATTCATGCTTGATCAAATCGTCATGCCGCTTCTCCTCCAGACTCGTCGAGATGTCCAGAGTCAACAAGGTGTTTTCGACCTCCGCCAATAGCCTGCGCTTGCTCATTTCTTTCGCCCAGGAACAGTTTCCGCCGCTAGTTCCAGCAACTAAACCGCATCATCCCCCACCTGCTCAAGCACCCGGTTCCACACAATCGGCTCCCCCGGATGCGTGACATACAAATAACGGAGCAGACAAATCTCCAGCCGCAGAATATTGACCGAGACTGTCTTATCGTGCAGCCAGTCCGGCTGGCGAAAAGGCCGGAGCTGCTGAAACAAGGCCTCGAAAGGTGCCACCTCAGAAGTCCCCGGCAGGAATCCACCTGCGCCTCTTTCTACAACCGGCGCTATCGCCTCCAACCCCTTCTTCCAGGGCAGATGGTGACTGAAGCGCCTCTTACTCGAAAGCAACCCACTCGCTTTCTGCACTTCTGCTGCAAGCAAAAACAAGCTAGCCGCCTCCAGGCACTCCGACTGGGCGCAACCGTCCCAGCCGGTTTCGACCATTCCGTCTTCCATCCAGATCAGAAGATCCTCAGCAGCCCCAATCAATAACGAAGTATCAAGCGGCGCCAAACCCAGCATCGCAGCGGCGTAACACTTGCACTGCCGCGCCTCGAATCGATCACGCTCATCGACGGTTTGCTGCCCGACTGGCTCCTGCACCCCGTGACTTGCGTACTCGAAAGATCTCCTCGCATATGCCCGCACCATTTCATGATCCGGGTAAGCAAAACCGATCTCGAGGGCAGTGCCCAATTCCACGTACGCCGCGAATCCTGGCCGCCCTTCCTCCAGCCGCACCGGATAATGCTCCAGGACGTAGGCATAACCTTCCGGGCTTTTAAGCCCCTTATCGGCTTCGGCGCACCATTGCTCACGTATAGAGAGATTCATCATTTCTTCTCCCAAGGAGGGGGAGACAAATACATAGAAGAAGTCCCGTAAGAGTCCCCATCAAAGATGGGCACGATTGGATCAAGCGTGTAGATTTTCCCCATCTTATACGGTGTTTGGTTGTTGATGAAGTCAATGTGTTGCTGATTAAAACGAGTGCCGGGCTTGCCCACAAGATTCGTAATGACATCGCCACGCTTTAATTGCTCCAATGCCTCCTTTTTATAGCGTGCCGTGAATTTATCGTTTATCGGTGTATTTGCGATCCCGTCGGCCAACACTTTTTCGTTCTTGACTCTGGTATTGACCCTGTTGGTACCGATCTCCGTTGGACTTCCCTTTCCAGTCACGGGAACATCACCAGAATAGGCTTTTACAACGTCATTATGAAGTTGCACTCCCCCATTTTCAGTGGGCATGAGATAGGGAACATCAAAGCCATTGTCACCTCCATGTTTGGCATCGAACAGTTGAATGGCCCCACGCTTAAGGGCGGCCAGTTTCGCCGCAGCTTCAAGGGCAGCCCCCTTTTCCTTGATGCCTACTTCCGCGGAAGGAAGAGTTGCAGGACGCCTGCCATACGGCATCTCTGCATTCACTGCTGTCGGAGCTTCCGCCGGCAATCCACCGCTCGGCCTTCGCATACCCGACAATCCACCCTCCGCCAGTGACCCAAACGCTGAGCCGAGCTCCGCAGCCCCTTCCATCCACCGGCTGCTGGTCTCTTCGTCCCTGCCCGTCATCGTCGCAAGGCCATTGGCCCACGCTGCCGACAATGAGACCGCCCCCAACAAACCGTCTCCGAGACGCCTCATTTGCCGGGCTTCGGCGGCAGGGTCATACGCCCTTAATCGCGGGCCGGTATCCGGCTTCAGTTGATCGGGAGGATTTGCCAGAAGCCCTCGTTGTGCCCGGGCCATCGCATCCGAATCGTTGTTGTTCAATGGATCCAGGCAGTCACTGAAAGCCTTCCGCGAAGCTGCCTGATAGTTGCTGCCACCCGGCTGATAACTTGGCGGGTAGTCAACGGCGGAGCCCTGTAGTGAAACACTCGAACCGATGCTCGGAGGCGCAAGGCCGACAGGCTGTGGTGGCGTGACCTTCGTAGTAGAAACCAGCTTCGGTCGAACAACATTGAGTTGCAACCCGAAACGTCTCAGATTGCCCTGTCTGTCGTAGTAAAGCGTATTTCCGTCGGAATCGACAAACGAGGTTGCGGCCCTGTCCGGTTGCGACTCTCCATTCCCCAAACCACCATCGCGATACCCATTCGTCTCACTTGTGTCATCCGCCATATCGCTCCCCCGCACTCGCTATCCGTCAGGCAGCTTCCCCTACCGCCCCGCCAACCTCCCCGCCCCCTCAAACTGCTTCACCCACTCCGCCAGGCACTGCGCCTCCCCCTGCAACCACCCCACCCGCTCCCCGGTTGCCGTGCGCAGCGCCACCTGCGCCTCCTCCAGCCCCGCCTTCAACAGCGCCAGCAACGCCAGCCCGTCAGGCTGCCGCTGCAGGTTGGCCAGCGTCCGGTACTGCTCCGGCGTCAGTCGCAACATATTCATGTCCGTGTTTGATCTGTTCCTTCGCCAGTTGCCCCGCGATGCGCGCCCCGGCGATCCGCTCCTGCGACTCCGTCTTCCCCTTCTCCGTCACCGCCCGCAGCGCCGCGTTCGGCGTTGGCTGCGGCGGCTTGGGTTGTTGCTGCTGACTGAGCTGCGCCTCCAGCTCCTGCGCCGTCGGCAGGATGTCGTCCACCGGCATTGCCAGCGCCTTCGCCACCTCCGCCAGCACTGCCCGCCGCCCCTTCATCCCGATGATCTGCATGTCGATCGGGTTCGCCGTCAGCGCCAGGAACTGCGTTCGCGTCTGCTGCAAATGCTCCTTGATCAGCAGCGCCGCCGTGCCGCGCGCGCTCACCGTGCAATCGCCCTTCACCGACTCGTCCGGGTTGTAAAGCATCTCGTGCAGATACGCCGCCTCCACCGTGCGTGAAATCACCCCGCGGTCGATATTCGCCACCGCCCGCTGCAAACCCTTCGCCGCCGTCCCCATCAACATCGAAAGCCCCGAAGCCGTCGCCCCCGCCCCGTTCATGTTCTCGTTCCCGTACATATAACGAGGGATGCCCGTCAGGTCGTCCGCCTTCTGCTCGAACTTCTCGATGATCGCCAGCAGCTCCGGCGCCCGGCTGTCCGCCTGGTACCACTCGATCGGGGTCGAAGCCGCCTGCGCCCGCGAGCGATCCAGCTGGATGATCTGCAGCGGCCGCATCGCCTTCGGGTCCTGCCCCGCCGCGAGCTGCGACATGTCGATCCCCATGATCGGCCCCGAAGCCAGCCCCAGGTTCGCATTCAGCGCCCGCGCGCAGGCATTCACCATCGCCTGGCAATCGCGCATCAAGTCATAGATCGAATTCCCCCAGAACGCCCCCGGCACCGGGTCATAACTCGCGTTGTGATACGGCCGCCGCCCCAGCGGATCGTCATTGACCTCGCAGCGGATCACCTCCGCGCCGATCAGCACCGCATCCACCTCGTAATACGCCAGCGGATCGCACACCCCCTCCGTCAGCCCGTACTCCAGCAACACCCGCCCCTCCACGCTCCCCCAGAAATGCAGCGCATCCACCAGGTAATCCGGGATCCACGTATCGTGCGTCTCCCCCTCCAGCATCCGCCGCTCCGCATCGCTCCACAGCCAGGCGCGCAAGCCCCCGCTCTGCTGCTGCTCCAAAACCGTGCGGATCGCCTTTTCGGAATACCCAGGAGTACCGATGCACTCGTAGAGATCGGCCCGCGTCATTCTGATCCGCTCGATGAAATCCCCGTCCTGGCAACTCTCCGCCTCCGGCGCCGGATAACAATCGAACGGACTCACCGCCGCCCACGTCAGCTCCGGCGCCGACACCACATCCGGCTCCGCCGAACGCAGCCAAGCCAGCCGCTTGCCCCGCCGCAGGAAAGGCCCCTTCAACACCGCCGCCGGATACGTGCAGAAATGCTGCACATACTCCGCAATCGCCTTGTAATAAGAGCCGCGCTCCATCCGCGCCTCGATCACATCCTCCATCCGCGCCGCGCGCGCCTTCGCCTCCCTGCGCGCAGCCTCCAGCATCCGGTCCCGCAACTCCGCCCCCAGCCGCGCCGCCATCCCCGCGAACTGATCCAGCTCCACCACCTTCCCCGTCCGCGCCATCTGCAACATCTGCTGCCGCGCCATCAGCGCCGCCTGCTCCTCGATCGGCTCCGCCACCTCCGGCGGCAACTCCGGAATCGGCGAAGCATCCAGCCCCCAGGGCCGCTCCCCGTCCGGCAACAGCAGCTCGCGCAGCGCCGCCTCCGCCGCCCGCATCTTCGTCGCCGCCAGCGGCAGATAGATCGGGTCCCCCGCATCCGCCGTCCACATCTCCTGCAACTCGGATTGCGCATACACCCCGCGCCGCGCCCGCAGGCAGGCCAGCAGCCGATGCTCCACCACATCCCGCGCCCGCTTGTTCCGCGCCCACGAAGAGCGGATATACCCCGCCAGCGCATTCATATTCCCCTGCGCCGGCTCCTCTTCCGCACCCTCCGCCCCGGAGCCGCTGCCGCCATCCCCGGTAAACCGCCCACGCCCGCCCTCGCCATCCGCACCGGCATCATCGAACGCACCACTCACATCCGACACACCGCCTTCATCCCGGCCATAACGCGCGGCATTCACCTCCAGCGCATCATCCGCCTCATGCCGCCCACGCGACCGATGAGATCCACGAGCGCCTCGCGCGCCACCGTCCCGCGCAGCATCGCCGCCCAGGTCATCCCCCGCGCCACCGGCACCACCCCAACCCTCATCCCCACCACCCGCATCATCCGCCCCACCACGCACCTGCCGCATCGCCTCCCGCTCCTGCGCCGCGCGTCGACGGTCCCGCCGCGACTCACGCCGGAAAGGCCATCCATCCGGGCTCCGCGCCGGCGCATTGTCCTGCGGCGGCGCCAGCCCAGCGATCACATCCCCCGGCCCGCTCAATGCAGCACCTGTCGCATCTCGTAGGCGATATGCAGCACCTCCCCATCCTCCTCCTCGCAACACACCCCGCACACCGGCGTACCGAATTCTTCGGCGACCGCCAATGCGGCGCGCACCTGCGCCTCATAGTCCTCGCCATACTCCACGCGGAACGACAACAGCCCGCCATTCCACCCCAACTCATGCGCGCAAGGTTCCATACTCACTCCATCCCCGGCCCGAACGGCAGCAACAGAGGCGAAGCCTCCTTCGTCCTGAAAGCGACAGCCGGGTCCGCAGGCTGCCGCACGATGTCCCACGAATCCATCAACAACCGCTGCAACTCCCGCCCCACCGGCACCCGCCCCCGCTGCAACGCCACCATCACCGCCGCATAAGTGGTCCGCAAAGTCGCCAACTCCCGCTCACTCAATTTCTTCATCTCAACCCCCTTACCACTGCATCGGTGATCTCGAAGCCTTCAGAAAAGTCCGTTCGCCCCGAGTGCGTTGCGAAGCAGGTGTGCTTTTCCGAACGTCCCGAGTGAATCGCGAAGCGATTTGTATCGAGGAAGGGGCAAGCAATCACTCTCGCCGCTCCCCCTCTCCCCACCTGTGGGGAGAGAGCCGGGGTGAGGGGCACGCACATTCAACGAAGCGCAGCCCCGCAAGGCAAAGTGACGCTGCGCGTTCCGCCACCACCCCCCACAAACAACAAAGCCGCCCATAGGCGGCTGTTCATATAAAAGCGCCGGCGAACCGGCGCGCCCCTCGCTCACCAGAGCAGGACAGGGGTGAAACGAAAAAGCCCCGCTCGGTGGCGGGGCTTCGCTGTGCTTCAGTCGCAACACGACAAGCACAACATATTTATATTCTTCTCTACCGAAAACCGCAAGCGCTTTCGCCCAACTATTTTCCCGCTCCAATCAAACTCTTTCCCGCCGCGCAAATACATCATCTTTCCCCTCTCCCCACCTGTGGGGAAGAGGGGAAGGGCGCAATAAGCCTGTCCCGAGGGCGTTGCGGAGCAACGTGTATCGAAGGGCGAAGCGCATTGCGCCGAATGAACGGCCAATCGTTCGCCGAAACGGTAGCCACCGTAGGGTGGGCTAAGCGCAGCGTGCCCACGCGGTCTCGCACCTCGCACCCAAACCCTGTTCGTCCCGAGTGCGTCGCGCAGCGACGTGTATCGAGGGACCAGCACGCACCTCAGCCCATACCCTCCCCACCATAAAACCATGCAAAATACCCCCACCGGCACCAGCCAGCCGCCCGCGGAGCACCCCATGCGCATCGCCCGCATCACGAGTCTCGCCCTGCTCACCTTCAGCGCCGCGGCCATCGCCCAGTCCAAGCCCCCCACCCCCGAAACCCTCGGCGGCCCCGTCCTCCCAGCCACCCTTGTCAACCTGTCCGACTGCGCCAGCACCACCCCCTCCGTCGTCAAGTCGGAAAAGCCCGTCTGCTCCATCCTGCCGTCGCCCAAGCCCGCCTCGGCTTCCTACACCCACGACGACGGCTACGCCGCCCTCCTCCATCTCGGCGCCTGCGCCGCATCCCACGGCCGCTTCTGCTGACATTCCGCCGACCATCCGGGTCGGCCACGGCAATGGAACGCTCCTCCGGCCTTGCGCCATGGACTTTGGCGTATCGATCAACAAGACGCCCCGCTATTGATCGCCGCCTGCAGCGATGCGCGATTTTGGGCGACGACGAGTCAGTAACGCGCTTATCGCCCCCGCAGCCTTTGTAAAGTTGTGAAGGCACTGAAGAACAGAGGGTACTATTTAGCCGTCTGGTGGAGAATTCGGATGTCGCGAGCTATTTTTCTGGCCGGTATCTATGGATTTGCCGCGATGCTGTGCGTGTCCGGCCACGCTCTTGCCCAGAAATCGCTACCGCGGCCGAATAGCGCAGCCTCCGATTCGCCCGCCGAACTCGATACGGTCGGCGTCACCGCGCCCAAGCGGTACGACACGCATCAACTGGAAGCCACCATCATTCCCGCATTCGTTGCATCGCACGGAGCGACCACCCACATCGGGCAACTCGCGCGATGGCGCGCCGATCTATGTCCAGACACCACAGGCCTGCCGGATGCGTCCAGCGCCTTTGTCACCGCGCGCGTAAAGGAGATCGCGGCGAGCGTCGGCGCCCCCGTCAAAGAGCCCTGCGAACACAACGTTCAGATCACCTTCACGACCCAGCCGCAAAAACTGCTCGACGAATACACCCGGCGCGCCAACTGGGCGCTCGGCTATCACTATGCGTCCCAGACCGAGGAACTGGCCACTGTCCGGCACCCCATTCAGGCATGGTATGTCACGGCCACCCAAAGCTCCTCGTTCTCGGCGCTCGCCCCCGGCGCTTCCGGCCTGGCCTTGATCGACAGCGCCTACGGCAGCACCCCTCCGGGCGACCCGGGGAGCAGGTTGACCTCCCACCTCAGCAGCGAATTCTTTCATGTACTGGTGGTGATCGACCTGCACAAGGTCGAAGGCTACGAGCTCGGGCCGGTGTCCGACTACATCGCCATGCTCGTCCTGTCGCAGCCGCAATCGCTCGAAGACTGCAGCGACCTGCCCAGCATCCTGGACCTGTGGTCACCGGCCTGCGGCACCAGGCCCAAACCGCTGGCGCTGACTCCCGCCGATACCGCCTACCTCAAGGCGCTCTACGATATCAACATGGAAGCCAACAACAGCTTCGAAAGAAGCGGCATTTCCACGCGCATGATCAAGGATATCGAGAGTCACTGAGCGCGGGAATGAATTCCCCTACCGCCACCGCTCCCTTCTAACCTCCCGCGCCGCCACCCGCGGCACCACCTGCTGCAACATCCCCTCGCAACTCAGTCCCGTCCGGAACGCATCCGCCGGATGCGAAGCCCAGTCATGCAGCGGCTGGCTGCGATACACCCCCAGCGTCTCGTTCCACTCCTTGCGGTAATGCTCCAGCCCGCGGATCCCGTCGACGCAACGCTCCTCGTCGAACACGCAACGCGGCAATGCCGCCCGCACCGCCTCGATCCCGTCCACCACCGGCAGCATCGGCGCCACCTCGAAGCGGATGCCCAACCCGCTCGCCGTCTCCAGCCGGCTCTTTCCCGTATTCAACTCCCGCACATTGATGTCATGCGGCGCGATATGCCGTCCGAACACCACCCTATGCTCGCGCCGCCACTCATCCAGCACCGCCGCGTAGTGCGGCAAGCCTTCGCCGCTGTTCTTGTAGCAATCCACCAGCCGGATCTCGTAGCCATTGCGCTGCACGAACCAAACGAACGTCTCATCGTTCATGCCCAGATCCCACCACGTATCGACAAGCAAAGCCCGATCCACCGGTACCGTAGTGATCCGCTTCTCCTGCCAAGCCTCCAGCATCTGCGAACCATAGTACGCCCCTTCCGTCGAAGCCTTGAACGCTTCCTCCGCCGTACTCGGATACTCCGCGAAAACATCCCCGCCCAGCTCGCGATGCTTGCCGCACCACCACTGCCGCTGCGCCGCGCTCAACTCCTGCCCGATCAAACCCTCCAGCTTGTCCAGGTACTCCGTCTCATGCTTGTACTCGATCGCCCGCTCCGGCGAGAGCGCATACGTCGGCTCGCAGTACCACGGCAAAAAGCGGAAGCGCCAGTCATTCCCCTTCTGCGCCCCCTGGCACAACTCGTAGAAATGCCCCGCCCGCCCCTTGGCGGTGGACTCCACCACGATGATCCCGTCCGCCGGCACCGCCTGGAACGCACCCGTCTTGATCTCGTCCGCCCGCTGCGGCTGCCGCTGGCAGATATACCCGTATTCCGTCACATGCAGCACCTGCACCGTGCCTGAGCGGAACGTCACCCCCACCCGGATACTGCTGCCGTTGTTCAGCAGCAACTCATGCGCATCCCGCTTGCGCGCGAAGATTGCCGCCTGGATCTCCGGCGGCAGATTGTCGTAAGCGAACTGAATCTTGTCGCGGAAAATGATCATCGCATCGTCCTTCGTGTGCGCCACGATCCCCACACGAAGATTCCGGTTGAACAGGCAGGCATCCAGCCACAGGATGCAATACCCCGTCGTGACGCCAAGCTGCCGCACCTTCAGATCCACATTGCGGTGCGCCAGCGAATCGAACAAACGCAGCTGCGCCCAGTTCGGCACAAAGCGCACCCGCTGCCCGCTCTTGTCCGTCACGTAATACAGATTGCTCAACCGCCAGTTGCGGTCCAGCAACTTCTCCCCCAACACCGCCAGCGCCGCATCCAGCGCGGCATCACTCCCGCCCTTGCCGGCAACCACCTCACTCGCCCCCTCATCCGCACCGGCACCGGCCACACACCCCGCCGCGCCCGCAGTCTCCGTGGCGCCGGCGGTGCCATCCCTCACAACCTCCACCACCGCACCCTCACACGCAACCACACCAGCACCTCCCGCAACACACCCCCGCTCAGCGCCCAAGCAAGCCACCCACCCCGCCCCCATCCGCCTGCGCCCGCTCGATCAAACCCACCAACGCATCCCCCATCCGGTCCAGCCCCGCCGACTGCACATCCATCGTCGCCAGCTTCGGATGCAGGAACGGCGCCGCCGTCTTCGCCGCATCCATCCGCCGCGCCGGCGTCTCCCGCTCGTCCCGCATCACCCGCAGCAGATACGCCAGCGGCGACAAGCCGCCAGGCTCCACCACCGCCAGCCGCGCCGCCGCCTCATCCGCCGGCAAATCCGCATGATCACCAACATCACCCACCATCTCCACGCCCGCATCATCCGCCGCAACCACCGCACTCGAAATAGCCGGCCCCACCTCATCCGCCCATACGTCATCCACCCCCACCACCCGCGCCCTGCCCCCACGCACACGCCCCTTCTTCACCCCGCCCTCCACCTTCAAAGTCCTGGCCAAGGCACATCCTCCTTGACCCGTCCTAGCCAGGGTTGACACCTTCTAGGGTGGACGAAAGATGTGCCAAAGACGCCCGATGCGCCGCATCGGGCGTTTTCATTTTCAATGATAGATGGGGACGCTCGCTGTTGTAGATGACCACGGACTCCCGCACCATCCGGGTGGCTTGGACGATGTCGGCGGGGCGCTGCAGCAGCAGTTCGGTTTTCAGGATGCCGTTGACCCGTTCGGCCAGGGCATTCTGATAGCAGTCGTAGCCATCGGTCATCGAGCAGGTCAGGCCGTGGCGCCGGTGGAGGTTTTGATAGTCCTCGGCGCAGTACTGAATCCCGCGATCGGAGTGGTGGATCAAGGGCT
>NZ_JONR01000047.1 GCF_000711955.1 Nevskia soli DSM 19509
TGCTGCGTCGACGGCAGCGTGAACTGCGTAGCTTTCTCCTGTCCAGAGAGCCATCTCAAGGCGGCTTTGGCAGTGAATAAATTTGCGGCGTGCGCCGAACCCGTATCTTTGCGGCAGTATTCGCAATGACACAGGTAGAAGCGTTCAAAGTCTCCGTCGATTTCAAACCTGACAGCCGCACAAAGGCAAGAACCGGAATGCTTGGTCACGTAGCGTGCTCCTCTGTCGCCCTACGCTGAATGAACCACATCGGCTGGAATCGCATTTGCGGTTCAACAGGCCTCCACTCTACTTCTGAGCCGATCCAGATTTCCAACTCCAGTGGCTGCCGCATTTGGCTGCTCGGGAGCGGTCGTTTACCAAGGGCGGCTTCGGGCCGACTGCTGCCGATTCGATGAGCGGGGTGTCTCCTGCCATCCTGCATTCATGCCACCCCATTGACAATAAGATCATAGAGGTGACGCTGCTCGGGGTCATACTTGGCGTTGAAATAGCACGCACCTCCATCGTCCACTTCAAGCCATTGCTGAGCTAGGTCTCGCTGCCCGGTTCCCCAGTCGTTGCAGAAAGCATTGACATAAATAACTTTTCACCCGAGTGCCGTGCTGCGACCTTGATATTGAAATCTGTAGTCGGACCATTTTGCAATCGTTCCGCGATTCTTTGCCGCAGAGGGAAGCTGCAATCGTAGTGCTGCTTCGGCATCGCTAAGCTGCTCCGCTGTGGGATGCCACCTTCCCCCGGAGACCTCAATCCAGGTCGCTGCCTGTGCTGCCGCGAACACCGGCAGGGAAAAAGCGAGAATGGCTGCTATAGCACGCATTCAGATGGCACTCCTAAAGCTGCCGGTCGGTTATGACCACAATGGGCCGGACGAGGACGCTGAGCTTCAATGCCCGGATCTACCTTACGAGTTCTAACTGATGCCGTCAGGTTGAACACTGGGTGGATCCACTATGCAAACACCCCTACATGGGCGGGTACGGAATAGGGTAGGAGTGATAGGGACGGCTGTTTCATTACACCTAAAAGTGGGATAGAAGAGCAGAAAATCTGCTGGAATCTGAGACAGTTCTATTAGCCTCAATCCGAGTCGCCGTTGTACAGACTCCGCATTAATCAATGGTGATACGAATCTTTGTGTTGGCGCGTCTGGCCAGCCCACTCCTCCTTTGGAGGCAACTTCTAGCTCGCGGATTGGCATGCGAATGAGTCCGTCCGGGACAATGCACTCAAAGTCCCCCTCCACTTCGACGCGGGCGCCAGGCGCAAGCATCAATGCAACGGAAAAATATATTGCCTTCGTAACATGCGATGGCGATAGCAGGATCATATGACTTCCGCCACCGAGCGCGACCGTAACCCCGCCGAGCTCAGTTTTTCCAGAATCGAATGAAAATAGCTGCCTCCTGGCTGAGGTGTCGCGCTGCAGTTGGTTCTTCAGCTCATCTATTTCTTCGAACATGCGCACTAGCCTACCCGAAAGCTGCCGGTCACGACCGGCTGCTCAGGACCGGCTGCTGCTGATTGTAGCGCCATGCCTGGCGTGCCAGCCACGGTCTTCGGCCTCTGAAAGTCGCCGCCGAAAGCAGCCAGATAGGCGGCGTTACGCCGAGAGCAGCTTCTTCAGCATGTTCTTCTTGGCGATGTCCGGCTTATAGGGCACGTACTCCTCGAGCTGTACCAGTAGCTCCAACCAGCGCTTCAGAAAGTCACTATCGCGCTGGAGTCGCTTCTTTGACGTTACCCATTCGGACTCACAGTTTTCTAGCAATGCACGAATTTTGTTCGATTCGGACCAGCAGGCGCCGCACAGAATGCGTCGTTGATCAACACTCGCTTTCTTCACTTCAAACGTGTACTTCTGATCCTCTGCCGTAAAGACGCTTGGCGCTTTGCATCGCCAGCAGACGTAATCAATGTCGGTATACTCGCGCTTGTAGTGATAGGAAATAGAGTGTTTGCTCTTCTCCGACCAATGCCCCGGATCAGCTGGAACTGATGACTTAACACGCTCGTCCACGGATGTAGCCCCTCAAGTCGCTCAATGCCCCGATATTAAGGCTGATCAATTTGCGGTGTCAGGACCGTCCCTTCATGGCCGGCCGGAGGGGGCTGGTGACATCCATGATCAGCCGGAACGGCCTGAAATCATCTGATCGGCGAGCTTGTGGCGCCGACAAGATTTGGCGGCAGGTCGATCCAGGGCGCCTCACTCCCACCCTATGATGCCTGGCGTGCATCCGAATCCCTCCCTTGATACAGATTGCTGAGCGATTCACTCGTGACATTCGGAAAGGCAATTCGTGCAATGCGATTCATGGGAGCCGACGAGCCTATCCGCTGTTCCGGACCAGATCCTTCGTTGCGCTCAAGATGACAAAGATCTGCGGCGCCAGGCATTCGGCGATTGGCCGGTCCAGCGGCGGAAGGAGCGGCTGAAGGCGCTTTGCTCGGAGAAGCCGAGCAGTTGGGCAATTTCCGCCAGGCGCAGGCGCGGGTCGCGCAGGTAGTCCTCGGCAAGGCGCTGGCGAGTACGTTCGCGCAGGCCGCGGAAATTGCAGCCTTCCTTTTCCAGGCGGCGATGCAGGGTGCGCGGCGTGGTGTGCAGGGCCGCTGCGACCCGCTCGAGGGTCGGCTCGCCTTCGCGGCTCTGGGTGGCGATGCAGCGGCATACGGCCTGCTCGATGCTGTCGCCGGACGGCAATTCACCGAGCAGGGCGTCGGCCTGTTGTTGCAGCAGGGCCAGTAGCGCGGCGTCGGGCTGGCGCAGGGGCAAAGCGAGCAAGCGCTGGGGGAAGCGCACCACGGTGTGCGGCTGTTCGAACTTCACCGGACAACCGAAATGATCGCGGTAGGGTTTCAGGCTGGCGGGCGCGGCGTTGACGAAGCACACCTCCTCGGGCGGAAAGGCATGGCCGGTGAGATCGCGTGCCATCTGCACCAGGGCGGCGATGGCGGTTTCGTCGGCGAGGGCACCGGGACGGCCCTGTTCCACGCCCCACTCCAGCACCACCGAGGTCTTCTCGAGGCGGTAGCGCATCGGGTTGACGTCGTAGATCAGGCGCTGGTACTGCTGCAGGCGCTGCAGGGCGGCGCCGAGGTTGCCGCAGGCCAACAGGACGTAGCCGATGACGCCGAAGTGGGCGGGCGTGATGCTGCGGCCCAGATGCAGGCCGAGGAGCGGGTCACCAAGCCGGGCCGCGGCCTTTTCCAGCAGTAGCCGCCAGCGTTCCACCGGGTAGCGGCCGAGGCCGCGGTCCACGGCTTCGGGCGGCGGTTCCTTCAGCAGCTTCTTCGCATCGAGGCCTTGGTGCTCCAGGTATTCGTAGAGCAGGCGCACGTAGGTGCTGGGCACTACGCCCTGTGCCGCAACCGCCGTTGCGCTTCTGGCCATGGCGAGAAGTGTCAAAAATTTGTCCGGCGCAGTCAATCCCCGGACGCCCGCTCCGGCCAACAATGCCAGGGTCGAAAATCCTGGAGGACGGGCGATGATGGAGTGGATGCTGGGCTTGCAGGCCCTGGTGGGCCAGAACGCGGACTGGAAGCAGCTGATGCTGACGGCGATGACGCCGCTGTTCCTGCTCGGCTTCGTGGCGGAGTGGCTGGCGATGCGCCGGCGCGGCAGCCTGGGGCAGTTCCAGTGGAAGGACATCCTGGCCAACCTGAGCCTGGGCGCGGCCTACCAGGTATTCGAGCTGGGCGCCTATGCCCTGGTCACCGGTGCGGCGGCGCTATGGTTCTACGGGCACCGCATCTGGACCATTCCGGCGAATGCCTGGACCATCCTGCCGATCTTCGTCGGCGTGGAGTTCTGCTACTACTGGTTTCACCGCACCAGCCACCGCGTGCGCTGGTTCTGGAGCGCGCACGTGGTGCACCACTCCGGCGAGCGCATGAACATGACCACGGCGATGCGGCAGAGCCTGCTCTACTCGGTCACCGGCTGGTGGCTGTTCTTCATGCCGCTGGTGCTGCTGGGGGTGCATCCGGCGGTGGTGTTCTTCCTGTATGCCTGCGACCTGACTTACCAGTTCTTCATCCATACGGAGAGCGTGGGCAGGTTGCCGCCCTGGGTGGAATTCATCTTCGATACGCCGAGCAATCACCGGGTGCACCATGGGCGCAATCCGCAGTACATCGACAAGAACTATGGCGGGGTGCTGATCGTGTTCGACCGGCTGTTCGGGACTTATGAGGCGGAAGCGGAGCGGGTGGATTACGGGGTGGTGCGACAGGTGCGGTCGTACAACCTGTTCACGCTGAACTTCCATGAGTTCTTTGCGATGTGGCGGGAGGTGTTGCGGCCGGGGCCGCTGTGGTTGCGGCTGAAGCATTTGTGGGCGGGGCCGGAGTGGGTGAGGGAGTAACGTTGCGGGCTGCGAGAAGCTGTGCGACCAAGGTCAGTTCATCCGAAGCCCACGTTCACCGATGCCTGGCTTCGCTTCCGCGGGAATGACGAAGGAGGATGGGTCCGTGTATGGCCCCTCGATACACCCGCTACGCGGGCACTCGGGGCGAACGGAGGTTTTCCGAGGACCTCTAAGGCCGATTGCGCCCTAGCTGATCATGGCTTGAGACCCAGTCGCCGTGCAGCACGGCGCTGCTCAGGGAGGTTTCGCCGGCCAGCACGGTGGCGGCGCAGATCTCGGCGAACTTGTTGGCTTTGCCCTGGCCGTAGCAGCCGAGCATTTCCAGACATTCGCGCTGGGTGGCGAGGCCGGTGCCGCCGCCGTAGGTGGCGACGATGAGCGAGGTGAGGGTGATGGACCAGTAGTAGTCGCCGTTGTCGAGCAGCTGGGCGTAGGTGACGGCGGCGTGGGATTCGGCGACGTTGGCCACGTCCTGGCCGGTGGCGATGAACAGGGCGGTGATGCCGTTGGCGGAATGTGCGCCGTTGTTGGCGGAGCCGGCCATGAAGGCGCCGGCCTGGGAGATCTGGCGGGCCTGGAACAGGTCACGGCCGGTGACGCCCATGATGCGCTTGAGGATCTCGTCCTTGAGCACCACCTCGGCCACGACGCGCTTGCCGCGGGTCAGGAGGGTGTTGATCTGGGAGTGCTTCTTGTCGGTGTCGATGTTGCCGGAGAGCAGGAAGTTGGGATGGTCCGGGTGGTTGAGCTGGATCCACTGGCAGGCGGCTAATGTGGCCTTGCCGACCATGTTCTGGCCGGCGGCGTCGCCGGTGCTGTAGTTGAAGCGCAGGTAGCGCAGCGGGCCGATGGCGTACTGACCGATGTGCGACAGCTTGCCGACGCGGGTGGTGGTTTCGGCGGCGGCCTTGATGCCTTCGAAATTGGCCGTGACCCAGTGGCCGAATTCGCGCGCCTGGAGGGCGTCGTCGAACTTGAATACCGGCGAGCGCTGCATGAAAGACTCGACCACCGTGGTCTTCACCCCGCCCGACTCGCTGAGCAGGCGCATGCCGCGGTTGTAGCTGGCGACGAGGGTACCCTCGGTGGTGGCCATGGGCACGTAGAAATCGCCCTGGGCGTGTTCGCCGTTGATGCGGACGGGGCCGGCGATGCCGATCGGCACCTGGGCCACGCCGGTGAAGTTCTCGATGTTGCCGGGCAGCACGGCGGGATCGAAGGAGTAGCGGCCGACGTGTTCCAGCGTAACGCCGGTCTGCGCCTGGACGAAGTCGCGGCGCGCGGTGGCAGCTCCGGGGGCATAGTCATTGTCCTTGCTGCGTGGGACCTTGCGCGGTGCCGCGGTCGTCGATTGGGGCTTCGATTCGTTATTCATGTGGGCTCTCTCCTCCGCCCGAACTTACCCCGTCCATCGCCATCGCGCCATGTCGCCGGAGACAGCGGGCCGGGGAGGTTCGGGGATTGTTTCAGAGACGGGAGCTTCGTCGCGCTCCTGCGTCAGACACTCGAGCGATCGGTTTTCGTGATCCGCGCCAGCTCATTGCAAGATCATTTTCAGGGCAATTTTGCGCGGCGGGGGCGAATGCGGTGAAGTGGCCGCTTGTCACAATCGGAGGCGGCGGATCGCAAGCCTTGCGTGAAAGCATCAGCGGAATTTTGGCGCGATCCTCGCAAGCGCTTGAATAAAAAAGCCGCGATGAATTGTGACAACGGTACCCGCTGGTTTGTGACAGTCGATTGTGACAATTCCCTGCGTAGACCGTTGATCCCGTTGAACGAAACGTTTGGCTTTCACAATTCAAATGACCCAAAATAAGTCATTAAGCTGTCACAAAGTGATGATAGCTCGCGCTCCTTAGGAACCTCGTTGAAACGTTTCCGTCTGCTCTTTTCCACTGCCGTGATCACAAGCCTCGTCGTCTGGGGCTGCACGCGTTCTCCCGGGATCGAGACCGCGGACGCGCAGGAGCGCGTGCTGGCGACGAACGTCAGCGTGCCTTCGGCCCATCACCAGCTGCGGCGCAACGGCGGCTGGCTGGTGGATGAGCAGGGGCGCGTGGTGATCCTGCACGGCGTCAACGCGGTGTGGAAACAGGCGCCTTACGTGGCGCCGGACTCGGTGGATGGCTTCACCGCCGCCGATGCCGACTGGCTGGCGGCGCACGGCTTCAACGCGGTGCGCGTGGGCGTGCTGTTCGCCGGCGTGATGCCGCAGCCGCACATGGTGGATTCTTCCTACCTGGACAAGATCGACCGCATCGTGCAGCTGCTCGCCGCCCGCGACATCTACATCCTGCTGGATTTCCACCAGGACCTGTACAACGAGCGCTACCAGGGCGAGGGCTTCCCCGACTGGGCGACGCAGCCGAGCCGCTTCGACAGCGTGGCCAAGGTGGGCTTTCCGCTCAACTATTTCACGCCTTCGACCAGCCAGGCCTTCGACCGTTTCTGGGACAACGCCGACGGCATCCAGGACGATTACCGCGACGCCTGGACGGCGGTGGCGGCGCGCTGGGCGGCACAGGATCACCTGATGGGCTACGACGTGATCAACGAGCCCTGGCCGGGCAGCAGCTGGCCGTTCTGCGCCGACCCGCAGGGCTGCTCGCGCTTCGAGAACGACAAACTGCAGGCGATGTACGAAAAGGTGCTGGCGGGCATCCGCAGCGCCGATCAGGACAATATCGTGTGGCTGGAGCCGCAGATCCTGTTCGACTTCGGCGTGGCCTCGCATCTGGGCGAGCGCGCCATCGCGGACAGCCAGCTGGGCCTGTCCTGGCATGACTACTGTCTGCCGGAGACGCTGCTGCAGGCCGCCGGCCTGAAGAAGCTGCCGGCCTGCGGGCCGTTGGAACAGCGGGTCTTCAGCAATGCGCGTGTGACCAGCCAGCGCCTGGGCGCGGCCTCGCTGCTGAGCGAGTTCGGCGCCAGTGACGACCTGCTCGACACCGGGCGCGTGGCCGATCTCGCCGACCACAATCTCACCGGCTGGATGGTCTGGTCCTACAAGAACTGGGGCGACCCCACGACGCAGGCGCAGGGCAGCGGGGCGCAGAGCCTCTTCACCCAGGACTCTGACCTGGGTTCGGCCAAACAGGCCAAGCTGGCGCTGCTGGAGCGGCCCTACCCGCAGGCGATTGCGGGGACGCCGCAGGGCTTTGGCTATGACGTGGACAGCAATACGTTCGAGCTGAGCTATTCGACGGTACTGCCGAGCGGGAGCAGCGCGGTGGCCGGGGCGGTGACGGAGATTTATGTGCCTGCTTTGCACTACCCGGCTGGGTACAGCGTACAGGTGCAGGGTGGGCGTGTGGTGTCGGCGGTTGGGGCGGCGCGGCTGGAGGTAGTTGCTGATGCCGGGGCGGAAGTGGTGACGGTTACAGTTACGGCGCCCTAGCGGCGAGTGCGGCTGGTCCCTCCCTCGATACGCACCGCAGGCGACGCTACTCGGGACATTCGGAAAAGCGCACTGTGGTGCGCGATTCACTCGGGACGAACGGAGGGAGCCGCGAAGCCCGGAATTACAACCTTAAAAGCTCAAATCGACTCGCGTGCGGCTTCCAGGATTTCCTCGGACAGGCCTTTTGAGCGCACGGCCCTGGACAGCAACAGGGCGCCGACCATGGTGGAGAACATGGCGATGGCCTTGTCCCGGGCGTCGGTGCGGGCGCCGGAATATTCCTCCAGCATGGCCAGCATGGTTTCCAGCTTATCCTCGAACACCGCCTTGGTGGCGGGCGTCAGGCGGGCGACGTCCGCCCCGAGGGAAGCCACGGCGCAACCTTTTTCCGGGTTGTCGCGGTGTTTTGCACTGAGATAGGACGCAGCGATGGCCTGGCGGGCGTTGTTTTTGGGGGCTTCTTCGCCGGCTGCACGCAAACGGGCGATGGTCTGATCCAAAGCGGTGCCCAGCGATTCCGCCACCAGGGCTTCCTTGGAATCGAAGTGGGCGTAGAAGCCGCCGTGCGTCAGGCCAACGGACTTCATCAGGTCGGCGACGCCGATGCCATTGACGCCGGCGCCGCGCAGCAGCTCGGCGGCGCTGGCGACGATGCGGGCGTGGGTTTCTTCCTTGCGGCTGTCCGGGTAACGCATGACGGGTTCCTGCTGAATATGACTATCGTCATATTAACTGCTGCGGATGCCTCTGGCTATATCGACAAGGGGGAGGTACGGCGGAGGAAGCGAGAGTCCCGCCCCTCCTGGGAGGGGCGGGAACGTGGGGACAAACCGCTTCAAGCGTGCTGTTACCGCTTACAGCTCAGCGTCCTCTGTCACCAGTGAATCTTGCCCGGCGCCCTGCGGCGACGGGCGGGAATTAAAAAGGTGGACTTACTGCCGCCACGCGCCTGGGAACGCAGGGACGGCACGCCACCAAACAAGTCGGCTCGCAGGAGGAGGAGTGCGTACAGCAGCCGACAGCAGACAACACAGTAGACATTCCTAGTGACTGTCAGCGCTGGAGGCGGCGGTAGGCAGCATCCGGCGGCTGAAAGGCAGGACCGTCAGCGCCAGCAGGAACAGGCTTGCCAGGACCAGGAAGGAGTCGGCATAGGTCATGCTCAGGGCCTCCTTGCTTATCAACTGGTTCAGCACGCTCATGGCCATCTGCTGTTGCTCGGCGGTGTCTGACGTGAGTACTTGCATTTGCCGTGCCAACCCGGCCAGGACCGGGTCCACATTGGGGTTGGCGGATGTGACGGTTTCCACAATCCGGGTGTAGTGCAGGTGGAAGCGGTGGTTGATGACCGTGTTGCTGGCGGCGATGCCGATGGCGCCGCCGAGGTTGCGCATCAGGTTGGACAGGCCGCTGGCGGACTTGAGCCACTGCGGCGGCATGGCGCCCAGGGCCATGTTGGTGGCCGGGACGATGCAGAACATCATGGCGAAGCCGCGCATGGCCTGCGGCCAGAACAGCTCGTCCTTGCCCCATTGCGAATTCAGATAGCTGATCGAGTACAGGGACAGGGCGAACAGCAGGAAGCCGAACAGGATCATGTGGCGCGGGTCCATGCGCCGCGACAGGCCGGCGGCGAACGGGGTAGCCAGCACCTGGGCGATGCCGGTAATGAAGACGGCCTTGCCGATGTCCAGGCTGCGGTAGTCCTGCACGCTGGCCAGGTATTGCGGGATCAGGTAGATGGAGCTGAAGACGCCGATGCCGAGCACGAACTGGAACAGGCAGCCCATGGCGAAGCGGGTGTTGCGGAAGATGCGCAGGTCCACTACCGGGCGCGGGTGGGTGAGGCTGTTGTAGAAGAAGAACAGGGCCGAGGTGGCTGAGGCCGCCGCGACCCAGCAATTGGTGGTGTCCTCGAACCAGTCCCAGCGCGGCCCCTCTTCCAGCACGTATTCCAGCCCGCCGAGGAACATGGCCAGCAGCGGGATGCCCCAGGGATCGAAACCGCGCAGGACGGAAGGATCGGCCTCGTCGACGCGGGCGTAGATCGGCACCAGGATGGTGATGAGCAGGCCGGGCACGATGTTGATGAAGAACAGCCAGTGCCAGGACAGCACATCGGTGATCCAGCCGCCCAGCGTCGGCCCCAGCGTGGGCGCCAGGGTGGCGACGATACCGAGGATGGCCGGGATCAGCGCCTGCTTCTTGCCCTGGAACAGCACGAAGCCGGTGGCGAACACGGTGGGCACCATGGCGCCGCCGACGAAGCCCTGCACCGCGCGACAGGCGATCATCACGTTGAGGTTCCAGGCGAAACCGCAGGCGATGCTGGACAGAGTGAAGGCCGCCGCCGACACGGTGAACAGCCAGCGGGTGGAGAAGGCGCGGCTGAGGAAGGCGGAGAGCGGAATCATCACGATTTCCGCGATGAGGTAGCTGGTCTGTACCCAGGAGCCCTCGTCCGCGCCGGCCGAGAGACCGGATTCGATCTCCGGCAGCGAGGCGGCGACGATCTGCACATCGAGCAGGGACATGAACATGCCCAGGGCCATGACGGCGAAGACCAGGAGCTTGGTCTTTTCGGACATTGCGGCTACCGGGTTTGGGGTCATGGGAATTTGTTGTTGGCCTTTATATTATATTCATAATATTATAATCGTAATGGGAATGTCGATGGCGGGAGGAGCTAGCAAGAGCCGAGGTCAGCATTACAAAGATTGGGGATACGGGTGCATCGCAGGCTTGAAGGTATCGGCAGCCTGTATGAACCGAGACCGGTTCTCAGTCCCGCTTTACTTGTTATGGATAGTCCGACCCACTACGATCGAACTATAGGAAAATTAGGGGCCTATATGGGCATTTTCGGTAAATCGCCAGACTGCATATGCGGGCGTCGGCGTCCGTTTACTTGTTATTAGAAAACTCGAACACATGACCACCATTCGCGACACAAACCCGGGGAAGCTCGGCACTTTACCGTACGTGATTGGAAGCGTGTCTTTCATCCCTCTTTTCGGTGTGCTGTTTGGAATCGTCGCCGTTGTCTGGGGTTTGAGCACCAAAAGGCCTGGCGGGAAGTGGCTTGCGGCCATCGGCGCGGGAGGAATCAGCTTCACATTCTTTATTTATGGAGGCCTGTTCTATCTTGGGACTGTGCAGCGTGGTGGCGCTTTCGACGAGCTTCGCGTAAAGCTGACTCAGTCCGCCATCAATTCACTGGTTCCGTCGATTGAACTCTACAAGATCCAGAATGGAAGGTACCCCGATTCCCTTGAGGTGCTTCAACAATCGATGCCGAAGGATAGCTTTGCAGCAATGTTTGTTACTGATCCTAGCGTCATGGTACCCGAGGAAAAGCCGAGATATTTTTTCTATGAAAAGGTCGGCGAAGACCACTATTACCTGAGAGGTTTAGGTCCGGACGGAAAGCCATTCACTACGGATGATGTCGTTCCTCAGATTTCATCAAACCCCGATAGCAAGCTTGGATTGCTTATCGAAAAGCAAGCAGGTTCCTGATCCGCGCTGCAATTGCTTCTTAGGATGCAATGAACGAAGTGAATTGCACCGCTGATACAGATGCCAACGATGCAATTCGCAAAAGGCGCTCATTGCATCTTATATTACGATCTTGCACGAACGAAGATTAATGCCCATTTATGGAAGCCCACCATGCTCAGCAATTTTGTTTGGCGCACTCCTGACGACAGCAGCGACCGGAAACTCCTTGCGGACGTCAAGGAGTACGGCTGGCATATCGTAGAAGTCTTCGATAACGTGCCCTCCGACAGGCCGCGGCCGTCCTTCTGTTTCTCGGTGGGCTTGTTCCTAAACCATGAGCATCCTGAAATCGTCTTGATGGGCTTGCCAGGCATGGCCGTCGGACGAATCATCAACCAGGTTGGCGCCTTCATACGCGATGGTGGACGGATCATCCCGGAGAAACGCTACAACGATTTCATCCCCGGGCGCGAAGTGATTTTCCGGCCGATAGACGACAGCCAATATGGGGAATATCTGGGAACCGCCCTGTGGTTTTATCGAAGCCTGCTTCCGAAATCATTCCCGGCGCTGCAACTGGTATGGCCCGACAAGTCCGGTGTTTTTCCATGGGAAGACGGTTTTGCTCAGGAATACTCTTCTCTGCAACATGCGCTTTGGAACAAGGCGAGTAGTACTTCAGCAGAGTGGGACTGATACGGCGCCGGGAACACTGAGCGCGCATTCCTGAAGCCCACCTTGTTGCACCCGGACCACGTCAGCACAAAGGGCTTATCAAATGTTCTGTCCAAAATGCGCTGACAGACTCGAGTTGATCAACGACGAACTCACGTGTGTCCGAGGCAACATGGTGCTCTCGAAGAGTATGGCGAGCCGGTTGACTGAGTGTTACGTAGCCAAGTCCCGTTATCCCAAGGAATCCTCATCGTCGATTCGATGGGGCGGAAATTGGTACTGTCCCGGGTGCGGCGTCAAGGCCGAAGAAAAGGAAGGTGCTGTACGCTGCCCTCGATGCACGCTGTGCATGAATGAGTTCCTCCATCAACTTGTCGAACTTCATCCTCACGCGTAGCGCTTACAGTCCGAGTGTTATGAGCAGCCCGGATGAAGTGCAACGGAATCCGGGGCTTCAAAAGCTGCCCACCCCGCGCTACTGGCATTTTCCTTTCGCCTGCGGCATCATAATGAACAATGTTCATTATATCGCGCGAAGCCATTCCGCTATCACTGACGGTGCTGCGTCTGATTCTGGCCCCAGTGATGCTCGCGCTGGCTGCCTTCGCGCCCTCGCCCGCCGGCTTCGCCGTCTGCCTGATCGCCGCGCTGCTCAGCGATATCTTCGACGGGGTCATCGCGCGCCGTCTGGGTGTGGCCACGCCTGGCCTGCGGCGGCTGGACAGCATTGCCGATACGCTGTTCTACGCCGCCTGCATCGGCGCGCTGTGGCTGCTGTATCCGCGCACGCTTGCGGCCCATGCGGCGCCGCTGCTGGTGCTGCTCGGGCTGGAACTGCTGCGTTATGGCTTCGACCTGCTCAAGTTCGGCCGCGAAGCGAGCTACCACATGTGGAGTTCAAAACTGTGGGGGCTATTGCTGTTCCTGGCCTTTTTCTCGCTGCTGGTGCTGGGGCGCGACGGGTGGCTGGTGGATGCGGCGATTGTTGCCGGCATTGTGGCGGATCTTGAAGGGCTGTTGATTTCCGCGCTGCTGCCGCGCTGGCGAAGCGATGTGCCAAGCATGTTTCATGCTGGCCGCATCAGGCGTGCCGGATAACGGCGCGCGTAACCCGGATGAAGTGAAACGGAATCCGGGGAGTTCGGCGCAGCCCCGGATTCCGTTTCACTTCATCCGGGCTACTTCAATACTTCAACTGGCGAAGCGGCCGATCAGCAGGGAGGCGGCGATGGCCCACATGGTGGCGGCGATGGCACCGTCGAGCACGCGCCAGGCCAGCGGGCGGGCGAACAGGGGGGCCAGGTAACGCGCGCCGTAGCCGAGGGAGAAGAACCAGGTGAACGAGGCGGTGACGGCGCCGAGGCCGAACCACCAGCGCAGTTCCGGCGGCTGTTGCGCGCCGATGGAGCCGAGCAGCACCACGGTGTCGAGATAGACGTGTGGGTTGAGCAGGCTGAAGGCCAGGGCGGTGCCGATTGCGGCGGACGCGGTGGAGGGGGCATCGGCGCCGGCGCGGTCGATGGTCATGGCCTGCGGATGGAAGGCGCGGCGCGCGGCCTTGATGCCGTACCAGCCGAGGAACAGGGCGCCACCCAGCGCGGCCACTTGCAGCAGGATGGGTGAAGCCTGCACCAGGGCGCCCATTCCGGAGAGGCCGGCGGCGATCAGGGTGGCATCGACGCAGGCGCAGACCAGGACGGTGGGCAGGACCTGGCAGCGCAGGATGCCGAGGCGCAGGACGTGGGCGTTCTGCGGGCCGATGGCGATGATCAGGCCGGCGCCGGTGAGGAGGCCGGTGATGAGGGCTTGCAAGAGTTGGTTCAAGGTGATCCCAATACCACTTCTGGAGTAAACGAATGCGTCATGCCGGCGCAAGCCGGCATCCAGGATTCGGGGTACGCACTGCGTCGCTCTGGATACCGGCTTGCGCCGGTATGACGTCGTTGCCTTTTTGAGTAGCTGTGCGGCCATGCCCGGCGCCGGGCGCGGCCAGTGGCCCTTGCCGTCCCGCCATGCCACCATGATAAATGCATTCCTTGGCTTCCTCATGAAACTACGCCGCCTCCCTCCCCTGCACGCGCTCGAAGCCTTCGAGGTGGCGGCGCGCGAGCTGTCGTTCCGCAAGGCGGCGGAGGCGCTGCACCTGACGCCTTCGGCGGTGAGCCACCAGATCAAGGGCCTGGAGGATTTTCTCGGCTTTGCGCTGTTCCGCCGCATGAACCGTTCGCTGGAACTGACCGAGGGCGGGCGCGATTATCTGCGGGTGACGCAGGACAGCCTGGACAGCCTGCGCGAGGGCAGCCAGCAGACACGGCAGCGTTACGGCCGCCATACCACGCTGAAGATCAGCGCCGGGCCGTTCATCGCCAGCGAGATCATCGTGCCGGCGCTGCCCTCGTTCCAGCAGGAATACCCGCACATCGACCTGAGCATCGAGACCACGCTGCACCCGGTGGACCTGCGGCGCGAGGACATCGATATCGCGCTGCGCTTCGGCAGCGGGCGCTGGCCCGGCGCCACCGCCCGGCATCTGCTGACGGTGAAGGCGGTGCCGGTGTGCTCGCCGGCGCTGGCGAAGAAGCTGCGCCGGGTCACGCCGCAGGACATCGGCGAGATCAGCCTGATCCATTCGACGCCGCTGCCGGAAGGCTGGGCGATGTGGGCGGAGCTGTCCGGCGCCAAGCTGGGCAAGCCGAAGGGCGATCTGTGGCTGGACAGTTACTTCGCCATCCTGCGCGCGGCCGAGCAGGGTGTGGGGCTGGCGCTGGGGATGGTGCCGATCGTCAATCCCTGGTTGCGGCAGAAGCGCGTGGTGATGCCCTGGCCGAAGCTGCAGATGGAAATCCCGCAGGGTTATTACCTGGTGCACCGGCCGGCGGACGAGAACCGGGTGGAAGTGCAGGCGTTCTGCAACTGGCTGTTCGAGTTGCTGAATGCGGAGACTGCGGAGGTCTGAGATCGGCTGAAGCAGCTTCACCCGAAGGCCGGCGCAATTTCGTTTGCCTGGCGCGGCGGCGGACCCTACCTTGGCGGGATTCGCCCACTCCCTGCATTCCCCATGGCTACACCGGCTCAGCTGTTCCAGTCCATCTCGCGCTACCCGATGGGCGCGCGCCTGTTCTCGCTGGCCGTGACGCGGCGCGCGCCCTACTTCGCCTCGATCTCGCCGCTGGTGCGCGAGCTGCGACCGGGGCGCTGCGAGGTGCTGGTGCGCAACCGGCGCGCGGTGCACAACCATATCGGCACGGTGCATGCCATCGCCATGTGCAATATGTGCGAGCTTGCCGGCGGGCTGATGATCGACTCCAGCCTGCCGCGCGGACTGCGCTGGATTCCCAAGGGGATGACGGTGCGCTATCTGAAGAAGGCGGAAACCGATCTGAGCGCGCTGGCGGAGGCCGCATTGGACTTTCCGCCGGATTTCCGCGGCGACGTGGTGTTGCCGGTGCAGGTGCGCGACAGCGCGGGACAGGTGGTGATGGAGGCGGACATCACCATGTATGTCTCGCCGAAGAAGTCCGGCTAGGGCCTCCTGTGAACGGCACCTGGCTTGATACGGTGGTCACGCCCTGGCGGCGCGCCCGGGTGCATCGCGGGCCGGGGTCGCGCACGCGGGGCGACCTGCATTTCATGCATCTGCCTGGCGCCAGCATCCGCTACCGGCTGGCCGGTACGGGGGCGCGCACCATCGTCTTCTGCGCCGATCCGCCGGTGACGCTGGAGCTGTATGACGAGTTGATCGCCGGACTTGCCGCGGATTTCCGCGTGGTGGTGTTCGAGCTGCCGGCCTTCGGCTTATCGCTGCCGCGGCTGGGTCTGGACTTCGGGCTGGAGGCAATGGCCGGGGTGATCCGCGAATTTCTGGAGCGGCTGGCGCTTGGGCCTTATGTGCTGGCGTTTCCCTGCGTGCCGGCCTACTCCGCGTTATGGTTGGCGGGGCATCATCCGGAACTGGTGAACGGCCTGGTGTTGATGCAGGCGCCGGACTGGCAGCAGGAACTGCACTGGAAGCATGGGCGCGATCCGAAGAACGTTCTCGGGCGGCCTTACCTCGGGCAGATCCTGCTGCGGCTGTTGCGGCGCAAGCGTGCCGAGATGTGGTATCGCCTGGCGCTGGGGCGGCGCGAACTGCTGGAGCATTTCACGCAGACCACGCAATGCGCCTTCGATCATGGCGGCAGCTTCAGCCTGGCTTCGGCTTTCCAGCGTCATCTGAACGGACCTGAACCGGCGTTCGGCGTGATCCATCAGCCGGCGCTGGTGGTGTGGGGTGAGGCGGACCGCTCGCACCCGGATACGGACAGGGCCTCGATCCGCCGCTATCTGCCGCGGGCGCGCATGGTCAGCATTGCGGAGGCCGGGCATTTCCCGGAGCTGGAAACGCCGCGGCGTTTTGCGGCAGAGGTGCGGGCGCAGTTCGGTTGAGGGTACGTCCGGCGCAGGAGGACTTAAACTGGGCGGGTCCGCCACAACCCCGCCGCCATGCCCTTCCCGCCTCATCACCAGGCACCCCGACACGTTGCCATCGCCGCGATGCTGCTGTCGCGGCTCAACCGGCTGGTACCGCTGGACCTGGGCGCGATCAACCTGATGGCGGGAGTGCGCGCGGCCTTCGCCTGCGCGGTGCCGGTGCTGGTGGGCGAGCTGAGCGGCAACAATCACCTGAGCTGGGTGGCCATCGCGGCGTTCTGGGGCTGCCTGTCGGATACCGGCGGTGCCTGGAGCGACCGGCTGGCGGCGATGGGGGCTTTCACGGCCATCGCGGCGGTGGGCTGCTTCATCGCCACGCTGGTCGATCCGTATGCCTGGCAGGCGGTGGTTTTCACCTTCGCCTGGTGCTTCCTGTGCAGCCTGGCGCGGGTCTACGGCAATGCTGCGGCCACCGTGGGGCTGCTGCTCAACAGTGCCGTGCTGGTGACGCTGGGCGTGCCGGCTGGCGGGCTGGACGAGGCCTTGCAGCTGGGCGGGCTGACCATCGTCGGCGGCCTGTGGTCGATGCTGCTGGCGCTGGTGCTGTGGCGCCTGCAACCGTATGGGCCGGCGCGCAAGGCGGTGAGGCGTTGCTGGCTGTCGGTGGCGGAATATGCCGCCGCGCTGTCGCAGCAGCTCGGCGCGCATGCCGGCGGCGCGCGCTGGAGCACGGTGGCCAGCGCACGGCGCCGCGCCAGCCGCGAGGCGATCGAGAACGCGCGCGAAGTGATCGTGGCCACACGCCGCACGCGCGCGGGCATGACCGGTCCGATGCAGCATCTGCTGGCGTTGCTGGCCGATGCGGACCAGGCCTATGCCGGACTGATCGGGTTGAACGAGTTGCTGGAAGCGGCGAGCGTGGAGACCGCCGACGGCGGTGCGCGCCGCATCATGCGCGTGCTGGTGGGGCGGCTGGCACAGCGCGCCGAGGCGCTGGCCCAAACCCTGGAAGGCGAGAAAGCCGCACAGCAGCCGGAGCTGAAGGCCCTGGCGGAGAAGCTGCGCGGCCGCATCGCCGCCAGCGGACGGCAACATGAATACGCCTACGCCATCGAGCTGCTGCACCAGGTGTCGCGCTGGATCGATGCCGCCTTCGAGAACCTGAACCAGCCGCAGACGCGGCAGACGCACCTGACTTCGATGGTGGAGCAGGCGGTGGCGCGGCGGCTGCGCTTCTCGGAAATCTTCGGCACGCTGCGCGCCAACCTGAACTTCGGCTCGGTCGCCTTCCGCCACGCGCTGCGGCTGGCGCTCACCGCCGCCACGGCGGTGCTGGCGACGCGGGTGTTCGACATCGAGCGCGGCTACTGGATCAGTATCACGGCGATCGTGGTGCTGCAGCCTTACATGGTGGAGACCTGGCGGCGCACTTTCGACCGCATCGCCGGCAGTGTATTGGGCGGGTTGATCGCGGCGTGGCTGATGCAGGTGGTGGCGACGCCGCTGCAAATGGCGCTGCTGATCTTCCCGATCAGCGTATTCGCCTTCACCTTGCGCACTGTCAACTACGCGCTGTTCATGCTGTGCATGACGCCGCTGGTGGTGATGATCGCCGAGCTGTTCCAGACCGGCGGCATTGGCGATGCGCAACTGGCCAGCCTGCGCGCGCTCGACAGTTTCCTTGGCGGTCTGCTCGGCCTGCTGGCCAGCTTCCTGCTGTGGCCGAGCTGGGAGGCGCCGCAGTTGCTGCGGCAGACGGCGGCGGCGGTGCGCGCGCACCGCGATTACCTGCTGGTGGTGCTGGGCGGCAAGCCCGATGCGAAGGACCAGGATATCGGCGCGGCGCGGCGCCAGGCCGGCCTGACCAGCAACAATGCCGAAGCCTCCCTGCAACGCGTGTTGAGCGAGACCCGACTGCTCAACCGCGCCGATGCCGAGCCGACGCTGATCATGCTGGCCTGCCTGCGCCGCATGGCGGGCGCCATCGTCACGCTGAGCCTGCTGCCGCAGTTCACGGCGGGTGCGCCGCCGCAGCCGGGCTTTGCGGTGATCCGGCGCTGGGCCGACGATGCGCTGTCGGACCTCGCGCAATCACTGGAGCGACGGCATGCGCCGGCCGAGCTGCCGGCGGTACCGGAACTGCTGGCCAGGGCTTCGAGCAAGGCGAATGCGGAACTGGTGCAGACGGCTTCCGAGGTGATTGCGTGGAACGAGTTGCTGCGCTTGCGGCGTCAGCTCGAAGTGCTGCATGAGGCGGTGGTGCGGCTGGCGCATCCGCCTCGGGCTGAGGGATCTGGGCAAAAGGTTGCTGTGTAACAGCCTGTCGGTGGCAAGTATCGTGCTTGGCCCCTCCCTCGATACGCGTCGCGAAGCGACGCTACTCGGGACAATCGGAAAGGCACACCGCGCTGCGCGCGGCACTCGGGGCGAACGGGCCTTTTTGTTACTTCAACAAGAAGCGTGGTGATCACTTCGCCGTCAGTGTCACCTTGACCGTCGTTGCACCCGCCGTGTTCTCCAGGGTCAGCAATGCCGCATTCGGCGCCGAGGTGACCTGGGCACCGCTGGCGGTGACGCTGTAGCCGTTCGGGTAGTGCACGGCGAGCGGCACGTAGATCTGGGTGGGGGCGCCGGCGGTGCGCGCGGTGTAGCTGTAGCTGAAGGCGCCGGTATCCGGATCGAAGGAGAGCGCGGTGGGGGTGCCGGCAGTGAACTGCGGATAGGTACGCTCCAGCACCTTGAGCTTGTCGGTCTTGACGGTGGTCAGATCCGCGTCGTCGGTGAACAGGCCTTGCGCGTTCGAGCCGGCCGAGGTGGTGGGGTCGTGCCAGTTCTTGTAGGCCCAGTACTGCCAGCCGAGCAGGTGCTGGTCGAACTCGGCGGTGGAGCGCGTGAGGTCGCTGATCAGGTCGGTGGCGCCGAACTCGGTGAGCAGGCGCGCGGCGCCGAGACGGTCGGAGCCGGCTTCGCCGACGTGCAGGACGTCGGCGTCGAGCAGGTCGCAGGTCAGGTTGTCGAGGCCCAGCAGGCTGAGCGAGGTGGTCGGGCAGTAGAGGTGCCAGGAGAAGCCGAGGTTGGCGTCGTTGACCGGGGTCTTGGCGCCGAGGTAGGTGGGCGCGCCGTAGCTGATCAGCACCAGCGGCTCGAACCAGACGAGGTTGTCCGGATCGTACTGGCGGATGCCGGAGAGCATGTACTGCTGCATGGCCTGGAGCTTGTTCTCGTCGAAGCCGGCGCAGCCCAGCGGCGGCAGGCAGGTGGCGAAGTTGGTGCCGGACCAGGGTTCGTTGATCAGCTCGTAGCCCATCAGGTAGGGCTGCCTGGCCCACTTGGCGGCCACGGCCTGCCAGGCGGCGCGGTAGTAGTCCCAGAGCTGGTTCTTGTTGTTCCAGAAGTTGTCGTAGGTGATCGAGGTGGCCGGCTGGAACAGGTTGCCGGGGAAGCCGGCATTGAACAGCAGGGGCACACCATCGTCGTACACGGCCCAGTCGGGGAAGCCTTCGCCGAAGAACTTCTCGTTGTACATGTCCTCGTGGAAATCCAGCAGGACCCAGATCTTGCGTGCAGCCAGTAGTTGTACGGCGCGGTCGATCTGTTCGAGATAGCCCGCATCCACCATCCCCTGCTGCGGCATGACGCCGGCGAACAACACGCCCAGGCGCACCGAGTTGAAGCCGTGGGCTTGCAGCCAGTCGGCATCGGCGGCGGTGAAGCCTTCGGCCGTATCCGGCGGCGCATAGGGCTTGAGCTTCCACACGGCGTTGACGCCGTGCAGGATGACCGTGCGGTTCTGGTCGTCGACCAGGAAGCTGCCGTCGCGGCGCAGCTGCGGTGCGGCAGCGGAGCCGCCGTTGTTGTCGGCCGCGCCGGAACCACCGCCGCAGGCGCTCAATACGGAACACAGCATTGCGGACGCAATGACCGAAAGCCCGAGCTTCATTGTCTTCCCTCGCCGGGCCATTGCATGGGATGGCCTCTATGACAGGAACGCTAGCCTCATCGCCAGTGGATTGCTTGACAGATGGCGACAGCGGCGAGGCGCCATGGAGCAGCGCCCATAAAAAAGGCCGCCCGGAGGCGGCCTTTCATCCGATCAGTCCGAATCAGGAACACATGGCCTTGAGCCGACGCCGGCGCAATGCCGCTGCCAGCAAGGGCAGCAACAAACCCGGTGCGACGGCACCACCACCGCCTCCACCACCACCGGAACTGCCGGAGGAGCTGGAGCCGCTGGAACTGGTGGAGGAGCCGCCCGAGGAGCTGCTCGACGAACTACTGGAAGAGCCGCCGGACGTGCCTGATGAAGAACCACCCGAACTACTCGAACTGCTGCTGCCGGTGGCGGCCGCGCAGGTGTCGTTGCCGACCACGGTGTAGGGATCCGGATCGCCGCCGGACACCACGGTGAGGCCTTCGCCCAGCGGCAGGGTGCCGGTGGGATCGTCGGGCACCGAGACGCGCACGCTGGTGGCGATGCCGCTCAGCTTGTCGCCGGTCTTGAGGCCGAGCTTGCTCTTGTCCAGCACCAGGGTGATGGTGCCGTCGGCGTTGTAGGCACTGGCAGCGTCGAGTGCGCCGGTGACGGTGAAGTCGCCCAGGCCGGCCACCGGAATGGCGCTATGGGTGCCGTAGTTGAACGCCGGCGCGGCGCCATCGGCGGAGACCATGGCGACGTAGTGCTCGTCGGTGTCTTCGGGGATGTTGAAGTAGGTGACCCAGCGGTACAGCGGCGGCACGGTCTTCAGGGACGGCACCTTGATGGTGAAGACCAGCTTGTTGGCCTGGTCGCCGGGCTCGCCGATGTAGCTGGCCTGGAAGTCGTCCGCGGAGGGGAACGGGTCGATGCCCTCGATGCCGCTGACGGCGCCCACCCCGACGACCTGCTGGCCGGGCGCGACGCAGGCCAGCGGCGTGCCGCTGACGGTGATGCCCTGCGTCACGGCCGGGCTGACCTGGCCCTGCGCGTTGCGCACGGTGAGGCTGGCGACGTAGGTGCCGGCATTGGCATAGGTATGCGCCGCGAAGGCCGGGGTGCTGGAGAAGGTGACCGGGCTACCGTCGCCGAAGTCGATGATGTAGTAGTTCAGGGCGAGCCCGGCGGGATCGCTGGAGCCGCCGGCATCGAAAGTCACGGCCAGCGGGGCCTTGCCGCTGCTGGTATCCGCCGTGAGTACGGCGGTAGGCGCGGCGGCGACGGTGCAGGCGCCGGCCGGCTTGGGCAGGGCGGCGTCGAGCTTGGTGATGTCGATGCTGCCGAAGCCGGTGGTGAAGTCCCAGCCGGGCGTGGTGGGATACAGGCCGTTGAAGCCAATGACGGTATCCCTGAAGCCGGTGGCGGTGGCGAAGGGCGCCTTGCTGCTGGCGAGCGCGTAGATCGCCGGGGCGGCGAAGCCGATGGTCTTGCCGTCCTGGTCGCAATGGCTGGTGATGTAGCGCGACCAGGTGCCCATCGCCAGGGGCGAGGACAGGCTGGTGCCGATCACGGCTTCGTGCTCGCCGCTGACCACGGTGTCCGCCGCCGAGTAGAACAGGGCAACGGCAACGTTGAAGCCGGCGTCCATGGCGATGTCCGGCACGCCGCGCAGGCCGAGCGCGGCAGTGGGCACGATGCCCTTCTGCCAGTCGGGGGCTTTCTCCAGCAGGCTGGTGCCGCCGCCCGTGGCGAGCCAGGCGATTTCGAGCGCGTAGTCGAAGCTGCTGTCGGTGAACAGGGAGGTGCCGCCGACCGCGACGACGTAGGGCGAGGCAGCGGGGTATTCGACGCTGATCAGGCCGGTGTCGGGCGTGCCGAGGTTGATCAGCAGGGAGCAGGCCGCGCCGGCGTCGCCGGCGGAGGCGAACCAGGTCTGGCCCTGGGCGACGGCGCGCATGAACAGCTGGTCGTCGGTGGCGGCGCTGCCGACGAGGATGTCGAGCGCTTCGCAGCCGCCGTAGGACATGTTGCCGATGCGGGCGACGGCGTCTTCGGCGAATTTGTCGTAGGCCATCGAGAGGCTGTCGCCGAGATCGGTGGCGTTGTAGAAGATCAGCTTGTTGACGTTGCCGGCGATGCCGGTGGAGGACTGGCTGTCCAGGTCCCATTCGCCGTCGCCGCTGGGATCCTGTGGGTCCGGCAGCGGGGCGACCTGGTTCACTTCGACCGGCACGTAAGGCAGGCCGTTGTCGCGCTCGGCCTGGCGCAGATCCGCGGTGACCTGGACCAGGTCGGAGCCGGCGGTGGAGATGGCGACGACGGTGTTGGAGCCTTCCGCCGTGGTGCCGGCGTCATAGGCCTTGCGGAACGCCGCGGGGGTGAAGCTGGCGTTGAGCGTGGGCGTGACGGCGGCGTTGGCGAGGGGAATCGAGGCCGGCAACTTGCCGCCGGAAGCGGGCGCCGAAGCCACCGGATAAACCTGGCTGATGGCGGCGGTCTTCTGGAAGGCGTTCTGCAGGCCGAGAACCGACAGCACCACGCCGCCGATGCTGTCCGGAACCTGTACGTCCTTCACCGGCGCGAACACGGTGCGGCCGGAAAGCGCGAACTGCTTGAGCGAGGTGTTGAAAGCCGCCTGCGCCACGGCGGCGGTACCATCGGCGGTGACCAGCATGCGACTGGGGGTGATCTGCACATTCTTGAAGCCGGCGCTGCTCAGGTAGGCGGCCACCGACTCCGCCTGGGCCACGGTCGGCGCGTAGCCGGCCTTGAACTGCGAGGGCGTCAGGTATTGACCGAACTGCGGGCTGCCGGCGGTGTGCAGATTGCTGAGCAGCGTCTGCAGCTGGCTCTGGTTCTGCAGCTTGAGACCGATGATGACATGCACCGGCTGGCTCGCCGGGACGGCGCTGCTGGCGACGGAGGACTTCAGCGTCAGGCCGTGGGTGGCCGTGCTGACCCAGGCGGCTTGCGCCATTGGCGCGGCGAGCGCAGCGGTGAACGGCAAGGAAAGCAACACCAGCCGCCGGAACGCGCCCGGACGGGATGTCGAAGAGAAAAGCCCCATTTTGTGCAGCTCCCATGAGCCCCGCCGGCCATCGTGGGTCCGGCTGTAGGCGGTGTAATAGTCAGGAAGGTCTGTCCCTGTACCTTGCGATACCAATATCCCCCACTTCGCAAGCTTCATTCCATTGGATGAAGATGGCTATTGGTAGAAATAGCCTATGAACGCCCCGGATCGGCGCATCCGCCCGGGACGTTTCAAGGAAAGCGGTCGATGGTGCTGTCTCGCCCCTTTGGCGTAGGACGTTGAGCCGGGGCCGGGCTAGGATGACCGTTGAGCGTCGCCGCGCTCATGTCCCGGACTCCACATGGCCTTTGTCATCGACGCTACGCTGGATATCGAAGCTCCCGCCGAAGTGGTGTGGAGCGTGATCACGGATTTTCCCCGCTACAACGAATGGAATCCGTTCCTGCGCGAATGCAGCACCACGCTCAAGCCGGGCGATCCGATCGATCTGCAGGTGCAGTTGTTCGCCTCGGGACCGCGGCCGCAGCGCGAGTGGATGCTGACGCACACACCGGGGAAGGAGTTCAGCTACAGCATGAAGCCGGCGCCTTTGGGCGCGCTGCACAGCCGGCGTTCGCACACGGTGACGGCGCTCGGGCCGGGGCGCTGCCGTTACCAGTCGCATTTCGAAATCGCCGGCTGGCTGCAGCCGCTGGTGCGCGGACTGCTCGGCGGCAAGCTGGAGCAGGGCTTTGCCGGGATGACGGCGGGGATCAAGAGTCGCGCCGAGGCTCTGCACAAGGCCTGAATGTTGCGAGGGCGGCGCGTTTCAGGTGCCGGCCTTGATCACCCTGACCAGAGCCGCGCCCTTGCGGTCGATCGCGCCTCCGGACATGGCCTGCGGCTGGGGCGCGATGAGTTGCGCCGTGGCGAAGCCGCTGCGGATCAAGGCGGCCTCCGCTTCGGCCACCGAGCCGAAGTGCAGATAGACACGGCCGCGCACGAAGCTGCCCAGCAGTTTGCCGAAGGTGCGCGTCGATGCGCCACGGTTGTCCGAAGCCAGGTGCAGGTCGGAGAAATAGGCGCCCGCCGGGAACCGTTTCAGCACGGTGGCGAAGCGCTGCCACATGCCCAGCATCGTGTCGGTATCGAAATAGTTGAGCAGGCCCTCGGTGATGATGGCCAGGCCCTGCTTCGGATCCAGCGACTGCGCCAGCGTCGCCAGCGACAGCGCACCGCCGTCGGCCAGCGCATCCAGTGCCACCACGCGGTGCCGCGGCGTCTCCAGGCCGGCGGCGGCGAGGCGTTCGCGCTTGCGTTGCGCCATGTGCGGCAGGTCGGCCTCGACGTACTGGATGCGGGTGCCGTAGCGTCTGGCGAAGTCCCAGCCGCGCGGCGACAGGCCTGCGGCGATCTCGACCACCTGCCCCACCGCGCCGCTGTCGATGGCGTGGCCGAGCAGGGCGTCGATGGCGCGGTGGCGCGCCAGCAGGAAGCCTTCGAGCGTCGGCCCACCGATGCCGCGCGAGCTGGCGTTGAGCGGGCGCAGCGCGTGGTACAGCGCGCGGCCTTGCGGCGTCACCAGCCCCGGATGGGACAGGCCGTGGCGATACCAGACATAGCCGGTGTAGTGCGCGGTGGGACTGATCGCGTCGGAGCCGCGCACCGGCAGGGAAATCTTCATGGCGGGAATCGGCCTCCATAATTATCGGTGCCCTCAGCGCCGAGTGTAGCGAAGGACGATGTACATCACCTGCCCCGGGACGGAACAGGACCGGAACGCCCCTGCCCCTTTACAATCCAAGTTGCAGGAGCCCACAAGGACGGTCATGGATAGCCCACGGCACAATCTCATCCTGAATACCGACAGCTACAAGCTGACGCATTACCTGCAATATCCGCCGGAGACCCGGCGCATCTCCAGTTATATCGAGAGTCGCGGCGGCGCCTTTCACGATGTGCTGTTCTTCGGCCTTCAGGCCTTCCTCAAGGAGCACCTCGGCCAACCCATCATCCGTGCCGACATCGACGAAGCCGAGGAAGTCGCCATGGCGCACCTTGGCTTCTTCAACCGCAAGGGTTGGGAGCATATCGTCGACCGCCACGGCGGCTACCTGCCGGTGGAGATCCAGGCGCTGCCCGAAGGCACGGTGGCGCCCGGCCTGGTGCCGGTGGTACAGGTGATGAACACGGACCCCGAGTGCTTCTGGGTACCGAGCTACCTGGAGACCGCGCTGCTGCGCGCGGTGTGGTATCCGAGCACGGTGGCCAGCCTGTCCTTTGCCTGCAAGAAGGTGCTGCGGCATTACCTGGAGGAAACGGCGGACACGCTCGACGGCCTCGACTTCCAGCTGCACGACTTCGGCGCGCGCGGCGCCACCGGCGAGGAGGCCGCCGGGCTGGGCGGCGCCGGGCACCTGCTCAACTTCCACGGCACCGATACCCTGGCGGCGCTGATGACTGCGCGCCGCTACTACCATGAGCCGATGGCGGCTTTCAGCATTCCCGCCTCCGAGCACAGCACCATGACCAGTTGGGGCCGCAGCGGCGAGCGCGACGCCTGCCGCAACATGATCCGGCAGTTCTCCGGGCCGCAGAAGGTGCTCGCCTTCGTCATCGACAGCTACGATGTATGGAACGCGCTCGACCATATCGTCGGCGAGGACCTGCACCGTGAAGTGGTGGAGAACGGCGGCCGCATCGTGGTGCGCCCGGACAGCGGCGACCCGGTGGCGGTGGTGCCGCGCGTGATCGAACACCTGATGCGCCGCTTCGGCCATACCCAGAACGGCAAGGGCTACCGCGTGCTGCCGCCGTATATCCGCATGATCCAGGGCGACGGCGTGGACCTGAACACGTTGCCGCGCATCCTGGAAGTGCTGAAGATGCGCGCCATCAGCACGGAGAACCTGGCCTTCGGCATGGGCGGCGGCCTGCTGCAGAAGGTCGACCGCGACACGCTGAAGTGGGCGATGAAGGCGAGCTGGGGCGAGATCGGCGACGGCGTGCGGGACATCTACAAGGACCCGGTCACCGACCCGGGCAAGCGCAGCAAGGCCGGGCGCTACGCGGTGGTGCGCGAGGGCGACAGCTACGCCGCGGTGCGTGAGGAAGCGCTGGACGGGCGCGACAACCTGCTGCGCCCGGTCTACCGCGACGGCAAGCTGCTGGTGGACGACAGCTTCGCGCAGCTGCGCGGCAGGACGGCGGAGCATTTCGAAACGGCTTACCGGCGCGATGTCGCCGCGCTCGACGAGCGGCAGCGCAGTGCCTGAGCGCACCGGGAGAAGGGCCATGAACGCAAGCTACCTGCGGCGCTACACCGAGCTGCCGGCACTGATCTACATGCTGAGCGAGCGCAGGATCACGCTGCTCGATCCGGCTTCCTGGGACGACAGCAACGACTCCCATTACCTGGAACTGTACCGGGATAAGAAAAAGTTGAAGTCGGTACTCGCACTGTGCTTCACCCAGGCCGACGAGACCTATCACCACTGGCGCGTGTTCGCGGGCGGCTCCGGCGGGGTGTGCGTGCGCTTCAAGCGGGCGCCGTTCCTCGCGGCGATGAAGCGGCAGTCCGGTCTGAAGGCGAGCGCCGTGAATTACCTGACCATGGAAGATATCCGCGGCCACAAGATCGCCGTCAGGGATCTGCCGTTCCTGAAGCGCTATGCGTTCCAGCACGAGAACGAATTCCGGCTGGTGTACGAGTCGAAGAGCGACAGCGTGCCGAAGCTGGACATCGAACTGCCGCTGAGCTGCATTGGCCGCATCACGCTCAGCCCCTGGGTACATCCGGCGCTGTCCGCGCACGTCAAGCAGCTGCTGCGCAGCATCGACGGCTGCGCCAAGCTCGAAATCGTCCGCTCGACCCTGATCAGCAATGCGGAGTGGAAGAAGCTTGGCGAGACGGCAAGCTGAGCCGGGCCGTCAGGCCAGGACGCCGTCGAGGGCTATCTGCCGCCGGGTGACTTGCCCAGCGCGAGCCAGCGCATCGCGGCGCCGGCCTCGGTGGGACGCATGGCGTGGATCTGGCGGAAGGTGCTTTGCGCCATGTCGCAGATCATCGCATCGCTGATGCGCCCTTCGCGGCGCGCGGTCGCCACGTCGAAGACGACCGGACCGTACTTCAGATCGGCGGCGTGCATGGCCCGCGCCAGCAGATCGGCGCCGTCCTCGTCGCTGGGCGGCGGCCGTGGATCCTGCGCGGCGGCATGCAGCATGGCGCCCATCTGCTTGAGGAAGGTGCGCCGCTGCGCCGGCGTGAAGCCCTGGTTCACGGCCATGGGGTTGGTGCCGGTCCAGATCGAATAGCACAGCTGCGGCGCGCGTGTGCCGAACTCCCCCAGCAGATCGGCCAGCATGGCGGCGCGCTCGGCCTGGGCGGAATCGCCGGCGCGTTGCAGGGCGAGTTGTTCGTCGGCGTCGAGCGCGTGCTGGGTCACGGCGCCGATCTGGCCTTCCATCGCATCCTGCGCCAGCAGGGTGGCGACATCCTGACGCAGGCGTTGCAGGTGCGCCGGCGCGAATTCCCGCAGGCCTTGCGCCAGGGGCGCGAATTCCTCGCCGCCGAAGTACTTGTCCACTTCGGCGAGGAAGTAATCCTGCTCCTGCAGGTCACGGCCTTCGAAACGCACGCGGTCGATGACGTGGTTGTGCAGCAGTTGCGCCACGTCCGGCCACCACAGGGTACCGGGCGGCGTGCCGATGGCCTTGTCGATGAAGCTGCGCGGGATGCCGCGCGCGGCGAAGACTTCCTCGAAGCTGTCGTTGGCGCGATCGCTCTCGGCCCAGCTGAACTGGTTCGACTCGGAATGAAAGCCGAGCGCGGCATCGGATTCGAGCACGCGCATCGGCACGCTTTCGAACGCCAGGGTGCAGGCGCTGGCGCAACGCCGCCGTGCCACCACGGTTTGGATATGCGCCTCACGCAGCACACGCGCGACGCCGCGGCCGGCCACCATCCAGCCGCCGGCGCTGTCGAATACCACGGTATCCACCTGCGGGTGACGCTTCAGGGCCGCTTGCAGGCTGGCGGGCGCGGCGTAACCGAAAGTCCCCTTGTAGACCAGGGCGCGGCCGTCGTTCTCGATGCCGATGGCGAACTGCCCGTAAGGATCGGCATGGCTGGCGATGCCGACCAGGGCTTTCAGCGGGCGGTAGTTGCTCGACAGCAGGAACAGCAGCAGCAGCCCCATGAACGCCACCGCGACGCGCGGCAGGCCATGTTCGGCGAGCCCTTTGCGGTCTTCGCTGGCCGCCCACAGCCACAGGCTGCCGGCGACATACCAGATGGGCATGAGCAGGGTGATCGCCGCCAGGGCCAGCCACCAGGGGCGCGGATCGATATCGTCGCGCACGCTGAAGATGACCCAGTAGAAGGCCATGACCAGCGCCAGCAGCGGAATCACATAGAGCAGCAGGAAGTGCAGATGGAAACGACTGACTTCGTCGTCCGTATCGGCAAGGGCGGTTCGCCTGGATTCGGTGGCTATCGACGGCTGCGGCCGCAGCGGAGCGATATTGGATGATGACAGCGGCTCCGCAGACGATTGCGGCACCGCGTCGGATGCAGGCTCGAGCTGCGCCGCCAGGGCTTCGCGCAACGGCATCCACGTACTGCTGCCTACCCGCTGTACCAGCGCGGCGTCCGGCAGCGAGCCGCGGCTGTGCAGCAGCACGATCAGCGACCACGGATAAGGACCGAGCGTGCGGCCCGCATGCCGGAAACGCCATTGCGTGGTCACGGTCTCTTTCATGGTTCCCCCACACGGCTAGTTTAACCGTGCCCGGAGCGCAGAACCTTACATCCTGGGACCAGGAAGCTGTCCGAAAAAAGAATGGCGCCGCCTTGCCTGACGTACAACGCAGACGGAATTCACACGGATCAGTCCAGGCCCGCGCCATGAGGATCGGCGGGCTGGGGCCAATGCGCGCCACCCCGCGTCGCTAGGACGGCGGGGCGTGCGCGCCGGAGTTTACTTGGCGCCGGGGTTGAGCGTGCCGCTCAGCTGGGAAGACGCGGAAAACTTCACCACTTTGCGCTCGGCGATCTGGATGGTCTCGCCGGTGCGCGGATTGCGTCCGCTGCGTGCCTTGCGCACGCCGACCGACAGGGAACCCAGTCCCGGCAGGCTCACGCGATCTCCGGCCAGCAGAGCCTGCGTAATCTGCTTGGTCAATACATGCACCACTTCATGCGCCTGCACCTTGCTGATCGAAAGCTGCTCGCTCAGATGGTCCGTCAATTGCTCCAAGGTCATTGTTACATCTCCTTAGTTATCTTTAGAAGCACGCCGGCATACTGCCCGCGTGTGCATTGTAATCCGACCCGCGAGTCGCCGCGCAGGCCGTTTACAGACCCTCCGCGGGGAACTAAGTTCTGGCGAACATCTCCAAGGCTGACCAGAGCAGTGCGCGCATCGCTTCGTTTTTCGCGCGCGACTCGGTCTCGACCTTGACCGTTTCGAGCACCATGCCTACCGCCAGTCGCGCGCGCTCCATCGCATGCGGACAGCGCAAGGTGCTGAATTCGATCTGAATCATCAGCAGTACCGCGTGATTGCGGCGGCGCAGCTCTTCCAGCATCGAGGGGAAGCGCTGCCGGGCGCGGCGACACCAGCCGTGCACCGCGGCGTGCTCGACGGAATAGTCCAGGTAACTGGTCCAGGCCGTGCGGATCCGTTCAAGTCCGGGCTGCATGGTACCGGCACGGCCGAGCACATTGTTCAGACGTCCTTCGAAGAACTGCAACTGCAACAACGCGCAGTAACCTTCGACGCCGCCGAATTCATCGGTGAAATCTTCTTCGGAGACGCCCACTTCGCGCGCGATCTGCGACGCGGTCACCGACAGGACATCGAGACGGTCGGCCAGCATGGGTGCAGCCGCGAGCAGCAGGCTGCGACGATCGGTGTGAAGTTCGGCTGTCATGTGTGTGCCCCTGATTTTCGGAAACGCTTTTATGGCTTCTGTTCAGGGTGTCATATTCCTGCGTGCGGAACGTCGCCAACGGCAAGCCGAATTTGATCCGCGTCACGTTTCACGCTGGATAAGATGCCAGGTTCTCCGCTTTACGGTCCGGCAGGGGTGCATTTCCCCGGCATTTGTCGCAAAATGTTCCCTCCGGTCGTGGGCGGTCATAGTGGCTTCCCTGCCCGCCCTCTAAAGTCGCATAAAGTCGCAACACGGCATCAATGTCAAAGTCGCGTCTACCAGGGACCACGCCTATGCAGCAGACCGGGCAACAGCATGCCATCGTACCGCGCGAAAAACTCGACTTCGGACTCGACGGCGACATTCCAAAATACTGGTTCGCTGGCGATCCGTTCAAGACGCGCTTCTTCGACGCCCTCTCGACCTTGTTCCCGGAAGGCGAGAAATTCTTCATCGTCTGCGTGCGCGATTTCAGCGCAGGCATCACCGATCCGCAACTGGCGCAGGAGGTGCGGGATTTCACGCGCCAGGAAGGCCAGCACGGCATGGTGCATACGCGCTTCAACACGCGCCTGGAAGAACAAGGCATCAAGGTGCAGCGCCTGATGGAGCGGCAGAAGGACGTCATGTTCGGCGTGTTCCGCCGCCTCTTCTCGCGCCGCTACACCCTGGCGCTGACCGCCGCCTCCGAGCACATGACCGCGGTGATGGCGCACAGCTTCTTCGAGCGCCGGGAGATTCTGCAGGACACCGATCCGCGCATCCGCGCCATGTATGCATGGCATGCGATCGAGGAGATCGAACACAAGGCGGTGGCGTTCGACGTGATGCAGAAAGTGGCGAAGGTGGGCTACTTCACCCGCATCCTGGCCATGCTGCATGTGTCCTGGGGCATGCCGCTGCACACCTTCATCATCATGGCCCACATGTTCCGCGTCGACGGCTTCAGCTTAGGCCGGCGCGCCGGAATCTGGCTGCGCGGCCTGTGGTGGCTGTACAAGCCCGGCGGTCTCTACGCGCCGGTACTGGGCCATTACTTCGCCTACTACAAGCCGGGCTACCATCCCTGGAAGGCCGGGCAGATGCGCACCTACAGCAGCTGGACCGATACCTTCGAGCGCACCGGCGATCCGATCGCAGCGGGCAATGCCCTGCACGCCGCCGGCATCTGAAACCGTTTTTTCACAAAGCGTTTCATGAAATCATCATGAGCCCGGCGCATGCCGGGCTTATCATCGTCGTCCCGACCCCAGGCCCAGGCGCATCCCATGAGCAACAGCAAGACCGCATTCCTCACCGGCGCCAGTTCCGGCATCGGCCTGGCGCTGGCCCCGGAACTCGCCGCGCGCGGCTATGACCTGGTGCTGGCGGCGCGCCGCAGCGACAGCCTGGAGCAGGTGAAGCGCGGCATCGCCGAGCGCTACCGGCAGCGGCGGGTGGACGTCCGCGCGCTCGACGTGACGCGCTATGACGACGTGCAGAGCGCCATCGCCGCGAGCGCGGCCGAGCACGGCGGCCTGGACCTGGTCATCGCCAACGCCGGCATCGGCAGCACCAACCCGGTGGGCCACGGCAACTTTGCCGCGGACCGCGCGGTGATCGAAACCAATGTGCTGGGCGCGATGGCGACCATCGACGCCGCGGTGGCCCTGTTCCGCCAGCAGAATCGCGGCCAGATCGTGGTGATCTCCTCGGTGGCGGCATTCCGCGGCCTGCCCGGAGCCGCCTCGTACAGCGCCTCCAAGGCCGCCATCGCGGTGTACGCCGATGCGGTGCGCGGCGAGCTGCACGGCACGCCGATCCGCGTCACCACCCTGTTCCCCGGCTATATCGATACGCCGATCAACCAGGACATGAAGAGCCGGCCTTTCCTGGTCAGCGCGGACAAGGGCGCCCGCATCATCGCCGACCTGATCCAGCGCGGCGTGCAGACCTCGACCGTGCCGGTCTATCCCTGGAACATCGTGGGCAGCCTGTTGCGCGTGCTGCCGACCGGATTGCTGGCGAAGTCGGCGAAGGGTGCGATGCCGGGCGGCTGAGAATAGGGAATCGCAATAAACCGTTGCCCCGATTCCCGAAGCCTTACTTGTTGGTCAGCTTCTGCACCGCGCCCGGCGTGAACTCGTCGTCCGAGGGTGTCACCGCGAGATCGTAGGGCTGGTCCTCGTTGAAGGCGGCCGTGACGATGTAGCGGCCCGAGGCGAGGTCGTAGATCACTTCCGGCACGGTGGTGGCGGCCTGCACGCTGGGCGTGGTCACCAGGTGGCCTTCCTGGAACTTGTAGAGCTGGTCCTTGTTGTCGTAGCAGTCCACCGCCTCGACGTTCCAGCTGTCCTCGTCGACGTAGAAACGGCGCAGCTTGAAGGTGTGGTTGGCCGAGGGCTTCACCGTGGCTTCCACCACCCAGTAGCGGTGCAGCTCGTAGCGCGGCAGCTCCTGGTTGATGTGATGCGGGCGGATCAGGTCGCGGAACTTCACCGTGTTGCCGGCGATGCGGTTGGAGTTGTACGGCAGGTAGAACTCCTTCTTGCCGACCAGCTTCCAGTTGTAGCGGTCGAGGGCGCCGTTGAACATATCGACCTGATCGTAGAACTGGTTGCCGTCGGTGCCCTCGTAGGGGTTGTCGTACTGCACCGTTGGCGCGCGGCGCAGGCGCTTCAGGCCCGGCGTGTAGAGCCAGGCGGCGCGGCCGCTGTCGCCGAGGCCGGCCTTGTCCTGCAACAGGATGAAGGTGCCGGCCAGGCGCGCCGGCGACAGGGTTTGCGACAGGTAGCGCAGGAATTCGCCCTCGCCGTTCTTCAGCGTCACCGGGTTTTTCGTGGTGGCGTAGTAGAACTTCACCTTCTCGAGGATCTTGGTCTGCTGGTAGCTGCCGTCCGGCTGCGCGATGAACTGGTTGTTGAAGCGCACCACCGCCTCGCCGCGCCATTTCAGCTTGTGATTCCAGATCACCTCGGCGCCGGACTTGGGCTGCGGGAAGGGGAAGCCCTGCTTGCAGCCGTCCGGCTCGTCGCTGCCGAGCAGCTTGCAGCCGGCGGCGTTGGCCGCGGTGGCCTTGTAGATGAAATCCGGGTAGGAAACGGTGCGATGCGTCGGATAGACGTTGAGCTTGTAGTCGGGAAAGCGCCGCAGCAGTTCCTTGTGCCCCTCGCTGAGGTGATCGGCGTATCTGGAATAGTTGTCGTGGGTGATGACGAACAGGGGCTTGTCGCCGTCGATCTGCGCGTCGTGCGGGAATTCGCCGCTGAGCTTGCCGGAGCGCGCGTGGCCGCCGGTCCAGGCCGGGATGGTGCCGTCCTTGTTGGCGCCCTGTTCGGCGCCGACCGGGGTCAGGCCGGGAGCCAGGCCAGGACCCGGGGCGGCAGACAGGTCATCGGCGGCGGCCAGGGCCGGCAGCAGCGCCAGAAGCGCGAGAACGATCGAACGCATGTGCATACAGTCCCTGGGCAGTAAAGCAGCCTGATTTGATTGATGAAGTCGCAAGGGGGATGCCATGGCGGCCCGGCAGCCCACGCCCGTCGGCGCTTCATCGGTGCGTAGTTTACCGGTACGGCCCGTCGTTCCCCTGTAGTAGGAATCATCTAAGAGCCTGTAACAGAATGAATCGCGCCTGCGACGGCGGTCATTTTTGCGCAGTGCAAGTCGGACAGAGTGCGGCATGGTGACTCCATGGTGC
>NZ_JONR01000048.1 GCF_000711955.1 Nevskia soli DSM 19509
TGGCCTATGTCCAGAACTTCCTCTGCCCGACTCTTACACCTGGCGACATCGTGATTGCCGATAACCTCGGCAGTCACAAGGTTACCGGCGTTCGGGAAGCCATTGAGGCGGTCGGCGCCACCCTTCGCTACCTGCCGCCGTACTCGCCCGATCTGAATCCGATCGAAAAACTCTTCGCAAAGCTCAAAACACTCCTGCGAAAAGCAGCCATCCGAACCGTCGATGCCCTCTGGGAATACATCGGTACCCTCATCGACGTCTTTACCCCAGAAGAGTGCTCGAACTACTTCGCCTCTTGCGGGTACGTCAGTAAATAAATCGAAAATGCTCTAGCGTAGCCGCAAAACGACATCGTCCATTGCGGATTTGGCAGTTTCATTCTTGGAAAATCCCCATCTAAGGTTGCAGTTGGTGCAATCTTCTGTCCTGCACGAACATTTAAAGTGATCTTGTCCTCCCAAAAATCTCCGCTCTTTGGCAGTATTCAATGAATTGGAACGAGTAATTTCGACGGGATTAACTGTCACCTACAGCGATTGGTAAGAATTGGCAGCGTCCGCGACATTTGAGTAAGAAATGGCTTGTCCCTGGTTGAGCACCAATGCCGAATCGCACACATCGGTTAGCAACCCGGCGTCATGAGATGCAATGATTAGAGTTCGTCCGGCCTTTTGATCAAACAAATAACTGCGGCAGCGTTCATGGAACCGATAGTCTCCGACTAGTATCACCTCGTCGATAAGATAGCAGTCGAAATCAATGGCGATGGAGAGTGCAAATGCCAGGCGGGCCCTCATTCCGGAGGAATAGGTTTTGACCGGCTTGTATAGATGTTCGCCGAGTTCGGCAAACTCCTCGACGAAATTCCGGAGTTTTACAAAGTCCGTACGGTAAATGCGCGAAACGAAACGCATGTTATCGATCCCGCTCAAGCTCCCTTGAAAAGCTCCCGTGAATCCCAGCGGCCATGAAACCCGCATCTTGTGCTTCACGGTCCCGCTGGTGGGCACCTCAACTTTTCCGATCAGCCGGATCAGCGTCGATTTTCCCGCTCCATTGCGTCCCATCAAGGCGAGTTTCTGTCCCATCTGTATATCCAAATTCACCTTGTCCAGCACAACCTGTGTTCTGTTGTGCATGCGGTAAATTTTTCTCAGGTCACGAATCTCGATCATTCGACTTGTATGTATTTTCGAACCGAGCGGGTCATGATCAGGCCGATCACACCGATAGCGGCGCAGGTGAAACTGACGTAGGCAAGGTCGTAGTGGATCACGACGCTTGATCCGTACTGCCCGCCACGGATCATTTCGTAGGCATGGACGCTGGGCATGTAAAGGGCGTACACCCGCGCGCGGGGGGGGAGCCAGTCAACCATGAAAGCGAAGCCGGACACGGGGATCATCAGATAGCCGGTCACCGTGGTGATCTTCTCGACCCAGTCCGCCATTTCACTGGCACAGGCGAAGACGATGGCGCAGCCGGCGCTGAACAGGATCATGTAAAACCACCCAAGATAGAACAAGCCAAAATCCTTGGGCGGCGTGTAAGCGTCGAAGACGCTGAACAAAAGAGCTACCACGACAAATGCAACGATTGAACCCACTGTTTCGAGGACGATACGGGCGGCAAGAAGATCCAGAACCCCCAGTTGCTTGTGATAGAGAAGGCTGGCGTTGGCGGTGAAGCACAGGACCGATCGCGTTACCGCATGGCGCCACAACATAAGGGGGGCGTAGCCGGTAAGGACAAATGACGGCACGGGAATCCCGTGCTCATATGAAGGCCTCACCGCGGACCAGAATGCTGTAACGCCCAAGCAAAACAACAGGGGCTCTCCGATGATCCAGAGGAACCCGATATTTTCCCGGCCATACCGCGTATGCAGTTCGCGCAGCATGAGTGCGCCGACAACCACAAAGCGCAAGCGCAGGGACTCGATGAAGGATATTTCCTTTCCCGGAGCGGGATCGGCACTTGGATTGGCTGGATGGGCCACAGGAGTCGGCCTAGACCTGGGAGTGCTCGCGGATTCCCGCTAGCAGGAATTTGGCGATCGAATATGCCAGGCAGCAGCTGATGAGTACCGTCAACACGGTTCTGAGGCGTTTGGGAAATTCGGCCTTATCGGGGCGGCTGGGAGCGACAACACGATCGAGGTAGGTGTTCTGACGGCGTGCTTCCTCGCGTGAGGACTCCAGCGACGCCATCGCCGAGGCGAGTTCCTTGGCGGCAAAGTCCTGTCTCAAGATCAGTTGCTCGTACTCCGAGATTTTCGGTGCCATCGAGCCGTCACTGCCCGCAAGTCGTGCGCGCAGGCCATCTATCTGGCTTGTGAGCGCCGCCGCATGTGTTTCAAGGTTCGACCGCATCGGACTACCGGGGGAGTTCTGGTCCAGTTCCGCTAGCCGGGTTCTTGTCGACGTCAATTCTGCTTGCATTCTTGCCAGCGTTTCGAAGATGGCTCCCGATGTCTTCCCGGGATCGAGCAAGGTTTCGCGATTGCGATACGAGAGGACGTTTGCTTGCGCGGCCGTGATACGGTCTTCTGCGAGCTTAACGTCGATCTCCGCGTCGCGCACGGCGTTGTCGTGGGCGCGCTCGTTGAGCCGGTTGACAAGCGCTTCGCTTTCATCGAGCAACAGGGTTGCGATCAACTGCGCATCTTCAGGCCTGAATGCTTTTACGATCAGTGTGCTGATGCCTGTGGTGGCATCATAAGCCACGGAAACACGCTTCTGATAGTAATGGAAAAACTCTTCGGCCCGGCTGTCATTGATGAGATTGGGATAGCGCGAGATGAAGTCCGCTTCCGGGCGATTGAAGAGCGCGCGTAGATCAGTCTTCTTTTCCAAGGCCGTGATTGCATCGCGCGAAATAATGAAATCGTGAACGGAAAAGACATCGTCCTGGGCCCGGCCGATACCGGTGCTCTGGAGCAGGCTGCTGAGGCCTACAGCCTGCATACGGGAAGGGGCCCGGACGACGAACCTTGCTTCCGATGCGTACAGATCCGGTGCGAGCAGGAAATAATAGAGCGCGCTGACAATTGTAGGCACCCAGACGAATATCACCGACCAGCGATGCAGCCAAAGCCAGCGCTGCAGTTTTTCGGTACGTTCCTCTCGTTGACCGGTACGAGTACTGGTCAAGCCGGGAACCAAATTATCTGCCCCATGGGCATCATCGCTACCGTCCATTACGACCTATATTGCTCTGTTGAGGGGCAATGTGCCCACAATGATTGCAATTCTAATGCTTGAGCGGAATTGCTGCTCTAAGTAGTTTGAATTTACAAGGAAAAGAAACGAAACAAGTTCCACACATGACGTCATCGAAAAGCCCGATAAGCTGTGCAGGTGCCCTCAAATCCGAATCCTCGATTTTATTTGACGGAACTGTCCACTATCGCTCCATTGATCAGCGGTTGCACAACCAAACCGACCAAATTCAGGAATTTCTCCAGTTCGGTCGATGGAGAATTGGATATGTAAAGTATGTCGTGGTCGCGCACATCGAAGTTTTGCGCCAGGAAATAGCTGCCGGCTTTGCTCAGATCCAGCTGATAGACCACTGGTACGGGCGCATCGTCGTTGATTTCCGACGGCGCTGTGCCGAGATTTTCAGCGATGCTTTTGGGTTCGAAGCGGAACAGGAAAACGCCTCTTGGATCTGCGCGCGAATCAGTCAATCCGCCGGCTTTGGCAACCGCTTCCGTCAGGGTGATTCTGGCGGCGTCGAAGCTGATCAGTGCGTTGTGTCCCGTGGCACCAAATGCGGTGAAGCTTTCAGGTTGACGGGTGATCACCAGGTCGTCGCCGGGATGTAGGTGGACGTTTTCGCCGGGATCGCGCAGTACTTGCAGCAAGGGTACCGTGACGCTGCTGTCGCGGCGCGTAAGCTGCACTCGCGTTTCGAACGTCGGGACCTTGATGCCCCCGGCGGTGGCGAGTACATCAAGCAACCGCTCGCCATAGGGCGAGAGCGGGACCCGCGCCCCATTCGTAACTTCGCCCACGACAGTCACCAGGTTGGACGAGTTGTGCGTCAGATTGACCAGAACCTGCGGCTTCTGAGCTTTGCCGCCCAGCGCTTGCTCGATGATGCGCTGCACGTCCGTGGTGGTGTGATTGGCTACAGGAATGCGACCTGCGAATGGAATGGTGATGCAACCGTCGCTGCCGACGATCTGTTCCGGAATCACTGATCCACGAGCGGAGTTGACGGTAGCCATCGGGGCCACCGCAGTCGGGCTTGACGAGAACAGCGTGTCGGAGCCGACTTCCCAGATCGTTATGGTGAGGCCGTCGCCTCGACCGATTACAAGGTCCGGCGTATTCGCATCGTCTCCAAATTGCGCCGCCAGGGTTGGCGCGGGCCGGTGTTTCAGTACTTGAATGGTGCTATCGGTGACCTCCACAAGCTCGAATGGATGGCTCGATGCTTGTGGCTGGTATTCATCATGAATCTGAGACGTGCGTGGCCCGGAATTCGGAAGGGAAGAGCAAGCGGCAAGCCCCAGGCTACAGCCCAGCGCAAGCCATTGCAGGGCGAACCTTCTGGCGTGATAACTAATGGTGCGAATGGCGGATGTTGTCGAATTCATGCTGCAAATCAGATCGTTATAGATGAAGGCAATAAATGGATATCACGCAGCTGAACGGATCAGCTTCAACGCAGACGCCAGATGATCCCCCCAGTTTGGCGGTTTGTAAGTTTTCAGATGATTCAGCTGCTTTTCGCGGCGCGCTGAGGCTTCTATCGAATAGTCCTGGACGGCTAGCAACCAACCACGACCATCCAACGGGTCGAGATATTCTGCGCTCTCACCCCCGATTTCACGGTGCGCGGCGATTGCCGAGGCAATCACCGGCGTGCCCAATGCCAGCGCCTCGGCGACCGGCAGGCCGAAGCCTTCGCCGAAGGAGGGCATGAGCAGCGCCCGGGCGCCGCGCAGCAGGGTGGCGATGTCGCCATCCCCCAGGCCGGAACCCTCGATGATGAAGCGCGATAGCAGGCTCGACCGGTCCAGGATATTGAACACGGTCTGGTTTTCCCAGCCGCGGCGGCCGATGAGCACCAGCCGTGGCGCGGCATCGCCCTGGCTCTCCACCAGCCGCCGCCAAACCTGGAGCAGCATTTGGTGGTTCTTGCGCGGTTCGATGGTGCCCAGCATTACGAAGTATGGCACTGTCGGCGACAGTGATGTGTGATCGAGTTCGCGGCCAAAGCGATTCTCGACGCCCAGGTGCAGGACTTCGATCGGCGGTACCCGGCGGTTGTGTTCGTGCAGATACCGGGTCAGCGCACTCCGGGTAGCATCGGAATTGACGATGACCTGGCGCGCATGCGTGCCGACGGTTTCGAGGCGTGCGGCGTGCCGGGCCGGTTCGCGCGGGCGGTTGAACTCGGGGAATTCGAGCGGGATCAGGTCGTGAATGAAAAACACGCTGCCGATACCGGTGTTCTCCAGCCAGCGCGATACCGCTTTACGGAACAGTCGCCCATGGGAGGTATTGACGTAAACCCCGGCAGCGCCTACCGGCATGACCCCGCGTGGCCTTAGGGAGCCCAGTGCTCCATTCAGGGCGGAACCGGCGCGGCGGAGACGGCTCCCTTCGCTTGCGGGTTCGCTCTGGGCTTTCACCGGTGCTGGCCTAGCGGTCCCTGCCGGGGCTTCCAGCCATTCACGCAAGCGCCTGAAGCCTGGCTGCTGCGCCTGCGCGGGGCTGCTGTTCTCCCAGCGCTGCCGCACTGCGTCGATCAGGCGTGTTGCCGGGCCTTGGCCCATCAGTTTCGGGCCGAATACGTCGAAAGTCACCAGCCGCAGATCAATTCCGGCTGCCGTGCTCAGGGCGGAAACGTAGGCAAAATCCACCCGGTCGATACCGGTCGGTGTGGCCAGGCCGCCCCGGGCCAGGAGCCGGGTTGCATCGAACAACACGCGGATGGTTCCGGCTTCAGGGCTTGCCATGCGCGGACATCCAGGAGCGATACAGGCCCAGACACAGCCGGGCGAGCCGCGGCGCGGCCCAGCGTTCGAGGGGGGCGCCCGCTGCGCTGTCCGAGGCCAATTGTCTGGCGACAGTCTCCACTTCGCAGGGGCGGCCGTTTTCAGGATCGATATAGCGTGGATAAACGATCAGTGTTCCGGCAACCAGCTCGTCCAGACTCAGGCGTCGGCTGCGGCGTGGAATTTCCAGATGATCCTGCGTGAGTCCCCAGCCGGCATAGAAGGGCAGGCCCCAGGTCGTTACCGGGATGCCACGCAGCAAAGCCTCGAAGCCGAGCAGCGAGGTCATGGTGTGCACGGCGTCGATTTGCGGGAACAGGGCCGTGGCCGATACGTCCCGGACGACCTGGTCGGCGTGGCGCAACGCGGCGGTATCGGCAATGCGGCCGGGACGGGTGCCAGCCTCGGTGTCGGGGTGCGGTTTGTAGACGATCCAGGCCGCCGGTTCGGCGATGCGCACTCGCCGCAGCAATTCCACGTTGCTGCCGACTTCCGGCGCGCCGTAGCGGATCGACGCGTCGTTCTCGACCTGGCCGGGGACCAGGATGCGGCGCCGTCCGGCAGGAGCACCAATGGGTACCTGCGCCAGGGTGCCGACGTTGTACTTGGTCAGTCCGCGCGATACCAGGAACTGGCGCAGGCTCGCGGCCCGCTGCAGCAGTGCATCGCTGAAGCCGCCGTCTTGCAGCAGGCGCTCCAGCGCGGACGGCGTGCGGGGATCGAAATAGATTCCCTCCGCATCGATCACCAGCGAGGCTCCGCCGACATGGGCCGAACCGAGGCCCACCGAGCGCAGGAAGCCGTCCTCGATCCTGACCAGCGGACACTGCTGCCGCGCAGCGGCCGCTGCGAACCCTTCGGGCTCACGCGCTGCCCAGATCACAATGCGTCCGCCATGGCGCGCCTGGTTGCGCAACGCTTGGGCTGGCGAGGCCGCGTAGTGCAGTCGGTTGCCCGGCTCGCGCAGGAAACGATCGATCTGCCAGCGCTTCCAGGGCTTGATGCCTACGACTTCGGTTCGACTCGAATTCAAGGAGTTTGTTTACTGCGAGCGCTTTACAGATGGCCAAGGAAGGAAATGGCTGGCGGCTCCGCCAAACCGGAATCTGGTGCGGGGGATAAAAATTGAAGTTCCCCTCTATTTAGCGGAATTTTAAGGGATTTCCCGCCTATATGCACGGTTGTCAAGCCTCTTTGAGGGGGGGTGGCTATATAGGCATGAAGCTGGCGCTGACAGGGGCCGCGGCAGTCCCTCAAGGCCGGTATTTTCGGGGGCGCCGTTAGGGTGATGATCAAGGCGATGGCCTGGATTCGATACCTTACAGTCCGCGCTGCGTCATTAAAAAGGGCTGCTGTGACCCATGGATTCCTGGTCGAGTGGAAGCAGTATCGGGAGGCAGTGCAATCATTTTCCTCCGCTATGGTCTATTGCAATGTCCCCAGACTACGCGACGAAACCATGGATGCGGGGAAAACGGCACTTTTTGATTGTGGTCTTGCGCTGTTGGGGCGCAGGCAACTCCGCGCCGGATGGTCAGGCGAGGGGCAACATGATCGAAACAACGCCAACGCTGAGGCCGTGCGTAAGAAAACAGAACGGCGGATGTGGGCGCGAGGACCATCGCGCTATGCGTTGGCTTGGGTTTCCCTGGCGCTATGCTTGTGCGGATGTTCCATCCTTCCGGTATTACAGCCGGCCAATGATCGGCCCTTCAATTTCGAGCAGGATACCCTGGCGTTCGACAACGAAACGGAATGGCGGTACGAGGCTGGTTCTCCCGTCGGATATTCCAAGCCCTCAAGCAAGAATCCCGAGGGCGATTACACCCTGCGCTGCTTCGTCATGAGCCGCTCCGCGCGGCAGTTTTTTCAGTTCGCGCGTTTCGATGCATCGAAGCGAGGCGTGGATGACGATACCTACCGGCAATTGATCCATCAGGTGATCGCTCATGATCCCAGCGAAACGGGGCCTCTTCCCGAGCGCGTTGTCATACCAGGGTATTCCGGCCTGCGCAGTTTCAGCGCAGACAAGGAAGTTTTGCTCAAGGGAGAGTTGGGAGGCGCGGTGCAGAGCTTCCTGCAACGCGGCAACTGGAGGATGGTATTCCCCTTTAGCCACGATCATCAGGAAGAAACGGCAAACAGCATGATGGTAGAGATCCGCAAGCATCGGCCGCCGGTGGTCCATGTGGTGACCTTTCCCAAGATCACCATCAACCACGCTGTATTGCTCTACGCGGTTAGCGAAACCGGCAGCAATATCCGCTTCCAGGTCTACGACCCCAATAATGCAGCGAAGCCTGCAACCCTGGATTTCGATCGCGCCAAACGCAGCTTTATATTCCCCGCCAATATCTATTTCGTGGGCGGCGAAGTCGATGTTTACGAGGTGTACCGGTCGGCGCTCTACTGAAATCCCGACGACATTACCGGGCTATTCCTGGTGATGATGCTGGTGTTCGTGCTCCTCGTGCTCGTTTCCGGCATTCGCCGTCATCTGCGCATACTGCTGCGGCGTGAGTGAGGGCAGCTTCTGCAGGAAGGAGACCATGTTCCAGATCGCCTGGTCGTCGTGGGTGGCGCCCCAGGCGGGCATGGCGGTGAACTTGATGCCGTGCTTGATCACCCAGAACTGCTCCGCCGGGTTTTCGTCCTTCTGCGTGGCCAGTTCCGGCGGCTGCGGGTAGAGGCCGGGCCGGATTTCCGAGTCGTCCATGCCCGGCGCCAGGTGGCAGCCGGTGCACATCGCCGCATAGTGCTCGGCGCCTTCGGCGATGCGCCCGGGGTCGTCGAGCGGCGGCACCCGGATATCCGCGGCGTGTTTCTCCACCGCCCGATCGCGCAGGGTTTCGAGGACCTCGTAAACCGGTTGTGCGTGCGGCACATCCGCGCCGATCTCGTAGCTGCCTGAATAGATGAAAATACCGCCGCCGATGCCGGCGAGGACCAGCAGAAGCAATGCTGCCTTGAGAATTTTCAAATCAATCTCCGTGAGTTGGACAGGATCATCCGCCGTGGTTCATGCCCGGCATATCCGGCATTCCGGGTTGGTCGTCCGGTTTGTGCGTCGTGGTGGGAACCAGGCTGGGGTCGCTGGAAACCCGGTAGGCAAGGGTACCCTTGGGATGACGATACCAGCCCGGATCGGCATGGCCCTTCAGTTCATCGCGCACTTTCAGTACGGTGAACATGCCGCCCATGTCCACGCTGCCGAAAGGCCCTTTGCCCCCGCCCATCGGTAGTGTATTGGGCGGCCCGCCCATCATGCCGGCCATGTCGCTCATGTCGTCCATGCCGTTTTTTCCCATCGCCATGTAGCCCGGCAGCATCGAGCGGATTTTATCCTCCACGCCGGACTGGTCGACGCCCAGGGTGTTGGGGATGCTGTGGCCCATCGCATTCATGGTGTGATGCGACATGTGGCAATGGAAGGCCCAGTCGCCTGGATTGTCGGCGATGAATTCGAAGTCGCGCATCTGGCCAACGCCGACGATGTGGGTCGCCTCCGGCCGCCAGCTGCTGCGCGGCCAGCGGTCGCCGTCGCTGCCGGTGATCCAGAAGCGGTGACCGTGCAGGTGCATCGGGTGGTTCCACATCGACAGGTTGCCGAGGCGGATACGCACGCGTTCGCCGGTCTTCGCCAGCAGCGGCGCGGTGGCCGGATAGACCTTGCTGTTGAAGGTCCACAGGTCGAAGTCCTGCATGATCGAAGGATCGGGGCGGTAAGTGCCTGGATGCAGCGCCCAGTTGTGCAGCATGATGGCGTAGTCGCGGTCCACCGGCGGCCCATTGTCGGTATTGCCGTCTTTCGGATGGATGATGAAGAAGCCCATCATGCCCAGCGCCATCTGCACCATTTCGTCGGCGTGCGGGTGGTACATATGGCTCCCCGCCTGGCGCAGCGTGAACTCATAGGCCCAGGTTTCGCCGGGCTGGATGCCGGCCTGGGTGAGGCCGGTGACCCCATCCATGCCATTGGGCAGCAGGATGCCATGCCAGTGGATGCTGGTCGCTTCCGGCAGCTTGTTGGTGACCAGGATGCGCACCCGGTCGCCTTCCACCGCCTCGATGGTCGGGCCCGGCGTGGAGCCATTGTAACCCCAGCATTTGGCGCGGCAGCCGGGGGCGAACTCGTGCTCGACTTCCTCGGCCACCAGGTGGAATTGCTTGACCCCATCCTTCATGGTGAAAGGCAGGCTGCGGCCGTTCGGCGTCGACACCGGCGTATAACCGCGCCGGCGTCCTTCGGACAAGGCTTGCAGGCTCAGACCGGTCACCGGATCGATCTCGGGGTCGGCCGCGGCGGGAGCTGCGGCGCCGGCCAGGGCGCCGGCGCCGATGAGCTGGATCAGGTTGCGGCGGGTGATCATGGCTGGCCTCCGGCTGCTGGCGATGGCTGCGTTGGTGGAGTCGTCGGCGGTGTGCCTGTTGGCGCATCGCCGGGCAGGCGCATGCCCACGGCACGCTCCAGTTCGGCACGCGCCACCCAGTAATCGCGCACGATCTCGATGTACTTCTGGTAGGTGTCGTACTCCTGCTGCCGGGCACGGATCAGTTCGAACGGCCCGCCGAGCATGAAGTTGGTGCGCTGCTGGGTGTGCTTGACGATGCGCTCACGCAGCGGGATGTACTCATCGGTATAACGTTTGGCCAGTTCACGCGACGCGGTGACGCGGATCAGCGCCAACTGGATCGACTGGCTGGTTTCCACCTCCATCCGGCCCAGCTCGGCGCGGCTCAGTTCCAGTCGTGCCTGCGCGCGCAGCACCGCGCCCCGGCCCTGGTTGAAGAGCGGCAACTGGAGGGAGAGGGATGGCCCGAGCAGGTGCGCGCCATCGGTATCGCGTTCGCCCTGCACGCCGAGCTCCACATCGCCGAGCAGCCGGTAGGAGCGTGTCAGTCCGAGCGCATCCTCCTGCAAGGCCACTTCGCGCCGCTTGGCCAGCAGGTCCAGCCGGCCCTCACGGGCCAGGGCCTGCAGCTGCGGCAGGCTGGTTTCCTGGGCCGGCGGTGCGGGCAGGCGTTCCGGTACCTGCCAGTCGCTGCGATCCGCCGGCAGGCCCAGCAGCCGGCCCAGCTCCGCGCGAGCGGCCAAGGCGTCATTGCGGGCGGCAACCACATCGGCCTGTGCCTGCCCGGCTTCGCCGTGGTTCAGTTCCAGCTCCAGTTCGGGGATATTGCCGGCATCGTAGAAGCGCTGCGCCAATTGCGCGGAAGCATCGGCGGCGTCGGCCACGGCTTCGCGCATGCGCTGGATCTGGATGGCACCGACCAGGCGCTGATAGCCGATCTGCACCTCGCCGGAAAGGTCGATCACCGCGGCACCGGCTTCCTCCTGGGTGCGCTCGAATTCAGCCTTGGCCAGCCGCGAACGGGCAGGGAGCAGCAGCAGACCGAGGAAGTTCTGGCTCAGGCCGTAGTCGTAACGATTGACGTCGCTGCCGCTGGCGAACAGCACCGAACCGCTGAGCACGGGATTGCTCAGCCGGCCGGCGTCGTAGACGTCGGCGGCGCTGAAGCCCAGCCGGGCGTAGGTGATGCGCAGGGTGGGGTTGCGCAGCAGCGCCACGCGCACGGCGTCATCCGCCGAAAGCGGACCCTTGGCCAGGATCTCGTCCGCCAGCTGGTCGGCCGGCTCACTGCCGGGCTGTGCGACGTCCGCGTAGCCGCGTGCCTGCAATTGCGACTGCACCTGCGAAAACCCACGGTCCTGCGGCAGGCTGGCGCAAGCGGACAAGCCCGTTGCGAGAAATAGGATGCCCAGGCGCGTTGGCGGCCACGGCGAAATGGATAAGTTCACGATGCCTCTCCGTCGATTGCTGCTGTCCTCGACGAAGCCAGGCGCCGCCACCCACGGAACGGGGACAGGAAGATACCGGATGGGCCGGCCGCGCTCGGGCGGCCGTAACAATCAGGCGGCGCCGGGCGGCGCCGCGATCGGTGGTCGGAACGGCGAGGCGTCCAGGAGGGACGGAATCCATGCCGCATAAGCGGCGGCGGCGGCTCCTGCGCCGGACGTGAAGGAGAGCGCCAGGGTGACCAGGCCCAGTCCCACGATTCCCGTGCCGCTGGCGCAATGATGCTGGCAGTGGCATTTCACTTCGCAGTCGCAGCCCTGGTCGGCGTTCTGGCCATGGTGTGTCATGGCGGCGTGATCATGCTGCGGGGCGCCGTCGATCAGTGCGCCCAGGCCATCGTGGTGGCAGTGCAGGTTCTCGCGCATGGTGGCGCCCGCCGACCAGGGCAGGGCGACAACCAGCAGCAGGACCAGCAGGGTGCGCAGCGTGTTCACGAAAGCCAGTATAGGACCGGGCAAGGCGCCATGTTAAACCCTGCAGCCGGGTCCAGGGTCAAGCCTGTTCCTCGTCGGATTTCCGGTCGAGGCGGGGTTGCTCCTTGTCGCCCCGCGCGGCCGGCTTCGTCAGCCCCAGCCGCAACACGCTTCCAATCAGCTTGTTGCCGCCGCCGATGCTGTCGTAGACCACATCGCTGATCTGGTCGTGCAGGCTGCGCACGATGCGGGTGGGGTGACGCGTCACCGGGATGGCTTCGAGGATGCCGAAGGGGATGCTGGCGATGCCGCGGTGCACGCTGCGCACGGTGGCCGTGCCGAACGCGACGCCCTGCTCGGCGAGCTTCTGCAATTGCCGCAAATCCTCGAGCTGTGCCTCGGCGCGCGAGCCTTCGAGAAGCGCCGCCGCGACCCGGCGCATGCCGAGCTGGACGGCGGCGAGTTCGCGGCTGCTGCGCCGCTGCTGCCACAGCACGGCCGCGGTTGCCGCCAGCAACACGAGCAGCAGGCTAAGCGCCATCGTGCAGCCTCACTTCGGCCACCACACCCTGGTCCTGCAGCTGCACACACAGGCGCTTGTAGATTTCCTTGTAGACCTCGCGCCGCACCAGCTCCGGGGTGAGGCTGCCGAAAGCCTTGGCCAGCGGCGATTCCTTCATCGCCAGCTCCATCGGGTTGAGGATTTCCACCGAGATCAGGGAGGGCCGGCCGAGGGCGGCGAAGACGCTGGAAGCGAGCGTGCCCAGGCCCGCCGCGCCCCATTGCTCGAGTTGCCGTTGCGCGGTAACGAGCTCGCGGCGGAGGGCGTAGTGCCGCCAGGCAAACAGGCCCAGTGCGGCGAAATCGACCACCACCAGGCACCAGAGCAGCGTATTCATGGCAAGTCTCCCCCCGTGCACCACGGCAGGAAACAGGATAGCCGATCGGGCCGGCCCTGCCGTGTCCGCTAGTCCGCGAACATTTTGAACAAACCGGGGAATCTAGAAGTTGTAGTAGTCCGGCCGCCCGGCGGTCCACAGCTCGCCCCACAGCTTGCCGCCGCCGTCCACCGTCAGCACCTCGCCGGTGATGAAGCTGCCGGAGGGGCCGGCGAGGTAGATGCAGGCCTCGGCGATCTCCATCGGCGAGCCTGGGCGCTTCAGCGGGTTGGCGCGGGGGAATTCCTTCACCGCCTCGGGCGGATAGACTTCCAGCCCTTCGGTGGCGGTAAGGCCCGGAGCGAGGCAATTGATGCGGATGTTGAGCGGCGCCCATTCCACCGCCACGGTGCGGGTCAGGCCGACCACGCCGGCGCGCGCCGCCACCGTGTGTGCCACGCCAGGCATGCCGCGCTCGGTCACGGCCACGATGTTGACGATGGAGCCGGGGGCCTGCTTCGCGCGCCAGTATTGCGCCGCGCGCTGCATCATGTACCAGGTGCCGTTGAGGTTGTTGTTCACCACCGCGTTCCAGCCCTTCACCGGGAAGTCGATCGACTGCCCGGGGAACTGGCCGCCGGCATTGTTGACCAGGATGTCGAGCCGGCCGTATTCGGCGTCGATCCGCTGGAACAGCGCTTCGACCTGCTCCGGTTCGCGCACATTGGTCGGTAAGGCCAGCACCGGGCGCTGCTTGCCGCGCAGGAACTCGGCGGTGCGCTCCAGCTTTTCCGGCGTGCGCCCGCAGATCACCACGTTGGCGCCCAGCCGCGAGAACAGCAGGGCGATGGCGCGGCCGATGCCGGTGCCGCCGCCGGAGACCAGGACCACGCGGCCCTTGAACAGGTCGGAGCGGTAGACCGTCTCGGCGGTCCACAGGTAGTCCGGGGTGTTCTGTTCGGCAAGGGAAGCGGTCATGGTCGGATGCGGCTGATCTGTACGGATGGAGTGAGGTGCTTCTACTCTTGCAAACGAAAGCGTTACTCGCGCAGCAGCTCCTCGCTGATGATGATTTTCCTCACCTCGGTCGTCCCCGCGCCGATCTCCAGCAGCTTGATCGAGCGGTACAGGCGGTTGATCTCGGATTCCCAGATGTAGCCGGTGCCGCCATGCACCTGCACTGCGTCGTTGAGCACCTTGTTCAGGGTCTCCGCCACATACATCACGCCGGCTGCGGTGATCTTGTGGATGTCGCCGCGGCCGCCGCCATGCTCGTCCAGGGTATTGGCGGCGCGCAGCGTCTGGTAGGTGAACAGGCGCATCGACTCGACCCATACGTAGAGGTCGGCCAGCTTGGCGCGCACCATCTGGAAGTCGGAGATGGGGCGGCCGAACTGCTTGCGCTGCTTGGCGTAGTCGATCGACAGCTGCAGGGCGCGCTCGGCTATCCCTAAGCAGATCGGCGAGATCATCGAGCGTTCCAGGTCCAGGCCGCTCATCACCACCCTGACACCCTGGTTCTCGACGCCGACCAGGTTCTCCGCGGGCACGCGGCAGTCGTCGAACACCAGCTCGGCGGTCTGGCTGCCGCGGAAGCCCATCTTGGTCAGCTTCTGCGCCACCTTGAAGCCGGGGAAATCCTTCTCGACGATGAAGGCGGAGATGCCCTTGGCGCCGCGTTCCTTGTCGGTCTTGGCGTAGACCAGCAGTACATCGGCGACCGGGCCGTTGGTGATGAAGATCTTGCTGCCGTTGAGCAGGTAATGGTCGCCTTCGCGGCGCGCGGTGGTGCTCATCGAGCCCAGGGCGTCGGAGCCGGCGCCCGGCTCGGTCAGGCCCAGGGCGCCGATGGCCTTGCCGCTGCACAGGCCCGGCAGGTACTTCTTCTTCTGCTCGTCGTTGGCGTTGCGCAGGATGTTGTGCAGGCACAGGTTCTCGTGCGCCACCCAGGCCAGGGCCAGGGCATGGTTCCAGCGGCCGAAGGCCTGCAGCACCAGGCCGCTGGTCATCAGGTCGAGGGCGGAGCCGCCGTAGACCTCGGGCGCGGTGATGCCGAAATAGCCGGTGCGGCCGATCAGCGGGAACACCTGGTCCGGCCACCATTCCTCGTCGTCCATGCGTTGCGCCAGCGGGTACAGCTCCTTCTGCGCGAAGCGGTCGGCCTGGTCCAGGATGCCCTGCTCGTCGTCGGACAGGCCGGAAAAGACCTGGGCGATATTGCGCTGTTCGCTGGAGGGGGAGCTATGGTCTGCCATGTTGTTTTACCCGGTGTCTGCAACCGAAAAATGGTGCCGTCAGTTGATCTGGCCAGCGTAGCCCTGCCGTTGGCCGTGGCGCTTCGTCCGATTTGGTGAGGTCGACTCACCAGCTTTCTTGCACGGCATCGACCAGACCCCATTCCAGCGCCTGCGGCGCCTTGATGCGCTGGCCCGACAATGCCATCCAGGCCGTGCGCTGGCGGCCGATGCGCCGGGCGATGCTGACGCAGCCGCCGGCGCCGGGGATGAGGCCGAAGCCCAGCTCCGGCAGCTGGAACCAGGCGTCCGGCGCCGCCACGACGCGGCCCGCGAATGCCGGGAACTCGATGCCGGAGCCGATGCAGGCGCCGTGCACCCGCGCCTCCACCTGTGCCGCACAGGCGGCAAGGTAGCGGCCTGGCACGGCAAGGCTGCGCACCACGTGGGCTGTCGCCGGATCGGGCGCGGTGCCGAACTCGGTGAGGTCGCCGCCGGTGCTGAAGCATTTGCCGCGGCCGCTGAGTCGCACGCGGCGGATCGAGTCGTCGCTCAGCACCAGTTGCAGTGCTTCGACCAGGGCGTCGCGCATCTCCACCGACATGCCGTTGCGGATGGAGGGACGGTTCAGTTCCAGGCGCAGGCAGTCCTCGTCCCGTTCCATGACCACCGCGTGGCCCGGGTCGTTGTGTATGGCCGGGGCCGCTGCACGATTCTCCGCCAGCCAGCTGTGGAACTCAGGACCGGCCTGCAACGTGGCGTAAGCCAGGGATTCGGCGGTGAGCGCATCCGCCACCGGCAGGGTTTCGATGGCGCGCAGCAGCTGCGCCAGCACCGCCGCCGCAATGGGGCTGTGCCGGATGCCTTCGAGCAGCGGAGTCGCTTCGGACGCATGATCCAGCACGACGTCGCAGACTGGCGTCAGCGCGGTCGGCGAGGCGGCGATGGCGATGCTGGGGCAGGGTAGTTCGCGCAGCCAGGCGCGGATGCGTGCGTGGGCGGGTTCGGGCAGATCGTCGTCGCTGGCGTCGAATAGCAGAAAAGGCTGCGCCGACAGCGGCGAGAAGATGCGGCGCGCATCGCTGTCGCTGGCCCAGGTCAGCACCTGTGCCAGCGGTACCGGTTGCGATGGGCGATCCGCTGCGCTCATTCCTGACGGAATCGGGCTAACGCTGGCCGCGCTGGAACAGCGAGAAGAAGGCGTAGGAGGGATCGACCGGTCCAGGCTTGCCGATATAGGCACCGGTCAGCATCGGGTGATCCATGCGCACCGCCGAGGGATCCTGCGGATAGGCCCAGTCGGCAACGATGGAGCGATAGCTGAATTTCCACACGCCGTCGCGCTTCTCGTACTTGTCGAAGTAGCGGCCGCCGATCAGCATGTCGTAGCTGCGTTCGCCCTCCCGCACCTTGTGGAAGGCGATGATGTAGACCTCGCCCTCGGCCTTGTCGCCATCCAGCTTGAGGTTCACGGTGGTCACGTTGTGGTGCAGGATCTCCATCGCCGCCTGAATCTGCGGCAGCTTGTCGATGAAGTCCTTCGCCGGCCCCTTGGAGTAATGGCCGTGATCGTCGATGGCGTCCTCATGGTAGAGCGCGCGCATCTTGTCGTGATCGTGACGGTCGGCTGCGTTGCAGTAGGCGCAGATCAGCTCGTACAGCGCCTGCTTGTCGAGCAATTCCTGCAGCTGCTTTTCCATGGATGGACTGATCATTGCTCCTCCGTATTTTTTATTTGTCGAGGCAGAGCAGGCTTCAGCTCAAGCCGCTGACCGGGATGGCGGCCCCATGGATGGCCCTGGCCGCGTCCGAACACAGGAACAGCATCACACTGGCCAGATCTTCCGGCGCCACCCATTTCTTCGGGTCGGCCTTGGGCATGTCGGCACGGTTCTGCGGCGTGTCGATGACGCTGGGCAGCACACAGTTGACGTTGATGCCCTTGTCGCGCAATTCGGCAGCCATGGATTCGGTCAGGCGGATCACCGCGCTTTTCGAGGCGCTGTAGGCCGCCATGCGGGCACCGCCCTTGAGGCCGCCGCCGGCGCCGATGTTGACGATCTTGCCGGAGCCGGACGCCAGCATGCCGGGCACCACCGCCTGTGCCATGTTCAATACCGTGCCGGCGTTGAGGTCCATCATCAGCTTCCACAGGTCGGCCGGCGTCTCGTGCACGGTCGGGCCCATGCGGAATCCGCCGGCGACATTGCACAGGCAGTCGATGCGCTGGTAGCGGGCCAGCGCCGCCTCCACCGCCTTCTGCGCCGAAGCGGCTTCCATCAGGTTGGCGGTCAGCAGCAGGCGGCGTTCGTCCTTCCCGGGATAGGCTGCGGCCAGCACCGCCTCGCTGATGTCCACCAACACCAGATTGGCGCCAGCGGCGCCGAAGGCCGCGGCGACGGCCCGGCCCAGATTGCCGGCGGCGCCGGTGATTAAGACAACTTTATCGCTGAAGTTCATGGTTTTTCTCGTATTCCTTGGAGCGCGTTCGCCGCTGTGCCGCAGCGGTTCCGGCGCAAAGCCGATGCCGAAAAGTACCACGTCGCCCCGCGCGCGGATGCCATCTGAACAGACGAAGCCGCAGCCCGGTGCACTGCGGAACAATGCCCGGACTTGAAGCCCGGCGGCGGGCTCCCGTATATTGGTGAGTATAACTCACTAAAAATGCCTTCCGATCCCGGTCAAGCGGTGGGACGGCATTGAAGGACGGGCTTTCTAGGTCATTTCACATGATGAGACAGCCTCACGAAAAGCGATGCAAAAGCCGGAGAGAGCAATGTCGGATGTACTGATAGAACGCCGCGGCGCGGTGCAGTGGATCACCATCAACCGTCCGGAGCGCCGCAACGCGCTCAATGAGCAGGTGGTCAAGGCCATCGACGCCGGCATTGCGCAAGCCGTCGAAGACCGCGAGTGCCGCGCCATCGTCCTGACCGGGGCCGGCGAGCAGGCCTTCTGCGCCGGGGCGGACCTGCAGAAGAACGTGCAGGGCGGCGCTTTCGATGTCGATTTCTCGCGCCCGCGCCACTACATCGTCGACCTGTTCAAGCGCATCCAGGAATGCACCCTGCCGATCGTGGCGCGGGTCAACGGCCATGCCATGGCCGGCGGCTTCGGCATCCTCTGTGCCTGCGACATGGCCATCGCCGCCGACGACATCCGCGTCGGTACGCCGGAGAGCAAGATCGGTGTGACGCCGATGATGATCCTGCCGTTCATGCTGCGCGTGCTGCCGCCGCGCAAGCTGCAGGAGCTGTGCGTCACCGGCGAGCAGTTCAGCGCCGCCGACGGCCTGGAGATGGGCCTGTTCAATTACGTGGTGCCGCGCGCCGAGCTGGACGCCAAGCTGGATTGGCTGCTCAAGCGCATCACCGACAAGTCGCCCACCGCCGTGCGCCTGGGCAAGCAGGCCTTCAACGCTACCCGCGACATGGGGCTGCGTGAGGCGCTGGAATACTCCCAGGCAATGGTGCCGGTGATGTCCTCGACCTCCGACGCGCGTGAGGGCAAGCTGTCGTTCCAGGAGAAGCGCCCGGCCAAGTGGAGCGGCAAGTGAGCGGAACGAAGCAACTGGTCCGCATCGGCTGCGGCGCCGGTTTCTGGGGCGACAGCGGCGAGGGGCCGAAGCAGTTGGTCGAGTCCGGGCAGATCGATTACCTGATCCTGGATTACCTGGCGGAGATCACCATGTCGCTGCTGGCGCGGGCCCGCTCCAAGGATCCCGCCACCGGCTATGCCACCGACTTCCCCGATGTGATCGCGCGCCTGGCGCCGCAGATCAAGCAGCACGGCATCCGCGTCGTCACCAATGCCGGCGGCGTCAATCCCAAGGCCTGCCAGGAAGTACTGGCGGCCAAGCTGAAGGCGGTGGGCATCGACCTGCGCATCGGCATCGTCACCGGCGACGACCTGCTGCCGCGCGCGGCGGAAATGAAGCAGCAGGGCATCCGCGAAATGTTCAGCGGCGGCGAGTTCCCGGACAAGCCCTGGAGCGTCAACGCCTATCTTGGCGCGTTTCCCATCGCCGCGGCGCTGGATGCCGGCGCCGACATCGTCATCACCGGCCGCTGCGTCGACAGCGCCCTGGCGCTGGCGCCGCTGATACACGAATTCGGCTGGAAGGCGACGGACTACGATCTGCTGTCCGCAGGGAGCCTGGCCGGCCACGTCATCGAATGCGGCACCCAGGCCACCGGCGGCATCGTCACCGACTGGAAGAGCACAGTCGAAGACTGGGACCGCATGGGTTTTCCCATTGCCGAGGTAGCGCGGGACGGTTCATTCGTCGCCACCAAGCCGACCGGTACCGGCGGTCGCGTAGCGCCGGAAACCGTAGCGGAACAGGTCGTCTACGAGATCGGCGACCCGGCGTCCTACCTGCTGCCGGATGTGACCTGCGACTGGCGCGAACTGAGCCTGCGCCAGGCCGGCTCCGACCGGGTCGAGGTTCGCGGGGCGAAGGGCCGCGCGCCAACCGACAGCTACAAGGTCTCCGCCACCTGGCAGGACGGTTTCCGCGCCACCGGCACCATGATGATCGGCGGCCGTGACGCGGTGGCGCGCGCGGAGGCTACTGCGGGGGCGATCCTGCGCCGTACCCGCCGCATCTTCGGCGAGCGCAAGCTGGGTGATTACCTCCGCAGCGATATCGAAGTGCTGGGTGCCGAGGCCAACTGGGGTGAGCAGGCGCGCGCACGAGGTACCCGCGAAGTCATCCTGAAGCTGTCGGTGCACCATGCCGACAAGGCGGCGCTGGAAATCTTCTCGCGCGAGTTCCTGCCTTCCGCCACGTCGATGGCGCAGGGCATCACCGGTTTTGCCGGCGGCCGGCCTTCGGTGACGCCGCTGGTGCGGCTGTTTTCCTGCCTGGTGCCCAAGCGCTCGGTGGTGATCGCCGCGGAGCTGGATGGCAAGGCCATTGACCTGCCGGCGCAGTTACAGGGGGCGGTTTCGTCACCGGCAGCCGCAACGACCATCACCACCGGCTCCATTCCCGCTGGGCCGACGCAGACACTGCCCCTTATCGCCCTGGCCTATGGCCGCAGCGGCGACAAGGGCGACAGCGCCAACATCGGCGTGCTGGCGCGGCGGCCGGAGTTCGCGCCGCTGCTGCGCGCGCAGCTCGATGCGGACGCGGTGACGCGCCATTTCGCGCATTTCGTGCGCGGCAGGGTGGAGCGCTTCGAGATCCCCGGCCTGCACGGTTTCAACTTCCTGCTGCACGAGGCACTGGGCGGCGGCGGGATGGCCTCGCTGCGCTATGACCCGCAGGGCAAGATGCTGGCGCAGATCCTGATGGATTTCCCCTTGCAGGTCCCGGTGCAGTGGATCGAGCAGGGGCTGGTAGCGGCTGAGGCGGCGGAACTGACATGAGCCGCGCCGGCACCAGGAAGATCGTGCGGCTGGGGCGCGAGCAGCGCGTCGCCGACATCCTGCAGGCCGCGCGCGACGTGTTCTGTGAAAAAGGCTACGAGGCCGCGGCGGTGTCGGAGATCGCGGCGCGCCTGGATATCGTCGAAGGGACCATCTACAAGTATTTCGAGAGCAAGCGCGAGCTGCTGCTCAAGGTGCTGGAACACTGGTACGAGGAGCTGTTCGGCGACTACGAGCGCGACCTCGCCGGCGTTGCCGGCGCGCGCCAGCGCCTGCGCTTGCTGGTCTGGCGGCATCTGCGCTCGGTGCATGAATATCCCTTGTTATGCCGACTGATGTTCCGCGAAGTGCGCGCCGAGCAGGATTATCACGGCTCCACCGTCTATGCCAAGAACCGGCGCTATACCCAGTTCCTGGTCGACGTGCTGAAGGAAGGGGTGGAAGCCGGTGAGTTCCGTGCCGACGTTCCGCTGGCCCTGCTGCGCGACATGATCTACGGCGGCATCGAGCACCACGCCTGGAACTTCATCTGCGGCCGCGGCGAGCTGGATGTCGATGGCCTCGCCGAGCAGATCACCCTGATCGTCTGCGATGGCATCGCCGTGCAACGCCCGGCGGCCGACCTCGGCCGGGAAACGCAGCGGCTGTCGCAGATCGTCGATCGCATGGAGCGCAAGCTGTCGCCGCGTTCCAAATCAACCAAGTGAATACAACCATGAACCACACTACGAATTCAGTGCCCGATCCGGCGGTACTCCAGGCAACACGCGCTCGCGCCGCGAACTGGCCGTTCCGCTCGGTGCTGATCGCCAATCGCGGCGAGATCGCGGTGCGCATCCTGCGCACGGTGCAGGCCCTGGGCTTGGAAGGCGTCGTCGTATATCACGCCGCCGACCGCAAGGCGCCGGCGGTGCAACTGGCCGACCAGGCCATCGAGATCACTGGCGCTACGCCGGTTGCGGCTTATCTTGATGCCAAACAGATTCTCGCGGCTGCGAAAAGCAGCGGCGCCGGAGCAATCCACCCGGGTTACGGCTTCCTTTCCGAGAACGCCGGCTTCGCCCGTGCCGTGGCCGAGGCCGGCCTGATCTTTGTCGGCCCCACGCCGGAACAGATCGAGCTGATGGGCGACAAGGTGCGCGCCCGCGCCTTTGTGGAGAAGGGTGGCTTCCCGGTAGCGCCTTCGGCCATCGAGGACGACGATCCTGCGACTTTCGCGGAACGTGCGCTCAAGGTGCCGTTCCCCCTGCTGATCAAGCCGGCTGCCGGTGGCGGCGGCAAGGGCATGCGCATCGTGCGCGAGCCCGGCCAGCTCAAGGCCGAACTGGAGCGCGCGCGCAGCGAAGGGCAGCGCTACTTCGGCGACGGGCGGCTGTACGTCGAGCGTTATATCGAGAATCCGCGGCATATCGAGGTGCAGGTGTTGGGCGACGCCCACGGCAATGTGGTGCACCTGTTCGAGCGCGAGTGCTCGGTGCAGCGGCGCTTCCAGAAGATCGTCGAGGAAACGCCTTCACCCGCACTGAGCCCGGAACTGCGCAAGCGTATCTGCGAAACGGCGGCCGGCATCGCGCGCGAAGCCGGCTATCGCAATGCGGGCACGGTGGAATTCATCTTCGGTGCGGGCGGCGAGTTCTATTTCCTGGAGATGAACACGCGCCTGCAGGTGGAGCACCCGGTGACGGAGATGATCACCGGCAAGGACCTGGTGCTGGAACAGCTGCGCGTCGCCGCCGGCGAGAAACTCGGCTTCACCCAGGAGCAGGTCACTTCCACCGGGCATTCGATCGAATTCCGCATCTATGCCGAGGATGCTTCGCGCGGCTATACCCCGACCACCGGGCCGGTGCTGCTGCTGCGGCCGCCGCAGGGCGAGGGCGTGCGCGTCGACAGCGGCATCGTCGAAGGCCAGGACGTCACCGCCGCTTTCGACCCGATGCTGGCCAAGCTTATCGTCACCGGCAGGAACCGCGCCGAAGCCATCGCCCGCGCCGACAAGGCGCTGGCGGAATATGCCTTGCTCGGCTGCATCACCAATACCGCTTTCCTGCGCCGCCTGCTCAATCACCGTGCCTTTGTCGACGGGCAGGTGCATACCGGCTTCCTCGATGCACACCCGGAGATCGCCGCACAGCCGGAGCTGGACCAGGCCACGTTATGCAAGCTGCTGGCCGCTTCCGCCCTGATGACCAAGCCGATGCGCGATGTCGCCGACCTGGTGCCGGACATGCATGCCGCCATCGGCAGCTGGAGCAATTGACATGCACCACGCCTTCAAACTCGAAGAAAACGAATACAACCTGGAACTGTCCCGTGCTCCCGCCGGTTATCGCCTGCACCTGGCGGATCGCACCATCCCGGTGAATCTGCACCTGGAAGATGACGGCTCGGCCGTGCTGACGGTCAACGGCCGCAGCGAAAAGGTGCTGGTGGCGACGCGCGGCGATGACGTGTTCATCCATCTCGGCGGCGTGGGGTACCAGTTGCGCTACGAGCATCCCCTGCAGCGTCTTGCAGCGCAGGCACAGGGCTCGGCCGAGGATCATGTGCGGGCGCCCATGCCGGGCAGCCTGGTGGCTCTGCATGCCAAACCGGGCCAGACCGTGGCGCGCGGCGAATCCCTGCTGGTGATGGAGAGCATGAAGATGGAAACCACCATCGCCGCGCCGCGTGACGGCGTGATCGAGACGGTGCATTTCGCGATCGGGCAGACCTTTGATCGCGATGCCCTGCTGCTCAGCCTGGTTGCTATGGTCGTCGAGGGCAAGAAATCATGAAACGTCTGGAATCGAAACTCAACACCGCCTCCGCCGAATTCCAGGCCAACGCCGCGCACAATCGCAAGCTGGTGGAAGCCTTCAAGGCGATGCAACACAAGGTGCGCCACGAGCGGCCGGAGCGGGACATCCAGCGCCTCAAGGCGCAGGACAAGATGTTCGTGCGCGAGCGCCTGAAGCAGCTGCTCGATCCGGGCACGCCGTTCCTGGAGCTGTCTTCGCTGGCGGCCAACGAGGCCTACGAGGGTGACGTCCCGGGTGCCGGTGTGGTCACCGGCATCGGCGTAGTTTCCGGCCGCGAGGTGATGATCAATGCCGGCGATGCCTCGGTGAAGGGCGGCGCCTGGTATCCGCTGTCGGTGAAGAAGACGGTGCGCGCGCTCGACGTGGCCATCGAAAACCGCCTGCCGGTGGTGCACCTGTGCGATTCGGCGGGAGGCTTCCTGCCCCTGCAGGCCGAGCTGTTCGCCGACAAGTATTACGCCGGCCGCATCTTCCGCAACCAGTGCATGCTGTCGAAGATGGGCGTGCAGCAGGTGGCGATCGTGCTGGGGCATTGCACGGCCGGCGGCGCTTATGTGCCGGGCCTGTCGGATTACAACGTCATCGTGCGCGGCACCGGCGCCATCTTCCTGGCCGGGCCGCCGCTGGTGAAGGCCGCCACCGGCGAGGAAGTGACGGTGGACGAGCTGGGCGGCTGCGATATGCACACCAGCATCTCCGGCACCGCCGACTATCCCGCGTCCAGCGAGGAAGAGGCCATCGCCATCGCCCGCGACATCGTCGCCCAGTTCAAGCGGCCGGACAAGACGCGCATCGAGTGGCTGCCGCCGGAGGCGCCGTTCTACGATCCGGCCGAGCTGTACGGCGTGCTGCCGCGCGACATCAAACAGGGCTTCGATATCCGCGAGGTGATCGCGCGCCTGGTCGACGGCAGTCGTTTCCATGAATACCAGCCGGCCTACGGCAAGACCCTGATCTGCGGCTATGCCCACCTGTGGGGCTACAAGATCGGCATCCTGGCCAACAACGGCGTGCTGTTCAACGACAGCGCCTTGAAGGGCGCGCACTTCATCGAACTGTGCAACCAGAACAAGACCCCGATCCTGTTCCTGCAGAACATCACCGGCTTCATGGTCGGCAAGGAATACGAGCAGCGCGGCATCACCAAGGACGGCGCCAAGATGATCATGGCGGTGTCCAATTCCGAGGTGCCCAAGTTCACCGTCATGTGCAACGGCTCCTTCGGCGCCGGCAACTACGGCATGTCCGGCCGCGCCTTCGATTCGCGCTTCCTGTTCTCCTGGCCGCAGTCGCAGATTTCGGTGATGGGTGCGGAGCAGGCGGCCAACACCCTGGCCGACGTCAAGATCCGCCAGCTGGCCCGTCACGGCAAGCAGCTCACCGCCGAGGACGTGGCCGCCATCCGCGACCCGGTGGTGGCGGAGTTCAAGCGCAAGTCCAGCGCCTATTACTCCACCTCGGAAATCTGGGACGATGGCATCCTCGATCCGGTGGATACGCGCAATGCCCTGGGCATTGCCATCTCCGCCGCCTTGAACACGCCGATCGGCGATCCCCGCTACGGCATCTTCCGGATGTGACGCCATGAGCCAGCAGCCCGCCTCACCCCCGCCCGCGGGCCTGCCGACCACCGCCGAGGCGGAAATCAGGCTCAAGCCGGTGCGGATCGGCGGCCGCAGCCGTTTCATCATCTGGCTGATGCGCCGCTTCCTGCGGCCGATGCTGAGCTGGATGCTGGGCGGTTCGAACAAGCGGATGGCGCGTCTCCAGTTATCCCTGGCCGCGCGCGTGTGCCGCGATAGCAGCGGCTTGCCGGTGGACTACCGCGTCATTGGCCGGGTGCCTGGGCATTTCATCGGCGGCGCGCACGATCCGAAGCGCAGGGTGGTGCTGTGGCTGCACGGCGGCGCCTTCATCCTGCCGGCGGTGCCGGACGTGCATGTGCGTGCCGTGGCGAAGATCTGCCGGGCGCTGGACGCGGTCGGCTTCCTGCCGGACTACCGCCTGGCGCCGTTCAATAAGTTTCCCGCCGCGCTGGACGACTGCGAGCGCGCTTACCGCGGCCTGCTGGACCTGGGCTACGCGCCGGAGCGCATCGCCCTGGGCGGCGAATCCGCCGGCGGCAACCTGCTGCTGGGCCTGCTGCAGCGCATCCGCAAAGCCGGTCTGCCGATGCCGGCCTGCGGCGTGCCGGTCTCGCCGGGCACGGAGATGGGCCGGGTGCACGCGCCGCCTTCGCGCACCCTGCGCATGCATAGCGACCCGATTCTGGCGATGGCCTCGCTGGCGCGGGTGAGCGAGCTTTACGCCGGCGGCATGGATACCTCCGATCCGGAGCTGTCGCCGCTGTACGCGGATTGCACCGGCTTTCCACCGCTGTACCTGCTGGCCAGCGAGGCGGAGGTGCTGCTGGACGATACTGTCCTGTTTGCCCGCAATGCCGAGCAATACGGCGTGGATGTGAGCCTTGAGGTATGGCCGGTGCTGCCGCATGCGTTTCCGCTGTTCGAGAACTGGTTCCCTGAGGTCCGGCAGGCGCGGGAGGATATCGTGGCCTTCATGGCCAGGCACCTCGGGACGGGCGGCTGAGGGCAGGCGCTGTCACACAAAATGCGGTAGCGGAGGAGAAACACCATGCGGCATATCGACATTCACCAGCGGTCGCTGAAGGACCCGCAAGCATTCTGGGCCGAGCAGGCCAAAGGCCTGTACTGGGACCAGCCCTGGGAGCGGGTGCTGGATGACTCCACCGCGCCGATGTACCGCTGGTTTGCCGGCGGCCATCTCAATACCTGCTACAACGCGGTGGACCGCCACGTCGACGAAGGGCGCGGAGAGCAACTGGCCCTGATTCACGACAGCCCGGTCACCGGCAGCATCACGCGCTTCACCTACCGCGAACTGCGCGACCGCGTCGCCCTGTTTGCCGGCGCGCTGCTGCGGCAGGGCGTGAAGCAGGGCGACCGCGTCATCATCTACATGCCGATGGTGGCGGAGGCGGCCATCGCCATGCTCGCCTGCGCGCGCATCGGCGCAGTGCACTCGGTGGTGTTCGGCGGCTTCGCCGCGCCGGAGCTGGCCAAGCGCATCGACGCGGCGCATCCGGTGCTGGTGGTGTCCGCGTCCTGCGGCATCGAGCCGGGCCGCGTGGTCGAATACAAGCCGCTGCTGGACCAGGCGATCCATCTGGCGGAGCACAAGGTTCCGCGCTGCATCGTCTTGCAGCGGCCGCAATGCCCGGCGTCGCTGATCGCCGGGCGCGACCTCGACTGGAACGAGGCGCAGACCGGCGTCGAACCGGCGGCCTGCGCCGACGTGCTCGCCACCGATCCGCTCTATGTGCTCTACACCTCCGGCACCACCGGCAAGCCCAAGGGCGTGGTGCGCGACAACGGCGGCCATGCCGTGGCCCTGTGGTATTCGATGCAGGCGGTATTCGACGCGCAGCCTGGCGACGTGTTCTGGGCCGCGTCCGACGTCGGCTGGGTGGTGGGGCATTCCTACATCGTCTACGGGCCGCTGCTGCGCGGCTGCACCACCATCCTGTACGAGGGCAAACCGGTGGGCACGCCGGATGCGGGCGCGTTCTGGCGCGTCATCGCCGAGCACGGCGTGAAGACCTTCTTCACCGCGCCCACGGCGTTCCGCGCCATCAAGAAGGAAGATCCGCGCGGCGAGCTGATCGGCAAGTACGACCTGTCGAAATTCGAGGCCCTGTACCTGGCCGGCGAGCGCTGCGATCCGGACACCATCCTGTGGGCGCAGGAAAAGCTCAAGGTGCCGGTGGTCGATCACTGGTGGCAGACCGAGCTGGGCTGGCCGGCGGCGGCGAACTGCCGCGGCATCGAGGAGATGGAAGTGAAGCCGGGTTCGGCCGCGGTGCCGGTGCCGGGTTACGACATCCGGGTGCTGGATCCGGCCGGGCAGCAGGTGGCGCCGGGTACCATCGGCAATATTGTGATCAAGCTGCCCTTGCCGCCGGGCACGCTGATCACCCTATGGCAGAACGAGCAGGGATACCGCGACAATTATCTGGCGCGCTATCCCGGCTACTACCTCAGCGGCGATGCCGGCTATATCGACGCGGACGGTTATCTCTGGGTGATGTCGCGCATCGACGACATCATCAATGTCGCCGGGCATCGTCTTTCCACCGGTGCAATGGAAGAGGTGCTGGCGGGCCATCCGGACGTGGCCGAATGCGCCGTAATCGGCGTGGCCGACGCGCTGAAGGGGCAGGTGCCCCTGGGGCTCGTGGTGCTCAAATCCGGCGTGAAACGGGCGCCGGAGGAAATCGTGCGGGAACTGGTGGCGCGGGTGCGCGAGCAGATCGGCGCGGTGGCGGCGTTCAAGCAGGCGGTGGTGGTGCCGCGCCTGCCCAAGACGCGTTCCGGCAAGGTGCTGCGCGCCACCATGCGCTCCATCGCCGACAGCCAGAGCTACAACCTGCCGGCCACCATCGACGATCCGAAGATCCTCGAAGAGGTCGGTGCGGCGTTGAAAGGGCTGGGATACGCGCGAGACAAAGCCTGATGCGGAAGCTGCTCCATCCAGTCGGGATGGAGCAGGTGCGGCCGGCTTAGATGTCCGGCGCCAGTTCCGGCAGTTCCAGATCCATCTTGGAAACCTGGATGGCGGGCAGGTCGGCTTCGCTCATCACCGAGTTGGTGATGTAGCCGCCCGCGATTTCCTTCAGGGTCAGCACGGTCGACTTGTGGTCGCCCCACGGCAGGTGGGCTTCGGCGCCGCGGGCCAGCTGGCGCGCGCGTTTGGCGGCGATCTGGCACAGGTCGAAATGATTGGGAATACGGGCGAGACAGTCTTCTACGGTTACGCGCGCCATGGGGAGTTACGGGAAACGCCGCAAGAGCACGGTAGGGGGAGTATACAGGCCGCGGGCGGGATGGCACGGCGCCGCGCGCCGCGCGCAGCCCTGCGCCAGCGTCAAAGCGGGCCGGGGACGGGCCTGTGAGCCATTTTCCGCCGCATCCAAATGCAGTAAGGTATCGGCCGTCGCACTACCCCAAACGGCCGATGTCGCGCAGATGCGGCTTCCGCCACACTGGCCGCAACGGCGCGGATCGGGCCCCTTGGTGCACGCATCCGTCACCGCAGCCAGAAAGGCCTTATGAGCGAATCAGCCGCAACCCAGACCATCGTCATCGTCGGCGCCGGACAGGCCGGTGGTGAAACCGCCAGCGAACTGCGCAAGCAGGGCTTTACCGGGCGCATTGTCCTGGTTGGGGAGGAAACCCATGTGCCGTACCGGCGGCCGCCTTTGTCCAAGGCCTATCTGAGCGGCACCGCTACCGAGGAAAGCCTGTATATCCTGCCGCCGGCCGGGCTGGAGAAGGCGCGTATCGAATTCATTGGCGGAGTGCGGGCCGAGCGCATCGACCGCGCCACCAAGCAACTGCACCTGTCCGACGGCCGCGTGTTGGATTACGACAAGCTGGTGCTGGCGACCGGCGGCCGCGCCCGCGTGCTGAGCCTGCCGGGCGCGGAGCGGGCCAATGTGTTCCCGCTGCGCAGCATCGCCGACGTGCAGGCCATGCGCACGCACTGCCTCGACGGCAAGAGCGCGGTGATCATCGGCGGTGGCTTCATCGGCCTGGAAGTGGCGGCGGTGGCCATCAAGCTGGGCATGAAGGTCACGGTGCTGGAAGGCCTGCCGCGAGTGCTGGCGCGGGTCACGGTGCCAGAGGTGTCCACCTTCTTCGAGCGCATCCACCGCGAGGCCGGGGTCGATCTGCGCACCGGCGTACAGATCACCGCCTTCGAGGGTGAGCCTCTGGTGACGCATGTGCTGCTGGGCGACGGCAGCCGCATCGCCGCGGACTTCATCCTGGCCGGCATCGGCCAGGTGCCCAACGTCGAACTGGCGCAGCAGGCCGGCCTCGCCGTGGACAACGGTATCGTGGTGGACGAGTACTCCCGTACTGCCGATCCGGATATCTACGCAGCCGGTGACTGCGCCAACCATCCCAATGAATTCTACGGCTGCCGCTTGCGCCTGGAATCGGTGCAGAACGCGATGGAACAGGGCCGTGTGGTCGCCGCCGGCCTGCTGGGCAAGGCGCAGGTCTACAACGTGGTGCCCTGGTTCTGGTCCGATCAGTACGACCTCAAGCTGCAGATGGTGGGGCTCTCCGCCGGCTTCGACCGCATGGTGCTGCGCGGTGATCTGAATGCCCGGGCCTTCGCCGCCTTCTACCTCAAGGACGGGCGCTTGATCGCCGCCGATACGGTGGGCCGTCCGCAGGATTTCATGTTCGCCAAGAAGCTGGTGGCAATGCGTGCCGTGGTCGATCCGCAGGTGTTGGCGGACGAAGCGGTGCCGCTCAAGAGCCTGCTGCCTGCCGCTGCCTGAGACCCGTCCGCGCATGCCCACCATCACTTTCCTCGAACCCGACGGCAAGGCGCATGTGGTCGAGGCGCAGCTCGGCTTGTCGGTGATGGAGGTGGCCACGCGGAACGATGTGCCGGGCATCATCGGCGAGTGCGGCGGCTGCTGTACCTGCGCCACCTGCCATGTCTACGTCGATGCGGACTGGTATGGTCGTCTGGAATCGGCGGACGAGATGGAGCAGGGCATGCTGGAAGGAGCCGTGGAGCCCGGGCCGCTGAGCCGGCTGTCCTGCCAGATCAAGGTGACCGATGCCATCGAAGGACTGGTGGTGAGCATTCCGGCGGGGCAGCTCTAGTTCTTCCTTTCAGTGCCTGCCGCCGTCAGGCTTTGGGCTTTCGGGGTTTACGCGCGGCCTTGGTCTTCGCCGGCGATGCCAGCCCATAAGCCTGCTCCATCTCCACCAGCGCCTCCCCTGAATACACCGCCAGCCGTTGCAGGCGCGGCAGTGCGTTGCGGCAGCCGGTGTAGCCCAGGCTGATGTGGTCGGCGTAGCCGACGATGGTGGCGTTGAGGGCGTAGCCGTCGAACAGGACCGAGATCGGATAGATCGCTTCCATCTGCGCGCCGCGGAAATAGAGTTTCTCGCGTGAGCCGACGACGTTGGAGATGACCAGGTTGAAGAACGGCGGCCACTTCGACAGCTGACCGGTCATCTGGCCGAGGATCAGCGGCGACATGCCGAGCAGGGTCAGCTTGTCCAGGGCGGCCGGCGACATCTCCTTCATCTGCGCCTTGGTGCGGGTGGTGACGGCATTGATCAGCTCGACCCGGCGGCGCGGATCGGCCTCGTTGGTGGCCAGGGGGCAGACGAAGCCGGCGACGGCGTTGCCGCTCTTGCCGTCGGTACGGGGCAGGCCGATGGGGAAGGAGGCCACCAGGGGCAGCTCGGGCAGGGCGTCGAGTTCCAGCAGGTAGCGGCGGATGCCGCCGGCACACAGCGCCATCGACAGGTCGTTGACGGTGGCGCCGGTGACGGCGCTGAGCGCCTTGAAGCGCGACAGCTCGTACAGCTGCGTCGCCAGCCGGCGCTGCGGCGTGATCGCCGCGTTGAACACGGTGCGCGGCGTATGCAGGGCGGACATCAGGCCGCCTTCCGGATTGTCCTTTTGCACGCTCATCTTGCGCAGGGTGCGCACCAGTTCCGAGCTGCTGCGCAATTGCCCGCCGGCGAGCTCCAGGGTGCGGCGCAGCAGGTCGGCGCGGGGCTTGTCCTCGTCGACTTTCAGCTTCATTTTCGGCGACAAGGCCCAGGGGCCGGCGGCATTGGCGAATTTCGGGTCCGGCGACAGCCAGTTGCGGATGAAGGTGAGGGCGCCCATGCCGTCCATGGCGGCATGGTGTGCCTTGAGATAGACGGCGAAGCGGCGGTTTTCCAGGCCCTCGATCAAATGGCACTCCCACAACGGACGGCTCAGGTCCATCGGGTGCGAATGCAGGCGCTCGACCAGCACGCCGAGTTCGCGCTCGCCGCCAGGGAAAGGCAGCGCCGAGTGGCGCAGGTGGTAATCGATGTCGATGTCCGGCGCATCTTCCCAGGCCGGCGCCAGGCGCGACAGGCCTTTGCGTACGATGCGCGCGTTGAACGGCGGCATGGTCACGGCCTGGCTGCGCATGAAGGCGAACAGGTCGCGCAGGTAGGTGGGTGCCGCATCCTCGGGCAGCTTGAAGGTGAGTAGCCCGGCCACGTGCATCGGCGTGCGCGGCGATTCCATCCGCAGGAATGCCCCGTCCATTGCGCTCAGACGCTTCATCGATCAATCCTCCCCTCGCACCGGAAACCGCTGGTCCCCGGCGTCCTGCGCCGGGAATCCCGGCGGCTCTCTCTCCGAGGCCGCCTTGTGCCTGCTACGGTGCCTGAAACGGGCTCCCCGCGCCAGCACTGGAAAGGGGGTGAAAGGTGCGTATTTCCGCACTGCCCCCTTCGGGTGAAGGTCCTGTGGCCGGCCATATAACCGGCGCCGGAGGAGCCCCGGCCACATAGTCTGTCCGGCCTAAGAATGCCGCCCGCGCCTGCGGTATCCTTGCGGCCTACTGACCGCATTTGCCGGGAGACCGCCTTGTCAGGCCACAGCACCGCCGCTTTCGACGCCGCCGAGTTCCGCAAGGCGCTGGGCTCCTTCGCCACCGGCGTCACCATCATCACCACCCGCGCGCCGGACGGCACGCCGATGGGCCTCACCGCCAACAGCTTCAACTCGGTGTCGCTGAGCCCGCCCCTGGTGCTGTGGAGCCTGGCCAATACCTCGATGAGCCTGGCGGCCTTCCGTGTCGCCCCTTACTGGGCGGTGCATGTGCTGGCCACCGACCAGGAGGAACTGTCGGCCCGCTTCGCCAGGCGCGGCGAATCCAAGTTCGCCGGGCTGGACATCGAGTCCGGCGTCGGCGGGGTGCCGCTGCTGAAAGGCTGCTCGGCGCGTTTCCAGTGCCGCACCGCGTTCCAGTACGAGGGCGGCGACCACGTCATCTTCCTGGGCGAGGTGCTGGCTTTCGACCGCAACGAGGCCGCGCCGCTGGTGTTCCACGGCGGCCGCTATGCCCATGCCACGCGGCGCGATCCGCTCGGCGTCAAGCCGCGCAGCGCTTATCTGGAAGGCAGTTTCGGCGACGACTTCCTCGGCTATCTGCTCGGGCGCAGCCATTTCCGCATGTTCGCGCAGATCCGCCGCCACCTGGAGGAAGCGCATCTCACCGACCAGGAGTTCTACGTGCTGTCTTCGCTGACCCTGAAGCGGGCGATGACGGTGCGCGACCTCGACGCCGGCATGGCCGGCGTGCTCGACGAGAACAGCCATCGCGCCATCAAGTCCCTGGTGCAGCACGGCCTGGCGCGGGAAGCGGTGGCGGAAGCAGGCGTCGAGGGCCCGGCGTACGAACTCACCGACGCCGGCCGCGAGGCGGCCCTGCGGGTGATCTCCGCCGCCAAGGCGGTGGAGTCGCAGGTGCTGGAGCGCCTGGGGGCGGGCGAGGCGCCGGTGCTGAAATCGCTGCTGAACAGGCTGCTCGGGGTGATCGACCCGGAGTCGGCGGCGCTATGGGATGCTTCGGCGGAGTCGAAGGCGCCGACGCCTTAGAGCCTGTAACAGAATGAATCGCACCTGCGTTGCAGTCCAAAATCGCGTCAGGCAAGGCGGAGG
>NZ_JONR01000049.1:0-15000 GCF_000711955.1 Nevskia soli DSM 19509
CTGTTTTTCACCATGCGTGCCATGTGTGCCATGTGTGCCAAGGTTTTTTGTTGGCACGCATGCGGTGAGCGCTTTTCCTTTTCCTCTGGAAAGGGGCCGGGGAAAACTGGATCCCCGCCTGCGCGGGGATGACGCAGAGGGAGAAGGAGCGCCCAAGAGCGACACTCCGGCTTTTGACGTTGCTTTGCGCTTTTGACGTTCCCCCCGCCGCGGGCGAGAAGCGCAGGGTGAGGGCCTGTTGGAGTGACTCAATGTCACTCCAACAGGCCCGAACGCCCGGCCATGGATGGCCGGGCCGGGGGTGGGTAACAGCAATGAAGTCTCGCCAGGGACGGCAAGGATGAACTCGAAAACGAAATGTGGGCGCAGGCTCCGGGGCGGCGCTTCTTTGGTTACTTTTCTTGTCACCGGAGACAAGAAAGTGCCCCGCCTTCAAGGCGGAACCGTAATTTCAATCTGCGACTCCAATGCCTCGCGCGCAAGCGCGTACGCGAAGATCTCAGAGCAAGGGCGAAAAGAAAGCCGGACGAGCCAGCGACCGGAGCGGCACCCGGGCCTCAGCCCTTCGCAACCGCCGCTCCATGCGCATGACATCCATCATCCACCTCCGCCACACACCCGCCCCGCTCGATCTGCACCGTCGCATGCACCACCCCAAAACGCTCGCTCAAGCGCTTCTGGATCGCCGCCAGCACGGTGTCCTGGTTGGTCTCCTCGGCGATCACGGCATGCAGCGTCATCATCGGCTTGGCATCGGTCAGCGACCATACGTGCAGATGATGCACGCCGCTGACGCCCGGCACCTGGGCAATGACGTCGGCGGAAACCTCCTCGATCTCGATGCCTGGCGGGGTGCCTTCCAGCAGGATGTGCGCGGACTCGCGCGTGACGCGCCAGCCGCCGCGCAGGATCAGCAGCGACACCAGTGCCGACAGCAGCGGATCGATCGGCATCCAGTGGGTGTAGATGATGACCAGGGCGGCGACCATCGCGGCCACCGAGGCGAGCAGGTCGCCCAGCACGTGCAGCACGGCGCTGCGCATGTTGAGGTTGTCTTCGCCATCGCGCAGGATCAGGAAGGTGGCGATGTTGGCGAGCAGGCCGACCCCGGCCACCACCAGCATCACGGGGCCCTGCACCGTCTGCGGCTCGAACAGGCGCCGTGCCGATTCGATCAGGATCCACACGCTCAGCGCCAGCAGCACCAGGCCGTTGACGAAGGCCGCCAGCACTTCATAACGCTGGCGCCCGTAGGAGTAGGTTTCATCCGCCGGCCGCCTGCCGACACGCAGCGCGAACAGCGCCAGCACCAGCGAGGCCGAGTCGGTCAGCATGTGGCCGGCGTCGGCGATCAGCGCCAGCGAGTGGGCCAGGATGCCGCCCACCACCTCCACCACCATGAACACGCCGACCAGGATCAGGGCCCAGGTCAGGCGGCGCTCGTTGCTGGAGCCGTGGGCATGTCCGTGGTGATGGCCGTGGCCGTGATCGTGCCCCTTCTTTTTCCCGGGCTTGTGCGCGTGGCCATGGTCATGGTCATGGTCATGATCGTGCGCGTGGTCGTCATGCGTGTGGCTGTGTGCGCTCATCGTGGTCTCAGGAATCGCCGCCGATGCGCACGATGGTGCGGCCCAGCACCTGGCTGGCGATCAGTTCGGCGCAGGCCGCCGGCACTTCCTCCAGCGAGATGGTGCGGTTGGCGATCTGCGCCAGTTGCGCCGGCTTCCAGTCGCTGGCCAGCCGCTCCCAGATTTGCAGCCGCCAGGCGCGCGGCATTTCCACCGAGTGGATGCCGAGCAGGCTGACGCCGCGCAGGATGAAAGGCATCACCGTGGTGTTGAGGCCGAAGCCCTGCGCCAGCCCCACGCTGCCGATGTTGCCCCAGGGCTTCACCGTGCGCGTCAGGTAGGCGAGGGTGTCGCCGCCGAGGTTGTCCACGGCGCCGCCCCAGCGCGCGGCTTCCATCGGCTTGCTGCCGAGTTCGAGCGTGTTGCGGTCGACGATTTCATCGGCGCCGAGCATGCGCAGGTATTTCTCGGATTCCGGCGTGGTCTTGCCGGTGATGGCGGCGACCGTGAAGCCCTGCTTCTTGAACAGGCTGATGGCCACGCTGCCGACGCCGCCGGTGGGGCCGGTGACGGCGATCGGTCCATGTTCCGGCGCCTGGTGATTTTCCAGCATGCGCCGCAACGCCATGCCGGCGGTGAAGCCGGCGGTGCCCAGCGCCATCGCCTCGGACAGGCTCAGGCCCGCGGGCAGCGGCACCACCGCCTCCGCCGGCACGCGGGCGTATTCGGCCAGGCCGCCGTCGAGCAGTTCGCCGACATTGCAACCGGTCACCAGCACCTTGTCGCCGGGTTTGTACTGCGGATCGGCACTGCTTTCCACCACGCCGGAGAGGTCGATGCCGGCCACGCGCGGCATGGCGCGCATGATGCGGCTCTTGCCGGTGACAGCCAGCGCGTCCTTGTAGTTGAGGCAGGAATAGGCCACCCGGATCACCACCTCGCCCGGCGTCAGGTCGGATAGCTGGATCTGCTCCAGCCGGCTCTGGAAGGACTTCTCGACCTGGTGGACGCGCAGGGCTTTAAAGGTGGACATGGGGGAATTCCGGCAAAATCGGCGTATTGCAGAACCCTATTTTGCCCCATATAACTTTCACATGGCCCAATACGAGCGCAATCCCCCGTTGAACGACGCCGACCTGCTGCCGGACCCGCTGGCGCAATTCGAGCGCTGGCTGGGCGATGCCGGCGCCGCCGGCGTGCTCGAGCCCGCCGCGATGTCCCTGGCGACCGTCTCGGCTGAAGGCCGTCCCTCGCTGCGCATCGTCCTGTTCAAGGGCCTGCACGACGGCGGCTTTACCTTCTATACCAACTACCATTCGCGCAAGGGCGAGGAACTGGCCGCCCGGCCCGAGGCGGCGTTGACCTTCTGGTGGGACCGGCTGGAACGCCAGGTGCGCATCGAAGGCCGCGTCGAACGCGTCCCCCGCGAACTGTCCGACCACTATTTCCACACCCGCCCGCGCGGTTCACAGATCGGCGCCTACACCTCGCGCCAGAGCCGCCTGCTGGAAAAGCGCGAGGAGCTGGACGCGCGCCTCGCCGCCACCGAGCAGCGGTTCACCGGGCAGGACATTCCGCTGCCGGACTACTGGGGCGGCTACCGCGTGGTGCCGGAGACCATCGAGTTCTGGCAGGGGCGTGCCAACCGCGTGCATGATCGGCTGCTGTATACGAGGGCCGGCGGCAACTGGCGCATCCAGCGGCTGGAACCGTGAGCGGATCGGACTGGATTTCAAAGCTTGAGCTTGAGCCGCACCCGGAGGGTGGGTATTTCAAACGCATCTACACGTCTACGGCGACGCATCTCGGCGTTACCGGCGAACGTCCGCTGGCCACCTCGATCTACTACCTGCTGGACCAGGCCGAGCCGCGCGGCTTCCTGCACCGCAACCGCAGCGACATCCTGCACTTCTTCCTCGACGGCGGCCCGGTGGAATACCTGCTGCTGGATGCGGACGGCGAGCTGCGCCGCGTGCGCCTGGGCAATGGCGCGGAGGACGGCCGTTTCCTGGTCGTGCCCGGCAGCTGCTGGAAAGCCTCGCAGCTGATCGAAGGCGCCAGCCACGCATTGGTAGCCGAGGTGGTGACGCCAGGCTTCGTCTACGCCGATCACCAGTTTTGCAGCGAAGCGCTTTTGCGACAGGAACACCCGAAACACCTCGAAACGCTGCGTCCGTTCCTGCCGGGCCGCCGAGCTTCTAAGCCGCCCTCAAGCTGATCACCGCCCACCCGCGCTTCTGCGCCTCCGCGCGCAGCGTCGGATCGGGATCCACCGTCACCGCCGTATCGGCGAATTCCAGCAGCGGCAGGTCGTTGTGGGAATCGCTGTAGCAGGTGGAGTGCGCGGGCAGGATGCGGTGCTGCTCCAGCCAGGCGCGCAGGCGCAGCACCTTGCCCTCGCGGAAGTTGGCGTGGCCGCTGAGGCGGCCGGTGTAGCGGCCGTCGAGCATTTCCGGGTCGGTGGCCAGCAGGTTCGGCACGCCCAGCAGCGCGGCGATCGGCTCGGTGATGAAGCGGTTGGTGGCGGTGGTGATGATCAGCGTGTCGCCCTGCTCGCGGTGGCGCCGCAGCAGCTCCGGCGTGCCGGCGGAGACGCAGGGCTCGATCTTTTCGCGCACGAAACGCTGGCGCAGGGCGTAAAGCTGTTCCGGTTCGTACCGGGTCAGGGGCTTGAGCGAGAAGGCGGCGAAGGCGTCGATGTCCAGCGTGCCCGCCTGGTAGGCCAGGTAGAACTCGTGGTTCTGCTTCTCGTAGGACTCCCCATCCACCATGCCCTGTTCGACCAGGAAACGGCCCCAGAGGTAGTCGCTGTCGCCATCCAGCAGGGTGTGGTCGAGGTCGAAGATCGCAAGATTGGTCACGAAAGGGGCGCCGGGAGGTGGAAATGGAGAGTATTTGTCCGCAGGTCCGGGCCTGGCCTGGCCCAAACCTCGCGGCATAGCTGATTTTCCACCATTGCCGCGGCCATCGCCGCATGAAAGAATCGGGGTCAATACCGACTTATTACTGTCATACAAAGTGATTGACGCGGATGGGTTTCGTCCCAACGTGGGCATCATTCTGGCCAATGCCTCCGCCCAGGTGCTCTGGGCCAAGCGCATCCGCCAGGACGCTTGGCAGTTCCCGCAAGGCGGCATCCAGCGCAACGAAACGCCGGAGCAGGCGCTGTATCGCGAGCTGGAAGAAGAGCTGGGCCTCAAGCCCGAACACGTCAGCCTGCTCGGCGTGACCAACGACTGGTTGCGCTATCGCCTGCCCAGCCGCCTGATCCGGCGCGGCCGCCACCCGGTATGCATCGGCCAGAAACAGAAGTGGTTCCTGCTGCGCATGAACTGCGAGGAATGCCTGGTGCACTTCAACGCCACCAGCCATCCCGAGTTCGACGGCTGGCGCTGGGTCGATTTCTGGCAGCCGGTGCAGGAAGTGGTGGCCTTCAAGCGCGGCGTCTACCAGGAGGCGCTCAACCAGCTGGCGCCCCTGCTGGGCCTGCCGCCCCGCGAGGCCGCCGCGCAGAACGTTCCGGCGCAGACTTCCGGATCCTGAGCGGGGTGGCCGGGCCCCGCGCGGCGGCGGAGTGTTGAGTCGTTTTTAACTAATTGACAATCATTATCATTCGCGATCAAATAGAGCATCGCTAAAGCTTCCTGGTGCCCTTCGATGTACGTCTGCGTTTGCCGCGCCGTATCCGACAGCAAGATCCGCAGTGCCGTGGAGCAGGGTGCCTGCACCATGCGCGCATTGAAGGACCGGCTGGGCGTGGGCAGCGTCTGCGGCCGTTGCGTGCCGGAAGCGCGGCAGCTCATCAACGAATGCCGCAACCAGGCGCCGTTGCGCCTGGACCAGCTGACCGCGGCGGCCTGAAGCGCGTCGGCGCTTGCCTAGTGCGCCCTGCCGGCGCAGGGTAGACTCCTGAAAATCAACGGACCAGGAGATGGCTCATGCGCGGCGACCCCAAAGTACTGGATTACCTCAACCAGGCCCTGCGCAACGAGCTGACCTCGATCAACCAGTACTTCCTGCATGCCCGCATGCTGAATAACTGGGGCCTGGTGCAGCTGGGCAAGCACGAATACGAAGAATCGATCGACGAGATGAAGCACGCCGATCGCCTGATCAAGCGCATCCTGTTCCTCGAAGGCCTGCCCAATCTGCAGGACCTGGGCAAGCTCTACATCGGCGAAAACGTCGCCGAGGTACTGCAATGTGATCTGCGCCGAGAGCGCGAAGCGCATCCGCTGTACAAGGAAGCCATCGCCTACGCCGAGACGGTGCAGGACTACGTCACCCGCGAGCTGCTGGTCGACATCCAGGAAAGCGAGGAAGAGCACATCGACTTCATCGAGACCCAGCTCGGCCTGCTCGAGCGCGTCGGCCTGCAGAACTACCAGCAGTCGCAGATGAAGCCGGAAGAGGGCTCATGAGGCGTTAGGCGAGAGGGAAGGGGCGCAACAGCAAAAGCTTGCCACGGCCTCGCCCGGCCCAATACTTTCTCGCCTCTAAAACGGCTTCACCACCACCAGGATCACGATCGCCACCAGGAACAGCGCCGGCACCTCGTTCATGAAGCGCCAGAAGCGCGGGCTGCGGGTGTTCTGGCGCGCCGCGAACTTGCGCACGTTGCCCTTGAGCCAGCCCTGGTAGCCGCTGAGCAGGAGCACCAGGGTCAGTTTGGCGTGCAGCCAGCCCATATGCAGGAACGCCGGCTCCAGCGTCAGCAGCCAGATGCCGAAAATCCAGGTGCCGAGCATGGCGATGTTGCCGATGCCGTGCAGCTTGCGCTCCATGGTGGCGAAGCGCGCATGCCCGGCCTCGTCGCTCACATCGCAGTGGTAGACGAACAGCCGCGGCAGGTAGAGCAGGCTGGCGAACCAGCTGACCACGAAAATGACGTGTAAAGCCTTGATCCAGAGCATGGCGGTTTCAATGCACGGTTAAACGGGATTTGCCGCACAAGCTATCATTCTGTCCCCCGAACTGCCCAGGCCCGCAATGGCCGGGCCCCCTGAGAGTCGCGCCGTGAGCAGCAATGTCATCGAGGTTGGAATCGTCGGAGGCACCGGTTACACCGGCGCCGAACTGCTGCGCCTGCTGGCGCGGCATCCCCGGGCCCGGGTCAAGGTCCTGACTTCGCGACAGGAAGCCGGCAAGCGCGCCGATGCCCTGTTTCCGCAGCTGCGCGGCTTCTGCGATGTCAGCTACACCGCCCCGGATATCGAAGCCCTGGCCGGCTGCCACGCCGTGTTCTTCGCCACGCCCCACGGTACCGCCATGGGCATGGCGCCGGCCCTGGTCGAGCGCGGCGTCAAGGTGATCGACCTGTCGGCCGATTTCCGCCTCAAGGACACGGCGGTCTACAAGCGCTGGTACCAGCACGAGCACGCCTGCCCGGACCTGCTGGCCGAGGCGGTCTACGGCCTGCCGGAACTGCACCGCCACGAGATCGCCAAGGCCCGCGTCGTCGGCAATCCCGGCTGCTACCCCACCGCCGTCTCGCTGGGCCTGCTGCCCCTGCTGGAGGCGGGTGTGGTCGATCGCGGCTCGCTCATCGCCGACTGCAAGTCCGGCGTCAGCGGCGCCGGGCGCGAGCTGAAGCTCGGCTCGATGTTCGTCGAGGCCTCCGACAACCTGAAGTCCTATGGCGTCGCCGGCCATCGCCACCTGCCTGAAATCGTGCAGGAATTGTCCGCCGTGGCGGGTGCCGACGTGGGCCTCACCTTCATCCCGCACCTGATCCCCATGATCCGCGGCATGCAGGCCACGATTTATGCGCGGCTGACCCATCCCGAAACCGACCTCCAGGCCCTGTTCGAAAGCCGCTACCGTGGCGAGCCCTTCGTCGATGTCCTGCCGGCGGGCACCGAGCCGGAGACGCGCTCGGTGCGCGCCTCCAACACCTGCCGCCTGGCGGTGCACCGCCCTGGCGGCGGCGATACGGTGGTGGTGCTGTCGGTGATCGACAACCTGACCAAGGGCGCCGCCGGCCAGGCCGTGCAGTGCTTCAACCTGATGTTCGACTGCGACGAACAGACCGCTCTCGACGCCCCGCCGATCGCGCCTTGAACCATACAACACGTTGAATACCAAGCATAAAATCGTCATCGCCCAGCATCGGCCGTGGCGTCGCTGGATCATCGTCGGCAGTATCACCGCGGCGGTATTGCTGGGCGGCTGGGGCCTTTACAGCTACACCCGCGCCCATACCGTTTCCGACTTCGAGCGCGCCCAGCTGGAGCGCGACCGGCTGCGCGACGACAACCGCCAGATGTCGCAGAAGCTGCGCGCCGCCCTGTCCGAGAACCAGCAGCTCAAGGACCAGGCGGCCTACCTGAGCCGCTCGCAGCAGATCGACGACAGCGCCTGCAGCACGGTCAAGCTGTCCCTGGCCTCGCTGCAGGCCGAATCCGCCGACCTGCGCTCGCAGCTGTCCTTTTACCGCGGCATCGTCTCGCCGGCCGAAGCCCAGGCCGGGGTGCGCGTGTTCGAGTTCAAGGTCTACAGCCCAGCGGCCAAGGACGCCTCCCCGGGCGTCTACAAGTACGACCTCGTGCTGATCCAGTCGGTGCGCCACGACAAGCGCGTCGATGGTGAACTGAATGTCACTTTCGAGGGCTTCCGCGGCAGTACCAAACAGTCCCTAAAACTGGCCGATCTGGTCACTGACGGTAACAAAAATCTGGTATTTTCCTTCAAGTATTTTGAAGAGTTCAGCGGTAGTTTCCGCTTCCCCGACGGCTTCAAACCCTTGCGCGCCACGGTGACGGTGCAGGGCGAGGGCACGCCGCGGATCGACGACGACTACGACTGGGGCAAGATCATGCAGGAGGGGCGGTCATGAAAGGTTTCTTGGGTTCGAACAATGCCAGCAGCAACAGCGGCGGCAGCAGCAGCAAGGGAGGGGCGGTGGATACTCTGATCGGGCGGCAGACGGAAGTTCTGGGCGATGTGCGCTTCTCCGGCGGCCTGCACGTGGACGGCAAGATCAAGGGCGGCGTCACCACCCTGGGCGCGGACAAGTCCGCCCACCTGTCGGTGAGCGAGAGCGGCGCTATTGAAGGCGATGTGCGCGTCCCCACCATGATGCTGAACGGCACCGTGATCGGCGACGTCCGCGCCACCGAGAAGTTGTCCCTGGCCGCCAAGGCCCGGGTCACCGGTAACGTATACTACAAAGTGCTACAGATGGAACCGGGCGCGATGATCAACGGTCAGCTGCTGTATGAGGGCAACGAACCGGTGGCCGCGTTGACCCACCATAAGCCGGGCGAATCCAAGTCGGATTCCTCCGTGCTGGAAATTCAGGACGGGCGCAGGGCCAAGCCAGCCTGAGCGTCCGTTGCAACGGAGTCTAGTGTCATGGGCATGAACGAAGCAGTGGCCGCGGAAGCGGAACAGTCCGATGTGATCTTCACCAGTTCGGCCGCCGCCAAGGTGCGCGAGCTGCTGAACGAAGAGAGCAACCCGGATCTCAAGCTGCGCGTCTTCGTCACCGGCGGCGGCTGCTCCGGCTTCAAGTACGGCTTCACCTTCGACGAAAACGTCGAGGACGGCGATCTCCGGGTGGAGAACGGCGGCGTGACCCTGCTGGTCGACCCGATGAGCCTGCAATACCTCACCGGCGCCGAGATCGACTACAAGGACGACGTCAACGGCGCCCAGTTCGTGATCCGCAACCCCCAGGCCACCACCACCTGCGGCTGCGGCTCCTCGTTCTCGGTCTGATGCCCTGGCCGCGCGCTGGCGCGGCCGATTCATCGAAACCCCCGGCTACGCAGTAGCCGGGGGTTTTTCTTTGGCGCAATCGCTCAGGGCCTGAAAACGCCGCCCAGCACCGCTAGCCGCGAAGCCCCGGTCACTCCCGGCAGATTGCCCGGCAACCCGGCCAGCGTCCGCACCGCCAGCCAGGCAAAGGCTGCCGCCTCCACCCAGCCCGCATCCAGCCCGTAGTCGTCGCTGGCCTGCACCGCGCAGCCGGGCAGGGCCGCGCCCAGGCGTCGCATCAGATGGCCGTTGCGGGCTCCGCCGCCGCAGACCAGCACCCGCCGGGTTCCCGGCGCATGGGCCAGGATGTCCGCGGCGATGCTGCGCACGGTCAACTCCGCCAGGGTCGCCTGCACGTCGGCTGGCGCCAGGGTGTCCAGCATCGGGTAGCGCTGTTCCACCCAGGACAGCTGGAAATAGCCGCGGCCGGTGCTTTTCGGCGGAGGCTGCGCGAAATACGGATCTTCCAGCAATGTCCGCAACAATCCCTCATGGCAACGGCCGCTGGCGGCATAGGCGCCATCGGCGTCGTAGGGCCGGCCCAGGTGCCGCTCGCACCACTCGTCCATCAGTCCATTGCCCGGCCCGGTGTCGAAGCCGCGCACCCGCGCCGCGTCGGTGCCGGGCAGCAGGGTGACGTTGGCGATGCCGCCGATGTTCAGCGCGCAGCGCGCTTCATCCCCGCTGGCGAACAGCGCATGGTGGAAGGCCGGCACCAGCGGTGCGCCCTGGCCGCCCAGGGCCACGTCCTTGCGGCGGAAATCGGCCACGGTCGCGATGCCGGTCCGTGCCGCGATGCGGCTGGGATCGCCCAGCTGCTGCGTCGCCCAGGGCTGCGCCGAAGTATCGTGGAACACGGTCTGGCCGTGGCTGCCGATGGCGCTCACCGCCCCGGGCTCGATCCCGGCGGTGGCGAGCAGGCCCAGCGCCGCCTCGGCGAAGCGGTCGGCCACGGCGATGTCCAGCGTGGCCAGCTCGCGCAGGCTCAGGGCGGCGTCGCTGCGCGCGACCTGCAGCAGCCGCGCGCGCAGGGGCGCGGCGTATTCGAGGTGGTGGGTGGCCCGCAGGCCCTTGAAGCGGCCGTCCTCGAACCCGGCGAGGACGGCGTCGATGCCATCCATGCTCGTGCCCGACATCAGGCCGAGAACGAGCACGGGATGCAGCGTCCTACGGCGTGGCGGTGGTGGCCCGCGACGCGGCCGGCTGCACCGTGGTGGCCTCGGCCACGCCCTGCTTGGCGTCCATCGAATCGAGGGCGGCGACCAGCGGCGCGGAACTGCTGCGGAACTGCGCCAGGGTGCGCGGTTCCAGCGGCATGGCGCGTGGCAGCGTGATCTTCTCCGGGTTCACCGGCATGCCGTTGATGCGGAATTCATAGTGCAGGTGCGGGCCGGTGGCCAGGCCCGTCATGCCGACGAAGGCGATGACCTGGCCCTGCTGCACGGTGGCGCCGGCGTGCAGGCCCTTCTGGAAGCGCGACAGATGGCCGTAAATCGTCTCGTACTGGTTGCCATGGCGCAGCACCACCACATTGCCGTAGCCGCCCTTCTGGCCGACGAACTCGACCTTGCCGTTGCCGGAGGCGTGCACCGGCGTGCCGATCGGCGCCGCGTAGTCGGTGCCCGTGTGGGCGCGCATGCGGTTGAGGATCGGGTGCCAGCGGTGCAGGGTGAAGCCGGAGCTGATGCGGGTGAAATCCACCGGCGTGCGGATGAAGGCCTTGCGCAGCGACAGGCCCGCCGGGGTGTAGTAAGCCTTGGTGCCGTCGGGGGCGACGAAGCGCACCGCGCGGTAGGTCTTGCCGTTGTTGCTGAACTCGGCGGCAAGGATGTCGCCGTCGCGCAGCTTCTTGCCGTCCTTGTAGAGTTCCTCGTAGACCACCGAGAAGCGGTCGCCTTCCTGCAGATCCTGGGCGAAATCGATGTCGTAGCCGAACAGGTCGGCGAACTGCAGGATCATGCGGTCATTGAGGCCGGCCTTGCGGCCGTCGAGGAACAGCGAATTCTCGATGGTGCCCACCGCCTCGGTGCTGCGCCGCTCCAGCGAGGCCGACAGGGTGGCGCTTTCGAAGCCGTTGTCGCCGCGGCGCACGCTCAGCGTACGCAGCTCGTCCAGCGGGTAGACCAGTTCCTGCAGTTCGCCGTTGGCGACGCGCAGGCGCAGCTGGTCGCCGGCCTTGATGCGCTTGAGCTGGGCGCAGTCGCCGCCCAGCTTGGTGATCGCCATCCAGTCCTCGGGCGGCAGGTGCGCATCGTCGAAGATGTTGGACAGGCTCTGCCCGGACTTCACCGACACCGTGGTCCACTCGGTGGCCGGCGGCACGGTCAGCGCCTCGTTCACGGCGGAACTGATCACCGAGTCGAAGCGCGCCACCGGGTATTCCTGGCCGTCCGAGGCGACCGCCTGGACCGAACCGACGGATTCCTGGTCCAGCGCGCTGTCGCGGTGGTAGTAAACAAAAGCCGCAGCGGAGGCGGCGAGGAAGCCGCAGATCACTACGATACGACGGGCCGAGGAGGGGACGGTCCCCCCGGCGGGGCTATAATTCGACATACGGCTTCCGATTTGAACAATGAACTGCGCCCACTGGCTGCAGACTTAGACGGCCAGATGGTTCTGGTTGGAATGGTCGGATCGGCCGCGTCTGACGTAACGAAAACATAATTCTCCCCGATTGGCAATCCCTGAAGGCCAAAAAATCGGCCTAATACGAGTCACTTGCTTCCAAAAGCTCAACCATGACCCAAGGTTTTGAAGAAATCTTCGCCGAGATCGCGCGCGGCACCGACGAGATCATCCCCCACGATGAGCTGCGTTCCAGGCTTGCCGCCGCCACGCGGGACGGCACCCGCATGCGCATCAAGGCCGGATTCGATCCCACCGCCAAGGACCTGCATCTCGGCCATACCCTTTTGTTAAACAAATTACGTGCCTACCAGGCCGCCGGGCACGAGGCAATCTTCCTGATCGGGGACTTCACCGGCATGATCGGCGACCCGACCGGCAAGAATGAAACCCGCAAGCCGTTGACCCGCGAGCAGGTGCAGGACAACGCCGAAACCTACAAGCAGCAGGTGTTCAAGATCCTGGATCCGGACCAGACCACCATCGCCTTCAACTCCACTTGGCTGGACCAGCTCGGCACCGAAGGCATGGTGCGGCTCACCGCCCAGCACACCGTGGCCCGCATGCTGGAGCGCGACGATTTCTCCAAGCGCTACAAGGAAGGGCAGCCCATCGCCATCCACGAATTCCTGTATCCGCTGCTGCAGGGCTACGATTCCGTGGCCCTGAAGGCCGACGTCGAACTCGGCGGCACCGACCAGAAATTCAACCTGCTGGTGGGGCGCCACCTGCAGAGCGTCAACGGCCAGAAGCCGCAGTGCATCATGACCGTGCCGATCCTCGAGGGGCTCGACGGCGTCCACAAGATGAGCAAGTCCCTGGGCAACTACATCGCCCTCAACGACCCGCCGCAGGACATGTTCGGCAAGCTCATGTCGGTGTCGGACACGCTGATGTGGCGCTACTACGACCTGCTCAGCTTCCTGCCGCTGGCCGCCATCGCCGGCCTGCGCCAGTCGGTGCGGGAGGGCGCCAACCCCCGCGATATCAAGATGGCCCTGGGCATCGAGATCGTCGACCGCTTCCACGGCCCCGGCAGCGGCGAACGGGCCAAGGCCGCCTTCATCGCCCAGTTCTCGCAGGGCAACCTGCCCGAGAACATCCCCGAAATCACCCTGGCCGCCCCGCCCGAGGGCCTGTCCCTGGCCCGCGTGCTCAAGGAAGCGGGCCTGGTGGCCAGCAACGGCGAGGGCAACCGCATGATCGAGCAGAAAGCCGTGCGCATCGACGGCCAGCGCGTGGAAGACCGCGCCCTGCTGCTGGCGCCGGGCGCCAGCCACCTGCTCCAGGTGGGTCCGCGCAAATACGCCAGGGTCGTGTTGAAGGCAGGCTGAGACGTCTGGCGCCCCATCGCACCCGCAATAACGGGCGGCAATCACGCAAAAGCCCCGGACAGGGATCCTGTCCGGGGCTTTTGTCGTTTCCAGGGCGCAATCAGTCCACTGCGATCATCCTCCCGGGATCGTTACGCGCTCCCGCGTGTGGTCGCAGGGAGTCCCCGTAGGGCGGGAGCGGGGCCAGGGGAGAGGACTGCTCCATCAGCGTGCCCTTCTCCCCGGAAACCCACGGGGCGACTCAGGCCCCTCTACAGGCCGCGCCAGCGCCTATGGGGCCACGAGGCGCAGCAACTGCGCCGTGGAATGCCCTCTGTAGCGGCCAGCGCGCATGCGGACAGGCCGGCGCACGCCGAAAAACGCTTCCCGCGCAAAAAATCCGCCCCTCGGACCCCCTCTCCCGCACCCGGGCAAGCAAAACGGTCCGGTTTTGGCCAAAATTTGAGCAAAGCGCAGCCCCCGGCAAGTTTTTTTTGACGGATTGAAGATTTTTTTCGATTTTTTCGATGACGGTTTCGCGGATTTTTGCGCAAAACGGGGGGTGCTTTAACCCCCTCCGGAAGTTTTTTGACACTTTTTGTACGGCTCGAAAACCCTTTATCCATATGGGTTTTTGCAGGGTTTGAGGGTGCCCCCCGAAAAAACTTTGGACGAGAGTGTTGACACCCCGGGAAACCCCCCTATAATTCGCCTCCCTGCTGCACGGAAACGCGAAACGAAGCGAAGCCGAACAGCCTGATCTTTAACAAGTAAGCAAGTGATTTGTGTGGGTGCTCCCGGTGCGTGGCGGAAGCCATAGCATCACGGAGTATCAACGTAAGCCTTAGTTGTAAGAGAGCAAGTGTTGATAACTCTTACTGGCAGCGAAGACGTTCTTTCCTGGAACGTTGAGTTGCCATCCAGCTTAAATTTAAGATTTAAATTTAATTGGAGAGTTTGATCCTGGCTCAGATTGAACGCTGGCGGCATGCCTAACACATGCAAGTCGAACGGGAGTAGCAATACTCTAGTGGCGGACGGGTGAGGAATACGTAGGAATTTGCCCTTAAGTGGGGGATAACCCGGGGAAACCCGGATTAATACCGCATGATCTCGAAAGAGCAAAGTGGGGGATCGCAAGACCTCACGCTTTTGGAGAAGCCTACGTCGGATTAGCTAGTTGGTGAGGTAATGGCTCACCAAGGCGACGATCCGTAACTGGTCTGAGAGGATGATCAGTCACACCGGAACTGAGACACGGTCCGGACTCCTACGGGAGGCAGCAGTGGGGAATATTGGACAATGGGCGAAAGCCTGATCCAGCAATGCCGCGTGTGTGAAGAAGGCCTTCGGGTTGTAAAGCACTTTAAGTTGGGAAGAAAAAATTCCACCTAATACGTGGAGTCTTGACGGTACCGACAGAATAAGCACCGGCTAACTCTGTGCCAGCAGCCGCGGTAATACAGAGGGTGCAAGCGTTAATCGGATTTACTGGGCGTAAAGCGTGCGTAGGCGGTTCGTTAAGTCGGTTGTGAAAGCCCTGGGCTCAACCTGGGAATTGCGGCCGATACTGATGGACTAGAGAACGGTAGAGGGAGGCGGAACTCCAGGTGTAGCGGTGAAATGCGTAGATATCTGGAAGAACACCGATGGCGAAGGCAACCTCCTGGGCCTGTTCTGACGCTGAGGCACGAAAGCGTGGGTAGCAAACAGGATTAGATACCCTGGTAGTCCAC
>NZ_JONR01000049.1:17500-32245 GCF_000711955.1 Nevskia soli DSM 19509
GAGGTATCAGAAGTGCGAATGCTGACATGAGTAACGACAATGCAGGTGAAAAACCTGCACGCCGTAAGCCCAAGGTTTCCTGCGCAACGATTTTCGGCGCAGGGTAAGTCGGATCCTAAGGCGAGGCCGAAAGGCGTAGTCGATGGCAAACAGGCTAATATTCCTGTACTTCCTTAGCTGCGATGGGGGGACGGAGAAGGTTAGGTCAGCCGGCTGTTGGATGCCGGTTTAAGCGTGTAGGTAGATCCCTTAGGCAAATCCGGGGGGTCAATACCGAGACGTGACGACGAGGTCCTTATGGACCGAAGTGATTAAGACCCCGCTCCCAAGAAAAGCCCCTAAGCTTCAGGCAAAAGGAATCCGTACCCTAAACCGACACAGGTGGGCGAGGAGAGTATCCTAAGGCGTTTGAGAGAACTCGGGAGAAGGAACTCGGCAAATTAGTACCGTAACTTCGGGATAAGGTACGCCCTATGTACGTGTAAGCCTTCGCGGCTGAAGCGGAATAGGGTCGCAGTTAAGAGGGGGTTGCGACTGTTTATCAAAAACACAGCACTCTGCAAACACGAAAGTGGACGTATAGGGTGTGACTCCTGCCCGGTGCTGGAAGGTTAATTGATGGGGTCAGCCGCAAGGCGAAGCTCTTGATCGAAGCCCCAGTAAACGGCGGCCGTAACTATAACGGTCCTAAGGTAGCGAAATTCCTTGTCGGGTAAGTTCCGACCTGCACGAATGGAGTAACGATAGCCCCACTGTCTCCTTCCGAGACTCAGTGAAATTGAAATCGCTGTGACGATGCAGTGTTCCCGCGGCAAGACGGAAAGACCCCGTGAACCTTCACTACAACTTTACACTGGATTTTGAGTTTATTTGTGTAGGATAGGTGGGAGGCTTTGAAGTCAGGACGCTAGTTCTGATGGAGCCAACCTTGAAATACCACCCTGATAAACTCGGAGTTCTAACCTCGATCGGTATATCCCGGTCAGGGACATTGTATGGTGGGTAGTTTGACTGGGGCGGTCTCCTCCCAAAGAGTAACGGAGGAGTGCGAAGGTGACCTCAGCGCGGTCGGAAATCGCGCAGTGAGTGCATAGGCATAAGGTCGCTTGACTGCAAGACAAACAAGTCGAGCAGGTACGAAAGTAGGTCTAAGTGATCCGGTGGTTCTGTATGGAAGGGCCATCGCTCAACGGATAAAAGGTACTCCGGGGATAACAGGCTGATACTGCCCAAGAGTCCATATCGACGGCAGTGTTTGGCACCTCGATGTCGGCTCATCACATCCTGGGGCTGTAGCAGGTCCCAAGGGTCTGGCTGTTCGCCAGTTAAAGTGGTACGCGAGCTGGGTTCAGAACGTCGTGAGACAGTTCGGTCCCTATCTGCCGTGGGCGTTCGAGATTTGAGAGGAGTTGACCTTAGTACGAGAGGACCGGGTTGAACGTATCTCTGGTGTTCCGGTTGTCACGCCAGTGGCATCGCCGGGTAGCTAAATACGGACGGGATAACCGCTGAAAGCATCTAAGCGGGAAGCCCACCTCGAGATGAGATCTCGCGCAGATTTAATCTGCCTTAAGAGCCCTTGTAGACCACAAGGTTGATAGGCGCGGTGTGGAAGTGCAGCGATGCACGTAGCTAACGCGTACTAATTGCTCGTGAGGCTTGACCATATAACACTCAAGCATTTTTAGCTGTTAAGTATCTGAGGCTTTGAGAACAAGGCTTTGAGTTATACTTTGTTTGACTACAACCCAATTCGGAGTGACGAGCGTAGCTCGGCATTCCAGTCAGTTTGCCTGGCGGCCATAGCGAGTTGGCACCACCGGTTCCCATCCCGAACACCGAAGTGAAACGACTCAGCGCCGATGGTAGTGTAGCGATGACTATGCGAGAGTAGGACACTGCCAGGCTCTAAACACGGAACAACCCCCCGACGAAAGTCGGGGGGTTTTTTCGTTTGTGCGTTCGGAAAATCAGCTCCGATGCACCAGCAATCCCATCGTCATCAAGCCGTGATTCATCCGTCATTCGACTGAAGCAGTCGCCACTTACGCTTCCCCGCTTTGACTGCGCCAGGCGCAGCCATCGCCAACAACGGGGAGCATAAAAAGGTGACCACCACACATCGAGCCGGTCTCAGCCGGCGCAGCCCTGCAACCGCAACGGCGCTCTTCGCGCTTCTCGCGCTCAGCGCCTGCGGCAGCAGCACCGCGCCGGCCAACAACAGCGGCTCCGGCAACACCACGCCGCCGCCCTCCAACCCGCCGCCGGCCAGCGCCCTGCACTGCGCCCCCGAACCCGTTCTCGGCGCCGCCGCCGCGGCGGGCGTAGCCAACCCCCAAATGGCCTGCGCCGCCCAGCCGGAGGCGCGCCGCTCATGAGCCCGCTCGATCGCCGTCACTTCCTCAAGCTCGCCGGCAGCGCCGCCCTCGGCGCCACGCTTCCCGCCAGCATCCGCCGCGCCCTCGCCATCCCCGCCAACAACCTCACCGGTACCATCAAGGACGTCGAACACGTCGTCATCCTGATGCAGGAAAACCGCTCCTTCGATCACTACTTCGGCACCCTGCCGGGCGTGCGCGGCTTCGGCGATCGCATGACCATCCCGCTGCCGGACGGCCGCAGCGTCTGGCAGCAGGAGCTGGATGAATCCGGGAGCTCCCGCATCCTCCTGCCGTACCACCTCGACATGAGCAAGGGCAACGCCCAGCGCGTCAACGGCACCCCGCACGGCTGGGGCGATGCGCACAACGCCTGGGACAACGGCCGCCTCGGCAAATGGCCCACCTATAAAGAGCCGCAGTCCATGGGCTACTACATGGAAGCCGAGCTGCCCTTCCAGTTCGCATTGGCCAATGCCTTCACCGTCTGCGATGCCTACCACTGCGGCATCCACAGCAGCACCAATCCCAACCGCCTGTTCCACTGGACCGGCACCAACGATCCCACCGGTGCGAACGGCGGCCCCGCCATCACCAACCAGTTCGACTCGCTCGATGCCTCCAGCGAGGGCTACACCTGGACGACCTACCCCGAGCGCCTCGAAGCCGCCGGCGTCACCTGGAAGCTCTACCAGAACCTCCCCAACAACTTCACCGACAACCCCCTGGCCGGCTTCAAGGCCTACCGCCAGGCCAACGAAAAACACGGCAACCAGTCCAGCGGCTTTCCGTACACGCCCTACAAGGATTCCGACAACGCCGGCAATCCGCTCTACAAAGGCATCGCCAACACCCTGCCCGGCGGCAACACCCTGAATCCCGACATGCTCCAGGGCTTCAGCCGGGACGTGGCCAACGGCAAACTGCCCCAGGTCTCCTGGATCGTCGCGCCCGACACCTACTCCGAACACCCCGGTCCTTCGAGCCCCATCCAGGGCGCCTGGTACATCCAGCAAGTGCTCGACGCCCTTACCGCCAACCCGGACGTGTGGAGCAAGACCGTCCTCATCGTGAACTTCGACGAGAACGACGGTTTCTTCGACCACGCCCCCGCGCCCTGCATCCCGGCCAGGAATCCGGACGGCAGCACCGCCGGCATGAGCACCATCGACACCAGCGGCGAAACCCACACCGACGGCCTCATCTACGGCCCCGGCCCGCGCGTCCCCATGTACGCCGTCTCGCCGTGGAGCCGCGGCGGCTGGGTCTGCAGTGAAACCTTCAGTCACACCTCCGTCCTGCGCTTCCTCGAAGCCCGCTTCGGCGTGCGCGAAGACAACATCAGCCCCTGGCGCCGCGCCATCTGCGGCGACCTCACCTCCGCCTTCAACTTCGTCAACCCCAACGACGGCATGCTCTCCCCGCTGCCCACGCAGACCAAGCTCCAGGCCGACACCGTCCGCGCCAGCCAGGAAGCCAAGCCGCAAGTGCCGCAGCCCAGCGAAGCCGACCAGACCACCCCGGTGCAACCCGCCGGCACCAAGTTCTCCCGCGCGCTGCCCTACGAGCTGCACGCAACGTCTCGCGCCGATACCGCCGCCAACCAGCTCGACATCCTCTTCGCGAATACCGGCAGCGTCGCCGCCGTCTTCCACGTCTACGACAAGCTCCACCTCGACCGCATCCCGCGCCGCTACGGCATCGAGCCCGGCAAGACCCTGCAGGACACCTGGGATCTCACCGCCGATAACGGCCAGTACGATCTGTGGGTGCTGTCGCACAACGGCTGGCACCGCCACTTCACCGGCGACGCCAGCATCCTGCGCAACGGCGCCGATCCCGAAGTGCGCGTCTGCTACGACCCCGTCAACGGCGCCGTGCATCTGGACCTGCACAACCACGGCAGCGCCACCGCCCACTACTTCATCAAGGACAACGCCTACTACGGCCACGCCGACTGGACCATCGACGTCGCCCCCGGCGACACCCAGACCATGCAGTGGCCGCTCGTCACCAGCTTCCTCTGGTACGACTTCACCGCCACCCTCGTCGACGCCGCCGGCGGCTTCACCCGCCGCTTCGCCGGCCGCATCGAAACCGGCAAATCCTCGGTTTCCGATCCCGCCATGGGCAGCACCCCCGCGCAATAGCGGGGCCAGTAGCGGGCCAATTCATGGAGCAGGGTAGTGGCGGCCAAAGCCGCCGCCACCGTGTGAAAGTGGCCGCAATCGGCCCGCTGCAAAGCGAGCCGTGCCGCAAGCCAATGTAACGGCCGCGAACTCCCGCCGCCGCCGCATTGTCTATCCTTGCACGAAGATCGCGCGGGGCCCGATGGAGGCTGCGCTTGGCAGACGCCCGCTCAGGGCACACACCAGGATCCGATAACTGGAGAAAATCCCGATGCGTCGCGTCCCCACCGGCTTTGTCCTGCTCGCGCTCAGCGCCTGCCAGGCCTCGCCCCAGCAGCCCGAAACCCCGCCGTCCGCAACCGCCTCCGTCCCCGTCGCCCGCTGCCAGGCCAGCTCCGGCGGCCACTGCATCGCCGTCGTCGCCGTCGGCAAGCCGGATTCTCCCCTGGCCGACGCCCGCGCCGTCACCGAGCGCGACCTGCTCCACAGCGGCCCCTACACCGCCCTCGACGCCCAGTCCTTCCCCGAAAAGCCGGACTGGACCCAGCCCCTGCACTACGCCCAGTGGAAAGCCCTCGGCGTCGACTACGTCATCCTCCAGGGCCCCGCCGACAGCGCCCCCGGCCTGCAAACCGTCGGCACCAGTCCCGGCGCCAACCCGAGTGCGTTGCATCTGCGCATCGCCGACATCCGCCAGGAAAAAATCACCTGGCTCACCAACCTGCCGCTGCCGCCCGGCGGCAACGTCACCCTCGCCGGGCATCAGTCGTCAGATCTGATCCTCCAGCAACTCACCGGCATCCGCGGCGTCGCCGCCACCTCCATCGCCTACGTCGCCGTCGCCCAGCCCGGCCGCAACGCCAGCTACAAACTCCTCGTCAGCAACGTCGACGGCGAAGACGAAAAAGTTATCGCCGAATCGCGTGATCCCCTCATGTCCCCCGCCTGGTCACCGGATGCAAAACGCATCGCCTACGGCGGCTACGACGCCGGCCGTTCCGCCGTCTACGTGCACGACCTGGAAACTGGCAAGACCACCCGCCTCATCAGCGAGAAAGGCATCAACGGCTCACCCGCCTGGTCCCCGGACGGCAAGACCCTCGCCCTCACCCTCTCCTTCGGCCGCAACCCGGACATCTACTTCATCGACATCGCCAGCGGCACCCGCCGCCGCATCACCACCGACGCCGGCATCGAAACCGAAGTCAGCTGGTCTCCGGACGGCAGGAGCATCGCCTTCACCTCCGACCGCGGCGGCGTCGCCCGCGTTTACACCATGTCCGTCGACGGCGGCACCGCCAGGCAACTCCCCGCCTACGGCAAGCAAACCTCGAATCCCAGCTACTCACCGGACGGTAAAAGCATCGCCGTCGTCGTAGACCAGGGCCGCGACTCCCGCATCGGCCTCTACAATCTCGACTCAGGTTCTTTCGAATTCATCAGCGGCGGCCCCCGCGACGAAAAGCCAAGCTTCGCCCCCAACGGCGCCATGCTCGTCTACGCCGCCGAAGACGCCCGCCGCGGCCAGCTAAAAATCCGCGCGTTGGGCGGAGTCCTCCGCCAACTCCACGCCGACGAAGACGTCCGCGAACCCGCCTGGTCCCCGTACCGTAATTAAGAGGGTAGGGCGGCCTGTGGCCGCCATCTTCGCCCTGCGAACGTAACGTCGGGCGGGTCAGCGACCCGCCGTTCACCGCGTCAAGCCATCATCACACTGCGCAAAACGTAGGCCGGATCAAGCAAGGCGGATCCAACACCGCACAAAAGCCAAGGCATTGCGCCCCGCTTTTCATGAGCCTTCAAGAAAACCCCGTTCGTCCCGAGTGAATCGCGAAGCGATTCGTATCGAGGGACGGGCCAGACCGGAACCCATCCTCCAGCGTCATTCCCGCGAAGGCGCGAATCCAGTTTTGGCGAACTATGCACCTGGGCGGGATTCAATCAATTCCAAAACCAGCAGCACCAACAACAAAGCACGGCAGCCCCTACCCCAAAGCCGCCGCAATCTCCCCCAGATAAGCCGTCAACTTCGGATGCTCCACCTCGAACCGCCTTACCGCATCCGAAATGTTCGCCACCAGCGGCTCGCGCTCCTGCGCCGCATCACTCCCGCTTACATGCCCCTCGATATCCGCAATCAGCTGCTCGATATGCTGCCGCGCCACTACATCGCCGGATTTCAGCCGCCCCAGCTCCTCGCGCAGCCGCACCAGCGCCGTATCCAGCTTCCCGTTTTCCATTGCCATATCTCCTCAAGCGCCTTCCATCGTAGCGGACCAGTTCGCCTGGTGCCGCCCAGTCCAGCCCCAAGCATACATCCCGCCCATTCACCCCCGCTCCCCGCAACCCGCCCAGTCCAGCCCCAAGCCCCGCCGCGCCCGCTATCATGCAACCACACCACGCGGGGATAGGGCAGCGGGAAAGTGCGCAGTCTCGAACAAATCGAACAGGCAGCCGCAAGCGGCGACCCCGCCGCCACCGCCGAGCTTGGCTCCCGCCTGCTCGGCGGCGAGCGCGGCCGGGCGCATCAGCAGCGCGGTGCGGAACTCATCACCGCCGCCGCCGAAAAAGGCAGCGGTGAAGCTGAAGCCCTGCGCGCCATGATGGCCGGCGCCGGCGTCTTCCGCCTGCAGAACTGGGAGCAGGCCCTCGACCACCTCCAGCGCGCCGCCGAGCTCGGCTGGAAGCAGGCCCAGGCCCAGCTTGCCCTCCTGAGCGCCGACCGCGACCTGGCCACGCAAGCCAGCGCCGCCACACCTCCGGACGCGAGCATCTGGGCCCGGCTGCGCCGCACCGTCGACATCGCCGCCTGGATCAAGGCCCCGCCCAAGCAATCCCTCAGCGACGCCCCCAGGATCCGCAAGGTCGAACACTTCCTGCCTGCCGGCGTCTGCAACTGGCTGATCATGCGCGGCCGCAGCAAACTCCAGCGCGCCCGCGTCTACGCCGAAGACGGCGGCGCCCGCATCGACGCGTCACGCACCAACAGCGAGACCGACTTCAACATCGTCGAGTCCGATCTCGTCATGCTCCTCATCCGCGCCCGCATCGCCAACGTCACCGGCCTGCCTCCCGCCGTGATGGAGCTGACCAAGGTCCTGCACTACCAGGTCGGCCAGCAGTTCGCCCCCCACTACGATTTCATCGACCCCGCAGCCCCCGGCTTCACCGAAGAACTCGCCCTGCGCGGCCAGCGCATCGCCACCCTGCTGGTCTATCTCAACGACGACTACCAGGGCGGCGAAACCGACTTCCCCCAACTCGGCCTGCGCTACAAGGGCCGCAAGGGCGACGCCCTCCTCTTCGCCAACGTAGACACCAACCAGCAACCCGACCCCCGCACCCTCCACGCCGGCCTCCCGCCCACGCAGGGCGAGAAGTGGCTGCTGTCGCAGTGGCTGCGCGATCGTTCGCCGGCGGAATAGGGGCAAGCGGAAAATGGAAGCAGGCTGAGAAGCGCCTCTCTCCCTTCCTCGTCATTCCCGCGAAGGCGGGAAGCTGGATTCACATTCCAAATGCAACACCTGAGAGAAGACCTGAGCGGGTGTTTTGAAGCCCAGACACTTTCGAGGAGTGTGATTGTAAAGGCGGGCGAGGAGTTGGATCTGATCATTGGAGATCGTTTCCAGATCGGTTTTGCGCGGCAGCCTGCGGCGAAGCCTGCCGATGGCATTCTCCACGCCACCCTTTTGCCAGGGTGCATGAGGATCACAGAAGAAAGTCTCAATGCCCAAAGGCTTTCGTAGTGTGTGATGGAGCGCGAATTCGGTGCCGTTGTCGAAAGTCAGGGTGCGACGCAGGGCGGCGGGCAGCGGCGCGAGTAAATCCTGGATGGCACAAGCCACCGGGGCTGCGGCCTTGCCAGCTTGGCGGACCACGACGGTCAGTCGGGTCGTGCGCTCATGCAAAGTCAGGATGGCCTGGCCATGGCGGCCGAAGAGCATCAGATCAGCCTCCCAGTGACCCGGGTGGACCCGATCGCCTGCTTCAGCCGGGCGCTGGGCAATGGAGACACGCTCGCGGATATGCAGCGCCGAGCTGCCACCGCGACGGCCCCGGAAGCCGCGTTTGCTCTTGGCCCGTGGCAAATACAACCGCCAGGAATAATCCTTGGTCCGGGCAATCTGACCCGCAATGAAGCGATAAATGGATTCGTGGCTGATGCGCATACCGGACTGCGCCAGGGCAGCCGACACCTGCTCGGGTGACCAGCCCCATCTCAGCTGCTCCAGCACCGCCGCCTGCAACGCCGTATCCCGCAGCATCCGGCACCCGCGCCAGCGGCGCCCCTGGGCCTGCTCGGTGGCATACACCGGCTTGTACTCGTCCACACCGCCGTTGCGCTTCAACTCCCGCGATACGCTCGACGGCGCGCAACCCACAGCTGCAGCGATTTGCCGGATCGATTCACCGGCTTGGCGCCGCCGGGCAATCTCGCAGCGGTCTTCCAGATTGAATTGCTTGAACTTTTGTCCCATCGCAACACCTCCAACATAGGGTGTTGCATTTCGTTTGTGAATTCAGCGAATCCAGTTCGACGACTTCAGAAAAGTGCGCGCAAGAAGAATCCAGGTAATCCCCAAGTTGTCATCCCCCGACTACAACTTCGGGGGCAGGCTCTGAGCGCAGCGAAGGATCTGGCCTCGACATGTCCGGTTTGGCCATCCTCCGCTCAGAGCTAACAGTAGGGCGGCCTGTGGCCGCCGAAACTCACAATCCCTGATGCCCCCGCGCCGGCCAGCACCGCACCACGCCCGCTAAGCCTCGTCCTCAACCACACCCTCCACCGGCACCGTCACCCACCGCGCCAAGCCAAAGCACGCGCCCATCACCAGATAAGCAATCGCCCAAGGCCAGGCCGGCGCCAAGCGCAACACCGTATCCGCCGGCGTCCACTGATAAGAGTGCAACAGCCCCACCGCCGATAGCGCGGAAGCCGCCAGGCACCACGCCGCCGCACGCATGAACTGCCGCTCGATCACCGCCACCGTCATCGCCGAAAGAATCATCGCGCTCAAAATGAAGCCCTGCTCCAGGCGCAGCGCTCCATCGATCCAGATATCCGAATTGCCAAACGTCTCGATCAGGTCCACCGAGAACGGCGTCCCGCCCGGTATCCCCGCACCCGCCGCATGCAGCCCCGCCTTCGCCATGAAGGCACTCCACCCCGCCAGCCCCGGCAGCAAGCCCATCACCACCGCCGGCGCATGCGCGCGCGGTACCGCCTGGAACGCCTGTGCCGCAATCACGATCCCGATCCACAACACAATCGCCATCCCCGCATCGATCGGCACCGCCCACGCAATCAGCGACAGCGTCCCCGTGAAACAGATCAGGCTCATGAACGCCCCGTTCAACACCGAGTATCCCGCCCGCGCCCCCATCGCCTTCCATCCCGGATGCCCGATGTAGAGGGTCGTCGGAAAGCAGGAACCGAACGCCGCCGCCGCCACGCAGCCCAGCCCGTTCACCGCCAGCGAACTGCGCGTCGAATAACTGTCTCCCGCCGCCTGCGCCGACTCGATGTTCTGCAAAGAGCCGATCACATTGAACAACCCCATCGGCAGAATCACCGAGAAATACGTCAGCCAGTAATCCCCCCGCAGCGCCGTAAACAGCTCCCCCAACACCGGCACCGGCAAATGCACACTCACCCCGCCCGGCGACCCGGCAGGCGCCAGCCCCGTAGCCCAGGCAAACCCAGTCCCCAGCACCACCGCCACCAACCCACCCGGCAAGCCGAAGCGAAACCGCACCCGCCCGAAATACACCAGCAGAATGATCGCCAGCGTCCCCAGCCCGATGATCGGCTGCGCATAAGTCCGCAGCAGAAATCCCAGCGCGATGAACGTCATCGCAATGCCAGCCAAGGTGGAGAGCAGCGCCGCCCGCGGCGTCGACTTGCGGATCCGCTCCGCCACCAGGCTCCCCACCAACTCGATCACCCCCGCCCCGAAACAAGCCACCAACCCCGCATGCCAAGCCACCCGCGCCGGATCCGCAGCCCCCGCCGCCTGCGCCGCCAGCTTCGCCGGCAGCATCACCAGAAACACATACGCAAACAGCGAAACCGTATTGATCCCGTAGGGCAGGGCGCATACGTCGGTGCGGTTCTCCCGCCGCGCCAACTGCCGCGCCTGCCACGCATAAAACAGATTCCCCACCAGCAGCGAAACCGCCGCCCCCGGCAACACCCGCCCAAACACCAGCTCCGCCGGAAACCCAAGCACCCCCAGGCACAGCGAAGACAACACCAGCAACTGCACCAGGTTATCCAGCGCCAAGCCAAAGAACCCGTCGATATCCCCACGTACAAACCAGCGCATACCGGCTCCCGATCCTGTGTCCGTCATCCAGTGCGGCTTTGTCATCCCGAGCGAAGCGAAGGATCTGGCCGCGACATTCCACAGCCAGACCCCGTCCATTCAAAACCAACAGTAGGGCGGCCTGTGGCCGCCGAATCTAACAATCTCGAATGCACCATCCGCGCCAGCCCGCACCGCTTTCATCAGCTAGGCAAAAAGGTCCGTTCGCCCCGAGTGCCCGCGAAGCGGGTGTGTTTTGCCGAATGTCCCGAGTGAATCGCGAAGCGATTCGTATCGAGGGAGGGGCCAAGACGACACTATCCGCACAAACCGGCTTTCATCAGCCCAACAAAAAACCCCGTTCGTCCCGAGTGAATCGCGAAGCGATTTGTATCGAGGGACGGCCCAGCCCCGCACTCGCCATCAACCCGCTTTAATCAAATCCCCGAAGCCGGCCTCACCGCATAAAAGTAATAAGCCGCCTTATAAGCCACCCGCAACTCCGCCCCCACATGCCCCCCATCACACCCATCCGGCGGCGCCTTCCCCGCCACCGTAAACAGCCGCTGCACATACGTCACCGAGCTGAAAATCCCATCCCCGGCATGTGACTTCGCCGCCAGCAGCAACCACGGAATCGCCGTCGCATCCGTCCCCGCGTCCTTCGCCTTCACCTCACCCACCACCTTGCTCCCATCCAGCGTCTCCCAGGTGGGCCCCGCGTAATGCTTCCCCACCTGGTTGCCGGACGCGTCATACAGCGTCGCCTCCGGCGCCAGCAGCGTCCACTCGTACTTCGCCGCATCCAAAGCCTTGCACTGGTAGATCTGAAACCCGCTCGCCTGCGTCTTCATCATCAACACCTGCCCATCCGGCACCTTCAGCGAATCCGGAATCGTCATCGGCGGCGCCACCGTCATATCCGCACAACCCGCCAGCGCCGCACCGGCAACAACCGTCAAAGCAAACTGCTTCATCATGAGCCACTCCTTGGATCAGACAACCATGTCAGGGGAATGCAGCGCAGCCTATGGCGCCTAGTGTCCGCCCACGGCGCCATGCCGCGCCAGCGGGGAAGGGCGAGGCCGTTTACGATTGCCTGCGCCTTGAGGTGAGTGCCGTACTCGGGAAAGTCGGCTGCAAGTGCGGGTTTTTTCTTCTCTCGCAATCAGCATAAAAGCCCGTTCGTCCCGAGTGAATCGCGAAGCGATTCGTATCGAGGGACGAGGCCAGCGCACCGCCCGCCCCATCGTCATTCCAGCAAAAGCCGGAACCCAGTGCCCGGCAATCGCGCCGCAAAGAAGCGCATACCGCCACCACACCCCCCAACCCAGGCATACTCAAGCCCAGGCCACCCGGAAAAGACCCGTCCAATGACCCCCACCGGCACCACGGCACCCCAACTCCGCCAGGTCGAAACCAGCCGCGCCTGGCCCTGGTTCACCGAAGCCTACGACCTCTTCCGCCAGGCCCCCGGCACCTGGATCGGCATGCTCCTCATCTACATCATCATCAACATGGCCGCCTCCGCCGTCCACGGCGGCTCCATCCTCACCACCCTCTTCAGCCCCGTCTTCAGCGCCGGCCTCATCCTCGCCGCCCATCACCAGGCCAGCGGCGACGGCGTAAAAGTCGAGCACCTCTTCGCCGGCTTCAGCGGCGGCCAGCTCGGCGACCTCATCATCCTCGCCCTCCTCAACCTCGCCGCCTTCCTCGTCCTCGGCATCGTCGGCGTCCTCATCGCCTTCCTCGGCATGGGCCTGGCCCCCGACAAACTCATCGACATGGACGCGCTCTTCGAAAACCTTCTGCCCATCCTCCTCGTCGTCCTCATCCTCATCGGCCTCTACATCCCCGTCCTCATGGGCATGTGGCTCTCCCCGGCCCTCATCGTCCTGCACAAACTCAGCCCCGTCGAAGCCTTCAAGACCAGCTTCAAGGCCTGCACCCTCAACTTCATGCCCCTGCTCGTCTACGGCCTCATCGCCATCCCCATCGCCATCGCCGCCACCATCCCGTTCTTCCTCGGTTGGCTCATCGCCGCCCCCATCTTCACCATCACCATCTACACCGCCTACCGTGACATGTTCCCACCCGCGCCAAACTTCGACGCCACCCAACCCATCCCCGTGCCGCCCCCGCTCTAGGCAGGCAAGCCGCAGCGAATCACGCGCACACCGTTCCCACCGTCATTTCCGCGCAGGCGGAAATCCAGTTCTAGAAAACTTGGAATGAACGCAGTGAACCACGACCTCGGGTTAGCCCGTAGGGTGCAATAAGCCTGTCCCGAGTGCGTTGCGAAGCAACGTGTATCGAGGGGCGAAGCGCATTGCACCTTCTTTCCGCCGCAGGCGGAACGCATCAAATCCGGCAACGAAGCGTCATACAACGACAACCACGCGCTCCATCAATCCGAACAATCGAACAATCGAACAATCGAACAATCGAACAATCGTAGGGCGGCCCATGGCCGCCGGCCGTAAACCCCTCAAAGCCAAGCAGGCGAGGGAAGAACACCCAATTCCCCCTCTCCCCATGAACATGTGGAGAGGGCCGGGGTGAGGGGCCGCGCACTCAACTCATGCGCCGCCACAAGCATCACGAGACACCTACCCCAAATGCCGCCTCAAAAACCCACTAACCGCCGCATTGAACACATCATTCTTATCCCCCGCCACCATATGCCCCGCCCCCGCCACATCCACCAACTCACACCCCGGAATCGCCCGCTGCAAAGCCGCGGCCGCCTCCTCACTCACGATATCGCTCATCGCCCCCCGCACCAGCAACGTCGGCACCCGCACCCCCCGCGTCGCCGCCTCCAGCTGCGCCTGGTACTCCTCCGGATCGAGCCGGAACTCCGGCGCCAGGAACTTCGGATCCCAGTGCCAGTACAGCCGCCCATCCGCCCGCAAGCGCAAATTCTTCATCAGCCCCGAGTGATCCGTCGTGCGCGGCCGGTGCGGGTTATAAGCCGACACCGCCTCCGCCGCCTCATCCAGGTTCGCAAACCCCTCCGGATTCGAACCCATGAAGCGAACGATATTCCCCACCCCCGCAGGGTCCGGCCGCGGCACGATATCCACCAGCACCAGCGCACTCGCCGCCGGCACAGAGCCAGTCCCCACCACCAGCAAAGAAGTCCCGCCCCCCAGAGAAGCCCCGATCAAAGCCGGCCGCTTCTCCAGCGTCCCCATGATCGCCCGCAAATCAGCCGCGAACGCATCCAGCCGATAATTCCCATCCTCCGCCCAAGCGCTGTCACCGTGACCGCGCGCATCCGGGCAAATCACAAAATACCCCTCCGCCACCAACTCCCGTGCCGCCCGCCCCCACGCATGCCGCGTCTGCCCACCCCCATGCAACAGAATCACCGGCTGCGCAGACGGCTCCCCACCCACCGCCGCCGCAAGCTTGATCCCGCCAAATCCCGTGTAGTGACGCAGTTGCATCGATAGGTATCCCAACTACGTTCTCGTCATTCCCACAAAAGCCGGCCCCCAACGTCATTCCGGCGAAAGCCGGAATCCAGGGTTGCGAAATGCCTCACGTCAATCGAGGCCAAAGCCAGCACCAAGCCCAGCCGTAAATCTCAAACCCAACAAACCACCTCCGTTCGTCCCGAGTGAATCGCAAAGCGATTCGTATCGAGGGATGAACCAGCGCCACACTCAAAGCAACCCCGCCGTTAACCCCCTCTCCCTCCGACCAGAGGGAGTCCCTTGTGTGGGACGGGAGAGGGGCAGGGGTGAGGGACGCACCTTCAACCTGCGCCAAAGAGGGCCAGCACCCGTACGGCAGCCCCACGCCCGCCGCCGTAAACCTAAAAGCCAACAAACCACCCCCGTTCGTCCCGAGTGAATCGCAAAGCGATTCGTATCGAGGGATGAACCAGCACCGCACTCAAAGCAACCCCGCCGTTAACCCCCTCCC
>NZ_JONR01000050.1 GCF_000711955.1 Nevskia soli DSM 19509
TCGGTGTTTACTCGGTCCCCTGCGCTTCTCGGCCAAGGTGGGCGTTTTAGACAGGCCATCCCTGGCCTGTCTAAAACGGCTTCGGCATCCATGCCTCGCCCGCGTCTGCGCGCGGCTGTTCCACCTTGTCCTGCGATGCTCGGCGCAGCCAGACGGGGAGGTACGTCAAAAGCACAGCAAAAGCGCAAAGCAACGTCAAAAGCCCAAACGTCGCTCTTGAACGCCCCTTATCCCTCTGCGTCATCCCCGCGCAGGCGGGGATCCAGTTCTGCTGCCCTCAACACACGGTTACAGCCCCGACTTTCGCGGCCTTTTCCGATTGAAAAGGAACATCGCCCGCCGCATGCGTGCCAACAAAAACCCTTGGCACGCATGGCACCCATGGAGAAAAACGGGGTTTTCGGCGAACGGAGGTTGGTGCGGTTCGGGTGAAAAACAGTCCCTCACCCTACCCCTCTCACAATGTTCATGGGGGGAGGAGGAACAGCCAGGGAGTTATCGGATTACGCGGTTACGCGCTGGATCTTGCCGCCCAGCTTGCGCAGCTTTTCCTCGATGTGCTCGTAGCCACGATCGATGTGATAAACCCGGTCCACCAGGGTCTCGCCATCGGCGGACAGCGCCGCCAGCACCAGCGCGGCCGAAGCCCGCAGGTCGGTGGCCATCACCGGTGCGCCGCTGAGGCGCTCGACGCCGGTGACGACGGCGGTATTGCCCTCGATGTTGATCTCGGCGCCCAGGCGCATCAGCTCCTGCGCGTGCATGAAGCGGTTCTCGAAGATGGTCTCGCGGATGGTGCCGACGCCCTCGGCCACGCAATCCAGGGCCATGAACTGCGCCTGCATGTCGGTGGGGAATCCCGGATGCGGCGTCGTGTGGATGTCCACGGCCCGGGGGCGGCGGCCCAGCATGTCCAGCTCGATCCAGTCGGCGCCGGTGCTGAGCTTGGCGCCGGCCTGGCGCAGCTTGTCCAGCACGGCTTCGAGCATGCGCGGATCGGTCTGCGTCACCCGCACGCGGCCGCGGGTGATGGCGCCGGCGATGAGGAAGGTGCCGGTCTCGATGCGGTCCGGAATCACGCTGTGCGAGGCACCGTGCAGGTTTTCGACGCCCTGTACGTGGATGGTGGAAGTGCCGGCGCCCTCGATCTTCGCGCCCATGGCGATGAGGCAGTTGGCCAGGTCGACCACCTCAGGCTCGCAGGCGGCGTTCTCCAGCACGGTCTGGCCGTCGGCCAGGGCCGCTGCCATCAGCAGGTTCTCGGTGCCAGTGACGGTGACCACGTCGAACACGATGCGCGCGCCCTTGAGACGCTTGGCGCGGGCCTTGATGAAGCCGCCCTCGACGTCGATCTCGGCGCCCATCGCCTCCAGCCCACGCAGATGCAGGTCCACCGGCCGCGCGCCGATGGCGCAGCCGCCGGGCAGCGACACCTGGGCCTCGCCGCGCTTGGCCAGCAGCGGGCCCAGCACCAGGATCGAGGCGCGCATGGTCTTGACCAGCTCGTAGGGCGCGATGCAGGTGGTGATGGAGCGCGCGTTGATCTCCACCTGGCCTGGACCGGACGAGCTCACCGTCACGCCCATCTGCGTCAGCAGGCGGCGGGTGGTACCGACATCCCACAGCTGCGGCAGGTTGCGGATGGCCAGCGTGTCGTCGGTCAATAGCGCGGCGCAGAGGATCGGCAGGGCGGCGTTCTTGGCGCCCGAGGCGATCACTTCACCGTGCAGCGGGCCGTTGCCCTGAATCAGGAATTTGTCCACTAAGCGTATCTATCCATAAAAAACTGAAACGAAGACTACCCGCCGGCGGCAACCGGCTGGTGTCTTTTTTGTGCAAATGCCGCGAAATCGCGGCACTCCCGAAAGGGGTTCAGGCGCAGGGCGCCTTGGGGGCGTGGGTGCGCAGCTTGAGGGCGTGGATCTCGGTGCCCATGCGGCCGCCCAGGGTGTCGTAGACCATGCGGTGCTGCGCCACCGGCGACTTGCCGGTGAAGCCGAGCCAGATCACCTCGGCCTCGAAATGCTGCCCGTCGTCGCCGGTCACGGTGACGACGGCGTCCGGCATGCCGGCCTGGATCAGCTGCTTGATTTGGTCTTTGGTCATCATGTCGAAGTTTCTCAGCGCCGCAGCTTGTAGCCGGTCATCAGCATCCACAGGCAGATCGCGGAAAGCAAGGCGAGGAAGCCGGCCGCCCATAGCAAGCTTAGCCCGATCGGCACGTCGGCCTGGCCGAAGAAGCCGTAGCGGAAGCCGTCGATCATGTAGAAGAAGGGATTGAAGTGCGAGGCCACGTACCAGAACGGCGGCAGCGCATGCACCGAGTAAAACACGCCCGACAGGAAGGACAGCGGCGTGATGATGAAGTTGGTGAAGGCGGCCAGATGGTCGAACTTGCTGGCGACGATGCCGGCGATCAGGCCCAGCACGGCGAGGCTGGCGCCGGACAGCAGGAACATGGCCAGCAGGGCCAGCGGCGCGTGCACCGGCAGCGGTACGAACAGCAGCGCCACCAGCAGCATCGCCACGGCCACCAGGGCGGCGCGCACCAGGGCGGCGACGACGTAGGCGGCGAACCATTCCCAGGCGCCCAGCGGCGCCATCAGCAGGAACACCAGGTTGCCCATGATCTTCGACTGGGTCAGCGAGGAGGAGCTGTTGGCGAAGGCGTTCTGGATCACCGTCATCATCACCAGGCCCGGCACCAGGAACTCGGTGTAGCTGACCCCGGGGTAGACCTGGGCGCGCCCCTGCATGGCCTGGGCGAACACCAGCAGGTAGAGCAGCGCGGTGATCACCGGGGCGGTGACGGTCTGCCCCAGCACGCTCCAGAAGCGCTTGATCTCCTTGACCGTGAGGGTGACGAAGCCGACGCGGTCGGAAAAACGCGCCAGGTCGGTTTCCGGCGGCAGCAGGGTGGGCTTCTTCTCCTGATTCACCGGGCACCCCCGGCGACGGCGGGACGGGAGTTGTCGTGGGTCAGCTCGATGAAGATGTCCTCCAGGTCCGGCTCGCGCGTGTGCACGTCTTCGAGGTCGAGGCCGGCGGCGCGCAGGGCGGTGAAGACGCCGCCGATCGGATGCTTCTCGCGATCCAGGCGCAGCTCGATCGAACCGTTCTTCTCGCCGGAGACCAGCGGGCGCAGCGATTCCGGCAGCGCGCCCTCGTTGGCCAGCTTGATGCGCAGGAAGCGGAACGGGTGGCGGTTGAGCAGCTGCGCGGTGGTCTCGATGACGCGCACCTTGCCCTTGTCGATGATGGCGATGCGCTCGCACAGGTCCTGGGCTTCTTCCAGGTAATGCGTGGTCAGCACCACCGTGGTGCCCTTGGCGTGCAGCTCGCTCATGAAGCTCCACAGGGTGCGGCGCAGCTCGACGTCGACGCCGGCGGTGGGCTCGTCGAGGATCACCACCGGCGGCCGGTGCACCAGGGCCTGGGCGATCAGCACGCGCCGTTTCATGCCGCCGGAAAGGGTGCGCATGGAAGCGTTGCGCTTGCTCTCCAGGTCCAGCTTGACCAGCATCTCGTCGATCCAGGGCCAGCTCTCGCGGCCGCAGCCGTAGTAGCCGGCCTGGATGCGCAGCATATCGACCACCTTGAAGAAGGGATCGAACACCAGCTCCTGCGGCACCACGCCGATCAGGCGGCGCGCGCTGCGCCAGTCGCGCACGGTGTCGTGGCCGAGCACGCCGATGCGGCCTTCGTCGGCGCGCACCAGGCCGGCGATGATGCTGATCAGGGTGGACTTGCCGGCGCCGTTGGGGCCGAGCAGGCCGAAGAACTCGCCGCGACGGATGTTGAAGCTCACCCCGTCCAGCGCCTGCACCTTGCCATAAGCTTTGCGGACGCCGTCGATGCTCAGGGCGTCCGTTGAGGAGGTATTCATTGGGCGCGGATTATACGCCTCGCGACGCATCCGGCCGGCCGGATCGCCGCGTATTGGTTCAAGCCCCTGACAAACGCGGCAATTTCCGCCACCCTCGCCCCATGACCGCAGCCATCGTCTGGTTCCGCCGCGACCTGCGCCTCGCCGACAACCCGGCGCTGCGCCACGCCCTCGAGCGCCACGAACGCGTACTGCCGGTCTATATCCACGCCCCCGACGAGGAGGCGCCCTGGGCGCCCGGCGGCGCGGCGCGCTGGTGGCTGCATCATTCTCTCGAAGCCCTGTCGGCCGCCCTGGCCAGGGCCGGCGCGCCGCTGCTGCTGCGGCAGGGGCCCAGCCTGCGCCAGCTGCGCGAACTGGCGCGGACGGTGGATGCCTCGGCGGTGTACTGGAACCGCCTGTACGAACCGGCGCTGATTGCGCGCGACCAGGCCGTCAAGCAGGCGCTGCGCGAGGATGGCCTGACGGCGGAGAGCTTCAACGCCGCCCTGCTGGCCGAGCCCTGGCAGCTGAAGACCGGCAACGGCGATCCCTACCGCGTATTCACGCCGTACTGGCGCAACGCCGGCGCGCGCCTGCCGCAGCGTCCGCCGCCCCTGCCGGCGGTGCGCAAGCTCAGCCCGGTCGCGCGCGCGCCGCGGGGCCTGCCGCTCAAGGAGCTGGGCCTGCTGCCGGATATCCGCTGGGACGGCGGCCTGCGCGACACCTGGATTCCGGGCGAAGCCGGTGCCTGGAAGCGGCTCGAGCAGTACTGCGACGAGGCGGCGGCGAATTACAAGGAAGAGCGTGACTTGCCGGCGTTGGAAGCCACCTCGCGCCTGTCGCCGCACCTGCATTTCGGCGAGATTTCGCCGGGGCAGATCGTGGCGTGGCTGCGCCGGCTGGCCGCGGAAGACGCCCGGCACGGCATGGTTGCCAACGTCGACCATTACATCCGCGAACTGGGCTGGCGCGAGTTCTCGCACCACCTGCTGTACCACTACCCGTACACGCCGCTGCAGCCGCTGAACCCGAAATTCGAGTCCTTCCCCTGGCGCAAGCCGCGCGACTACGCCGCCGACCTGCGCGCCTGGCAGCGCGGCCGCACCGGCGTGCCGATCGTCGATGCCGGCATGCGCCAGCTCTGGCACACCGGCTGGATGCACAACCGGGTGCGCATGATCGTCGCCAGCTTCCTCACCAAGAACCTGCTGATCCCCTGGCAGGAAGGCGCGCACTGGTTCTGGGACACCCTGGTCGACGCCGACCTCGCCAACAACACCCAGGGCTGGCAGTGGACCGCCGGCAGCGGCGCCGACGCCGCGCCCTACTTCCGCGTCTTCAACCCGGTGTTGCAGAGCGGCAAGTTCGACAAGGACGGCGTTTATCTCCGTCACTGGGTACCGGAACTCAAGAAATTGCCGGACGACATGCTGCATGCACCCTGGCTGGCGAAGATCGCCGCGCCAGCGCCTTACGATGAGCCGATCGTGGACTTGGCCCGCTCCCGCGAACGGGCACTTCTGGCCTATGCGGACATCAAAAACGGCTGAAACCTTGATTAACCGGCTCGCAACACCCAGCTTTCACCGCATCCGGTAACATTGCATCCCCCCGTTGTCCGATTCCGGCAAAAACAATTGAACGACCACGTCCAACCCGCCGACCCCGTTGCGCTGCAGGCCACAGGCCGCCGCGTGCTGGAGATCGAGCGCGACGCCCTGAGCGGCCTGCTGCCGCGGGTGGATGCGGCCTTCGCGCGGGCCTGCGCGGTGATGCTGGCCTGCAACGGCCGCGTGGTGGTCACCGGCATGGGCAAGAGCGGCCATATCGCCAACAAGATCGCCGCCACCCTGGCCAGCACCGGCACGCCGTCCTTCTTCGTGCATCCGGGCGAGGCCAGCCACGGCGATCTCGGCATGATCACGCGCCAGGACGTGGTGATCGCCATCAGCAATTCCGGCGAAACCGCTGAAATCCTCACCATCCTGCCGCTGATCAAGCGCATGGGCGCGCCGCTCATCGCCATGACCGGCAAGCCCGGCTCGACCCTGGCGCGCAGCGCGGAAGTGCACCTGGATGTTTCGGTGGAGCAGGAAGCCTGCCCGCACAACCTGGCGCCGACCGCCAGCACCACCGCCACCCTGGCCATGGGCGACGCCCTGGCGGTGGCGCTGCTGGAAGCGCGCGGCTTCACCCAGGAGGATTTCGCCCTCTCCCATCCGGGCGGCTCGCTGGGACGGCGCCTGCTGCTGAAGATTTCCGATCTGATGCATACCGGCGCGCGCGTGCCCAAGGTGGGGCCGGACGCCTCGCTGTCCGAAGCCCTGCTGGAAATGACCCGCAAGGGCCTGGGCATGACCGCCATCGTCGATGCGCAGGACCATGTGCTCGGCATCTTCACCGACGGCGACCTGCGCCGCGTCATCGACAACGGCCTCGACGTGCGCCAGGTGAAGATCGCCGAGGTGATGACCAAGGGCGGCCGCAGCATCGGCGCCGATCAGCTCGCGGTGGAGGCGGTCAACCTGATGGACCAGCACAAGATCACCGTGCTGACGGTGCAGGACGCGCAGCACCATGTGCTCGGAGTGATTCACATGCACGACCTGCTGCGCGCGGGAGTGGTCTGATGCCGGAGCCCACCCTCAGCGAGCGCGCACGCGAAATCCGCTGCGTGGTGTTCGACATCGACGGCGTCATCACCGACTGCAAGCTCTACCTCGGCCCCGACGGCAGCGAGTGGAAGGCGGTGAACGTGCGCGACGGCCTCGGCATCAAGCTGCTGCTGCAGGCCGGCATCGAGGTGGCGGTGATTTCCGGCCGGCCCTCGGCGGCCATGCAGCAGCGCTTCGAATACCTCGGCGTGCGCTATATCTGGCTCAACGTCGAGCGCAAAGTCCCGGCCTTTGAAAGCCTGCTGCAGACGTTGGGCCTGGAAGACCGCCAGATGGCGGTGATGGGCGACGATGTGCCGGACCTGCCCCTGATGCGCCGCGCCGGCCTGGCCCTGACCGTGGCCGATGCGCACCCCAAAGCCCTGGCCGCCGCGCATTGGGCCAGCCGTCTGAACGGCGGCAATGGCGCGGTGCGCGAGGCCGCCGACATGATCCTCAAGGCGCAGGGCAAGGACGAGGCAGGCGAAGGAGCGCATTCATGAATACGAAATGGACGCGCCTGATCATTCCGCTGCTGCTGCTTCCGGGCCTGGCCGGGCTGCTCTACACCTTCCAGCGCATGGACAACTCCAACATCGACACGGCGGAAGCGCCGGCGACGCTGCCGCGCTATACCCTGAGCGACGCCCAGTTGACCCGTTTCGACGTCGACGGCGGCGTCAGCCTGTATGGCCAGGCCGAGACCATCGATTATTTCGACGATCAGTCCGGCCGCGCCCAGAACCTGCAACTGGACCTGCTCGACGACGACGAAAAGACCTGGCACGTCACCGCGCCGGCGGCGAACTTGCCGTCTCACCAGCGGCGCTTCATGCTGGAGGGACCGGTGGTGGCCAACGGCCACTGGCCGGACAACGGCGAGGCCGTGGCGATCCATACCGATCGATTGTGGATCGACCCGGACCGGCACGAGGTCGATACCGACGCGCCGGTGGAGCTGCATAGCCCGCTGCGCAACGGCAATGCCGTCGGCCTGCGCTCCGACTGGGCCGAGCAGACCCTGCAACTGCTGCATAACGTGCACATGATCTATACGACGAGACCCCATGAAGCAGCGCACTGAACGGATTCTCGCCGCCCTGGCGCTGCTGCTGCCGGCCCTGGCCTGGGCGCAGGACAACACCGCAGCGACGCAAGTGGCGGCGGCGCATCCCGCCACCGTGGCCGCCAGTTCGTCCACGCCGAGCAAGGTGGACCAGACCAAGGATCAGCTGACGCGTCTGCCCTCGGCCGCCGACATGCGGCCTACCGGCCCGGTCACCATCGCCGCCAACCGCGCCGAGCTGACGCAGGGCAATACCGCCGTCTACGTCGGTAATGTCACGCTCGACTCCGATACCCTCAAGATGGACGGCGACCGGCTGGAACTGAAGCGCGCCGCCGATGGCCAGTACGTCGCCAAGATCACCGGCTCGCCGGCGCACATGGCGCATGCCGGCAACGGCCCGGACAATCCTCCGGTGACCGCCCACGCCAGGACCATGACCTATGACTCGCGCAACGGCACCATCGACCTCGTCGGCGAGTCGCAGATGACGCGCGGCGACGACAAGACCACCGCGGAGACCATCACCTACCACGTGCTGGAACAGCGCTACGAAGCGTCCGGCGGGGACGGCCCCGGCGGCCGCGTCAAGATCGTCATTCCGCAGGCCAGCATTCCCGGTGCTCCGGCGCCGGCAGCGAATGGCGCGCAGCCCGCGGCACCCGCAGGCGGTCTCAATCCCGCGCCGTCGGCGCCGGCGGCGGAGGGCCCCACGCTGCAGCAGCCCATCCCGCAGGCCACGGCCAAGCCGAGCCCGCCCAAGCCATGAGTACGGTCCTCAGCGGCGAGCGCCGCGAACCCCACCTGGCGGCCGTGAATCCGCCGGCCGGGACGCCGCAAGTGGCGAAGCAGTCACTGCTGGCGGCGCGCGGCCTGGTCAAGCGCTACCGCCGGCGCACCGTGGTCAGCGATGTTTCGCTGAACGTCAGCGCTGGCGAGATCGTCGGCCTGCTCGGCCCCAACGGCGCCGGCAAGACCACCTCGTTCTACATGATGGTCGGCCTGGTCAAGCCGGACGGCGGCAGCATCGCGCTGGACGGCACCGACATCACGCGCCTGCCGATGCACGCCCGCGCGCGCATGGGCATCGGCTACCTGCCGCAGGAAGCCTCGGTATTCCGCAAGCTGTCGGTGGCCGACAACATCATGGCCATCCTGGAGATCCGCGAGGACCTCAGCGCCGAAGGGCGCAAATCGGAGTTGCAACGGCTGCTGAGCGAACTGCACATCGGCCACGTGCGCGAGGGCCTGGGCATGTCGCTGTCCGGCGGCGAACGCCGCCGCACCGAGATCGCCCGCGCCCTGGCGGCGAATCCGCGCTTCATCCTGCTCGACGAACCCTTCGCCGGTGTCGATCCGATCGCCGTGCTCGACATCCAGCACATCGTCCAGCACCTGGCCGCGCGGGGCATCGGCGTGCTGATCACCGACCACAACGTGCGCGAGACGCTGGGTATCTGCGACCGCGCCTACATCCTCAACGAAGGGCTGGTCATCGCCGACGGCGCGCCGGCGCATGTGCTCGAGAACGAGACGGTGCGGCGGGTCTACCTGGGCGAGCAGTTCAAGATGTAGTCCGCAGCCGGCGATGTACTGGCTGCGCGCGGATCGGGGAGGAGCGGGAGGATGTGCTGGGGAGCCCCCCCCCCCCTGGACCATGGCGACCGCCGGTGGCCTCATTCCGATCCGCCGGGCTGTTTTTGATGCCCCGGCTGGAAATTTTTACGATCATACTCCAGCCACATCGATTTTGTGCAAGTACAATGCCAATTATGGATAAAACGCTGAGAGCGTCGTGAAACAGTCGCTGTCGCTACGCACCGGATTGAGCCTCACCATGACGCCTGCCCTGCAGCAGGCGATTCGGCTATTGCAGCTGTCCAGCCTCGATCTGCAGCAGGAGATCCGTCAGGCGCTGGAATCCAACGTCATGCTGGAATCCACTGCGGACGAGCCGGAGCATCCCGAGGAGGCGGTGGCCGAAGTCGAGATGAGCGAAGCCGCCGAAGGCAGCGACGAGGCCGAAACCGCGGGCGAAAACACCACGCTGGACTTGTCCAGCAAGGAAATTCCCGAGGACATGCCGGTCGACGCCGACTGGGGCGATATCTACGACAGCCCCACCGCCGCGTCCTCCAGCGCCAGCAGCAGCGGCGATGACGACGGCCTGCACGACTACCTGCAGGCCAACCTGCATGGCAGCACCAGCCTGCGCGAGCACCTGGGCTGGCAGGCCAGCATCGCCCCGTTCGACGCCCTGGAGGCGGAGATCGCGCTGCATCTGGTCGATGCCATCAACGACGACGGCTACCTGGAAGACTGGGACACCCTCAGCGTGCGCCTGGCCGAGTCGCTCGGCGTGCCGCTGGAGCAGATCGAGAAGGTGCTGCGTCTGGTGCAGGATTTCGATCCGCCCGGCGTCGGCGCACGCGACCTGGCGGAATGCCTGCGCCTGCAATTGCAGCAATACCCGCCGAAGACGCCGGGCCTGGCCGAAGCGCAGCGCGTGCTGGAAGCGCCGATGGCGCTGCTGGCGCGGCGCGACGAGGCGCAGCTGGCCCGCGCCACCGGGCTGGATCTGGAGGCGATCCGTCCGGCGATGGTGCTGATCCAGTCGCTGCAGCCGCATCCGGGCCGCCCCTACCAGTCGCACGAAAACGAGTACGTCGCGCCCGACGTGTTCGTGGCCAAGCACCAGGGCCGCTGGCGCGTGGCATTGAACCCGGAGCACACGCCGCGCCTGCGCATCAATTCCTACTACCAGGGCATGATCAAGCGCGCCGACACCTCGCGCGACCAGCTGACCCTGAAGCAGCACCTGCAGGAAGCGCGCTATTTCATCAACAGCCTGGAAGCGCGCAACGAAACCCTGCTGAAAGTCGCCCAGTGCATCATCGAGGAACAGCGCGCCTTCCTCGAATACGGCGAGGAAGCGATGCGCCCGCTGGTGCTGCGCGACGTGGCCGAGCGGCTCGGCGTGCACGAGTCCACCGTGTCGCGCGCCACCGCCAACAAGTACATGCTGACGCCGCGCGGCCTCTACGAATTGAAATTTTTCTTCTCAAGCCATGTCCAAACCACTGAAGGAGGTACCTGCTCTGCAACAGCCATCCAGGCCATGATCAAACGTCTCATCGCCCAGGAGGACGCAGCCAAGCCCTTGTCCGACTCCACGCTCGCCGAGCTGCTGCTGAAAGAAGGCATCCAGGTCGCGCGCCGCACCGTCGCCAAGTACCGCGAAGCACTGCGTATTCCACCTTCGCACGAGCGCCGTCCGGTCAACTGAACGACCGGCGGACGATCAACGGCCCGGATTTCGCATCCACCGTTTGCCCGGTCGTGTACGGACGGCCCGGTCATCCGACCGGCCCGTCGTATCGGCCAAGTTCGCAAGGAGTCGATGAATGAATCTGAACATCTGCGGCCACCATCTCGATCTGACCCCGCCGTTGCGCGATTACGTGACGGACAAGCTGAAGAAGGTCGAGCGACATTTCGATCACCTGATCGACGCCTCGGTGATCCTCTCGGTCGACAAGCTGCAGCACAAGGCGGAGGCGACGCTGCACACCCGCGGCGCCAACCTGCACGCCGAAGCGATCAATGGCGATATGTATGCGGCCATCGACGGCCTCATCGACAAACTGGACCAGCAGACGCGCAAGTTCAAGGACAAGCTGCGCAATCATCACGACCGCGAGACCATCAAGCACCAGGAGATCTAGCCGGCGGCGGCCCGCGCCGGACGCTGGCGCGGGCGCCGACAAAGTCGTAACGTACCGGCAACAGGAACAAACATGGCCCGGCCCCCACCGGGCCTTGTTTTTAAGCAAGAGCACCGAAAAAACACATGAAACTCGCAGAAATCCTGAGCAGCGGCCGCGTCGCCAGCGGCGTCGCGGTCACCAGCAAGAAGCGCGCGCTGGAGGAGATCGCGAAACTGCTGGCGCAGGGCACTCCCAGCGTCAGCCATGTCGATATCCTCAACAGCCTCTCCAGCCGCGAGAAGCTGGGCAGCACCGGTCTGGGCCACGGCGTGGCCATCCCGCACGGCCGCATGGCCGGCATCAGCTCCAGCGTCGGCGCTTTCGTGCGCCTGAAGCACCCGGTGGACTACGAGACCCACGACGGCCAGCCGGTGGACCTGATGTTTGGCCTCCTGGTACCGCAGAACGCCACCGGCGAGCACCTGCAGCACCTGGCCGCCATCGCCGAGAAATTTTCCGACGACACCTTCTGCACCCAGGTGCGCGAAGCCAGGGATGAGGCGGCGCTGTTCGCGCTGCTGACGCACTAGGGCCTGTTGCCGGCAACCGCCCTCCGGACACCGTCACGCCCACCCGTTCCTCAGCGCAGGCTACCGCTCACGGCGTCTTCCTCGAAGTCGAAGGCCTGGGCGTGTTCCTGCGCGGCGCCAGCGGCGCCGGCAAAAGCGAACTGGGCCTGGAGCTGCTGACCCGCGGGCACAAGCTGATCGCCGACGACATCGTGGAATGGCGCCGCACCGATGACGCCGCCGGCGTCATCGGCAGCTGCCCGCCCCTGCTGGACGGCTTCATCGAAGTGCGCGGCCTCGGCATCCTCAATGCGCGGGCGCTATACGGCCAGGCCGCGGTGGCCGCGGCTGCGGCGCTGGACCTGGTGATCGACCTGGGGGGACGCGCCGAGACCACCGCCGAAGAGCGCCTGCACGGGCGTCGCGCCAGCTATACCGTGCTCGGCGTCACCGTGCCGGAAATCTCGCTGCAGCGCCGGGTCGGGCATAATCTCGCGGTACTGGTCGAGGCGGCTTGCCGCGACCACCGGCTGCGCCTGTCGGGCTACCGCGCCGACGACGACCTGGTGGAGCGGCAGCGGCGCCGGCTGGAACGTCCCGAGTAAACGCCGAAACCTCTTGAGAGCTGCATGCGCCTAGTCATCGTCAGCGGACTGTCCGGAACCGGCAAGACCGTGGCCCTCAAGCTGTACGAGGACCTCGGCTATTACTGCATCGACAATATCCCGCTGGACCTGGTGCAGCCGCTGATCGCGCACGCGGTGAGCCACCCGGAGCCGCGCTACAGCGAATTCGCCATCGGCGTCGACGCCCGCGCCAATCCGGCGGAGATCAAGTCCTTTCCCGAGGTGCTGAAGGCGCTGCGCGCGCAGGGCGTGCATGTGCACGTGCTGTTCCTCACCGCCGACGACCAGGTGATCCTGCGCCGCTACAACGAGACGCGGCGCAAACACCCGCTGTCGGGCCCGGAAGTGTCGCTGGTGGAGGCGATCCGCCTGGAGCGCAAGCTGCTGGAACCGATCGCGGCGCTGGCCGACGACCTGCTCAACACCTCGGCGATGAACCTGCACGACCTGCGCAGCGCCATCCACGCGCGCCAGCCCGAGGCGGGCAGCGGCCGGCTGGCCGTGCTGTTCCTGTCCTTCGGCTACAAGAACAGCCTGCCGGACGGCGCCGACTTCGTCTTCGACGTGCGCAACCTGCCGAACCCGCACTGGGTGCCGGAACTGCGCCCACTCAACGGCCGCGACGAGGCGGTGGCGAAATACCTGGAGAGCCACTCCGAGACCGGCGCGCTGCTCGACGATATCCGCAGTTTCCTGGCGCACTGGCTGCCGGCGTTCCAGCAGCAGGACCGCAGCTACGTCACCGTGGCCATCGGCTGCACCGGCGGCCAGCATCGCTCGGTCTACATGGTGGAGCAGCTCGCCGCCTCGTTCCAGGGGCGCTTCGGCCAGGTCATCGCCAAGCACCGCGAGCTGGGGCTGTGAGCGGCGCCGATCTCAACGGCGGCGGTGTCGGCGTGCTGCTGGTGACGCACGGCAAGCTCGGCCATTTCCTGCTGGAAACCATGCGCGACATGATCGGCGCGCTGCCGCTGCCGACCGACGAACTGGAAGTGCGCCGGGTACAGGCCACCGATGTGCTGCTGCTGCAGGGCCGGCGCATGATCGAGCGGCTCGACCGCGGCGCCGGCGTGCTGCTGCTCACCGACGCCTTCGGCAGCACCCCCAGCAACATCGCCAACCGCCTGGCCGAGGCACCGCGCACCGCAGTGGTGGCGGGCATCAACCTGCCGATGCTGGTGAAGATCTTCAATTATCCGCAACTCGACCTGGCGGCGATGACCCGCGCCGCGGTGGAAGGCGGACAACGCGGGGTGGTGGTCTGTCCCACGCCTGCCACGAGAGCATAAAAAGAACCGACATGGACAAGAGCGAATACCAGCCGATCGAGAAGACCGTGACCATCGTCAACCGCCTGGGCCTGCACGCGCGCGCCGCGGCCAAGCTGGTGACGCTGGCGGCCAAGCACCAGAGCGATGTGGTGGTGCGCAAGGACGGCCGCGAGGTCAGCGGCAAGAGCATCATGGGCGTGATGATGCTGGCGGCGGCGCAGGGCAGCCACATCACCCTGGTGGCGCAGGGGCCGGATGCGGCGGAAGCGCTGGAAGCGCTGGCCGCCCTGATCGCCAACCGCTTCGACGAGGAGGCGTGAGAAAAGCAGTGGTTAGTGATCAGTGGCTGGTGACTAGTAGGGAGGCGCCGCCTGCGGCGGCAGCCTGCGCTTCTTGCTTTTACTGGCCACTAACCACTAACCACTGGCCACTTCTGCCGTATCGCGGAGAGCGCACGTCATGAGCCTGTGGCTATCCGGTATCGGAGTGTCGAGAGGCATCGGCATCGGCCGGGTGCAGCGCCTGCACGGCGGCGACCTGGAGATTCCCGAGTACACGCTGCAGCCGGCGGACATCGAACACGAGGTGACGCGCTTCTTCGGCGCGCAGCGGCGCGCCAAGGAACAGCTGCGGCAGATCCGCGGGCAGATTCCCGGCGGTGCGCCGGGCGAGATCGCGGCATTCATCGACACCCACCTGCTGATGCTCGACGACCGCTCGCTGACCGAGGCGGTGGTGGCGCTGATCCGCAGCGCGCAGTGCAACGCCGAGGCTGCGCTGAAGAAACAGCGCGACGCGCTCACCGCGGTGTTCGAGCAGATGGAGGATCCCTACCTGCGCTCGCGCAAGGACGATGTGCAGCACGTCTCCGCGCGCATTCTGCGTATCCTGCTGAAGCAGGAAAAGGGCATGCCGGTGCAGCGCACCGAGCAGAGCGAGCCGCCGGTGATCGTGGCCGACGACGTAACCCCGGCCGACATCATCCTGCTGTCGCAGCAGGGCGTGGCGGCCTTCATCACCGAGTACGGCGGCCCGCTGTCGCATACCGCGATCCTGGCGCGCAGCTTCGGCATTCCCACCATCGTCGGCCTGCACAACGCGCGGCGCCTGCTGCGCGAGGGCGAGCTGGTGATCGTCGACGGCGACCTGGGCCATGCCCTGGCCGACCCGGATGCGCAGGCGCAGGAGTTCTTCCAGGCCAAGCGCCAGCGCCAGCTGGCCGACCGCGCCGCCTTGTCGCAGCTGCGCGACAAGCCGGCCATCTCGCGCGACGGCATCAAGATCAAGCTGCTGGCCAATATCGAGATGAGCGAGGACGCGGTGCACGCCGCCGATCTCGGCGCCGAGGGCGTGGGCCTGTATCGCACCGAGTTCCTCTACATGAACCGGCGCGGCCTGCCGGACGAGGAGGAGCAGTACCAGGCGTATTCGCGCGTGGTCGCCGCGGTGAAGGGGCCGATCACCATCCGCACGCTCGACTTGGGCGCCGACAAGCAGGTCGACTCTGGAAGCCGCCAGGGACCAACGCCGAACAATCCGGCCCTGGGCCTGCGCGCCATTCGCCTGTGCCTGAAGGAGCCGGAGTTGTTCCGCACGCAGGTGCGGGCGCTGCTGCGCGCTTCCGCCCACGGCGCCATGCAGATCATGCTGCCGATGATCTCCAGCGTGCAGGAGTTCCGCCAGGCGCAGCAGATCATCGTCGCCGCCACCGAGCAGCTGCGCGCCGAAGGGCGGACCGTGGCCGACAACATCCCGGTGGGCGCGATGATCGAGGTGCCGGCGGCCGCGCTGGCGGCGCCGCTGCTGGCGCGTCACGCGCGCTTCTTCTCGATCGGCACCAACGACCTGATCCAGTACACGCTGGCCATCGACCGCGTCGACGAGGAAGTGAACTACCTCTACGACCCGCTGCACCCGGCGGTACTGCGCCTGATCCGCATGACCATCGAGGCCGGCGAGCAGTCCGGCGTGCCGGTGGCGATGTGCGGCGAAATGGCCGGCGACCCGCGCCACACGCGCCTGCTGCTGGGCCTGGGCCTGACCGAGTTCTCGATGCACCCGGCCAGCGTGCTCGAAGTGAAGCGCATCATCATGGAGTCGAACGTGGCGGAGCTGCGGCGACAGGCACAGCGCGTCCTCGCCGCGCGCGGCATGCGCGAGTTCCAGGACCTGGTCGCCGGTTTCGGCCACTGAGCGCCTGGGCGCCGTGCCCGGTGTCACACCGGCGCCGCGATCTCCGTGGTAGATTGAAGCAGGGATGATGCTTTCCGCCGCAAATCGGCGAGCAGGCACACAACAAAATCGCGTCGCAGTTCGGGGAAGTCCTTCATGAAAATTCCGACCTTACACGGGCTCGCAAGCCTCGTGTGTGCTTTCGCTTTCGTCATTGCCCTTCCCGCTGCCCAGGCTGGCGCACCCGCGCCCGGCACCCAGAAGGCGCCCCGGTTCCAGGTCAGTGCAAGCGATGCCCAGCCGGACACGATCGGCTCCTCGATCGCCGCGGATGCAGCCGGCAATCTCACCGTAGTGTGGACGGGAGGCGAGGACGATCACAACGGGGGCCAGTTCACCAATATCTATGCCCGTCGTTTTGCGGCAAACGGTCAGGCCCTTACCGCCCAGTTCCTGGTTCATAGCGCGGCGCATGGCTACTACGGCTTCCCGGCGGTAGCGGTAAACCGGGGTACCGGCGAGTTCGTCGTCACCTGGACCGGCAACAGCACCTTCGATGTATCCAACACCTACGCGCGGCTGTTCGACCAGGACGGCAACCCCAAAGGCCCCGAGTTCCAGGTCAGTTCGGCCGCGGAATACTCGACCGAAAGCTTTGTGGCCATGAATCAGTCCGGCGCTTTCGTGGTCGGCTGGGGGACCCAATCCAATGGCCAGGGCAGCCCGCCCTATCACGCCTACATCGCGCCGTTCGATGCGCAGGGACGGCCGACAGGGCCGTCGCTGCGGCTGAAAGCGGCATTTGCCGATTCCGATTACCCTGGTCTTGGCGGCGTGGGTATCTCGGCGGATGGGCACTTCATGGCCATCTGGAGGTACCTCAACACCCAAGGCTACGGATTCGATGTTTACCTGAACTGCTTCGACGCGCGCGGCACCGGACTCGGGGGAGACGTTCTGGTCAGCACCTCGACGCCATCCAGTATCAACAGCATTGCCATTGCCGGAGCGCAGGGCGGCGACGGCACCATTGCCGTGGCCGCACCTTCACTCCGCATCAATCCGTCCATAAACGAATATGTAAGCGGGATCTTCGTGCGCACCTTCCATCAGGACTGCCATGCGGCGGGTGCGGAGTTCGAGGCAACGGGCAACGTCGACGCTCCCTACCAAGGCATGAGCGTGAGCCAGGCCGGCCCGTCGGTACAGGTCGACAGCACCACCGGCCAACTCGCGATCGGCTGGACCTGGAGCATTCAGCAGGGACAGGGCTACCAGAACAGCGGAAATGTGCGGCTGCTCTCGCTTTCGGGTAACGCACTCACCGATGCGATCTCGCTGTACAACATACCTTCCGTCTATCCATCGCTCGTCCCCCCTTTGGTCGCGATCGATGGCTTGGGCAATTTATGGGCTGCATGGTCCCAATTCATCGACTTCACGACCTACGATGACGTGTTTGCGGCCAGCTTCTACGGCGCGCCCAAAGCCGCCGCCCCGACGCTCAGCCTGGACGCACAGCCGACCTCCCTATTGATCGGAAGCACCGCAACGCTCACCTGGAGTTCTGCCAACACCAGCAGTTGCACGGCGAGCGGCGACTGGTCCGGGACGAAGGCGCTGAACGGTTCGGCGACGGTCACGGAGAACAACGCCGGTGCATACCACTTCACATTGACCTGTGTAGGCCCCGGTGGAAGCATTTCGAAGAGCGCATCAGTGAATTGGAAGCTGCCAACGGTGAGTTTCGCCACCGGTGCCGAACGGACGGCGCAAAGTACCAGCCTGAGCGGACAGACTTCGACCACCATCACGGTTCAACTCTCGGCCGCCGTCCCCCGCGATGTGACCGTGCCGTTCACCTTGAGCGGGAGCGAAGCTGCTTCACGCTACGCCGTTACACCCGCTAATACCTTGCTGATTCCGGCGCATTCTGCGTCAGCCAGCGTTTCGGTCAAAATCACCTACCCTCAATATCTGCAGTGTGACAAGACCGTAGTGCTTGAACTCGGCACGCCGCAGGGCGCCACGCTTGGCACCATCACCACGAATACCCTGTCGGTTCACAACTACAGTCCGCTAGTGGTCTGCGTCGGCGTCGGCATGCAGTAGCGGAGGCCTTGCTGGCGACACTGAGCCCGACCACCCGCGTGACATCCAGAGCACCGCAATAACCTTCGAGCGCAACTGTCCACCGTGTCCGCAACCTTGTCCGCGGACACTTTTACGCACCGATATCCTACATAAAATCCTTTTGAATCAATCGTAAAGCGATTGGTACGGGCGTTGCGCCCTCCCCTGTCAGGACAGACAGCGGAGCGGCACATGCGGAAGCGGGCGACCGGCGTTTTGGGAAGCATGGTGTGTGTGCTGTGGGCAGCGCCGGGAGCGGTGCGCGCCAACGACCTGCTCGACGCCTACCGGCAGGCGCAGGCCCAGGACACGACCCTGGACGCGGCCCTGCATCAGCGCGGCGCGGCGATCGAGGCGCGGCCGCAGGCGCTGGCGGCGTTCCTGCCGCAGCTCGATGCCAACGCCAATTTCGCCCGCGACAAGATCAGCAGCAGCGGCGACAACGGCAATCCGACCTCGCTGCCGGGCTCCACGGCGCCGCAGGCTTCCAGCAGCGGTACCGTGTTCGGCAACAGTGCGGTGTATGCGCTGACCCTGAACCAGCAGATCTGGAGTTTCCAGTCCTTCCACAAGCTGGCGGAGGCCAACCTGCAGGTGGCGCAGGCCGAGGCGACCTACCGCGACGCGCAGCAGAGCCTGATCCTGCGCGTGGCCACCGCCTATTTCAACGTGCTGGCGGCGGAGGACACGCTGCGCACCAACCAGCTCGAGCGCGAGGCCTACGGCGAGATGCTGCGGCAGGCGCGCAAGCGGGTGGAGAACGGCCTGTCGCCGCAGACCGATGTGAAGGAAGCGCAGTCCTTCTACGACGTCACCGCCGCGAGCGTGATCGACGCGGACTCGGCGCTGGACGATGCGCGCCGCGCGCTGTCCGAACTGACCGCGCGCGAGACGCGGGACATCGCACCGCTGAAGGACGAAATCCCGCTGCCACAGCCGGACCCGGCGCGGCCGGAGGACTGGGTGCAGAGCGCGCTTCAAGACAACTACGTGTTGAGCGCGGCAAACCTGCAGGCACAGGCGGCGCAGCGCGACATCAGCGCCAACCGCGCCCGCGGCCTGCCGACGCTGTCGCTGCAGGGCTCGGTCAACAAGTACGACTATTCCAGCCAGCTCGGCAACAACGAGCGCGACGACCGCGTCGGCGTGGTGGTGGACTGGCCGCTGTTTCAGGGCGGCACGGTGGCCTCGCTGGTGCGCCAAGCGAAGAACACCTACGAGCAGCTGCGCGCGCAGTACGAGGGCAAGCGCCGCGACATCGAGCGGCAGACCCATGCCGCCTACCGCGGCGTGGTCTCCGGCATCGAGAAGATCCGCAGCAACCGGCAGGCGGCGGACTCCAACCGCGACGCCGTCGAGGCCAGCCGCATCGCGCTGGAAGTGGGGACGCGCAACGAGTTCTCGCTGTTGCAGGCGCAGACCAATTATTACGACGCGCTGCGCAGCTATTACCAGTCGCGCTACGACTACCTGACCAACTCGCTGACCCTGAAGCAGCTGGCCGGGCGGCTCAGCGAGGCCGACCTCGGCGCCATCGACGCTTTCCTGGTGCGTGGCGCCGCCGTGTCCGCCGCGCCGTCCGCAGTGTCCGGCGGCCTGTCCGCGGACACTGCCACGAACACGGCCAGCAAATAAACATGTTCAGTATCAATCAATTAAGTGTTGGCACCGCCAGGCACGACGCTTGCGCCTGCTACTGCCAGACGATGTTCCACACGGCCCGGAGGCCCTGCAATGTTTCGTGACACCTCAGCCCAGGATATTCCGCTGGCGACCGCGCAGAACCGGCGCCGCCGCGCGCCCTGGGTCTGGATTGCGGTTGCCGTGGTGGCGCTGGGGCTGATCCTGGCGGCGGCGCCGGGCGTGATCCGGCTGTTCTCGGCGCAGGCCTCGGTCAGCGCCTCGCGGCTGGGCTTCGCCACGGTGGAACGCGGCGACTTCACCCGCGACATCGCTGCCGAGGCCAAGGTGGTCGCCGCCATCAGCCCGACCCTGTACGCCTCTTCCGCCGGCACGGTGACGCTGAAGGTGCACGCCGGCGACAAGGTCAATCAGAACGATGTGCTGGCGACGATCGACAGTCCGGACCTCTCCAGCAAGCTGGCGCAGGAGAAGGCGGCCCTGGGCGGCTTCGAAGTGGATTACCAGCGCGCACAGCTCGATGCGCGCAAGCAGCAGATGACAGTGCAGGAAAACTTCGACCGCGCCCAGGTGGACCAGCAGACGGCGGCGCGCGAAGTGCAGCGCAGCGACAAGGCCTACAAGGAAGGCGCCTACTCGGAGCTGTCGCTGCTGCGCGCCAAGGACGCGGCGGAGAAGGCCAACTTCGACCTGGAGCATGCGCGCAAGGAATTGCAGATGGAACCCGAGCAGCTGCGCTTCGACGTACAGAGCAAGAAGCTGGCGCGCGACCGCCAACAGCTGCTGGTCGCCGACCTGCAGCGCCAGGTGGATGCGCTTAACCTGCGCTCGCCGGTCACCGGCCAGGTGGGTCAGCTGCTGATTGCCGAGCGCGCCAACGTGGCCCGCGACGCGCCGCTGCTGACGGTGGTGGACCTCACCGCCCTGGAACTGGAAATGAAGGTGCCGGAAAGCCTGGCGCGCGACCTGGCGGTGGCGATGCCGGCGCAGATCAGCGGCGCCGGCAACAACTGGGACGGCGCGGTCAGCGCGGTCTCGCCGGAAGTGGTCAACGGCGAAGTGGCGGCGCGGGTGCGCTTCGCCGGCGGCACGCCGGACGGCCTGCGCCAGAACCAGCGGCTATCGGTGCGGGTGGTGCTGGACCAGCGCAAGGACGTGCTGATGGTGGCGCGCGGGCCGTGGCTGGATGCCGAGGGCGGCCACTTCGTCTACCTCGTCAAGGACGGCCTGGCGGAGCGCCACCCGGTCAGCGTCGGCGCGAGCAGCCTGTCCAAGGTGGAGATCCTGGACGGCCTGCAGCCGGGCGAGCGCATCGTCACCTCCGGCACCGACGAATTCAACAACGCGCCCAGCGTGGTGATCGGCCGCTGAAGCGGCGGCGCTTCACCGGCCTGGGCAACAGATACGGCAAGCAGCAACAGGAGATAGTCATGAGCAAGAAAGGAATGATGATCGGTATGGGCGGCATGGCCACGGCAGCGGCGGCGCACGCGATGTTCGCCTATGCCCTGATCGCCGGGCAGCCGCAGCCGGAGCTTTACCTGGCGCAGATCGCCGCGCCGCAGCAGCAGACCATCCAGTCGCCGCAGTGGCGGCTGGCGACGCGACGCGCGCGCGCCGACGGTGAAATGCCGGTGACGCAGACGCTGCCCCCCGAACGCCTCCACAAAGGACTGACGACATGCTGAAGATGACCCACCTGGCCAAGGTCTACCGCACCGAAGTGGTGGAGACCTACGCCTTGCGCGATCTCTCCCTGAACGTGCGTGAAGGCGAGTTCGTCGCCGTCACCGGCCCTTCCGGCTCGGGCAAGACCACCTTCCTCAACGTCGCCGGGCTGCTGGAGACGCCGACCGGCGGCCAGTATCACCTCGACGGCGAGGACGTGAGCAAGCTCGGCGACGATGCGCGCTCGCGCATCCGCAACGAGAAGATCGGCTTTATCTTCCAGGCCTTCAACCTGATTCCCGATCTGAACGTGTTCGACAATATCGACGTGCCGCTGCGCTACCGGCGCATGAACGGCGCCGAGCGCAAGAAGCGCATCGGCGAGGCGCTGGAGCGCGTCGGCCTGTCGGCACGCGCGCGCCACTATCCGGCCGAGCTGTCCGGCGGCCAGCAGCAGCGCGTGGCCATCGCCCGCGCACTGGCCGGCACGCCGCGCCTGCTGCTGGCGGACGAGCCGACCGGCAACCTCGATACGCAGATGGCGCGCGGCGTGATGGAACTGCTCGAAGGCATCCATCGCGACGGCGCCACCATCGTGATGGTGACGCACGATCCGGAACTGGCGGTGCGCGCACAGCGCAATGTGCACATCATCGACGGGCAGGTGGTGGACTTGACCGAGGAACCGCGCTTCCACGGCGTGCACGCTGAAGCGAGGCAGGCTTCGGCATAAGAATCGACCGTGCGGCCCTCGGCCGCCGGCAAATCCGCTTTATAGGAGACGCTTCCCATGTTCCGCTATTACATCTGGCTGGCGCTGCGCAGCCTGCGCCGCAACCCGATGCTGACGGCCCTGATGGTCGCGGCCATCGGCCTGGGCATCGGCGCCTCGATGACCACGCTGAGCCTGTTCCGCGCCATGTCCGGCGACCCGATCCCGCAGAAGTCCGCGCAGCTGTTCACGCCGCTGATCGACAACTGGGGACCGGACCAGCGCGAGAAAAACGGCGAGCCGGGGCAGGACATGCTTACTTACACCGATGCCGTGGCGCTGATGAATCTGCACGCGGCGCGGCGCCAGGCGGCGATGTATGCCACCGGCTTCGCGGTGATGCCGACCGATCCCACCCAGAATCCGTTCCAGGCCGACGCGCGCGCCACTGGCGCGGATTTCTTCGCCATGTTCGATGTGCCGTTCAAGTACGGCACGCCGTGGAGCGCGGCCGACGACGAGGCGCGGGCCGACGTGGTGGTGCTGGGACGCAAGCTCAACGACAAGCTGTTCGGCGGCGCCAACAGCGTCGGCAAGACGGTCAATCTCGACAATCACGACTACCGCGTGGTCGGGGTGCTCGACGACTGGTCGCCGCAGCCGCGCATGTACGACGTGATGGACCAGACCTTCGGCGAGGTGGAAGCGCTGTTCCTGCCGTTCAACACCGCCATCGGCCGCCAGATGGATATCTGGGGCAACAACAACTGCGCCGGCCCGACCGTGGTCGACCCTGGCTTCGAGGGGCATATGCGCTCCGAGTGCACCTGGGTCCAGTTCTGGGCCGAACTGAACACCGCCGAACAGGTGCAGCACTACCGCACGCTGCTCGACGGCTATGCAGCGGAACAGCAACACAACGGCCGCTTCCACTGGGCGCCGCTGACCCGGCTCTACGACGTACGCAAATGGTTCGACGTGCAGCACGTGGTGCCGGACGAGTCGCGCGTGATGGTGGTGGTGTCGTTCGGCTTCCTCTTCGTGTGCCTAGTCAACGCGGTGGGCCTGATGCTGGCCAAGTTCATGACCCGCGCTTCCGAGATCGGCGTGCGCCGCGCCATCGGCGCCAACCGGCGCGCAGTGTTCACGCAATGCCTGGTGGAGACCGGGGTGATCGGCCTGGCCGGCGGCCTGGTCGGCCTGGCGCTCACCGCCGTGGGCCTGGCCGGCATGCGCGCGCTGCTGAGCAAGGACATGGCGGACCTGACCCATCTCGACCTGATCGACGTGCTGGTAACGGTGGCGCTGGCGGTGCTGGCGGCGATGCTGGCCGGCCTCTATCCCACCTGGCGCGCCACCCAGGTGCAGCCAGCCTGGCAGCTCAAGGCCAACTAGGCTCTGCCCTTTCCATATACGGAGACTGACATGCATTTCGGTCCGATTCTTTCCGCCATGCGCCGCAACAAGGTGGGCGCCTTCCTCATCGCCCTGCAGATGGCGCTGACCCTGGCGATCCTGTGCAACGCGCTGTTCATCATCCGCCAGCGCGTTGTCATGATGGCGCGGCCCAGCGGCGTCGACGAAGCCAACACCTTCAGCCTCAGCAACCAGTGGGTCGGGTCGCCCGAGCAGATCGGCGCGATGATCCGCGGCGACCTCGCCGCTCTGCGCGGCATGCCTGGCGTGGTCGACGCCTATGCCACCAACGCCTATCCGCTGCGCGGCGGTGGCTGGAGCGAAGGCATCGGCCTCGCACCCAACCAGAAGCATTCCTCCGCGCACACGGCGCGCTATTTCACCGATGACCATGCCCTCAATGCGCTCGGCGCCCATCTCATCGCCGGCCGCAACTTCACGGCCGACGAAATCCGCGAGCGCTCCGAACGCGACAAGGCGCAGCCCGGCGTGATGATCGTCACCAAGGCAGTGGGAGAAAAATTGTTCCCGGATGGTTCGGCGCTGGGCAAGACGGTTTACGTCGAAGACCAGCCGATCGTCATCGTCGGCATCGTCGACATGCTGAAGACGCCATGGGTATCGAACGCCTGGGCCGAGAAGTTCGTCGAGAACTCGATGCTGGACCCGTACATCTTCATTTCCAAGCAGTACAGCTACATCGTGCGCGCCCAGCCGGGCCAGCTCGATGCGGTGATGCAGGCGGCACAGAAGAAGCTGTTCGAGGTCAACCGCAACCGCGTCATCGAAAAGGTGCGGTCCTACGCCCAGATCCGCGCCGATGCCTACCGCAACGACCGCGCCCTGGCCATCATCCTCGGCACGGTGAGCGCCGCGCTGCTGGCGGTGACGGCCTTCGGCATCGTCGGCCTGACCAGCTTCTGGGTGACGCAGCGGCGCCGGCAGATCGGCGTGCGCCGCGCCCTGGGTGCGACGCGGCGGGCGATCCTGGCCTACTTCCAGACCGAGAACAGCATCATCGCCGGCGTCGGCGCGCTACTCGGCATGGCGCTGGCGGTGGGCCTGAACCTGTGGATGGTGCAGGCGCTGGAGATGCAGCGGCTGGACCTGCTCTATGTTCTGTGCGGCGCGGTGGCGGTGATGCTGCTGGGGCAGTTCGCGGTGCTGTGGCCGGCGTTGCGCGCCGCCTCGACCCCGCCCGCCCTGGCGACGCGCGCAAGCTGAAGCCGCGCGCATTATGATCCCGGGGCCGTACTACGGAACCCTTTGCCATTCATGAGCGCCCGATGCGTACCGTCCTGATCATCGACGACAACCCCACGGTGGGTGAGGCGCTGTCGCTGCTGTTCTCGCTGCGCGACATCAAAACGCGCGTGGCGCTGACGCCGCAGGAAGGACTGGCCCTGCTGAAGGACGGCCCGGTGGACCTGGTGGTGCAGGACATGAACTTCACCGCCGACACCACTTCGGGGGCGGAGGGTGCGGAGCTGTTCCGTGCGATTCGCGCGGAGCAGCCGGACCTGCCGGTGATCCTGCTCACCGCCTGGACCCGCCTGGAAGCGGCGGTGGAACTGGTCAAGGCCGGGGCCGCCGATTACCTGGCCAAGCCCTGGGACGATCATCGCCTGCTGGCGACGGTGGAAAACCTGCTGGAACTGGCCGAGAGTGCGCGCGACGCTACGCGTTATCGCCTGGAGCGGCGCAAGCGCCGCGAGCAGCTGGCCGGCCGCTACGATCTGCGCGGGCTGGTCTATGCCTCGACCGCGATGGAGCGGGTGGTGGAGCTGGCCTGCCAGGTGGCGCGGGCCGATGCGCCGGTGCTGATCACCGGCCCCAACGGCGCCGGCAAGGAACTGATCGCCGGCATCGTCCACGCCAACTCGGCGGTGAAGGATGGCCCCTTCGTCGCGGTGAACTGCGGCGCGCTGCCGCATGACCTGGTGGAAGCCGAGCTGTTCGGCGCCGAGGCGGGCGCCTATACCGGCGCGACGCGCATGCGCGAAGGCCGCTTCGAGCTGGCCCACGGCGGCACCTTGTTCCTCGACGAGATCGGCAACCTGCCGCTGGCCAGCCAGGTGAAGTTGCTGCGGGTGCTGGAGACCGGCGAGTTCGAGCGGCTGGGCTCCTCGCGTACGCGCAAGGTGAAAGTGCGGCTGCTCAGCGCCACCAATTCGAAGCTGGCGGAGATGATCGTCGCCGGCAGCTTCCGCGAGGATCTGTACTACCGGCTCAACGTCATCGAGGTGGCGTTGCCGCCGCTGGCGGAGCGGCCGGACGACATCATGCCACTGGCCGAGCACTTCCTCGGCGGCATGGCCCGGCTCTCCGACGAAGTGCGCGAAACGCTGCTGGCCCATGCCTGGCCCGGCAATGTGCGCGAGCTGAAGAACGCGATCGAGCGTGCGCGCCTGCTGTGCCGCGACGGCCTGATCGTTCCGGCCGACCTCAACCTGCCGGCGCGGCGCATCGCCCCCGGCGCCAGCAACGAGCCCGACCGCGAGCAGATCGAGGCCGCGCTGAAGGCGGCCTCCGGCGTGGTCAGCCGCGCCGCGCAGTCGCTGGGGCTGAGCCGCCAGGCGCTGTACCGCCGCCTGGAGAAATTCGGGCTGACGCCGCCCGACGCTTAGCTGACTGGTTCGCCATCGCCCGGCCGCTGCGCCACAATCGGCGCGACGATTTCCACCCATCCATCGAATCGATGCGCCTGTACTCGCTGCAAGGCAAGCTGAGCCTGATACTGGCCGCCGCCATGACGGCGGGTGCCTTGCTGGGGGTATTCCTGGTGCTTGCCATCGGCAATCCCTGGGTGGCCGTTCCCCTCGGCGGCGCCATCCTGCTGGCCGTCGCGCTATGGCTGGGCGGGCTGCTGAGCGATCCGGTGACGCGGCTGCTGCGCGCCCTGGAAGGCGCCGTGGCCAGTTACCGCGACAGCGACTTCAGCTTCTCGCTGTCGGCCACGCGGCGCGATGAATTCGGCGACCTGGCGCGCCTGCACAACGACTTGGGCCAGGTACTGCGGGATCAGCGGCAGCACCTGGTGCAGCGCGAGCTGCTGCTCGACACGGTGGTGCAGAACACGCCGGTGGCCCTGGTGCTGGTCGACCTGCAGGAACGGGTGGCCTACGCCAACCTGGCCTCACGCCACCTGTTCAACGAGGGACGCAGCCTGATCGGCCTGGATTTCGCCGCGGTGCTGCGCAGCTGTCCGCCGCAACTGGGCGAGGCCATGAAGAGCGGCGAGGATGCGCTGTTCTCGCTGGAGCTCGAGGGCATCGAGGAAACCTTTCACCTGTCGCAGCGCGGCTTCAGACTGCAAGGGCGCCCACACCGCCTGTACCTGGTGCGCCGCATGACGCGCGAGCTGTCGCGACAGGAAGTGGCGACCTGGAAGAAGGTGATCCGCGTCATCAGCCACGAGCTGAACAACTCGCTGGCGCCGATTTCCTCGATGGCGCACTCCGGCGCCGAACTGGCGCGGCGCGGCGACGTGGAGCGGCTGCCCGGGGTCTTCGCCACCATCAGCGAACGCGCCAAACACCTGCATTTCTTCATCGACGGCTATGCCAGCTTCGCCAAGCTGCCGGTGCCGGCACCGGAACGCATCGGCTGGGAACCGTTCCTCGATGGCCTGGAGCGGCAGCGCGCTTTCCGCCTGACCGGCAAGTTGCCGGAGAGCGAGGGCTGGTTCGACCGTACGCAAATCGAGCAGGTGCTGATCAACCTGCTGAAGAACGCGCATGAAGCCGGTGGCCCGGCGGATGGGGTCGAAATGGAGATCATGCGCCTGGGCTCCGACCTGCGCATCGAGGTGCGGGACCGCGGCACCGGGATGAGCGAGCAGGTGCTGGCCAATGCGCTGCTGCCGTTCTATTCGACCAAGCGCAGCGGCACCGGCCTGGGATTGGCGCTGGCGCGGGAAATCGTCGAGGCGCATGGCGGCAGGATCACCCTGGCCAACCGCGATGGCGGCGGCCTGCGGGTAACCTTGAACCTGCCGCAGCCGGCGAGAATCGGCGGCTAGGCCGTTTTTTCCGCTGCGCCGCGCTCCGGGGATTTTTCCTTCCAGCGCTGCGCACCGAGAAAGATGAGGCGCACCTGGTTCACGAAGTTTTCCAGCAGTTCCTGCTCCTGCTGCGGCTGGTTGGGCGGCAGATCGAGAATGTCGATGGCGGCGTTGAGCATGCAGTTCACCACCAGGCCGCAGATCATCTGCAGGGTGCCGGTGGAGAGGCCGGGGAAGGCGCCGAGGCCGCGCAGGTCCTGCGCCATCTCGTTGGTGAAGTGCGTCACCTCGCGGCGGATCGCCTCACGGATCTGCGGCGAGCCGCCGGCACGCTCGCCGGCGATGAACAGGAACTGCAGGCGGTTGTCCTCGACGTAGCGCTTGTAGACCAGCACCGAGCCGCGAATCATGTCGGTGAACTGCACGTCGCTGCGCCGCGCCTCGCGCAGCAGGCGGCGCAGCGTCACGCCGCCCTCTTCCACCAGGGCCAGGCCCAACTCTTCCATGCCGTGAAAGTGGCGATAGAAGGCAGTGGGCACCACCCCGGCCTCGCGCGTCACTTCGCGCAGGCTCAGGCCGGTGAAGCTGCGGCCCTCGCGCATCAGGCGCAGGGCGGCCTCCAGCAGGGCCTCGCGGGTGCGCTGTTTGCGCGAACCACGCCCACCCACTTCCTCCCGTTCGGGGGCGGTAGTGGGGGGGAAATCCTCACGGCTGGGCACGATCAAGCTCTGGTCAAGAACATCTGTTAACACTATACACTCATTGATCCATATACGCTTTTTGCGTTTTTCATTATCGCCTCGATAATTTCAGTGTACAAGTGTTGACTTTCATTTTTGGCAGAGGCAGACTGTGCACACTTGTTCACAACCTGAGTCGCCAATGATCGCCACCAGCCGCAACACCAGCTTCCTCAGCACCGGCCTGCGCCGTGTCCTGGGCTCTCGTGTGGTTGCCGCGATGACCACTCCGCACGGCGTGGACCGCTACCTGGAACTGTTCGACCCGACCTGGTCGGTCAACGAGGTGCGCGCCGAGGTCACCGCCGTGCGCCACCCGACGGCCGACAGCGTCACCCTGAGCCTGCGCCCGAATGGCAACTGGCAGGGCTTCCGCGCCGGCCAGTTCGTGCGCCTGACGGTCGAGATCGACGGCGTGCGCCGCACCCGCTGCTACTCGCCGGCCAATTCCGCGCACGCCACGGACGGCAAGATCGAGCTGACCGCCAAGGCCCACGCCAACGGCTTCGTCTCCAGATTCCTGCGTGAGCAGGCGCGTCCCGGCATGGTGGTGACCCTGTCCCAGGCCGACGGCTCCTTCGCCCTGCCTGAGCAGCGTCCCGAGCGCGTGCTGCTGATCAGCGGCGGCAGCGGCATCACCCCGGTGATGGCCATGCTGCGCACGCTGTGCGACGAGGGCCACGCCGGCCGCATCACTTTCCTGCATTACTGCAACGCCGCCCGCGATCTGATCTATGCCGAGGAACTGGCCGAGATCGCCGCGCGCTACCCCAACGTGGAACTGCTGCGCGGCTTCGCCGCCTCTGAACAGTGCGGCGAGTTGCAGGGCCTGTTCAACCGTGAGCAGCTGGCCGCCGCGGTGCCGGACTACGCCGAGGCCAGCACCTTCCTGTGCGGCCCCCCGGGCATGATGAAGGCGGTGCAACAGCTGTGGGCCGAGGACGGCATCGCCGAACGCCTGCACCTGGAAAATTTCACCGCGGCGCCGGTGGTGGTCGACAGCACCAATGCCGAGGGCGATGTGCGCTTCGCACGCAGCGAGCGCCTGGCCGCCAACAACGGCGCCACCCTGCTGGATCAGGCCGAGGCCGCGGGCCTGCGCCCGGAAGCCGGTTGCCGCATGGGCATCTGCCATACCTGCACCTGCCGCAAGCTGTCCGGCCGGGTGCGCGACACGCGCACCGGGCAACTCGGCGAGGAAGGCGAGGAAGACATCCAGATCTGCGTCAGCGTGCCGGTCGGCACCGTGACGCTGGACGTCTGAGCCCCCATTCGATTTCGGAGAGATAGACGCATGAGCAACTTCAGCAAGCTGAGCCCCAAGCAGTTCGCCGCCATCGGCGCCGAATTCGACGCCATCCGCAACCGCGTGCTGGCCGATCTCGGCGAGCGCGATGCCGACTACATCCGCACCCTGGTCAAGCGCCAGCGGCGCCTGGAAGTGGGCGGCCGCGTGATGATGATGATCCCGCCGACCTGGCCGCTGGGCGTGGCCGCCCTGTCCGTGTCCAAGATCCTGGACAACATGGAGATCGGGCACAACGTCATGCACGGCCAGTACGACTGGATGGGCGATCCCACGCTGAACTCGAAGAACTTCGACTGGGATTCCGCCGATACCGCGAAGAACTGGAAGCAGACCCACAACGTCGAGCATCACACCTACACCAACGTGCTCAACCGCGACCATGACGTGGGCTACGGCCTGCTGCGCATGTCCACCGAGCAGAAGTGGGAGCCGCGCTTCCTGGCCAACGTGCCGCTGACCGTGATCCTGCACACCTTCTTCCAGCACTTCGTGGCGGTACAGAACCTCAAGCTCGAGGAGTACCTGATCTACAAGACCAAGACCGGCGCGCAGCTGAAGGAAGACTTCAAGCCGGTGTGGAAGAAGATGCGCAAGCAGCTGGCCAAGGACTACCTGCTGTTCCCAGCGTTGGCCGGGCCGATGGCGCCGCTGGTGTTCGTCGGCAACGTCGCCGCCAACCTGGCGCGCAACGTCTGGGCCTGCGCCGTGATCTTCAACGGCCACTTCCCGGAAGACGTGGAGCAGTTCCCCGAGTCCGTGCTGGAGAACGAAACGCGCGGCCACTGGTACGTGCGCCAGCTGCTCGGCTCCGCCAACTTCAGCGGCGGCCGCCTGATGCACATCATGAGCGGCAACCTGAGCTTCCAGATCGAGCACCACCTGTTCCCGGACCTGCCGGCGCACCGCTACGCCGAGATCGCGCCGGAAGTGCGCGCCATCTGCGAAAAGTACGGCCTGCCCTACAACACCGGCACCTTCCTGCAGCAGACCCTGAGCACCTGGAAGCGCATCTTCAAACTGTCCCTGCCGACGCGCGGCAACGGTCGCGCGCGCCTGCAACCGGTCACCGAAGAAGCGCCGCTGCGCATGGCCGCCTGAACACGCGTCTTCCTCCGCGCTCCGACTACAGGTAACCTGCCTGCATGCACCGAGCTGACACTTCGAAGGAAACCGGATGAAAACGCTGCAACGGCTGGAACTGCTCAAGGACTTCATCCAGGAAGCCGTCGACCGCGGGGCGACTTCGGTGGAACAGATCCACCAGCACATCGCGGCGCTGCCGTTCGACGCGCTGGAGAAGTCCGGGCTGCTGGAAGACGACAAGCTCAAGCTGCGCGAGAAGCAGCGCCGCAGCATCGGCATGGTCTATGACGCGATCCGGCGCATCAATCGCGAAGTGGGGCAACTGATCTCGGATCAGTTCGAGAACGTGGAAGATACGCAGCGGGTTAGCGAAGTGCTGAAGGAACAGGCTGCTCCGAAGAAGGCTGCTCCGGCCAGGAAGGCGGCGGCGAAGAAGCGGCAGCCTGCGAAAGCCAAGAGTTGAGGCTTTGACGGTTTGGCTTGCGCGCGTCACCGACCGCGCTTTTGATGTTGCTTCGGCTTTGGCCGTTGCCGTTGCTTTTGACTTTCCGCCCCGTTGTTTGCGCCGAGCATCGCAGTTCGTGGCGACATAGGCTCGCGCCTGTTTGGCGCGAGGCGAGGCAGGATGCCGAAGCGTTTTTAGACAGGCCAAGGATGGCCTGTCTAAAAACCCCGCCACGAGCGAGAAGCGCAGGGCACCGCCGTAGGCGGCGCAAACTCCGGGGCATGTTCTTTTGGTTACTTTTCTTGCGTCAAGAAAAGTGACTCGCCG
>NZ_JONR01000051.1 GCF_000711955.1 Nevskia soli DSM 19509
AGGGTTGCGCCCAAAATCGCGCCAGGGCGGCCCCGACACGGTGCCCGAGCGTAACGAGGTGGGTGCGGGAGGGGCCGCCTTCGCCCCCTCCCGCACCCACGCTGACGCGGCACCGTGTCGCGGGCGATCGTTGTCAGCCCCAGCCATGGAATCACCATCGCTGGGGCCTCCGCCTTGCCAGACCCGATTTTGGACTGCAACGCAGGTGCGATTCATCCTGTTACAGGCTCTTAGCACTGATGGGACCTGGAGCGCTCGCCGGTTCGCGGCCGGCATTGCGCTTGGGCTTCCCATCCAGGCCGGAGCCGGTCGAGCTCTCCCGACGCGGCTGTGCGAAGCCCAGCCGGTCATGCCATCAAGGCTGTCGTCGCACAAAATGCAGTACGGCGTTGCACGAAATCTGCACGACCATCAGGTAGATCCGGCTAGTCACGCGAAAGGGCAATCACGGGATCAAGCCGTGAGGCGTTGCGAGCCGGGAGATAGCCGAATACCACGCCGACCAGACTCGCGCACAGGAAGGCGGCGACGATGGATGCCGTCGAATAGACCAGCGTGAAATTGGAGCCCAGTGCATTAAACACCACACCGAAGCTCAGCGCCGCGCCGATGCCTACCAGTCCGCCGATCAGGCATACCAGCACGGCCTCGATCAGAAACTGCTGCAGCACGTCGCTGCGGCGCGCGCCGACCGCCATGCGCAGCCCTATTTCGCTGATACGCTCCGATACGGACACCAGCATGATGTTCATCACTCCGATGCCGCCGACAATCAGCGATATGACGGCGATGGCGCCGATCAGGATAGCCAGCGTCTGCGTCGTGCTCGTGATGGTCTCGCGGATATCAGCCGTATTGACGATGAAGAAGTCCTTGGAGCGGTGGCGCTGTACCAGAAAGCGCATGGTCGACTGCTCCGCCAGCGCGATGGAGGCGTCGTCGCGGACACGCACGGTGATGCTGCGCAGGGACTGGTCCCCGAGAAAGCGCGTCTGGACCGTGGTGTAGGGGAGGTAGATCGACGGATTCTGGCTGGAGCCGAAGCCGCCCTGCTGCACACGGGTGACACCGATGACCCGACATGGCACCTGCCCGGCCAGGATCACCTGGCCGATCGGACTGCCGGGCAGATCTGCGAACAATGCCTTGCGGGTGTTCTCGTCGATCACCGCATCCTGGGCAATATCGTCGCGGCTTTCGGCATCGAAGAAGCGGCCCTGGGCCAGCTTGGTTCCCTTGGCTTCGAAGTACTGCTCGCCCACACCGTTGATCATCGCGCTGGCTTCCTTGGCGCCGAAGCGCACGGTGCTGTTGGTGGAAACCGTCGGCGTGACTGCTGCCACATACGGCTGCTTGGCGATCTCGTTGGCGTCGCCCAGCACCAGCGTCGTGATCTTGCCGGAACGCACATCGCCGAAGTCCTTTCCGGGGAAGATCTCCAGGGTGTTGGTGCCGAGACTGCTGATGTTGGCCAGCACCTTCCGTTGCGAACCCTGGCCGAGCGCGACGACACACACCACCGAAGCGATGCCGATAATGATGCCCAGCATGGTGAGGAAGGTGCGCAGCCGGTGCGACAGCATACCCAGCAGCGCCATGCCGAAGGCCTCGCGCAGCCGCGCAGCAAAGGCGCGCAGCGTAGCCCGCCCATGGTCCGGCGGCCCGGAGCCGCCGGACACGGGAGCCGTCGCGGACGAAGCTTGGCCCGCCGTGGCCGTCGTCTGGTTGCGGCGGTCGGCGACGATGCGACCGTCGCTGAGCTCCACCACACGCTGGGCGCGGGCGGCGATACTGGCATCGTGGGTAACGATAATGACGGTCCGGCCCTCGGCGTGCAGTTCATCCAGGATGCGCAACACCTCGCCGCCGCTGTGCTTGTCCAGTGCGCCGGTGGGCTCGTCTGCGAGGATCACGTCGGCGCCATTCATGAGGGCGCGGGCGATAGACACCCGCTGCTGCTGCCCCCCGGACAGCTGGCCCGGACGGTGGGTGGTGCGCTCGGCCATCCCCAAGCGCTGCAGCAGAGCCTGGGCACGCTCCCGGCGCTGCGCCGCCGGACGCCCGGCGTAAATGGCGGGCATCTCCACGTTTGCCAGGGCCGTGAGCTCGGACAGCAGGTGGTACCTCTGGAAAATGAAGCCGAAGTGCTCGCGGCGAAGCGCAGCCAGTTCGTCCGGACCGAAATCGGCGATTTCGCGGCCGCCGAAACGGTAGCTGCCTGACGTGGGCCGGTCCAGGCAACCGAGCAGGTTCATCAATGTGGACTTGCCGGAACCCGAGGCCCCGACGATCGCCACCATTTCGCCGCGGTCTATGCGCAGGTCAAGGTCGCTCAACACCACCAGTTTCCCCTCTCCCGAGGGAAACTCGCGCCGGACCCGGCTGAGCTGGATCAGTGGTTCCGCCACTCATAGCCCCATGGGCGGGCCGGCGTTGCTCGCCGACCCCTGGGAGTCGGCGGCCATCTCCCCGACCACGACGCGTTCGCCCGCCTGCAGACCGGAGCGGATCTCGGCACTGGCCCGATTGTTCAGCCCCACCTCCACGGCACGGGATGTCATCCGGCCGCGTTCGTCGACTACCTGCACGGTGTAGCGGCCGTCGCTCCCCTTTGTGAGAGCGGCGGAGGGCACGGTGAGTACGCCCTTGGACTGGCCCAAGACGATGTGCACCTCCGCGGTCATATAGGTGCGCAGGCGACCTTCGGGATTGGGTACGTTGAAGATGCCGTTGTAATAGATCGCCGAGCTTGAGGACGAGGTGCTGCTGGTTGTCGCGGTGCTCGCACTGAAGCTGTTGTCATTCTTGACCGACTCGGGGGCCGGTTCGATCGACTCCAGACTGGCCTCGTACCGGCGTCCGGGATCGCCAACAATCGTGAAATAGACCGGCTGGCCGGGCTTGACGTCGACGATGTCCGCTTCGGAAATCTCGGCCCGCACGGTCATCACATCCAGCTGGCCGAGTACGACGATGGTCGGGGCCGACTGCACTGCGTTGACGGTCTGACCCTCCTGGGTGACGATCGACAGCACGGTGCCATCGGTCGGCGCCGTGATCTGGGTATACCCCAGGTTGGCCTCGGCCGTCTTCACCGCCACCTCGGCTTCGATGATCTGCGCCTCCAGCGAGGCGATCTGCGCACGCAGCGTCTTCACCGCTTCGTCCGCGGATTCGAAGTCGGCCTGGGACACGGTCCGGTCTGCCAGGTTCTGGCGCTGGCGCACCAGCGTCGATTCGGCCAGGGCCAGCGTGGCCTGCTTGCCGACACGCTGTGCCCGCGAGTCGGCGAGGCTGGCCTGAGCCGTTCGCAGGGCATTCTCCTGCGGGACAGAATCAATCTGGGCGATCAGCTGTCCTTTTGTCACAACTTGTCCGAGCAACACCTTGAGGGAGACGACCCGCCCGGAAGCCTGCGAACCCACCGCCACCAGCTTGACGGGTTTGAGCGTGCCGGTAGCCAGCACCGCCTGCTCGATGTCCCCCGCCGCCGCCACCGCCGTCAAGATGCGCGGAGCATTGTCTGGAAACAACATGCGCTTGGCGGCGAATCCAAGGACTAGCAGGGCGATCGCAGCTGCCGTGAGCAGGGACAGCCGGACCTTCTTGTTTTTTGGGGCAGTCATATTGCAAGGAGTCGGTAATCGGTCCGCCGATCGGGATCGCTTTACGGCGCAGGAGAGAGGTGTGGGCCGGTGTTGCTGTCGGCCACCTCGGGGAGCGAAGCATCGACGGCTCCATCCCAGCCGCCGCCAAGTGCTTTGTTGAGCGCCACGTAGTCGGTTGCAACCGCCACCTGGCTTGCGACCAGGGAGTCCTCGGCGGAGTAGAGCGACCGCTCGGCGTCCAGTACTTCAAGGGATCCGGTAGAACCGCTGCGGTAGAGTGCGCTGGCCAGGCGCGCGGCTTCCCCGTAGGCCTTGGCGGATTCTGCCAAACGCTCCTTGCGGCTGCGCTCCTGGTTGAGCGCCACGGAAGCGTCTTCCACGTCTTCCAGCGCCGTGAGCACTGCGGCGCGCCAACCCAGGTAGGACTGGTCGCGCTGCGCCTGTGCGAGTTCCACCGCGGCCTCGAGCTGTCCGCCCTGAAAGATCGGGATGGTGAGGCTGGGGCCAAATGACCAACTGATCGAGGAGGCTTTGGCCAGATCGCCAGGCTTCGCGCCGGAGGTGGCGATGCTGCCCGTGAGGCTCACGCTGGGATAGCGCGCCGCCTCGGCCACGCCGATCTTCGCGGTGGACTGCGCCAGTTGGCGCTCGGCTCGGCGCACGTCCGGCCTCGCCCGCAGTACGTCGGCCGGCACGCCGATGGGAATCAGGCCCGGAGGATCGGGCACCGGCGCGGGGAAGGCCAGTTTGGCCGAGAGTGCGGCGGGCTCGCGTCCCAGCAGCACGCTCAGGCGATGTACGTCCTGCGCATACGCGCTCTGAAGAGCTTGCACCTGCGCCTCCGTGCTGCTCGCCAGCCCAGCCGCCTTGGCCACATCCACGGCCGAGGCGGAGCCATTGCGGAACTTGCTCTCGGTCAGCGCGGCGGTTTCGCGCTGCGCGGCGGCGGTGCGCTGGCCGAGATCGATGCGTGCCTGGTAGCCCCGCGCTTCAAGGTAGTTCTGCGCCACATCGCCGACCAGGGTGAGCAGCGTGGCGCGCAGATCCTCCTGGGCCGCATCCAGGCCGTAGCGCGCCGCTTCCAGGCTGCGGCGGTTGGCACCGAACAGATCCGCTTCCCAGCTGGCATCGAAACCAGCCTGAAATTGATTCTGCTCGTCGGAGAAGGCACCGGCGACAGCGCCGCTGCCGGCGGTGCTGCGGCTACGCGTGGCGGAAGCGGTGGCCTCCACGGCCGGCAGCAGGACCCCACCGGCTTCCTTGTAGCTCGCGCGCGCCTGCCGGATCTTGGCCTTCGCCGTGGCCACATCCAGATTACCCAGGACCGCCTCGTCGATGAGCGCGTCCAGCGTGGGATCGCCCAGCCGCTGCCACCAGCGCGATAGGTCCGGCGCGGTGGCCAAGTGCGCCTCGCTACTGCTACCCCAGCGCTGTGAAAGCGTAACTTCGGGACGGTGGTAGTCAGGACCAACAACGCAGGCTGAAAGGCCTGCGCCGCCCGCCAGGAGCATGGCGACCCGCATCCATATCTCGCGACTGCCGCACCTTGGCAATCTCATATCGACTTTCGAAGAGTTATTCACTACGAATGTACAAATCGCCCGACTGACGTGCGGCGACTTTGTCTGAGCTTGCGTGAGCCCGCATTGATCTTGATCAAACGGAAGAAATGGCAATTTAGCAGGCACCAAGCAGATGGTCGGACATTTTTACCGCCCCTTTACAGCGACGGGGACCCAAGGGCCGCCGGCCCGGCCTGCCCTCAGCCGCCGGCGAGCTGCTTGATGATCTGGCTGCGCGCCGCGTTCCACATCGAAAGGCCTGTCGTCACGTCCTGGTCGATCAAGACGATGGCGCCATACTCCAGGCCGTTGTCGATCCAGGGACATGTGCCGTAGAGACCGGGGTCGCTGTACTCCGGGCCTGGGCTGCCGGAATAGAGCGCGGCGCTCTCGGTCCACAGGCCCAGGCCGTACCCCGGATAGTCGGCTGCGACGCTGGAAGGGAACGGTGTGTGGGCCTTGGGCAGGCCGTTGATGGCGTTGTTCTCCAGCACTGCGACGCTGCTGGCCGACAGCACTTGTGCGCCGTTGTAAACGCCGTTGTTCTGCAACATCTGCAGAATCGTCGCGTAATCCGCTATGTCGCTGCGCGCGCCGCCCGCAATGCGGGGGTTGGTCACCAGCAAGCCGGATCCATAGGTGAACGTGCTCAGAGCCAGCGGCGTGGCGATGGCCGCGCTGAAGAAGGTTTGCCAGTCTTGCCGCGACAACAACGTGGCGATATAGCCGGCAACTTGATAATCGGCGCCGCCGTAGTTGAACTCGGCGCCCGGCTGCGACACCAGGGCGGTATTGGCGATGCTCTGCACGCAGGCCCGCAGCGTGGTAGAGGTTTCTTTATTGATGCAGGACGGGTTGGTGGAGTCGGCCAGCCCGGGCAAGCCGGAGGTGTGCGCCAGCAACATGCGGGTGGTGATGGCGGCCTTGTCCGAGGGCCAAGTCACGCCGCTGCCTGCCAGGTATGTCGAAACCGTGGTATCGAGATCGAGCTTGCCGCTATCGACCAGGGTCATGATCGCAGCCGCGGAAGGCATCTTTGAAGCCGAGGCCAGCGCCACCACCGAGTCGACGGTCTGATTGCCACCAGCGCGCGTGTAGAGCACGCCCGTCTTGTTGTAGACCAGGAAGCTGTAGCCGTCGACGGAACCACTGGGCGCGGGACTGGTGGTCGTGAGGTAGGAATCCAGCGCACTGCCGAGTGCGGTCCAGTTGTAGCCGGCGCTGCCGGAGGAACTGCTGCTGCCGGAGGAGGAACCGCCGGAGGAGGAAGAGTTGCCGCCGGAGGACGCGCTGCCGCCTTGTGATGAGTTGCCTCCACCGCAGGCGGCGAGGACGAGGCTGAATGCCACAGCCGCCGTTGAAAGAGCGGGGATTCCGACCAAGATCTTCACATGTTCTCCGGGGGATCGGCGGCGCAAGGCCGCAAGTCCTGATACTGCAAGAGCGCCGTTGTTCCGGGCGCGGACGATTTCTGCGACAAGCATCGGGGCCAACCCGGAGGGCGCCTTGGTAAGCGCGGCACCGGCAGTCGCAGGCTCCAGGTTGGCCGGCGGTGGCGGGGCTTTAACGTGCACTGCTGCCGGCATCGCTGACGCTGACCGCTACATCTCGGTCATGGCTCAGACCGGTGCCGATGGTGCCGGAGTTGCTCAGGTATCTGAAATTGAAGCTGGCCGCCAACCCCGTCGCAACGCAGCGGCCGATAAAGTCCTTGCTTCCCGAGCCCGCTCGCATGACCGATCTCCCCGATGACCAAGTTGTGTACGCATGGACTCAATGTTTCCAGATGCCAAGTTGAAGTGACGAGAGCTCCTCGGCCCATCATCTTTACCAAAGCTTTACAAAGCTGAGCCGCGTGATGCCGTTCGGCCGTCCCCGTCACCCTCCTGTCCTCGCAGCGGCGCATGGGTTGGCACCTAAATCACTATTCAATCTCCCCCCGCACCAGAGGGGCCAACACGAGGGAGTACTCATCATGCGCAGATCCACATTCGACCGCCGCCCGTTCTTGGCTGCCCTGCTGCTCGGCAGCGCCGTCGCCCTGAGCGGTTGCGGCAGCAGCAGCAACGATTCGAGCAGCAGTTCTGGCAGCGGTTCGGGCGGCAGTTCCGGCAGCAATGTCAGCTGCCCGACCTCAATCAGCGGCCCCACCAACACGTTGCAGACCGGGCTGAGCACACTGTCCAGCGATTTGAGCAGCGTCTCCACCCTGGGCTCCGCGTCCAGCGACCTGGTGAACTCCATGTCCGAACTGCTGAACGCGGTGAATGCCCTGTCGGAAGCCGCCAGCTCCAGCAGCTCCAGTAGCAGTTCCGGCGGCAGCTCCGTTGTTTCCACCGATGTGGCCGATGCCCTGACCTGCAGCGCCTCCGACCTGGAGGCCGCCCTCACTTCGCTTGCCAGTAGCAGCTCCCTGACTGCCACCCAGAGCAGCGAGGTCAACACCATCATCAGCACGTTGCAAAGCATGGTCAGCAGCTTGCAGTCCGGCTCTTTGCCCAGCTCCAGTACGCTGAGCGCCGAGCTCACCACCCTGCAGACCGAGCTCACCACACTAGCCACTGATCTGGGGAGCAGCAGCGGCAGCAGCGGCTTCACCACCCTGGCCACGCTGTTGGAGGCCGAGCTGGGCGACCTGGCCGGCGCCGTCACCGCTGCGGCAGCGGGAAATACCTCTACTTTCAAGAGCGATCTGACTGCAGCCGTGAATAGCCTGTCGAGCCTGTCCTCGACCAGCACGCTGTCCAGCCTGGGCCTGTCCGGCACCTCGCTCAGCAGTCTGGCCAGCACTCTGTCGAGCGGCCTCAGCTCCGCACTCAGCGGTCTGAGTTCGCTACTCAGCAAGCTGTAACCGACAGGAGCTGCGAGGCGTCAGGCCCTTGGCATCGGCCAAGGGCCTGACGATATGGAGCTATTACGCAGTAAAAAGCGAAGCCACTTTGGATGTCTCCAGAAGCCTGCCGTAATGGTTCTCCAACGGCATCAGTGCTGTATGGCGCAGATCATGGACGATGAAGTGAATGGCCTCGACGTTCAGGTCATTCAGCGCGGAGTTAAGCGTGTCCGGACCGACGTGGGGGAAACGCCGGCGCCTGGATATTCTGCGCGCCGGCAAGACGCAGGCGCTCAACTGACTTCAAAGGCAAAAACGATTGCCGGCGGAAGGCTGCGGACGCTATTCGATGTTCTGCACCTGGTTGTCGGATATAGTTTTAAGTATTTGATTTTTTGTTATTTTATTTTACTTGTTCTTCATTGGATACAGGCCTGGATACAGCGGATTTTCTGGCTCTTTTCGGACATGTTTTAAGCATCGTGTGACTCGATAGTTGGGTCCAGCACCGTCCGAGAACGTCCCAACTCGTCTACATAGATTCTAGTCCTCGGACCTCTTCGCTTCGGCCGGTTGGGAGCCTCAAGACCAGCCGTCACATAGATGTCGCTCCGATGCGGCAAAAGCTATACGCCGAAATCCCGGTCGAGGCGCAGCGTTTCGTCGCATAAGATCCAGTGAAGTGGTGTCCGCCCCGAACTGGGCCCCTATTCGCCGCTCGCCTCCTCCGCCTTGATGTCGGCGATGACCTCTTTGATCACCACGATGATCTCCTTGAGCGCAACGACGCCCAGGACCAGAATTCCAACCTGCTTGAAGTGATCGCCACCCAGAGGAAGCCAGGAAATGGCGTGCCCAAGCCCACCACAAACTTCCTGGACCACCTCGAGCACCACGTCGAACGCAACAGCGACCGTGACCGCCTTGCCGAAATTTGCACTCATGTTGCACCTCGTTCCAGCGCCGATTTCGCAGCCATTAAATCAAAGCAAAGGTGGCCGCGCCTCCAACGTTTTGCACCGGCGCATAAGGTTGCTGGAGTCTGTGCGGAAGGTCGAGAAAAACATCAGTTCTGCCGACGCCGTTCAGCTTGATCGGGTTGGCGCTCGACTAGGCTGGCTGCGCGTCTCCACCGTATCCCGCAATTTGATGCTCCCCACGGTCGCTGCATAAAGTTGTTAGCGGGGGCTGGCACGGCGATGTTAGCCTGCGATGGGCCGAATTCTCTTTGATGCCCGGAGGAAATTTGATGGAAAATCGAAACCCAATGTCCGGCATAGTGGCATTGCCAATAGCCGCCTTGACCTACCCCACGTTGGTGCGTGTCGTCCAACCACCCGGCTGCTGCCCCGGATGGATGGCTTACAGCACAGCGTTCCCCGACAGACCGTAGGGCATCCTGCTCATGCGGCTCGAGCGTGGAGAGCGCCCTGCGAGGTTGTCCTCGTCAGTGCGGCTTCTCATGCTGGGTGCGTTCCAACAGAAGCTGTCGAGCGGCAAGTGTCCCATAGCGACGGCTGGCGCACTTTATACGTTTATAACTAAGGTCACTTCTAAATATGCGGAGCAGCAAGGCTACCCTGTAGGCAGCCTCGCCTGTTCGGCGGCGTCCATTTACGCGGAAGCACGCCGAATGGAGTCGCGCAGCTTGCATGGGGTCATCGGCCCCCTCTATTCGGATGGCTGGCATATCCAGGAAGACGACTCACGCGGCAAGCCGGTCAAGGACAGCAACCACGAACTGCTAATCTTGACCATACGGGAACTCGGTTTCCCGCCGCTACCAGATTTCGATATCGTCCGAAAGCAAGGTCAGAAGGGCATTTTATTACTGAGCCAGGGCCTTGATGATATTCGACGCTATTCGATCACGCTCGACAACGTCTTGACGTGGATGACGCCAGACGAATCCTGCGAACCCCAGCAGGATGGCACTGGGTCCATCTCACGAATAGGCATAGCGACCTGACAATTCAGGTGAACATATGAACATCGGCGACGAAATCGACGAAGAGTGGGCTCCGGACGGCATCTTGGAGCTTTGCACCTCTGCCGCTCAAATGATGCTCTTTGCGGCCAGTCAACGCCTGCGTGCAGATAGGGAAGAGTACTTCCTGCGCTGGACAGCTGACCTGGAAGATATTGCTGATGCGCGTCTCAAGCTCGCATTTGCCAGGTCTCTTTACGACGACATCGAGACATTGAACGATGCGTTAAAGAATGACGATGAGAACTTCGCCTTTGATGGTCTCAATGGTGACCCGCAGGTAGCGATCGGGGCTGGCTTGTTTGGCGCGTCGATTCGTTACGGTGATGTTATCGCTCCGGACCACGTTGGAACGGGCCCATCTGAGATCCGGAAGTTGAACCTCGATACTTGCGAAAACTCCGATCCTTGCCCCGTGTCCATGCTACTTAAGTATCCGGAGCTGGGGAGGTTCTTGTTCAAGATCTCTGCATTGCTTGAGCGCGACCGCCTCAGAGATCACGGTGATCGCGACGGGGCTTGGCCAAGAGCCAAGCCACCATCGGGTTTTGGTTGCACGGAGTTTGCTCTTGGATACGGAGCAGGGTTGTCTGGTGCTTGTGTCAGGCCAGATTCCCTCGATGAAATGCCTTTCCCTACCGGTAGCTCGCAAGCGATAAGAGCAGCTCGCAGAGCGATCTTCGATGCAGCTCGACACGACCACACAGTGTTGATTGTAGGGGAAAGCGGCGCAGGCAAATCAGCGGTTGGCCGCCTGCTCCATGCTTACTCCATGCGCGGTGATCAGCCTTTTGTAACGTTCGATTGCGCGCAGATCCGTAGCGAGGAGCAGGAAAGCATGCTCTTCGGTCACGAGAAAGGTGCCTTTGATGGGGCGACAACGGCGCGGCGCGGGTGCGTCGAGATGGCGGAGGGAGGAACGTTGTTTCTCGACGAGATTGGGGAGATGACCTGGCTCGTGCAAATGAAGGTTCTGCAGTTAGTGCAAGAACGATACTATAGCCGCATGGGCTCCAGCGATGGCGTACGTAGCGATGTGCGCATCATCGCGGCTACGCAGCACAATCTGGAAGAGTCAGTCCGGACAGGCGGCTTCAGTGAAGACCTCCACGACCAAATCAATGCATGTACGATCGAGCTGCCGCCCCTGCGCGACCGCCCAGAGGACCTTCCTCTGTTGATCGACGATTTGGTGTCAGCGCGAAAGAGCGCCGGTGCTAGCAGCGTCACGCTAGCGCCGGACGCCGTGCATTCACTTTGCACCTATCACTGGCCCGGCAACGTAAGCGAATTGGCAAAGCTGATCAACGGACTGGCTGTGTTGTATCCAGATCGATTGGTTACCACTGCTGATCTCCCATCACGCTATTGCGGCGCACCGGTGAATCGCTCGGCGCGGATCATGAGTTCGGTAATGGAAGACAGTAGCGAGACTTCAAACGAAGGCACTTCTGGATTATTGGATCTCGAAGGAGAGATACCAAGCAGCGGTATCGACTTAAAGGATTACATCGAAAGTGTCGAGATATCGCTGATCCGCCGAGCGCTATACCAATGTAACGGTACAGTAGCGCACGCTGCCAAGCTTCTTCATACTCGTCGCCTCACATTGGTAGACAAACTCCGCAAGTATGGCTTGCATGGCAAGTCTGCTGAACGGATTAAAAGCAGTGCGTAGTAGAAGCCTTTCGCAAATTTAACTGGCGCCCCGGCGCGCGCAACGGCGACAGACATGACTGCTCAAGCCTTCGTATTCGGCCTCGCGTCGATCCACTGCTGGATCGCCGTGGAACTCCATGCGACGCAGCGGGCACTGATGCGGCGCGGCTGCGGGAATACGCCCTTCTTCATGTCGGCGTAGATCGTTGAACGACCGAGACCGGTTTTCGCCTTCACCGCCGGCAATCGCAACAGCACATCGCCGCCAGCGTCCGCCTCGGGCTCCGCAGTTGCGGGCGCCGGCGGTGCGGCGCCGTCTTCCCGATTAGGAGGCCGCGCCTCCTCCGGGGCGCCGCCAACTGGCTCCGGCGACTTGCGCCTTGCCCGTCCCAGCTTTGGCGTGGCGAGATCGTTTACGGCCGTAACCGGTGTGGCCGGCGCCGCCGACTCGAAGCAAAGACTGAGTTGCCGCTCCTCGATCGCCTCGACGCGATCCGCGCCTTTGGCGCGACGGCGACGGTTGCGGCGATGGCCTGGCGACAACGCGAGGGCTTTCCTGGACATGCGACCTCCTACGGCACGGTTGCGCCTGCCGGTTGAGATTTGGCTGTGCTGCGGCTTTGCTGTGCCGCTCCGCTCAATAGCGAACTGGACGGTGGCTCATGCCCACCCCGATCGCGCACGACATCAAGGGCCGCGGCCTTCTCGCTCTGCCGCAGCACTGCACGCGGCAGAGCACGGCGGTCATTCGTATAGATGACCGCCGCTTCCTTCGCCCGCGTCAGGTCGGTGTAGAAGCTGCGATGGTTGGTGGTAGCCGCGGTGGTGTCGCGGTCCATCAGGACGCGCTTTGCACCGAGGCCCTGGGCGCTGTGTCCAGTTGCCGCATACCCATACTCAACCGGCAGGACTTGATCGGTCTGTAGCTCCCGGCGTTCGCCGTGGTGCGTGGTGACGACAACCGCGCGGTTGGAGATCGAATCGACCTGGGCGCGGTCACCGTTCTTGAGCCCTTTCGCCTGATCCAAGCTGGTGATGCGCAGCGCCTCTCCCGGCGCGACCTCGCGCCGCTCGATCCGTCCTACCGTCAACCCTTTGCCGCTCAGTTGGGCAGGCGCAAAGTGGATCTCGCGGCCCGAATCTCCTTTCGCCGACAGGCCATCGGGCTTCACCGCGGTGACCTCGTATACGTCGCCGCGCACAACTTCGAGAGACCGGTAGTCCTTCTGAAACTGGATGACGTCACCGACCGCATAGCGGTCCAGCCGCTTCTGCTCCGCTTCGGTCAGGTCCTTGCGCCGAAAAATGCGGAGCACCGCCGTGGGGCCCGAAAGCTCGCCTCTCGCCTTGAGCGCATTGCGGACGGCGTCGTTCAAGCCGATGCGAGCCTCGTTGGTGCCGGTCAGAATCAAGGTATCGCTACGTTCGTCGCGGCTTAGGCTGCTGTAGGCGGCAGCAATCTGTTCATAGCGCTTCGCCGGATCGCTGATTTCCCTCACTTCCAAATGCTTGAGGGCCCGAGCCGGTTCCTCTACCGACAGCTTCGCGGCCTTGGCAAGGCGGCCGTCGCGCTGGCGCAGCATCTCGTCCATCCGGGCGGTCGGCATACCCCGCTCTTGAAGCTGAGCAAAGGCGCGGCCGGCCTCCACGGCTTGATATTGCTTCTTGTCCCCCACCAGAATCAGGCGCGCGCCGGCGCCGCGGACCCGCTCCATCGCGGTGAGGATGTCCTTGTTGCCGACTAGGCCGGCTTCGTCGAGCACAACGACCGTCTGCCGCGTCAGGGTTGTCGCGGCCTCGCGGTCCTTCAACCAGCTCTGCAATGTTTTGGCCTCGATGCCGGCCTTGTCGAGCGCGTGTACCGCGCTATGCGAAGGCGCCAGGGCCAGGATTCGGTAGCCGCGTTCCGCGGCGAACTCCTGGAACGTGCGGAGCATAGTTGTCTTCCCGCTTCCCGCCAGACCTTGAACCCCGACGACCTGATGGCTGGTCGTCGCCGCAAGCTGCACTGCCCCCGCCTGCCCGACGTTGAGGTCGCGATCTGTCAGGCGGCGCGCGACTTCCGGAGATGCGGCAATGGGCGCAGCCTTGCCGCGCCCCAGTTGCTCGATCGCCAGAATCCGGATTTCGATGTCGCGCGCTTGCCGGGTGGTGACCCTTTGGCCGTTCGGTGAGGGCATGACCTCACCGTTACGTTGCCTGCGATTCAGCTCAGCATTGATGGCCTCATAGCTCACGACTCGCGACTCTCGCAGCGCGACGGCCAGCACTTCGCGCCGCTCGAACGCCGCTTCGCGCTCGCCGAGGTGGGCCAGGGCAAAGTCGACAGCCTCCCGCGCCGCCTCCCGTTCGTCCGACAGCGCATCATCCTTGCCGATCTTGGTCATGCCAGGCTCTCCAGGTTTCGAGTTTCGAATTCCGATGGCTGCGGCGCGCTGGCGCCACCGGCCTTCCAGCTCGGCGCGGTCGTACTTTTGCTTGGCCCGGCGCGTCTTCATCGTTGCCGCCTTCTTCTGCCTGGGCGTCGCGGTCTCAAGGGTCAAGCCCTGGGCCTTCAGCACCGCCTCGATCTCCCGCGCCCTGCTGCTGAACTGCTCGATCTGCTCCCGGCTGATATGGGCCAGCTCCGGGTTGCCGTGCTTGCCGGTGGTGATCTCGTAGCCGAGCGCTTTGGCGGCCCGTGCCAGCTCCGACAGGTAGATCTGGTACATGAGGCGCTGCTCGCGGTACATCGCCTCGTTGTCGACGCTGCGCCATTGCCCGTCCTGGCGCTGGGTCATGTTCAAGGCCACGACATGGCTGTGCAGGTCCGGATCGCCGCCGCGGCTGGTGGTATGCAGGAACTCCGCGATGACCGCCTTACCGGTGAACTCCAACGTGGTCTTGCCATTCCGAGTCACGCGGGTGGCGACGGTCGCTTCGATGCGCTGGCGGGCAACGGCCACCGCCTGTTGATGCGCTTTGACCAAACGCTCATCGCCGACCACCAGCGCCTGGATCGAAAATGACTTCGGCGCGCTGAACTCGAAATCCGTCCCTGCCCGGCGGACGTTGCTGCCGCCGCGATGCAGGGTGGTGCCGTCCGGCAGTTCACCCCGCACCAGGGCTTTGAAGTCCTCGGGACGGACGAGGCCGTTCAGCCCCAGCGCCCTCGCCCCCTTACCGTGCCATTGCGAAGGCGCCGCCGCATCCTTGGTGTAGTAGTCGTCCTTGTCGTAGTAGCGGTCGGCCTGGCCGGCGGAGATGTTCTTGGCAAGTGCCATAGTTCACCTCGCCGGGATGAAGGCTGGTAACCGGGACGGCATCGGCACCAGCGGGATCTGCACGGGATGGACCTGGTCATCCCCTGCCCGTCGTAGGTAGCCGCGCCGCTCCTTCAAGCCCTGGAGCTGGGAGGCCAGCACCAGATGCTCTACCACGATTTCGCTGGTCACCGTTGTCGAACCGGACGGCTTTCCGCTGGAGCGCCCGAACTGCCGGCTCACTCGCCGCCGCTCGATTTCATGCTGGCCCAGCTCCTCCTGGAAGTAGCGGGCGGTCTCGTGGTCACCCATGGCCAGGATCAGCTTGTTGGAGAGGGAGCTGAGCAGCACCTGGGCTTCGTCCTGGCCGTAGGTGGACCGTAGCTGCGCTACCGTCTGTAGTCCGGCCACCATCACGCCGCCGTGCTTGCGCAGCTTGGTCGCGGCCAGGCGCAGGGACGCCACCTTTCCGAGAGAATCAAGCTCGTCGATCACAAACCAGAAGCGTCGTCCGAGGTCTTCCGGCAAGGACAGCGCTTCCGCCACCGCCAGGGCCGTCCAGGTCGCCATCAGGTACTTGAGCGCTTCGAGCTGGTCGTCCCGGTAGGGCATGAACAACCAGTCCGTGCCGTCCCGCACCCAGTCCCGAACCGAGAACTGCGGATGCGCAGCATCAGGCTCGATCAGGTGCTCCCAGCTCTGGATGTGCGGGGTCACAACGCCGAGGATCGAATGGAACATGGCATCGTGTCGGCGCAAGCCGGCGGCATTGGTGTCCGCCAGCATCTTGCGCAGGTCCTCATCGCTCGCGGCATTGATCATGTGCAGAACTTCCTTCGCCGAGCCGCGGCCGTCCTCGTGTAGCTTGCGCAGCGTGGCCGCCAGCAGCACACGGCCGAAGCGGCGCCATTCCTCCTCGTTGGCGGTGTTGCCCTGCGGGATCACCGCGTTGGCCAGCACGTCGTAGTCGAAGGCCGCCCGGATTTCCGCGAACGGGCTCCAGCGAAGGCCGCGGCGATCGAAAGGATTGAGCAGGCAGTCAGAATCCCGGCCGAACCGGGCCAGGTAGCCGCCGTCCGGGTCGGCCACCAAACCCCTGTCGCCGCGCGCCCGGACCGGGCGGAGCAGTTGCTGGATCGCCTGGGTCTTGCCGGCGCCGGTACGTCCGGCCACCAAGATGTGGAACAGTTCGGCTGGCCGCGGGATCGGCACATGCCCAAGGTGCAGAGACACGGCTTCCGGCTTTCGGCGAAGCCGGACCAGCACACCAGCAAAAGCCAGTCCGTATCCACATCCCACCGCGCGCAGGGTCTGCAGTGGTAGATCGGAAAGCAGCGCTGCCGGCACGGCGGCGGCCTGGGCGTCAACGATGGCGTGCAGCGACAGCCAGGCAACGGCTGATAGTCCCGCTCCGATTGCCCAAGCTCGCCGCAGGTCGCCACGGAACAAAGCTGGAGCCATCGAATCCATCAAGGCGCCACGCCGATGGTTTTCGCGGCCATCTGTTCGTCGAAGCAGCACCGGAAACGCCGCTACGACCATGCACACCGCCAACCCGCCGCAGATCAAGCTGGAGAGGCAGAGCAGAATCAGGTGGGAGCGCCATCCGGGAACCTGACCGAAATAGGCCAACATGGCGTCGGCATCGACGAAATGACTGTCGCCAGCACCCAACCGCACCAGAATCGGCTTTGACGGCAAAGCCATCGCAGCGCGCAAGTCTGAGACCATAGCTGCCTTGCAGTAGGCCAACTGGTCCCAGGATGCTGCGGTCACGAAGTACAGCGCCGCCGCGACGAGGCCGGCGATGCTAAGGACGATCCAGCTGCGCACGGCCCCTAACCTCCGGCCTTCATCAGCGCCGCGGTTTCCGCCTGGGCCTGATCCCGGGCCTGGGCGGCAATCGTGCCCAGCTCGGACGAGGAGCGGTTCAGGCTCGCGTTTAGCTTCTTCAGGATGGCTTCGGAGAAGCAGGCGGCGAAGACCACCCGCTCGATGACCTGCGCTGGGATGCCTCCGCCTCCTCCATTGCCTCCAAGGGATGACAGTGCTTCCGGTATCAGGCGTTCCAGGCTCTCCACGACCTGGCCACGCTCGATCAGGTGCGCAGCCCAGCTGGTCCGGGTGATGCCGCGCCGCACCGCTTCGCGCGTGACCTGTGCTGCCGTCTCCGGCGCCAAGCGGATGGTAAAGACGTTGTGCTTCATGGCTGCGCCGCCCAGCGTCCGTAGGGGGCGCAGCCGGTTTTCAGGATCACGTCCATGTGATACCATTTACGCAAATTCGGGATTATTAATACGCACGTTTGGGTGTCATGTCAAGAAACCCCTTTGACGTCGAAGTTGGTGAGCGGCTCAAGGCGGTACGGGAGAAAGCCCGGCTGCTGCAACCGGAGTTCGCTCAGCGCCTCGGTCTGGCGCCCCGCACCTATCAGAACTACGAGATCGGCGAGCGGACCATTTCGGCCGAAGCGATCAAAGCGCTTTACGAGATGTTTAGCGTCGATCCTGTGTGGCTGCTATCCGGACCGGGCAACGATCCCAGGAGCATCAAGACGCCGACCAAGCCGGATCTGCTGGCCGAGATCATCATCAAGGTGGAACAGCACCTGGCCAAGAATCGGCTGAAACTGCCGCTGGAGAAGAAGGCTCGGCTAATTGTTCTTCTGAACCAGTACATCCAGCTCAAGGGCAAGGTCGACGATGACCATATAGAGCATGTGCTGTCGGTATCAGCGTTATAAATCTGGCGCTTGGGTGACGTATATATACGTCGCTCAAGCGCCAGCACTTGATACAAAACATCGGTTGATTTAGAGTTTTGTCCGAGTATTTGTATCATGAACGAACATATCACCAGTAAACAGGCCGCGAAAGCGGTATCCATGCTCCATCAGCGGGGCATGGTCAGGCTGTCCGAGTTCATGAGCGATGGAATTACGGCCGCCACGATCTCCCGCCTCGAACGCCAAGGCAGCATCGTGCGCCTGTCCCGCGGTCTCTATCAGCTTCCCGATGCACCGCTGGATGCGCATCATGCACTGGCCGAGGCCTCCAAGCTGGTTCCCAGAGGGGTGGTTTGCCTGGTTTCGGCACTCGCCTTCCATGATCTCACCGACCAAGTGCCCCCCAAAATCTGGATGGCCATCGGCGCCAAAGACTGGAAGCCGCGCGTGACCTATCCACCGCTACACTTCAGCCGGTTCCCGGACCAGCAGCTCAAATCCGGCGTCGAGATTCACCACATCGAGGGTACGCCCGTGCGGATTTTCGGCGTTGCCAAAACCCTGGCCGACGTCTTCCGGTATCGCCGCACGGTGGGTACCAACCTGGCTATCGAAGGACTGCGCGCTGCCATCAAACAGCGAAAGGCCAGTCCCTCGGAGATCGCCGCGCAAGCTGCCGCGGCGGGCGTCTGGAAGGCCATGCAGCCCTACCTGGAAACCCTCACCTTCGATGGCTAAGCCAATCCGCAACGTGGGAGCATCGGTGCGGGCGCGGTTGCAAACGCTGGCCCGAGAACGGCAGCAGCCGCTCGACCTTCTGCTGGTCCGCTACGCCCTCGAACGATTCCTCTACAGGCTCAGCCGCTCGCAATTTGGCGGCCGGTTCGCGCTCAAGGGCGCCATGCTACTAACGACCTGGTTTGACGAGCCGCATCGCCCCACCCGGGATCTCGACCTGCTCGGCTTTGGCGACCCGGCCGCTGACCTGATGCTCGCGGTTTTCCGAGAGATCTGCGCTACCCAAGTCGAAGACGACGGTCTGATCTTTGACCTCGACGGACTACGGGTCGATCAAATCCGAGAAGAACTCGCATACGGCGGTCTGCGCCTACGTACTACAGCGCAGCTCGCAGGCGCACGCATCCCCATCACCATCGACATCGGCTTTGGCGATGCGGTGGAACCCGGTCTCGAGGAAATCGATCTCCCGGTGCTGCTAGGCATGCCGGCACCACATCTGCGCGCGTACCCGCAGGAAACGGTCATCGCCGAGAAATTCCAGGCGATGGTCATGCTCGGTCGCGCCAACAGCCGGATGAAAGATTTCTACGACATCTGGGTCCTGTCCAAGCAATACGAGTTCGAAGGCGACCGCCTGCCACGCGCGATCGCGGCGACGTTCCGGCGTCGCGGAACGGAAATCCCCACCACACCCCCGGATGCCTTGACCACCGAGTTTGCCCGCGACGACGCCAAGGCCAGACAATGGACTGCCTTCGTTGCGAATTTGACGCTGCCGCCCGCCCCCTTCGAGGAAGTCCTCGCCGATCTAGCACGGTTTCTGATGCCCCAAGCCGAAACAGCGCGCCAGCGCGCCCAACCCCCTGAGGGCCCCGCAGCCGCAAGTTCAGAACCCTAGCCGGACATATGTATTCAGACCAGTTGCGTATACGCAAATCGCGAATCAAAGAACACCGACAGCAGCGATGTCAACGAAGTTCGATCGGGTAATCCGTGACCGCAAGGCGCTGATGGAGCGCAGCATGGCCCATCTCGATCGACCGTGGGTCAGCTATGCCGAGCACATCAAGGCGTCACGCTTCAAGCGAGCCCAGAGCGTCGCGGACCGCACCATCATCTACCTCGATACCAATGCCTGGCTCACCATCGCCAACGTCCGCATCAACAAGCAACGCGTCACCGCAGAGATGCGGGATTTCGAGCGTCAGATCGCGCGCGCCGTGGCGAGCAGCAGATTTCTGTTTCCCATAGGGCTGAGCACTTTCTTCGAACTCGACGCCATCGCCGACAATGCCACCCGCGCATCACTGATCGGCTTTGTTGACGAGATGTGCCAGGGCTTCTGTGTCGAGACTGATCACACCTTGTTCGACGTGGAGCTGCGGCGAATAGAGGCCGGGGACAGCGAGGAATATCGCCACCCTGCTGAGTTCCTGCGCAGGCCCATGGAGCTGGTTGACCCCATCAATATGTCGCGGCCCGACGAGATTCCGCCGGACTTCGTCGCTCACATTTACTACAAGACGCGATATGACATCATCACCGAGTGCTCCTTCAGCGACCAGTTGGAGTTCACTAGGGCACACCGCAAGAAAATCTGGGACAACAAGGCGCTGACCGACCAGCTCAACGAAACCAAGCTCGCAACGCCCATCAAGGCCCCGGAACTGTTCAGAGCGATGGTCGGTGTGTTTAAGAGCCTGATTGAGCTTCACTGCCAGCGCTTCAAGCGGGAGATGGAAGACGAACTGCGTCAACTGCTGGTCCTGCGCTGCCTCTACCTCTGGGACCAGAATCCAGGCAGCGCCGCGTTTCCTACCATCCGCATCAACGTTACGCTATGGGGCCTGATGCAAGCTGATCCCACCCGCCGCTTCCACCATGGTGACGTCGCCGACTTCGAGGCCGCCGCGAGCGCGCTGCCACTGGCAGCCGCTTTTTACACCGACCGCAAGCTCGCCAACTTTCTCAACGACCCCCAGCTGGCGCCGCTACGCAGCGCCTTCCCCTGCGAGGTGGTCAGCGGCTTTTCCGAGATGGCCCAGCACCTCGCGGCGCTGATCGAAGCAAGACGGAGATACGCAGGCTGCGAGACGCCCAGCGGTTGTTGACTTTGTGTCTCTGGCGCATAAGCATGAATACGTGCCCGCCCTCTCAGTCGCGAACCCTGAAATCAATGAGGTCCGAGATCTCAGTACCGGACAGCTTCTGGCCTCGAAGCAGCTGATCAACGAGGACGACGGCGCGATTAGTAAGCTGCGGCTGCGCCTGTACGAGGACGAGATAGAGGGGCGCCGCGGTTACGTCTGCTCGACCTGTAACGTACCCGTCTATCTGGTCTCTACACCGGATCGTGGCCGCTTCTTTTTTCGGCATAAAATCGAGGACGGGAGTTGCCCGGCGCGGACTAGGGGACTGCTATCCGAGCGCGAAATTCTGGCTCGCAAGTTCCACGGCCAGAGAGAGAGTGAACCGCACCTGCGCGTCAAGGCCTTACTCCAGCAGAGCCTGCAGGCCGATTCCAATTTCGCTGACGTGAAAGTCGAGGCCGTGTGGAAAAGCTTCGACGAGGAACAGTGGCGCAAGCCGGACGTCAGCGCCTGCTACCGCGGCTTGCCGGTCGCTTTCGAGATTCAGCTGTCGACTACCTTCGTGCGCGTCGTGGCGGAGCGGCGATCCTTCTACCGCCAGCAGGGCGCCTTGCTGATCTGGGTCTTCGATCATTTCGACGACGCGGCGCGCCGCCTCACTGAAGACGACATCTTCTACAACAACAACTGCAACGCCTTCGTTGTCACGGCCAAGACTCTGGCGGCGTCGAACGCCGCTGGGGCGTTCCGTTTGGGCTGCTGTTGGGCGCTGCCCGGGGATGCTGCCGGCAGCAAGTTGCAGCGCGCACTGATCGGGTTTGCCGAACTGACCCTGGACCTGGCTGGTCAGCGGGCGTTCTACTTCGATCACGACGGCGAGGTCGAGCGGCTACGCCTCCAACGTGAGGCCGCAGTGCGACAACGGGCGGAGCAGGCGGCTGAAGCCTTCCGCCAGCGGCTCCTTCGCTACATCCATGCGTATCTTCGGACGAGAGCCAACGATCTGGAAGTCTGGGATGCGCTTAGGAGCGACGCCCGAAAACACGGCTTCCAGTTCGATCGCTATCCGGGCTCACTACCCTGGACCTTAATCATGACGCTGCTATCCGCTCAGGCCGACCGGCCGGTGGGATTCAAGTTCAGGTCGATGAAGGAGGTAGCCCACAACATATATCCCGGCAAGGCGAAGTACCTGCGCTACTTCCTCCATGCCATTCAAATCTGCGGAACGGGTCGCGATCTCGCAGACGGCAAGGCATGGCAGGAGCGAGTACGGCAGTACACGCCGCTCCTCGGCGCCAGGGATGTGAGCGTGGTCGCAGATGTAGCTCCCCTGCCCCTCGTCGACTTCCTTTTCCCGGAGTTGCGTCTTCGCGAGATGGATCTTGGCGAGCCGGAAACAGCAAGATGAAGGCAGGGAACAAAGGACCGTCGATGCCGCCCCAATCAAGGAACGCTTTCCACCCACCTAAATAGTAGCCGACTATCGGAAAAAACAGCCAAAAACGTGGACGCCAACAGAATCCGAGACGAACTCTCCCGTATACGACGACAGCTCCACAGGGGAGATGAGTCGGAACTGTGGGTTTGGGTAATTCAAGATACGCTTGCCTGCGCGCAGCGACCGCTGCGGGACCACATTACTTTTGGCGGACGCAATCCCCTGCGACCCGAGGCGAAAGCACTTGTCGAGGCATGGGTAGAGCGCGTAATACGCAGCGGATTTCGCTCGATCATCTCGCTACTTGAAGAGGCACAGCTTGATCGGTACTACGTGCGTGGCGGTATTGGGCTTCATCCCAAGGGTCTCCTCGGTTACTACGAGTCTCGGAAACTCAGCGTCGAAAGTGTTCCCTGCCAAGACTACCAACGGCCGACAGCCGAGCAGATGCTGTTAGTCCTGGACGCATTTGGCCGACTCCCAAAGCCCATCCTTCTCCATTGCAGCGCCGGCATCGACCGCACGGCACCAGTCGCCGCGTTCCTGGTTGAGAATTCAAAGCTTGTTGGGTGACTGTGACCTGTCGGCCGTTGCATTGAACCCATGAGTGCCGCGCTGGCGCCTTTTTTGGACAGCACCGACCGGCCCGGGCGATGGAATACCGCCCGGGCCGGTGCAGAGCGCTACGTCAATGCAGCTTTGCTTGACCCCATGCCTCAAGGCTGGTGCCAGGCAGACTGTGGAGTGCATTTAGGAAGGGCAATCCAAGCTCCACGGGAATTACAACGAACGCGGGTTGCCCCCCCGTGGCGCGGGGAAAACCTGCCGCGGTGTGATCTCCGTCGTACCGCGCAGCCAACACGCGCGGCCCATCATCAAAAAACACCAAGCGCGACCGTAAAGCCTTCGTAGGTATAGCTCGTCTGTTCATATCGAAAATAGGCGTATCTACGGCCAGGTTCATATTGAGTCATGACATTCTCCGAGCCGGGGGTTGAACGGGCGACAAGAACGCACGAGGACGCCATTTCACCCTTACCGTTCGTCGGAAAGTTTCGGCGTCTGGTTCCCAGTTACTGATAAGCCTCAAAAACCTCGGGCAGATCGTAGGTTGAGATATACTGAATTCCAGGTGCTTGGCAGGCGCCTGCAGCCCACGATGCGAAGCTGGATTCGGCTCTGCTGGTACGTAGGACACTGGTGATCCCTGGTTCAGCGGGGGCGTTTGTGGGCGGCGACCCTGCATGACCGGAGATTGATGTGTCCAACAAAATCGAATCCCCTGAAGCTGTTCAGGCTCGCCGTGATGCGCAGCGCCTGCGCAAATCACTCGGTATTCCGCAGCATGAGGCCCTGGAACAGGTCGCCAAGCGGCGCGGCTTTTCCTCGTGGCATGCGCTCATACACGCGGGCGCCCTCCCCTTGCAGCAAAAGTACGAAATTCCCATTGGTGACCAATGGGATATTGCCATTGTGCTGTATGACAGCAAGGCGCTGATACGTGAGGTTCATGCGACAGGGCTTCCCGGTCTCCTGATTGGCGAGGAGATTTTCAGAAGAGTTAACGTCCTCATGAAAGGGGGGGTATTTTCCGTTCGTACTTCCCGTCTTTGCGAGAAATTCGAGCGCGTCCTTAAGGGTATTTTGGGCGGACGTGACATTGATCAGTTGGGCATAGACGACTGGAAATTGGTCGCTGCTCAATACGGCGAATGGATTGAAGACCCGAGCGCATGGGTCATAGCAGCTTATGAATGCCGACACGCAGAGTACCTACGCGGCGCCGGCTTGCGTCCGAGATCATACGGAAATGAATCGACACCTTGATCGGTCAGCGAAGTATTGCGATCGAAGGTGGCCCTGGGAGCGTCACGTGATGCGTTATTAGGGAACACCACCGATGCCAAAGCTTGGCCCGATTAACGTTGACGATCGGATTCTTGACGCGATTCGAGATGATCGGCTCGTGGTCTTCGCCGGCGCCGGTGTGTCCAAGGGTCCGCCAGCCAGCTTGCCGGATTTCATCGAACTCGCCAGGGATATCGCCGCTGGGACGGGGAACGCGCTAGCGGATAAGGAGCCTATCGATCGTTTTCTAGGGCGCCTTGTGCATAAAGGTGTAGAGGTCCATCAACGAGCCATGGAGCGGCTGACCGTTCCTGACAGTCGCCCCACCGCACTCCACAACGATTTGCTACGTCTGTTCCGTTCGGCCGACCACGTCAGGCTTGTAACTACCAACTTTGATCTGCACTTCGAGACTTCCGCGCAGCAGGTGTTTGGGAAATGCCCCGATATATTCCGCGCTCCAGCCCTGCCTCGGGGCGGAGACTTTCGCGGTCTGGTGCACGTGCATGGTGTGCTTCCATACTCTAAAGAGATAGTGTTGACGGATGCTGACTTTGGCAGAGCCTATCTCACTGAGGGTTGGGCCCGCAGGTTCCTTGTTGAAGTGTTCAGAACGCATACTGTGCTATTCGTCGGATATAGCCACAACGATGTTGTGATGAATTATCTGGCGCGAGCGCTTCCAGCGGGCGGAGTCGCAGGCCGATTTGCTTTGACAGAGGAAGATGGCGACTGGAAGTTCCTAGGGATCACGCCCATTCCGTTTCGAAAGGGCGAAGGCGCCGACGCTTTTAAGGAGCTTTACGACGGAGTGCACTCTCTGGCAGAACGCGCCACACGCGGCGCGCTGGACTGGCGAAGCAAGCTTGCCGAAATCGGAAATAGGACTCCTCCCGCCGATGACGAAACAATAGGTGAGATCGAGCAGGCGCTGAAGGAAAGCCATACCACACGATTTTTCGTGCAAGTTGCCCGCGATCGAGGGTGGCCGGTATGGCTGAACTCTCGAAAATACATTGAAGCTCTGTTTGACGCGGCCCCGCTAGGCGAGAAAGACAGGTTACTCGTATCGTGGCTGGCGGAGCACTACGCCATCGAACACCCAAACGAGTTGTTTGCGGCTGTGGCGGCGCAGAAAATGAGGTTAAACCCGGAATTGTGGTGGGCGATTGGCCGCGAACTGGGACTTGACGACAAGAAGGAGCTCCGCGACTTGGATCTCACGCGCTGGGTCGCGCTACTTCTGGCTTGCGCGCCGGCCAACGCCGACCACCACGTACTGTCGTGGCTGGCAGCCCGATGTACCAAACAAGGGGCGATCCTAGTTGCGCTTGAGATTTTTTTGTTCATGGGGCAACACCGATTTAATGTCAAGCTTGGGTACCAATGGCCTGACATCGAAGATGAGGACAGCACTACGAGGCTTGATCTTGATACGCCCTTACGCAGCGAGCATTTCAGTCTGAATGAAGTATGGACTCAGAGCCTCAAGCCACATCTGCCAGCGATTGCGCAGCCTTTGCTCTCTGGCGTTGCTCGGCGCTTGGAGAGCATTCACTACTACCTTCTAGCTTGGGACAAGGCCGCGCACGACGGCGATGCTCTCACTTGGGGTCGAGCCGCAATTGAGCCGCATCAGCAGGATGAACATCCAGAGCCGATCGATGCTCTGATTGATGCTGCACGTGATGCACTGGAATGGCTCGCCGCGAATCAAACTAACCTACTGGACGCTTGGATTGAGAGGCTGCTTGTTTCCGACGTGCCCCTGCTGCGCCGTTTGGCAATCTACGCAGCCACTGCGCGTCCTGAAACATCATCGGATGACAAGTTGAATTGGTTGCTGCGACGCATTGGCCTATACGCCGTTGCGGAACACCATGAGATTCATCGACTTGCGGCTTTGAACTATCCATCAGCCAGCGCTCCGGTCCGGGAGGCGATTATTGGCGCCATTTTGGAGCATCAGGTACCGGATGCGGAAGATGAGAAAGCTGCGATACGCACCGCAAGAGTACATTTCGAATGGCTGGATTGGTTGCTGCAGTCGGAACCCACCTGTGTACTTCTACAAGCGGCACTTGCTCCGATCAAGGCCGCCTATCCTCAATGGGTCGCGCAGGACCACCCTGATCTGACGCACTGGACTGGCGCATTGTGGGTTGGCCCGCAGAGTCCATGGACGGTTGACCAGCTACTGGCTACTTCGCCGGCCGAGCAACTGGAACAATTGCAGAACTTCCAGGGGAATCGATTCGAGGGGCCTGATCGCGATGGGTTGCTTGCAGTGCTGAAGGAAACATGCAAGCAGCGACCCGATTGGGGGTTTCTGCTGTCTGATGCTCTGATAGCACGCGCGTTGTGGACGTCGGATTTATGGTCGCCGATATTGCGAGGTTGGCTGGAAGCTGAACTGACGGTCGCGCAGTGGAACACCATACTTGACCTCGTTGCCTGTCCCGAGATTCAAACAGCGCATGTGCATGAGGTGGCCAATTTGATCTACGGATTGGTGAAGGACGGCGGCAAACCCTTCGCGCTCGACGTACTCGACAAGGCCAACGCCATCGCGGTGAACGTCTGGAATGCAATTGAACGGAAACAAGATCCGCAAGACGTTAAAGATTGGCTGCTCTCGGCGATCAATCGCCCAGCCGGAGTTATTGCCGAATTCTGGATTCACGGATTGTCGAGGCTCTTGCGGGGCAAAGCGGGCGCTGATAGATCGCTACCGGATGATTACCGCAGGTGGCTCACCCTGGTTGCCTTAGACCAAAGCGATGTAGGTGGAATGGGGCGCAGTGTCTTCGCGAGCCAAACACTGTTTCTATTTTCTCTCGACGAAGGATGGACGCGACAGCACATCGTTCCGTTATTCGGCGACCCGAATGCACAGCGATTTGACCAAGCTTGGGATGGATTTCTCACCTGGGGTCGCCTGAGTGCAGCGCTCGCAGAAGCTCTAAAGCCGGCATTTATTGCGGCACTGCCGAGACTGGGCGCTGTTCGTATGGATCGCCGGCGACGTTTCATCGAATTCATCGCCGTGCTGTCGATATTTCACAGCGATGACCCAACCGAGCAGATCCTTCCAGCTCTGTTCCAGCAAGGCACAGTTGCGGATCGCATCCTGTTTACGTCGAAGCTCGGCTTTTTTCTTCGGCAGTTGGATGCCGATGCGCGCTCGGTTCTTTGGAATCGCTGGCTGCGCCGTTATTGGGAGAATAGATTGCAAGCGGTTCCCGCCGTTCTTGACCCTACCGAGAACTGGAAAATGGTGGAATGGCTTCCGCACCTCGGAGACTTTTATCCAGAAGCGGTTCAGCTCGCAGTGCGTGGGCCTCGGCAAGCCATCGAGCATTCAGATTTATTCCGTACATTGAATGCCAGCGAGCTTGTTGTTCGATATCCGCGAGAAACAGCGCAGTTGATCGTCTTTGCCTGTAACTGCGGCTTCCCGCCCTACTTCTGCGGCGATGTCACATCAATCATTGGCCGGCTCAGAGCTGCCGAGTTGGGTCAGGAGTCTGAGCGCGAGTTGCTTGAAGCCATGGCGCGAACGCCTTGCGGCCCCATTGCTTGAGCCTTTAGGTGTTTCCATGAAAGGACCAATCGAGGGACGTTTCTGGATCGACAATAGCCGTTGGCGAGTGGCTCGATGAGCAAGCTCCCAATATTGGTCAGCATGGACCTGCTTTTCCTCCGCGATTTCTTAAACCACGTGAAATCGGATGTGGCGACCGAATGGACCGAGATTGAAGCACAATCTGAGCGCGGCGAGTTCGAGGAGTACGAGGACTACGAACGTGCGATGAACTATCCTTTAGTTCGCGCCGAGATTGGTGCTCGCGCCGTATACCATGAACTAAACGCGTTGGTGGAATCCCAATTGCAAGCACTTGCAGAAACGCGCTGGCAGCGATTGAATCCCAGCCGTTCAAATGATCCCGCAAAGTGGAAAACTGTGGCGGACGCGTCTTTCGGACAAGTACGCGAGTTAATCGAAGCCGAGTATGGAATCTATCTCGTCGACGTCGAGGGCTGGTGCCACATAGAGAAATTGCGCGAGGTTGTAAATGCTTATAAGCATCGCAGAGGCAACAAAAGAATGAGCGAGATATTCAAAGATCGCACGGCCTACAAAGGTACGTTTAGGTATGAGACGAGTATCGACGAGGCGACGCAGCTTTTAGAGCAGGTTCCTATTTTTCTGGATAACCTGATTACGGCCGCGCTCCATCAAACCAATTAAAACAATCCCGATATTCCGCCCGTCCTGCCCATGACCCTCAACTATGGCCTGACTTCAATCCGAGATCTCTTTGCGAAGTTGCAGCGCGACGCTGCTGCGCTAGATGAAGAGGTGAACAGTGACCGCATGTTCAATTTTGTGATAACCGGCTATTCGATGATCGATTGGGTTAAGAACGATCCATCGGTTCCGACGGCCGCTAAAGCGGCCGTGGCGGTTCAAGCGCTTCGAGATGATATATGGCTCAAAGCCTGCGGCGAACTCGCAAACGCAAGCAAGCATTTCGTGCTCAAAAAGCAGTCACCTACTACCGCCTCTGCAACTACGGCTCAAGGCTATGGCGTTGGCCGCTATGGCATGGGCGGCTACGGAGTCGGTGAGGAAAGCATTGATATCCTGCTCAATGACGGCGCGAGCTTTCACTGCCTCGACCTCGTGAACGGCGTAGTCGGTTCGTGGCAGCGTTTCTTTTTATCACACGGAATTTGAAAGCAGTCCCGGCGCAACGACAAGGGTCGCCATCTTACAGAGGTAAACGTGTTCAACTTACTCGTTACGGGCAGCAACGGCTGGGGAACCACGCACGGAAGTATGAAAGTGGATAGAGTGCTTAATTACACCGCACAGCACGTGGAAGACCACTTTGCACCTGGCGGCAAGCTCGATCAACGCGCCGTTACCGAACTGCCGACCGTCTTTGCCTGTGAGAATGGGTGGGACGGCAAGCAGCCTGCCGCCCGTGTGGGGACCTTGACGCGGGTTCAATTGGTCGGCTCGGAGTACCAGCTTGACTACGTACTCGACCCCGACATACCTCCGATTGCCAATTCGCTGCTGTTCGGGGACGCCGCTCATGATCTTCACATTAATACAACAGCGTCGATTCCTGAGTCGTCTCGCAACCATTGGTCCATCAAGGACGTTGATCTGTTCAAGGTATTGCTCAAGAGAGGACTTGGCCAACGTCCCCAACCCAAGGTTTTTAGTTTCGGCGATGAGCCGGTGGACGACAGCCTGGTCGCGGTAATGATGCCGTTTGACGCGGCCTACAATCCGGTTTATGAGGCGCTAAGAACAGCGATCGCCGAGACCGGCATGACATGCAAACGCGCGGATGATATCTGGGATAACGATCACGTTGTTCAAGATGTCGCTCAACTATTGAGTCTTGCATAAATAGTTGAAGCACTACAGTGGCAGCTCAGCTTGGGTCCAAAAGGCAGTGACAAGGGTGGATCGTCGCTGCATGGACTGGAGCCTGCGGCGTGCATATCGGCTAAGTTGGCCCAGATTGGACGGACAGAAGTTGCCCAGCTCGCGATGTTTCAGATGTCCCCAGATGTATTCGACCGGGTTGAGCTCTGGCGCGTAGGCAGGCATGACTTCGAGTTGAATGGCGCCATTGAGGCTGTCCACGTACTGACGTACCAAGCGGCTCTTGTGCACTGGCAGGCCGTCCCAGACGATCAGCAATTTGCGCTTGATCTGGCGCCGGAGCGCTTTG
>NZ_JONR01000052.1 GCF_000711955.1 Nevskia soli DSM 19509
TAGAGCATTTTTGATTTAACAATCAACATTTGGTAAACATTCCTCAGGTTCTACGGGAGGAATGTATGCGCGCGTATCCACAGGAGTTTCGGGACCGGGTGTTGGCGGCGCTAGGACGTGGGGAGAAGGCCAGCGAGATTGCCCGGCGGCTGGAAGTGAGTCGGTACTTTGTCTACCAAGTGCGCGATCGGTTCGTACTGGAAAGCGAGCGTGGCATCCGCCAACTGGGAGGCTATCGACGTTCAGCCATCGAGGGGATGGAATCCACGATCCAAGGTTGGCTCAAAGCCGAGCCAGACCTGACACTGCGGGACATGTGCGACCGGCTATCTTCCCAGGGCAGGGTCCTGAAGGTGCCGGCACTATGGCACCAGTTGAATCGGATGGGCCTGACGCTTAAAAAAAACCCTGCACGCCAGCGAGCAAGAGCGCGCCGACGTGCAGCAAGCACGGCATGAATGGAAGACCACCTTTCAGCCGACCCTGGATCCGGCCAAGCTGGTCTTCCTGGATGAAACCTGGGCCAGCACCAGCATGGCTCGCCGTTATGGGCGAGCGCCCCGAGGACAGCGCTGCGTAGCTGCCGTGCCTCATGGGCATTGGAAGACCACTACTTTCATCGCTGGGTTGCGCCAGGGTGGCCTGACGGCCCCTCTGGTGATCGATGGCCCCATGGACGGGGAAATATTCCTGGCTTATGTGCGGGACTTTCTATGCCCCACGCTCAAGCCTGGCGATACCGTCATCGCCGACAATCTGGGCAGCCACAAGGTTGATGGGGTGCGGCAGGCTATTGAAGCGGTAGGCGCAAGCATCCGTTACCTGCCGCCCTATTCCCCCGACCTCAATCCGATTGAGCAAGTCTTCGCCAAGCTCAAGACCCTGCTGCGCAAAGCCGCCAAACGTACCGTCGATGCGCTCTGGGACCACATTGGCAGCCTCCTCGACGCATTCTCTCCGGAAGAATGCAGAAACTATCTCACCAACGCAGGGTATGTCGATTAGTAAATCGAAAATGCTCTAGCCACTGCTTCAAAGCATTCCCAGCAGTACATCTCCGGCCACTTCGCGGCGCCAGCCGCGCAGCAGCGGCACGTCGGCCGCCGCGCCGTGGCGCAATACCGCTTCCACGTCGCTGCGCGGTCCCAGCAGCGAGGGCGGCACGCCAAGCGTTTCGCCGAGCCCGCGCAGCCGTTCCAGCAACTGCTTCAGCTTGCCCTTCTGCGCGTCGTCGAGCACGGCTTCCTCCAGCGCCAGCGGCGCGCCATCGCCGGCGGCGCCAGCGATGACCTCCAGCAGAGCCACAGCATGGCGCTCCAGCGTCTTCGGCTGCAGCACATGCAGTCCTTCGAGTTGTTCGCGGCTGGTCGGCCGCCGCTCGGCCAGGCGGTACAGCGGTTCATCGTCGAGGATCCACTTGCGCGGGCGGTTGCGCTCCTGCGCCACCCGCTCGCGCCAGGCCGCCAGCGCCGCCGCCGCGCGCTGCGCCGGCGGCGGCAGGCGGGCCAGGCCCTTGAGGCGGCGCCAGGCGGCCTCCGGCGGATTGCGGTAGCGCGCCGGATCGCCCAGGCGCAGGCAGTCTTCCTGAAGCCACTGCAGGCGGCCGCGGCTCACCAGCTCATCGAGCAGGCGCGGATAGATCTCGCCGAGATAGCGCACATCGTCCGCGGCATAGGCCAGCTCCGCCGCGTTCAGCGGCCGCCGCGACCAGTCGGTGCGGGTCAGGCTTTTGTCCAGCTTCACGCCGAGCAGCTTCTCCACCAGCGCGGCGTAGCCGAGCTGGTCGCCGTAGCCAAGCAGGGCGGCGGCCACCTGGGAATCGAACAGCGGCTGCGGCGTGCGGCCTTCCAGCTGCGCGAAGATTTCCAGGTCCTGCGAGGCGGCATGGAACACCTTGGCCACGTCGCTGGCGTGCAGCAGGTCGAGCAGCGGCCGCAGCGCCTCGCCCGGCAGCGCCACCGCGTCGATGCAGATGTTGTCGACGCCGTCGCCGACCTGCACCAGGCACAGCTTGGGATAGTAGGTGTCCTCGCGCAGGAACTCGGTGTCCAGCGCCAGCCACGGCGCCTTGTGCCAGTTGTCGCAGGCGGCGGCGAGCTGGTCGGCGATGGCCAGCAGCGGGGTGGGATGACTCGTCAAGGTTCTTTCCACTGGTTCTGTGAACGGCGTCCGCCCCGCATGGGCATGCTTGGGCGGGTCGATGAACCGCTAGAATACCAATCCTGCTGCTCCGCCCAAGAATTTCCCATGCTGCCCCAAGCGTTCTGGACCACTCTGCGCATTCTCATCTTCCGTGCCGGTCCGGAAGACATGCCCTATGACACGGGCAACCGCCTCGGCGCGCCCTTCATCGCCTTCGCCGTGCTGGTCAACGCCGCGCTGGCGGCCGTGGCCGGAGAGATGGCGGTGCTGATGAAGGCGATGGACGCGCCGCCGGCGCTGTGGGCCGACATCGTGCTCGGCGCCGTCAGCGTCGCGGCGATGGGCCTGTTCACCCGCGTGGCGCTGCGCGCGCGCCAGCTTGAGAGCCGGTTCCAGCAGACCTACAACGCCCTGCTCGGCACCAGTTCCATCCTCGGCCTGGCCATGGTGCTGCCGATCCGGCAACTGCTGCCGTTCCTGCCCATCGCCCAGGACCTGAGCAAGAAGGTCAGCGCCAACCCGGACCTGGTCAACGATCCGAACGTGATGTCCGCCATCCCGGGCTGGACCATGCTGTTCTCGCTGATGATCCCGGTGCTGCTGGGCTGGCAGTTCGCCGTCACCGCCTTCATCTACCGCCGCGCCGCCAACACCAAGGCCGCCGGCGGCATCTTCATCGCCCTGCTGTGCCTGCTCACGGTGATGAGCTTCAAGGACATCTTCACCCTGCTGCTGCGCTGAGCGCTGCCCGGAAGAAAACAGCATGCGTTTGCACATCCTCGGCATCTGCGGCACCTTCATGGCCGGCATCGCGGCGCTGGCGCGCGAAGCCGGGCACAGCGTCACCGGCTCCGACGCCAACGCCTGGCCGCCGATGTCGACCCAGCTCGAAGCGCTCGGCATCACCGTCATGCCCGGCTACGATCCGGCGCACCTGCAGCCGGCGCCGGACGTGGTGGTGGTAGGCAACGTCATCACCCGCGGCAATCCCGCCATCGAATACGTGCTGAATCAGGGGCTGCCCTACATCTCCGGCCCGCAGTGGCTGGCCGAGAACGTGCTGCGCGGCCGCCATGTGCTCGCGGTCGCCGGCACCCACGGCAAGACCACCACCACCAGCATGCTGGCCTGGCTGCTCGAGCATGCCGGGCTGGAGCCGGGCTTCCTGGTCGGCGGCGTGCCGGTGAACTTTGGCGTCTCGGCGCGGCTCGGCAAGGGCCGCCACTTCGTCATCGAGGCCGACGAATACGACACCGCCTTCTTCGACAAGCGCAGCAAGTTCGTGCACTACGGGCCGCGCACCGCCGTTCTCAACAACCTCGAATACGACCACGCCGACATCTTCCCGGACCTGGCCGCCATCGAGCGCCAGTTCCATCATCTCGTGCGCACCGTACCCGGCGAAGGCCTGCTGGTGGTCAACGGCGCCGACGCCAACCTCAAGCGCGTGCTCGAGATGGGCTGCTGGAGCGGCGTCGAATACTTCGACGATGCGCGCGGCTGGACCGCGCAGCGGCAAGGCCAGGGTTTCGAAGTGTTCCTGCGCGGCATCGCCCAGGGCCAGGCGCGCACGCCCATGGCCGGCGCCCACAACCGCTCCAATGCCGTGGCCGCCATCGCCGCCGCTGCGCACGCCGGCGTGCCGCCGCCAGCCGCCCTGCGCGGGCTGGAAGGCTTCCGCGGCATCAAGCGCCGGCTCGAACTGCGCGGCGAAGTGCGCGGCGTGCAGGTCTACGACGACTTCGCCCACCACCCCACCGCCATCGCCGTCACCATCGCCGCCCTGCGCGAGCAGCTCGGCGACGGCGGCGGCCGCATCCTCGCCGTGCTGGAACCGCGCTCCAACACCATGCGCCTGGGCGGCCATGCCGAAACCCTGGCGGACAGCCTGCGCGACGCCGCGCTCAGCTTCGTCTACGCCCGGCCGGACCTGAAGTGGGACGCGCGGGGCGCCCTAGGCTCCCTCGGCGAGCGCCTGCACGTGCACGCCCGGCTCGAGGCCCTGGTTGCCGACGCCGTGGCGCAGGCGCGGCCGGGCGACCGCCTGCTGGTGATGAGCAACGGCGATTTCGGCGGTGTGCACCAGAAACTGCTGGATGCGCTAAGCGGCTGAAACGGTCGTTTTTCGGTGTTTCCGGTGATTTTCTTTCCAAATCAACTATTTGATATGTAAATATTTATTAAGCTGTCACCAGACCGCAATCTGTTCTTCTTACGATCCCCTTACGTTTTGCAAAACCTGCGTGCTCGTCCGCTAGAGATGGCGCGCGCCTATTGGGAGATTGTCATGATGAAGAACACCCGGCCGCTGCTGGCCGCGCCTGCCGTCCTGCTGCTCGCCGCCTGTGCCGGCATGGGCACTGAAATTCCGTCCTGGGGTCCGGACCTCGTGGCCGTCACCACCTCGAACAAGCTGATCACCTTCAACCACGGCAATCCCGGCACGCTCGAAAGCAGCGTCGCCATCTCCGGCCTCAAGTCCGGCGAGAACGTGGTCGGTATCGACTACCGCCCGTCCGACGGCAAGCTCTACGGCCTCGGCAGCAGCGGCGAGCTGTACCAGCTCGACGTGCACAGCGGCGCGGCCACCCCCAAGGCGGCCCTGCACGCCGCCGCCGGCGACACCTACACCGCGCTCAACGGCAGCGCCTACGGCCTCAGCTTCAACCCGGTCGACGGCCAGCTGCGCGTGATCTCCGATGCCGGGCAGAACCTCAGCATCGATGCCGACAACGGCACCGTGCGCAGCGAAGCCAGCGTCGACAGCGGCAAGGTCAGCGTCGTCGCCGCCGCCTACACCACCCAGCCCAACGGCCCGTTCCAGACCACCCTCTACGCGCTCAACAGCAAGAGCGGCGAAATCGCCTCCTCGCTGGCGCCGCAGGGCGGCAAGCTGCTCGCCGTCGGCGCCCTCGGCGCCGACATCGGCAAGCCGGCCGGTTTCGACATCAGCGGCAACGAGTCCACCGGCGTCGCCTACGCCGCCACCGTCGCGCCGGACGCCACCGCCTCCAAGCTCTACCTGGTCAAGCTCAGCGCCGGTTCGGTGAAGAGCCTCGGCACCATCGGCGGCAAGGAAAAGGTCAGCGGCCTGGCGATTCGGCCGGGCCTGGACAGCTAGGGGTCTGACGTCCTGTCACGCACCCGGCCATCCAGGGCCGGGACTGTTGAAACAGACTTGAATACGGAGGGGCCGGTCGCGAGACCGGCCCTTTTGCTTTGGGGCGGCGCGTGTCCATTTCGCCCAGTTCCAGTATTCTGCGGCCACGCTTACTTCCGTCGCCGAAATGACCCACCAGCCTCCCGCCGTCAGCCTTCCCTCCGTCGCCGAACTGCAGCCGCGCCTGGCGCAGGCGCTCGAACTGGCCAAGCGCGGCGGCGCCAGCGCCGCCGAAGCCCACCTCGGCGCCAGCCGCGGGCTTTCGGTCAATGTGCGCATGGGCGAGGTCGAGTCGGTGCAGTTCCAGCGCGACCGCGACCTGTCGGTGACCGTGTACTTCGGCCAGCGCACCGGCTCGGCCAGCACCACCGACCTGAGTGAAGCCGCGCTGGCGCGCACCATCGAGGCCGCCTGCGCCATCGCCAAGGCCGGCGGCGAAGACCCCTGCATGGGCCTGGCCGACGCCGAACTGATGGCCAAGGATTTCCCGGACCTCGACCTGAGCCACCCCTGGGAGGTTTCCGCCGAAACCGCCATCGAGATGGCGCGCGAGGCCGAGGCCGCCGCCTTCGCCGCCGACAAGCGCGTCACCCAGTCCGAAGGCGCCAGCGTCGACACGCGCCACTCCCTGCACCTCTACGCCAACACCCACGGCTTCTTCGGCCAGCGCGATGCCACCGACCACAGCATGGGCGTCGCCGCCATCGCCGTGCAGGGCGAAGCGATGCAGCTCGGCCACTGGTACACCACCTCGCGCCGCGCCGCCGACCTCGAAGCCGGCGCCGCCGTCGGCCGCAAGGCCGGCGAGCGCGCCGCCGCGCGCCTCGGCGCGCGCGGCATCGCCACCCGCACCGCGCCGGTGCTGTTCCCGGCGGAAGTGGCGCGCGGCCTGTTCGGCCATTTCATCGGCGCCATCTCCGGCGGCGCCCTGCATCGCCGCGCCTCCTTCCTGCTCAACAAGCTGGGCGAGCCAGTATTCGCCTCGCGCGTCAACGCGCGCCAGCTGCCCTTCATCCCGCGCGCCGCCGGCAGCAGCGCCTACGACCAGGAAGGCGTCGCCACCCGCGAGCGCGTGCTGCTCGACCAGGGTGTGCTCGGCGGCTACCTGCTCGGCAGCTACAGCGCGCGCAAGATGGGCATGACCAGCACCGGCAACGCCGGCGGCATCTTCAACCTGGTGGTCGACTCCACCTTCGCCGGCGGCCTCGAGGCCCTGGCGCGCGAAATGGGCGAAGGCCTGATCGTCACCGACCTGATGGGCCAGGGCGTCAACAACGTCACCGGCGACTACTCGCGCGGCGCCTCCGGCTTCTGGGTGGAGAACGGCGCCATCGCCTTCCCGGTGCAGGAAGTCACCATCGCCGGCAACCTCAGCACCATCTTCCAGGGCATCCAGGCCATCGGCGACGACGTCGATACCCGCGGCGGCGTGCGCTGCGGCTCGGTGCTGGTCGAGTCGATGATGATCGCGGGGGAAGCCGGTTGAGGAAGATCCCGATCTTCAAGGTCGACGCTTTCACCGACAAACTCTTCGGCGGCAATCCCGCGGCGGTCTGCCCGCTCGAAGAGTGGCTGCCGGATGAAACGCTGCAAGCCATCGCCGCCGAGAACAATCTTTCCGAAACCGCCTTCTTCGTGCCGTCCTTCGGGTCCGGCGCGGACTATCACCTGCGCTGGTTCACGCCCACGGTGGAAGTCTCCCTGTGCGGCCACGCCACCCTCGCCAGCGGCCACGTGCTGCTCAACACCCTGGGCCTGCGCGGCAAGCGCGTCGTATTCAGCACCCAGTCCGGCCTGCTCACCGTGGAGCGGGACGGCGAAGGTCTCTGCGTGGACCTGCCCGCCCTGCCGCCGCTGCCCCTGAAAGACGTGCCGAAAGACCTGAGCGCAGGCCTTGGCCTGAAGCCGCAAGCCTGGCTCAGCAGCGGCCACAACTACCTCGCCGTGCTGGCCGAAGCCGGTGCCGTGGAGGCGCTGGTGCCGGACATGGCCGCATTGACCCGCCTCACCGACAAGGGCCTCATCGTCACCGCGCCGGGCGGCGAGTACGGCGTCGACTTCGTCTCGCGCTACTTCACGCCGGCGCGCGGCATTCCGGAGGATCCGGTGACGGGTGGGGCGCATTGCGTGCTGGTGCCGTACTGGGCCGCCCGGCTGAAGAAGACGCGTATGGAAGCCTTGCAGGTTTCCGCGCGGCGCGGGCGTTTGAAGACCGAGTTGTTGGGGGAGCGGGTGCGGTTGGGTGGGCGTGTGGTGCCCTACCTGCGCGGCGAGATCGCTATTCCCTGAGTGGTATGCACGGTCCTTTTTCCCTGCGAAGCGGAGGCGCGGCCGAGGTAGGGGGCGTTTGTTCCTGAAGCAACACCACCCTCCGTTCGCCCCGAGTGAATCGCGCAGCGGGTGTGCTTTTCCGAATGTCCCGAGTGAATCGCGAAGCGATTTGTATCGAGGGAGGGGCCAAGCACGGAACCCTTCCCCAGCGTCATCCCCGCGCAGGCGAATCCAGCAAGGATGACAGCAAAAACATCAGCGTCCCGCCAGGACAAAAATCAGGACTGCAGATGCTCTTTCCTGAAATCCTGCAGCCTCTGCATCGCATGCTCATACCCCCGCTCCGCAATCTCATCCAGCCGCTTCCAGGCAAACAACGCAATCCCCGCCACCGGCATGCGTAAATAAAGATCCGCCCGGCTGGCGCGCAGCTTGACCCCGCTCTCGCTGGTCAGCGACATGCCGCCGAACAGGATGTCGATCAGCGATACCTGGGCGCGGTTGCCGTCGCGGCGCAACAGCGCCTCGGCATCGGGACCTTCGATGCCCGGCGCCTTGAGGCCGCCCTCGGTGCTGACGTCGGAGGCGATGATCGGTCCGCGCCCCAGCGCCTGCATCACGTCGGTGGGCAGGCTGTTGGTCACGGCGCCGTCCACCAGCAGGTCGCCGTTGTACACCATGGGCGGCGCCACGCCGGGTATGGCCATGCTGGTGCCGACCCAGGTGAACAGCGGGCCGCTGTCGTGCACCATGGTCCTGGCCTGGCTCAGGTTGGTGCTGACGCAGAAGTAGGGCGTGCGCAGCTCCTCGATGCGGCGCTCGCCGAAGATGGTGTGCAGGCGATTGAGGAACTTGCGGCCGCGGATCAACGAGACGCGCGGCAGCACGTAGTCGTTGAGATAGTTGTGGGTGACAAAGGTCTCGCGTGCGATCTCGGTTATCTCGCGGCTGTTGAAGCCGCAGGCCAGCAGGGAGGAGAAGAACGCACCCATGCTGGTGCCGCCGGCCACGTCGATGGGAATGTTCAGCTCTTCCAGCGCGCGCACCAGGCCGATGTGGGCGAAGCCGCGCGAGCCGCCGCCGCTCAGCACCAGGCCCAGGCCGCGCCCGGTGAGCTGGCGCGCCAGTGAGGCGTAGTCCACGGCGCCGTCCGGGCGCAGGAAGTGATGCGTGCTGGCGCCGACCTGGCTGCGCCAGCCGGCGACATCGCCGGCCGCCGCCTGGTCCGGCCGCAACAGCAGCAGGTTCACCGGCACGCGCAACGCCAGCTGCTTCAGCGTGTCGAGCACGGCGGAGTCGGCCGGCTTCCGCCCGGCGTCCGCCACCACCAGCACGCGATCGCACTGGCGCATGCAGCATTCGGCCCAGGCGTTGTTCTCCGTTCCGGCGCAGTACAGCAGGTTGGTATCGCTGCGCTCGTGCTCGTCCAGCCAGTTCATCAGCTGCTGGTGCGCATGCGGGTCGGCCAGCAGCTTTTCCGCCGCGCCCGCACCCATCGCCGCTTCCAGCCGTTCCACGTCCAGGCATTGCACCGGCGAGCCGGAAGACTCCAGTGCCCGCTGCATGCGGCGCGTCACATCGGCGACGTCGATGCCGGCATGGGCCGGGATGATTGCCATCGATTGCGCATGCCGTGCCGTGTCGAGCAGGGCCTGGCGCTGGTTGCGGCGCAGGCGATGCACAATCACCCGCGTCATTTCCAGCAATGCGGCCGGGTAGGTGATAACGAAATCCAGCAGGTCGTTGCGGCCGATGCGCAGCAGCAGCGTGTCACGCAACGCATGCACGTCCGCGCCGTGGGTTTCGCCGGACAGCAGGCCGATTTCACCCACCGGTTCCAGCCGCGTGATGTCGCCGGCGACGGTGCCGTCCGGCAGCACCGCGCGCAAGCGGCCGAGTACGACGATGTACAGATATTCCGCCGGCTTGCCGACGCTGAACAGCGTCTCGCCGCCGCGCAGCTCCTGCGCCGTGCACAAGGCCTCCAGCCGGACCAGGGCGGCGGGTTCCAGGCCCGCGAACAGGCGGCACTGGGACAGGATGGGCAGGAAGTCCATGTTCAAGCGGGGGGTCTGTTCACCATCATTTGATCGCTGCGACGGGGGTAATTTTTGTGCAGTGCCAGGAACGACGAACGTAGTGTACTGACAGTACATAAGTGAGGAGAGACGACGCAATGCACAAAAATTACCCCCGTCCCGGAGGGTTGCCCCCAAAATCGCGTCATTCGTCGTTGCTCGTCGCTCATTTAGTGGTACTAAATCTCGCTCCTCGCTCCTCGCTCCTAGCCTGACGCGATTTTGGGGGCAACGCAGCGACCAAATGATGGCGAACAGACCCCTGGCCAAATCCATGATCAGAAGAAGAATAATGAATCGATCACGGGTTCAATCAGGGTTAGCGCGGTTACCATCAGGCCGGCGCACAATATCGGCCAGGCCCCCGACTCCTTGCCCCATGAAATCCACCGAACGTTTCAGCAACCGCGTCGACGACTATGCGCGCTGGCGCCCCGGCTACCCGGCCGAACTCACCACCTGGCTGATGGCGGAATGCGGTCTCAAGGCGGGCGATACGGTGGCCGACGTCGGTTGCGGCACCGGCCTGTTCACCCGCGACCTGCTGCTGCAGAACCTGTTGGTGCGCGGAGTGGAGCCCAATGCGCCGATGCGCCACGCCGCCGACGACTATCTCGGTGATTTTGGCGAAGCCTTCAGCAGCCATGACGGCAGCTCCGAGGCCACCGGCCTGCCCGACGCCAGCGTCCGCCTGGTCACCGCCGCACAGGCTTTCCACTGGTTCCGGCCGGCGCCGACGCGCGCCGAGTTCGCGCGCATCCTGGCGCCGGGCGGCTACGTCGCCCTGATCTGGAACGTGCGCCGCGAGGACACGCCGTTCCTGCGCGGCTACGAGGCCCTGCTGCGCGACCATGCGCCGGAATACGCCAGTTCCGGCGTGCCGGCGCAGGCCGACCTCAACGTGATCCGGCCCTTCTTCGCGCCCTCGACCTTCGTCGAGCGCAGCTTCCCCTACTCGCAGAACTTCGACCTTGTAGGCATCCGCGGCCGCCTGCTGTCGTCCTCCTATGCGCCGGCCGCCGGCACGCCCGGACACGAGCCGATGCTGGCCGATCTCGACCGCCTGTTCGAAGCGCAACAGCGCAACGGGCGCGTCGCCTTCGACTACGACACGCGCGCCTTCGTCGGGCGACTTGGTTGAGTGAGGCATCCCCGCACATGAAAAAAGGGGCGCGTTGCCGCGCCCCCGGGGTACTCCCTCCCACAAAAACGGTTGCCTGGGCTCCCTAACCCTTGGCCGGCGCCGGCACGGCGGCGCTCTGCGGACCCGCCAGAGGATCGGGCGGCAACTGCCAGCCGCAGGACTTGCCCTGGTTCTGTTCTTTCAGATAGCCCATCAGCGGCGTGAAGTATTCGGTAATGGCCGAGGCGTCCATCTTGTCCTGCCCGGTCAGCGCCTTCATCGCTTCCGGCCAGGGCTTGGAGGCGCCCATGCTCAGCATGTCGCCGAACTTCTTGCCCGCTGCCTTGCTGTTGTAGATGTCGCACTGGTACAGCGGCCCGGTGAAGCCGGCCGCGTCGCACAGCGCCTTCTGGAACTGGAACTGGATGACGAAGGACAGGAAGTAGCGCGTGTAGGGCGTGTTGCCGGGCACGTGGTACTTGGCGCCCGGGTCGAAGTCCTCCTCGGTGCGCGCCAGCGGCGGCGCGATGCCCTGGTATTTCTCGCGCAGCGTCCACCAGGCGGCGTTGTAATGCTCCGGCCTGGCTTCGCCGTCGAACACCTGCCAGCGCCACTGGTCGATCAGCTTGCCGAAGGGCAGGAAGGCGATCTTGGCCAGCGCGCGCTTCATCTGCGCATTGATCAGCGCCTTCTGGTCGTCCTTCACGTCCTTGACCAGGCCGATCTTCTGCAGATGCTGCGGCGTGATCGACAGCGTGATGGTGTCGCCGATGGCCTCGTGGAAGCCGTCGTGCGCGCCGTTCTGGTACAGCTCCGGCTGCTGGTTGTAGTGCAGGAAATAATAGATGTGACCCATCTCGTGATGGATCGTCTCCAGGCTTTCCTCGTTCGGCTTGATGCACATCTTGATGCGCACGTCGCCGGCCTGGTCCAGGTCCCAGGCACTGGCGTGGCAGACCACGTCGCGGTCGCGCGGCCGGGTCAGCATCGACTTGTCCCAGAACGAGGCGGGCAGCGCGGGGAAGCCGATCGACTGGTAGAAATCCTCAGCGATCTTCGCCGTGTCCTTGGCGTACTGCGTGTCCACCTGCTGCTCGACGCTGTCGAGCTGCTGCACCGTCGGCTTCCTGCCGGGATGCTCCTTGGCGAACTTCGCCTGGAAGTCAGCCAGCTTCTGCTTCTCCAGCGCGTCGTGGCGCTGCTGCAGGGCGCTGTCGACGTCGAGGCTGCCGGCGCCCTTGTAGGGTTCGACCAGGTCGTAGACGTTGCTCCAGTCCTGCGCCCACATATTGCCGAGCAGATCGGCCGGGATCAGGCCGTTGGCGGGCACCAGGTCGCCGTACTTCTGGTGCAGGCGGTCGCGCACGAAGCAGTGCAGCTGTTCGTACAGCGGTTGCACCTGGGTCCACAGGCGCTCGCTCTCGCTGGAGAACTGCTCCGGCGTCATGTCGTAGCCGGCACGCCACAACTCGCCGGCATCCTTGTAGCCGAGCTCCACCGCGCCCTCGTTCATCAGCTGCGCCAGCCTGGCGTAGTCCTGTTTCATCGGCTTGCCCACGCTGTGCCAGCCGGCCCAGGCGTCCGCCAGCGCCTGCGGGTCGCGCGAGTGGTCGATGATCTGCTCCAGCTGGTCCAGGTTGAGGCAGTCGTCGCCGCTCTTGCCGGGCGGGCAATACTTGCCTGCGCCGTATTCACCGTCGAGCTTGGTGGCGAGTTGGGTCAGCTGCGTGCGCTTGGCCTGGTCGCTCGGCGCCGGCACCGGGTTGGAGATCTTCAGCAACTGGATCGGCCGCGAGATTTCCGGCGGCAGGTCGAGGCCGTTGTACTTCTTCGATTCCTCGATCAGCTGGCTTTGCAGCGCCAGCGAACGGTCGTTGGCCTTGGCATTGAGCAGCTGGGTATCGTCGTTGATGAAGGTTTCGGAAACCCAGGCGGCGGCGCTGCTCTCGGGGTACTGCGCCTTCAGCTGCGCGTTGACCTTCTCGACGAATTGCGCGGCATCGGTGGCGCTCGCTTTGGGCGGCGCGACCGGGGCGGCGGGGGCGGGCGGCTGGCCGCCCCCGCAGGCGGCGAGCAGCAGCGCGGGGGCGGCGAACGATAGCGCGAGCCGCCGCGGGCGGATGGCGTGATGCATGTGCACTCCCTTGATCCTGAACTGGTTATTGCGCCGGCACTGAACACTGCGCGGCTGCTGTTAAAGTGTTCCGACTATGGCCGGCGAGCCGGTGGCGGTCAATCGTGCACCGCAAAAAAGATGCCGCAGGGGATGCGCATTGCCCCATAATCCGGTTTTACGCTGCCGCATCCCGCCATGGCATCAATCTTGTTGGCGCAGGAAGCGGGCATGCGGACCGGCGGCCGCGCGACCAGGGACCGCGCGATGCCGCAAGGACTCGAAAAACAAGCAGCACCAGGCTCGAATCGAACTGAACCCATGAAACCGTTACGCCAGCACCCCGCCACCGGCGACGCCCGTCCATGATGCGGGCTCTCGCGGCGTTCGCCATCGCCCTGGCCTATGCGCTGGCGCGCCCGCTGCTGCGCCCGTTCATCGCCTCGATGCGCTACCGCGTGGCGCCGGAAGCGCCTTCGGTGACGCTCAAGCTCGATCCGCTCAAGCCGGTGTGCTACGTGCTGCCGCAGCGCAGCTGGATCGACCTGTTCGCCCTGGACCGCATCTGCCGCGAGCAGGGCCTGCCGCGTCCGCAGCGGTCGGAGAGCGCCCTGCCCAGCGCCAACCGCGCCGCGGTGCTGTACCTGCCGGCGCTGCTCGAGGCCTTCGTGCTGCGCAGCCGCGCCGACTCCTCCGAACTGTCCAACCTGCTCGCCACCGCCGCCCACACCGCCGACTTCGACGTGCAGATCGTGCCGCTGTCGATTTTCTGGGGCCGCGATCCCGGGCAGGAGACTTCCCTGTTCCGCCTGATCTTCGCCGACAGCATCCAGGCCGGCCGCCTGCACAAATTCCTCATCATGCTGGCCAACGGCCGCAACGTGCTGGCCAATTTCGGCGTGCCGCTGTCCTATCGCAACTACCTGGCGGAAGCCACGCCGGACAACACCGCCTCCAGCCGCGCCGAACGCAAGCTGGCGCGCGCGCTGCACTTCCATTTCCTGCGCGCCCGCACCGCGGTGCTGGGTCCTACGCTGCTGCGCCGCTCGGTGATGATCCAGGGCGTGCTCAACTCGCCGGAAGTGAAGCGCGCGGTCGAACGCGAGGCCAAGGCCAAGCAGCTGACCATGGCGCAGGCCGAGGCGCGCGCGCGCCGCTGCGTCGAGGAGATCGCGGCCAACTATTCCTCCACCACCATCCGCGTGCTGGAGCGCCTGCTGCACTACGTCTGGAACCGCATCTACAAGGGCATCCAGGTGCAGGGCATCGAACGCCTGCGCGAAATCGCCCAGGCCCACGAAGTCATCTACCTGCCGTCGCACCGCAGCCACGCCGACTACCTGCTGCTGTCGTACACCCTGTACCAGTACGGCCTGGTGCCGCCGCACATCGCCGCCGGCATCAACCTCAACTTCTGGCCGGTCGGCGCGCTGCTGCGCCGCGGCGGCGCCTTCTACATCCGCCGCAAGTTCGGCAACGACGTGCTCTACACGGCGGTATTCCGCTCCTACGTCGACGGCCTCATCCGGCGCGGCTACGCCATGGAGTTCTTCCCCGAAGGCGGGCGCTCCCGCACCGGCCGCCTGCTGCCGCCCAAGACCGGCATGCTCGCCATGGTGGCCGAGTCCGCCCTGCGCCAGCGCGTGCGCAAGGTCGCCCTGGTGCCGGTGTTCATCGGCTACGACAAGGTGATGGAGGTCAACAGCTACTTCAAGGAACTGAGCGGCGCCGGCAAGCAGAAGGAATCGGCGGAAGGCCTGCTCAAGGCGACCAAGGTGCTGACCAAGTCCTACGGCAAGGTCTACGTCAACTTCGGCGAGCCGATCATCCTGCAGGACGCCGCCGATGCCGGCCTGCCCGGCTGGCGTGAGCAGCTGTCCCCGGAAGGCGAGGAACGGCCGGAAGGCTTCGCCGCCTGGGTGCGCCAGCTCGCCTGGGAACACATGCGGCGCGTCAATGCCGTCGCGGTGGCCGGGCCGGTGGGCCTGACCGCCTGCGCCCTGCTGGCCGCGCCGCTGCGCGCCGCGGGCGAAGACGAACTGATCGACCAGATCGGCCACCTGATCGAACTGCTCGATGCCTGGCCGGGGCGGGAGCAACTGCTGGTGCCGGAGCGCGATCCGCGCGCGGTGCTGGCCTGGGCCGCGCCGGTGGCGCGCATCCAGCGCGTGCCGCATCCCTGGGGCGACCTGCTGGTGGCGGCCGGCAAGGACGGCACCCTGCTGACCTACAACCGCAACATGATCCAGCACCTGTTCGCCGTGCCGGGCCTCATCGCCAGCCTGTTCCGCACCCGCGGCATCCTCTCCGAGGACGCCATCCTCACCGGCTGCCGCGCGCTGTACCCGTTCCTGCGCACCGAGTTCTTCCTGCCGTGGCCGGCGTCGCAGAGCGAGGCGGTGGCGCGCGGCTGCATCGAGCGCATGCTCGCTTCCGGCCTGCTGGTGCGCGAGGGCGACGACCGCCTGCGGCGCCCGGAAGTCGGCAGCCAGGCCTTCTCCAGCTTCGCCGTGCTCGGCCGGGTACTGGGGGAAACGCTCGAGCGCCAGGCCATGGCGGTGCTGCTGCTGGCCGACGAGCGCCGCAGCGGGCTGCCGCTGCAGCGCGGCAAGTTCGAGAACGACTGCCGCCTGCTGGCGGAGCGGATCGCGGTACTGACCGGGCGCGAAGCGCCGGAATTCTTCGACAAGGCCCTCTTTTCGGGCTACCTGGACACCCTGATCGAGGTCGGCATCGTGGTCGAAGACCCCCAGCGCGGCCTGGTGGCGGACGACCGGGTCGACCGCATCGCCGAGCGTTCGATGGAACTTTTGTCCGACGAAAGCCGTCAGATGCTGCGGCAATTGCTGGCCCGCCGCCGCCCTGCCATGCTTCAGGAAGCCCCGGCCGGAACGCCCCAAACGGGCCAGCCGGGGCCGCCGCCTGCGAATCCTGGCTAGAACCCTGTAACGACTTGGTTATAATCCGGACGTTACTCTAAGACGGGCCGGCATAGCCCGCCTGTCCATTGCAATCCCAATTTTCCATCTGAAGGAATTCACCATGTTCAAACTTTCCCGCGTGCTGCTCGCGCTGGCCTGCGCCACTTTTGTCGTGGCCTGCAACAAGCCGGCCGGCGACAGCAAGGACGCCAAGCCGGCAGATGCAAAGACGGCTGACGCCAGCACGCCGTCGGATCTGAGCACCGATCCGCAGAAGTTCAGCTACTCCATCGGCTTCGACATCGGCCACTCCCTGTCCCAGATCAAGGACAACGTCGACGTGCCGGCGCTGGAGAAGGGCATCGAGGAAAGCGTCGGGGGCAAGACCGCCCGCCTCACCGATCAGCAGCGCGAAGAGATCAAGAACGCCGTCGCCAAGAAGATCCAGGAGAAGCAGGTCGCCGACCGCGCCGCCGCCGGCCAGAAGAACAAGGACGACGGCGACAAGTTCCTCGCCGACAACGGCAAGAAGCCGGGCGTCAAGACCACCGCTTCCGGCCTGCAGTACGAAGTCATCACCGAAGGCAAGGGCGACCATCCGAAGGCGACCGACAAGGTCACCGTGAACTACAAGGGCAGCCTGCTCGACGGCACCGTGTTCGACAGCTCCTACGATCGCGGCGAGCCGGTCAGCTTCCCGCTGGCCAACGTCATCCCGGGCTGGACCGAGGGCGTGCAGCTGATGACGCCGGGCTCCAAGTACAAGTTCTACCTGCCGTCCACGCTGGCCTATGGCGAGCGCGGCGCGCCGCCGAAGATCGGCCCGAACTCTGCCCTGGTGTTCGAAGTCGAGCTGATCAGCATCGACAAGGGCGATGCCGCCCCGAAGGCAGACGCCGCCAAGCCGGCCGTGAAGAGCAAGTAAGCTTCACACAAGCTTCACGCTGCAACGAAAAGCCCGGCTGATGCCGGGCTTTTTTTGTGCTTTCAGCTTGTTTCAACGATGCCGGGCGGCCTGGGAGCGAAATCCCTCAGCTGCAGTACTTGCTTGCCGCGTCCTGCGCGTCCTGCAACTGCTGGTCGAACTGCTCGTCGGTCATGCGTGCCGGCTGGCCGTCGTCGCCGGTGACGAACAGGCGGTGTGCGGTCTTTTCCTGCAGGAAGCTGATGCGCTCGCGCGCCTTGGCGCAGCGTTCCTCGTTGTCGGCCTTGGTCTGCAGTGCGGTGTCGTTCGTGGTGGTCGGGGCGGTGCCCTGACGGCGCTTGGCCGGGGTGGCGCCGCCGGAGGTGGTGCCGGACACCGGCAGCTGCGGCGTCACGTCCTGGAAGTTGCCTTCCTTCGGCGGATTCTGGCTGAAGTGCACCTGGCCGTTGGCGTCGGTCCACTTGTAGATCTGCGCCGAGGCGGCCAGCGGCAGGCTGCACAGCAGGAGAAGGGCGATTACGCGGTTCATGGCGCAGGAGTTTAGCAAGACGCCGGGCGCGCGCCAGCGGGCCCTGACCATTGGCTGGACCATCGCCCGCGCCTCATTCCTTGGGTGCCACTGCGCCGACATGCTTGGCCCAGCCCGACATGTCGCCCGAATCGAAGGCATCCACTTCCGCCGCGCCGAAAGTGACCTCGGCTGACTGGTTGTTCATGCCCCGCGCCAGGTAACGCCCGCCGACCAGGTCGTAAACCGTTTCCAGCGCCGGCAGCAGCAGCGGCTGGTCGTAGGCCATCAGGGTATGCACCTCCTGCATGGCGTCGAGGGTGCCTTCCGCGCCGTAAAGCTCGGCCAGCAGCACCTGCCAGGAATCCTCGTCCAGGTACAAGGTGCGGCGCGGCCAGATGCAGGACTGCGCCGGGCGGCACTTGCCGTCCAGCACCCAGACGCGGTGCAGCTCGTAGCGCGTCACGTCCGGGTTGAGGTGGTGTGTTCCCAGCAAGTCGGAATAGCTCAGGGCCGCGTCGTGCAGGCGGTAGCTGTTGTAGGGCACGTACAGTTCCTGCTTGCCCTTGAGTTTCCATTCATAGCGCGCCGCCGGGCCGTTGTAGCCCTCGACCTGGTCTTCGTGCAGCAGGCCGTTGGCGCCCAGCACCGGTGTGTCGCCGCCGGCGTCGCTGGTGGCGGCGATGGAACGCTGGCCCGGGCTGCGCTGCCAGGCACGCGTCGGCGGCACCAGCGTGTCGTAGATCAGCTTCAGCGTACCCGCCAGCTTGGCCGGCTCCAACACGGCGCTGGCGCTGTAGGCCAGCACCTGGCCGACGTGCTTGCGCGGTGCGGCGTCGATGGCCTCGTAGCGCGCACGTTCCGCCAGCCGCACCAGGCTGGCCGCGCCATCGGGCGAGACGCTGATCTGCACATAGGTGCGTTCACGCCCGGCGCCGCGCCAGCGCAGGCGCTGATTCCACATCGCTTCGCTGCCGTTGTCCGGCAGCGGGAAGGGAATGCCGGCCACGGCATGCTGCGGCGTGCCGGTGGCCGTATCGCCGCCGTCGTCGAGGAAGGCCTGGGTGGCGTTGCGATAGGTGCCGGCATAGAAGGCGTCCGGCGCGGCGAAGCTGCGGTGCGTGGGGTACACCGGGAGCTGGAAGCTGTCCGGGTAGCGGGCGAACAGGGCCTGCTGGCCAGGGCTGAGCTTGGCGGCATAGCGGGCCAGGTTGTCCTTGCCGATCAGCAGCAGCGGCTTTTCTCCAGCGTAGGGGTCGATGTAGCGCCCGCCCGCCTGCCATTCGGCCGGGCGGCGCTGCGGCGTCAGGCCGCCGTCCCAGGGCGGGATGCTGCCGTCGGCATTGCCGGCGCGTTCTCCGCCCAGCGGGGTGAAGCGGGCCGCGAGCTGCCCCGCGGCCTGCGCGCCGACGCTGGCCGCGGCACTTCCCGCCAGCAACCCCAGCAAGCCGCCCGCGCAGCAGCGCAGCAGCCACCGCTTGCCCGAACCATCCCCCATGCCACCGCCCAAGCCATTCATGTTCTGTATTTCTCCTCGCAGGCGATGGAGACGATAACCGAATCAGGCCTGCTGCGGAGATGGTTTGCGCATCGGCGCCGCTGCTACTAGAGTGATCGCGGATACGACAGCGTATGTGCAGGGTGTCAGTAGAATCATGAGCGAAAACAACAGCGAAACCGTTGCCCGGCAAAGTCTCAGCGCCGAGCACTGGGCCGAGGCGGCTCTGGACGCCATGTCCTCGGGCGGCCTGGAAGCGGTGGCGGTGGAGCCGTTGGCGCGGCGCCTGGGCGTGACCAAGGGCAGCTTCTACTGGCACTTCGCCAACCGCGACGCCCTGGTCCATGCCGCCCTGCAGCTGTGGGAGAAGCGCGAGACCGAGGACGTGCTGATCGGCGTCGAGGAAGAGGCCGATCCCTACGAGCGCATCGTCAAGCTGTTCAAGCGCGGCAATTCCAGCCACCGCGCCGGCCGCCTCTACCTGGCGCTGGCCGCCGCCTCCGACGATCCGGCGGTGGGGCAGGTGGTGAAGCGCGTCTCGGCGCGGCGCCTGGCTTACCTCTACAAGTGCTACCTGGGCCTGGGCCTGGCCGAGCGCGATGCGCGGCTCTGGTCCACCTTCGCCTACGCCACCTTCATCGGCAACCAGCAGGTGCATCGCGACACGCCGGACGAATTCCCCGCCGGGGCGGATTTCCGCGAGTACTTCAAGCTGATGCTGCGCAGCCTGATTCCGCGCCCGCGCAGCAGCGACCCCGAACATCCGCACGTGGTGAAACTCCACCCCGGCAGCGAATAGCGGCAAGGGCGGCCTGAGGCCGCCGCGGCAATCCCGGGGTACACCGAGGGATGCCGGAGGTGCGCCCGGAGAGGCGCATTTACTACTCGCCGTGGGACACGGCGGGCGGCACTATTGGGTGCTGCCATAACAAACCAGTGGGACAAACCAGCGGGCGAACACAGCCCGCGGCCATAGGGGACAGGGAAAATGAAGTCGAGCATCAGGGCAATTCTCGTTTGTGCCGGCCTCTGCATGGGCCTCGCCGCCTGCGGCAGCAGCGCGCCGGCGGGCTCCGCAAGCAGTTCCGGCAGCGGGTCCAGCAGCAGTTCGGGCGCCGGTTCCAGCTCGGGCAGCAGCAGTGGTGCCGCGGGCACCATGACCTACACCATCTGCCCCGGAGCTGACGCGCAGAAGAACGCCCTGATCGCCTTCTTCGACGCGCATGAAGGCGACACCATCCACTTCTGCGCCGGCCAGTTCGATTTCACCTCAGGCCTGGTGATGACCGGCAAGCGCGGCATCACCATCGAGGGCGAGGGCCGCGACAAGACCATCCTGTCGTTCAAGAACAGTCCGGCCGAGGACGGCGTCAGCATCAACCACGTCACCGGCGTCACCGTGCGCAACCTCACCATCTACGACGCGCCCGGCAACGGCCTGCGCATCTTCCGCACCGATTACGTCACCGTCAGCGGCGTCAAGGTCGGCTGGAGCGTGGCCGATCCGGAATCGCCCAACTACGACGCCTCGCAGAAGTCCTGGACGCACGACGGCTCCTACGCGTTCTACCCGGTGCTGTGCCACCACGTGCTGATCGAGGACTCGGTTTCCATCGGCTCGTCCGACGCCGGCGTCTACGTCGGTCAGTCCAACGACGTCCTGGTGCGCAACACCGAGGCCTTCCACAACGTCGCCGGCTTCGAGTTCGAGAACACCTATCGCGCCGAGTTCGTCGACAACATCGCCCACGACAACGTCGGCGGCTTCCTGGTGTTCGACCTGCCGGGCCGCGCGCAGAGCGGCGAAAAGAACCTGGTGCATCACAACGAGTCGTTCAACAACAACATCAAGTCGTTCGCGCCGCGCGGCGCCATCGTCGGCGACGTGCCCGCCGGCACCGGCATGCTGGTGCTGGCCTCGGACCAGCTGGAGGTCTACGACAACGACATCCACGACAACAACACCTCCGGCATCTTCGTCGTCAACTACGGCCTGGCCGACAGCAGCGAGCCTTCCACCAAGTACGACTTCTACCCGGAAGGCATCCATATCTACGCCAACACCTTCACCGACAACGGCGGCAGCCCGCAGCCGGTTGACCTGTCGCGCGACACCTGCACCGGCCCCGGCGGCCTGCCCGGCAAGGGCGATTCGATCGGCTGCCTCGGCGACAACCCCTCCCTGTTGCCGCTGATCCTGCAGGTGAAGAATCTCGGCCGCTCCGCCCAGCTGGTCTGGGACGGCGCCACCGACAGCCCCAACGACTGCAGCAGCTACCCGCTGGACGAGAACGGCGTGCCGCTGAACCAGCCGGACCCGAACGACCTGGAGCGCTACGAGGCGCGCACCGACGAGCGCGGACGCCCCAATTTCTACATCTACGACCCCACCCCCAAGTGCAAGTACAACGCCTGGAAGTTCAGCGCCGGCGGCGCGCTGAACCTGCCGCAGAACGGCATGTGCTTCGAGAGCAGCAACAAGTTCCTCAAGACCAAGGTCGGCACCCTGCTGGTATCGGACTTCGCCAACTTCCACATGCACAACGCGGACATCACCGATCCCACCAACCTCCAGTTGGTGACGCACGACCTGCCGCAGCAGTGCCCGACGCTGGCGCCGCAATACCTGGCGCAGACCACGCCCAACCTCGGCAGCTTCACGCCCAACCCGGGCGAGGACCCGCGGCCGACCGACGCGCAGATCGCCGCCGCCTGCGGCGCGGTGCAGTCCGGCCAGATCAATTACTCCGCGGTGAACGGCTACAACTGCCCGCGCCTCGACCAGTACGGCCTGTTCCAGGACGCGCAGGAGCCGCGCGCCAAGCCCAACGGCTTCGGCCTGCCGTACGACCTCAACACCATCCTGTTCTCCGACTACGCCGTGAAGTACCGCTTCCTGTTCCTGCCGCCTGATGCCGGCGGCAAGGTGCAGAAGGCCGGCTACCAGGACCACGACACCTGCAACACCCTGGCGATCTACGACTGCTACACCGCCACGCTCGCGTTCCCGGTCGGCACCGTCTTCGCCAAGACCTTCGCCTTCCGCAACGGCAACGACGAGAACGTGGTCGAGACGCGCCTGCTGATCAAGCGGCAGAAGCCCAACGGCGACATCTACTGGGTGGGCCTGCCCTACGAGTGGACCACCGACGGCAACGGCCAGCGCTATGCCGCGCTCAAGCTGGAAGGCGATACCAAGAGCGTCAGCTACGACTACGACGATCCCGATCCGGCGGTGGTGGACAGCAGCGGCAAGCCCGTGCACTACGGCCCGGGGACCGCGTCCGCCTACCAGGTGCCGAACGCCGGCGGCTGCGTCCTGTGCCACAACGGCGATGACCTCGAACCCGGTTCGCCGCCGATCGGGCCGAAGGTGCGCAACCTCAACAAGGATTACGCCTACGCCGACGGCGGCAGCATGAACCAGCTGGCCTACCTCAAGGCCCACGGCATGCTCGACCTGCCGGACGATCCGTCCAAGCTGGAGCGCCTGCCCAAGTGGAACGTGCCGGGCGACAGCGGCAAGACCGCCAACTCCGCCGAGGACGTGCACCTGCGCGTGCGCGCCTATCTCGAAGTGAACTGCATGCATTGCCACAATCCCGCCGGCAATGCGCAGAACTCCGGCCTGTCGCTGGACTCCTTCAACGAGCCGATGGACGAGGGCCACGGCATCTGCAAGCCGCCGATCGCCGCCGGCATCGCCGCCAACGTCGGCAACTACGACATCCAGCCCGGCGACTCCGCGCAGTCCATCCTCGCCGCGCGCGTGGCCTCGGTGCAGCCCGGCATCCGCATGCCGCCGATCTCGCGCACTGTCACGCAGACCGAGTTCGTCAACCTCGTCACGCCGTGGATCGACAGCGACGTCAAGCAGTTCGCCGATCCCAACTCCGACAAATGCGCCAAGGCCGCCGGCCTCGCGGTGCCGTCGGTGCCGCTCCTGCTGCGGGCGCCGCAGAAGGTGCAGGATCAGGGGAAGGTCAGGGTCGCGCCCTGGGGTTGATAGGCAGCCTGCCGCTGTTCCCCCTCTCCCCATGAACATGAGGAGAGGGTAGGGGTGAGGGGCGTTTTTTTTGCCTGACCAGGTACACACCTCCGTTTGCCGAAACCCCTGTTTTTCCCCATGCGTGCCATGCGTGCCAAGGTTTTTTGTTGGCACGCATGCGGCGAGCGATGTTTCTTTTCCTCCGGAAAGGGGCCGGGGAAAAACTGGATCCCCGTCTGCGCGGGGATGGAGCGCTTAAGGGCGACACTCCGGCTTTTGATGTTGTTTTGCGCTTTTGACGTTGCTTTTGATTTGGCCTTTGACGTTCCCCCCGTTGCCTGCGCCGAGCATCGCAGCCCGCGGCGACATAGGCTCGCGCCTGTTTGGCGCGAGGCGAGGCAGGATGCCGAAGCGTTTTTGTACAGGCCAGGGATGGCCTGTACAAAAACCCCGCCGCGGGCGAGAAGCGCAGGGGACCCATCAATCACCGATAGGTGATTGATGGGCGCAGGCTCCGGGGCGGCGCTTCTTTGGTTACTTTCTTGTCGCTGGAGACAAGAAAGTGACCCGCCTTCAAGGCGGAACCGCATTTTCAATCTGCGACTTAAACGCCTCGCGCGCAAGCGCGTACACCTAAGCTTCAGAGCGAGAGGAAAAGCCGCGTTCCGCCTTCGGCGGAAGGTGGAATGCGCTTCGCTTATTCCACCCTACAGTTTGAGTCCGAGTTCAGCGACCAAGGTGAACTTATTCTGTAACAAAGTTCGCTGAAGCCTGGATTCCGGCTTTCGCCGGAATGACGCTCTACTTTGTGTTCGGACTTCTGGCACCCTATGCACAGGGACGAACCACACAGGAAAGGATGGCGATGGACAACGCACTACTGATCGGCAAGGGCGATACGCAGCAATGGCTGCTGGCGCAATACGCCAACCGCCACGGCCTGATCGCCGGCGCCACCGGCACTGGCAAGACGGTGACCTTGCAGGTGCTGGCCGAAGGCTTTTCGGATCTCGGGGTGCCGGTGTTCGCGGCGGACATCAAGGGCGATCTGTCGGGGGTGAGCCAGATGGGCGGGGCCAATCCCAAGCTGGCGGAGCGGGCGCAGGCGGTGGGGATGAGCAACTACGCGCCGCAGGCCTATCCGGTGGTGTTCTGGGACGTGTTCGGCGAACAGGGACATCCGGTGCGCGGCACCATCTCGGACATGGGGCCGCTGCTGCTGGCGCGGCTGATGGGGCTGTCCGACGTGCAGGAAGCGGTGCTGCAACTGGTGTTCAAGTATTGCGACGACAAGGGGTTGCTGCTGCTCGATTTCAAGGATCTGACGGCGGCGCTGTCCTTCGTCGCCGACAATGCCAAGTCGCTGGGTGCGGACTACGGCCTGGTCACCAAGGCCTCGGTCGGCGCGATCCAGCGTTCGCTGCTGACCCTGCAGCAGGCCGGCGCGGAGCATTTCTTCGGCGAGCCGGCGCTGGACCTGCACGACCTGATGCGCCAGGACATGACCGGGCGCGGCATCATCAACGTGCTGGCGGCGGACAAGCTGTACCAGCAGCCGGCGCTGTACTCGACCTTTCTGCTGTGGCTGCTGTCGGAGCTGTTCGAGAAGCTGCCCGAGCGCGGCGACGCCGAGAAGCCGCTGCTGGTGTTCTTCTTCGACGAGGCGCACCTGCTGTTCAACGACGCGCCGAAGGCGCTGCTGACCAAGGTGGAGCAGGTGGTGCGCCTGATCCGCTCCAAGGGCGTCGGCGTGTATTTCATCACGCAGAATCCGCTGGACCTGCCGGACAGCGTGCTGGGCCAGCTCGGCAACCGCGTGCAGCATGCCTTGCGGGCCTTCACTCCGCGCGACCAGAAGGCGGTCAAGGCCGCCGCCGAAACCTTCCGCGCCAATCCCAAGCTGGACGTGGCCGATGTGATCCAGCAACTCGGCGTGGGCGAGGCACTGGTCTCGACCCTGGGCGACGGCGGTGTGCCGAGCATGGTGGAGCGCACCAAGGTGCGGCCGCCTCGGGCGCGCATCGGCGCCATCACGGCGGAGGAGCGCAAGCAGGTGATGAACCGCAGCCCGGTCGGCGCCAGGTACGACCAGACGGTGGATCGCGAATCGGCCTACGAGAAGCTGACCCAGCGCGCCGCGCAGGCCACGGCACCCGCGGCGGACGGTGGCGGCAGCCCGGGCCAGCCGGCCCCGGCTGCGCGCAGCGCGCGCCCGGCGCCGCCGAGCCAGACCCAGGTGGTGCTGGAAGCGGCGGCGAAGAGCGTGGTGCGCAGCATGGGTTCGCAGGTGGGCCGTGAAATCGGCCGTCAGCTGCTGCGCGGCCTGCTCGGTTCGCTGAGCAAGCGCTGAAGCAATCTGTTGTTGCCTCTCCCTTCGGGAGAGGCAACGCCCTCACCCCAACCCCTCTCCCGCAGGGAGAGGGGCTTATGAGGTCGCTGGTTTCAGGGGCCGGTCAGCGTGGTCGTGCTTTCCGTCTCGGCCTGGATTTCGCTGTCGTGGAACGGGAAGCGGTACCACTGCTTCTGCGAATAGGCCTGGGTGAAGTCCGCGTAGTGCGGGTTGGCCGGATCGGTGGACTGCGAGTAGGTGAGGAACCCCTCGGCGTGCACCCCGCCGCCGTCCCAGGTCACGGTCTGGATGTAGCTGTTGCCGAAGTTGATGTCATAGCCGTCCTTGGTCAGGGCGTCGGCGTAGGCGGTGGTGAAGATGCCGACCGGATCGCCGATGCCGCCGAACACCGGGATCTTGGTGCCGGTCCCCGTACCGGCGACGTTGACGCCGGAGTGCTGCACGGCGCCGAATTTGTCGGTGAAGAAAGTGGGGTCGGCGGCCTGCACCGCGGCCTGCGCATCGGACAAGGCTTTCTGCACCGAGGCGTTCGAGGTATTCAGCGTGTTCGGCGTGTTCACCGGATCGTTGACGTCGAACGGCACCTTCCACGGCGATGAGATCGCGTTGACGCGGTTCCAGAACTCCTGCCATACCGGCATGCCGATCGAATCCAGGCTGGCGGTCTTGTCCCACTGTGACAGCGAGCCGCAGGCTGCAGCGGTGTCATGCGTGCCGGCCTTGGGGCAGAGGTCGCTCAGCACCGAGGGCAGCGCCAGTTCGCCGCTGTAGACGCGGGCGGAGAGGGCGATGTCCTGCAGGTTCTGCAGGTTGAACTTGTTGCCGCTGCGCCCATCCGTACCGGCCAGGCGCTGCTGCACCTGCAGGATGCCCAGGCGCGTGCGCAGCGAGCGTGCGGTGCCTTCGGCGCCGATGATGCGGGCGAAGCCGGTGAGCGGCTGCTTCGGATTGGTCAGCCAGTAACTGTCGTTCATGTTGGAGACGAAGTCGGACCGGTCCAGCGCCGGCAGGTGCGAGGGGCCGAAAATGCCCGGCGCCTGCTTGGCGTCGTCGTCGGTCAGCCACTGGCAGTCCTTGCGGTTGCCGTAGAGGATCGGCAGGCCCGGTTCCAGCTGCGCCACCAGCGTGCCGGTGATCGGCGGGGTGCAGGCCTTGACCAGCGTATCCGGCGTGTTCGGCACCACCGTGATGTCGCCGTAATAGGCGTCGCCGCCCGGGCCCGAGGCAACGGTGTTGACCCAGGGTGTGCCCAGGATCGACTTGTGCAGCGATTTGAATTCTTCGAGGCTCGACGCCAGGTTCCAGGCGAAGAACTGGTTGATCAGGCGCGTGTTCTCCAGGTTGGCGTCGCGCAGGGTGAAGGCGGTGGTCTGGGTCCAGCTCAGCACCGGGATGCCCGAGACGGTGATGTTGAGCATCGGCCCGTACTGCGACTTGTACAGCGTGCGGGTCTGCGCCTTGACGGTGTTGTCGCTCTGCAGCACGTCCACCGACAGCGGCACGGCCGTCACGTCGGTCAGCTTGCCGTCGTAGAAGTACTGCTTCGGGTTCAGCGGGTTCAGCGGCAGCTGGTAGAAGGTGAAGCGGAACGCGGTGGAGACGGTGTGGCTCCAGGCGAAGTGATCGTTGAAGCCGATCAGGATCACCGGCACGCCGTAGAGCGAGACGCCCTCGATGTCCATCGTTCCGGGGATCGTCATGTGCGCCAGGTAGAGGCGCTCGGTGCCCTGCCAGGGGAAGTGCGGATTGCCGTAGACGATCGGCGTGCCGTTGTCGGTGGCGTCGGCGCCCAGCGCGTACATATTGCTGCCGAACTTCTTCTGGCGCAGCCGTGCGAAGGGCTGGTCGTCGGGGCTGGCCTGGGCCAGCGCCTTCATCTGCTTCTGGTAGCTGTCGGCCTTGGCGCTGAGCGGCGGCGGTGTGGCGGTGGCGATCTCGGTTTCCAGCACCGAGGAGCTGGCGATCACGGCGAGGCGGATGAAGCGGCGGTAGACGTCGGACTCGTTGATGTTCTGCAGGTAGGCGGCGCCGGCGCAGGCGGCCTGCCGGCCCGGATGCTGACCCGCCTTCAGTTCGTTCATCCAGCGGTTGAAGCCGTCGACATAGCCGGTCACCGCCAGTTCCACTCTCGAATCGGCGGCGGCCTTGAACTTGGCCACGTTGTCGTCGCTGGCGATGAGCTTCCAGAAGAAGTCGCTGTCGATGTTGTTGGCCGTCACCGGCACGGCGGGAATCGAGTAGGTGCCGGTGCCGCCCCAGTACCTGGAGCGCTCGCCGCGGATGGCGACGTAGTCTTCCATCATGGTGCAGAGGTTGTCTTCGGCGAAGGCGTAGCCGTAGCCGTAACCCAGGCTGCCGAAGTCGTTGGCCTTGATGTGCGGGATGCCGTATTTGGTGCGGGTCACCGTCACGTTGTACTTGGAAGTACTGCCGCCCGAACTGGAGCCGGAGGAACTCGATCCGGAGCCGCTGGAACTGGAAGTGCCGGAACCCGAACTGCTGCTGGAGCCGGAGCCGCCGTCCGAGCCGCCGCCGCAAGCGGCCAGCACGGTCAATGCCAGCATGGCGCCGGCCTTCAACAGGAATTTCATGATCTCCTCCGAGAGCTTTTTGAAAACTGTACCGGGTCTGGCGCCCGGTGATGATCCAGACTTTAGCACTCGCGCAGGCGGCTTGTAGTCGGGGAAATTCAGCCCAATGCCGGCGCACCCGGATAGCGCTGCACGCTTCCCGGGCTACCTGGTATTCGACCTGGAATCCGGGACCGTGGCGCGGCCCCGGATTACGCTGCGCTGCATCCGATGGGTATGGACTCCTCCCCCTTCTAAGTAACGGCATCTAAGTGCCAAGCTGGAATTGCTGAGGTTCCGGCTAACGAAGAGAGAGGAGTCCGACATGGAGATTACCGTTTTCTCGGTGGATTTGGCCAAGAACAAGTTCCAAGTGCACGGCTTTGATGCCCGAGGCGAAAAGCGGTTCGGCAAGACGCTCAAACGGGACCAGTTCCTGGTCTTTTTCCGCGGCCAGACGCGAGGCGCCCAGGTCTTGATGGAGGCTTGCGGCGGCGCCCACCATTGGGGCCGGCAGCTGATCGAACTGGGTTACCGGGTGCTGCTGGTTCCGCCCCAGTTTGTCAA
>NZ_JONR01000053.1 GCF_000711955.1 Nevskia soli DSM 19509
GCTCGTGTACATTCAGTACACCACGCTCCTCGCGCCTTGCCCTGCGTCAAAGGGCAAACCGCGGCAGGGCTTGGAATTGATCAGAGGCTCCCTAGCGTATAGCGCGGGATCCAAACCGCCCCCGGCGGCAGGATGCAGGTTCCAGGGTGGCGCCTGCCTTATCATAGCGGCCATTTTCCCCGGTCCGTTTCGTGAGTCAGCCCGCTTCCCTCCAAGCCCAGTTCGACCTGGTTCGCCCGCAGCTGCTGCTGCGCGACGCCGCACGCCTGGGGCGACAACTCGGCGCGGCAAAGGCCAATCCGAAATTCGACACCGCGCGCTTCGAACGGGATGTGCGGCAGGCCTTGCTCGCGGCGGAGAACCGGGCGACGCTGCTCCCGGCTTCGATCGCCTACCCGGCCGAGTTGCCGGTGGTGCAGGCCAAGGACGAATTGCTGGAAGCGATTCGCGATCACCAGGTAGTGGTGATCTGCGGCGAGACCGGCTCGGGCAAGACCACGCAGCTGCCGAAGCTGTGCCTGGAATTGGGGCGCGGCGTGCGCGGGCTGATCGGGCACACCCAGCCGCGGCGTCTGGCGGCACGCAGCGTGGCCAATCGCATCGCCAGCGAGCTGAACACCAAGGTCGGCGAGCTGGTCGGCTACGAGACGCGTTTCGACCGCCGGGTATCGGAGCGCTCGCTGATCAAGCTGATGACGGACGGCATCCTGCTGGCCGAACTGCAACGCGACCGCGAGCTGCCGGCCTACGACACCATCATCCTCGACGAGGCGCATGAACGCAGCCTCAACATCGACTTCCTGCTGGGTTGGTTCAAACGGCTGCTGCCGAGGCGGCCGGAGCTGAAGCTGATCATCACCTCGGCGACACTGGACCCGGAGAAGCTGGCGCGGCATTTCTCGTCGCCTTCCACGAACGGCGGCAATGAGATGATTCCCGCGCCGATCCTTCTCGTCGAGGGACGCGCGTACCCGGTGGAAATGCGCTACCGCGAACCGGATCCGGACGACGACCTGGAGGGACAGGTCAGCGCCGGCATCGAGGAACTGTGGCGCAGCGGCAGGACCGGCGACACGCTGGTGTTCCTGCCGGGGGAGCGCGAGATCAACGACCTCGCCCGCTCCCTGCCCGGGCGTTTTCCGCGCGCCGAGGTGCTGCCCCTGTACTCGCGGCTGCCGGCGGAGAAACAGGACAAGGTGTTCTCTCCGCGCGGCGGCGTGCGCATCGTGCTCGCGACCAACGTGGCCGAGACCTCGGTGACGGTGCCCGGCATCCGCTACGTGGTGGACACCGGCACGGCGCGCATCAACCGCTTCTCGCCGCGGCTGGGCGTACAGCAGCTGCAGATCGAGCCGATCTCGCAGGCGGCCGCCAACCAGCGCTCCGGCCGCTGCGGGCGCGTCGGACCGGGCATCGCACTGCGCCTGTACGAGGAAGAGAATTTCACGCAGCGGCCGCTGTTCACCGATCCGGAAATCCGCCGCGCCAACCTGGCCGGGGTGATCCTGCAGATGGCGACGCTGGGCCTGGGCGACGTCGAGGACTTCCCCTGGCTGGATGCGCCGGAAGGGCGCCACGTGGCGGAAGGCTATCGGCTGCTGCAGACGCTCGGCGCGCTCGACGAGGAACGCAGGCTGACGCCGCTCGGCCGCGAGCTGGGACGGTTGCCGCTGGACCCGCGCATCGCGCGCATCGCGCTGGCCGGGCGCGGCACGCCCTGCCGCGAGCAGGTGTGGATACTCGCGGCGGCGTTGTCGGTGCAGGACCCGCACGAGGTGCCGCCGGACGCCCAAGCCGCGGCGCGCGCGAAACATGCCGAGTGGCAACATCCAAAATCCGATTTCTACACCCTGCTGAACCTGTGGCAGCGCTGGCGCGAGTGGAGCGACAGCGGCTCCAACCGGCAGTTGCGGCGCCTGTGCAAGGAGCACTTCGTTTCCTACCTGCGCATGGAGGAGTGGGAGTCGGTTCACAAGCAGATCGTCGATATGCTCGGCGGCAACGGGCAGCAGAGGCAGCGGCAGAATGCCGCCCTGCCCGCTAATGCAAACCGCGCCGCGCAGCACAAAGGGCAAGACACGGATTCGGGTGTCACCGTTGCAAATACGCCGACGACGCCGCAATCGCTGGAAACCCTCTATCCGCCGCTGCACAAGGCCCTGCTGGCCGGCCTCATCGACCACATCGGCCAGAAGCAGCCGGAGAACACGGACTACGTCGGCCCGCGCGGGAGGCGCTTTCGCATCTTCCCCGGCTCGACGCTGGCGAAGAAGGCGCCGCCCTGGCTGATGTGCGCGCAACTGGCGCAAACCAGCCAGCTGTTCGCCCGCGTCAATGCTTCGATCGATCCGGAATGGCTGGCCGACGTGGCGCCGCATCTGGTCAAGCGCGTGCTGCAGAATCCGGAATGGAACGCGCAGCGCGGCATCGTCACGGCGATGGAGACGGTGACCCTGTTCGGTATGCAGGTACTGAAGCGCTGGCGGCATTACGGGTCGGACGAGCCGGCTGCGGCGCGCGTCATCTTCATCCGCGAGGCGCTGGTGCGCGGCGACATGCCGCGGCAGCCGGCCTTCCTGGAGAAGAATCTGGCGCTGATCGAGACGGTGCGCGACAAGGAAGCGCGGCTGCGGCGACCGGACCTGCTGGCCGACGAAGGCCAGTTCTTTGCCTTCTACGATGCGCTGATCCCCCCGGACGTCTGCAGCACGGCGGGCCTCAACAGCTGGCTGCGCCGTCTCGGCGCGGGCCAGAAGCCGGGTGAAGGCGGCAAGGCCGCGGCGCTGCTGCGCATGGGCGAGGCCGACGTATTGAAGCCGGGCGCCAACGCCGACGTGTCCGCGCAGTTTCCGGATCAGCTCGACCTGGCCGGGCAGAAGATCAGGCTGAGTTACTCCCACGATCCCGGCAGCGACACGGACGGCGTGACCTTTCACATTCCGATTGCACAACTGTTCGCCCTGCCGGCGACGCGCTTCGACTGGCTGGTGCCGGGATTGCTGCCGGCGAAGATCGAAGCCCTGATCCGCACGCTGCCGATGCAGCTGCGCCGCCTGTGCACGCCCGCCGCCGAATACGCCAACGCCATCGCGGCGAGCACCGGGCCGCAGGACGGAGAATTGCTGGCGGCGATCTGCAAGCGCTTCCACAGCATGAACGGGGTGACGCTGACGCCCGCCGACTTCGCGCCGGGCAAGCTGGAAGCGCACCTGCTGCCGCGCCTGCTGCTGGAGGACGCGAACGGCGCTCCGCTGGGCGAAGCGAACACACTCGCGGCCCTGCAGCAACGCCATGGCGGCGCCGCGCGCAGCGAACTGGGGCGTCGTGCCGCGAACAGCGAGGAAGCACGGCGCTGGACGCGCGAGACGGTGCTGGACTGGGATTTCGGCGCATTGCCGGAGCATGTGGAAATCGACGGTGCGCGAGCCTACCCGGCATTGAGTGTGAACGAAGGCCGCATCGCCCTGCGGTTGTTCGAATCCGCCGACGCGGCACGGCAAGCCCACGAGGCAGGTGCACAGGCCTTGCTGCTGGCGCGGGTGGCCGACCGCCTGCGCGATCTGGCGAAGACCGCGCGCAGCCGTCTCGGCATTTCGCTGGCACAAACCGGACTGAGTGCGGAGGCGCTGGCGCTGCAGGTGGCCGAGCGCGCGGCGCGGGCCTACTGGGAGCCGGCGACGATCCGCGACGAGGCGGCGTTTCGCTCGGCGCTGGAGCGGCGCGGCGAGTTCGGCCGCGAGGCCGCGGCGCGCATGGATGATGTCTGTGGCTGGCTCATTGCGGCGATGGACCTGCGCAAACGCCTGGATACCTCGGCCAAGCCCTGGCCGGAAGCGGCAAGCGATCTGCGCAAACAGCTGCAGACCCTGTTCGCGCCCGGCTTCATCGCCGGGATTCCCGAGGAGAGCTGGGCGCGCGTGGCGGTTTACCTGAAGGCGGCCTCGATCCGGCTGGACCGCTTGCCGCACAAACCACAGCGGGACCTGGAAATGACCAGGCAGATCCAGGCGGCTTCGCAACAACTGCCCGGGCCATTCCACACGGCGCGCTGGGTGGTCGAGGAATGGCGCGTGGCCCTGTTCGCGCAGGAGTTGCGGGCAGTCGGATCGCCGAACGCTTCGAAGGTGCAGGCGGCACTGGCTGGTTGATTGGCGGACGCGCGGCGCTTTCCCATGGCCCCGCTTAACTGCGATGATTGCGCTCATTTCCCCCTGCATCGCGGAGCACCATCCATGCAGCAAGCACCCTTCCCCACCCCTGCGGAAGCACGCGCACTGACGGCGCGGTTCAATGCAGGCGGCGATGCGGCGGCACTGGAAAGCACGCTGTGGGAGTTGCGCGCCGCCGGCCTGCAGCTGATCGACACGCGCGCCGAGCTGGCCTGCCGCTGGGTGGATGTGCGCGAACGGCCGGTGCCGCCGGAGGCCGACACCATCATCCGCACCTTGACGCGAACCGTCGGCGAGCAGTCGTGGAGCGCGACCTACTGGCTGGAAGGTCTGCGGGCGCCCGCGATGCCGGGGCCCGGTGGATGAGGATCGTTGTGCGCGGTGATGGCGCGGCGGCTGGCGGCCAGGGGTGCCGCTTCGTCCAGATGCACCCCGTCTCCGTCGGCCTGGACGCCTAGCGCCTTCCATAGCGCCTCCAACGTTTCGCGGCCCGGCATGGGCGTATCGCCCATCTGGTGGTACAGATCGGTCAACACCGGCACGCCGGTGGCCCGGTCGCCGACTTCGAAAATGCGCTGCACCGACCAGTCCTGGCGGATGTTGCCGCCGGCGGCGAGCACGCCGCGCAAGGCATCCTGCAGGCCCTTGCGGTTGCCGGTGCGCTGGCGGATTTCGACGTCGGCAAGCAGGCAGAACAGGGCACCGCCCCAGTAGGTGCGGCCCCAGGTCGGCGTATGGTCGAGGCCGCGGTCGCCCTGCGCGGGTAGCCCCTTGCGCATGCCGTGCAGCATGTCTGCCCAGATGCGCGGCGCATCGAGATCGCCCCGCTGCACGCGGGCAACAGGCTCGACGTAGGTGGCGATGCCCTCTTCCAGCCAATGGCTGTTTTCCGGCACCGAGGGCACGGACAGGTGCACCATCTCGTGGGTCATGGTCCAGTCGTCGTCGAGCGTGGCCGCGTCGACGTCGCGGCCCAGGCGGATGACGATCAGCGGCTGGCCGTCGTCGGCATCGCCGTACGTGGTACCACCACGTACGGCGATGCCGCTCTCCGGCTTGATGACGATGCGCACACGGCTGACGGGGAAGCGGCCGTAATAGGTGCGCACGGCAAGGGCGGCGCGTACCGTCCAGTCGCAGATCCGCGGGGCGCCAACCGCAAAGGTGGATGCGTCGTAGCTCAGGGACAACTCGGCACCGCCTGCCTGGAAGCGTGAGCCCGCGACACAGGCTGCTACGGTCCGCACTTCGGTGGAAGACTCGGGCGGCTGCGCGGCATGTGCAGGAAACGACAGGCTCGCCCAGAGGATCAGGGGCCATCCGCGGCGCAGGAGGATTCGCATGCAATGCAGGATACGCAGATTCCCGCTTGTGGGCAGGGAAAGCGGGATAGGCCTACCCCGCCGCCTCTAGGGAGCCTCTGATCAATTCCAAGCCCTGCCGTTGCCCCCCCATTTTGTGCCAGGCAAGGCGCGAGCGACGAAGTGTGCTGAAGCACATGAGGAGCGAGCAACGCAGCCTGGTGCAAAATGGGGGGCAACCCTTCGGGCGGCTTGCCCTTTGACGCAGGGCGGCGTTGCTCGTCGCTCGTGTACATTCAGTACACCACGCTCCTCGCGCCTTGCCCTGCGTCAAAGGGCAAACCGCGGCAGGGCTTGGAATTGATCAGAGGCTCCCTAGGCGCGCTGCGCCAGGGCCTGCAAAGCCCGTGCGTGGTCTTCGGGCAGGTCGATATCCAGCGCCGCTTCCGGCAGCGCTACCGTGACCACCGCGTCGCGGTGTGCTTCCAGCACTTTGCGCGCGCCCTTGGCGCCCGAAAGCTGCGCCAGCTCGGCGTAGAACTCCGCCGGGAACAGACAGGGCGGCCCTACCGTTTCGCCATGATCGCTCACCACGATGCGCCGTGGTTCGGCGAGGTGCCGATCGATCAGGCGCCGCAGCTGCGGCGCGCCGACCATGGGCTGATCCACCAGGCACAGCAGGCTGGCCACCGGCGGCGCGAGCTGGCGCGACAGTTCACGGAAGCCGCGGGCGATGGACTCGCCCATGCCCAGGTCCCAGAACGGATTGTGCGCCAGCCGCACCGGCAGGCCGCGCAGCGCGCCGGAAACCAGTTCGGCATTGGCGCCGGTGACCACGATCAGTTCGGCGCGGCACTCCAGGATCGCTTCCGCCGCGCGCCGTACCAAGGTCACGCCGTCGATCTCGGCGAGTTGTTTGGGGCTGCCGAAACGACTGGCGGAGCCTGCGGCGAGCAGCACCGCGGCAAGGGGCTGAGCGGGCATCAGTGGATCGGCCCGAAGCTGGCGCTGAGGGAGGTACCAGCACGACCGGTGGTGACAGCGAGGATTTCCGCGGCGATGGCGAGGGCGATCTCTTCCGGCGTTTCCGAACCGAGGTCGAGGCCGGCCGGGGCATGCACGCGCGGCGGCGCGGCCTGGCAGCCTTCGAGCAGCTTGCCGGCGCGCTGGCGCGAGCCGATGGCGCCGATGTAGGCCAGCGGCGTGGGCAGCAGCTCGCGCAGATACTCGATGTCGCGCTCGAGGTTATGGGTCATGACCACGGCGAAGCTGCGGCTGTCCAGGCTGACGCGCTGCGCGACCTGACCCGGCTGGGCGCTGACCAGCCTGGCGCCGGGCGCGAGGGCAGCAGGAGGCTGCTGGCCATCGCGGTGATCGACCAGGGTCACGTCCCAGCCGAGGCCGCGGCCGATGCGCGCCAGGGCCAGCGAGGCGGCGTTGATGCCGACCAGCACAGCCGCGTAAGGCGGCAGCAGGGTTTCAAACAGCACGTCAACCGGGCCCTGGACGGATTCGAAGCCCTGCACATGCGGCCGCTGGCCATGGCGCGCGGCGCCGCCGTGCTCGATGAGGGCGGCGGCGAACCCGCTGTCGCCGAATTCGTCGTGCAAGGTTGCGCCGCTCCATACCAGGCGCCGCGGGCGCGGGCCCAGCACGCTGCCGTTGCGGGCAAAGGCGGTGGCGAGGAAGCCGGGGACGCGCGAGGCGATGCACTGCTCCACCGCGCCGACGAAACCCAGGTCGGAAGGCCGCGCCAGCGGTTCGATCAGCACTTCCAGTTCGCCGCCGCAGCCCAGTTCGATCAGGGCGTCGAGGCCGTTCTCCCGGTCGTAGCGGACGATGCGCGCGGTGCCGGCGCCGATCACGTCGTAAGCGCGGGCGATGATATCGGCCTCGGGACAGCCGCCGGAAAGACCGCGCACGATGGTACCGTCGCCGCAGACCAGCATCCGCGCACCGGCACGGCGGAAGGTGCTGCCGTGGGTGCGCGTCAGCGTGGCCAGGGCCGCGCCGCCGGCGAAGCCCTGGTGCTCAAGCCGCTTGAAGCCTTCCAGCAGTACGCCGAATTCCTGCGGTGTATTCATGCGGCCACACCGTTCCGCCCCACTCCTGGACTCATGCGGTGAGCTGGTCGGCGATCGGCAGCTTGCGGATGCGCTTGCCGGTGGCGGCGGCGATGGCGTTGACCACCGCGGGCGCGATCGGCGGCGTGCCGGGTTCGCCGACGCCGGTGGGCTTCTCCGCCGAGGGCATGATGAACACTTCCACCACCGGCATTTCGTTGATGCGCAGCGGCAGGTACTGGTGGAAGTTGGACTGCTGCACCACGCCGCCGTCGAGGGTGATGGCGCCGTGCAGCGCGGCGGTGAGGCCGAAGCCGATGCCACCCTGCATCTGGGCGACGATGATGTCCGGATTGATCGCCAGGCCGCAGTCGACGGCGCAGACCACGCGGTCGACCTTGAGGCTGCCGTCGGACTTGATGGTGACCTCGGCCACCTGGGCGACGTAGGTGTTGAAGGACTCGTGCACGGCGATGCCGCGGCCGCGCTTCTCACCGGCGGCGCCCGGCTTCAGCGGCTGGCTCCAGCCGGCCTTGTCCGCCACCAGTTCCAGCACGCCCTTGAGGCGCGGCGCCTTGCCGAGCATGGCGCGGCGGTATTCGTAGGGATCCTTGCCGGCGGCCGCGGCGGCTTCGTCGATCAGACCCTCCTTGACGAAGGCGTTGTAGGAATGGCCGACCGAGCGCCACCACTGCACCGGTACGCCGATGTTGTCCGGCGTGCTCAGTTCGACCTTGACGTTGGGAATCTCATAGGCCATGTCGGCGACGCCCTCGACCGAGGTGGCATCGATGCCGTCCTTGACCATGAAAGCCTCGAAGGCGGTGCCCTTGATGATGGACTGGGTCACCGTATGGTGATGCCAGGCGACCAGCTGGCCGCCGCCATCCAGCGCCAGGCGCGCGGTATGGAACGTGGCCGGGCGGTAGTAGCCGCCGCGGGTGTCTTCCTCGCGCGTCCACACCATCTTCACCGGCACCTTGATGCCCTTGTCCCAGGCGGCCTTGGCGATGGCGACCGCTTCCAGCACGTAGTCGGCCTGCGGGTTGGCGCGGCGGCCGAAGCTGCCGCCGGCGTAGAGCTGGGTGATCGACACTTTGTCCGGCGAGATGCCGAGCAGGGCCGCGACGGCGCCCTGATCCGGCGTGTGCATCTGCTCGCCGTTGACGATCTCGCAAGCGCCCTCGCCGAGCTTGACCACGCAGTTGAGCGGCTCCATCGCCGAGTGCGACAGGTAGGGCGTCTCGTACTCCGCCTCGATCAGCTTGGCCGGCTTGGCCAGCGCCGCGGCGGCATCGCCGTCCTTGCGCGCGACCAGGCCGTCCTTCTTCGCCATCTCTTTGTACTGCGCCAGGATCTCGGCGCTGCCCAGCTTGAAAGCCTGGCTCTCGTCCCACTCGATCTCGAGGGCATCGCGGCCGCTGCGCGCGGCCCAGGTGTTCTTGGCCAGCACGGCAACGCCGGCGAAGCGGTGAGCGCTGCCGCCGAACTGCACCACTTCGACCACGTTGGCAATGGCCTTCGCCTTGGCTGCATCGACGCTCTTCGGCACGGCGCCGAAGCGCTGCGGATGGGCCACCACCGCCACCAGCATGCCAGGAGCCTTGTAGTCCTGGGTGAACATCGCGGTGCCGTTGGTCTTGTCGACATGGTCCTTGCGATGCAGCTTGGGCTGGCCGATCAGCTTGAAGGTCTTGGGATCCTTCAGCGCCACGTCCTGCGGCACCGGCTGCTTCGCCGCGCGCTCGGCCAGCTGGCCGAAAGTGGCCTTGCGGCCGGACTTGGCGTGCACCACACCGTTGACCACGGTGATGGTATTGGCCGGCACCTTCCATTCGTCCGCCGCGGCGGAGACGAACATGGCGCGCGCGGCAGCGCCGGCCTTGCGCATCTGCTCATGCGAGTTGGCCATGGCGGTGCTGCCGCCGGTGAGCTGGATGCCCATCATCAGGTTCTTGTACTTGGCGACGTCGGCCGGCGCGCCTTCCACTCTCACCTGGGTCCAGTCGGCGTCCAGTTCCTCGGCCAGCAGGGTGGCGAGGCCGGTGAAGGTGCCCTGACCCATCTCCAAGTGCTTGGAGATGACGGTGACGGTGTTGTCCGAGCCGATGCGCACGAAGGCGTTCGGCTCGAAGTTGACCGGCGCCAGCAGGTCGGCGCCGCCATTGCCCGGCGCGGCCGTGCCCTTGTCGGCGAAGGCGTCGCCGACATAGATGCCCAAGGCCAGCCCGCCGACGCCCTGGATGAAGCGGCGGCGGCTTTCGTTGACGAGGAAGATCTGGTTCATGGAGTTCTCCTCAGGCGCTCAGGGTGCCGGCGGCTTCGTGGATCGCCGCGCGGATGCGCACATAGGTGGCGCAGCGGCAGACGTTGCCACTCATGGCGGCGTCGATATCGGCGTCGCTGGGCTTGTGGTTGGACTTGAGCAGGGCGGTGGCGGACATGATCTGGCCGGACTGGCAATAGCCGCACTGCACCACGTCGAGCTTCTGCCAGGCGGCTTGGACGGCGTGGCCGACCTTGTCGGCGCCGACGGCTTCGACGGTGGTGATCTTCTTGCCGGCGGCGGCGGCCACCGGGGTGACGCAGGAGCGGATGGCCTGGCCGTCGAGGTGCACGGTGCAGGCGCCGCACAGGGCCATGCCGCAGCCGTACTTGGTGCCGGTGAGGTCGGCGACATCGCGCAGGAACCAGAGCAGGGGCATGGACGGATCACCGTCGTAGGAATGGCCCTTGCCATTGATGGTCAACTGGATCATGAAAGCACTCCCGGAAAAGGAGCCCCGGCCGGTGTTTCGCGGCCACGGCTCATGCGTAGCTGCACGTGCACCTCGCAGCCGATCCGAAAGACTGTCGGCTGCCCGACGCGCGTGACAGATTGTGGATATTGATGGGGCGCTAGCCTGATCCAGACATGGGCGCTTTGCAAGCGCAATGCGGGACGGGACGGGCCTTGTACCGGATGGGACCCGCCACGACGGAATGCCGTAGGGGGCTCCCAAGAAAAGCCGACCGAACGCTCGTGCCGACAAGGCCTTGCCTGCGCCAGATGAAAGGCCGATGCAAGCAACGGGGCGCAGTATTCTTGGATTCCGTCTTTTACAGAATTGCCCGGAACACTGTGCATGCAGATGCGGAGGAGTGGACCGAGGCGACCAAACATGAACTTTGCGTCATGAACCGCCGGATGGCCGTGGTTTTGTGCGCCGGGTCAAGGTTTGCGGCGGCAACCATGGCAAGTTGAGGCTAGAATTATTTTTAGCGGCTTGGGCTTGCCAGTAAATGCCGCCCCAAATTCTCAGGAGAAACAGCATGAAAAAGACGGCGCTTATCTTGTTGGCCGCGAGCGCGCTCAGCGCCTGCGGCGGCAGCGACGGCAGCAACGGCGGGTCCAGCAGCTCCGGCAGTTCCGGTGGTTCCAGCAGCAGTTCGAGCAGCTCCGGCAGCGGCTCCTCCTCCGGCAGCGGGTCGAGCAGTTCGGGCGCCGCGGCGCAGGGCCTCTACTGCGGCTCGTTCACCGCCTCGGTGGCCAGCTCCTCCTCCAGCGGCAGTTCTTCCTCCGGCTCCAGTTCTTCTTCGAGCTCCGGCGCCGGCATTTCGAGCGCACTCACCTTCTGCGGCGGCACCGCCTCCTCCCCGGTCTTCTTCGGCATGGTGGAAGCCGACGGCACTGCGGTGTTCTTCACCAAACAAAGCAGCAATTTCGTGCTGTATGCGCCGGACCAACTCACCGATGCGAGCTTCTCGGTTCCGGTCACGGCGTACGGCCTGAACGGCAGCACGGTCGGCGGCACGCCCGGCGGCACCGACAACGGTACCTTCAAGGGTTCGGCCACCACCAGCACCGGCCTGAGCGGCAGCACCACCAATCTGAGCGGCACCTTCACCGATGCCTCCAACAATATCGTCGGCTTCCTGGCCGCTTCGAATGCCGCCGCGTGGAACCGGGCCTCATCCCTGGCAACGGTGGCGGGCAGCTATAGCGCCACCTTCATCGTCGGCGGCACCACCTACACGCCGACGCTGACCATCGACGGCACCAGCGGCGCGATCAGCGGCTCCGACAGCACCGGCTGCACCTATGGCGGCAGCGTGGCCACGCCGGATACCGCGCATAACGATTACACCGTGTCGCTGACTTCGAGCTGCCTCTCGGGCCAGACCTTCAACGGCATCGGCGCCTTCTTCCCGGCCGGCCTGACCAATCCGAATGGTGTTTTGAGCAAGGCCGAGCTGAAGGTGGGCCTGACCGGCGGCAGCACCGGCATCTACCTGAACCTGACGGCGACCAAGTAGGACGCTTGCCGGGCCGCTGCCGCGGCGCGGCTTCTACAACCGGGATTTCCCTTGCGGGAAGTCCCGGTTTTTTTATTGGCGGCGGATCAAGGCTGCGATGCGTCGCGACGCGGGGCTCAGGCTTTCCTGCGAACCAGGGCCATGCGGATCAGGGGGCGCAGCACGCCGATGATGCTGAAGTACAGGGCGCCCGCGACCAGGGCGCGATAGGGCTGGGTCTCCCATTCGCCGCCGCCGCTGAAGCCGGCGGCCTGGATCACTTCCGGGGTGACGCCGTGGGCCGGCCATTCCATCGTCACCGAGGCGCCCACGGCGCCGAGGTAGCAGGCGACGCTGGCCGCCCAGCTGCTCATGGCGACCCATTGCAGCTGTTCGCGGTCGTCCCTGGGGGAACTGGTCCAGATGGCGATGCCGCGGCCCAGGGTCAGCCAGAAGAAGGCGCCGAGCATCCACCAGGCGCGCATGCCGAAGGCGTAGCCCGCGATCATCAGCAAGTAGAGCGAAGCCAGCCCGGCGAGATAGAGGCTGCGTTTCGCGCGCGAGACGCCGCTGTACAGGATCACGGCGAAGAAGCCGCTGGCATGCACCACGAAGAATTCCAGCAGCATGGTGGCGACGCCGTTGGCGACCCACTGCGCGCCGGTGAGATCCGTGCGCATCCAGATCAGGAGGAAGCCGGCCGCGGTGAGGAGATCGGGGATTGCGGAGAGCCAGGCCATGGGAACAGCTTAATCTGCGGGCCGCGCAGCGAACGCCCCCTGTTACAGGGGCGCCCGCCTAGCGCGCCGCCGTCACCGTGACCTGCACCTGGCTGGCACCGGCATTGTTCATGACCCGCAGCAGGCTCGCGCCCGCGGCGGAAACGACCTGAGCACCCTGCACGCTCACCTGGTAGCCGTTCGGGTACTGCCGCGCGGGCAGGAAGATTTCGGTGGGCGCGGTACTGCTGCGCGGAACATAGGTGAGGGAGAAGGCCTTGCTGGTGGTATCGAAGCTCATCGCCTGCGGCGTGCCGGCGATGGCCTGGGCGTAGGGGCGGATCAGCAGGTCGGCCTTGGGCGCCTTGAGCGTACTCAGGTCGGTGTCGTCGCTGAACAGGCTTTCCGCGCCGGCGGCGCCGGTGGGATCGCCGAAACTCTTGTAGGACCAGTAGGTCCAGCCGACGAGATGCTGGTCGGCCAGCCTGGTGACGCGGCCGATGTCGCCGAGATCGTCGCTGGCGCCGAACTCGGTGAGCAGCGAGGTGGCGCCCATGGCGGCGCTCTGGGTCGCGGCGTTGCCGGCGGTGCGCGGTTCGAGGATCGCGCAGTCGGGCAGGTCCGGCAGGCCGGTGGACGACAGCAGTTCGGCGGAGCAGTAGGAATGCCAGGACAGGCCCAGCGCGGGATCGTCGATCTTGCCGAAACGGCTGGGCGCTCCGAAATCGAACAGCTGCTGCGGCTCGAAGAAGGCGAAGTGGCTGGTGTCGGCGGAACGCACGCCGGCCAGCGCCTGCTGCTGGAATTTCTGCAGGGTGGCGTCGAACAACGGGCAGTCGATTTCGAAGCAGGTGGCCCACAGGGTGCCGGGCCAGGGCTCGTTGAACAGGTCGTAGCCGAGCAGGAAAGGCTGGTCGCGGAAGCGCGTCGCCGTGGCGGCCCAGGCGGCCTGGTACTGGTCCCAGATGCCGCCGTGGTTGGCCCACAGCTTGTCGTAGGCGCCGTTGAGCGCAAGGCTCAGGAACTCGTCGAGGGGAAAGCCGTAGTGGGCGTCGTTGGGCAGCAGGCTGGGTGATACCGCCCAGTCCGGGAAGCCCTCGCCCTGGAATTTCTCGTTGTACTGGTCCTGGTGGAAATCGAGCAGCACCCAGATGTGTTTCGCCGCGAGCAGCTGCACGGTGTTGTCGACCTGGTCGAGATAGTTCTGGTCGATGACGCCCTGCTGCGGCATCACGCCGGCGAACAGCACGCCGAGCCGGACCACGTTGAAGCCGTTGGCGGCGAGGAAATCGGCGTCTGCCGCGGTGAAGCCCTGCGCCGTTTGCGGGATGTAGTAGGGCTTGAGCTTCCACACCGCGTTGACGCCGTGCAGCAGCACCACGCGGTTGTCGGCATCGACCATGAAGGCGCCGTCGCGGTGCAGCGCCGCGCCGGAGGTCGAGAGGGTCTGCGCATTGGCGGAACTGGCCGCGGATGAAGCGCCGTCGGAGCCAGCGGAAGACCCGCAGGCCGCGAGCCATACCGACCAGAGCACGGCGATCGCCGTGGTCATGCGGGCCTGTCTCATTTCTCCCCCGAGCGGCTTTTATAGTGGATTCATCCTAATGACGGTCGCATCCGGTAACCCCGTCCCTTCAGACTAGCCGGACGGAGACGGGTAACGGCGTATAGCGATCTGCATGGTGTTTTTCACCATGCGTGCCATGCGTGCCATGCGTGCCAAGGTTTTTTGTTGGCACGCATGGTGAGGGGTTGCGCGAGTGACTCAATGTCATTCGCGTGGCACCGACGAATTCGCCGGGAGCGAATTCGGACCGCCGGAGGCGGGCCCGAAGGGCGCGTCTCAGGGATGAGACGCGCAACGCCCGGCCATGGATGGCCGGGCCGGGGGGAAATCTGCCGAGGTCTCGCCAGGGATGGCCGTTGCGAGTTCGCGCTTGGCCCCTCGATACACCCGCTTCGCGGGCACTCGGGGCGAACGGAGGTTGGGGTTCAATCAGGTAAAAAGCGCCCCTCACCCTAACCCTCTCCCCACTACGTAGGGAGAGGGGACTGTCCGGTGTGATTCCAGGATTTTCGCGCTATGCCTGAATGCCGGTTCCAGCCTTGCAGGACCCTTGACAATACTTGCCCAGGCAACTATTGTTTGAGCAGATATAGCCGGAGCAAGCATGTCCCCGCCCCCGAAACAGCCGTACTACACCGTCGAGAACCTGGAGCCGATGCGCAGCTTCGGTTTTCTCATCAAGCGCTGCGGCACGCTGATGTCGCTGCTGGCGGAGAGCCGGTTCGAATCGCAGCCGATCTCCTTCCTCCAGTTCATGGTACTGATGAAGCTGCGCTTCCAGCCGCACATGTCGGCGACGCAGCTGAGCTGCGAGATCGGCCACGACATGGGGGCGATGACCCGGGTGGTGGATTCGCTGGAGCGCGCCGGCTTCGTGCGGCGCGAGCGCAGCCAGCAGGACCGCCGCGCGGTGGAGATCGCCCTCACACCCGAAGGGCGGCGCCAGGCGGACGGCTCGGTGCACATCCTGGTGGATGCGCTGAACGAACTGGCGGAGCCGTTTACCACGAACGAGATCGAGATACTGATCTCGCTGCTGCAACGCATGCTCGGGCGCCTGCAGGAACATGCCGACGCGCAGCCGGCAGCGCGCGCCGAGGCGGAGAAGCCGGCACGGCACAGCAAGGCCGCGGGAGGCAAATCATGAAGGCATTCAAGCTGACGGCCGGCGCCCTCGCCGGTGCCACCCTCGCGGCCTGTACCCTGGGACCAAATTTCTCGCGGCCCGAGGCGCCGGCTTCGGGCGGCTATGCGGTGAAAAGCGCGCCGGCCGCGGGTGCGGCCCAGGGCGTGATCTACGGCGGCGAGGTGGCGGACAGCTGGTACCAGCTGTTCCATTCCGAGGCGCTGAACGCGCTGGTGCGCGATGCGCTGGCCAACAACCCGGACCTGGAAGCGGCGCGCCACGGGCTGCTGGCGGCGCAGGATGAGCTGAAGGCGGTATCGGGCTCGGCGCTGCCGCAGATCACGTCCAGCGGCGGCATCGACCGCACACATATCAACGGCAGTTTCCTCTATGCGCCGGCGAGTTCGCTGACGGCGACGGCCAACCGCTATTCCATCGGCCCGAGCCTGGCCTACAACCTCGACGTGTTCGGCGGCGTGCGCCGCTCGATCGAGTCGCAGGCGGCGGCGACGGCCAACGCGCGCGACCAGGCGTTGAACACCTACGTCACCCTGGTGGACCAGGTGGTGGTGACGGCCTTCGGCTATGCCGCAACGCAGGCGCAGATCGAGGTGACGCATGCGCTGATCGACGAGTTGCAGGCGCAGCTCGACCTGACGCAGAAGCTGGAGTCGGCCGGCAAGATCACGCGCAGCGACACGCTGCAGGCGCAGACGCAGGTGGAGACCACCCTCGCCACGCTGCCGGGGCTGGAGCAGCAGCGCGACGTCTACCGCAATGCCCTGGCCCAGCTCAGCGGCAGGACGCCGGACGATTTCAACATGCCGGTGCTGGGCCTGAAGGACTTCACCCTGCCCGACCGGCTGCCGCTGTCGCTGCCGTCGACGCTGGTGCGGCAACGGCCGGACATCCTCGCCGCCGAGGACAGCCTGCACCAGGCCAGCGCGCAGATCGGCGTGGCCCAGGCGGCGCGCCTGCCCTCGCTGACCTTGTCGGCGCAGTACTCGCAGCAGACGACCAAGCTCAACGAGCTGTTCACCCAGCCGGGCGGCATCTGGTCCTTCGGCGCCGACTTCACCGCGCCGCTGTTCAACGGCGGCAGCCTCGCGGCGCGCGCGGACGAGGCGAAGGAACGTTACAAGCAATCGCAGGCCAGCTACCGCAGCACGGTGATCGGCGCTTTCGTCGAAGTGGCCAATGCCCTGCAGGCGCTGCAGCACGATGCGGACAGCTATGCGGCGCACGGCCGCGCCCTGCAATCGGCGGCGGCCAGCCGCGACCTGGCGCTGGCGCAGTACCGCGCCGGCAAGTTCAACGAGCTGCAGGTGCTGACGGTCGAGCAGCAGTACCAGAACGCGGCGCTGAGCCAGGTGCAGGCCGACGCGCAGCGCTTCACCGACACCGCGACGCTGTTCCGCGCGCTGGGCGGCGGCTGGTGGAACGCGCAGCAGGATCCTTCCTCACTGCCGGTGGCGGTGAACGACACCAAGACCATGACAGGCGCGCCGGCACAGCCCGCGGCCAGCACCCCCTAGGAGATTCCCATGAGCGCACAAGAACACACCGAAGCCGCGCCCGCCAAGCGCAGCCGCACGCCGCTGCTGGTGCTGGCGGTGGTGGCGATCATCGCCGCCGGCGTCGGCATCTATTTCTATATCGCCGGCATCGGCCATGTCACCACCGACGATGCCTATGTCGACGGCAACCTGGTGCGGCTGACGCCGCAGATCGGCGGCACGGTGACCGCCATCAATGCCGACGAAACGCAGTTCGTGCAGCAGGGACAGCTGCTGGTGCAGCTCGACCCGCGCGACAACGAGGTGGCGCTGGCGCAGGCCCGCGCCAGCCTGGGGCAGACGGTGCGCGAAGTGGCGCAGCTGTTCGCCAACGAGCACCGCGATGCGGCCACGGTGAGCGCGCAGCAGGTGCAGTTCACCCAGGCCAGCCAGGACCTGGCGCGCGACCAGACGCTGGTGGCGGTGCACGGCGTGTCGGCGGAAACCCTGCAGCACGACCAGCACACGCTGGCCAGCGCCCGCGCCGGCCTGGAGCAGGCGCAGGCGACGCTGGCGGCGACGCGCGCGGCGATCTCCGGCACCACGCCGCAGGATCATCCGCGCGTACTGCAGGCCGAGGCCAGCCTGCGCAACGCCTGGCTGGCGGCGGCGCGCACGCGCGTGGTGTCGCCGGTGTCCGGCTACGTGGTGCGCCGCGCGGTGCAGCTCGGCCAGCAGGTGACGCCGGGCACCGAGATGCTGGCCATCGTGCCGGTGGAGTCGATGTGGATCGACGCCAATTTCAAGGAGAACCAGCTCAGCGGCCTGCGCATCGGCCAGCCGGTTCGGGTTTCGGCCGACATGTACGGCTCGCACGTGGAATACCACGGCAAGGTGCTGGGCCTGACCCCCGGCACCGGCAGCGCGCTGGCGGTGCTGCCGGCGCAGAACGCCTCCGGCAACTGGATCAAGATCGTGCAGCGCCTGCCGGTGCGCATCGGCCTTGATGCGCAGGAGCTGGAGCAGCATCCGCTGTTCCTCGGCCTGTCGACCAATATCGACGTCGACGTGCATAACGCCGACGGCGCCGCGATCTCGAAGCAGGCGGCGTGGCCGTCGGCGCTGAGCACCGACGTCTATGCCACGCAGGATGCCGGCGTGGAAGACGAGATCCGCAACATCGTCAGCCAGAACCTGGCGCAGCCGGTGGCGGGCGCGCAGGCGGCCGCCACCCGGGGCGCTCCGTGAGTGCAGTGCCGGCACGCAGTGCCGGCGCCGTGGCAGCCACACCCTGGCTGATCGCGCCGGTCGTTGCACTGGCCGCGTTCATGGAAGTGATGGACATCTCCATCGCCAACGTCTCGCTGCCGCACATCGCCGGCGATCTGTCCTCCAGCCAGGACGAGTCGACCTGGGTGCTGACCAGCTACCTGGTGACCAATGCGGTGGTGATGCCGATCTCCGGCTGGCTCTCCAATACCTTCGGCCGCAAGCGCTTCTTCCTGGCCTGTATCGCCGGCTTCACCGCCAGCTCCCTGCTCTGCGGCCTGGCGCCGAACCTGGCGACGCTGATCCTGCTGCGCGCCATCCAGGGCGCCACCGGCGGCGGCCTGCAGCCGGCCGGACAGGCGATCCTGGCCGACAGCTTCCCGCCGGAGAAACGCGGCATGGCGACGGCGATCTACGGCATCGCCACGGTGTTCGCGCCGACCATCGGTCCAACGCTGGGCGGCTGGATCACCGACAACTACAACTGGCGCTGGATCTTCCTGATCAATGTGCCGGTGGGCATCACGCTGTTCTTCCTGGTGACGGCGCTGATCCAGGAGAAGGGCGCGGCCGTGGTGGACAAGGCAAAGAGTTTCTCGGTGGACTGGTTCGGCTTCGGCTTCATCGCGCTGAGCCTGGGCTGCCTGCAGGTGGTGATGGACCGCGGCCAGCAGGACGACTGGTTCGCTTCGCACTTCATCACCATCCTGAGCGTGATCGCGGCGGTCGCCTTCGTCCTGCTGATCTGGTGGGAACTGCGCCAGAAGGAACCGATCGTGGACCTGCGCCTGCTGCGCGATCCCGACTTCGCCGTGTCGTTCGGATTGATGCTGATGCTGGGCTTCATGCTGCTCGGCAGCACCTTCCTGATCCCGGCCTATGTACAGAGCCTGATGGGCTACCGCGCCGTCGATGCCGGCATGGTGCTGACGCCGGGCGGACTCATCACCCTGGTGCTGCTGCCCCTGGTGGGGCGCTCGATGAACAAGGTGGATCTGCGGATACTGGTGGCGATCGGCCTGATCATCGGCGGCTCCAGCCTGCTGTGGATGACGCATTTCTACCTGGAAATGACGTTCCGTCAGATCATGCTGGCGCGCATGGTACAGGGCGCCTCGCTGGCCTTCCTGTTCATCCCGATCAATGCCATGGCGTTCCGCAGCATCACCAAGGACAAGACCAACAATGCCTCGGCCCTGATCAACCTGGCGCGCAACTTCGGCGGCAGCATCGGCATTTCCTTCATGTCGACCATGCTGACGCGGCGCGAGCAGTTCCACCAGAGCCGCCTGGTCGAGAGCCTGCAGTCGATGAATCCGGCCTATCCCGATTTCGCCAGCCAGGTCGGCAATGTGATGGGCGGCGGGGCAAACGGGGCAAGCACCCTGGCCAACATCTACCAGGGGGCGGTGCAGCAGGCGACGCTGCTGTCCTATCTCGACGACTTCAAGATCCTGGGCATATTGTTCCTGGGCATGCTGCCGCTGCTGTTGCTGGTGAAGGCGGGCAAGGGCGGCGACGGGCCGGTGCCGGGGCATTAGTGGACATCCTTGTCCAAGCCGCCGGATATTAGCGGACATCCTTGTCCAAGCCGCCGGATATTAGCGGACATCCTTGTCCAAGCCGCCGGTCATCCATGACCGGACTGTTGAAACAAGCGGCTTGGTCTTCTAGCGGGCCGTGAAGAACTGCCAGAGCGCCAGGGTGGCGTCGAGGTTTTGCGTGGTCGGGCCGAGGTAGGCGCGGTCGACGATGCCGGTCTGGTTGCCCGGCCAGGTGTGGCCGCCGCCGGTAATGGTGTAGAGCGCCACGGCGCTGCCGTTGGCACAGGCCGTGTTCTGCAACAGCTGAACGGTGGTGCCGTCGCTGACGGCGGCCGGAATGCTGTTGGTGGCACCCGCGCCGGTGCAGCTGTTGTAGGTCTGCCAGTTGGCGTAGGCCTGCTGCGCGCTGAGCAGGATGGTGAACAGGCCGTTGTACGGCACCACCAGGTCGTCGGTGCCGTTGAAGAATACCGCGGGCACCGCGCGCGAGGGTTTGCACAGCGGCACCATGACGTCGCGCTCGGTGGCGGCGATCATCGCGGCGCCGGCGAGCAGGTCGGCCCGATCGCAATTGACCCGCTCCACCATGAAGGCGCTGTTGGAATAGCCGGCCGCGTAAACCTTGCTGGTATCGACGCGGTAGCTGGAGCCGGCGTCGGCGATCACCGTGGCGAGGAAGCCGACGTCATCGGTGGTCTGCAGCGGGTTCGCGGGATTGTCGGCCCACTTGCCGCTGAGGCTGGTGGCTGGAATGATGACCCAGGCGCCGTAGCTGGCGGCGATGCGGCCGGCGCGGGTGAGGTTGGCCATGAACACCGGGGTGCCTTCCGGGTAGGTCAACATCAGCAGCACCGGCGGATTGGCCGAGGTCGCGGTGGCCGGGGTGATGTAGAGCACCTGGCGCTGCTGGCCGCCGAAGCTGATGCTCCTGGTGAAGGCGACGGTGCCCGGCGTCGGCGTCAGGCCGCTGACGGCGCCACTGCCGGAAGAGCCGCTTGAAGAGCTGCTGCCGGAGGAACTGCTGGAAGAGCCGCTGGAAGAACTGCCGGACGAGCTGCCCGAGGAACCGGAGGCGCCGGACGAGGCATCGACGCCGGAGGAGCCGCCGCCACAAGCCGCAAGAGACAGTGCGGAAACAAGCAGCAGCAAGGCTGCCGTACAGCGGAAAGTTACGCCCGACATGATCGACCCGGTTGAACGAGGGAGGGCCCGGACAGCGGCGGCTCAGCGCACCATGGTCCAGGCCCGGAAAGTTTTTTTATGTGGCGCAGACCTGCACCAACAAATCCAGCGCCGCGAATTATAGGGGGCCGCGGCCGTTTTCCCCATCGCAGCGCAGCCGCAGGCCCCTTGCCATGCGGCCAATCGGCAGGTTTCCCGCGATTTTTTCGGGGCATAAAAAAAGCGGATCGCTACCCCAGAGATAGCGATCCGCCCGAGCGTTCCCATGCGGTGCTGCCGGAAACCCTGCTGCATCCGCGCGATTCACGATGGGCGTGACCGCGCGTTTTATTTGAGACTTATCCCCTCGGCCGGATCAGTCCGGCGTAAACCCCGGCGATGCGGAACGGCGTCTGCTCCTGGCTGTCGCCGTCCAGCGGCGCCAGGTCGATCTCCAGCGGCTTGTAGGCCGGGGCGCTGTTCTCCGGCTTGAGGGTGATCTTCTTGCCGCGCCGGAAGTAGCGCTTCAGCGTGATCTCGTCCTCGCCGGTCTTCGGATGCGGCATCACCGCCGCGACGATCTGGCCGTTGTCCGCATCGTCCTGGACGTGGATGCCGACGATGTCGCCGTCGAGGATGTTGGCTTCCTTCATCGAGTGGCCGGCCACGCGGTGCAGGAAATCGGCACGCGGGTGGAACAGCTCCGGATCGATGCGCAGCCAGGTATCGACGTTGGTTTCGGCGGTGATCGGCGTACCGGCGGCGATGCTGCCGATCAGCGGCAGCTCGAACTGGTGCGACAGCAGCGCCTCTTCTTCCTTGAGCAGGCGGATGCCGCGGGCATTGCCGGGAACCAGTTCGATGAAGCCCTTGCGGGCGATCGCCATGAGGTGGTCCTGCGCGCCGGTCTTGGAGCTGAAGCCGAACTGGCGCGCGATGTCCTCGCGCGTCGGCGGGAAGCCGGTCTCGCGCAACTGGCTGCGGATGAAATCGAGAATCTCTGTCTGCCGCTGGGTGAGATCGGACATCAAGGCCTCTTGTGTTCGGTCAAGTGCAGGTGTACTGTACCAAAGAACAGTACAGAACGAAAGGACAGCGACATGGCCACCCTCGATTCCGCCGCACATCTCATCCTGCCACGTCCGGCCGCGCCCCGCAGGCAGCCGGGCCGCCGCAACGTTTCGCCGGTGGCTGTGGCCCCGCGCAACGCGCCGATGCGCCGCCGCGCCGCCAAGGCCGAAGCGGGCGGGCTCAGCGGCGAGCGCATCGATACCCTGCTGCTGCAGGGCATGATCTGGCTGGCCATGGCGGGGATGGTGGCCTGGTTCCACGCACCGCTGGGACAGGCGCTGCGGGCGGTTTTCTGAGCGGGGCCGGAACCTTGGGGGCATGGCCCCTGAGCTTGGAGCCCCTGTTTCCTGACAGTTCATCGCCTGACAGTCCATGGCCCTACCATCCCCTGTCCATGTGACGGGGTGAAGACCATGCCCGGCGGCCACGCCCGGCCACCCCCTTCCCTGATTTGAAAGCCCGGCAACAGCGGCAGCGGCTTTCGCCCGGGAAGCCGCGCCAGGACTAAAAGTGGCACGGGACATGCTGGTTATTGCCCACGTATTTCAATAACCAGGCCAGGGGCTACCATGTTGCGCGCATTCAAAACCATTTCCATCATTGTCGGCGGACTGCTGCTTGGCGCTTGCGCCAGCCATCTCAGCTATTCCGAGATGCAGGCCCTGATGCCGCCGAAGCCCGCGGACAAGGGGCGTATCTACTTCTATCGCGAGTCGGCCTTCATCGGCAACCTGATCACGCCCGATATCGTGGTCAACGGGAAAATAGTCGGCGTCTCCAATCCCGGGACGTTTTTCTATATCGACCGCGAGCCCGGTAACTACGAGGTGATCTGCGGCATGGGCATCCTGAATCAGACCGGCTTCGCGCTCGCCGCCGGCCAGGACGTGTATGTGCGGACCGCACCCGGCACCGGCAGCATCGTCAAGTCGACCATGGTCACCGAAGTGGTCGACCTTCCCACCGCCATTCCCGCCATCCACGATCTGAAGTACGCCGCCGCGGCCAAATAATCCGCGGCCGGCGCGCGGCGGGGGACGCGCGCGCTGGCATCGAATGTCAACCGGTTCCGGGCCGGCGGGGATTACGGTATGGCGCCATACCGTAATCAGCCGGAGCCCGGAACTTGCGCTTGCTTACTGCTGCATGCCCGCACGGCGATACGGCACATCGCCGCCTTGCCGCGTTCACGCTTGCACTGGGCCTGGCGCTGCTGCCGGCCTGCGGCGGCAGCACGCCTGCCACCGGCACGGCGGCATGCCAGGGCCAGCACTGGGTGGGTGCATGGAGCGCCAGCCCGCAGGCCAGCACCCTGCTCAGCGGCTCGGGACTGGCGGTGCAGGAGTTCGAAGCCGATCTGCTGGCGCACCAGGACATCTTCCCCAACCTGGCGCTGGCGCAGGTCTTCAACGACCAGAGCCTGCGCCTGATCGTGGCGCCGCACGCGGCGGGTGAAACGATCCGTCTGCGCCTGAGCAACCGCTTCCAGAAATCGGCGGTAACGCTGGACCATGTCTATGTCGGCCTGAGCCGGTCCGGCGCCAGCCTGGTGCCCGGCAGCAACCGGGCCGTGAGTTTCGGCGGGATCGGCGAAGTCAGTATCGCGCCGGGCGCGGAGATCAGCAGCGATCCGGTGGCGCTGCCAGTACAGCCGTTCCAGAACCTGGCGGTCAGCTTCCACATCAAGGGGCTGCTGGTGGCGGTGGACTATCACCTCACGGCGCAGCAGGTGTCCTACCTGAGTCCGCTGCCCGGCGCCTACAGCGACCAGGAAAATGGCACTGCCTTCGGCACCACGGTTTCATCCTGGTATGTGCTGAACGGCATCGACGTGCTGGCGCCTGCGGCGAGCGGCGCGGTGGTAAGCTTCGGCGATTCGCTCACCGACGGCTACCTGTCCAGCTATGACAGCAACAGCCGTTACCCGGACTTCCTGGCGCGGCGCCTGCTGGCGGATGCGCCGGCGCCGCCGCTGTCGGTGGTCGACGCCGGCATCTCCGGCAACTTCGTGGCCTCGGACAGTTACATCTTCGGGCCTGCCGGCACCTCGCGCTTTGCCGCCGATGCCCTGGCCCAGCCGGGGGTGACCGATGTGATCGTTTACGAGGGCATCAACGACATCGGCGGCGCACCCAATGACGCTGCGACGGCGGACCGGATCATCGCCGCCGACAAGGCGCTGATCGCGCAGGCGCATGCGCGGGGGCTGAACGTGATCGGCGCCACGCTCACCCCGGCCGGCGGCGCCAAGGATAGCGCGGCGGGCAAGGCCGGCGAGCCGCAGGCGCTGCGCCAGACCGTCAACGACTGGATCCGCGGCAGCGGCGCCTTCGACGCCGTCGCCGACTTCGACGCGACGGTGCGCGACCCGGCCGATCCGACGCGGATCGCGGCACAGTACGACGGCGGCGATCACCTGCATTTCAACGACGCCGGCTACCAGGCGTTGGCGGCGGCGGTGAACCTGGGCTCGCTGCGCGGTACCGGGTGCAGATAAGGAACACCGGGGCTTGAGCCGCTTTTGCTATTGCGGCAGGGCATCCGAAGGATTCAACTGTAAACGTGACCGGCCCAACGATGGCCGGCTCGTCGATAAAACATAAGCAAAAAAATAAGCGGTTATGCGAGGGGAAGACATGCAACAGGCAGGCGTGATCGTGCGGGCGTTGTTTGGCGGGTTCCTGCTGCTGGCGCTGGTCGGCAGCGGCGGTTGCGGCGGCAGCTCGCCGGTGAATGGTGCCGCCGCCGGCGGCGAGGTGGAGGCGGATTACTTCACCGGCAAGACGCCGCCGCTGGCCAACGGGCAGTTCGAGATCATCACCTTGTCGGCGCTGCCGGACGCAGTGAGCGACAACGATGTGCTGGTGGGCATCCGCGGCGTCGGGGCCGGCGATACGGTGCAGGTGTTCCGCAACGGCGAGGAGGTGACGTCCGCCTTCAAGAGCGTCGGCACCGGCGAATGGCGCGGCCTGATCAGCGGCCTCAAGCTCGGCAGCAACAATCTCGGCGCCACGCTCAACGGCCCGACCGGCAAGCGCAGCGCCAGCCTCGATGTGATCAATCACCCGGTCGCCGGACCGGTGTTTTCCGGCCCGCACCAGCAGCCCTTCATCTGTGAAACGGAGGCGGCCGGCCTGGGGCCGGCGCTGGATGCGGATTGCTCGATCAAGACCGTGTACCAGTGGTACTACCGCTCCTCGGTCGATCAGTCTTTCCAGGAGCTGAAGGATCCGTATGCCGCCTATCCGCCGGACACCATGCAGGTGCGCACCGCGGCCGGCAAGACGGCGCCCTTCGTGGCGCGGGTGGAATCGAGCACCATCAACCGCGGCATCACGCGCATCGCCGTGCTCGACGATCCGCATGCGCGCGGCAAGGATGCGCCGTTCGACGCGGCCGAGTGGGACCAGCGCGTCTACTACGCCTTCGGCGAGGCCTGCGGCGTCGGCTACCACCAGGGCACCAACACGCCGAACTTCGTGCTCGGCGGCATTCCGAACTCGATCTCGTCCTCTTCCATCCTGATCACCCTGGTCGGCGCCTCCGACCGCCTGGGCCAGGGCGATATCGTGGTGCACAACACGCAGAGCGCTTTCGGCAACTACTGCAACCCCCTGGTCAGCGCGGAAACGCTGAGCATGGTGAAGGAACACATCAGCGAGCAGTATGGCCTGGTGCAGACGGTGATCGGCACCAACGGCTCCGGCGCGGCGCTGCAGCAGTACAACGCGATCAACAACAACCCGGGCCTGCTCAGCGGCGCCCTGCCCGACGCCAGCTTCGCCGACGTCTTCACCACGGCCAAGCAAGTGGTGGACTGCGGGCTGCTCACCAACTACTTCGGCAACGCCTCGCCGAAATGGTCATCGGCGCAGCAGAACGCGGTGGAAGGCGCCATCAACACCACGGTGTGCGCGAGCTGGAACAGCCTGTTCCTGCCCGATCTCGATCCCACCAACGGTTGCGACCCGGTGGTGCCGATGGACCAGCGCTACGACCCGGTCACCAACCCCAACGGCATCCGCTGCACGCTGGAGGACGCCGACGTGAACATCGTCGGGCGCGATCCGCAGACCGGCCATGCGCGCCTGCCGTACGACAATGTGGGGGTGCAGTACGGGCTCGGCGCGCTCAACGCCGGCAAGATCAGTTTCGACCAGTTCATCGACCTGAACAGCAAGCTCGGCGGCTACGACCACGACGGCAAGCCGCAGGCGGCGCGCAACGAGATGGCCGACGACCTGGCGCAGCGCGCCTACCAGATCGGCGAGATCATCGGCCGCGGCGCGCTTGCCGAAACGCCGATCATCGACCTGGGCGTGTACCTGGACCTGATCCCGGAACTGAACATCCACCAGGCCGTGTATCCCTTCACCATCCGCGAACGCCTGCGCCAGCAGACCGGACAAGTGGCGACGCAGGCACTGTGGCGCGGCATCCTGGTGCAGGGCGACGCCTACCCGACGATCGACAAATGGGTCGCCGCGCTGCAGAACACGACTGAAGCCGACCGCGTGCAGGCCGTGACGGCGGCCAAGCCTTCCGACGCCAGCGACCGCTGTGTCATCGCCGTGCTGGGCAGCCGGCTGGAACTGCCCTCGGCGTTGGTCGGCCCGCTCGGCATCGAGCTGCCGCTGCTGCCGGACCTGCCGGTGGGCGACGTGAACATTCCGCTGCAGATCGACATCCCGGAACAGTTCGATACGCCGACCAGCCCGACGGGGCCATGCCAGACCATCCTGCCGGTGTTCCAGACGCCGCGGCTGATCGCGGGCGAGGCACTGTCCAACGACATCGCCAAGTGCCAGCTCAAGGCGGTGGATGCCGCGGACTACTCGCCGGCCTTGAGCACGGCGCAGTTGCAGCAGGTGCAGCAAGTGTTTCCACGCGGGGTGTGCGACTGGGCCAAGCCGAGCGTGGGCGATGTGGCGCACAGCATGCTGTGGCCTTCGATCGGCTCGACGTCGCTGGAGGATCCGCATCAATTGAAGTGGCGGGTGGGGAGGTCGGGGAGTTGATGTTGGGGTAACGGCATAGGCGCAGGTTCTGCCGGCGTCATTCCCGCGCGGGCGGAGATACAAGCTCGGGCCTCGCATTCCGTAACTTCGCCCCTCACCCTAGAGCATTTTCGATTTATTTACTGACGTACCCGCAAGAGGCGAAGTAGTTCGAGCACTCTTCTGGGGTAAAGACGTCGATGAGGGTACCGATGTATTCCCAGAGGGCATCGACGGTTCGGATGGCGGCTTTTCGCAGGAGTGTTTTGAGCTTTGCGAAGAGTTTTTCGATCGGATTCAGATCGGGCGAGTACGGCGGCAGGTAGCGAAGGGTGGCGCCGACCGCCTCGATGGCTTCCCGAACGCCGGTAACCTTGTGACTGCCGAGGTTATCGGCAATCACGATGTCGCCAGGTGTAAGAGTCGGGCAGAGGAAGTTCTGGACATAGGCCAGGA
>NZ_JONR01000054.1 GCF_000711955.1 Nevskia soli DSM 19509
GACGCTATGTCCATGAGCGCAAAGACGTCTTCCTCGCACGACGACGAGGACCTGGGCACCGCGATCGCCGAAATCAACGTGACGCCGCTGGTCGACGTCATGCTGGTGCTGCTGATCATCTTCATGGTGACGGCGCCCCTGATGATGTCGCAGGTGCCGGTGACGCTGCCCAAGGCCGCGTTGCAGGAAATGGGCAAGCCGCGCGACCCGCTGATCGTCTCCTTCGACCTCAACGGCAACTACTACATCGACACCGGCGGCGGTCACGTCGACGAGATGACCATCGACCAGCTGCCCGCCCGCCTGCAACAGATCGCGCAGGCCCAGCCGGACAATCTGGTCTACATCCGTGCCGACAAGGGTGCGGTATTCGACAAGGTGCGTGATCTTCTGAAGATGGCCGCTCAGGCCGGCTTCTACAAGGTTTCGCTCATGTCCCAGGCCCAGCCTTAAGGGCCCGGAGCAAGAACCTTGACTACCAAGAAAAAACCCAAAGGCTTCGCGCTTGGACCGGGAGCGATCGTTTCGATCATCTTCCATCTGGCGGTGATCATCTATCTGCTGCACTACGTGCGGCCGTCATTGTTCGAGGCCCCGAAGCCGAAGATGGTGGCGGTGATCCAGATGCTGCCGCCGCCACCGCCACCGCCACCCCCGCCGCCGCCGAAAGAGCCGCCCCCGAAGACCCCCCCGCCGCCCAAGCCGAGCACTCCGCCGCCGCCGCAGCAGATCGTCACCAACGCGAAAGTGGAAACGCCGGACCTGCCGACGGTACCCCCGCCGCCGCCGCCCGCGCCGCCCCCGCCGCCCGAACCGGTGCGCCAGGTGCAGGTCGGCGTGCCCAGCTCGTACTTCAACACGCTGCAGCAGACCATCGCCGCGAACACGCAATACCCGGCCAAGTCGGTGCGTGATCAGGAGGAAGGCACCTGCAAGGTGATGGTGACCATCGCGCGCGACGGTTCCATCGAGGAAGTGACCTTGAAGGAAAAGGCGGGCTACCCGGCGCTGGATTCCGAATGCCGGAACGTCTTCAGCCGCATCGTCAAGTTCCCCGCGGTGCCGGCCAACGTTTCTCCGGAAATCACCGACTTCAAGGTCGAGCTGCCCATCACCTTCAACCTGCAATAGGCTGAAAACAGGCTGTATCTGCATGTAAATCCGCTGTGTCAGGAATGTCCCGCCTGACACAGCGGTGCCGTGGGAGCGCGTATAGCGTAAAATACGCGTCCCGCTGCACAGTCCGGCCTCAGGCAGGGCGGCGCGGCGGTCGATTCGCCCCGAAAGGGGACCCCACCGGAACGGGCCCAGCCGTCATACGGCGGTGCGGGCGCTGAGACAGAGGACCACCATGGCAGTCAAAGTTGGCATCAACGGCTACGGCCGCATCGGCCGTAATGTTCTGCGCGCGCTGTACGAAAGCGGCCGCAAGGATGTGCAGATCGTCGCGATCAACGACCTCGGCCCGGCCGAGACCAATGCGCACCTGACCCGTTACGACACGGCCCATGGTCCCTTCCCGGGCACGGTGGCGGTGGAAGGCGAGTACCTGGTGGTCAACGGCGACAAGATCAAGGTGCTGGCCAACCGCGACCCGTCCAAGCTGCCCTGGGGCGAGCTGGGCGTCGACGTGGTGCTCGAATGCACCGGCTTCTTCACCAGCAAGGCCAAGGCCAGCGCGCATCTGGCCGGCGGCGCCAAGAAAGTCGTGATCTCCGCCCCCGGCGGCAACGACGTCGACGCCACCATCGTCTACGGCGTCAACCATCAGGTGCTGAAGGGCAGCGACACCGTCATCTCCAACGCCTCCTGTACCACCAACTGCCTGGCCCCGCTGGTCAAGCCGCTGCACGACAAGATCGGCGTGGTCAACGGCCTGATGACCACCATCCACTCGTTCACCAACGACCAGGTGCTCACCGACGTCTACCACGAAGACCTGCGCCGCGCCCGTGCCGCCGGCCACAACATGATCCCGGCCAAGACCGGCGCCGCCGCCGCCGTCGGCCTGGTCCTGCCGGAACTGAACGGCAAGCTGGACGGCTTCGCCATCCGCGTGCCGACCATCAACGTCTCCATCGTCGACCTGTCCTTCATCGCCGGGCGCGACACCGACGTGAAGGAAGTCAACGCCATCATGAAGGCCGCCGCCGCCGAAGGCCCGCTGAAGGGCATCCTCAAGTACAACGAAGCCCCGCTGGTTTCCAGCGACTTCAACCACGATCCGGCTTCCTCCACCTTCGACTCGACCCTGACCAAGGTGTCCGGCCGCCTGGTGAAGGTCTCCTCCTGGTACGACAACGAGTGGGGCTTCTCCAACCGCATGCTCGATACCACGGTGGCGTTCGCCAACGCGAAGTAATATCGGCAATCGGTAATCGGGAGACGGGAATCGCAAGAGGCCCGTCTCCTTTTTTATTGATCGACTCCCGCTTCTCCATTCCCCATTCCCGGAGCTTCAGATGACCGTCCTTCGCATGACCGATCTCGATCTCGCCGGCAAGCGCCTGCTGATCCGTCAGGATCTGAACGTGCCGATCCACAACGGCAAGATCACCTCGGACGCGCGCCTGCGCGCTTCCCTGCCGACGCTGAAGCTGGCCCTCGACCGGGGCGCCTCGGTGCTGGTCACCTCCCACCTGGGTCGTCCCAAGGCCGGCCAGTTCGATCCGGACCAGTCCCTGACCCTGGTCGCCGCCTGGTTCTCGGAGCACCTCGGCCGCCTGATGCCGGTCATCACCAACTGGATCGACGGCGTGAAACTGCACCCCGGCCAGATCGTGCTCGGCGAGAACACCCGCTTCCTCAAGGGCGAGAAGGAAGACGACGAAGCCCTGTCGAAGCAGATGGCCGCGCTGTGCGACATCTACGTGATGGACGCCTTCGGCACCGCCCACCGCGCCGAGGCTTCCACGCACGGCGTGGCCAAGTTCGCCCCAGTGGCCTGCGCCGGTCCGTTGCTGGCGGCCGAGCTGGAAGCTCTGGGCAAGGCCCTGCGCGCGCCCAAGCGCCCGCTGGCCGTGATCGTCGGCGGCTCCAAGGTCTCCACCAAGCTCGACCTGCTCAACAACCTCGCCGACGTCGCCGACCAGCTCATCATCGGCGGCGGCATCGCCAACACTTTTCTCGCCGCGGCCGGCTACAAGGTCGGCAAGTCCCTGCACGAGCCGGGCATGCTCGACATCGCCCGTGAAATCCAGCGGAAGATCCAGGCCCGCGGCGGCAACGTCCCGCTGCCGGAAGACGTGGTCGTGGCCACCGAGTTCTCGGCCGAGGCGCATGCCGACGTGCGCAATGTCGACGAGGTCGAGGACGACCAGATGATCCTCGACATCGGCCCCAAGACCCGCGCCAAGCTGCTCGGCCTGCTCAAGGGCTGCGGCACCATCGTCTGGAACGGCCCGGTCGGCGTGTTCGAATACGACTCCTTCGCCGGCGGCACCAAGGCCCTGGCCGAAGCCATCGCCCAGAGCAGCGCCTTCTCCCTGGCCGGCGGCGGCGACACCCTGGCGGCCATCGACAAGTTCCACGTCGCCGACAAGATCTCCTACATCTCCACCGGCGGCGGCGCCTTCCTCGAGTTCCTCGAAGGCAAGACCCTGCCGGCCGTGGCGGCGCTGGAAGCGCGCGCGGCAGGTTAGGGCCTGTTAACAGGCCCTGGCCCAAAAGCAAAACCGCCGGAGGGCCAAGGCTCCCCGGCGGCTGGTCGGCGGAACTGCGCGGTGCTTGTTACTTCTGCTGCTGTTGCTGCTGGTATTCGTTGAAATCCTTGACGAAGCTGTTGTAGTCGTTGATGGCCTTGTTAATGGCATCGACGTACTGCTGCTGCACCACCTTCTGCGCCGTGGTGTAATCCTTCAGGCATTGCAGATAGGCCTGCGCCTCGGCCCCCGTGTCGTGCACGCCGGTATCGCGCGTCATCTTGGTGGCGTTGAGGTTGGGCCTGGTGCAGTCCGGCGCCGGCGGTGCGGCGTCGGCGGCGAATGCCGCCTGCGGCGCCAGGGCGGCGACAAAGGCAAGGAAAATCAATCGATTCATGCGGTGTCCTCCATAGCTGGGGTGAGTCGCCGGCGTCGCACGCTCCGGCTTTGCATTTAACCCCGTCATCGTACCAAACTGAGGCCCACCGCCATCCTGGAGAAGATGCATGCTGCGACGCCTGCTTGTCGTATTGATGGTTCCCGCCGTGCTGTTGCTGTCCGGCTGTGGTTACAACACCATGCAGAGCCAGGACGAACAGGTCAAGGCGGCCTGGTCCGAAGTGCTGAACCAGTACCAGCGTCGCGCCGATCTGGTGCCGAACCTGGTCAACACCGTGAAGGGCTATGCCGCGCAGGAAGAGCGCGTGCTGACCGAAGTGACCGCGGCGCGCGCCAAGGTGGGCACCATTCAGGCCACTCCCGAGCTGATCAACGATCCGCAGGCCTTCGCCAAATTCCAGCAGGCCCAGGGTGAACTGGGCGGCGCCTTGTCGCGCCTGCTGGTGGTTTCGGAGAACTATCCGCAGCTCAAGTCCGACGCCGCCTTCCGCGACCTGCAAGCCCAGCTCGAAGGCACCGAAAACCGCATCACCGTGGCGCGCAACCGCTACATCCAGTCGGTGCAGGCCTACAACGTCACCCTGCGCAGCTTCCCCAGCAACCTCACTGCCAAGGCCTTCGGCTACCAGGTCAAGCCGAACTTCGCAGTGGAGAACGAAAAAGCCATCGCGCAACCGCCGACGGTGGACTTCAGCCAGCCGCCTGCGGCCAAGCCGAACTGATGCCGCACAGAGCCTGAAGACCCGTGCTCCTGCCGCGGCTGCTGCTGCTGGCCTTGCTTGCCGCCTGCGGCTGGCCGGCGGCGCGGGCCGAGGTGGCGGTGCCGCCCCTGCAGGCGCGGGTGACCGACCTCACCGGCACGCTGACGCCGCAGCAGTCGGCAACGCTGGAGCGCGAACTGGCCGGTTTCGAGCAGCAGAAGGGCAGCCAGATCGGCATCCTGATCCTGCCCACCACCCAGCCGGAAACCATCGAGCAGTACGGGATCCGTGTCGGCGAGGCCTGGAAACTCGGGCGCAAGGGCATCGACGACGGCGCCGTGCTGATCGTGGCCAAGGACGACCACCGGCTGCGCATCGAAGTCGGCTATGGCCTCGAAGGAGCGCTCAACGACGCCACCAGCAAGCGCATCATCGACGAGCTGATCGTGCCGCGCTTCCGCCAGGGGCAGTTCTACGAAGGCATCGAGGCCGGCGTGCAAAGCATGCTCAAAGTGGTGTCGGGTGAGCCGCTGCCGCCGCCAAAGCCAAGGTCGCAGCCCGGTGAGGGCAACGGCGTCGGTGTCGGCTTGATTCTGGTGATCTTCGGCGCCTATGTCGGTTCGGCCATTCTGCGCACCATGTTCGGCCGGCCGCTCGGCGCGCTGCTTACCGCCGCGGGTGCGGGCGCGGCGGCCTGGTATTTCAGCGGCGTCCTGCTGCTGGGTTTGCTTTGCGCCGCAGTCGGATTCGTGGTGGCGTTGCTGGGCGGCCTGTTCGGCGGCATCGGGCCAGGTGGCGGTTTCGGTGGTGGCTTGGGCGGCGGTTGGGGCGGCGGCAGTTTCGGTGGTGGTTCCAGCGGCGGCTTCTCCGGCGGCGGCGGCAGCTTCGGTGGTGGCGGTGCCTCGGGGAATTGGTGAAATGATCTCACTGCAACGCTTCTGGCGGCATCTGATCACTACCCGCGGCAGCGTGCGCCGGCATTTTCCGGCTGCCAGCCTGCAACGCATCGAGCGTGCAATCAAAACCTGCGAGGAGCGCCACGCCGGGGAGGTCCGTTTCGCCATCGAGCCCGCGCTGCATCCGGTGCAGCTGCGCCGCAATCTGGGCTCGCGCGACCGCGCCATCGAAGTGTTCTCGCAGCTGCGGGTGTGGGATACCGAGCACAACAACGGCGTGCTGATCTACCTGCTGCTGGCCGACCGCGCGGTCGAGCTGGTTGCCGATCGCGGCGTTGCCGGCGGCCGTGTCGCCGAGGGGGAATGGGAGGCGGTAGGCGCGCTGATGCAGAAGTATTTCCGCGAGGGCGCGTTCGAGGACGGCGTGGTGGCGGGCATCGATGCGGTGGCCGACCTGCTGGCGCGCTATCCCCCGGGTGCGCCGCGTCTGGCCAACGAACTGCCGGACGCTCCTGCTATTCTTTAGCCGCCGCCCTCAGCGGCGTGTCTTATTTACGAACGGCCTTCAGCCTGCACCAGAGGAATACTGCAATGCGTTTCGCGGGTACCGAATCCTACGTCGCCACCGACGATCTGACGCTGGCGGTCAATGCCGCCGTGACCCTGCAGCGCCCGCTGCTGGTCAAGGGCGAGCCCGGCACCGGCAAGACCCGGCTGGCGCAGGAAGTGGCGCAGTCGCTGGGGCGGCCGTATTACGAGTGGCACGTCAAATCCACCACCAAGGCGCAACAGGGTCTGTACGAATACGACGCCGTGTCGCGCCTGCGCGACTCGCAGCTCGGCGACGCCAAGGTCAAGGACATCGCCAACTACATCGTCAAGGGCCGCCTGTGGGAGTGCTTCGACAGCGAAGTCCAGCCGGTGCTGCTGATCGACGAGATCGACAAGGCCGACATCGAATTCCCCAACGACCTGCTGCGCGAACTCGACCAGATGGCGTTCTACGTCTACGAGACGCGCCAGACCGTCACCGCGCGCAACCGTCCCATCATCATCATCACCTCCAACAACGAGAAGGAACTGCCGGACGCCTTCCTGCGCCGCTGCTTCTTCCACTACATCCGCTTTCCGGACCGCGAGACGATGCAGAAGATCGTCGACGTGCACCACCCGGACCTGAAGAAGAACCTGCTCAAGGAAGCGATGGAAGTGTTCTTCGGCCTGCGCGAACTGCCCGGTCTGAAGAAGAAACCCTCCACCTCCGAACTGCTCGACTGGCTCAAGCTGCTGATGGCCGAGGACATCGATCCGGCCACGCTGCGCGAGACCAGCGTGAAGAAATCCCTGCCGCCGTTGTACGGCGCCCTGCTCAAGAACGAGCAGGATGTGCACCTGTTCGAGCGGATTGCCTTCATGGCGCGGCGGGGCAACTGATCCCGTTTTCCCCTCCTCCCGCGAGGAGAGGAACTCTCGATTTCGTCATTCCGGCGCAGGCGGCAAGGCGGTTTTTGCTGTCATCCAAGCGGAGCGAAGGATCCGGCCCCTGAACTCTGAAGCTCCGCCGAATGCGCTTGCGCGCACGCCAAAACCTCAGAGCAAGGAAAAAACCCAAAAAAGCCTCAACGCAACTCCCGCCCGACCCCGACCGAATCCTCCGGCTCATGCAGTCGCCGCACCACATACAGCGGCCGCTGCTTCGTCTCCATGAAAATCCGCCCCACATACTCGCCCAGCACGCCAATGCTGAGCAGGTTGATGCCGCCGAAGAACATCACGGCCACGATCAGCGAGGCATAACCCGGTACATCGGTGCCGAGGATGAGGGTGCGCAGCAGGATGAAGCTGCCGTAAAAAAAGGAGAAGGCGGCGATGACCATGCCGACGTACGTCCACAGCCGCAGCGGAAACGAGCTGAACGAGGTAATGGCCTGGATGGCCAGGCTCAGCAGGCGGCGGTAATTGAACTTGCTCTCGCCGGCGGCCCGCTCCGGCCGCTGATGCTCGATCAGATGCTGGCGGAAGCCGACCCAGGCGAACAGACCCTTGTTGTAGCGCGTGCGTTCCGGCAAGGCCAGGAAGGCCTCGATCACCACCCGGTCGAGCAGGCGGAAGTCGCCGGCGTTCGGCACGAAGCGCATCTCCGAAACGGCGTTGAGCAGGAAGTAGAAGGCGCGCGCCGAGCCGCGGCGCAGTGCGGTATCGGTATTGCGGTCGGCATGCACCGCCACCACCGTTTCAAAGCCTTCGCGCCACTTCGCCAGCATCTGCGGGATCAGCTCAGGCGGATCCTGCAGGTCGGCGTCCAGGGTGATGGCGCAGGCGCCGCGGCAATGCCACAGCCCGGCGGTGAGGGCCGCCTCCTTGCCGAAGTTCCGCGAAAGGTCCACCACCCGCAGCTGCGCGATCGAGGATTGCAGCTCCAGCAGGCGTTGCAGCGTGTCGTCGCCGCTGCCGTCGTTGACCACCACGATCTCGAAGTGGGCGGTGGCGGCGTCCATGATCGGCAACAGCGTGCCGAACAGGAAATCCAGCCCGGCGCTTTCGTTGTGCACCGGGATGACCAGGCTGACCTCGGGTGGACCGGACTCGTCGGTCCGCCGCGGCGGATGGGGATGGTCGCGGCTCACGGCAGGTCGCTGCCGGGTGTCCGGAGAGCCGGGGCTGACCGCTGGATGCTCACGTCTCGCTCCTGTATGGGGGCGGCACGGGGAGGCGCTGCCGTACCCGAATTATAGGTGTCTGGCAGGGGAGCCGCGGGCCGCGCCGCATGCGGCCCGCGGCCCCGCCGCGTTATATTGGCATGATCATCCGCCAGGTCCGCTCTTCAGGGCCATGCGGCCATCGTCGATCCGGAGTCGCATGAACGCTGCAGGGGCCTCAAATACGGGCGGTTCCTTCCTCGCCAACCTCAGCGTCCAGGCGAAGCTGGTGCTCGCCTATGGCCTGGTCCTGGTGATGTTCACCCTCACCTGCCTGATGGTGTTCGTGAACTACCAGGAGTTGAGCGATGCCCGCGCCTGGGTACGCCATACCTACACCGTCATGTCGCGGCTGGACGGCGTCAAGGTCGCGGTACTGCAGCAGCGCGTCGACCTGGTCGCGTACTCGGTGTCGCGCAAGCAGGCCTACCTGTCCGACTACGAAACCGCGCGCGCGGACTTCGACCGCGGCTACCAGGACCTGAAGCAGCTCACCACCGACAACCTCCTCCAGCAGCACCGCCTGGACCGCATGTTGGTGGCGATGAACGCCTGGTATTCCTCGGTGGCGCAACCGATGCTGGCCGACGACGCGGTGACCTCGGCCCATGCCACCGCCGCCGCCATGTCCTCGGAGTACGGGCACCTCCAGCTCGAGGAAATCGCCGACCTGGTGGAAGAGTCCAGCCAGGAGGAACTGGGCCTGTTGAAGAGCCGCCAGGATACCGCCGACCGCGATGCCCTGCGCCTGCAGATCACCGTGCTGGTGATGCTGGCGACGGGCCTGTTCATCGGCTTCACCACCATCTTCTTCACCCGGCGCCAGGTCACCGATCCCATCGTCCGCCTGACCGGCCTGATGGACCGCCTCGCCGCCGGCGATACCGCCATCGAAGTGCCCAACACCGTCCAGCGCGACGAGATCGGCGCCCTGGCCCGCGGCCTGGAGAGCTTCCGCGGCGTCAAGCAGGCCGCCGACCGCGAGAACTGGGTGCGGCAGCACCTGCTCGACATCAATGCCGGGTTGCAGCCGGCCGCCACGGTGGACGAGTTCGCCCAAATCCTGCTGTCCAGCCTGTGCTACCTGCTGCGTGCCGGCTACGGCGCTTTCTTCGCCTGGGACGATGCGCAGCAGCGCCTGTTCCTGCGCGCCGGCTTCGGCTATTCCGGGCAGGCCAAGCTGCCGCAGGATTTCAGGTTGGGGCAGGGCCTGGTGGGGCAGTGCGCCCGCGATGGCCAGCCCATCGTGCTGAGCCCGGTGCCGGCCAACTACATGCGCATCGGCTCGGGGCTGGGCGAGGCTTCGCCCACCACCCTGATGGTCTATCCCCTGAAGGCGCGGGGCATCCTTGGCGTGATCGAAATGGCCGGTTTCGAAACGCCGGGGCCGGACCAGCAGCTGCTGCTGGACGAGCTGCTGCGCAGCGCCGGCTTGCAGCTGGACGCCATCGTCAACGCCGAAAAAACCCGCGTACTGCTGGCCCAGGCACAGGCCCAGACCGAAGAACTGCAGGCTTCCGAGGAAGAGCTGCGCGCCACCAACGATGCCTTGCAGGACAAGAACCGGCTGCTCGAGCAGCAGCGCACCCAGCTGCAGGAGTCCGAATCGGCGCTGACCGCCCAGGCCGAGGAACTGCGCGCGACCAACGAAGAACTGGAGGAAACCGGCCGCATCCTCAACGAATCCAACACCCAGCTGGAGCAGACCCGCCTGGCGCTGGAACAGAAGGCAACCGAACTGGCCCGCGCCAGCCAGTACAAGTCCGAGTTCCTCGCCAACATGTCGCACGAGCTGCGCACGCCGCTGAACAGCGTGCTGATCCTGGCCAAGAGCCTGGCCGACAATGAGGAGCAGCACCTCAGCGCCGACGAGACCGAGTCGGCCCGCGTCATCCACGACAGCGGCACCCATCTGCTGCAGCTGATCAACGACATCCTCGACCTGTCCAAGGTCGAGGCCGGCAAGATGGAAGTACTGGCCGAGGATGTACCCATCGCGGACATCCTCGGCACCAGCGAACGCCGCTTCCGCCCGGTGGCGAAACAGCGCGGCCTGGCGCTGCGGGTGGAGCAGGCCGAGGGCCTGCCGCAGACCCTGCGTACCGACAGCGCCAAGCTGCAGCAGATCCTCACCAACCTGCTGTCCAACGCCTTCAAGTTCACCGAGCGCGGTCGCGTCACCCTGCGCCTGCGCCGCCCGGATGCCGCGCCGCCGGGCGCGCCCGATCTGTTGCCGGAGCAGGCGCTGCTGTTCGAAGTGCTCGATACCGGCATCGGCATCCCGCAGGAGAAGCTGGACAAGATCTTCGCCCCGTTCGAACAGGTCGACGCCTCCACCTCGCGCAAATACGGTGGCACCGGCCTGGGCCTGGCCATCAGCCGGCGCATGGCGCGCCTGCTCGGCGGCGACCTGCAGGTCAGCAGCAACAGCGAGGGCTCCACCTTTCAGCTCTACCTGCCGCAGCGCTTTGCCGGCGCCGCGGCCGAGCCGTCCACGACGGCGATGCATGCCGGTGCGGCAGGGGCGGCGCTCGATGCGCTGCCCCCGCTGGCCGTTCCCGCCGGCGCCTCCGCCCCGGCGATCCTGGTGATCGAGGACGACCAGGTCTTCGCCAAGGTGCTGGCGGGCATGGTGCAGAAGCGCGGCTACCGCGCCCAGCTGGCGCACGATGCCGCCGGCGGCCTGGCGCTGGCGCGGCAACTGCCGGCGGCGATCCTGCTCGACATCCACCTGCCGGACATGGATGGCTGGTCGGTACTGCAGAAACTCAAGAGCGACAGCGCCACCCGCCATATCCCGGTGCACATCGTCTCCGGCGTGGATGAGAGCGCCCGCGGCCTCCAGCTCGGCGCGGTGGGCTACCTGGTCAAGCCGGTCAGCAAGGATGCGATCAACCAGGTGCTGGACCAGGTGCAGCGCGCGGCCGCACGGCCGGCGCGGCGCCTGCTGGCGGTGGGTGGTGACGAGGCCCTGAGCGCGTCGATCCTGGAACAGCTCGGTTCCAAGGAAGCCACCCTGGAAACGGCGGCCAGCGGCGCCGAGGCCTTGCAGCGGCTGGCGCAGCAGGGCTGCGACTGCCTGGTGCTCGGCTTCAACCTGCCGGACATGAGCGCCTTCGATTTCCTCGACGCCGCGGCCCAGCGCGGACCCCTGCCTCCGGTGGTGGTCTACGCCGAGCGCGAACTGAGCCAGGACGAGGTGATGCGGCTGCGCGCACATACCGACAGCATCGTGGTGCGCGGCGCCCGGTCCGAGGAACGTCTGCTCGACGAGGTCAGCCTGTTCCTGCACAGCCTGCACACCCCGGCCGGCCGCGCCGAGGCGCTGCACACCCAGACCGAGGCCGCCGACCTGGCCGGCCGTACCGTGCTGGTGGTGGACGACGACATGCGCAACATCTTCGCCCTGTCCAAGGTGCTGCGCGCGCGCGGTCTCAACGTGCTGATGGCGCAGGACGGTCCCAAGGCCCTGGTCCACCTGGAGCAGCGCGACGGCAAGATCGACGCGGTGCTGATGGACGTGATGATGCCCGGCATGGACGGCTACGAAACCACGCGGCGCATCCGCGGGCGCGCCGCCTGGGCCGGCATCCCGATCATCGCCGTCACCGCCAAGGCCATGCCGGGCGACCGCGAGAAATGTCTGGAAGCCGGCGCCAACGACTACCTGACCAAGCCCATCGACATGGACAAGCTGCTGTCCATGCTGCGCACCTGGATCCGCAAGGCCTAGCGGCACGCGGCACACGGACATGCAAGACAAGGACGCCGAAGAGCTGGAGATCGGGGACTTCATCCGCACCCTGAAGGCGCGGCACGGCTACGACTTCGCCCAGTACGCGCCGGCCTCGTTCAAACGACGCCTGCGCGCCCTGCGTGTACGCACCGGCGCGGCCTCGATCTCCGCACTGAGCAGACGGGTGACGGACGAGCCGGCTTTCCTGCGCCAGGTGCTGGCCGGCCTGTCGGTGCCGGTATCGGAGATGTTCCGCGACCCGTGGGTGTTCGAGGCGCTGCGCCGCGAGGTATTGCCGATCCTGGCCTCGTACCCGCGCATCCATATCTGGCAGGCCGGCTGCGCCCATGGCGAGGAAGTGTATTCGCTGGCCATCCTGCTGCAGGAGGAGGGGCTTTACGACAAGTCGCAGATCTTCGCCACCGATCTCAACGACGTGGCGCTGGAGGAAGCCGCCGAGGGCATCTACGCCGCTTCCAGCGCCCGCCTGTTTTCGGAGAACTACCAGCGCGCCGGGGGCCGGTATTCCCTGTCCGACTATTTCCACGCCCGCTACGAGCGGATCAAGTTCGACGAATCACTCAAGCGCAACGTCACCTTCGCCAGCCACAACCTCTCCACCGACGGCGTCTTCGCCGAGGTGCAGCTGATCCTGTGCCGCAACGTGCTGATCTACTTCAACGACGCCCTGCAGAACCGCGTGCTGCAGCTGTTCCGCGACAGCCTGGTGCACAAGGGCTTCCTCTGCCTGGGCAGCAAGGAAACGCTGGCGCATACCACGGTGGAGCGCGATTTCGACGCTTTCGACCTGCCAGCCCGGCTGTACCGCCGCCATGCGCCACGCTAGTCCGGCGCAGCGGGTGGTGGCCATCGGCGCCTCGGTCGGCGGCCTCGAGGCACTGAAGCAGGTCCTCGGCGCGCTGCCGGCGGACTATCCCTGGCCGGTGATCGCCCTGCTGCATACCAGCGCCGGCTATCGCGGCACGCGGCTCGATACCTTGCTGGCCCAGCGTTGCGCCTTGCCGGTGCGTGAGGCGGAGGCGCGCCGGCCGCTTGAATCGGGGGTCGTCCACCTGGCGCCTGCCGGCTATCATCTGCTGGTGGAACAAGACCTGCGGTTTTCCCTCTCCGTCGACGAAAAGGTGTCCTACGTGCGGCCTTCCGCGGATGTCCTGTTCGAGAGCCTGGCCGAAGCAGTGGGCGCCGGCGCCATCGGCGTGATTCTCACCGGCGCCAACGACGACGGTGCCGCCGGCCTCGCCGCGATCCGCGCGCGCGGCGGCCTGGCCATCGTGCAGGACCCGCAAGAGGCGCAGGCGCCGCAGATGCCGCAGGCGGCGCTACGCATTGCCGGCGCCGACCACGTGCTGCCCCTTGCAGCCATCGGCGCCCGGCTGGCCGCACTTCCACGAGAGTCCGCATGAGCACCGTCCTGCCCCGCCCGAAAATCCTGGTGGTCGACGACACGCCCGCCAACCTGCTGGTGATGCGCAAGCTGCTGGCCAAGGTCGACGCCGAGCTGGTCGAGGCGGCCAACGGCAACGCGGCCCTGGCGGCCAGCCTCGATCACGAATTCGCCCTGATCCTGCTCGACGTGCAGATGCCCGACATGGACGGTTTCGAAGTGGCGGAATTCCTGTCGCAGGAAGAGCACACCCGCGACACGCCGATCATCTTCGTCACCGCCGCCTATGCCGACGACATGAATCGCATCAAGGGTTACGGCAGCGGCGCGGTGGACTACATCGTCAAGCCGATCAACGACGCCATCCTGCTGTCCAAGGTGCGGGTGTTCCTGGAGCTGTACCGCGGCAAGCAGGAGCTGCGGCGCCTGCTGGCCGAACTGGACCGGCGCAACCGCGAGTTGCAGACGGAAATCGCCGAGCGGCAGCGGCTGGAGCAACTGGCGCTGCACCAGGCCTCGCACGATCCGCTGACCGCCTTGCCCAACCGCCTGCTGTTCCTCGACCGCCTGGCCAAGTCGATCGCCCGAGCCGAGCGGCATGGCGCGTCCTGCGCCCTGTTCTACATCGACATCGACGATTTCAAGCCGGTCAACGACCGTTACGGACACCATGCCGGCGACGAGCTGCTCAAGGCGGTGTCGCAGCGCATGGTCGACAGCATGCGCAAGGTCGACACCGTGGCGCGCCTGGGCGGCGACGAATTCGCCGCCATCATGGAGGAGCCGGCCGGCATCGCCGACGCCCTGCTGGCGGCGCAGCGCCTGGCCGACAACGTGCGCAAGCCCTATCTGCTGGAACTGCGCGACCATCCCGCGCCGGTGGAGGTGCGGGTCGGCGCCAGCGTCGGCATCGCCCTCTACCCGCAGCATGCCGGCGATCTCGATGCGCTGGTGCGAGCTGCCGACGGCGTCATGTACCGCGCCAAGAAAGCCGGCAAGAATCAGTGCGTTGTAGCCGACTGACGGTGCTGCGCCGCCACCCAGGCCGGAATCCGCGCGGCTGCGCGGCGCATTAACCGGAGCGCCACGGCGCGCGTCCGTTTTCGGCCAATGGCAGGGAGCGGGTATTTGCCGGAGAATCGCCGCCGTCCACTCCTCCGGCTGCAAATCCCCATGCCCGCCTACAAAGCTCCGCTGCGCGATATGCGCTTCCTGATGAATGAAGTGTTCGACTACCCCGGCCATTACGCCGAGCTGTCGAACGGCAAGGACGCCGATCCCGAGACGGTCAGCGCCATCCTCGAAGAGTGCGCCAAGTTCTGCGAAGAAGTGCTGTCGCCCCTGAACCTGCCGGGCGACGAGGAAGGCTGCCACTTCAGCAATAACCAGGTGAAGACGCCGAAGGGCTTCAAGGAAGCCTACGCGCAGTACGTCGCCGGCGGCTGGCAGGGCCTGTCGCATCCCGCCGAATACGGCGGCCAGGGCCTGCCCATGTCGATGGGCCTGATCAAGTCCGAGATGATGGGGACCGCCAACTGGTCGTTCACCATGTACCCGGGCCTGTCGCTGGGCGCCATGAACACCATCATGCAGCACGCCTCGCCCGAGCTGAAGGCGTTGTACATGCCGCCGCTCACCGAAGGCCGCTGGACCGGCACCATGTGCCTGACCGAGCCGCAGTGCGGCACCGACCTGGGCCAGGTCAAGACCAGGGCCGAACCGCAGGCCGACGGCACTTACAAGATCACCGGCACCAAGATCTTCATCTCCGCCGGCGAGCACGACTTCACCGACAACATCGTGCACATCGTGCTGGCGCGCCTGCCCGACGCGCCTCCCGGCACACGCGGCATCTCGCTGTTCATCGTGCCCAAGATGCAGGTCAAGGCCGACGGCGGCGTCGGCGAGCACAACCATGTGGTGTGCAGCGCCATCGAACACAAGATGGGCATCAAGGCCTCCGCCACCGCGGTGATCAACTTCGAGGACTCCATCGGCCACATGATCGCCGAGCCGAACAAGGGCCTGGAAGCGATGTTCACCTTCATGAACACCGCCCGCGTCGGCACCGCCGTGCAGGGCATCGCCCACGCCGAGTTGTCCTACCAGGGCGCCCTGGCCTATGCCAAGGAGCGCCGCTCGATGCGCGCCCTCTCCGGCAAGAAGGAGCCGGAGCAGGTTGCCGACGCCATCATCCACCACGCCGACGTGCGCCGCATGCTGCTGACGCAGAAAGCCATCGCCGAAGGCGGCCGTGCCATGATCTACTTCGCGGCGCAGTATTCCGACCACATGGTCAACAGCATCGCCGAAGGCGACGAGAAGAAGTACAAGCACTGGGACGACAAGCTCGGCTTCCTCACCCCGATCCTCAAGGGCTTCCTCACCGAGCTGGGCCTGGAAGCGGCCAACCTGGGCATGCAGGTGTTCGGCGGCCACGGCTACATCAAGGAACACGGCATGGAGCAGATCGCGCGCGACGCGCGCATCGCCACCCTGTACGAGGGCACCACCGGCATCCAGTCGCTGGATCTGCTCGGCCGCAAGGTGCTGGTGATGACCCGCGGCAAGGCCGTGCGCGAGTTCACCGGCCACATCGCCAAGTTCGCGATCGAGCACGTCGGCGACGCCAAGATCCGCGCCTATGCCATCAGGCTGGGGCGGCTGGCGGCCGAGTGGAACGTGCTGACCACCCGTATCATGCTCGGCGCCCGCAAGGACCGCGACGTGGTCGGCGCCGCCAGCTACCACTTCCTGATGTATTCCGGTTACGTCACCATGGCCTACTTCTGGGCCCTGCAGGCGGCGGTGGCGAGCAAGAAGCTGGCGGAGGGCGGGGCGGAGAAGGCCGAGTTCTACAAGGCCAAGCTATACACCGCCCGCTTCTACTTCGACCATCTCCTGCCGCGTGCCGAAGGCCATGCCAGTTCCATGACCAAGCCGGCGCGTTCCCTGATGAAGATGCCGGTGGATAGCTTTGTTTTCGAATAAGAAATCATCTTGTTAGAGCAGTTTGTGTCAATGCGCCCCGACTGAAACAGCCGGGGCGCACTTTTTTGGTGCGCCATTGCGGCAACAGGTAGAGTGCTGCCCGCCTGGAATCATTCCCGCATTCCGCCCCCATCTGGAATGGCGGAGTGGTATTTTCTTGCCACGGAACTGAGCCTGGTCTGCAACAAAACTGTCATTTGCCCTCCGTAAGCTCCTCGTCAGGGAGATAAAGGTCCATCAGACTCCCTTTCCGACTTCTCAATACCCTGGATTTACACGGGAGATTCACGTGAGCCTCATGAAAAAAACCATTCTGCGCAGCCTGGTGCTTGGCGCCGCCGCCGCGGCCCTAACCGCTCCGGCCGCCTTCGCCGCCGACATCTCCGGTGCCGGTTCGACCTTCTTCTATCCGATCGCCGCCAAGTGGGCCGACGCCTACAAGACCTCGACCGGTTCCGGCCTCAACTACCAGTCGATCGGTTCCGGCGGCGGCATCAAGCAGGTCAAGGCCAAGACCGTGACCTTCGGCGCCACCGACAAGCCGCTGGAGCTGAAGGAGCTCGATGAAGCCGGCCTGATCCAGTTCCCGGCCGTGATGGGCGGCGTGGTGCCGGTGATCAACGTCAAGGGCATCGCTCCCGGTGAGCTGACCCTCGACGGCACCACCCTGGCCGACCTGTTCCTGGGCAAGATCAAGTCCTGGAACGATCCGGCCATCGCCAAGCTCAACCCGAAGGTCAAGCTGCCCTCGACCCTGGTCGCCGTGGTGCACCGTTCCGACGGCTCCGGCACCAGCTTCCTGTTCACCAACTACCTGTCGCAGAACAGCGCCGAGTGGAAGGACAAGGTCGGCGCCGCCACCGCGGTGGAATGGCCCGCCGGCATCGGCGCCAAGGGCAACGAAGGCGTTGCCGGCATCGCCCTGCAGACCGATGGCGCCATCGGCTACGTCGAGTTCGCTTACGCCAAGCAGAACAAGATGACGTACACCAAGATGATCAACAAGGACGGCAAGACGGTCGAGCCGAAGAGCGAGACCTTCCAGGCCGCCGCCGCCAACGCCGACTGGGCCAACGCCCCCGGCTTCTACCAGGTGCTGACCAACCAGCCGGGTGCCGAGAGCTGGCCCATCACCGGCGCGCCGTTCATCCTGGTCTACAAGAACCCGTCCGATCCGGCGGCGCTGCTCGAAGCCCTCAAGTACTTCGACTGGTGCTACAAGAACGGCCAGAAGGCCGCCGACGAGCTCGACTACGTGCCGATGCCGGCCAAGGTCGTACAGCTGATCGAAGCCAACTGGAAGTCCAGCATCAAGGACGCCAGCGGCCAGCCGCTCTGGAAGTAAGGGTCGCAGGTCTCTGATGTCACGGGAGGCTGGCACCTATGCCAGCCTCCCTTCTTAATGTCACACTCAGGCCTGCTCCGTGAACTCAACCGCCCAAGTGGCCACCTCCATCGCCCAATCGGAAATCTCGCCGTCGGCGCTGCGTCGTCATGGCATCTGGGATGCCCTGCTGCGCAATGCCACGCGTACCGCCGCGATCACCGTCCTGCTGCTGCTGGGCGGGGTGATCCTGTCGCTGATCCACGGCTCCATTCCCGCGTTCAAGGCCTTCGGCTTCAGCTTCCTGACCACCGAGACCTGGAACCCCGTCACCGAGAAGTTCGGTGCCCTGGCCCCGATCTACGGCACCCTGGTCACCTCCTTCATCGCCATGCTGATCGGCATTCCGGTCAGCCTGGGCGTCGCCATCTTCATCACCGAGCTGTGCCCGCTGTGGCTGCGGCGCCCGATCAGCACCGCGATCGAGCTGCTCGCCGGCATCCCCAGCATCATCTACGGCATCTGGGGCCTGTTCGTGCTGTCGCCGTTCCTCCAGGCTCACGTGCAGCCGCTGATCATCGCCACCTTTTCCGGCGTGCCGGTGCTGTCCTCGCTGTTCGCCGGGCCGCCCTACGGCATCGGCATCTTCACCGCCGGCATCATCCTCAGCATCATGGTGCTGCCCTACATCACCTCGGTCACCCGCGACGTGTTCGAGACCGTGCCCGCGGTGCTGAAGGAGTCCGCCTACGGCCTGGGCTGCACCACCTGGGAGGTGGTCAGCAAGGTGGTACTGCCGTACACCCGCGCCGGCGTCATCGGCGGCATCATGCTCGGCCTGGGCCGTGCCCTGGGCGAGACCATGGCGGTGACCTTCGTCATCGGCAACGCGCACAAGATCGCCGCTTCCATCCTGGCGCCGGGCACCACCATTTCCGCCAACATCGCCAATGAATTCACCGAGGCAGAGGGCGAGCTTTACACCTCCTCGCTGGTGGCCCAGGGCCTGATCCTGTTCGGCATCACCTTCATCGTGCTGGCCGCCGCGCGGCTGATGCTGCTGCGCCTCGAGATGCGCAGCGGGAGCAAGGTATGAACGCCGCCATCTACAACCGCCGCCGCGCCGTCAACAGCGTCATCATGTTGCTGGCCTGGTTCGCCGCGGCCTCCGGCATCTTCGTGCTGGCGCTGATCCTCGGCACCCTGCTGTACAAAGGCGTGGGCGGCGTTTCCTGGGCGGTGTTCTCGCAGAACACGCCGCCTCCGGGCAGCGCCGGCGGCCTGCTCAACGCCATCTACGGCAGCGTCATGATGACCCTGATCGGCACCGCCCTGGGCACGCCCATCGGCATCCTCGCCGGCACCTACATGGCCGAGTACGGCCGCGGCAGCAAGCTGAGCATGGTGGTGCGCTTCATCAACGACATCCTGTTGTCGGCGCCTTCCATCGTCATCGGCCTGTTCGTCTACGAGATGCTGGTGGTCACCATGGGCCACTTCTCGGCCTGGGCCGGCGGCGTCGCGCTGGGCCTGCTGGTGCTGCCGGTGGTGGTGCGCACCACCGAGGACATGCTGCTGCTGGTGCCGGACAGCATGCGCGAAGCCTCTTCCGCGCTGGGTTCACCGCGCTGGGTGGTGATCATGCAGGTGGCCTACCGCGCCGCCCGCGCCGGCATGCTCACCGGCGTGCTGCTGGCCATCGCCCGCATCACCGGCGAGACCGCGCCGCTGCTGTTCACCGCGCTCAACAACCAGTTCATGAGCACCAATATGAACGCGCCGATGGCCAACCTGCCGGTGGTGATCTTCCAGTTCGCGCTCAGCCCCTATGCCGACTGGCAGAAGCTGGCCTGGACCGGCGCGCTGCTGATCACCGTCACCGTCCTCATCCTCAACGTCGGCGCACGCGCCCTGTCGACCCGCACGTCCAAATCATGAACGACAATAGCCCCGCAAGCGGCAGCCTGACGACGCAGAAGCCGCACCTCGGCGTCCGCGAACACGAAGGCGCCAAACAGCCCCTGAGCGAGAAGGTCTCGGTCAAGGACGTGTGTTTCTTCTACGGCGAGAGCAAGGCCCTGAAGAACATCACCCTGCCCATCTACGAGCGCAAGGTCACCGCCCTGATCGGTCCGTCCGGCTGCGGCAAGTCGACCCTGCTGCGCATCTTCAACCGCATGTACGACCTGTATCCGAAGCAGCGTGCGGAAGGGGAGATCCTGTTCGACGGCGGCAACGTGCTCGATCCCAAGCAGGATCTCAACCTGCTGCGCGCACGCATCGGCATGGTGTTCCAGAAGCCGACGCCGTTCCCGATGTCGATCTATGACAATATCGCATTCGGCATCCGCCTGTACGAGCGCCTGCCCAAGTCCGAGATGGACGACCGCGTCGAGTCCGCGCTGAAGCGCGCCGCGCTGTGGGACGAGGTCAAGAGCAAGCTCGGCACCAGCGGCCTGGGCCTGTCCGGCGGCCAGCAGCAGCGCCTGTGCATCGCCCGTACCATCGCCGTGCGGCCCGAAGTGGTGCTGCTCGACGAGCCCACCTCGGCGCTCGATCCGATCGCCACCGCCAAGGTGGAAGAGCTGATCTACCAGCTGAAGAACGACTACACCATCGTCATCGTCACCCACAACATGCAGCAGGCGGCGCGCGTCGCCGACTACACCGCGTTCATGTACCTGGGTGAACTGGTCGAGTTCGGCGAAACCCGCCAGGTTTTCACCAAGCCGACCAAGTCGCGCACCGAAGACTACATCACCGGCCGTTTCGGCTGAGGTCTCCATCCCGGCGGCCGCCTGCGTCGGGTCATTGCAGCGGTCTTCCCCCGGCGGCGAGTCGTCGCGGGCGTCCGAGTGGATGCCGTAACCATCAGTATCAGGAGGCGATGTCATGACCGAGCACACGCTGCGAGCCTACGACGAGGAACTGCACGACCTGTCGCAACTGGTCGCCGAAATGGGCGGCCTGGCCGAACGGCAGATCCGCGCGTCCATCGACGCCTTGATCCGGCGCGACAAGGACCTGGCCGCCAGCGTCATCACCGCCGACGGTGAAGTGGATGCCTTGGAGCGCCGCATCGAGGAACTGGCCATCCAGCTGATCGCCAAGCGCGCGCCGCTGGCCGGCGACCTGCGCGAAATCGTCGCCGCCCTGCGCATCTCCATCGACCTCGAGCGCGTCGGCGACTTCGCCAAGAACATCGCCCGTCGCTACACCGCCCTCGGCAGCGAGTCGGACCCCAACCAGCTGATGCGCCGCGTCGAGCAGATGGCCAACCTGGCCCTGGTGCAGATCAGGGACGTGCTCGACAGCTACGTCCGCCGTGATGCCACGGAGGCCATGGCGGTGTGGAAGCGCGACGAGGAAATCGACGCCCTCTATACCGCGCTGTTCCGCGAGCTCCTCACCTACATGATGGAAGACCCGCGCAACATCACCTTCTCCACCCACCTGCTGTTCTGCGCCAAGTACATCGAGCGCATCGGCGATCACGCCACCAACATCGCCGAGACGGTCAATTTCATGATCAAGGGCGAGCTGCCGCAGGGCACGCGGCCCCGGGGCGACCTGTCCGACGCCGGCGTCGTCTGAGACGCTTTCCCGTCAGGCAACACCCAACTCCGTTCGCCCCGAGTGAATCGCGCAGCGATTTGTATCGAGGGGCCAAGCTCGGAACCCGTCCCCAGCGTCATCCCCGCGCAGGCGGGGATCCAGTTTTGCTGTCCCCGCCGCACGGATGCAGCCCCGTAGTCCCGGCACTTTCCCGCCTTATTCCCGGCGCAAAGCAGCATCCCTCGCCGCATGCGTGCCAACAAAAACCCTTGGCACGCATGGCACCCATGGTCCATTTGTCGCAATCTGTTCCCCACCCGCAAAACCGCCCCCAACCACGCCTTCCGGCGCCAAAACCACCCGATCGGCGGCCTTTTCCCGCCTGAAGCGCCCCCGAATGCGGCAAGTTCGTTAAAATAGGCCCGCCCCGCCCTTGGCTACCCGAATGAGCAGCACCCAGCGTCTCTACCGTGTGACCTTCCTCAACCAGGGCCAGGTCTACGAGGTTTATGCCCGGAAGATCAGCCATGGCGGCATGCTGGGCTTCGTCGAGATCGAGAAGCTGGTGTTCGGGGAGAAGACCACCCTGCTGGTCGATCCATCCGAGGAAAAGCTCAAGACCGAATTCGCCAATGTCGAACGGACCTATGTGCCGGTCCACTCCATCGTGCGCATCGACGAGGTCAGCAAGCAGGGGCAGGCGCGGATCCATGCGGTCAATGGCGATTCGGCCAAGGTCATGCCGTTCCCGGTGTTCACCGGTGGTGGAGGCGAGCATAAGAAGTAAGTTTCCAGTGCTGCCCTTGGCCCGGCACAGCGGGAAATCTGAGGGTGCCTTGCGATGATGCGCTTCGCCTACCTCGGCAGCGGCAGCAAGGGCAACGCCGCCCTGATTTCGGCCGGCCGCACCACCATCCTGCTCGACTGCGGCCTTGGCTTGCGCGAGTCGGAGCAGCGTCTGGAGCGCCTCGGCGTCAACGCCGCGGACCTCGCCGCCATCGTGGTGACGCACGAGCACGCCGACCACATCAGCGGAGTGGGGCCGCTGGCCCTGCGCTACCAGTTGCCGGTATGGCTGACGGCGGGCTCGCTGGCCGGCTGGAAGGACCCGCCGCGGCAACTCGTGCACCGCATGAACCCGCACGACCCGTTCGAGATCGGCGACCTGCAGATCCGTCCTTACCCGGTGCCGCACGACGCGCGCGAGCCTTGCCAGCACGTGTTCAGCGACGGCGCTTTCCGCGTCGGCGTGCTGACCGACGCCGGCTCGGTGACCAGCCACATGCGGCGCGCCCTGAGCGGCTGCGACGCCCTGCTGCTGGAATTCAATCACGACGTCGAGATGCTGCGGAACGGCCCCTATGCCGCGCCGCTGAAGCGGCGGGTGCTGGGCGACCGCGGCCACCTCAGCAATGCGCAGGCCGGGGAACTGCTCGGCTCGCTCGACTGCAGCCGCTTGAAACACCTGGTGCTGACCCACATTTCCGAAACCAACAACACGCCGGAGCACGCCCTGCGTGCCGCCGCCGAAGCGCTGGACTGCGAGCCGGACTGGATCGTCTGCGCGCACCAGCGGGACGGACTGGCGTGGCGTGAACTGAGCTGATCCCATGAGCGTTTACCTGTTTGTCGGCGGCGCAAGCCTTTCCAAGTTCCGCATCGAGCGCCTGCAGCAGCAGCTGGCGCCGCAGGCGCCCGGCCTGTCCGCGGTGCAGGTGCTGGATTTCTTCATGGTCGAAGGCGAGCTGGCCGACAGCGCCTCCCTGGCGCGGCTGCTGGACGCCGAGGCCAGGCCCTTCCCGGCGGCAGACTGCACCGCCTTCGTGGTGCCGCGCCTGGGCACGCTGTCGCCCTGGTCGAGCAAGGCCACCGACATCGCCAAGGTCTGCGGCCTGGCCGGGGTCGAGCGCATCGAGCGCGGCCGCGCCTATTTCTTCTCCGGCGTGCAGTCCCTGCCGCAGTCGCTGTGGGCCGAGCTGCACGATCCGATGACCGAGAGCGTGATGCTGAGTGCCGAGCAACTCTCCGGCGTGTTCGCGCACCAGCCGGCGCGCCAGCTGCGCACGGTCGAAGTGCTGGCCGGCGGCAAGTCGGCCCTGGAAGCCGCCAACCGCGACTGGGGCCTGGCCCTGTCGGCGCAGGAGATCGACTATCTCGTGGAGCATTTCAGCCACGCCGGGCGCAACCCGACCGATGCCGAACTGATGATGTTCGCGCAGATCAATTCCGAGCACTGCCGCCACAAGATCTTCAACGGCGACTTCACCATCGACGGTGAAGCGCAGGCGCGCACCCTGTTCGAGATGATCAAGGTGACGCACGCGGCGACGCCGGAAGGTGTGCTCTCCGCCTACAAGGACAATGCCGCCGTCATCGCCGGCAACACGGCCGCACGCATGTTCGCCGACGGCGAGCACCGCTACGCCCTGCACACCGAGCCGGTGCACATCCTGATGAAGGTGGAGACGCACAACCATCCCACCGGCATCTCGCCGCATCCGGGCGCCGCCACCGGCGCCGGCGGCGAGATCCGCGACGAGGCCGCCACCGGCCGCGGCGCGCGCCCCAAGGCCGGCCTGTGCGGCTTCACCGTCTCCAACCTGCGCATCCCCGGCTTCGAGCAGCCCTGGGAAGCGAATCTCGGCAAGCCGGCCAACATGGCCTCGGCCCTCACCATCATGCTCGACGGCCCCATCGGCGCCGCCGCCTACAACAACGAATTCGGCCGTCCCAACCTCAACGGCTATTTCCGCACCTACGAAGCGCGCCTGCCGGACGGCAGCCTGCGCGGCTACCACAAGCCGGTGATGATCGCCGGCGGCTACGGCAACATCCGCGAAGGCCACGTGCAGAAGCTGGCGGTTCCGATCGGCGCCAAGCTGATCGTGCTCGGCGGCCCCGCCATGCTGATCGGCCTGGGCGGCGGCGCGGCCTCCAGCATGGCCACCGGCAGCAGCTCCGCCGACCTCGACTTCGCTTCCGTGCAGCGCGCCAACCCGGAGTTGGAGCGGCGCTGCCAGGAAGTGGTCGACGCCTGTTGGGCCCTTGGCGAAGCCAACCCCATCCTGTCGATCCATGACGTCGGCGCCGGCGGCATCTCCAACGCTCTGCCGGAACTGATCCATGCCGACGATCGCGGCGGCACCATCCACCTGCGCGACATCCAGTGTGCCGATCCCTCGCTGTCGCCGATGGAAATCTGGTGCAACGAGGCGCAGGAGCGCTACGTGCTGGCGGTCGCCGCCGATCAGCTCGGACTGATCGAAAAGATCTGCGCGCGCGAGCGCTGCCCCTACGCCGTGGTCGGCGAAGCCAGGACCGAGCAGCGCCTGCTGGTCGACGAGCCCGGCAAGGCCGCGGCGGTGGACATGCCGATGCAGGTACTGCTGGGCAAATCGCCGCGCCTGCAGCGCACCACCAAGCGTGCCCCCGCGCGCTTCGAGGCGTTCGACCATCGCGCCATCGACCTTGCCGAAGCCGCGCAGCGCGTGCTGCGCCTGCCCGCCGTCGCCGCCAAGACCTTTCTCATCAGCATCGGCGACCGCACCGTCGGCGGCCTCACCGTGCGCGACCAGATGGTCGGTCCCTGGCAGGTGCCGGTAGCCGACTGCGCCGTCACCGCCACCGGCTTCGAAGCCGTCACCGGCGAAGCCATGGCGATGGGCGAGCGGCCGCTGCTGGCGCTGCTCGATGCCGCCGCTTCCGGCCGCATGGCGGTCGGCGAAGCCGTGACCAATATCGCCGCAGCGCGCATCGGCAAGCTCAGCGACGTGCGCCTCTCCGCCAACTGGATGGCCGCCGCCGGCTACGGCGACGAAGACGCGCGCCTGTACGACACGGTGCGCGCCGTGGGCGAGGAACTGTGCCCGCAGCTCGGCCTGGCCATCCCGGTGGGCAAGGACTCTCTGTCGATGCGCTCGGTATGGAAGCAGGACGGCGAATCGCGCACCCAGACCGCGCCGCTGACCCTGATCGTCTCCGCCTTCGCGCCGGTCGCAGACGTCCGCGCCTCGCTGACGCCGCAGCTGCGCACCGACAAAGGTGAGACGCGTCTGCTGCTGGTCGACCTCGGCAACGGCAAGAACCGCCTCGGCGGTTCCGCCCTGGCCCAGGTCTACAACGCCGTCGGCGACCTGGCCCCGGACCTCGACGATGCGCAGCAGCTCAAGCATGCCTTCATCCAGGTGCAGCGCCTCAACGCCGCCGGCAAGCTGCTGGCCTACCACGACCGCAGCGACGGCGGCCTCTACGCCACACTCTGTGAAATGGCTTTCGCCGGCCATTGCGGTGTCGAAGTCACGCTCGATGGTCTCGGCGCCGACCCGCATGCCGCCCTGTTCAGCGAAGAACTCGGCATGGTGTTGCAGGTGCGCGCGGCGGATGCCAAGGACGTGCTGGCGCAGCTCGCAGGTGGCGGCCTCACCGTCGCCGACATCGGCGCGCCCTCCGGCGACGACCGTGTGGCGATCCGCCACGGCGGCCGCGAGCTGTACGCCGCCGCGCGTGAAAAGCTGCACAAGACCTGGGCCGAAACCAGCTACCGCATGGCCGCCCTGCGCGACGATCCGGACTGCGCCCGCGAGGAATTCGAAAGCGTCGGCGCCGCCGCCGATCCAGGCCTCAGCGTGCAGCTAAGCTTCCAGCCGGTCGGCGCGCCCAATCTCATCGCCGCCCGCCGCCCGCGCGTCGCCATCCTGCGCGAGCAGGGCGTCAACGGGCACATCGAAATGGCCTACGCCTTCCACGCCGCCGGCTTCGACAGCGTCGACGTGCACATGAGTGACATCCTGGAAGGTCGCGTCACCCTCGACGGCTTTGCCGGCCTCGTCGCCTGCGGCGGCTTCTCCTACGGCGACGTGCTCGGCGCCGGACAGGGCTGGGCCAAGTCGATCCTGTTCAACGCCCGTGCCCGCGAGCAGTTCCAGACCTTCCTGGCGCGCCCCGATCGCTTCGCCCTCGGCGTGTGCAACGGCTGCCAGATGTTCGCCGCCTTGAAGGACATCGTGCCGGGCGCCGCGCACTGGCCGGCGTTCCGCCGCAACCGCCCCGAGCAGTTCGAGGCGCGCTGGACCATGGTCGAGGTCACCGAGAGCCGCTCCCTGTTCTTCGCCGGCATGGCCGGGTCGAAGTTGCCGGTCGCCGTCGCCCACGGCGAAGGCCGCCCGGACTTCACCGCCGCCGCCGACCTCGGCGCGCTGCGCGGCGCGAACCAGCTGGCGTTACGCTTCATCGACAACCGCGGCCAGGTGGCGTCGCGCTATCCGCAGAATCCCAACGGCGCCGTCGAAGGCGTCACCGGCATCTGCAACGCGGACGGCCGCGTCACCATCCTGATGCCGCATCCGGAGCGCAGCATCGCCGGCACCGTCGGATCCTGGTGGCCGCAGCAGTGGACGGACAAGACGCCGTGGTTCCAGATGTTCGTCAATGCGCGGAACTGGGTGAAGGAGCGGGGCTAGCTGCTCTTCGGGGGACTGTCATCCTGAGATTCTATGGTTTTGGTCAAACTGCCAAGAGCACCTGAGGATTGAAGGAAGTGTGGTGTCGGTGGATGGACCAGGCGATGCGGGCGATCTTGCGAGCCAGGATGACCAGGGCGGCGGTTGTGGAGAGGCCTTTTGCGCGCTGGCGCTGGTAGAAAGGCCTCCAGGTTTTGGTTTTTGCGGCGGACATGGCGGCGTTGTAGAGCAGCCGGCGCAATTCTGCGGGGCCACGTTTGGACAGGCGCCGGCGGCCGGATTTCTGGCCGGAATCCATTGGCCGGGGATCCAGGCCGGTATAGGCCACAAAG
>NZ_JONR01000055.1 GCF_000711955.1 Nevskia soli DSM 19509
GACGCTATGTCCATGAGCGCAAAGACGTCTTCCTCGCACGACGACGAGGACCTGGGCACCGCGATCGCCGAAATCAACGTGACGCCGCTGGTCGACGTCATGCTGGTGCTGCTGATCATCTTCATGGTGACGGCGCCCCTGATGATGTCGCAGGTGCCGGTGACGCTGCCCAAGGCCGCGTTGCAGGAAATGGGCAAGCCGCGCGACCCGCTGATCGTCTCCTTCGACCTCAACGGCAACTACTACATCGACACCGGCGGCGGTCACGTCGACGAGATGACCATCGACCAGCTGCCCGCCCGCCTGCAACAGATCGCGCAGGCCCAGCCGGACAATCTGGTCTACATCCGTGCCGACAAGGGTGCGGTATTCGACAAGGTGCGTGATCTTCTGAAGATGGCCGCTCAGGCCGGCTTCTACAAGGTTTCGCTCATGTCCCAGGCCCAGCCATGATCCCCAACGTCATGCGCGGCTCCGGCGACCTCGCAAGGAGGCTGAAATGAGTGCTGCAATCGAGATGAACGGCAACAGGATGCGAGCGCCCAAGGCGCCCGCGCCGCGGGAGCGGGTCAATGTCGGCGTGGTCATGTCGGTGGTGTTCCACGCCGCGCTGATCGTCTATCTGCTCTACCTGGTGCATCCGCACGTGTCCTTCATGGAGCCGAAGAAGATCATCACCACGGTGGAGTTGGCGCCGCCGCCGCCCCCACCGAAGACGCCGCCCCCACCGAAGACGCCGCCCCCACCGAAGACGCCGCCGCGGGCGCAGACACCGCCTCCGCCGCAGCAGATCGTGACCCAGGCCGCGGTGCCGACGCCGGATGTGCCTTCCGTGCCGCCGGTGGTGGATACGCCGCCGCCACCCCCGCCGCCTCCGGCGCGCGTGGTGGGCACCACGGTACCGGCCGCGTACTACAACGGCCTGGAGGCGCTGATCCAGAAGTCGGTGCAGTATCCGAAGAGGTCGCTGGACAACCAGGAGGAGGGCGACTGCATGGTGCGGGTGACCTTCTCGCGCGACGGCACCATCGAGGATTCGCAACTGGTGCACAAGGCCGGCTATTCGGCGCTGGACAACGAGTGCAGGAGCGTCTTCAGCCGCATCGGCAAGTTCCCGGCCATCCCGGCCAATGCCAATCCGGACGCGACGGACTTCGCCATCGAGTTGCCGATCAACTTCGCCTTGCAGTAAGCGTGCGGGCCAGGGCGGCGTGATTCACGCCGCCCTGGCCATGCGATCGGCGTTCAGCGCCGCTTGCGCAGGCGCACCAGGAAGCGGTAATAGGCCGGGCAGAGCAGCACCGCGCCGAGCATGTTGGCGATGAACATGAATACCAGCAGCTTGCCCATGTCGCGCTGGAACTGGAGTTCGGAGAACAGCCAGGCGGCGACGCCGCCGGCCAGGCACAGGCCGGTGAAGATCACCGCCTTGCCGGTCTGGTGCAGGGTCTGGAAATAGCCCTCGCGCAGGTTCATGCCGTGGTTGCGCACCTTGTCCTGCAAGACGTCGTAGATGTAGATGCCGTAATCCACGCCGACGCCTACCGCCAGCGACACCACCGGCAGGGTGGCGACCTTGAGGCCGATGCCGAACAGGGCCATCAGTGCATTGGCGAAGATCGACACCATGAACAGCGGGATGCAGATGGCGAGCAGGCCGGCCGGCGAGCGGTAGGACACCAGCACCAGCAGCACGATCACCGCGTACACCGCCAGTACCGTGACCAGCTCCTTGGCTTCCACCACCTCGTTGGCCGCGGCCATCACGCCGATGTTGCCGGAGCCGATGGCGAAGTTGGCGGGGCAGCTCAGCTCCGCCTGCGCCTGGTATTGCGCGGCGGCATCGTCGGCGGCTTTCTGCAGGGATTGGGCGTGTGCATCGGCGGCGATCTTCTCGTCGCCGGCGCCGTGATCGCGCAGCGTGTCGGTATAGCGCTGCAATTCGTCGCGGCGGATGCCGACATTGCGGCGCAGCGCGGTGCGGGCCTCGCAGGCGGCCGGCTTCACCTCCGGGTGCGCGCTGTAGAACTCCGCCGCGTTCTGCGCGTTGAAGCGCTTGGCGGCGTCGATGACGCGGTCGATGGTGGCGGCGCGATGGTCGGCGGTGAAGACGAACACCGGCATGGCGGCGCAGTGGAAGTCGAGCAGGCCGGAGGTGGTCTGGATGTCCTGGTTGATCAGGGACAGCACGTTGCCGTTGCGAGGCAGCACGCCGAACTTGGGATCGAGGTCCATCAGGCCCAGGTAGGCCTGGCGCACCACGGTGGCGATGGATTTCACCGACTGCACGCCCTCGATGTTCTGCATGCGCCAGGCGAAGGTGTCGATCTGGTTGAGGGTGTCGTACTGGGCGCAGGTCTCCGGAGCGGTCTCGGTGATCAGCTTGAGGATGTCGGTGCCGATGGTGAAGTTGCCGGTGACGGCGAGGAAGTCGCGGTTGTAGCGCGAGTCCGGCCGCAGCTCCGGCACGCCGGTGGTGGCGTCACCGATGATGCGTTTGGACTGGATCGCCCAGGAGCCGCCCAGCACCAGCAATGACAGCAGCACCAGCGCCGCCGCCACCGGCTTCTCCGTGACGAAGGACAGGGCGTGCCACAGGCGGTCGCCGGCGTTGATCTTGGCCAGCCGCTTGCGGCGGAAGGCGTCGACATTGGCCACGCTGAGCTTCGACAGCCAGATCGGCATCATCACCTTGTTGGTGACGATCACCGCGAACATGCCCAGGCAGGCGTTCACCGACATGTCGCGCACGCTGCCGATCGGCACCAGGTAGATGGTGAAGAAGCCGGCGACGTTGGTCAGCAGGGCGATGCTGCCGGGAATGAACAGGCGGCGGAAGGTGCTGCGGGAAGCCTCGAAACCAAGAGTACGAAGCGGCGGCGTAGCCGCCGGCTCCTGTCCCTCTACCGCAAGGCGGGAGCGGGTGGAGGGGTGAGGGCGGCCCCACCGCACCACCTCGTCGGCCCAGGTATTGACGTACTGCACGCCGTGCGAGGTGGACACCGCCAGCACCAGGAAGGGCACCATGATGGCGAAGGGATCGACGCCGTAGCCGAAGGTGTGCAGCAGCCCGAACTCCCACACCACCGCGACCACCGAGCAGCACAGCGGCAGCAGCGCCAGGCGGAAGCTGCCGAGGTACCACCACAGCGCCAGCATCGTCGCCAGCACGGTGAGGCCGAAGAACAGCATCACCTGGAGCGCGGCGTCGGTGACGTCGCCGGTGACCTTGGTGAAGCCGACGATGTGGACGGCGATGTCCGGGTTGTACTGCGGGTTGTCCTGCGCCTCCACGGCAAGGTCACGGCCGGGCAGGTCGTGGCGCTCGACGCTGCCGTCCGGCTGCTTGCGGTCGGCCTCGACGCTGCGGAACCACAGCGTCCAGCCCGGCTGCTCGAAGGTTTCCGCCACCGCCTCGCCGGCGGCGAACGGCGGCACCGCGCGCTTGAGCCTGTAGACGTATTTCTTCGGACTGGTGAAGCGGCCGCGCACCGCGTCTTCCAGGCGGTGCGAGAGCTGCACCGGGTCGGTCTTGCGGCCGCTGACGGGATCGTGTTCCAGCACTTCCGCCGAGATCATGGCGCCGCGCTGATCCTTGGCGACGAGGCTGCCCACCACCTGCGCCTTGGCCACGTTGCGGCGGATCGTGTCGAACATCTCCGGCGTGGGCGCGTATTCGGCCGGGATCACGTCGCCGGCGATGAAGCCGCCGTCCACCACCTCGAGGTAGCGCACGTTGCGGGTGAAGATGGAGGAGACATGGGCGCGGTCGATGCCGGCCATGAAGAAGACTTCCTCGGTGGCCGCCTTCAGCTCCGCCAGGAACCTGTCGTTGTAGATGTCCGGCGCCGTGCCCGGCTTCTGCAGCAGGGCCACCAGCACCGTGTTGGCCCCGCCGAAGTCCGCCTGGTACTGCTTGAACACCTGGATGTAGGGGTGCCCCAGCGGCAGCGAGTTCTCGTACTCCGCCCCCGGCCGGATCTGCACCGCCTGCCACAGGAAGAACAGCGTGCCCAGCAGCAGGGCCGAGACGCAGACGCGGCGCGCACGCGCGCCGTAGATGAGCGGCTCCACCGCGCTCAGGATGTGCTGGGCTGTGAGCCGCATGGCGCTCCTCGTGCCTGTTTTATGAATCCGGACTGATTCGGGATACGGTTGAGCTTACAGGTCCATGACTTTATTGGGGTTTGTCAGGGAGGCCCGGGCGGACGCTGGCCGCCGGATGCATTGTGGCAAGGGGCAGGGGCGGGCGGCTTCGTCCGAATGGAGGCTGGGCGGGGTTCAGCTTGCTGCGCCGATGAGTGCCATGGGGGCGGGGGAGCGGCGCGCATGGCACGGATGCGTAGATGCCATAACGAACGGCGGTGCGCCGATGATTTCCAGCATTGGTAGGCCAAGGAACCTGTTCTGGCGAAAGCAGACCTTGCCGGCGCATGGGCCGCAAAAGCGCAGCCGACCAGAGGTAGATAAATCAGGGACGGGGCACTTTGACCGCCAGCGCATTGCGGCCTACGCTCATATCTCCAATGGCAGCAAGCATTTCTGCAATGATGAGGGGGGCGGTCGTGTTACACAAATTTTCCGGTTGTGCTCTTAAACAGCGTGGCGTTACGGCCACTGAATATGCCCTGATCATCGTCTTCGTCGCGCTGGTGATGATCGTCGGAGCCCAGTTGCTGGGCGCCAACCTGAGCAGCTTGTTCAGCTCGTTCGGCGCGGAAGTGTAGCGGGCGGAGTCTGGCGCCGGGTTCTGCCCTGGAGTTGGGCGGCGGGCGTAGGGTGGGCACCAGAAGTAGGCGCCTCCAAGTGAAGCGTAGCGCATCCCGCCTTCCGCGGAAGGCGGGATGGCTCCCGCCCTACCGCGCTCAGGTCGTCCGTTGTCCGTGGTGTTAGGGGACAATGATGAGGGGTTTCGTTGCTTCATCTGTTTTCCAGTAGCGAGCCAGCGCCTTTTTTGCTTCCGTAGCATCATCTGACTGGCTCCGCGCAACTAATTCCAGGAACTGCACTACGACATCTCGCTGCGCTGTTGAAAATTGCTTGAGCCTGGACAGGTTGTAGGCCGAGCGGTTGGTTAAACCAAACACTACTGCACCGACTAACTCCCATGATTTGTGTGGCCAGGCAACGTCGATGTACTTGCAAGCGAAACTCATAAACGCCGGTATGTAATATACGAAGCCAGACTCCGAGAGGTGTGCCAGTCCCAAGCTACAGGCAATGAGTTCGTCATCTGAATACGAGCGCCAAGTGCGGCCTCGATCCAGATCTGCGGCACGATCCCACTCGTCCTCGGAGATTTTTCTTGACATGGTCTGGTCAGCGAGGACTGCCTGGCGTAGCGTCATGTCTGGAAAGGGCTTCAATGGAAAGGCACCATCAAGCAACGAGTCGAAAGCAGACATTCTTTTCCCCTAACGCAATTTGGATGGATAAAGAAGCCCGGTAGGGCGGGAGAAGCGTAGCGTATCCCGCCTTCCGCGGAAGGCGGGATAGCTCCCCCCATACCGCGCTTATAAAAGAGCAAACTACGGCTGGCGCCATCCAAATAGCGGCCTTATGGGCAAAAAAACATGCTCGCGGCCGGCCCGATGCCGGTGCGGCAGGTGCAGACGGAGGCGAAGCACATCGGCGTTCCCTGGCGCACGGTACAGCGCGCATTGAAGAAGTCGGGCGCGGAGTCGGTGCGCGAGGGCTTTGCCCCCAACGCGCGCTACGTCTGGCGTCTCAAGCGGCGGTTGGGAGCGGCCGGTGCGCCATCGGTGCCCGTCCCGGGTGATGGCGCGCATGAGGCGCATGGAGACGGGGCGGAGTCGTCATTCCCGGATTGAGTGGGGATGGGCTGCAAGCAGCGAAGAGTCCGAAGGATTCTTCGCTGTGACGCAAATAACAGAAGGGGCGGACGGGCGTGCGGTCCCGTTCCGCCCCCTCTGCTTGAATCAACCGAAGACGCCGTATTCCACCTGGAGGATCTGGCCGGTGCCGGTGTCGACCAGCAGGGCGTCGGTATCGTCGCGTACCCACTCGTAGCCGGCGGGCGGCACTTCGAGGGAGAAGAGCCAGTAGTCGGCGAGGATGTATTGCGAGGTCCAGTAGGCGCGCGGCAGGGTCTGACCATAGGCCCAGCGGCGTGCGCTCCAGCCGGCGGGGCGGTGGTAGGCGCCGATCCTGTAGGTGCGCGCGGCCTGGAAGTTGTGCTGGTAGGCGGCGCGGTCGACGGTGGCGGGACGGGCGTCCCAGCCTTTGGGCTCGGTGTTGCGCTGGTAGCCGCTGGGCCCGGGGTGTGGTTCGCCGTGCGGGGGTTCGCTGTGCGCGGGTACGGAATGGCCGGGGCCGCCGCGGTGGTCGGGCTCGGCCGCGGCAGTGCCGCCGATGAGGAGGAGGGCGGCGGCCAGGCAGAGGCCGGTCTTCAGACGATGCGCCATGGGGTTCTTCCTTGTTGAATGGTTTTTCCGGATGCTCGGCCCCGGAGCCAGCCCGGCTGCCCTGCCATCCCGCTGCATCGGGCCGCTCGGAAAGCCGTGCGCATAGCATGCGATAAACCTTGCAACAGGAATGCGGCGACGATGTAAAGAAAGGTAAGGCGGCCGCTGCGGCGGCCTGTGAACAAAAAGGGCAGGAGCTGTGCGCTCCCGCCCCGTACCTAACTACAACTCTGCCCGATCAGAAGGAGTAAGTGGCCTTGGCGTAGTAGTAGCCGCCGTTGATGCCGAACGGCGAGAACGAGGGATAGATCTGCACGGCGGCGTTGTCGTTGCCGGCGCGCTCGTTCGCCAATACTGTTGCATTGATCTTGTCAGGATATTCGTTGAACAGGTTGATGGCGCCGACGTCGAGTTTGATCTCCTTGGTGGCCTGATAACCCAGATCCAGGTTGGTGATCGGAGTCGGACCGATGCGTGTCCGGTAGATCGGAGCGACACTGACGTTGGCATCATCGTTCTGGTACTCCTCGGAGGAACCGTACAGCTTCTCCACTAGGTTCACCGTGTACTTGCCCCTGGTCCACAGGGCCCCGAGGTTGATGACGTACTTGGGAGATGCGGTGGTCAGGTCGGTAATGGCGGTGGCGTTGAACAACTCCTGGGGAGGTGTGGGAGGAACAGTGGTGGGAACCTCCGCGAGTTGGGAAGGGGTCGCCCTGACCGAAGTCACCGAGGTCTGGTTGTAAGTGGCTGCGATGCTCCAGTCCACAGTGCCGAAGCTGGTGTTGTTGAACACGTATTCGACCGGATAATCCACCGACAGGTCGGCGCCGCGCGTGCGGGTGCTGATGCCGTTGGCGAAGATGTTGATGCCGGTGTCGCCGTGGGCCTGAACGTCCGGATCGAGCACGTTGCCGTTGGCGATAATCGCATCCGTAGCTGCTTGCGAATAGGTGGTGCCGCTCACCGTACCGTAAATGGTGCCGCTGCCGACGATGCGATTCCTGATGTTGGTCTGGTAGAGGTCCAGGGTTGCCGTCAGGCGCGGTATCGGACGGAAGACGAAGCCGATGCTGTAGCTGATGGACTTTTCCGGTTCCAGGCCATTGCCGAGACCCAATAGCTGGGCCGCCTTTGCGTTGGGCGGCAACTGTACGAAGGCGGTGCTCGGTCCGACGTTGGTGGTGGAGTAGAACTCCTCGGCCAGCGTCGGCGCACGGAAGCCGCTGCTGATAGTGCCGCGTATGGCATAGGCCTCGGTGAAGTCATAGCGCGCGGTGAGCTTGCCGATGGTGGTGCTGCCGAAATCGCTATAGTGCTCATAGCGGCCGGCGATGTCGACGTAGAGTTTTTCGATCGGCTTCCCGGCCAGGTCCACATAACCGGCGTAGTTGCGGCGGGAGTGGTCACCGGCATCGGTGGGCGTGAAGCCAGGGAAAGACTGCGCACCGCCATAGAGATAGGAGGACGGGTTGCCAGCGCCGATCTCGTACTTGTCACGCCGGTACTCGGCGCCGAACGCGACGTTTAGCGGTGCGGCCATGCCTATCTCGAAGTCGCGGCTGAAATCCAGGTTCGAAGTCCACTGCGAGGCGCTGAAAAAGCCATCGTAGAAGTCGGTGGGTGAGGCGCCGGTGCCGGGGAAACTGCCGCCGTCTCCACCATAGAGACCGGCATTGGCGGAGCCGAGGGTGAACAGCTTGATCCTGTCATCGCCCAGTGTGGTGCTGAGATCCCAGTTCCACAGCGCTACCTCTCCTTTCAGTCCGCCGGTGACGGAGTAATCCCTTTCCTGGATCGCTTCCTCCGGGCTGAAACCGTAGGGGTACATGTAGGTGGTGACGCCGGTATTGGGGTCGGTGTAGTGAACCTTATTGGGCTGCCGGTAGTTCTCGAACGACGCTGCATCCTTGTCGCCGTAGGTGCCAAAAGTGTAAAATCTGACGTTGTCGCCCAGACCGAATCCGGCACTGAACGCGCCAATTTTGCTGTGATACGCAGCATCACCCTGAATCTGGTTCAAATACGGATAACCAGTCGCGTAGGGCTCGTTGGTGTTGGGGTAGGTGCCGCCATGCGCAGGATCGACATTGGCTGGATCGATCACGCGCGGGTCGATGCCGCCACGCTGGCTATGGCCATGGTTGTGAACTTCACCGGTCAAATTCAGGTAAGCGCCGTCCGCCGGCTTGAAGCCGACGTTGCCCGCGACTTCGCTGGTGACGCCACCCTGGTCCATATAGTGGCCATAGGTGCCGCTGACCATGCCGCCCGAAGCTTTCTTCTTCAGGATGATGTTGATAACACCCGCGATCGCATCGGTACCATATTGGGCAGCCGCGCCCTCGGTCAGGACTTCGATGTGGTCGATGGCACTTATGGGTATGAAATTTAGGTCAACGCCGGCACCGCCCTGGTAGGGGCCGCCCAGTACCGCAAGATTGCCGGTGGTGTGCCGCCGCTTGCCATCGACCAGGACCAGCGTGTGGTTGGGACTCAAGCCGCGGAGCTTCGCCTGCAGCGTTTGATTGGCCATGTCGCCGCCGAAGCCCTGGGCTGTCAACGAGGGAATCAGATTCGCCAGGGTGTTGATCAGATCAGGGTTGCCGGATGCGGTTTGCAGCGCCTGTGCACTCAGCACCTGGATGGGCGCGGGACTGTCCGCGGCCTGCAGGGTGGTGGTGCGCGTACCGGTCACCACCACGGTGTTGAGCGTGGCGGGGCCGTTGCTGGTATCCGTGGTGGCTTCGGCGGTTTGCGCTTCAGCCGCCGGCGCCGCGGCGGCAAGCACGAGTGCCGCAACCGCGAACATGGAAGCGCGGTGCGGTGGATTGTCGAGACTCAAAATCTTTCCCATTTCTAGCCATCTCCCTACGTCGATAGAACAAATGTGGCTTGTACTTCCCAAGTGGCGGACACGGAATTTCATCCGGGCCTCTCATGAAGAACGCGGGACAAGGCGAAAGTGGAAATGCGGCGTTGCACGGCGGGAGATGCCGTGGCTATTGGGTTTTATTGGTGCGTGATCTGCGCGGGAGCAGCGCCGCAGTGCGCAATTTCAGCGCGTTGTCCGCACCGATTCAAGGCGTTCGCGGCCAGAGGATTGGTGCGGCTGCGGCATTACCCACGGACGCGAAGGATGGCGCGTGCATGAGCCGACACGGCCATCGTCCGATTGCGCTGGCGTTGAAGCTTCATCTTCTGCAAGCGCCGTTGCCGGCCTGGTAGATGAGTGGTAACGACGGGAAGCTGATTGTCGCGTCGTGTCTATTGAGGCCGATGAATGCCGCCTTGCGCGGCCGCCTCCGTACAACAACAGCGGACGGGCCGCGGACTTCCGCGGCCCGTCCTTGCTACATCAATGCATGCCCAGCACGCGGAACACCAGGAACAGGCCGGCGGCGAAGGTCATGGCGCCGAGCAGCACGCACACGGGCAGGGTCAGCACCCAGGCCAGCAGCACGTTGCGGATGGTGTCGCTCTGCACGCCGGACTTGTTGGCCACCATGGTGCCGGCGATGCCGGAAGACAGGATGTGGGTGGTGCTCACCGGCAGGCCGAGCTGGTCGGCGGCTTCGATGGTGGCGAAGGCCACCAGCTCGGCCGAGGCGCCCTGGCCATAGGTGAGGTGGGCCTTGCCGATCTTCTCGCCGACGGTGACGACGATGCGCTTCCAGCCGATCATGGTACCCAGACCGAGTGCCACGGCCACCGCCACCTTGACCCAGGTGGGGATGAAGGTGGTGACCTTCTTCAGGTCGCCGGTGTACTTGCCGACCGCGTCCTTGTCGAGGCCGGCGGGCAGCTTGCCGGCCTTGTCCAGGCGGGTCAGCGTTTCCGTGACCATGTACAGGTCCATGCGCAGGTCGCGGCGCTTGTCGGCCTGCACGTCGGCCAGGCTCTTCACGCCCTGCAGGCCGTTGACCACGTCGCTGTTCATCTGCGCCAGCGCCGGGACGGTGTTGTCGTCGATCTGCTTCTTCTTCAGGAACTGGGTCAGCGCCTTGCGCGCGGCCTGCTCGTCCAGCACCGGGCTGCCGGCCGGGGCGAGCGAGGCCTGGATGCTGGTGGCATTGGCTTCGATGCGCTGCAGGGTGTCGGCGCTGGTGCCCATGTTGACGGCGAAGGCCACCGGGGCGATGCCGATCAGGATCAGCATGATCAGGCCCATGCCCTTCTGGCCGTCGTTGGAGCCGTGGGCGAAGCTGACGCCGGTGCAGGTCAGCACCAGCAGGGCGCGCACCGGCCAGGGCGGCGGCGTATTGCCCTTGGGCGATTCGAACAGCGCCGGCATCTTGATCAGGGCCTTCATCAGCAGCAGCACCACGGCGGCGAGTACGAAGCCGATGATCGGCGAGAACAGCAGCGCCTTGCCGGTATCGGCCACCTTGGCCCAGTTGACGCCGTCGCCGAAGGCGGAGTCCGGCGACAGGTAGGAGTTCATCAGGCCGACGCCGACGATGGAGCCGATCAGGGTGTGCGAGCTGGAGGCGGGAAGGCCCAGGTACCAGGTGCCGACGTTCCAGATGATGGCCGAGATCAGCAGGGCGAAGACCATGGCGAAGCCGGCCCCCGAGCCGACGTTGAGCACCAGCTCCACCGGCAGCAAGGCGATGATGCCGAAGGCCACCGCGCCGGTGGAGGTGAGCACGCCGATGAGATTCCACATGCCGGACCAGACGACCGCCTGGTAGGGCTTGAGCGTGTGGGTGTAGATGACCGTGGCCACCGCGTTGGCGGTGTCATGGAAGCCGTTGACGAATTCAAAGCCCAGCGCCATGAGCAAGGCCAGCGCCAGCAGCACGAGTGTCGGTGTATCGATTCCCAGTTCGGCAAGCATCGCGAACTCCCTAGTCTTATTGGTGGTCCGTGATCTTCGGTTCCCCAGGTTGCGGATTTATGAAGCCTGTGACGGGTTTCACGCGGTTTCACCGGCGATTGTTGTAAGTTGCCGCTCCCCGGTTCAGGGGAGGAAGCGCCCCCGGAAAACCGGGGTCTTTCCGCGCGGCGGCCCGGTCATCCGGCCGGGCCCGTACATCAACAGGGAGACGTAACCATGAAGAAAGCTTGGGGTTTTCTGATCGCCGCCAGCCTGCTCGGCAGCGCCGCGGCCCATGCCGGCTGCGACCGTCCGAAGAACGATTTCGACGATCTGTACTGCCTGGACAAGGTCTATATCCAGGCGGACAAGGATCTCAACGACGAGTACGCCAAGCTGTCCAAGCGGCTCGACGCCAACGGCAAGGCCGCGCTGAAACACGGCCAGCTGGCCTGGATCAAGTCGCGCAACGACCAGTGCAGCATGAAGGACGACCACGGCTTCTGGGTCAACCTGGACTGCGCGGCGCAGACGACCGTCAGCCGGACGCAGTTCCTGCAGGACCGCAACCGCGAGTGCGCCAGCGCGGGATGCATGCCGAGCAAGCTGGAAGCGGCGAACTGAGGTTCCGGTGGCGGAGGCATACACCCCTCCGCCTCTCACGCTTCGCGGCTCCGCGTCGCAATCGGAAGCCGGGCTACGCAAGGCCCTGGACCCCGGCTTTCGCCGGGGTGATGGATATTATTCCTGCGGTGGCAGCTGCAGTTCGCAAGCTTCCAGTACCTGCCGCAAGCCCGGCCCGATGAACTTGGCCCGGTGCAGCACCGCATGCAGCGGACGGCGCAGGTTGAGGAATGGGGTGCGCAGGATTGCCAGTTCGCCGCGCTTGGCCGCGTCCTCGACCACGAAGCGCGACAGGCAGCCCAGGCCCGCACCGGCGCGCACGGCGCGCATCACGGCTTCGGTATGGCCCAGTTCCATGCGGGTATGGATGGCGATGCCTTGGCTCTCGGCGGCGCGGTCGAAGACCTCGCGCGTGCCGGAGCCGCGTTCGCGCAATACCCAGGATGCCTCCTGCAGATCGTTCGGCGCCAGGCGACGCTTGCGGGCGAGAGGATGGTCCGGCGGGGCGATCACCATCAACTCGTCTTCGCGCCAGGGCAGCACGCGCAGGTCCGGGTGTTCGCAGGGGCCTTCGATGAAGCCGGCGTCGGCCTGGAAGGCAGCCACGGCGGCGATCACCATTTCGGTGTTCTCCACCTTCAATTCCACGCGGGTCTTTTCCTGCCGCGCGAGGTGGGCGCCGATCAGCGGCGGCAGCAGGTAGCTGCCCACGGTGAGTGAGGCGGCGAGGCGCACCAGCGTCTCGGCGGTGCTGCCGTGGCGGCGCAGGGTGGTTTCGATTTCCTCGGCGCGCTCCAGCAGCTCGGTCGCGCGCGGCAGCAGGGCGTGGCCGCGCTCGTTGAGCTGGAGCTTGCGGCCGGCGCGGTCGAACAGCGGGCCTTCCAGCGCGGACTCCAGTTCCGCCAGGGCCTGGCTGGCCGCGGACTGCGACAGGCCGATGGCCGCGGCGGCCAGGGTGATGCCGCCGCTGCGGCAGGTGGCGGTGAAGACCTGGAGCTGGCGCAGGGTGAGGCGCATCGATATATCCATAAAATCGAACTATATAATCAATAATATCCGTTTTACGGATTGATAGTCCGGCCTTACCGTGCTCGCCATCGAAGACGAAGGCGGCAATTCATGAACACGCAAGCAATCAGGACCGGCTTGAAGACGCATCTCCCCGGGCTCGCGGTAGCGGGTCTGATCGGCCTGGTGGCCGCCGGCCTGGCGCAGGCGCCGTGGCTGACGCACCTGGGCATCGGCGCGCTCACCGTGGCCATCGCCATCGGCATGGTGGCGGGCAACGTGGTGCCGCAGCGCTGGTCGGTGGCGGCGGGGCCGGGCGTGCTGTTCGCGCAGCGCGGCCTGCTGCGGCTCGGCGTGGGCCTGTACGGCCTGCGCCTGACGGTGCAGCAGCTCGGCGCGGTGGGGCTGCGCGGCGTACTGATCGACTCGCTGGTGATCATGTCCACGCTGGGCCTGGCGCTGTGGGCCGGCACCCGCTGGTTCAAGCTGGATCGTGATACCGCATTACTGGTTGGAACAGGCAGCGCCATTTGCGGTGCGGCGGCGGTGATGGCGGCCGAGCCGGTGCTGCGGGCGCCGCCGCACAAGGTAGCGGTGGCGGTGGCGACAGTGACGGTGTTCGGCAGCCTGGCGATCTTCGTCTATCCGCTGCTGTTCCCGCTGCTCGGATTGCAGCAGGCGCAGTTCGGCGTCTACATCGGTTCCACCGTGCACGAGGTGGCGCAGGTGGTGGCCGCCGGCAAGGCGGTCTCATCCGCCACTGCCGACGAGGCGGTGGTAGTGAAGCTGATCCGCGTGGCCCTGCTGGCGCCGGTGCTGATGCTGCTGGCGCGGCTGATGCGCGGCGGCCCGGGTGTGGTGGCGGGTCCGAAGGCGCCGCTGCTGCCCTGGTTCATCGGGCTGTTCGCGGTGAGCGCCGGGATCAACTCACTGGGCTGGATCGGGCCGCTGCCGCATGCGGCGCTGATGTCACTCGACAACGGCCTGCTGGCGGTGGCGATGGCGGCGCTGGGCTGGGGCAGTTCCGTCCGGCTGATGCGGCAGGCGGGGATCAGGCCGCTGCTGCTGGGCGGCTTGTTGTTCGCCTTCCTGCTGGTCGGCGGGTATGGGATCAACCGGATCGTGACGGCGCTGGTGTAGTCGGTCGGCAGGCGCTACGACTCCGTCTCCTGCGCGAGCGTGTCGATGCCATTGCGATCCATCCGCCACGCCACCCAGGAATTCTCGCGCTGGCCGCCGAGTCGCTGATAGAAGCGCTCGGCCTCGTGGTTGCCGTGCAGCACGTCCCAGCGCATGCGGCCGCAGCCGAGGCGCCGGGCTTGCCGCGCCAGCGCGCGCATCAGCTGTTCGCCGATGTTCCGCCCGCGGTAGCCGTTATCGACGTACAGCTCCTTCAGCATCAGCGTCGGCCGCAGGTCGTAGGTGAACGGCACCAGGTAGTACACCGCCATGCCGGCCGCGGTGTCCGTTGCCGTGTCGATCGCCAGCTTGGCGTGGAACTCCGGCCGCGGGCCGAAGCCGCGTACCGCCAGGTCGCGGGCGGTGACGGCGAAGTCCGCCCGGTAGCCTTCGAACACCGCCAGCGCCCGCATCAGTCGCAGCAGGTCCGGGATGTCCGTGTGCAGGGCGTCGCGGATCTGGATCGCGGCCTGAACGTGCGGTGAAACCCCGGACGGACGGGCCGTCCGGGGTGCGGGCTCAGGCGTGTTCAAGGCCCAGGCCTTCGTCGATCCAGCCGGTGAGGCCGCCGATCATCTCCTTCACCGGCCGGCCCAGCCGCGCCAGCTTCACCGCCGCCTTGCTGGCGCCGTTGCAGTGCGGGCCGGCGCAATACACCACGAACAGCGTCTCCGCCGGGAATTCCTCCAGGCGCGGCTCGCCGATCATGCGGGTGGGGATGTTGATCGCGCCGGGTACATGGCCGGCGGCGTAGAGCGCCGGGGTGCGCACGTCCACCAGCACGAAGTCCTTCTGCTCGTGCCGGGTGGCGTACCAGACATCCGAGCAATCGGTTTCGAATGCCAGCCGTGCCTCGAAGTGCGCCAGCGCCCGTTCCGGTGCCGCGGCCTTGACCTGCTGTACGACAGTTGCCATGTCCCGCTCCTGGTTTGCCGAGTGACGAGCAGCAGTATCGGCGTGGGCGTGGTGGCTGGAAACTGGCAAGAATGCCAATTATCATGAAAAACATGCCAAAGCCCCCAAGTAGAGAAAGAAACACGAAAAAAGCATCAGCGGGGCACAGCGTGGCGGCGCTGGCCTACGACGGCCTGTGCACCTTCGAGTTCGGCATCGCGGTGGAGGTGTTCGGCCTGCCGCGGCCGGAAATCCCGGACTGGTACCGCTTCACCGTGTGCGCCATCGAGCCCGGGCCGCTCGCCGCCACCGGCGGCTTCCAGCTGATCGCCGCCGGAGGGCTGGCGCAGCTGCGGCAGGCGGATACGGTGATCGTGCCGGGCTGGCGCGGCATCCATACGCCGGTGCCGGAGTCGCTGATCAAGGCCTTGCGCGCGGCGCATGCGCGCGGTGCGCGGCTGGTGTCCTTCTGTTCCGGCGTGTTCGTGCTGGCGGCCGCCGGCCTGCTGGCCGGCCGGCGCGCGACGACGCACTGGCGTTACGCTGCACAGCTGGCGGCGGCCTATCCGGACATCCGCATCGAGCCGGATGTGCTGTATGTGGATGAGGGGGAGATCCTGACTTCGGCCGGCAGCGCCGCCGCGCTGGACCTGTCGCTGCACCTGGTGCGCCGCGACCACGGCGCGCGCATCGCCAACCAGGTGGCGCGCCGCCTGGTGATCCCGCCGCACCGCGACGGCGGGCAGGCGCAGTTCATCGACCGGCCGGTGCAGCAGGAAGGCGCCGCATTGGCCGCGCTGTTCGAGTGGATGCGGCGCAACCTGCAACGCGATCTGCCGATCAGCGTGCTGGCGAAGCAGGCGCGGATGAGCGGGCGCACCTTCCTGCGCCGCTTCGAGGAAGCCACCGGTACCACGCCCAAGGACTGGGTCATCAACGAGCGGCTGAGCCGCGCCCGCGAATTGCTCGAAGGCTCGGGTATGGCGGTGGAGCGGGTGGCGACGGAATGCGGCTTCGGCTCGGCGGATACGCTGAGGCATCACTTTCGTACGCGGTTGAAGCTCAGTCCCAAGCGTTACCGGGATCGGTTCGAGTTGTCGGCCTGACTGAAAACATCATCGTCATGCCGGCGAAAGCCGGCATCCAGGGACGGTAGTGCGACGATCGACCTTCCTGGATACCGGCTTTCGCCGGCATGACGCCGGTACTTGGGCTCAGGTCTTGCTGCGGGCAATCCAGGCATTGACCCGCTCTTCCAGCAAGTCCAGCGGCAATGGCCCTTCGCCCAGAACCAGGTCGTGGAATTTGCGGATGTCGAAGCGATCGCCCAACGCGCTTTCCGCGCGGTGGCGCAGCTCCAGGATTTTCAGTTCGCCGATCTTGTAGCCCAGGGCCTGGCCGGGCCAGCCGATGTAGCGGTCGACTTCGACTTCGATGTTCTTGTCGGACAGCACGGTGTTGTCGGACATGTAGGCGATGGCCTGCTCGCGGGTCCAGCCCTTGTGGTGCAGGCCGGTGTCGACCACCAGGCGGCAGGCGCGCCACATCTCCATCGACAGGCGGCCGAAGTTCTCGTAGGGGTCGCGATAGATGCCCATCTCGATGCCGAGTTTCTCCGAGTACAGCGCCCAGCCTTCGACGTAGGCGGTGAGGTCGTCGTTGCGGCGGAACAGGGGGATGGCCTTGTTCTCCTGCGCCAGGGCGATCTGCAGGTGATGGCCGGGCACGGCCTCGTGCAGGGTCAGCGAGGGCATTTCGTAGAGCGGGCGCTTGTCGAGATGCGAGGTGTTGACCATGTAGCCGCCGGCGGTGCCCTGCTCCGGGCTGCCCGGCCAGTAGCGCGCGCTGGTGTAGCTCTCCTCGATCTCGCGCGGCACCGGACGCACGCCGTAGGGCAGGCGCGGCAGCAGGCCGAACCATTTGGGCAGCTGGTCGTCGATGCGCTTGGCGATTTCGCTGGCCTTTTCCATCAGGGCCTGGCGGCTGCTCACGTAGAACTTCGGGTTGCTGCGCAGGTCGGCCTGGAATTCCTTGAAGCTGCCGTGGAAACCGGTCTCGGCGATCACGCCGTTCATCTCGGCGCGGATGCGGGCGACTTCCTTCAGGCCGAGTTCGTGCATCTGGTCCGGCGTGATGTCGGTGGTGGTATGGCGGCGTACCAGGAAGGCGTAGTAGGCGGCGCCGTTGGGCGTGGCCTCGATGCCCAGTTTGGCGCGCGCCTTGGGCAGATAGTTCTTCTCCAGGAATTCCAGCAGCTCGCGCTGGGCCGGCTTGATCTTGTCGGTGACCAGTTGCAGCGCCTTGGTGCGCAGGGCTTTCTGCTGCTCCGCGCTGAAGTTGTCCGGCAGCGTGGCGAAGGGCAGCAGCAGGGAGCTTTGCGCGGCCGGCGTTTCGCTCTGTGCCTTGGCGACGCGAAGCGCGGCGTCGACCACCGGCGCCGGCTGCACGAAGTCGGTCGCCAGGCCGCGGCGGGCGTTGGCGATCTCGGTGGCGTAGAAGGCGGGAAGGGCGTCGAGGCGCGCCAGCCAGCTGTCGGCGTCGGCCTGGGTGCGGATCACGGTGCCGCGCGCGACGTAGTCGGGGATATTGAAGAAGCCGTCGTCGGCGGCGAAGGGGAAGCGCGCTTCGTCGAAGGACAGGCCTTCGTAGCTGCGGCCGACCTGGCGGCTCATGGCTGCGCGGTTGAGGGCATCCTCGCCTTGCAGCGGGGTCTTGCCCAGGGCATCGAGGCGATTGCGGAATCCTTCCAGCGCCTTCTTGCGGATGGCGTCGGCGGCCTGTGAATCGTCGGGCCAGCGCTTCAGCGCATCCTGGTCGCCTTGCTGTCCCGCCGTCACCGGGTCCTGCTGGAGGCTGTAGCGCTCGTAGTCGGCCACCAGCATGTTGAGGTCGTCAGCCGAGGCTGGCGCAGGGCCGGCGATCAAGGCCAGCGCCATCAATGCAGTGGCAAGACAAGGTGCGGCACGGAAGCGCAGGACAGCGGCCGGGAAGAAGGGCATGGGCGGTAATTTCTATATAAGTCGTGGACACCCGGTATGGGTGCGGTGTCCCCGCCACATGACGCGGCTGCGGCAAAACGAATGACAGCCGGGGAATGTGAGAGCGGATTGCGGCCAGCCTAATCCACCCATGCCGGATCGCGCTACTGCCGATGCGGCCCTTCGATGATTCCGGCGCCGTTCAGGGCATGACGCCGGCCTGCGCCTCCGGCTTCCTGCCATGGCCTTTCAGCGCGCCGATGAACTCGCGCATGGGGCCGAAGATGCCGGCGAACAGGGGATGGTCGCGATGCATCAGCATCACCTCGCTGAGGCGCGGCCTTCAGGCGCGCGCCAGGGTGATGGCGGATTCCGGGCAGGCCTTCACGCACAGACCGCAGGCATGACAGGCCTCCGCGTTCGGTGTGAGAGCCTGTTGCCAGCCGTGGGCACGGCCCTTGAGGCGGCCGAGGAAGCTGAGGCCGGTGCGTTGCTCGACCGGCAGGGTGGTGACGACGAAGACCTCGTAGGGGCAGACCTCGACGCAATCGGCCTTGCCCTCGCAGCGGTTGCGGTCGATCACCGGCACGAACAGGCCCGGCTCCTGCTTGCATTCGACCGCCGCGGACGCCGCCGCCTCGCAGCGGCCGCCGCGCCGCGCACTACGCTCGCGGCGGCTCATAGCGGACGTGTCGAACGGCGCTGCGGCAGGGCGTCGAGAATGCTGCTGTCGACATTGCGGCCGAGATTGGCGCGCAGGCGGTTGACGATGAACAGCAGCATCAGCGCGTCCTGGCTGGTGGTCTCGAACACCAGTGGGGCGTCCAGCGGCTGGTCTACGTGCGGCGTGAACAGATGCTCGATGGTGACGCGGTATTGATGGGCTTGCATGGCGCACTCCTTGTGCGGAATTGCGGAGCGGATTACTTGCCGCGGATTTCCTCGGCGGCGCGGCGCAGGATCTCGGCGATGCGCTTGTACTCTTCCGGCGAGCTGTGCTTCTTCTCGTGCAGGGCCGTCTTCAGCTCGCGGCGGGCGAGCCAGGCTTCCTTGTAGCCGCGGAAGCTGAAGCCCGGGGCGTCCGCATTGTCGTCGTCGGCCGGCGCTTCGCCGGAGAAGGCGCGGCGCACCGTGTCCATGCGGCTGCCGATCTGCTCGAGCCGGCTCAGGATGGTGTTGACCACTTCGCGGTTTTGCTCGAGGAAGGCGCGGCCCTCGTCGGTGATGCTGTACAGCTTCTTGCTGCCCTCGGCCTGCACCGTGGCGTGGCCGATTTCCTCGAGGTAGGTGAGGGCGGGGTAGACCATGCCGGGGCTGGGCACGTAGAAGCCGCCGGAGCGCACTTCCAGGGCCTTGATGATCTCGTAGCCGTGGCTGGGCTTTTCGGCCAGCAGGGCCAGCACGACCAACTGGAGTTCGTTGGAGCCGAGCTTGCGGCCGGTGCGGAAGCCGTGGCCTCCGGGGCCGTCGCCGCCGAAGAAGCCGCCGCCGAAACGGCCATGGGGGCCGCGGAAGCGGCTCATGAAGGAAAGGACTTCTTCGGTGTGATGCTCGTGTCCGTGGTGATGATGATGGTGGTGGCGCATGATCGATTCCTTGATAGTTGTTAGATATATCTTACGATATGTGTGTATCTTAAGATATGTTTTGAAATAGTCAAGGGGCGGTCAGGGTGGGGCGGCTAGGAGAGCGGGGCCATAGCCGGCATACGGCGATGTCCTGAGAAGAAAAGCACAACGTCATACCGGCGAAAGCCGGTATCCAGGGTTGAGCGCGCACTTGCCGACTCTGGATACCGGCTTTCGCCGGTATGACGCTGAACGGGGAGAGACGTTACTTCGTTCATCCCCGCCTACGTTTGGAAACACCGTCATGCCGGCGACAGCCGGTATGACGACAAGCAGGAGGGGCGGTGCCTAGACCGCGACCGTCTCCGCCGCAAACGCTTCGCGCAATGCACCGGCGGCGGTGCCGAGCGCCTGATCCGCGGCATCGAGCACGCCGAGCATGCTGGCGAAGCCGTGGATCTGTCCCGGCCAGCGGTGCAGTTCCACCGCCACACCCGCACTGCGCATGGCCCTGGCATAGGCTTCGCCTTCGTCGCGCAGCGGATCGTATTCGGCGGTGATGACGGTGGCCGCGGCCAGGCCCGACAGGTCGCGCGAGCGCAGCGGCGAGGCGCGCAGGTCGTCGGCGGACTTCGCGTCCGGCAGGTATTGCCGGGTGAACCAGTTCATCATGTCCCAGGTGAGGAAGTAGCCCTTGGCGAAATTTCGGTACGACTCGGTATCCGCGCGCCAGTCGGTGATCGGATAGAGCAATAGCTGATGCCGCAATGCCGGGCCGTGGTCGCGCCAGTGCTGCGCCGCCACCGCGGCGAGGTTGCCGCCGGCGCTGTCGCCGGCAACGGCAATGCGCGAGGAATCGCCGCCGATATCGCGGGCATTGCGGTGCACCCAGGCCAGCGCGGCGCAGGCGTCTTTCACCGCGCCGGGGAAGCGTGTTTCCGGCGCCAGCCGGTAGTCCACCGACACCACCAGGGTGCGCGCGCGTTTGGCCAGGCAGCGGCAGATGTTGTCGTGCGAATCGAGGCTGCCGATGACGAAGCCGCCGCCGTGGAAGAACACGGTGATCGGCAGGGTGGTGCCTATCTCGTCGCGATACAGACGGATGTTCAGTGGGCCGCCAGGGCCGGGGATGCTGCGGTTCTCGATCCGCGCCACCGCGTCGCCCGGCGCGAACATCGAGGGGCCGTTCATCATCGCGCGGTATTGCGGCGCATCGACGCCGGAAAAATCGACCGCGGGCATCGCCGCGAAAGCGTCGAGCAGGGCCTTGGCCTGTGGATCGAGTGTCATGGGTTCTCCCCCTGTTATTGGTGGCTACGTGGCCATGCTGGGCTGTCGCGAATGCGGCGGCATCGTCCAAAGCGACTATGTATCCGGGGCAAGCGGGAAGCGCTTCGCGCGGCCGAAACGCTTTAGCTCAAATGGACGATGAGGCGCTTGACCAGACGTCCAGAATGCCGCCATCGCAGGAAGGTGCATCGCCTCCTGACAGTTCACACAAACACGAAGGAGGAGCGCGGCAATGAAATTTTCCCTGATCTACGAGGCGCAGACCACGGACGCCTCGCGCGCCGGCGACCGCAAGGTGTTCGACGATATCGTCGAGCAGGCGCTGCTGGCGGAGCAGATGGGCTTCGATATCATCTGGTGCGTGGAGCACACCGCGCTGAGCAACTACGCTCACATGAGCGCGCCGGAAACGGTGCTGGCCTTCCTCGCCGGCAAGACCCAGCGCATCGGCCTGGGCCATGGCGTGGTGTGCCTGCCGCCGGCGATGAACCACCCGGTCAAGGTGGCGGAGCGCATCGCCACGCTGGACCTGCTGTCGCACGGGCGCATGCATTTCGGCGTCGGCAAGGGCGGCACGCAACAGGAGTCCGGCACCTTCGGCTATGACCTGAGCACGCTCAATCCGCAGATCGACGAGGCGATGTACCTGATCCCGAAGATCATGACCCAGGACGAGATCGAGCACGACGGCGTCTACGTCAAGATCCCGCGCCGGCCGATCCATCCCAAGCCTTACCAGGATCCGCATCCGCCGATGTACCTGGCCTGCACCAATACCGAAACGCTGGCGCGTGCCGGTGCCCGCGGCATGGGCGCGCTGGTGCTGGGCTTCGGCGGTCCCGAGGATGTGGCCAAGAAGAACGCGATCTACCGCGAGGCCTGGAGCGGGCGCAAGGCGGAAGACCAGGTCGGCTTCCGTCCCAACCAGCACCTCGCCGCGCTGTGCCCGACCATCGTGCTCGACGACGGCCTGGCGGCGCGCAAGATCGGGATCAAGGGCCAGCGCTATTTCATGGAGTCGCTGGCGCACTGGTACACCGGTGGCCCCAAGCCCGATCCCGCGCAGTGGGGCGACGACGTCACCGTCGCCGACGCGACGGGCAAGTCGGTGGTCAAGACCAGCTTCGCCTCGGAGAAGGTCGCGGTCGACTTCAGCGATCCGGCCATGATGCTGCTCAACCCGAACCATGCCTACGGCACGGTGCAGGACTGCATCGGCTACGTGCAGCGCCTGATCGATGCCGGTGCCGACGAGATCCTGTTCATCTGCCAGATGGGCACGGTGCCGCAGTGGGCGCAGCTGGAGACGCTGCGCAATATCGGCCAGCAGGTGATTCCGCATTTTCGCGACCGGCAGGCGCAGCGCGCCGCCTGAAGGGAGCCATGGCCATGGGCGAACTGCGTTTTCAGGGCGGCGTTGCCGTCATCACCGGCGCCGCCAGCGGCATCGGCACCGGGCTGGCGCGCAAGGCGGCGGCGCTGGGCATGCGGCTGGTGCTGGCGGATGTGCAGGAGCGGGTGTTGCGGGACTTCGCCGCCACGCTGGATGGGGACGTGCTGGCGATGCCGACCGACGTCGCCGACGCGGCCTCGGTCGAACGGCTGGCGCAAAACACGTACGAGCGCTTTGGCAGCGTCGACCTGTTGTTCAACAACGCCGGCGTGCTCACCACCGGATTCAGCTGGCAGATCGAGCCGGAGCGCTGGAAGCGCAGCTTCGATATCAATTTCAACGGCGTGCTGCACGGCCTGCGCAGCTTCGTGCCGCGCCTGCTCAAGGCGGGGCGGCCGGCGCATATCGTCAACACCTCCTCGGTCGGCGGCTTCCTGCCCAGTCCGCTGATGGCGCCGTATTCGGCCAGCAAGTTCGCGGTGCTGGCGCTGACCGAGAGCCTGCGCGCCGAACTGGAGATGCTGAAGGCGCCGGTCGGCGTCTCGCTGCTGGCGCCGGGGCCGGTGCAAAGCGGCATCTTCAACGATCCTTTCGGCCCGCAGGCCGATCCGGCGGCACAGGCCTTCGTCGACAGCATGCGCACCCTGCTGACCCGGCATGGCCTCACGCCGGACGCATTCGCCGAACGCGTCTTCGCCAGCATCGCGCGGGGGCAATACTGGCTGATCCCGCAGCCGGAGGCATTCGACGAGCCATTCCGCCAGCGCAACGAGGATATCGCCGCGCGGCGCAATCCGCGCCCGCTCTGGTAAGAGCCGGTGCCGCGTCCGGCCGGCCAGCCGTACCGCCAGTTATCCGCCAATCTGATCCGCAGGTCAGTTGGCAGCCGAAAAATCACCAAGTCGTTAAAAATCGCCAAGAATGGCCCGTCCCCCTATAGCAACTTAGCCCAAACAACGGTTCCGGGGCTGGCCATGCACCGCGCAAGCGGCTGCAGGCGCGGCCACCCGGAATCCACAACAACGGCGGGTTGCGAGGAGAGAGACGATGAAGTTGAAGACGGCCGGCATTTCCTGCTTGCTGGCATTCGGCGTGGGGGTCTTATCGACTCCCGCCCTGGCCAAGGTGTCGGCCGAGCAGGCCGCACAGCTCGGCGGCGACAAGTACACCTGCACCGGTGCGGAGAAAGCCGGCACGCCGGGCGGCGTCGCGGAATTCAGCGGCAAGTGGCTGGACTCCTGGCCGGGCATGAAGAACAAGGGCGGCTACGAACCCGGCCCCTATGCCGACGAGAAGCCGCTGTTCACCGTCACGGCGCAGAACATGGCGCAGTACGCCGACAAGCTCACCGACGGCCAGAAGGCGTTGTTCAAGCGCCACCCCGAATCGTTCCGCATGATCGTCTATCCCAGCCACCGCGACTTCCGCGTGCCGGACTGGGTCTGCGGCGTGATCAAGCGCAACGCCACCAACGCCGAACTGGTGCATGACGGCCTGGGCACCAACGGCGAGACGGGCGCCATCGCCTTCCCGTTCCCGCAGAGCGGCCAGGAAGCGGTGTGGAACATGATCCTGCCGTACCGCGCCTGGACCGAGGCCTCGGTGTACGACATCGCCGATGTCTACGGCAACGGCAGCATTTCCTGGGGCAAGCAGCGCTTCCGCACGCTGAGCATGTTCACCGACCCGAATCACCGCAGCACCGCGCAGGAGCAGATCAGCTCCTACTTCTACAACGAGGAAATCTCGCCGCCGCGCGACAAGGGCTCCATCGGCATCGGCTGGCAGCCCAACGATTTCCACAACGACCGCACCCAGACCTGGCAGTACAACCCGGGCACGCGCCGCGTGCGGCAGTCGCCGGAAGTCGGGTTCGACTATCCCATCCCGCCGGCGGGACTGCGCACCATCGACGATGATTACCTGTTCCAGGGCAATCCGGAGCGCTTCAACTGGAAGATCGTGGGCAAGAAGGAGTACTACGTCCCCTACAACAACTTCCGCTCCAACGATCCGTCGCTGAAGCTCACCGACATGATCAAGCCGAACACGCCCAATCCGGATTACCAGCGCTACGAGCTGCACCGGGTTTGGGTGATCGAGGCCAGTCTCAAGTCCGACTACCGGCACATCTACAAGCGCAAGGTGTTGTACGTCGACGAGGACACCTGGCTGTCGCTGTGGTCCGAGGCTTACGACGCGCGTGACCAGCTGTGGCGCACCTCGTTCATCGACTATCACTACTCGGCGGAGTGCGAGTGCTATCACCGCGGCGTGTCCGTGTACCACGACCTGACCGCGGGCGCCTACGAGGCCACCTACCTGGTCAACGAGTCGGGGGTGGCCAACTGGTGGAAGCTCAACGATCCCACCAATACGCCGGATCTGTACAGCCCCAAGGTGGCGGCGACCTCGGGCCACTGATGTGCCAGGCACAGTCGATTGAATAAACGTCCGCCCACGCAATGGGGCGGCGGGCAAGGCCGTGAGCGCGTGCCCGGACCAGATATCAGAACAATTATCGGGAGGAGAACAATGAGAATCCAACCAGGCAAGACGCATCCGGCCAAGACCGGCCTGAAGCTGCGCCGCAGCGCCCTGGCGCTGGGCGTCGCCGCGCTGGCGGCGGGGCCGGCGCAGGCCGGCACATTGAGCGTGGCCGACGGCATCGACGCGGAATACAAGCTGACGGTCAACTACGGCGTATCGATGCGCCTGAAGGATGCGAGCAACGATCTGATCAATGGCCCGATCAATCCGACCTCCAAGCTGCCGACCACCATTAACTTCGACGACGGCGACCGCAACTTCAAGTCCGGCAGCCTGATCAACAACCGCATCAGCGGCCTGGCCGAGTTGATCCTGCGCGGCCCCAACTACGGCATCGCGCTGAGTGGCGACGGTTTCTACGACCAGGCCTACCATCATCCGAACAGCAACGATTCTCCGGATACGGTCAACAAGACCGAGCAGCCGTTCAACCGCTTCACCGACGGCGCGCGTTATTACGATGGCCAGCGCGTGCGCCTGCTTGACGCCTATGCCTACGGCAACTGGCGCCTCGGCCCGCACCGGGACATCGACCTGCGCGTGGGGCGCCAGGTGGTGGCCTGGGGCGAGGCCCTGTTCTTCTCCGGCATCGCCACCGCGCAGGCCCCGGCCGATGCCTCCAAGGCCTTCGTGCCCGGCGTCGAGACCAAGGACATCCTGCTGCCGAGCAACCAGATCTCGGTGAAGGTGGGCCTCACCGACGACCTCACCTTCCAGGGTTATTACAAGCTGCAATACAAGGCCACCGAGTTGAGCCCGGTCGGCGACTACTTTTCCACCACCGACGTGGTCGGCCCCGGCGCCGAGTTCATCTACCTGACGCAGAATCCGTTCTATGGCCTGACCGTGCTGCCGGCGCCGCTGAACATCCCGCTGGGACAGCTGATTCCGGGCACGCCGCAGAACTGGACCGCCACCCGCGGCCCCGATCTCAAGCCCACGGCCTTCGGCCAGTACGGCGTCAGCCTGCTCTACCAGCTCACACCGCAGACCAGCGTCGGCGGTTACTACCTGCGCTACAGCGATACCTCTCCGGCCACGGTGCTGACGCAAGGCTACCAGGTACTGCTGGCGCCGCTGAGCGTCCTGCCGCCGTCCTTGCAAGGCGTGCTGCAAGCAGTCGAATCCGGCATCCTGCAGGGGCAGCCGGCACCGCCGGTCAATCTGCCGCTGACCTCGCAGGCCATCGGCGTGCAGGTGCCGGTGTCCTACAACGTCAAGTACTTCGACGGCATCCACATGGGGGCGCTGAGCTTCTCCACGCAGGCCCTCGGCGTCAGCTTGGCCGGTGAGGTGAACTACCGCGACGGCATCGACCTGCTGGTCAATCCGGCCAGCCCCACGGTGACGCGCGGCAAGACCACCCAGGCCGACTTCAGCGCATTGCAGGTGCTGGGACCGGGCTGGTTCTGGGATTCGCTCAACCTGATCGGCGAAGTCGGCTACATCCACGTCAACGGTGTCGACGCGGTGGACGGGGTGACCCAGCTCACCAACGGCGCCGGACCGGGGACCAAGAACGCCTGGGCTTATTCCTTCCTGGCCTCCTTCGACTGGAAGAACGTGTTCTCCGGCTGGGATATCGACGCGCCGGTCACCTTCCAGGGCATTGCCAAGGGTTCGCCGCCGCCGGGTACCTTCGGTTCCTTGTGGGGCGAGGGCGATCAGCGCGCTTCGGTGGGGGTGGACTTCAGCTACCTGCAACGCCTGACGCTGGGCCTGACCTACAGCGCCTTCCTCGGCCGGTCCAACCTCGAGCAGCATCCTTACGCCGACCGCGATTACGCCGGTTTCAACATCAAGTACCAGTTCTAGCAGCGGCCTCGATGCGCAGCAATCCGCGCCGGGGCAAGGCACCGCCCCGGCGCGGATTCCTCGTGGACACGGAGGTGCCCGGCAACGCTCGTATAGGCTCTTAGAGCCTGTAACAGAATGAATCGCACCTGCGTTGCAGTCCAAAATCGCGTCAGGCAAGGCGGAGGGCTGAGCCATGGTGATTCCATGGCTCAGCC
>NZ_JONR01000056.1 GCF_000711955.1 Nevskia soli DSM 19509
GGTCTGAATAAGTCGGTCGAAAGCGGCCTTGCTGGGGCGTTCTAAAGTACGTTGAGCGCAAGACAGTAATCGTACTATTTGGTATTGTCACAATTCGACCAATCAGGGCCCTTCACCCGGCTTTTTACCCCGTAACTGCCTGCAGCGGACGCAATCCTCCTGCAATCGCCAATAGTCGTTTGCGGGCCATCCACAGATTCGACAGGGCAAACAGGGTGATTACCTGGGCGGTGTTTTTCGCCAGCCCCTTGAAGCGCACCTTCACGTAGCCGAACTGCCGCTTGATGACCCGGAAGGGATGCTCGACCCGGGCGCGAATGCTGGCCTTGCGCCGCTCGGCCTTCTCCAATGCATGCCGGGCGCGGCCCTCGGGCAGGGCCTTGATCCGCCCGCGACGGGCCGCGATCTCCCAGCGCAGGCCCGGGCGGGTGACGCGGTTCTGGGCGCCGGCGTAGCCGGCATCAGCGTAGGCGACCTGCTCTTTGCCATGCAGCAGCTCGTCGACCACCTCGACATCCGCTTCGTTGGCCGGGGTGGTGACGACGGTATGCACCAGCCCGGAATCGACATCCGCACCGATGTGGGCTTTCATGCCGAAGTGCCACTGGTTCCCCTTCTTGGTCTGGTGCATCTCGGGGTCGCGTTCGCCATCGGCATTCTTGGTCGAGCGGGGCCAGCTCATTGGCTTCCAGCAAATGCCGGAAATTCAGGATGGTGGTTTCGTCGGGGATCGGCCGGTTCAGCGACAGCCCGGCGAACTGGCGCATCGAGGCCACTTCGTACAAAGCCTCTTCCATGGCCGGATCGCTCAGGCCAAACCAGTTCTGCATCAGGTGGATGCGCAGCATCGCCGCCAGCGGATAAGGGTGCCGCCCGCGTCCGGCTTCAGGGTAGAACGGCTCGATCAGTCCGAGCAGCGAAGCCCATGGCACTACCCGCTCCATCTCGGCCAGAAAAATCTCGCGCCGCGTCTGCTTGCGCTTGCCGGCGTATTCGGCGTCCCCGAAGCTCAGTTGGCTCATCCAGCCATGCTCCCCTGCTGTCCGCCGCTATTATGAGGCTTGTTCAGACCTTCCTTAGCGGAGAGTTCGAGATTAAACTGCCATCGCAATGGCGATCTTGTCCTGTTTCAGGATTCCAGAACCGCTGCCTTTTGCGGCAGAAAACTCAAGTTTATGATCGGTCCGGCTCCGAATCGGAAATAAGTCTCCGGAATCATGGCCGCGTCGAAAAGATGGGCGTATTCAACAGCTTCCCAACAGCAATCAGACGAGGCAAGCGACGTGGAACTCTCTTATGGAAAATCACTGGAAGCATGGGAAGGTTTCAAGGGCAAAGTCGAGCATCTGATTCGGGATTTCGATTGCAAATCGATCTGCGAGATTGGAGGCGGGGCCAATCCTCTTCTCGACAGCGGGGTGGTCAAGGCGTCGGGGATTGATTATGTCGTCTTGGACATATCTGCGGACGAGCTGGCAAAAGCCCCCGCAGATTGCCGAAAGATCGAAGCGGACGTGTGCGCTGAAGACTTTGTCGGCGAGGGCAACGTGGATTTTGCATTTTCTAAAATGCTGGCAGAGCACGTGCGTGATGGAAAGACCTTCCATTCCAACGTCGGCAAGATCTTGCGTCCGGGCGGCATTGCGTTCCATTTTTTCCCAACGCTCTATGCGGCGCCGTTCATCGCAAACAAGCTACTGCCTGAGACCCTGGCGGATTCGATCCTAGATCTGGTTGCGCCCAGGAATCGATATCGGCAAGGCAAATTCAAGGCATATTACAGTTGGTGCAGGGGGCCGACCCCACCGCAACTTCGAAGGCTGCAGAGCGTCGGCTTCGAGATCTTGGAATACAAGGGGTTTTTCGGGCACGAATATTACTATCAAAAGATTCCGCCGGTCAGCGCAATGTCCCGAGCCCTGACCGACGTCTTAATCAAGCACCCAAATCCTTATCTGACAAGCTTTGCTTATGTGGTTCTCAGGAAAAAATAATGGACTGTTTTTCAGAAATTCTTTAATAAATTGATTTATATAATAATTTTTTTCTTGTAATGCCATCGGGGTAGCGGGCGTTGCTCACTTTCGCGGAGTGATCAACCTCCATAAATTGGGAAGCCGAAGCGCTGTGCCTTGGTCTTGAGCATCTGCAGTTCGAGGATGTGCGCGGCGCGTGACTTCGCCACGGCATCGACCTGCGCCAGCGAGGCGCCCGAGGGCAGCAGGGTGGCGAGGTTGCAGGCGGTGCCGAATGGGCCGGCGGGCACGTTGAAGGCCGGCGCCGCGGAGGTATCCGGCGGGTTGTCGAAATCCAGCGCCGTTGCCAGGTTGTTGGAAGTGCTGGCACGCGGGTAGAACGGCGTCAGGCCCCAGCGCCACAGCATCAGGTTGAGCACCGAGGTGTGGTCGAACTCGGTGTGCTCGACGTGGCCGCGACGGGCGCGCGGACCGATGATCACGGTCGGTACACGGAAACCCAGACGGCCGTCATTGCCGAGGGCGGCTTCGGCGGCAGTGACCGGGGCGAAGCTTGGTACCACGTGATCGGCAAAGCCACCCCACTCGTCGTAATTGATCACCAGCAGCGTGTTGGCGTAATTCGGGCTGTTGCGGACGGCGTCGTAGACCTGGTTGAGGAAGGCCTGTCCGTTGCGGATGTCGGCGAGCGGATGGTCGTCGTGCGACACGCCGTTGCCTTCGCCGAGGAAAGCGGGGTCGACGTAGGACACCTGCGGCAGCGTGCCGGCGGCTGCCGCGGTGAGGAAAGCGGCGAACGGCAGCGAGATATCCAGATGCTTCAAGCCATATTCGGCGGTAAAGGGGATGTCGCTGTAGTAGTAGCGGCCCTGCAGGCCCTTGGCCTTGAGCGCATCCCAGATGGTCGGCAGTGAGGTGACGGTCGGCGCGTCGGAGTTGTGCAGCTTGCTGGTCTGGCCCGAATGCATGTAGAAGCGGTTCGGGTAGGTCTCGGCCAGGATCGAGCAGAAGTAGCGGTCGCACACTGTCCAGCTGTGCGCGGCCGGCCCGTGGAACGGCAGGTCGCTCTCGGTGTAGTAGCCGATGGGGAAGGTATCGCCCGGTGCCGCGGGCAACAGGAAGCCGTCCATTGCACCGTTGGCCAGTTCCTTGCGGCCGCCCTCGTAACTATGGTCCGGATCCGCGCTGTCGCAGTTCTGGTAGTCGGTGAGGTGGTGGCTCATCTGCGTGTTGCCGGCGGTATCGACGAAGCTGCGTCCCGCCTGGATGCCGTCCGCGCCGGGCAGCCAGCCGTAGTAATGGTCGAAGGAGCGGTTCTCCATCATCACCACCACAATGTGGTCGATGCCGGAAGTGGCCGGATCGGGCGGGGTCGCGGAAGACGGGTTGCTGTCCACGCCGGAAGATTCGCCGCAGGCTGCGGTCAGTGCACCGGCGCCGGCGGCCGAGGCGGCCAGGCCGGCCAGCAATTTGCGCCGGCCGGGGTTGAAGCGGCTATTGTCGCCGTCATTTTTTTTCACGCGGACTTCCCCAAACAACAAGACAAACAAATTTCAAGCTTATGACCGAAATTTGTCAGCCGTATGACGGGCTTCGATGCCTTGATCTGCTTACGGTGTCCGGTTCCTGATCGCCCAGCAGCGGTGCGGCGGCGGCGGACGCTTGTAGTCCTCGTCCAGGGTCTGCGGCGTGATATCGCTGATCTCCAACCCCGCTAGCCCTTCCATATCCAGCTTGAAGCGTTTGCGGTTGGTGGAGAAATACAGCACACCCTGCGGCGTCAGCAGGCGCGCGGCGTTCTGGATCATCTCGACGTGGTCGCGCTGCACGTCCAGCGTGCCGTCCATGCGCTTGGAGTTGGAGAAGGTCGGCGGATCGCACAGGATCAGGTCGAAACGCGGTGGGGATTTGCTCTCGGCCTGCTCCTTGAGCCAGGCCAGGCAGTCGGCCTGGACCAGGGTGTGCCGGGCGACCGGCTCGTGGCGCGGGCGGCGTTGCTGCCAGACATCATCCGGCTGGCGTCGCGTTTTCAGCGTAGCGTCGATGCCATTGAGGGCGAGGTTGCGCTGCCCCCACTCCAGGTAATTGGCCGACAGGTCCACCGACATCGTGCCGCTGGCGCCGCCCTTGGCCGCGTGCACGGTGGCGGTGGCGGTGTAGCAGAACAGGTTGAGGAAGCGCTTGCCGGCGGCTTCGGCCTGGATGCGTCGGCGCAGCGGGCGATGATCGAGGAACAGGCCGGTGTCCAGATAGTCGTCGAGGTTGATCCACAGACGGCAGCCGTGCTCCTCGACCTGCTGGAAATTTTCCTGCTCGCTTTGTCGGGTGTACTGGTCGGTACCTTTTTGCTGCTGGCGGATCTTGAAATGGATGGCGGAAGTCGGAACGGCGAATTCCTGCTGGATCACCGCCAGCGCTTCGCGCAGACGGCGCTCTGCGCGCACCGGATCGACGGTTTTGGGCGCGGCATATTCCTGTGCGTGGATCTGCAGCGAGGCAGTGGGGTAGAGGTCCACGGCCAGGGCATAGTCGGGCAGGTCCGCGTCATAGACGCGGTAACAGGAAACGCCGGTGCGCTTGGCCCATTTACTCAAGTGCTTGAAATTCTTGCGCAGGCGGTTGGCGAAGTCTTCGCTGCCGCCGCCAGGATTGACCGCGCCCACGGCTTCGGGCGCCGGCACCTCCATGTCGAACAGCAGCAGCTTGCAAGGCAGGTCGCCGTTGTAGAGGGAGTACATTTTTTCGGCGCGCAGGCCCAGGCGCGGGCCGAGGTCGGGACGGCCGGTGAAGATGGCCGCCCGCCAGCCGCCGAAGTGCTGCTTCAAGGTCACGCCGAGCAGGCTGTACAGTTTAATCAACTCGGCCTCGCTGCCGAGGCGTTCGCCATAAGGTGGGTTGGCTACCACTAGCCCCGGGAGTTCCCCGATGGGGCGTGCGGTCGAGACGTCGGCCTGTGCCCACTGGATATGCTCGGCGAGGCCGGCCAGTTCGGCGTTGTTGCGTGCCGAACGCAGGGTGGCGCCGTCGATGTCCTGGCCGAGCAGCGGCGGCAACTGGGTAAGGCCGATCTCCTTGCGCCGTCGCGCTTCGCCGAGGAGCGCCCCCCAGATGTTGCTGTCGAAGTTGCGCAGGGCCTGGAAGCCATAGCGTTCGCGCGCCAGCCCGGAAGCGATATCACCTGCCAGGTAAGCGGCCTCGATTACCAGCGTGCCTGAACCGCAGAGGGGGTCCACGAGGCCGCCGCCATTGCGTGCCACCTCGGGCCAGCCGGCGCGAATCAGGATCGCTGCTGCCAGGGTTTCTTTCAGCGGCGCAGCGCCGCCGCGCGCGCGATAGCCACGGCGGTGCAGGCTGCCGCCAGACAAGTCCAGGCTCAGCGACGCATTTGCACCATTTAGGTGCAAATGCACCGGAACGTCTGGGTTGGAGGCGTCGACGTCGGGCCGGCGGCCATGGTCATCGCGGAAGCGATCCGCAATGGCATCCTTCACCTTGAGCGCCGCGAAATGCGTATGGGTCAGGGTGTTGGAGCGCCCGGCAACTTCGATGGCAAAGGTGCGGTTGGCCGAAAACCAGCCGGGCCAGTCGATCAGCTTGGCGGCGTTGTAGAGCTGTTCCGCGTCGAGCACCTCGAACTGGGCCAACGGCAACAGTACGCGGCTGGCCAGGCGCGACCACAGGCAGGCGCGATAGGCCACCTGCCAATCGGCGGAGCAGATCACGCCCCCGTTCTGTTCGCGTACTTCCGTCGCGCCCAGCGCGGCGGCTTCCTGGGCCAGCAGCGGCTCGAGGCCGCGTGCACAACTCAGGAACAGGGGGATGGATTCAGTCGGGGCCATGCGGAAAGGTCTGGAAGGGCAGTCGTCGGGTGGCGGGCGGGCAATCCCCGATGCTGAAAGCGGGAAAGGGCATGGCTGAGCGTCGCGAACTGCGATTTCCCGCATCGGCGCGAACCCGCCAGCCTGCTTTTTCATGACATCATAAAGGTATGCAGCCGCGTATGCCCGGTACATGCAGGCACGGTGACGTGGGTGCAAGGTCCAACCGCAGTCGAATGAATGGCAGGAGAAGAGGTGAAATGCTGAGTCGCAGGCAGTTCCTGGGTGGTTTGCTGGTGACGGGCGCGGCTGGCTGCGCGTCGGATCCGAATTCGACTGTCAATCTGTTCTCAAAAACCATTACCGCCAAGGGACTCCCGGCGCACGAGTATCCCCTCACTGCAGAGCAGATTCACGATATTCCCTATGCGACGCTGGGGGTGCGTATCGCCAGCAATCCGCGAGCGGTGATCGTGCTGGCCAAGGCGGACGGGCGGACGCTGGAATGGGCTTCCGCGGACCACGTGACATTCGTGACCCGCGGCGGCTGGCTGCTGCGCACGCATGGCCTGCAGCGTGATCTTGCGGCCACTCGCTGGCAACCGACGCCGGATGAAGATCCGCTACTCAGCTTCGCGCAAAGTGGTGTATTGCCCCAGCGTGGAGTCTACCGGGAGATCGACCTCGGCCATGCTGACGAGCGTGCGATCGCCGTGGAATCGCGTTTCGAGGCCGGAAAGGACGAAACCATCGTCATCCAGGGCCGCGAGCGCCTGACCCGGCGGATCGATGAAATCGCAATCATGCGCGCCTGGCGCTGGGAAACCCGCAACAGCTTCTGGCTCGATCCCCAGTCCGGGCGGGTGTGGCGTTCGGTTCAGCAGTACTGCCCGGAAATGCCGCAGATCGAGCTGGAGGTGCTCAAACCCGCTGCTGCGGTGTGATTTCGACCAAATAAAAGGCCACCTTAGAGGCGGCCTTTTATCGCTGCAAAATCAAAATCTTAGTGCGTGGTGCTGGTCGACGTGGAGGTAGCCGTGCTATTTCCATTGTCCGACGAACCCGCCACAACCGCGCCGATGATGGCAGCCGCGCCAACGCCAGCTGCAACAATGGTCGCGGTGGAACCGCTTGCGGTGCTGGAAGCCTGGGTGCTACTGCCTGCGGCTACGCCAGTGTCATCGGCAAAAACGGCCGAGGTGCTAAGAACCGCAGTGGCCAGCATCGCCGCCTTGAAAATCGTATTCATAACGCCTCTCCATTCGTCCTGATTCACCATCAAATTCAGGGAAGGGCTCCGCCCTTCCGCAAGTCCAAGCAGAGTATACCCAATCTGTTGCTCTGCCAACTTCTGACAACCCCTGCTTTCAGTAGTTCTAAGCAAGTTTTTGGCCATATTTGTGTCACATATCACGATTTGAGGCGCATTATTTAAGGCCCCCTCGCTGGTTGCGTGGAAAATGTTTGAATAAGCCGTTTCGGGTAATGGCCAGATCCGCACCCTATCTGTAAGGACTTTTTCACCCCCGCATGACAGAATGGCCTCGGTTCGTAGCTCGTCGGCCGCCGGCTTCGACTCGCAACGAGATGTTCGGGGCAGCGTGCACCGGCCAATAAAGCGGGCTTCAGGAATCATATCGACGCAGCAGCTGCCGGCCGGTTCGAGGTCAGGGCTTGGCGTTGTCCGGGTCAATTGGTTTGTTGCCAAGGAAGAATCAGGAATCGTGGGGGTTAAGGTTTGAGCGTTCGTTCTGGACTGTCGATCGGCCCCACCGGCGCCGCGGTGTTTATTACGGTGTTTTTGGCCGTGACGCGCACGGCTGGAGCGGCGGAGTTCGACAACCTGTTTGCTGGCGCCAATGATTTTGGCAACGTCGGCCTGATGCAGACACCCACGGCGCGCATGCGCCCAGATGGCGATTTCGGCCTGGGTGTTTCCACTGTGCGGCCGTACAACCAGATCCAGTTCTTTGCTCAGCCGCTGCCCTGGCTGGAAGCCTCGGTTCGCTACACCGACGTCACCAACCGGTTTTACAGCAACGACCCCAGTTTCAGCGGTACCCAGCACTACAAAGACAAGAGCGCCGACGTAAAGGTCCGGCTTTTGAACGAGGCCCAGTACTGGCCTTCAATTGCTCTAGGCATGCAGGACATTGGGGGCACTGGCTTCTTTTCCTCGGAATATCTGGTCAGCAGCTACCACTGGTATGACTTTGATTTGTCTTTCGGCCTGGGTTGGGGGCGTTTGGGCAGCGGGGGTGATATTCCCAATCCGTTCGGGGCATTCGGCCATCACTTTGACCAGGATCGATTCAGCGCCGTGCAGAACAGCATCGGCGTTGCCGGCAACGTCGGGGCGAAGTACTGGTTTACGGGACAGACCATTGGCCCCTTTGGCGGCGTCGCGTGGAACACGCCGATCAAGGGCCTTTCCCTGCGTGTCGAATACGACGGTAACAATTACCAGCACGAAGGACTCGGCGACAATCAGCGGCAGGATTCGCCGATCAATGTAGGCTTGGCCTATCGCGGAATTTCCGGCCTCGACATGGGGGTCGGGTTCGAGCGCGGCAACACCGTGATGGCTCGATTCGCCATCTATACCAATTTCCAGAACCTGCGCGGGGTATTCAAATCAGCTGATCCCACGCCGCTGGCGCTTTATCCCAACCAGTCCGGGGATGCCTCCACCCCCAACAATACCGCCCTGCCGGCATCGGAAAGCAATGCCGCAGCAGTCGCGCCGGAACAGGCCGCGATCCAGACTTCGGCGCCCGCTGGGCCGCCAGCCGCCCCCGAAATTTCAAGCGAACAGCGGCACGAGTTCGTCCTCAAGCTGAAGGACGCCTTGAAGCAGCAGGGCTTCACCTTGATCGCAGTGGACTATGACGGCTTCCTCAAGGAGGTTCGCGTCTGGCTCAATCAGGATAAATACCGCAACTCGGCCAAAGCCGTAGGCCGGACCGCAAGGGTCCTTGCGGCTACGGCACCCGACGAAATCTCGAAATTCACGCTGGTCTTCGTTGACCAGGGCGTGGAGAATTATCGCGCAGCGGTCTACCGCCAGGACTTCGAGAAGGCGGCGCATGACAACGACCCCGATGCAGCATTGTCCTCAATTGTTTTGAAGGGGCCTGGGGAAGGCTACTCGGGGGCGCAATACATCGACGATACCAGGACTCCGAAATTCTCCTGGGACATGGGGCCGGCGGTTCGCCAGAGCGTCGGTGGTCCGGATACCTTCTATGCGGGCCAGTTGTACTGGAAAGTTGCCGCGGCGGTCCAGGTAACTGACCACCTCAATCTCACCGGCGCGGCCGGGTTCAACATCATCAACAACTTCGATCAAATCAAGCTCCAGTCCAACAGCACCTTGCCGCACGTACGTAGCGACATCGTTAAATATCTCCGGCAGGGTGATAACGGCCTCATCAATCTCGAGGCGGATTACATCTGGTCGCCGTATCCTGACTGGTATCACCGGCTTTCCGCCGGCATCTTCGAAGAAATGTATGGTGGTGTCGCCACCGAGTTGCTCTATCGGCCCTACGGCCGCAGCTGGGCAGTCGCTTTCGACGTCAACCGGGTCAAGCAACGCGGTTATGACGAGATGTTCGACTTCCTTGGCTACACCGTAACCACCGGGCACGTAGCCCTGTATTACAAGCCGGGCTACAAGAACTTGCTGATCAAGCTCAGTGCCGGCCAATATCTGGCAAAGGACCGCGGCGCCACCCTGGATGTATCGAGAGAGTTTGACAGCGGCGTTCGTCTAGGAATCTTCGCCACCAAGACCGACATATCGGCGGCGCAGTTTGGTGAAGGCTCCTTCGACAAGGGCGTTTACATCACCCTGCCGTTGGACCTGTTCTTCGCGAAATCTACCCGCCGGGAAGCAGGCTTTACTTTCAGGCCCCTGACTCGTGATGGCGGCCAGATGGTCTATGACGGACCGGAGCTCTATTTCAGCGTCAAGGACGGCCAGCCTTCGGACTTCGCCAGAGGCGCCTCGGAACTGCTTAAATGATTGGTTCGACCTTGGCCTTATGGCAAATGTGTAGGCAGCGCGGGGCGAATGCGTGTAATCCAGTCATCAACGCACATGCTGATTTCGGAGAATGCCTGTTCAAATGCCGCTTTGGGCTTGCGATAGGGATCGGCAATATCCGCCTGGTTGCGCCAGCGTCCCAGCTTGTGGGTGCGTCCGCGGAGGTGAGGAAAACGCGACCAGATCCATTCATTGTGGGTTTGATCGAGGGTCAAGATGAGATCCATCGACGTCAGAAGGATCTGCGTTGCCTGTTGTCCGCGATGTGGCGAAATATCAAGTCCGTTTTCTTTGGCGACGAGAACCGCATTCGGGTCTGCCGGATGATGGGCTAATGCCGCGGTGCCGGCAGAACAAACTTGTATGTTTTCAATCTGTAAGCGCTGATTCAGCAGGCCTTCGGCAATAGGGCTGCGGCAAATGTTGCCGGTGCATACCACGATAATTTTGTGAAACATGTCACATTTCTAATGAGTAATGGGCCAAAGTACGTGCAAAGAAAGAATATTGACTTCCTTGTTGGCAAGTCCGCTAAACTTCCTACGAGGATTAGCTTATTTGAGGGGCGTTCCGTATCATTTTACCCATATAGAATGTGCTGACAGCGCCACTTCCGGGGAGCTAAAAAGCTCGTGGCATGGCCAGCTTGTTGCGTAAGCCTCCTTTCAAATCCATCGAAAATACAAATCGTGCATTTACAGACATTGACGTCGCGCCTGCTCGCGTTAGCGCTGTGCCTGATTTTGTCGGCCTGCTCCGATATTATCCCGGGTCTGAATATTCGCGAGGGTGGTTCGGGAACACACGAATACCGTGTCGTTCCATCCCAGGAAGATAGCAGTTTCAAGGTCGTACAGGCGGCCCCACTACCCGCGTACGAGGTTGTTCCGCTCAGTCCCGATGTATTGGTTGCGCTGGCCAAAAAGCCCTCGCTGGATGAATTGGGATCGGTCCCTTCGTTGCTCCCGTCCAATGTGCCGCCGGAATATCGAGTCGGACCGGGTGACGTGTTCTTTGTCGTCGTATGGGATCACCCCGAATTGACTTCCCCATACACGGGACTTACCAATGATCTAACCAGCCAAGGCAGATTGGTTGCCGCCGACGGAACGGCCTTTTATCCGTACGTAGGGACATTTAAAGCGGCTGGTTCGACTGCTGGCGAATTGAGGGCTTATCTCGCCGAACATTTGAAAACCGTAGTTCAAAACCCACAGGTGGACGTCCGCGTCGTTGCCTATAGAGCGGGTCGTGTCGAAGTAACCGGCGAGGTCAACAAGCCTGCCACCCTCAATTTTGACGATACGCCCAAGGGGGTTTTGCAAGCGATCGATGCCTGCGGTGGCCTGACTCCGGGGGCGAGCCGGCGACGGGCAATTCTGGTCCGCAACGGTGTCATCCATCAGATTGATCTGGGTGGTTTGCTGTCCGGTGCAAAGCCGGTGCCGAACCCGGAGCTGCGTCCCGGCGATATTCTGCACATCCCCGACCAATCGGGTGACCAAGTGTTCGTATTGGGCGCGGTAGCGAAACAGGCTCCCGTTATCATTCAGCAGGATTCCCTGACACTGGTTCAGGCGCTCACCAACGCTGGTGGGATTGACACCACGAGAGGCAAAGATGCGGGAATTCTGATTTTTCGGCCGCATCGCGAGCTGGACGCAAAAATTTCAGCCCATATCTTCACGCTCGATCTGTCTCGGCCAGAAGGTATGTTGCTTGCCAGCCAGTTTCAAATGGAGCCGAGCGATGTGATTTATGTCAAGGCCACCGCCTTTGCTCAATACAATTCTGTAATTAATGATCTGCTGCCGACGATCTCGGCTATCTTCTATCTGGTTGATACAAATGCATTGATCAAGTGAGATGCTTTTTTGGGGCGCAAGCTGATTTTTATACGCCTATTATTATATTTTATTCAAATACTTGCAGATCTTATTCTTGAATTAGTTCCACGGGTTCTGATGTCTAGATTGGAGTGGCGGCGAGATTGAGTTCAAGAATTCAAGTCCGGTCGCAATTTTGATGTGCGCCGCGCGAGTTGCCTTAAGGCAACTTTTGTTGTCGGTTCCCTTCCGGCTTTTTTGTTCGGTTTTGGCTACGATATCCTTGCCAATAACTCGATTTTGCTCAAAGATTTCAGGAGAAGGTGGTAAAAGTGCCTAACGATGTGATCAACGAAACACTGCGGCCGCCTGTGATCGCTCCTCCGCTGGCTGGTGTTTCAGGGGACGAGGAAGTCAATCTGCGTCATCTGTTTGATCTGGTGGCTTCCGGTAAGTGGGTTATTTTGGGTATTACGCTGGCTGTGCTGGCATTGGCGTCCCTTTATCTCGTTATTGCTCACCCCACCTACAAGGCCGATGGGCTTGTGGAGGTTGAGGAAAATCAGAAATCTGCAGCCGGAGGAGATTTAGGTGAAATCTCATCCATGCTGTTGGGTACACCGGTTCAAACTGAAGCCGAAATCCAGATCCTGAAAAGCCGTATGGTATTGGATCAGGTCATCGAAAAGATGAACCTGCTGGTCGAAGCGCAGCCCCATTATTTTCCTTTTATCGGGCACGCCTATGCGAGAAGGCATGACGACGAAGTCCAACCGGTCGATCCGCTCCTGGGATTTAAGCGGTACGCATGGGGTGGCGAGCACATCGAGGTGCCAACGCTACAGGTTCCCGACAAGCTCTTAGGCGAGAGACTTGTACTGCATGCAACGGATGGTAACGGTGGCTTTGTACTTGAATATCCACGAGGGACAAAAATTCTCGAAGGAACCGTAGGCAACGCGCTAACTGGTCAGAGCGAAAGCGGTTCCATCAACATTTTTGTGCGCGACCTGAAGGCGCGTCCCGGAACCGAATTCTACGTCACCAAACTTCCCAGACAGCGTGTATTAGAGCAGCTGTCCGGCGCTCTGACCGTACGGGAACAAGGCAAACAATCCGGTGTTATCGCCATATCGGTGAAAGGCCGGTCGGCGGAGTTTGTTGCCAAAGTCGTCAACAGCATTGAGGATGCTTATTTGCGCCAGAACGTCGAACGGCGTTCCGCCGAAGCGCAGCGCTCCCTGGAATTCCTCGAAAAACAGCTTCCCCAGCTGAAGGATCAGGTCAATACGGCTCAGACCCGATTGAACGCCTATCAGTTGCAACATGGATCGGTCGACGTAACCAAGGAAACCACGATGGTGTTGCAGCACAGCGTGGAACTGGAAACAGGCCGCTTGCAATTGGAGCAGCAGAGAGAAGAAGCGATACAACGATTTACTCCACAGCATCCGGTTGTTAAGGCGTTGGATCAGCAAATTCAGTCCATCCAGGCCGAGCAGGAAAAGCAAAAAGGTCAAGCTGAGAGATTGCCGAACACGCAACAGGAAATTTTCAGCCTGATGCGGGATCTAGACGTAGCTAACCAGTTGTATACGGATTTGATGAATACCGTGCAGCAATTGCAGGTTGCGAAAGCCGGTACTGTAGGAAATGTCCGCATTGTGGATTATGCATTGGAGCCGAGGGAAGCGTTCTCCCCCCAGCTACTGCTGGTGCTTTCCGCGGGCTTGTTTATCGGCATTCTTCTGGGGATTGGCTGCGTAATTACCCAGCGCGCACTCCTTAGGGGCGTTGATGACCCTACCGAAGTCGAAACACGTCTCGGACTGACGGCCTATGCCGCAATTCCCTATACCGTAGGGCAGCGCCAGCTCACGCAACGCATGGCCAGGGGGGAACTCGGTAATCACATCCTTGCCGCAACTGCCAGCCAGGACCTCGCAATCGAGGCGCTGCGCAGCCTGAGAAATTCACTGCACTTTCTCTGGTTGGAATCTTCCAACAATGTTGTGATGCTGACCGGTCCTGCCCCCGGCCTTGGCAAATCTTTTGTCGCCGTCAACCTTGGCGCGGTGTTGGCGCTGTCCGGCAAGCGGGTGGTGGTAGTCGATGCCGATTTGCGGCGTGGCCATATGCACAAATATGCATCGATGGAGGCGGCTCCAGGAATCTCTGACTACGTAGTTGGAGATGCGGATGAAAATGCGGTGATCAAGCCGACTGTCGTCGAAGGCTTGATGCTGGTGACCAACGGCACCACGCCGCCGAATCCGGCTGAGCTGCTCTTGCACGAGCGATTTGCCAAACTGGTCAGCCATCTATCCGCCAATTTCGATTATGTCATTATCGATACGCCGCCGAGTCTGATGGTCGCGGACGCTGCCATTGTCGGCCGCATGGCCGGATGCGCGTTGCTGGTGCTCAAGTCCGCGGAACATCCCATGCGGGAGATTGAAGAAACTTATCGCCGCCTGATTCAGGCGGGCGTAAAGGTCCGTGGCACCATCTTCAATCAGGTTGGTTACCGTGTAGGTAGCTATGGCTACGGCGGTTATGGCTATAGCTATAACCGCTACTACAAGTACGAGTAGGGCGATGTTGTAATCTTGGTGAAGTGGGTTAAAGGATTGCTCCAACAAACAATTGCTGCCAAATAGATGAATCGGTTCGGGGCGGGGTAACCCAAGTCACTGACGGAGATACTATGCGCTTCTTTCGATATTAGGCGTTTCTGTATGAGCACGGTATTTGCGTGCTTTCCTCGCACATCAATTTCACCTAACTAACGGATCAGCATGGAGATGGTAAAGTGACTAATCGCGTTATGGTTACCGGTGGAGCGGGATTTCTCGGTTCGCATCTGTGTGATCGGTTGCTTCAGGAAGGAAATGAAGTCTTGTGCGTGGACAATTTCTTCACCGGCAGCAAGAAGAACGTTGCCCATCTCCTGTCCAATCCTGATTTCGAGTTGATGCGGCATGATGTGACATTTCCCCTCTACGTGGAGGTCGACCGCATTTTCAACCTGGCATGTCCGGCTTCGCCAGTGCATTATCAATTCGATCCGGTGCAGACCACCAAGACCAGCGTCCATGGCGCCATCAATATGCTTGGGTTGGCGAAGCGAATAAAAGCGCGAATATTCCAAGCCTCGACCTCCGAAGTCTACGGCGATCCGGAAATCCATCCGCAACCTGAAAGCTATTGGGGCAAAGTGAATCCTGTTGGGCCACGTTCCTGCTACGACGAGGGAAAGCGTTGCGCAGAAACATTGTTTTTTGACTATTTCCGGCAGCACAAACTAGATATCAAGGTAGTACGAATTTTCAATACGTACGGTCCGAGGATGCATCCCAACGATGGCAGAGTCGTCAGCAATTTTATTGTGCAGGCGATCAAGGGAGAGGACATCACTATCTACGGCGATGGCAGTCAAACACGCAGCTTCTGTTATGTCGACGATTTGATCGATGGCTTTGTGCGCATGATGAACACGCCGGATGGCGTTACTGGTCCGGTTAACCTGGGCAATCCGGGTGAATTCACCATGCTCGAACTGGCCGAACGCGTACTCCGCCTCACGGCTAGCCGGTCGAAGCTAAGCTTCAAGCCGTTGCCCGCCGATGATCCCAAGCAGCGGCAGCCCGATATTCGTCTCGCCGGCGAACTTCTGGGCTGGAAGCCCAAGGTCGATCTGGAAGAGGGCCTGAAGCGGACCATCCACTACTTCAGGCACGTCGTGGCCAATTAATAGCGTGCAGAATACCCGCCACAGATATCCGAGGGCATCTTTTTGACTTACTCCGAATCATCGCCGTCCGCGCGGGATTCTACGCTGCCTACGCCACTAGATACTGCAGTTCTCTTCCTGGTTTTCAATCGCCCGGACGTGACAGCGAAGGTGTTCGAGGCAATTCGGCAGGCAAGGCCACCACGGCTCTATGTTGCGGCAGACGGACCCCGTAGCAGTCGCCCTGGTGAAATGGAAAGATGCGCTGAGGTCCGGCGGATCACAAGCCAAATTGATTGGCCATGCAAAGTGATGAGCCTATTCCGAGGTGAGAACCTCGGCTGCAAGCGAGCAGTTAGTGGAGCAATCAGTTGGTTCTTTGAGCATGAAGAGGAAGGCATTATTCTCGAAGATGATTGTCTCCCCGCGTCCAGTTTTTTTGGATTTTGCCAAGAGCTTCTAAAAAAATACCGACATGATCATCGAATTTGGCAGATATGCGGAACAGCATTCGTCACGGACAGATTGAATCGCGAAAGCTCTGACTCGTACCTGTTTTCCAAATACGGCCCAATTTGGGGGTGGGCGACGTGGCGGAGAGCTTGGGCGTACTACAACGCGGACATGATTGATTGGCCATTGATGAGTAAAGCACCTTGGTTTGAGTCTGCTTATGAAGACACCAGCGAAGCGAAAATGAGACTGGAATTGGGCAATAAGTTATATTTTTCCAAAATTGATACTTGGGACTATCAGTGGGGATTCACCAAAAATTTCCAAAGCGGACTTTCGGCCATCCCGCTGTCTAATATGATTGTGAACATTGGCTTTGGATCGGAGGCAACCCATACCACTCGGATCAACCTACTCGCGCCGACCGGGAAGCATGAGATGGACTTTCCTATCCGTCACCCTGCATTTGTTTTGGCGGATTCCCAGCATGATCAGCTTTACCGTAAACATCTGGTTGTAGGGTCAAAGGATGCAAGGCTGAAAAATACCCTCAAGCGTATGATTCGATTGCTCTTTGGAAGGTACCCCCTGTGACATCAAAAAAATTAATTCTTCGCGTTGCCAATAGCATTAAGCGCCGATTGGTGCAGTCCCGACGTTTAACTGTTCAGAGCAAGGATGAGGTAGTGGCCCAAAAACTTCTGCTGGAGCGTTATCGAGAGAGACGTTCACTAGAAAAGTTGTCGTTTAGGGATGTTGGCTTTGGCTTGTACTCTCAGCACGATGAAGACGGCATATTGCTCTACATTTTTTCGCTTATCGGGGTTGATAACTACCGATGCGTTGAGATATGTGCAGGCAATGGAATTGAGTGTAATACCGCAAATCTGCTGATTAATCATCGCTGGACCGGGTTGCTTGTTGATGGGAATCCAGCGAATGTTGCGGCTGCAAAGGCATTTTACCGGTCACGGGTGGAGACCATGCATTGGCTTCCCGATATCGTAGGGGCATGGCTGACGCGCGAGAACATTAATGACGTCGTGGCCAACGCTGGATACTCTGGTGAAATTGACTTGCTTTCGCTCGATGTGGACGGCGTTGATTACTGGTTATGGGATGCGATTCAAATCATCACTCCCAGAGTAGTCGTATTGGAATACAACCATCTGCTTGGGCCAGAGGTGTCGCTCACGGTGCCATATCAGCCTGATTTTGTAGCGGAATTTTCGGAGTACGGCAGCGACTACGCAGGTGCCTCCCTGCAGGCTTTCATTAGGCTGGGATGCAAAAAAGGATATCGATTTGTAGGGACCAACGCGATAGGAACGAATGCCTTCTTTGTACGCAATGACATTCCGACCGAGTTACTTGCAGAGGCTGACCCGAAAGATGCATACAGGCATCCTCGCGCTCAATTTGGCATGAAAACTCGCTATCAAGGTATTAAGGACAGAGCTTGGGTGGAAGTTTAATGAATACAGTGGTAATTGTAAGAATACGGTTAGCAGATCAACGAAGCAGTCTATGCGCGCCTCGATAATTACCACGATTCGTCATAACGTGGGGGATGATTTCGTACGAGAAGGCATCCTCTACCTTCTCTCCACTATTCGGTCCTTCGATGGATTTGATTTCATCCATAAGCATTCTCCGGTAACAGCTGTATATGGTTTCGGCAACGTGCGTTCCCTGCGTGTTTCAAAAATGCTTGAACCCTTGGCTTGCATGGTGGCCCCTGGAGACCGGGTGAAGAAAGCGGATTTACTCGTTCAAAGCGGAGCGCCAGTGTATTGGTGTCACCCAGATGGGCCGCATTGCGCTGAAAACGAATGGTTCGAGCCATTAATCAGGAAGCGCTTTAGCCGTGATCGGCGGGGCCGGAAATTTTTAAATATTGCCGGCGGGAGCTGTCAAAGCTATCACTCAGACGGAAGCGAAGTTGATGCGTGTCTCAAATGTCAGGGTTACATCCGCGAATTCTTTGACATCTGTGATCTAACCATTCTGCGCGATAGTCTCGCAAAATTGATGCTTAACAAAGCCGGCCGCGATGCTTCTGTGCTTCCATGCACGTCAATTTTTGCCCGCGACCAACTTGAGTTGCAGGCCGCAGACGGTGAGTACATCGTTATCAATTTTATGGAGAATGGTGGGCATTACACATTCGGGCAATCGATCAATCGAGAGCTTTGGCGTGAGCAATTCAAGAATATTGCTAGAGTCGTCAAAAAAATGGGGCCGGTGGTAATTGCCTGCCATACTCCGCAAGAGGAGCAATTGGCGGCACAGCTAGTCCCGGACCTTGACCGATTCTTAGTTCCGGACCAACATGTGGAATTCATGAAATTCTACGCGCGAGCCAAGTTTGGCATCGTCAATCGTGTGCATGCTGGATTCATGATGGCTTCGTTAGGCAAGCCGGTCGCGGTTATCGGTAACGATAGCCGCGCCCTGATGATCAATAATCTCAACTTGCCATCCTACTATGTTGATGATGTCGTCAACGTAGGAGTCGAACAGATCGTGGGCGCGATCCGGTCACGTACCGTGGACTATCCCGATGAGATTGACGTGATCCGCCGCCAGACTAAAGACAAATATATTGAGGCAATGTCTGTAGCGCTTTCAGCCTGATCTCGGTAATGTCCCGCCCTACAGTCCATCAAAAGAAGGCCGCCCGAAGCACTCCGCGGGATCAAACGGCGACTACCGCACAAAACTCACCCTTCGTTGTGTTATTGGGGAAACTGCGACGCTTTTGGGTCGAATCGGTTCGCGCAATTGCCTGGATTGCGCTCGACTCCATTATTGCGGGTTTCCCGATGCAGAATAGGTGTGCGGGAGGTGTTTGTATTGTACGACTTGATGCAATAGGCGACTTTATTCTGTGGTTGGAATCGGCCAAGCGGTTGCGTACGCACTTTAGTGGTAAGGGAATGAAATTGACGCTTGTAGCGAATGCTACTTGGGCGGCCTGGGCCAGGGAACTTGATTTGGCAGATGAAATTTGGGCGCTAGATCCCCTCAGATTCAACAAGGATTGGAACTACCGAGCAAGCTGGGTCAGACGGGCGCGCTCCGCCGGCTTTTCAACTGTGATCCAACCAACATATTCGAGATGGACCACGGCCGGAGATTCTTTTGTCCGGGTGACCCATGCCGCTGTCCGCATTGGTTCTGTCGGGGACAACAGCAATACCTTGTCGTGGCTGAAAAAGTGGGCGGATGCGTGGTACACGCAACTGATTCCGCATGGCGGCGAAGATTGCATGGAATTAGTACGCAACGCGCATTTCATGCGCGGCATTGGATTTTCTGATTTTCGAGCCCGTGTCCCTCATTTGCCTGTGGACGCAGCCAATTTATCAGCTTTTCAGTTACCGTGTCCCTATGCCGTGCTAGTGCCTGGTGGTAGTTGGAGTGGTAAGGCCTGGCCAGTTACTTCGTTTACAGAGATAGGGCGAAGGTTACTAGTCAGTGGATTGCAATTGGTCATCGTTGGAGGCGCCCCTGATCGACGATGTACCGACGAGCTTCTACATGAACTTGATGGTAAGGCTATCAATCTGACCGGCCGGACAAGTTTGGCCGCGTTGGCAGCGATATTGCATCATGCCCAAATAGTAGTCTCCAACGATACCGGTTCCGCTCATATTGCAGCGGCTGTAGGCGCATCGGTTGTGTGTATTCTGGGTGGAGGGCATTACGGGCGATTTCTTCCATATCAAATTGAAGAATCATTCGACAAACGCCCGTTGCCTATTGCTGTTTCCAAGACCCTGGCATGTTTCGGCTGCAACTGGACATGTATATATAACGTCGAGGTGAATCAACCGGTAAAGTGCATCAAGGAAATCATGGTTGAGGATGTTTGGCAGCAAATAAGAATGAAATTGTCGTTGAAGGCGCAAAGTGTGGAGACATTCACTAGCACGGCGGGAGTTTAGTCGCTTGGGTAGCTACCACTCAAGGCAGTTTCAACCCGTCACCGATCGCTCGATCGGTGTGCTGCTGCAATTCTTTTTCTGCGCGTCATATTTTTTTGTACCCTTCTGGGCGAAGTCGGCGTTGCTCATTTTATTACTCACCCCACTGCTTGTGGCGCGGCTACCGCGATTATTTGAGGCGGTCTTTCTGCTCGCCTTAGCAATCGGGTTGTGCAGTTATCTGGTTTTCGGGGCTGCGGAGATAAAGCCGCTGCCACTCGAACTCTCTGAGGCTGTTGTGCGCACGCTTATTGCAATTATTTTTATTGTTCCACTGTTTTTTGTTGAAACTAATACTGCGGCAAAAGCCATTCGTTGGCTGATGATTGGCTGTGTGATTTTTGTCTTTGCCGAAGGGGTTCTGACTCTGATTAATGCGCCCGAAACCGCAATCAGGCGTTACATGATGTCCCCACAGTCCGGGGAAGAGGTCCATTCGACAGGGCAAATAAATTCCGCCGTGCTGGCAGCAGGATTCTTGCTGCTAGTATCGAGCAAAAAGCTTGCTGGCTGGTTGGGACTGATTGGTGTCATTTTCCTTGCCGTAATGTATCTCAATCGTACCGGTATGCTGCTTTCGGCAACTTACTTATGTGTTTTTTTTCTGACCACAAATAAAATGACGGCCAAACAACGTTGGCCGGCATTTTTTGGCGTCGCATTTTTGGGGCTTATCCTTGGCGGACCTTTTTTCGATAGCTTCATGGACTCGGTCCAGCCGGCCATGGCTCGATTGTCGGACGAAGGCCTCGAATCAGCGCGATATGAAGTGCAATGGCATGGCCTGTCCTTGCTATTCTCTGGTGAGTATCCTCTAGGCGGAGCACAGTTGAACGGGGTTGGATCTACAGAGTGGTATCACAATCTGCTCCTCGATGCTTACCGGGTTGCTGGTATTCCGACTATGTTGATTTTTGCTTTTTTAACGGCGATATCTTTTCATGCTCTTCGTAAAGCCCATTCGTTTAATTTATTCGTTATCTGGATGGTGGCGCTTTTCATAGCTTCGACTTCGGTGGTGCTGGAGGGCTTTATGGCTGAGTACTACACAACCTTTGCTGTTTTCTCATATGCATTCATCGCGGGGAGAATTCGTAAGGAAGAGGTGCTCGTGGCTGCCGAGAGAGTACGTCGGTCCGCGCAATTGGCGTGAGAGTTCCAAGACGATTGGAGAACAAACGCAATGCATTGCAGTCCTAAGAGCGGCAGAATTTGATGTTCGGCCGAGGAGGGTTGTTAAGTGAATCTCAGCAAAGAGAAATTTGCGGAGATGTGTCTTCGCTTTTAAGTATCTGAGAGGTTCATTCTAGTGTGCGCGCAAGTGAGTGATGGTCAGAGCCGGACAGTACGCCTTTCAGAGGGAAAGCTGCCTGCGCCAGTCGGCAGTCACCTGGAAGAGGGGAGTAAGCGTGTAGCCCCCGAATCGAACGCCAAGGTCATCACGATCATCATTGCAGCGTGGAATGGCGGCAAATTACTCGAACAATGTCTCCAAAGCTGTCTAATACAGGACTATCCACACAAGGAAATAGTCGTGATCGACGGGGGCTCTTCTGATGGCACCGTTGAAGTACTGAAGAAATATTCAGATCTCCTGACATATTGGGTATCGGAACCGGATAGAGGTATCTACAACGCGTGGAATAAAGCGCTTCAGGTCGCTACCGGGGATTGGATTTGCTTTCTCGGCGTTGATGATCGGTGGAGCCGCGCGGACAGTCTTTCCGCCCTGGCCAATGTGGCCCGTTTCCCAGAGAACAATTTTGTAACTGCCAGGGTCCAGATGATTGATGGCCATGGACAGCTAGGCCGTGTGTTCGGGGGAACTTGGCATTATGAGCAGATGAAGCAATGGATGATCGTTGCGCACACGGGCATGCTGCATCATCGTTCGCTATTTGAACAATATGGAAAATTTGATGAAAGCTACCGTATCGCGGGTGATTTCGATTTTCTGCTGCGGGCCGGCCGTAAGATCCGCGCGGCATTCCTGGCCGATGAGGTCGTCTTAATGGGAAGCGAAGGAGTTAGCTCAACTCGGGTCCGAACCGTATTCAGTGAGGGGCGGCGTGTATTGAGCGCACATCCTGAGGTGGGGCCGATCAAAGCGTGGATTTTTTTCTTTAAGGCCTGGTCAAGGTATTTTTTGCGTCCCTTGACACGGTTGCGTTGACATCTTCGTACTCGAACTTTCTATGCTCACGCTAAAGATAGATGCATATCAAAAGTCCGCTTGCCCGATGATGGACGATTGAGGCTTATTAAAACATTGTTGGCCCGGAGATTGCAGCAGGTGAATAACCATAACAGGAATGTCTACAACGCCCTGAATAGCGGGGAATATACCCATATGGCTCCGCACCTGCGTCACGCTTCCATTCAGCGGCTTTACGATTCAATGCTCCAGGCCGCATTTTCTCAGGTACAAAGCTCTTCAGGCGGCCGCCCGAAAGTCCTTGATCTGGGTGCGGGAGAAGGAACGGTAACGCTGCCGTTTCTGGAACTTGGCGCCGATGTAACCGCTGTGGACATATCGGAGAAGCAGTTGGAGCAGCTTGAAGCCAAATGCAGCCACTTCAAACAGCATCTCCAAGTACGTTGTGAGGACATCGAGATAGTGCTCAATGAAGGGCCGCACTTTGATATTGTTGTGGCCAATTCGTTGCTGCATCACATCCCCGATTATATACATGTGGTGGAGCGGGCCACACAGGTATTAAGGCGGGGTGGTGGCTTCATATCTTTTCAGGACCCGATGTGGAGATCATCAATTTCGCTTAAGGATGCCATTGTTTCGGCATCTGCTTACACCTTCTTTCGGGTACAGCAAGGCGACCTGTTGGGCGGAACCGCTCGCAAAGTTCGTCGTGCCTTTGGGTATTATTCGGACGACTCCATACACGATAGTACTGAGTATCATGCGGTCAGAAACGGCGTCAATCAAAATCTTATCAAAGTGTTACTCGAACAACGAGGCTTCCGTTGCGAAGTTTTCGAATATTGCAGCCTGCATAGCGATCGCCTGCAGCCATGGGGCGAAAAACTCGGGATTCGCAATACCTTCGGAGTGCTCGCCATTTCCAAGCGCGACACCGCCGCCCTAAGTCCCGAGTCCGATTCCAAGGGTTAGAGCCCGTGAAAATTTTAAATCTCGGCTGTGGCACTAAGGTCAGCCCACATCCGGACGTCGTAAATATCGACTGGTCAATTTTGCTCAGGATACGGTCCAATTTCCTGCTGAGGGCAGTTGCTCCGATATTGTTAAACGGTGATCGCCTCCGGCGTTTCAACTCGCTGCCCAATAATTTGATGGTCCACGATCTATCTCGTGGAATTCCCTTTCCAGCTAATAGCGTAGATGTTGTCTACCATTCACACGTACTAGAGCATCTTGATCGCGGCATCGCAAAGGAGTTCGTCGCCGAATGTGCTCGCGTCTTGCGCCCCGGTGGCATAATTCGAATAGCTGTCCCCGACTATGAGCGTTATTGTCGGACTTATCTCGAGCACGTGGAGCTTTGTGCTGTCGATGGTGGCCATGCCACCATAGCGGATCACGACGCTCTTTTTGAGCCACTTCTGAAAATGTCAGTGCTCCGAGAGGCTCATGGCACTAGCACCCAAAGACCCCTCCGTCGCTTCATTGAGAATCTGCTATTGGGCGATGCTCGCAAGCGAGGAGAAACGCATCAATGGATGTATGACCGCTTCAATCTGTCTTGGCTGTTGCAGTCCTGTGGCTTTATACAACCTGCTGTTCGCACTTTTGACACGAGTAATATTCCAGACTGGCTCAATTTGAGACTGGACTGCGATGATGCCGGAGATGAATACAAGCCGGAGTCGCTATACATGGAGGCCGTAAAAGTTTCCATGTAGAGGCGGCTTGAGACCGGAGAAACTTTCTGAACAAGTGAGCGACATCTCCGGCCGTGATGTTGCTGGATAGCTGAAGCACATGGGATTCTCCGCTTCGTCGACTTCACGCATGTGCTGCCATCGTCAGTCAGCATGCGGCCGCCACGGTGAGGTGTATGCGGCAGGCGAAGTCATCTTTAAGTGTTGGCGCTCACCGAACATTGACCAGGGGTTTCCGGTCTCCACGATGGGCAGAGATGGGGCGGTCGGTCGGGTGGCGCCGGTCATCTTCGAATCGTAAGCGTCTGGCGAAGTCATCTTGAGTAAGCGCTGCTAGCGGCTGAGCATTGTGTCCACGAGTTCAAACCCGCGGACACATGGACACTACCGAAAGCAAGCAACGCCGGACATGGCGGCGTCACAGCGCCGAATTCAAGGCGAGCATGATCGAAGCCTGCAGCCATACGGGTGTTTCGATCGCAGCGGTGGCCCTGGCCAATGGCCTGAATGCCAATCTGCTGAGAAACTGGGTCGTGGAAGCGAAGAAGTCGGCACCGGCAGCATCTTTGGCGGTGAATCCCGGCTTCGTGCCGGTGGCACTCCCAGCGGCGCCATCGTCGACATCGGAAAT
>NZ_JONR01000057.1 GCF_000711955.1 Nevskia soli DSM 19509
TCGGTTTCTCGCACAACGCATACGATCGCTTGGTACATTTTTCCTTCGGCCTGCTCTGCTTCCGGCCGATGCGGGAAGCCCTCGCCAGCGTGCTGCCGCGTGCCCAGGGAGCCTCCCTGGCGCTGACCACGGCAGTGGTGACGGCGATCTCCGCGCTGTACGAATTGCTCGAATGGGCCGCCGTGCTGGTGTTCGGAGGCTTCCTCGGCCAAGCCTATCTCGGCACGCAGGGCAACATCTGGGACGCGCAGAAGGACATAGCGCTGGCGCTGCTGGGCACTCTGATCACTCGGATTAGGTTTGGCCGCCAGCCGCCGTGACCGCCCCGCGCGTCACTAAGCCACCAGTCGCGCGATGACGAAAGCCACAGCGGCGGCCAGACCGCCGATGACCGTCGTCTGCGCGCCGCTGCGCAGCGTCGACACGCCAGTGAAATGCCCTTTCACCGCGCCGAACCCAGCCAGAGCCATCAGCGTGACCACAACCGAGCTCCATAGCGCCTGTCTGGCGTCGCCCACGACAAAGTAGGCGCTCAGCGGAATCAGGCCTCCGACGACGTAGGCCAGAGCGATGGTCAGCGCCCCTTTCCAGGCCCGCCCAGGCTCCGGCGCCTCCAGGCCAAGCTCGAAGCGCATCATGAAAGCGATCCAGTCTTTGGGGCGCGCACGGAGCGATTCGACGACCTTGCTGCTCTCGTCGGGGGATAGGCCGAAGCTCTCGAATACGTCGCGCGCCTCCTTGGCCTCGACTTCCGGCAGCGTTTCCACTTCGTGAGCTTCGCGGGCAAGCTCGCTAACGTAGTGCTCGGTATCGCTGCGTGCGGCCAGGAAGCCACCCAGGCCCATGGCGATGGAACCGGCGGCGACCTCGGCCAATCCGGCAGTAAGGATCACGTGCGAGTCCGAGATCGCGCCAGTCAGGCCCGCCGCCAGTGCAAAGGGCACAGTAAGACCATCAGACATGCCGATCACGATATCACGCACGGCTTCGCCGGCGGTGAAATGCTTCTCGACGTGAGGAGTCTGGGGCATATATGGATTACTCGTACCCGCCAAGCGACTGCCCACTGTAGCCAGCATTGCCGCAATGACAGTTGATCCAGGTCAATGCAGCGCATGGCTAACTGGATTTTTCTATGTAGAGGGGCAGCTTCACTCACAAGGACCGCACGGGTGCAAAAGAAAATGCCGACCTCCGTCATCCGCCGCGACCTTGTCCCGTTCACTGCAATCTTTGCGTCCCTCATCGGGGCGGCGCTGATTGGGGATTATCTACTGCACCAGCAAGACATAGTCTGGCTCGGGCGCTATCTGGGTATCCCTGGCACGCTCTTGATTCTGGGGTCGCTCGTTTACTCGTTGCGCAAGCGCAAGGTGATCACCAGCGGTAATCCTGGCACGCTCCTGCGCTGGCACGAGTTCATGGCCTGGCTGGGATCAATGCTGGTGCTAGTGCACGCAGGCATCCACTTCAATGCACTCCTGCCGTGGTTGGCCGTCGTAGGGATGCTGGTCAACGTCGCCAGCGGCCTTACCGGCAAGTACCTCCTGCAGCGCGCCCGCCGACGCCTGCTCGCGGCGAAGGCTACCTTGCAGCAAGGGGGCAGGTCCGAGGCGGAGATCGAACAGGCCGTATTCTGGGACGCCATTGCCGTCGATGCGATGATGAAGTGGCGCGCGGTGCATTTTCCGGTTGCCTTCCTGTTCGGCGCGCTCGCCGCCGGGCATGTGCTGGGCATCTTCACCTTCTGGGGCTGGCGATGAAGCGTCCGGTTCTGCTCGTTTTGCTGGCCGCGATCGCGGTGCTTGCAGCCCTGGCCCTGGTGTTGCCGGAAAAGATGCTGGCACCAGGCCCGGTGGCCAAAGTCCACGGCGACCTGGGCCACGACTGTTTTGCTTGCCATGTGCCATTTGGCGGCGCCTCGGCCGAACGCTGCATCGCCTGCCACAAACCTGATTCCATCGGGATTGCAACTACCCAGGGAGTTCTCCTGCGCGACAGGCACCCGGTGCCGTTTCATCAATATCTGTCGGACAGGGATTGCCTGGCCTGCCACGGTGAGCACGAGGGCGTACGCAAGCTGTCGAGCGCCCATCGCTTTTCGCACGAACTGCTCCTGCCCGAGGTGCGGCAACGCTGCGAATCCTGCCACTCAAAACCCAATGACAGCTTGCACGGAACAATTTCCGGGGGCTGTGCGCAATGTCACTCACAGAACGGCTGGAAGCCGGCAACGTTCGAGCACGACCGCTACTTTCCCTTAACCGGAGAGCACCAGGCCCAGTGCGCGGCCTGCCATACGACGAACGACTTCCGTACCTACACCTGCTTCGGTTGCCACGAACATTCGCCGGAGAGGGTCCGTGCCCAGCATGCCGAAGAAGGCATCCGGCAACTCGACAATTGCGTTGAATGCCACCGCAGCGGCAGGGGCGAGGGCGAAGGACGCGACGATTAGCGGGCCGCCCGGTCTCAAGCTATGTGAGCCGGCGCGGTAGGCACCCGGAAACACATTCAGACAAGGGTGCCGCCGCCATCGGCATTGCCGATCTCGATCGTGGCCGCCATGCGCCTCTACAATCCGGGCGACGATAACGAGCCCCAGGCCACTTCGAGCGCCTCAAGCAACAGGGTTTCAAGCTCGGCGAGCCGCAGACGAAAGAGGCCGGTGAGCGCGAGAAGAGCTGAGCCCCTGCAGGAGCGGAGCGTCGCCAGCTATTCGCGCGACGGGCCGCTCCGTCTCTGCGGTGGCACGATCTCTGATCAGAGTGCATGGTCTGCCCGAGCAGGACCGCTTAGGGCCTTGCACAGGAGATATGAGTTATGTTGCCTGATAACGGACATCCGCCACTGACTCCTTTGCAAGCCGGGAGCGGCTGGTTGAATGACCGAGCCCCCCAGTAGCATACGTTCGCTTAGCAGGCGGTCCGATCAACTCATTTGGGCACGCAGTCGCTCTCGCCTACCCGCGTGCGGGAATTTGTGGTCCATGAAGGTACGGTCGTCACCCCAACTTCGCAGCTTGGAAGCAGTCATTCACCACCGCCTTTCGTCGGGCGCCTGCCCCGTCGGCCCCCGAGATCTCAAAGATTATTTGGGGAGCGTTACGGCGAGTGCAAGAAGTTGCGGCCGACCTTTCCAAAACGATCAACCAACGCGCTTTGACCTGGGTCAACTGGCACGCCCTGCACGTCGGCTATTTTATGAAAATGTCTGCGCTCATGTACCCACGTGGCGCCCAAGCGCTTTATCGGGAGAGACACTGTGCAGATCAAGATCCTCGGCTCCGGATGCACGCGGTGTATCGCGCTGACGGAGAACACGCGCACAGCATTGGTTGCGCTTGGGCAAAGCGCGGAGATCGTGAAAATCACAGATCATGAACAGATCCTGGCGCATGGAGTGACGTTGACTCCTGCGTTGGCCATCGACGACAAGGTTCTCTCCGTGGGTAGAGTTCTGACCGCTCCGGAAATCAGAACCCTGATCCTGTCTGCGAAGAGCCGCATCGAACTGCTGCCAAATCCGACGCGCCACCTATTCTTCACAGGCAAGGGCGGAGTCGGCAAGACCTCCCTTTCGGCGGCGGCAGCCGTAGGTCTGGCGGACTCCGGTCGGCGTGTACTGCTGGTCAGCACAGATGCCGCCTCGAACCTCGATGAAATGCTCGGTGTGCGCTTTAGCAACACGGCCACGCGGGTGCCCGGCGTCCCCGGAATGTCGGTGCTCAACATCGATCCTGACGTTGCTGCCGAGAGCTATCGCCAGCGCGTGCTGGCGCAGATGGGGCCAGAGGCCAGCGAGACTGACCGGGCCGAGGTGCGGGAACAACTCTCTGGCGCCTGCACTACCGAAATCGCATCATTCGACGAGTTCTCGAACCTGCTGACGGGCGACGCCTCGTCTTACGATCACGTCGTATTCGATACGGCGCCGACAGGGCATACGCTGCGACTGTTGAGCCTGCCAAAAGCTTGGAGCGGCTTTCTCAAGGACAATGACCGCGGCGCTTCCTGCCTCGGCCCACACTCCGGTCTAAAAATGCAGGAGGAGCGCTTCAATGCTGCGCTCGTTTCATTATGCGATCCGACACAGACCACGGTCGTTTTAGTGGCGCGAGCGGATCGCAGCACTCTTGCAGAGGCAGCGCGAACCTCGGACGAATTACGGGCGCTTGGTCTTAACAATCAGCGCCTCGTGATCAACGGGGTGTTCAAGGCCAGCGATCCAAACGATGACGTTGCCCATGCCATCGAGGAACTCGGACAGGAGGCGATCCAGAACATGCCCGCTGCGCTCAGCCCACTGCCGCAGACCATAGTTCCGCTTCGCGCGTTCGACACGGTAGGGCTGCCGGCACTACGAGCGTTGCTGAGCGATGTTCCGCCGATGGCCAATGCGCCGGCCGTAGACATGCCGACCCCGGTGTTTGACCACCTCGATAAATTGGTCGATCAACTGTCCGCCAGCGAGCGCGGCCTGATCATGGTCATGGGCAAGGGAGGCGTTGGCAAGACCACGATCGCCGCCGCCATCGCGATAGGACTGGTCCGTCGGGGCCACGCGGTGCACCTCAACACGACCGACCCCGCCGCACACCTGGCGATGACACTGGACGGCGAACTTCCCGGACTCAAGGTCGACCGCATCGACCCAAAGCTGGAAACGCAGCGCTACGTCGAAAAGATCATGGCAGCACGGTCGCCGGGTCTCGATGCACAGGAGCAGGCACTGCTGCTGGAGGACTTGCAATCGCCTTGCACCGAGGAAGTTGCTGTATTTCATGCGTTCTCGCGCACGGTCTCCGAAGCGCGCAGTGCATTCGTCGTCCTCGACACCGCACCGACCGGTCACTCGCTGCTGCTAATCGACGCGACCGGCGCCTATCACCGACAAATGACGCGGGAGTTCGAGGGTCGCGGCTCGGCGCACATCGTCACGCCGCTGATGCGGCTGCAGGACGCAGCCTACACCCGGATCATCCTTGTCACACTTCCCGAGGTCACGCCCGTGTCGCAGGCTTCTGCCCTGCAGAATGATCTGCGCCGCGCTCGCATTGAGCCGTATGCCTGGGTCGTCAACAAGTCCCTGCTTGCGTCTGGCACCCATGATGCGCTACTGAAGGCCAGACTGGATGGCGAGCGGCTGCAGATGGCGCGCCTGACGACAGGCTTGTCGAAACAAACCTTCGTCGTGCCATGGATGAAGGACGCTCCGGTAGGGCTTCAGAAGCTCTCGCGGATTCTGGAATCCTGACGTTCGTAGCCCGACTTGCTAGCGACTTCCATGGCGGCTCTGGCGACTGTCAACGCTCCCTTGCCATCTTGGTGAGGATGTAGTGATTTCTCTTGCCCGCACGCGTCGAACGGATCAGCCCCGCTTTGCGAAGCACGCCCAACTGCTGCGACAGAGTTGGTTGCCCTATCCCCGATGTGACTGCCAGATCACCGACTGAATAGCTGCCCTCAAGCAGCATGAGCATCAGCAGCAATCGTTTATCGCTCGCAACTGCACGCAAATCAGACGCGGCGCCAGCGATTGAACTGATGTCAAGCTGCTTTGGCATGGGAAGCAGACTGTTCCGGCTCGGACAGCTGTTCAAATGCAGCAAGCGCGTCGGCGGAATACATGAGTGACGGCCCTCCGCCCATGTAGACGGCCATGCCCAGCGCCTCCTCCAGCTCGGCACGCGTCACGCCAAGGCGAACCAGCGCCTTGACGTGGAATCCAATGCAGGCATCGCAATGCGCCGCCACCCCGAGTGCGAGCGCAATGAGTTCCTTGGTCTTGGCATCCAGCGCTCCGGCCTTTGTGGCGGCTTGCGCCATCGCGCTGAAGCCCTTGGTCACATCCGGAATCCCGGCGCGCAGTTTGGCCAGGGACGCGGAGATGGAATCGGTGATGTCGCGATAGTTCTTGCTCATGGTGTATCACTCGAAGCGGGGATCGATGTTGCGGGGGCCTGCGCCGCCTTGTAGTGGTAGGCGTAGTACACAACGGGGATGACGAACAGGGTCAGCACGGTGGAGACGAACGTGCCGAAGATCAGTGAGACGGAAAGACCCGAGAAAATCGGATCGTCCAGGATGAACAGAGCGCCGATCATCGCGGCGAGCGCCGTGAGCGCAATAGGGCGGGCACGTACGGCGGCTGCGCGGATCACCGCATCCTGCAGCGGCCGACCCCGCGCGATTTCCAGCTGCACGAAGTCGACCAGCAGAATGGAGTTGCGCACAATGATGCCGGCCAGCGCGATCATGCCGATCATGGAGGTGGCCGTGAATTGCCGCCCCAGCAAGGCGTGCCCAGGCATGATCCCGATCAGGGTCAAGGGAATCGGCGCCATGATAATCAGCGGAATGCCGTAGGAGCCGAACTGTGCGACGACCAGCAGATAAATCAGCACCAAACCTACCGAATAGGCAATGCCCATGTCGCGGAAAGTCTCGTAGGTGATCTGCCATTCACCGTCCCACTTCAGGCTGCCGGCGATCGGGCTTTCGGGCTGGGCGATCAGCGTTTGCTCGATTGGTTGCCCCCCCGGGAGGTTCATCTTCCCGAGTGCCGATGAGATTCCCGCCATGCCATAGAGCGGGCTATCGGTATGCCCAGCCATGTCGCCGACGACGTAGACCAGCGGCAGAAGATCCTTGTGGTAAATGGACTGCTCGTGCGGGCTGCGTTCCACGGTGGCCAACTCGCCGACCGGCACGAGACTTCCGTCACGCGAGCGAACCCGCAGCAACTTCAAGTTGTCGGGGTCGGATTTTTGTTCCAGGGGCAGCTCGACCCGCACCGGGATCGGGTACTTGCTCTGTTCGCTGTGCAAATAGGATAGGTCGGCGCCGCGCAGGGCCATGGTGAGCGCGTCAACCACTGCGTCTTGACTCACACCAAGCCGTTCCGCCCTCGGGCGGTCCACGGCAAACACGAGCTTCTGTTGTGGTGCCTCGATGGAGGTGTCCACGTCCACTACGCCATCAACCGTGCGGAATGCCTTCTCGATCTCGCGGGCCAGCTGCATCTGTCGCCCATAGTCCAAACCGTAGACCTCGGCCACGATCGGTGCCAGCACGGGCGGGCCAGGCGGCACCTCCACGATCTTGACGTTAGCCTGAAGCGCCGCGCCGATCCGCTGCAGGGGCTCGCGCACCGCCATGGCGATATCGTGGCTTTGCCTGGAGCGGTGATGGCGGTCCACCAGGTTGACCTGCAGGTCGCCCTGGTAGGCCTCGCGCCGCAGGTAGTACTGACGCACCAAGCCGTTGAAGTTGATCGGAGCCGCGGTGCCGGCATACGACTCGACGTCGCGGACCTCCGGCAGGCCTCGCAGGTACGCGCCGAGCGCCTGCAGCGTACGCTGGGTCTTCTCCAGCGAGGTGCCGGCCGGCATGTCCACCACGACCTGGAATTCCGACTTGTTGTCCAACGGCAGCATTTTCAACACCACCAGTTTGGCTCCCGCCAAACCCAGTGACAGCAGGATCGCGGCCAGCACCCCGCCCAGCAGCTTCAGACGCGCCCCACGGCCGGACGCCCCACGGAGGAAGGGCGTCATGCGCCGGGTGAAGAAAGCCAACAGCCGATCATCGCCGCCGCCGTGAGCGGCTGGAGTCACGTGGCCGCCGAGCAGGCGCATCGACATCCAGGGAGTCAGTACGAAGGCGACCGCCAGCGAGATCAGCATGCCCATGCTCGCGTTGATCGGGATCGGCTGCATGTAAGGGCCCATCAGGCCTGAGACAAAGGCCATCGGCAGCAGCGCCGCGATCACCGTCAGCGTGGCCAGAATGGTTGGCCCGCCGACCTCATCCACCGCCAGCGGCACCGCCTCGCGCAGCGGCCGGCCTCCAATCAGCATGTGACGGTGGATGTTCTCCACCACCACGATGGCGTCATCCACCAGGATGCCAATGGAAAAGATCAGCGCGAACAGGGAAACACGGTTTAGGGTGAAGCCCCACATGCGAGAAGCGAATAGCGTGATCAACAGCGTCACCACGACAGCGGCGCCAACGATAACAGCCTCGCGCCGCCCGAGAGTAAATAGCACCAGCAGGACCACAGACCCAGTGGCCAACACCAGCTTTTCCATCAGCGTCGTCGCCTTGTCAGCGGCGGTCACGCCGTAATTGCGCGTCACGGTGGCGTGCACGGCGCTGGGCACATAGACGCCGCGTAGCTGGTCGAAGCGATGGATCAGGTGGTTGGCGACGACGACCGCGTTTTCACCGGGCTTCTTCGATATGGCGATGGTCACGGCCGGGAAGCAGCCGTGAGGTGGCGCGCTGGTAGCCGCGCCGGTGCAATACGTAACGTAGTTCTGAGGGGTCTCGTCGCCGAAGCGGATCTCGGCGACATCGCTCAGATGGATCGGGCGGTTCTGGTAGCTGCCCACTACCAGTTCACCGACCTCTTCCTGGCGCATCAGGAAGGTGCCGGCCTGCACCTGGATGTCCTGGTCGTCGCGCACCAGCACCCCGGCATCCGCGGAGCGGTTCGCAACCGTCAAGCCCTGGCGCAGGTCGGAGGGAGCCAGGCCGTAGGCCGCCAAGCGACGCGCGTCCAGCGCGACGTGAACGATGCGCTCTGGTCCGCCGATGCTGTAAATGTTGCGCGTCCCGGGCACCCGTTTCAGCTCGGTCTCCAGCGTATGTGCCACCCGCAGGAGCTGGCCGCCGTCCATACCCGGAGCATCGCTCCACAGCGTCAGCGCGGCAATCGGCACATCGTCGATGCCCTTGGGCTTGATCAGCACCGGACCGGCGCCGACGTCGCGCGGCAGCCAATCCTGGTGCTCATAGAATGCGTTGTACAAGCGCACGATCGCCTCGGTCCGCGGCTGCCCCACCTTGAATTGCACCGTCAGCACCGCCATGCCAGGCCGGGAGACGGAAAAGACATGGTCTACGCCCACGATCTCCGCAGCCACCTGCTCGGCGCCGTTGCTGACCAGTTGCTCCACTTCCTTGGCCGAGGCCCCCGGGAAGGGGATGAACACATTGGCCATGGTTACATCGATCTGCGGCTCTTCCTCCCGCGGCGTGACCATCAGGGCAAAAAGGCCCATCAGCAGCCCGACCAGCGCCAGCAGCGGCGTAATGCGGGATTCAAGGAAAGCAGCGGCGATGCGCCCGGCGATCCCCAGACGCGGTGCCGACGCGCCGCTCATGGAGTCCCGCCTTCCTGCCTGCGCACCGCCTCGGCAGCCGCGACTGGATCGCTGACCACCTGCTCGCCGGCCGCCAGGCCCGCCACAACCTCGATCCGACCGCCTTGCACGGTCCTACCCGTACGGACGGCACGGAACTCCAACCGGTGCTGTGCATCCTCGACATAGAGACCGGTCACCTCGCCGCGCTGCGCCAACGCGGCTTCTACGACCGTCAGGGCCGATGCGCTGGCCAGCTTGAACCCAACCTTCACCAATTCGCCCGGATAGATCCCATGCGGACCGGCGCCAGGAAACTCAACGCGCGCCCGAAACGTGTGGGTATGTTCGTCGGCGTAAGGAAAGAAGACCACTGCGGAGGCGTCCACGGAAGCGCCGTCCGGAAAAATGACCCGCGCCGCCGGATTGCCGCGCAGCGCGCCTACGAACTGCTGCGGCACATCCACCACCGCGCGCAGCCGGTCCAGCGACAGCAGCGTCACGACCGGCCTGCCAGGGGCCGCAAGCTCACCAACCTCGACATGTCGTGCAGTGATGATTCCGGCGAACGGGGCGCGAATCAGGGCCTGTCCCTCTTGCTCCAGTGCTCCATCAACCGCTGCCTGCGCAGCGTCGCGAGCCGCTGTCGCGCGGTCCATCTGCGCCTGGGGGATCAGCTTCTTGTCGAACACAGCCTTGACGCGACCGTACCCGGCCTGAGCCTCCTTCAGGGCCGCCTGCGCCGCATCCAGCCGGGCGCGGGGCTCGGCGTCACGCAGCCGAGCCAGGATGTCGCCCTTCTGTACGGCCGTATTCACATCGACCGGCAGTTCCACGATGCGGCCCGCGGTCTGGGCTGACACCGTAGACTGGCTTACGGCTTCGAGTACCCCATCAAAGGCCTGCTCATGATCCATTGGCCCAAGTTCTACGCGCACCACGGCCAGATGCGGATCGGTCGCCGTCGACGGCGGGGGCGCGGAATCGTGGCCACAAGCGGCCACAGCCAGGGCCAAAGGCGCGACCAGCATCATTGCCCGCATCGACATGGTCCGCTCCAGCCGCCGTTATTTTCTGTCAGCGGCGCAGAACGCCGCGCCGCTGCGCACCCCAAGCCTGGAGAGAATCATGGCCAAGGGGCAAAGCCCGGTGAAGGACGCCTGCAACATGTTTGCGCCAACGAAGGCGGTGAACCACAGCCAATGGATGCTGTGGACTTGTGACAGGATCAGGGAGGCCAGAACAAAGAGTCCGGCGAAGCGGAACACCAGTCGGTCGACATTGGTTCCGGTCTGGCTGCTGGGCAAAGTGGTGACGGTCATGGCTGTTTCTCCAGTTCTGGTGGCTCAGTGGCCTGCCAGGATGTTTCGGACGGCGGGTTCGAGAATCTTCAGCCCTGCGGCGCGGCCGGCATTGACGGCCTCTTCGATCGGAAGTCCGTCGACGAAATGGGCCTTCAAGGCGAACAGGGCGCCGACGCGATTCCCGCTCGCACAGTGCACCAGCACAGGCCCTGCTTCTGCATCGCTCAGAGCTGTGGCCAGCTTGCGGGCATTGGCCGGGGTGAGATCGGCGGGGCCGGCAACGGGGATGTTCACGTAGACCATCCCAAGCGATCTGACGACGGCGGCCTCGTCGTAGTCCGATGGCTCGGACGGCGGGCACAAGTTGACGATCATCTTCACGCCGCGTTGCCGCGCCTGCTCCAGGTGCTCGGGGCGCGGTCGGCCGCCCGTGCACAGGCCCTCGGCCGGCGTGCATGCGTTGGGCACATCAATCCAGATTTGAGAACTCATTTGCTGACCCTCTTGCGCCGCGACCCCTTGGCTCCAGGGGCACAGCAGTAGGTGGAATACAGCACGTGGATGATGTCCAGGGCAGGGCCGTCAGGGACGCTGTAATAAATCGTTTGCGACTCGCGACGCGTCGACACGAGGCCGTCGGCGCGCAGTACGGCCAGATGCTGCGACAGCGCGGACTGCGACAGCGGCACGCGCTCGTTGAGCGCTCCAACCGAAAGTTCGCCCTGAGACAGCGTGCACAGGATCATCAGGCGATGTCGATTGGCCATCGCCCGCAGCAGGGCTTCCGCCTCGCCGGCATGCAGCTCGAGCTCGTGAAGCGCTGGAAGCTCCACTTCCGCAATCTTTCGCGTCGCCGTCCTGGTCATACATTTGACATTACTAAATTAGTGATCTCTAATGTAACTGCGTTCGATATAGTTGGCAAGTGCGAGTGTGCTTGCCGCTGGCGCAGCGCGAATTGATCCACATCAATGGCAGGACTGCGGACGGCGCGCAGGATGCGAAAGGCGCCAATGCGGCCCGGCCGAGGAGCAAGCGAATCATGGCCAATATCGTTGTCATGGGCGCCGGAATCGGCGGCCTTCCGGCCGCGTACGATCTGCGCGCGAAGCTGGGCGAGGAGCACCGCATCACCGTGGTCAGCGCGATTGACCACTTCCAGTTCACGCCTTCCAACCCTTGGGTGGCCGTGGGCTGGCGCCAGCCGGAGCAAATCGTCGTACCACTGGCGCCCCGGCTTGAAAAGAAGGGCATCCGCTTCATACCCCAGGCGGTGACGCGGCTCGACCCCGCGGTTGGCAAGCTTAGTCTGGCCGACGGCCAGGAACTCAGTTACGACTACCTCATCATCGCCACCGGACCCAAGCTCGCCTTTGACGAGATTCCAGGGCTCGGACCGGAGGGCCATACCCAGTCAGTTTGCACTACGCCCCACGCAAGTCGTGCCTGGGTCGCGTACCAGGAATTTCTCAAGAATCCGGGGCCCATCGTTATTGGGGCCGCGCAGGGCGCAAGCTGCTTTGGCCCTGCCTACGAATTCGCGCTGATCGTTGATTCCGATCTGCGCAAGCGCAAGATCCGTGACCAGGTTCCGATGACCTTCGTCACCAGCGAGCCCTATATCGGCCACATGGGACTCGGCGGCGTCGGCGACTCGAAAGGACTGCTGGAGTCGGCTCTCCGCCAGCGTCACATCAAGTGGATCACCAACGCCAAGCTGCTGGAGGCGAAGGCCGATGCCGTGCGCGTCGCCGAGCACGACGACAAGGGCCAGGCGGTGAAGGAACTGGAACTGCCCTCGCGCTTCACCATGTTCATACCCGCTTTCAAGGGGGTGGATGCCGTGGCGGCCGTCAAGGAAATGTGCAACCCGCGCGGTTTCGTGCAGATCGATGAGTATCAGCGCAATCCGAAGTACCCCAATATCTACTCGGCGGGTGTGTGCGTTGCTATTCCTCCGGTCGAGGCGACTCCGATCCCAACCGGCGCGCCCAAGACCGGCTACATGATCGAGTCCATGGTCACGGCCATCGTCGAGAACATCAAGGAGGAGCTGGCTGGAAAGCCGGTCACGCACAAGGCGACCTGGAACGCCATTTGTCTGGCAGACATGGGAGACGACGGCGTCGCGTTTGTCGCGTTGCCGCAGATCCCGCCGCGCAACCTCACCTGGGCCAAGCAGGGCAAGTGGGTTCACCTGGCCAAGATCGCATTTGAGAAGTATTTCATCAGCAAGATGAAGAGTGGCAACACCGAGCCCGTGTTCGAGAAATATGTACTCAAGGCACTCGGCATCGTCCGCTTGAAGGAAAAGGTGTCCGAATGAGCCTGCTGCGCAGCTGTCCCGCCTGCGGGCGGTCCAACCGGGTTCCCGCTGGCCACCTCGCTGATGTCGGGCGCTGCGGTGCCTGCCATGCCCAACTGCGGCCACTGGCTGAGCCGCTAGACGCTACCGAGGCGCAGTTCGATGCGATCGTCGGGGCGGCACGAGTCCCGGTTCTGGTCGACTTCTGGGCTCCCTGGTGCGGCCCGTGCCGTACCGCCGCGCCGGAGGTGGAGAAAGCAGCCAAAGCCCTCGCCGGCCGGGCTATCGTGCTGAAGGTCAATACCGAGTCGCAACCTGCGCTAGCTCAGCGATTTGGGGTGCGCAGCATTCCCAACTTCACGGTATTTCGTGATGGGCAGCCTGTCTGGCAGCAACCCGGCGTACTCGGACACGGCCAGCTCGAAGCAGCTGTTCTTCGGGCGGTCTGAACTTGAACATGGGCGATACCCCTCTCAGCCCGGCAATCGCTGCCGGTGAACGCCACACCGGCGCCCGCGTCGCCGCGCAGCAGAACGACTGGCCGCGCGCGCTGATATCGAAGATGGCGCTCCTGCTGCTGATCAAGCTGATCGCCCTGGGCGGCCTATGGTGGTGGTTCTTTTCGCCGTCCCACCGCCCGCCAGCCAACGGAGCCGCCGTGGCCTCCCGCTTCCTCTCCGAATCCAAGCCTGCATCATCAGGAGCGCAGTCGCCGTGAATGACCTCTTGGTAGTCGATCTGTCACGCCTGCAATTCGCGATGACCGCGCTTTATCATTTCCTGTTCGTGCCGCTCACGATAGGTCTTTCGGTCCTGCTGGCGATCATGGAAAGCGTCTACGTCATGACCGGGCGTGAAATCTGGCGGCAGATGACGAAGTTCTGGGGCCTGCTGTTCGGCATCAACTTCGCCATGGGCGTGGCCACCGGCATCACCATGGAATTCCAGTTCGGCACAAACTGGGCTTATTACGCGCACTACGTTGGCGATATCTTCGGGGCGCCGCTGGCGATCGAGGGCCTGATGGCCTTTTTCCTGGAGAGCACTTTCGTCGGGCTGTTCTTTTTCGGCTGGAACCGGCTTTCGAAAGTTGGCCATCTCACCGTGACCTGGCTCGTCGCCCTTGGTTCAAACCTGTCGGCACTTTGGATTCTGATTGCCAATGCCTGGATGCAGAATCCGGTTGGGGCCGAGTTCAATCCTGACACCATGCGCATGGAGCTCACCTCGTTCAGTGCCGTGCTGTTCAATCCAGTGGCGCAGTCCAAGTTCGTCCACACCGTGTCAGCGGGTTACGTCACGGGCTCGATGTTCGTGCTGGCCATTTCCGCCTGGTATTTGCTGCGTGGCCGTAACCTGGAATTTGCCAAGCGCTCCATGACGGTCGCCGCGAGTTTCGGCCTGGCATCAGCGCTTTCAGTCGTGGTGCTGGGTGACGAGAGCGGCTACACCCTGTCAGAAAATCAGAAGATGAAGATCGCTGCGATCGAAGCCATGTGGCAGACCGAGCCGGCGCCGGCATCGTTCACCCTGTTCGGATTTCCCGACGTGGAGCATCGCACTACCCACGCCGCGGTGCAGGTGCCATGGATGCTTGGATTGATTGCAACGCGCTCCATCGATACGCCGGTACCCGGGATCGAACCACTGGTGGAGGAAGGACGAACCCGCATCCAGAAAGGAATGCTGGCCTATGCAGCTTTAAAGAAGCTGCGGGCCGATCCTCGCGACACACAGGCGCGAGCGGACCTGGAGGCGCACAAAGCCGATCTGGGTTACGGCTTCCTGCTGCTCCGCTTCATCAAGGACCCCGCCGCCGCCACGCCGGAAGACATCGACAAGGCGGCGCAGTCCTTGATCCCCAACGTCCCGGTGCTTTTCTGGTCCTTCCGCCTGATGGTTGCCCTCGGCTTCTTCTTCATCGGCTTGTTTACGATCGCCTTCCTGCTGTCCACAATGCAAAGGCTCGACCGCTATCGCGGGTTTCTCTACGTCGCACTGTGGTCGCTGCCCCTGCCCTGGCTCGCGGCCGAGGTCGGCTGGACTGTGGCGGAACATGGTCGCCAGCCTTGGGCGGTTGATGGCGTGCTGCCGACTTTCCTCGGCGCATCGCCGATTCCTGCCAGCCAGGTAGTGCTGTCCTTGATCGGCTTCGTCGTGTTCTATACAGCACTGGCTGTAGTCGACATATTCCTGATGCAGCGCATGGCGCGGCGGGGGCCCGACGTCCTGGGCTACTGGCCCAGACCAGCAGGACCTGCGAAGGGGGCCCTCCATGTTTGACTATGAAGTGCTGCGCCTGATCTGGTGGCTGCTGCTCTGCGTCCTGTTGATCGGATTCGCGGTGATGGACGGATTCGACCTGGGCCTGGCCGCGCTGTATCGTTTCATCGCTCGCGACGACGCGGAGCGGCGCGCGCTGTTGGAGGCGATTGAACCGGTGTGGGACGGCAACCAGGTCTGGTTCATCCTGGGCGGGGGCGCAGTGTTTGCGGCCTGGCCACTACTGTACGCCGCATCATTTTCCGGCCTGTACTTGGCGATGTTGCTTGTGCTGCTGACCTTCATCGTGCGGCCGGTGGGCTTCAACTACCGCAATAAGCTGACTCATCTCCGTTGGCGATACGGCTGGGATTGGGCTCTTTCATTGGGCGGGACAGTTGCGGCGCTGTTGTTCGGCGTGGCGATTGGCAATCTGTTCCTGGGTCTACCCTTCTCGTTTGATGATCTCCAGCGCCCGGTCTTCACGCTCAATTTTTTTGCACTGCTCAAGCCCTTCGCGCTGCTTTCCGGGGTCGTGAGCCTGGGGATGTTGGCAATGCACGGTGCCGCCTACGCCGCGCTGAAAAGCGAAGAACCCCTGGCCCAGCGCGCTCGGGCGATCGGCCAAGCTGCGGCACTGGTTTACGTCCTGGCCTTTGTGGGGGCTGGCATCTGGCTCGCATACGGCATACCCGGGCTGCATATCGACTCGGGGGCGGATCCGAACGGCCCGTCCAATCCCCTGCTCAAGACCGTGTCTGTTCTGCCGGGCGCCTGGCTCGGCAATTACGTCCGGACGCCCGTGCTATGGGTCGCGCCAATTGCGGCGATCGCGGGCGCCTTGCTCACGGCCCTGCTTCTGCGGTTGCGAAGCGACCGTTTGGCCATTGTGACCAGCGCGGTGACGCAAGCCGGCACCATCCTGACCGCGGGACTGGCTTTGTTTCCCTTCCTGCTGCCGTCCTCGACCAATCCGTCCCACAGCCTGACCGCGTGGGATGCCTCCAGCAGCCGGCTGACACTGTCGATCATGCTGGTGGCGACGCTGATTTTCATGCCGATCATTCTCGCCTATACCGCCTGGGTATTCCGGGTATTGCGCGGGCGTGTCCGACTGGCCGAGGTGCGTCTGCACGACGGCTTCTATTAGGAGAGTTCCGATGTGGTATTTCACATGGGTATTGGGATTGGGACTGGCGGCGGCATTCAGCATTCTGAATGCAATGTGGTATGAGGTATTGGCCTACCAACGTGAAAATGGCACGCACCCGGATGGCGACGGTACGGAGCGGCTTTCGGAATGAGGCCAGGGCTGCGAAGGGTAGCGGCGGCAGCGCTGGCCGCATGTGTCGGTACGGCTCGCGCTGGCGAGCTGGGCGATCTATTGCGCGGAGCTCTCGACCACCCGGCGATCGCCGCACAGCGCAGCCGGACGAGCGCCGCAGACCATCAAGTGGAAGCCGCATCGGCACGTTATTTTGGTGCGGGCAGCGCATCGGCCGATGATGCTACTTACGAGGGGGATCGCTTTTTGGGTGTGCTGAGCCCGGCCGGCTTTGCCAACCCCTCGTTCGCGCGGAACCAGTTCCGATTTGGTGCCAGCTATACGCTCCCAGTGGATCTGTTCGGAGTCATCGCCGCCAATCGGGAGTCGGCCAAACAGGATCTGGCCGCCGCCGAGCTGACGCTGCGCCAGGAAACGCTGCTCAAATTGCACGAAACCCTGACCGCTTATGTTCAGCTGCAGGCGTTGGAGACACAAGGGTTCGCTATTGGCATGCAGCAACAACACATCGCCGCGATGGTGGATCGCGTAACCGCCCAGGTCAACACAGGCGAGCTGGGTACGACCGACCTCAAGCTTGCACAAAGCGAGTTGGCGCACGTCGAAGCAGAGCGGGTACGGCTCGATGGCGAGCGCGAGCAAGCACTTGCTGTGCTTGAAGAAGCATCGGGCCGTCGACAGCTCCCGTCGAAGGCCGCGATATCGGTACCCGCATGGCATGTTGGTGATGCCAAAGAAGCTCTTCCCGTGCGCATCGCCCAAGCGGGCGAGCAAGCCTCCGAGGCGCAGGCCCGGGCCGAGCGCCGGGCGCTCTGGCCGTCCCTTTCCGCAGGGGCGGACTACTACCAGTATCAGGGCGGCGGACATGACCAGGACACTTGGAGCGTGGGGGCCAGGGTATCGCTACCCCTCGATATTGGCGCTTTTCGAAAGACCTCCGGCGCGGACGCGCTAGCTGCCGCTGCGCGTGACACCGCCACCGCAACGCAGCGAAAGGCGCGAAGCCAACTGGCAGCGCTACGGGCGTCCTATGATGCAGCGGTCGCGAACGTCCGGGCGCTGGGCACCGAACTGGACTATCGCCAACAGGTTGTCGCCGTGCAAGAGGAGCTCACCAAGGTGGGCGCCCAGACGGTGGAAGACAGCTTGCGCCATGAACGCGATCGAGTGGAGGCCGAAGCGCGTCTGGCGCAGGCCCGGGCACAGGCGCTGGAAGCATGGTCGGCCGCGCAGGTCCTGAGCGGCCTGGCGCCCGAAACATATATTTCCGAGCTGGAGGCGCTTTGAACTCGCCTTCGGCGGGCAGCCACTGATATCGCATACTCCGGCTGAAGGAGGCAGACTACCTGGCCGCGCAGTCGTTGCAGATGCGCTGGACCCGATTGCAATGGAGTCAATACGGTGGCGCCAGCGCGGCGCTGGGGCGGCACCGTCGAGGAGGACTGCCGCGGCGGGATTCAGAAGCTTTTACATGGGCAATGCGAAAAGCCAGTATCTGAAAAGTCCGGAAGCTCCCCAATTGGATTGCCATTCGTCGGATAATAGGCGCCTACTCAACGCGCAGTGAAAATTTGCACCCCACTGTGTATATAAATGTGAGTACGGACGGCATCATCCGACAATGAGCCTCTTTATTTTCATATAGTTAGGCTCTGTATGCTGGTAATGATCGACAACTACGACTCCTTCACCTACAACCTGGTGCAGTACCTGGGCGAGCTGGGTGCGGAAGTGCAGGTGTTCCGCAACGACCAGATCAGCGTGGACCAGGTGGCGGCGCTCAAGCCCGAGCGCATCGTGCTCTCGCCCGGCCCCTGCACGCCGAACGAGGCCGGCATCTGCCTGGAACTGCTGGAGCGCCTGAAAGGCCGCTTTCCCATCCTCGGCGTCTGCCTCGGCCACCAGGCCATGGGCCAGGCCTTCGGCGGCAAGGTGGTGCGGGCGCGGCAGGTGATGCACGGCAAGACCAGCCTGATCCACCACGAGGGCAAGGGCGTCTTCACCGGCCTGCCCTCGCCCTTCACCGCCACCCGCTACCACTCGCTGATCGTGGAGCGCGCCAGCCTGCCGGCGGAATTCCAGGTCACCGCCTGGACCCAGCACGAGGACGGCTCGGTGGACGAGATCATGGGCCTGCGCCACAAGACGCTGCCGATCGAGGGCGTGCAGTTCCATCCCGAGTCGATCCTGACCGAGCATGGGCACGACATGCTGAAGAACTTCCTCGAGGGGAAATAGCATGCCGCCCATCACGCCCCAGGAAGCGCTGCAACGAACCATCGAGCACCGCGAGATCTTCCACGACGAGATGGTCGGGCTGATGCGGCAGGTGATGCGCGGCGAGGTGTCGCCGGTGATGACCGCGGCCATCCTCACCGGCCTGCGGGTTAAGAAGGAGACCGTCGGCGAGATCGCCGCGGCGGCGCAGGTGATGCGCGAGTTCGCACTGAAGGTGGAAACGCCGGCCTACGAACACTTCCTCGACATCGTCGGCACCGGCGGCGACGGCGCCAACAGCTTCAACATCTCCACCGCCTCGATGTTCGTGGCGGCGGCGGCGGGCGCGCGAGTGGCCAAGCACGGCAACCGCGGCGTCTCCTCCAGGTCCGGCAGCGCCGACGTGCTGGAAGCCCTGGGCGCATACATCGAACTGCCGCCGCAGCAGGTGGCCGCGTGCATCGAGCAGACCGGCATCGGCTTCATGTACGCGCCGCTGCACCACCCGGCGATGAAGGCGGTGGGGCCGGTGCGGCGCGAAATGGGTGTGCGCACCATCTTCAACATCCTCGGCCCGCTGACCAACCCGGCCGGCGCGCCCAACATCCTGATGGGCGTGTTCCATCCGGACCTCGTCGGCATCCAGGTGCGGGTCCTGCAGCGCCTGGGCGCGCAGCGCGCCCTGGTGGTGTGCGGCAAGGACGGCATGGACGAGATCTCGCTCGGCTCGGCCACGCTGGTAGGCGAACTGCGCGACGGCGAGGTGCGCGAGTACGAGGTACACCCGGAGGACTTCGGCTTCGCCATGTCGGCCAGCCGCAACCTGCGGGTGGAGAACGCGCAGGAATCGAAAGCCATGCTGCTGCAAGCGCTGGACAACCAGCCCGGCATCGCCCGCGACATCGTGGCGCTCAACACCGGCGCCGCGCTGTATACCGCCGGCCTGGCCGACTCCATCGCCGCCGGCATCGCCCTGGCGGGCGAGGCCCTGGCCAGCGGCGCGGCGCGGGCCAAGCTGGAGCAGTTTGTCTCCACCACGCAAAAATTGAAACCATGAACGCTCCCAAGGCCGACATCCTCGACACCATCCTGGCCCGCAAGCACGAAGAGATCGCGGCGCTGGCGCAACGCACCACCCGCGCCGCGCTGGAGCAGGCAGCCGCCCAGGCCGACGCGCCGCGCGGCTTCGCCCGTGCCCTGTCCGCAGCAGCGGGCAAGCTCGGCGCCGGCATCATCGCCGAGATCAAGAAGGCCTCGCCCAGCAAGGGCCTGATCCGCGCTGACTTCGACCCGGCCTGGATCGCGCAGGAATACGAGAGCGGCGGCGCCGCCTGCCTGTCGGTCCTCACCGACGAGAAGTTCTTCCAGGGCCGCAACGAGTACCTGCAACAGGCGCGGGCCGCCTGTGCGCTGCCGGTGATCCGCAAGGATTTCCTGATCGATCCGCTGCAGGTGATCGAGGCCCGCGCCATCGGCGCCGACTGCATCCTGCTGATCGCCGCGGCCCTGCGGCCGGCCAAACTGGAGGAGCTGGCGCTGCTGGCGCAGGGGCTGGGCATGGACGTGCTGGTGGAAGTGCACGACCGGACGGAGCTGGAGGCGGTGCTGCCGCTGAAGCTGCCGCGGCCGGTGCTGCTGGGCATCAACAACCGCAATCTGCGCACCTTCGAGACGCGGCTGGAAACGACGCTGGAGCTGCTGCCGCTGATACCCGATGGTTACGAAGTGATCACCGAGAGCGGCATCTTCACGCGGGCGGACGTGGCGCGGATGCAGGCGGCGGGAGTGCGTCGCTTCCTGATCGGCGAGTCGCTGATGCGGCAGCCGAGTCCGGGCGCGGCATTGAGGCAGCTACTAAACCCGCTCGTTTGAACAGTCCGGGCCATGGATGGCCCGGTGCTTGTCAGGACGACACGCGTCGGCGACATGCTTCCTAGTCGCCCTTGTACTCGGCGAGGCGCCCGCTGCTGGAAACCAGGATGCTGCGCCCCTGGGTGGCAACCAGCCCGTCTTCCTCCAGCTTCTTCAGCACGCGGCCGGCCATTTCACGCGAGCAGCCGACGATGCGCGCCAGTTCCTGGCGGCTGATGCGTACCACGGTGCCCTTGGCGTTGACCTTGGCGTCCGGCTGCTGGGTCAGGTCGAGCAGGGTGCGGGCCAGGCGGCCGGCGACGTCGAGGAAGGTCAGGTCGCGCAGACGGCGGCTGGTATCGCGCAGGCGGGTCGCCAGCTGGCCGGCCACTTCGAACATGATGTCCGGATGTTCGCGGTTGAAGGCGCGGAAGGCCTGGAAGCCGACCTCCGCCACCAGGGTGGCGGTACGGGTGCGAACGATGGCGGTACGGGTCTCCTGTTCGGGGAACAGGCACATTTCACCGAAGAATTCGCCGGGGTTGAGATAGGCCAGGACCATTTCGCGGCCATTGGTGTCCTCGACCAGCACGCTGACCGAACCTTCCAGGATCAGGTACAGGGTCTGCGGCACGCTGCCGGCATGGACGATGGTGTGTTTCGGCGGATAGCTGCGCTTGTGCGCCATCCCTACGAAGGCCTGGACGACTGGTTTGTCGAACACGTGAAACCCCTTGATTTTTGACGGCTCGGCCAAAGTTTCTGGCCAGCTTTCACCTTATAGTATTGAAAAGTACCATAATTTGCGGGCAGATCGCAGGCAAAATCCGCAAAAAGCGGGCAAAATCGGCCAGAAACGGAGCGGCAATGGAAGCGCGGGTGAAGTGGATCGAGAATGCGGCCTTCATGGCCGAAACCGGCAGCGGTCATGCCATGGTCATCGACGGCCCTGCCGATATCGGCGGCCGCAACCTGGGGCCGCGGCCGATGGAGATGATGCTGCTTTCGGTCGGTTCCTGCTCCGCCGTGGATATCGTGCACATCCTCAAGAAAGCGCGGCAGCCGGTGTCCGGCTGCGAAGTGGCGGTTTCCGGCGAGCGCGCCGAGACCGATCCCAAGGTGTTCACCAGCATCCACCTGCATTTCACGGTCAGCGGCAAGGGCCTGTCGGAAAACCAGGTGAAGAGGGCGGTGCAGCTGTCCGCCGAGAAGTACTGCTCGGCCTCGATCATGCTGCAGAAGGCCTGCCCGGTGACCCACGACTTCGAGCTGGTCGAGCTGCCCTGAAAACCGCCTGACGGCCGCCTTTGTGGCTGTCACCAAGGCGTCAAACCTGGCCCGTTAAGCTGCATCGGTCCGGCCGCTTCCGGTGAAGCGGCGCCTGTGTACTCGCATTCGCCATAATTTGGCTGGATAATGCGCGTTTCCGCGCCCCCCGGGCGGTCGCGGCGTTCAGCTTTATAGCGGCTTTATCTGGAGATGCCTGCGTTGACCAAGCCCACCAATAATCCCAAGCTCAAGCTCCTCGGTTTCAACAACCTGACGAAGACGCTGAGCTTCAACATCTATGACATCTGCTATGCGCGCAGCACGCAGCATCAGCAGGAGTACATCGAGTACATCGACGAGGCTTACAACGCGGAGCGCCTGACCACCATCCTGACCGAGGTGGCGGACATCGTCGGCGCCAACATCCTCAACGTGGCGCGCCAGGATTACGATCCGCAGGGCGCCTCGGTGACCATGCTGATTTCAGAAGGCCATCATGACGGCCTGGCCACGCCGGGCCAGGTGGAAAAGGACTCGGTGGTGGCGCACCTGGACAAGAGCCACATCACCGTCCACACCTACCCGGAAACGCACCCGGACGCCGGCATCAGCACTTTCCGCGCCGACATCGACGTCTCCACCTGCGGCAAGATTTCGCCGCTGAAGTGCCTGAACTTCCTGATCAAGAGCTTCGAGTCGGACATCGTGGTGATGGATTACCGCGTGCGCGGCTTCACCCGCAACGTGCGCGGCATGAAGCACTACATCGACCACTCGATCGACTCGATCCAGAACTTCATCTCGCGCGACATCAAGGAGCGCTACGACATGGTGGACGTCAACGTCTACCAGGAGAACATCTTCCACACCAAGATGCGCCTGAAGCAGCTGGACCTGGACACCTACCTGTTCGGCGAAGGCGTCTCGGAACTGCCGCCCCGCGATGCCAAGCGCATCCGCGAGCGCGTCGACCACGAGATCATGGAAATCTTCTACGGCCGCAACATCCAGCGCTGAAGCTTCCTGTCGATGTAAAAAAGGCGGCCTGTGGCCGCCTTTTTGTTTGCGCTGACCCGTCCTGTCCTGGGTTGACACCTTTTCCACCAAGAAGAGGCGAGTCAATGACGACAGGCGTTAAGCGGACACAGCGGGACTACACGCTGGCTTTTAAGCTGGCGGTGGTCGAGCAGGTCGAAAAAGGCGAACTGAGCTACAGGCAGGCCCAGGCGCGGTACGGCATCCAAGGGCGGTCGACGGTGCTGGTGTGGCTGCGCAAGCACGGGCGCCAAAGCTGGGGTGTTGAGGCATCATCCCGTGCTATGCCCCGCACACGCCCCCCAACACCCGGCGAACTGACTCCCGAGCAGAAGATCAAGGCGCTGGAAGTCCAGTTGCAGC
>NZ_JONR01000058.1 GCF_000711955.1 Nevskia soli DSM 19509
TGCACGGCGGCGCGCTTGCGCTCGCGGGTGTAGCGATGGATGCGCGCCAGCAGGCGGCGGTCGCACCACTCCGCCGCGGTGGGCGCAGTGAAGCCGCCACGCATCACGGCACCCTCGGCTTCGAGCGCATACAGCGCGGCGAGCACTTCGTCGTTCTCCAGCGCCAGCGGCGCGGCAAGCTGCGTTTCGGTCACCGGGCCGAGCAGTTCCATGCGGCTGCGCACGATCTCGCGCAAGGCCTCCTCCGCGTTCGGCTGCGTCGTCGACACGGCGCGTATCGGCGGCGTGGTCTTGAGCCCGGGGAACAGCGCCAGGAATTCATGCAGGCGTTCGGCGGCGATCCACAGCGGCTGGCGATTGCCGAGCGATACGGAGGTGACGCGCTGCTGCTGTTGCAGTGCCGGCAGCCAGGTGTCGCCGGCCAGCGCCAGTTCGTCGCGGGTGAGGAAGCCGTGCACCACCAACGCGTCGTGCAGCTCCTCGGCGCTGCCGATCTCGGGCCAGGCCTCTGCGCGCACCTGCTCGATCGCCTGCGTGTCGAGGCGACCGAGGTCGGCGGCGCTGCGCGCATCGAGCAGGGGCTGGGTCCTGACCGCCATGGTGCGGCGCTCTTCGGCCGCGCCATCATCGAGGAAGGCGAACGGCCGCGCATTGAGGATGGCGTAGGCCAGCGGCGAAGGCGAGGACAGGTCGCGCGTGACGACGCGCACGGCGCCATTTTCGATGCCCTTGAGCAGGCACTCCAGGCCGTCCACGTCCATGGTGACGTGCAGGCAGTCGTCGATGGTCTGCCTGACCAGCGGATGATCCGGAATCTCGCGCTCGCCGCTGAGGTTTTCGGCGCAGGCCAGCTGGTCCGGGAAGACCACGCTGAGCAGGTCCTCGGCGTCGGAGCGCTGGAACTGCGGCGGCGTGCGCTTGCCGTTCTGCATGCGCTTCACCGCCAGGGCCACGCTGGCGTTCCAGCGCCAGCGCGTGCCGAACATCGGCGCGTCGAGCAGGGCCTGGATCAGGATCTGGCGCGCGGTCGCGGACTTGAGGTAATCCTTCACCTCTTCCAGCGGGAAGCTGTGGGTGGCGCCGAGCGACAGCACGATGCTGTCCTCCAGCGCGCTGGCCTGCAGCTCGAAGTTGAACTTGCGGCAGAAGCGCTTGCGCAGCGCCAAGCCCCAGGCCTTGTTGATGCGCGAGCCGAGCGGCGAGTGGATGACCAGATGTGTGTCGCCGACCTCGTCGAAGAAGCGCTCGAAGATGATGGTGTCCTCGTTCGGCAGCACGCCCAGCGCCGCCAGCGAGATGGCCAGGTATTCCGCCAGCTGCTTCGCGGCGGGGGCATCGAGCAGCAGATCCTCCCGCAGCCAGCGCTCGCATTCCTCCTCGCCGTCCGCGAGGTGCCCTTCCGCTTCGCGGTTGAGGCGCGACACCGCGTGGCACAGCTCATCGGTGCGGCCCGGCCGCTCGCCGAACCAGAACGGAATCGTCGGCGGCAGCCCCTTGGCGTCCTCGACGTAGACCTTGCCGGTCTCGATCTTGGCGATGCGGTAGGAGGTATTGCCGAGCTGGAAGATATCGCCCGGCAGGCTCTCGAAAGCGAAGTCCTCGTTGAGCGTGCCGACGCGATGGCCTTCCGGCACCAGCACCACCTCGTAGTCGAACTGGTCCGGGATCACGCCGGCATTGGTGACCGCGGTGAGCTTGGCGCCACGGCGTGCGCGCAGCACGCGGTTGACGCCGTCGTAATGCAGATAAGCGCCGCGCCGGCCGCGGCGAGTGGTGTAGCCGTCGGCCAGCATCTGCACCACCTGCTCGAACTCGGACAGGCCCAACTCGCGATACGGCGCCGCGCAGCGCAGGCTGCGGTACAGCTCGTCCAGGTTCCAGTCCTGGCACCCGGTCTCGGCCACGATGTGCTGCGCCAGCACATCCAGCGGTTTCTCCGGCACATGGATGCGGTCCAGTTCGCCGCGCCGCACCGCGTCGAGCAGGGCGGTGCATTCGAGCAGGTCGTCCAGCGACAGCGGAAACAGCCGCCCCTTCGGAATGGCGCCGATGGAATGGCCGGCGCGGCCCACCCGCTGCAGCAGCGCACTCACCGCGCTGGGCGTGCCGAGCTGGCACACCAGGTCGATCTGGCCGATGTCGATACCCAGCTCCAGCGAGCTGGTGGCAACCAGCACCTGCAAGGTGCCGGACTTGAGCCGCTGCTCCGCGCGCAAGCGGTGCTCCTTGGACAGGCTGCCGTGGTGCGCGGCGACATGTTCCTCGCCCAGGCGCTCCGCCAGATGCCGCGCGGCGCGCTCGGCGAGGCGGCGCTGGTTGACGAAGATCAGCGTGGTGCGGTGCTGGCGGATCAGCTCGGCCAGGCGGTCGTAGATCTCGCCCCATACCTCGTTGGCCATCACCGCCGTCAGCGGCGAGCGCGGCAGTTCCAATGCCAGATCACGCTGGCGGATGTGGCCGGCGTCGATGATCTCCACCGGCTCGTCGCGGTCGCCGATGAGGAAGCGCGCCATCTCCTCCAGCGGCTTCACCGTGGCCGACAGGCCGATGCGGATCGGCGGCCTTGCGCACAGCGCGTGCAGCCGCTCCAGCGTCAGCATCAGGTGCGCGCCGCGCTTGGAGCCGGCCACCGCATGCAGCTCGTCGACGATCAGGCTGCGCGTGGACTTGAGCATGCGCCGGCCGGAATCGGAACTGAGCAGGATGAACAGCGACTCCGGCGTGGTCACCAGGATGTGCGGCGGCGTGCGGCGCATGCGCTCGCGCTCCACCGTGCTGGTGTCGCCGGTACGCACCGCCACGCGGATATCCAGGTCCGGGCAGCCCTGCTCGATCAGCTGCTCGCGGATGCCCGCCAGCGGCTCCTGCAGGTTCTTCTCGATGTCGTTGGACAGCGCCTTCAGCGGCGACACGTACAGCACGTGCACCTCGTCGCTGAGCCCGCCGGCCAGCCCTTCCATCACCAGGTCGTTGATGGACGAAAGGAACGCCGCCAGCGTCTTGCCCGAACCGGTGGGCGCCGTGACCAGGGCATGGCGGTGCTGCGCCGTCACCTGCCAGGTGCGCGCCTGCACCTCGGTGGGCTGGCCGAAGCGATGGCGCAGCCAGCCGGACACCGCCGGGTGAAAGGGGTCTCCGTCCGCCGCGCTCACCACCGCGCCGCCGAAATCGAGTCGCTTCTGCATGGGCTTATTATGCACCTACTGCACGAACGTGCAGCACGCTTGCCGAGGCCAAAAATGCCATCCAAAACAGAATACGGTCCGCGCAAGCCGGTTCAAGCGTGTCTGGATCTGCGGAACCAACAGGCCGCGCCCTCGACAACAAGCCCTACACATTGATTCTCAAGGCAAAAAACACCTAATACTAAAGTCGTAGGACCGCCCACTGGTGAAAATCCCGATTACCGCTACAGTGCCAAGGCATGTCATACGCAACCATGCGCGACGGCGCCCGGCTCCACTACCTGAGTTTCGGGCGCGGTCCCGACACTTGCGTCCTCCTCCACGGCTTCGCCATGAACGCGGCGATGTGGGTGCCCTTCGTGGCCCCGCTGGCGCACCGGGTGCGTTTCATCATTCCGGACCTGCGCGGCTTCGGCCGCTCGCACAAGCTGCCGCTGCGCGAGCTCAGCATCCTCGACCAGCACGCCGACGACCTGCATGACCTGCTGCTGGCCCTGGACCTGCACGACGTCCACCTCGGCGGCCTGTCGATGGGCGCCTGCACCGCACTGCAATACCAGCGCCGCTACGGCTTCGGCCGCATCCGCGCCTACCTGCACATGGACCAGGCCCCCTGCGTGCTCAACGGCGCGGACTGGCAGCACGGCCTGCTCGGCGCCGACCAGGACAGCCAGCTCGGCGCCTGGCGCGAACTGCTGCAGGAGCTCGAAATCCATCGCGGCAAGCCCTACGGCAAGCTGCCGCGCCGCCTGCGCAAACGCATGTGGAGCGGCCTCGCCCAGTTCACCTCCTACGCGTTCCACAACCGCGGCATGCGCCTGATCGGCAACCTCTCGCGCCACGAGCGCCTGATCCGCCGCGTCGCCCCCACCGCCAACTGGCCGGTCTACCTCGACTGCCTGCGCTCCTACATGGAAGACGACTACGACTGGCGTCCGAGCCTGTCGCAGATCAAGGTCCCGATGACCCTGCTGATCGGCCTGCAGTCGCGCATGTATCCGGCTATCGGCCAGATGCACATCGCCGAGCATGTGCCGCATGCGCGCCTGGTGCAGATCGACAACTGCGGCCATGTCGTTCCCTTCGAAGCACCGCGTGTATTCCTGCGCGAACTGGGCCGCTTCCTCGCGCCCGCTCCGGCGTTGCCGCGTACACGGCGTGCACGTATCGCGTCGCCGAGCGCTTCAGCTTCGGTAGCCTAGCCTCTCTGGACCAATTGCCATCCCGGGCGTAGCGAAGGATCTGGCCTCGCAGCTCTGATCGGTTCTGAAGCTTTACTGTGTGCGCTTGCGCGCGTGCTGGATCGTCCCGAGCGACTGGACAAAGTCTTCGCCATCGGGGCGAAACGGGGTCTCAGAGCGGGCTCTTAGCAAAGCGAGAGGCGTAAAACAACAACCCTCAACTCTGCCGCTTCCACGAAACCTCACTCCCCCCATTCACCCGCGCCAACACCCGCGCACAAACAAACAAATAGTCGGACAGGCGATTGAGGTACTGCGGCGCCAACGGACTCAGCGGCTCCTGCGCATTGAGCAGCCACAACGCCCGCTCCGCGCGCCGCGCAATGGCCCGCGCCAGGTGCGCATAAGCCGCAGGTGCATTGCCGCCCGGCAACACGAACTCCTTCAGCGGCGGCAGGGTTTCATTCAAGCCTTCCAGTTCGCCATCGAGCCGCAGCAGATAGCTTTCCTTGATCAGCGCCGAGCCGGGCATCGACAGCTCGCCGCCGAGATCGAACAACTCATGCTGTGTCAGGGACAGCGAAGCGCGCATGTCCTGCGGCAGTTCCTGTATCAGCAACAGGCCGACGGCGCAGTTCAATTCGTCCACTTCCCCCATCGCCTGCACCCGCGGCGCGCTCTTGGACAGGCGTTCGCCGGTGGCGAGGCCGGTTTCGCCCTTGTCGCCGGTGCGGGTGACGATCTTGCTGAGTCGGTGGCCCATGGAAAGCATTGCCTCGCTGTGGTCGAAGACGAAGCTTAACGCCACCGGGGCGGCCGGCGCTGCCATGGCGCTTATCCGCGGACAAGCCCTTATGCCTCCGTCGGCGGTATCATTGGCGCCCCGGCTCCAGGCAGAAGGAGCGAAAAGGAACGACATGCCCAGCGCATTGCTCAACGCCGCGCTCGAAGCCGCGGAAGCGGCCTCCACCCTGATCCGCAAGGCCTACCGCGGCAATTTCCAGGTCAACTACAAGGCCGATGCCAGCCCGGTGACCGAGGTCGATATCGCCGCCGAGGGTGCCATCAAGGCGGTGCTGAAGAACCACTTTCCGTCCCACGGCTTCTATGGCGAGGAACTGGGCCGGGAAACCGGCGACGCCGAACACCTCTGGCTGATCGATCCCATCGACGGCACCAAGGCCTTCGTCCGGGGTTATCCCCTGTTTTCGGTGCAGATCGCGCTGATGCGCCGCGGCGAATTGGTGCTGGGCGTGTCCTCGGCGCCGTGCTGGAACGGCGGCATCGGCGAGACCGCCTGGGCCGAGAAAGGCCAGGGTGCCTGGCTCGACGGCGAGCGCCTGCGCGTGTCGGACAACACCGATCTGGCCAAGGCCACGCTCTCCACCGGCAATCTCGCGCGGCTGGCCCGCAGCGAAGCCTGGGCCCGGCTCGGCGGCCTGATCCCGCGCCTGCATCGCATCCGCGGCTACGGCGATTTCCTGCATTACCACTGGCTCGCGGCGAACAAGCTCGACGCGGTGATCGAGTCCGACGTCAACATCCTCGACATCGCCGCCTGCAGCGTCATCGTCCACGAGGCCGGCGGCAAGTTCACCGACCTGCAGGGCGCGCCCCTGGGGCTGGACACCACCAGCGTGCTGGCGGCCACGCCCGCGCTGCACGGCCAGCTGTTGCAGGAGCTGCGCTACACGCCGCCAGCGTGATCAATACATAAAAAACCGAGGAGAAAAGCAGATGAGCACCCCGTTCGATTTCAGCGGCAAGACCGTCTTCATCGCCGGCGGCACCAGCGGCATCAACCTCGGCGTGGCCCATGCCTTCGCCAAGGCCGGCGCCAAACTGGCGGTCATCTCGCGCAAGCAGGACAAGGTCGATGCCGCGGTGGCGGCGCTGAAGACCCACGGCGGCGAAGCCGTCGGCTTCGCGGTCGACGTGCGCGACTACGCGGCGGTGGAAGCCGCCTTCAAGGAAACCCAGTCCCGTCTCGGCGCCATCGACGTGCTGATCTCCGGCGCGGCCGGCAATTTCCCTTCGCCGGCGCTGGGCATCTCGCCCAACGGCTTCAAGTCGGTGGTCGATATCGACCTGCTCGGCACCTTCCATGTGCTGCGCTCGGCCTATCCCTATCTCAACAAACCCGGCGCCTCCATCGTCAACATCTCCGCGCCGCAAGCCTACATTCCGATGGAGTTCCAGATGCATGTCTGCGCCGCCAAGGCCGGCGTCGACATGGTGACCCGTGTCGCCGCGATGGAATGGGCTGCCGCGGGCGTGCGCATCAACTCGGTCACCCCGGGCCCCATCGACGGCACCGAGGGCATGAACCGCCTGGCGCCGAACGAAGCCACGCGCAAGCTGGTGGCCGAGAGTGTGCCGCTGGGCCACTTCGGCAGCACCGACGACATCGCCAACGCCTGCCTGTGGCTGAGCAGCCCCTATGCGCGCTATGTCACCGGCGTGGTGCTGCCGGTGGACGGCGGCTGGTCGCTCGGCGGTCTCAGCGTATCCAGCGCCGGCATGAAAAAAGCCTTTACCGCCGCTGGTTGATCGTTTCGATCCCGGATCATCCGGCGCCGTAGGTCGGTTCGGGCCTGTCCCGAGTAGCCCGCTTTGCGGGCGGATCGAGGGAGGCGCACCACGCCCGGAACCGACAGGCAGGCTGGACCGCGCAATGTCGGATCCGCTGCGCTTGATCCGACCTACCGTGTCGCCAGGCTCTAAATAAAAAAGCGCCGGACGGCTTCCCCTCCGGCGCTCGAATTTTGCCACCACGCAGCCTTCAGACCAGCGCCACGTCCTCGGCCTGCGGGCCTTTCTGTCCCTGTACCACGCTGAACTGGACCTCCTGTCCTTCCTGTAGTGTGCGGAAACCTTCACCGCGAATCTGCTTGAAGTGCACGAACACGTCGTTGCCAGCGCCACGCTGGATGAAGCCGTAGCCCTTGGCGTTGTCGAACCACTTCACCGTCCCCGTTTCACGATTAGACATAAAGCCAAATCTTCCTCTTGCCGATAGCGACAAACAGCCATGATGTGGAGGCCCGATAACGGTCCCTGTCGCGCCGTCGACGGAACCCCCTTCCTGCAATTTACCGTTTTTTTTTGGGCAAGGCGACGGTGATGAAAGCGACGTTCCGGGGTTCTGAATCGGCCTGTTCCAACCGGTTAGAATTCCCCGATCCGGCCCGCCCGGCCGTTGCAGATTGTCCTTCGCGGAGTCCCGTCATGCGTCGCCTCGCCCTGCCGCTCGCCGCGGCCCTGTTGTTGCAAGCCTGCGCCACCTCGCCGCTCGGCCGCAGCCAGCTGAAGCTGTTCACCGACGACGACATGGCGCAGATGGGTGTGGCCGCCTTCGCCCAGACCGCCAAGAAGACACCCGTCGAAAGCGGCGGCCAGGCCAATGCCTTTGTCAGCTGCGTGGCGCAGTCGGTGACGCGTGTCGCCGGCTACAACGCCAACTGGGAGGTGAAGGTGTTCCGCAGCGACGAGGTCAACGCCTTCGCCCTGCCGGGTGGCAAGATCGGCGTCTACACCGGCCTGTTCAAGGTGGTGCGCAACCAGGACCAACTGGCGGCGGTGCTGGCGCACGAGGTGTCGCACGTGGTGGCCGGGCATGGCAACGAACGTGTATCGCAGCAATACGCCACCCAGGGCGCGCTGGGCGTGGTCGGCGCCATCGTCGGCGACGACGGTTCCGGCGGCGGCGGCCTGGCCCAGGCCGCCCTCGGGCTGGGTGCGCAGTACGGCATCCTGTTGCCGTTTTCGCGGGCGCAGGAATCGGAAGCGGACCTGCTCGGGCTGGACTTCATGTCGCGCGCCGGCTTCGATCCGCGTCAGGCTGTGGTCTTGTGGCAGAACATGTCCCAACTCGGCGGCAAGCCGCCGGAATTGCTGTCGGATCATCCCTCAGATACCACCCGCATCGCCCAGATCCAGCAGCGTTTGCCGCAGGACCTGCCGCTCTACGAGCAGGCGCGCGCTGCGGGAAACAAGCCGCAGTGCGGCGCGGTGCCGAACGCCTGAGGCAGTCCTGAGGCAGTACCGCTGCGCCGGATTCAGCGCTGCAGTTCGGCGCGGTCCGAAGCGGCCACGAAGTGGCAGGCGGCGTAATGCTCGACGCCGACCCGGCGCAGGCTGGGCACCGAGGCGACGCAGGCCGACTCCATCAACGGGCAGCGCGTATGGAAGACGCAACCCATCGGCGGATGCGCCGGGCTGGGCAGGTCGCCGGCGGGTGGTTTGGGCTTCTTCTTTTTCTTGCCGTCTGCCTCGACGGGAGGCGCCGCTCCTGCCGCCGCCGGCGCTGCCGCCATCAGCGCGCGGGTATAGGGATGCTTGGGCGTGCCGAACAGGTCGGCGGCGCCGGCCTGCTCCATCACCTTGCCCAGGTACATCACCAGCACGCGGTCGCACAGGTAGCGCACGATGGCCAGGTCGTGCGCGATGAAGATCAGGGTCAGGCCGTACTCCTGGCGCAGTTCCACCAGCAGGTTGACGATCTGCGCCCGCACCGACACGTCGAGCGCCGAGACCGCCTCGTCGCAGATCAGCACCTTCGGCTTGACGATCAGCGCGCGGGCGATGCCGATGCGCTGCGCCTGGCCGCCGGAGAATTCGTGCGGATGGCGGTCGACGATGTCGCGCGACAGGCCAACGCGCTCCAGCATCGCGGCCACGCGCTGCGCATGCTCGGACGCGGGGATCTCCGGGCACAACTCGCGCAGCGGCTCGGCCACGATCTGGCCCACCGTCATCTTCGGGCTGAGGCTGGCCAGCGGGTCCTGGAACACCATCTGCAACTCGCGCCGCAGCGGCCGCCAGTCCTTCTTCGACAGGTTCGCCAGTTCGCGGCCGGCATAGCGGATCGAACCCGAGGTCGGCGTTTCCAGGCCGATCAGCGCCCGCGCCAGCGAGGACTTGCCGCAACCTGACTCTCCGACGATGCCCAGCGTCTCCCCGGCGCGCAGGTCCAGGTGCAGGTCGTCCACCGCGCGGATCTCGCCCTTGCGCTGCCACGGCAGGATGCCGCGCGGCTGGAAGTAGACCTTGAGGTGGCGAACCGAAAGGATGGGGGAGAGCGGCGGGGAAGGGAGCGACATAGAAGCGTATTTTGCCAGAAGCGCGGGCCCGTACCCGACCCGCATTCGCGAATCAGTGTTGCGCGCGGGCCTTTTCGCGATGTGCCCGCGCCTGGTCGAGGATGGTGCAGACCTGCTCCACCCCGTCCAGCAGGCGCGGCGTGGCGCGTGCCAGCAGATTGGCGTCGACCGCGTAGAGGTTGCCGCTGCGAGCCGCAGGCGCGCCGGCCAGGCGCGCCCAGTAGTGGCGGATCGCCTGCGCGTTCTCCTCGCCGCCAAAGAGCACCGCCTCCGGCCGGGCTGCCAGCATGGCCTCGGCGCTGACCGGTGCCGCCAGTCGCGGCAGATCGGCGAAGACGTTGACGCCGCCGCATAGGGCCATGGCCTCGCTGATCGGGCTGTCGCGGTTGACGGTGTAGGCCGGCGCGGTTTCGATCTGGTAGACCGTGCGGATCGGCGCGGCCCCATGCCAACGGGTGCGCAGCTGCGTCAGGCGCGTGCTATAGGCCTGTGCCGCCTGCCGCGCGGCATCGGCGCTGCCGAGCAGCGCCCCGGTTTCTTCCAGCGCCGCCGCCACGTCTTCCAGCCCGCGCACCCGCAGCGGCTCCACCCGCAGGCCGAGGCCGCGCAGGCGCGTCATCGTCTCCGGCGCCGTACCGCCGTCCCAGGCCAGCACCAGGTCCGGTTTCAGGGCCAGCACCGCTTCCAGGTTCACCGTGACAGCGTCGCTGACCTGCGGCAGATCTTTCACCTGCGCCGGGTAGTCGCTGTAAGCCGACACACCCACCAGCCGGCCGCAGGCGCCGACGGCGCAGACCAGCTCGGTCAGGTGCGGCGCCAGCGTCACCACCCGCTGCGGCGGCGCCCCGGCATGCGCCAGGCTGCAGCACAGGGTCAGGAACAGCGCGGCGATGCCGCGCCGGAACGGGCGCAGCTTCATGCGATCCAGATGCCGGCGGTGAACAGCGCCGCCAGCGCCAGCAGGATCAGCAGCGCGCGCTGCTGCATGCGCAGCACCTCGGCCAGCGCCGCGTCCAGGGAAGACGCCACCACCGGGCCGCCGCCGTCTTCCCAGTCCAGGGCCGCGCTGGCCACGGTGGCGAGCACGTTCCAGGTCTGTCGCTTCCAGTCCGGGTGCGGCCCCAGCTGGCGCCAGTCGGCGATGGCGTCATCCATGCTGCCGGCCAGGGCGAACAGCACCGCGGTCAGCCGCACCGGCACCCAGGCCAGGACGGCGTGGAGTTGCGCCGCGCTGCGTCCCGCCGGGCTGTCCGTGTCGGCGATCAGCACCGGCAGGCGGCTGGCCAGGCGGTACAGCACCGCGCCCGCCGGCCCGGCGGCGAGGAACCACCACAGCGTGCCGAACAGACGTTCGTGCGACTGGATGAACAACGCGCCGAGCAGGCTGCGATGGTCGGCGTCCGGCTCCGGTCCCATCTGCAAGGTGCCGCTCAGGCGCAGCACCGTCTCGCTGTCGCCGGCGGCGCGCGCGGCGCGCAGCTTCTGCACGTCGTCGGCCAGGTCGCGCGGCCCCAGGCACAGGAACAGCAGCAGCGCCTGGAACGGCAGCTTGAAGAATTCGTTGTGGATCTCGCGCTGGATCAGCAGCACCGCCAGGGTCGGCAGCAGCACCAGCAGCGGCGGCATCCATCCCGCCTGCCAGAACCCCGGCGCCGGCAGCAGCCGCTGCAGGAAGGCCCACACCTCGCGGCGGTTGGCGGAATCGCGATAGGGCGAGAACAGCCGCTCCGCGCCCAGGGCCAGCAGCATGGCGAGCAGTTTCATGGGGCTAGGGCCTGTGAACGCTGATTTGATCGCTGCGTTGCAGTCCAAAATCGAGCCAGGCAAGGCGGAGCCCGCTGGCCATGGTTGTTCCATGGCCAAGGGCGACAACGCCGCATGGCTCGATTTTGGGCGCAACCCTCCGGGACGGCCTCTGGAGGCGCCCATCGCGGCGTCGTTCGTCGCTCATGTACTTCCAGTACATCACGCTCCTCTCTCCTTGCGCTGGACGCCTCCAGAGACCGTCGCAGCGATCAAATCAGCGTTCACAGGCCCTAGGCCGGCGCGGAAGCGCGCCCAGTCGAAGTGCGGGCCGGGGTCGGTCTTGCGCACCGGGGCGATATCGCTGTGGCCGACGATGCGCCGCGGCGTGATCGCCGGGTAGTGCGGCAGCAGCGCCCGCGCCGCCGCGATCAGCGTGGCGTACTGCGCGTCACTGAAAGGCTTGGTATCACAACCTTCCAGCTCGATGCCGATGGAGAAGTCGTTGCAGCGGCCACGATCCTCGAAGCGCGATTCGCCGGCATGCCAGGCGCGGCGGTCGAACGGCACGTACTGGGTGATGGCGCCGTCGCGGAAGATGCAGGCGTGCGCCGAGACGCGGCGGGTGTGGATGCCGGCGAAGTAGGGGTGCGCCGCCGGGTCGAGGCGGTTGAGGAACAGGTCGTCGATCCAGTGCCCGCCGAACTGGTCCGGCGGCAGCGAGATGGCGTGGATCACCAGCAGCGAGATGTCGGCCGGGTCGGGACGCTCGTCATGGTTGGGGGACGCCAGGAAAACGGCACCGTCGAGACGGTGCCCCGGGCCGAGCGTCAGGCACGGAACGCCTGCCTGGGTGGCGCGGTCAGAGGGGCTCGCCTGCGCGTTCAAGTGCAAGCCCCTACACTGGCGACAACAATAACGGAGTCTTCATGCGCTTCATTGTCCCATTCGCGGCAGCATTTTGCCTGTCCGCCTGCGCCGCCCAGTCTTCACAGTCCTCCCCCGCAGCCGCCGATGCCCCCCTCGCGGCGAAGGCCGCGGCCATGCCGGACATCGACATCCCCTACCAGCGCTTCCTCCTGCCCAACGGCCTCACCGTGCTGGTGCACGAGGACCACAAGACGCCGGTGGTGGCGCTCAACGTCTGGTACCACGTCGGCTCCAAGAACGAGCCGGCCGGCCGCCACGGCTTCGCCCACCTGTTCGAGCACCTGATGTTCGAAGGCTCGCAGCACTTCGACAAGGACTACTTCCAGGTACTGGAGCCGGCCGGCGCCACCGACATGAACGGCACCACCAACGTCGACCGCACCAACTACTTCGAGACGGTGCCGACCTCGGCGCTGGACCGCGCGCTGTGGCTGGAGTCCGACCGCATGGGCTACATGGCCCAGTCCATCACCCAGGCCAAGCTCGACCAGCAGCGCGGCGTGGTCGAGAACGAAAAGCGCCAGGACGAGAACCAGCCCTACGGCACGGTGGGCGACCTCATCGCCGAGCAGACCTATCCGCCCGGCCACCCCTATTCCTGGACCACCATCGGCAGCGAGGCCGACCTGAACGCCGCCACCCTGGCCGACGTGAAGAAGTGGTTCGGCACCTACTACGGCCCCAACAACGCCGTGCTGGCCATCGCCGGCGACGTCGATACCGCCGCGGTCAAGGCCAAGGTGGAGCACTACTTCGGCGACCTGCCGCCGGGGCCGCCGGTGGCGCATGTGCAGAGCTGGCCGGCGCCGATGCAGGGCGACAAGCGCATGAGCATCGTCGACCGCGTGCCGCTGCCGCGCGTCTACATGGTGTGGAACGTTCCCGGCGACGGCGAGCGCGACAACGTGCTGCTGCAGACCATGGCCGAGGTGCTCGGCGGCGGCAAGGACAGCCGCCTGTATCAGCGCCTGGTCTACCGCGACCAGATCGCCACTGAAGTCGAGGCGGGGGTCGACGGCAACGAAATCGGCGGCCAGCTGCAGATCGTCGCCACGGTCAAGCCGGGCGGCGACCTCGGCGTGGTGGAGAAGGCCATTCGCGAGGAACTGGACCGCATCCGCCGCGACGGCCCCACCGCCGAAGAGCTGGACCGCATCGACACCGGCACCTATGCCGGCATGGTGCACAGCCTGGACAAGGTCGGCGGCTCCGGCGGCAAGGCCGGCCTGCTCGCCGCCAACCAGACTTTCCACGACGACCCGGCGCACTACCGCATCGAACTGGGCTACCAGCGCGACGCCACCCCGGCCGACGTGCGCGACGCCACGCAGCGTTGGGTGACCCAGGGCAGCTTCACGCTCGAAGTGCATCCGCAGGACGACTTCAAGGCCGCCGCCGCCGGTGCCGACCGCAGCAAGCTGCCGGCCCTGTCCGAGGCGCCGGCGCTGAAGCTGCCGCCGCTGCAGCACGACACCCTGTCCAACGGCCTCAAGCTGATCCTGGCCGAGCGCCACGGCATTCCGGCCCTCAACTTCAGCCTGCTGTTCAATGCCGGCCGCGCCGCCGATGCCGGCGTCAAGTCCGGCACCGCCGCGCTGACCCTGGACATGCTCGACGAAGGCGCCGGCAAGCTCGGCTCGCCGGAAATCGCCCGGCGCGAGGCGGAGCTCGGCGCCAGCGTCGGCGTCGCCAACAACCGCGACGTTTCCCTCATCGGCCTCTCGGCCATTACGCCGAAGCTGGCCGACTCGCTCGACCTGTACGCCACCCTGGTGACCCAGCCGACCTTCCCCGAGGCCGAACTGGCGCGCGTCAAGCAGCGCCTGCTGGCGGCCATCGTGCAGGAGAAGTCCGAGCCCTTCGGCATGGCGCGGCGCGTGCTGTCGCGGCAGCTGTTCGGCGAGGGCCACCCCTATGCCTACGCCGGGCTCGGCCTGCCCGCCGACGTCAAGGCCATCACCCGCGAGGATCTCAGCGGCTTCCAGCAGAAGTGGCTGCGGCCCGACAACGCCACCCTGGTGGTGGTGGGCGATACCACCCTGGCGCAGATCAAGCCGCTGCTGGAGCAGAAATTCGGCGGCTGGCATGCGCCGGACGCGCCGCTGCCGGTGAAGAACACCGTGGCGCCGCCGCGTCACGAGGCGCAGCGCGTGTTCCTGATCGACAAGCCGGGTTCGGCGCAGTCGCTGATCCTCGCCGCCAACCTGGCGCCGCCGGCAGCCGATCCGGACCAGGAGGCGATGCACACCGTGAATACCGCGCTCGGCGGCATGTTCGATTCGCGCCTCAACTTCAATCTGCGCGAGACCAAGCACTGGAGCTACGGCGCCAATTCCAGCCTGCTGGAGGCGCGCGATCCGCAGGTCTACCTGGCCTACGCCAACGTCGAGCAGCCGCACACCGCCGACTCCATGCACGAGATGCACAAGGAGCTGGTGGAGGTGCTCGGTTCGCGGCCGCTGCTCCCGGCGGAAATCGACATGGCCAAGCAGGCCCAGGTGCGCTCGCTGCCGGGCGGGTTCGAGAGCATCGGCGAGGTCGCCGGCGCGGTCGGCCACCTGGTCGAATTCGGCCTGCCGGACGACTACTGGAACGCCTACGTGCCGCGCGTCGAGGCGCTCACCGCGCCGCAGCTGAAGGCAGCCGCGGTGAAGCTGGTGAAGCCGGAGGAACTGATCTGGGTGGTGGTCGGCGACCTGGCCAAGATCGAAGCGCCGGTGCGCGCGCTCAAGCTCGGCGAAGTGCGGGTGCTGGATTCGGACGGCAAGCAGCTGCGCTGAAGGCTATCCCCGCCCTGCATCCCTGAACCGGGTGCAGGGCGGTGCGGCGTACCCCGCGATGCCTAGTGGTCGCCGGTATCGCCCAGGGGACGGGTGAAGGTGAACTTGGCGGGCTGCGCCACCAGGCGATTGGCCGGCCCGGAAACGTCGCCGGCCAACAGCTCGAACGGCAGCCCGACCACGAACACGGCGGTGCCGAGCACGGTGCCGACCAGGCTCAACGGACGCAGCACCACCACATCCATGAGGATGGCGCCGGACGAGGGCGTGGCGTCGTTTTGGCTGCTGAAGCTGGCATCGACACTATCCTCCGCGACGGCGGAGGCGGAAGCCGCGAGCAGCACCGCGGCGGCGGCAAAAGCGAAAACCCTGGATTTAACGGACATGGCACACCGGCCCTTTATTCAGATCCCCCGGTTCGAGGAGACTAGGCGCGGGGTATAGTCCTGTCAATCTCGGGGATACCCCCCATCCGATTCGGGAACCGGCCGGGGGCAGTCGGCTACGGCGCCCGCGCAGGTTCCTTCACCCGTCAATGAATTCGCATTCCTGAAGCATGCTCGGCATCGTCCTGTACCAGCCGGAAATTCCACCCAACACCGGCAACATCATCCGGCTCTGCGCCAACAGCGGCGCGCGGCTGCACCTGGTGCGGCCGCTGGGCTTCAGCCTCGATGATGCGCAGCTGCGGCGCGCCGGGCTCGACTACCACGAGTACGCCGAGCTGAAGGTCTACGACAGCCTCGAGGAGGTACGGGCGGCGATGCCGGCGGCGCGCTGGCTGGCCTTCAGCACCCGCGGCCGCACCCGCTACGACGCGGTGCGCTACCGCCCCGACGACCTCTTGCTGTACGGCCCCGAGACGCGCGGCCTGCCCGCCGAACTGCTCGACGCCCTGCCGCCGGAGCAGCGCCTCTACCTGCCGCAGCGCCCCGGCGTGCGCAGCCTCAACCTGTCCAACGCCGTGGCGGTGACGGTATATGAAGCGTGGCGGCAACTGGGTTACGAGGGCAGCGCGCCGCGCGACTGAGTTGCCGCATGCCCTGGTGGCGCGCGCCTCAATGCGTCCCGGTGGTTCCCGGCGGCAAGGCCATTGCCCGCCACGCTTCCTTGAGGCTGCGTGCGCGGCCCAGTTCGCGGAATAGCGCCGCCCATTCGTGAAAGGCGATCTTCAGCGGGTTGAAGCTGTCGATATTCGTGGTCAATCCGTAGCGGACCGGCTCGTCCTCAGGCTCGAAGCTGCCGAACAGGCGGTCCCAGATGATGAAGATGCCGCCGTAGTTGCGGTCCAGGTAGCGCGGGTTGGAACCGTGGTGCACGCGGTGGTGCGACGGTGTGTTGAACAACCATTCCAGCGGGCCGAGGCTGCGCACCGCCTCGGTGTGCACGAAGAACTGGTAGATCAGGCTGATCGACATCTGGATCAGCACCGCGGCCGGGTGGAAGCCGAGCAGGGGCAGCGGCAGCCAGAACCAATAGCCGGTGATCGCCTCGGTCCAGGGCTGGCGCAGGGCTACGGCCAGGTTGAAGCGCTGGCTGGAGTGGTGGTTGACGTGGGTGCACCAGAGCAGGCGGATGCGGTGGTGGCAGCGGTGGAACCAGTAGTAGCAGAAGTCGTCCCCCACCAGCAGCAGCGCCCAGCTCCACCAGGCGTTCATCGGCAATTCGAACAGGTGGAATTGGTACACCAGGGTGTACAGCCACAACCAGAAGAACTTCAGCGGCGCCGCGATGATGACGTTGCCCAGGCCCATCGCCAGGCAGGCCAGCGTGTCCTTCTTCTCGTAGATGTCGCGCTGTTTCTTCCAGGCCCAGAACAGCTCGGCGCCGAGGGAGGCGACGAACACCGGGATGAACCAGAGGATGATGTCGTCCAAAAGCAGTGGCCAGTGATTAGTGGTTGGTGACTAGGGGAAAAGCTGCCCGGTAGCTATCTTTCCGCTTGTGCCGTTCACTGGCAACCAGTGACCAATCACCAGCCACCGGCTTTTTATCCCGCTTCCGCCCGCAGGGGCCGCTCCGCCAGGCGTTGCAGCGCTTCCACCGGCGTCACCGCGCCGGAAATCACCGCGCCGGCCATTTCCAGCAGCGGCAGCTCCACGTCCAGCTTCCGCGCCAGCCGCAGCACCTCCGGCGCGGCGCGCACGCCTTCCACCACGCCTTCGATCGCCGCCTGGGCCTCTTCCGATTTCTTGCCCTGGCCCAGCATCAGGCCATAGCGGCGGTTGCGCGACTGGTTGTCGGTGCAGGTCAGCACCAGGTCGCCCAGGCCGGCCAGGCCCATCAGCGTTTCCGACTGCGCGCCGAGGGCGGCGCCGAGGCGACGGATCTCGTTGAGGCCGCGGGTGATCATCGCCGCGCGGGTGTTGGCGCCCAGGCCCAGGCCGTCGGCGATGCCCACTGCGATGGCTAGCACGTTCTTGGCCGCGCCGCCGATCTCCACGCCGATCACGTCGCTGGAGGTGTAGGCGCGGAAGCCGTCGCCGTGGAACGCCGCCGCCAGCCGCATGGCGAAGTCCGCATCGGTGGACGCCACGGTGACCGCGGTCGGCAGGCCCAGGCCCAATTCCTTGGCGAAAGTGGGACCGGACACCACGGCAATGGCGTGCTTGTCGCCGAGCACATCGGCGATCACCTCATGCGCCAGGCGCCCGCTGCCCGGCTCCAGGCCCTTGCAGGCGCAGGCGATGCCCTGCTCCGGCCGCACCAGCGGCTTGAGGCGTTCGCAGGTTTCGCGCAGTGCCGGACTCGGCGTGGAAATCAGCAGATCGCCGCTCTCGCGCACCGCCTCGGCCAGATTGGCGGTGGCGGTGAGGTGGGCGGGGAAGGCGCAGCCGCGCAGATAGCGCGGGTTCTCGCGCGATTCCTGCAGCGTCGCCATCACCGTCGCGTCGCGCCCCCACAGGAAGGTAGGCGCGCCGCGCCGCGACAACTGGATGGCCAGCGCCGTCCCAAACGCACCCGCGCCCAGCACCGTGATCGGCTTGTGCTCGCTCACGGCGGCTGTGTCTTACTGGACGGTGGCGCCGGCGTTGTTGCCCGCGGCCACGGCCTGTTCGCGCGCGCGCGCCAGGTGTTCCATGTACAGCGCTTCGAAATTGATCGGCTGCAGCAGGACCGGCGGGAAGCCGCTGCGCTGGATCAGGTCCGCCACCGCTTCGCGGGCGAAGGGGAAGATCACGCCGGGGCAGTAACCGGCGAGGATCGCCTGGATATCTTCGCTGGCGGTGATTCCGATCAGCTGGAAAATGCCGCCCTGGTGCACTTCCACCAGGAAGCCGGTTTCCTCGCCCAGCTTGGCGGTGACGGTGACGGTCAGCATCACCTGGTGCACGCCGTCGCCGAGCGGGGTGGTGGCGGTGCCGACCTGCACGTCCAGCTGCGGATTCCACTGGCGCGTGAACACCTGCGGCGCCAGCGGCACTTCCACCGAAGCGTCCTTCAGGTAGATCCGCTGCAGTGCAATCTGGCGGGCGGGCGGCGGGGTGGAAAGTTCTTCTGACATGGGATTACCGGGGTTCTGATCGAAAAAGAGAGGTTGAAGGGAAATCGTTAAAGGGATCGTAGATCGAATCGGCGGCAGTTTGACGAAATCCGCCGCCGCGCGCCGGTCGACGGATTCAGGAATCCCGGAGCAGCGGGTCGAGCTGCCCGGCCCGATCCAGGGCGGCCAGGTCGTCGTAGCCGCCGACATGGCGGTCGCCGACGAAAATCTGCGGAACGGTGCGGCGGCCGCCGGAGCGCTGCAGCATCTCGCCGCGCCGGTTGCAGTCCACGTCCACCAGCACTTCCTCGTAAGCCACGCCCTTGTTCGACAACAGGCGCTTGGCCATCATGCAGTAAGGGCAGATGCGCGTGCTGTAGACGAGGACGGGCTTCATCGCGGGATCGGCAGGCCTATTTGACTGTCACCGGCAGGTTGCTGCCGAGCCAGCCATTGATGCCGCCGCGCAGCGGGTAGACCTCGGTATAGCCAAGCTTGCGCAGCTTGGCCGCCGCTTCGCCGGCGACGCTGCCGAGCGCGCAATACAGCAGCACCGGCTTGCTCTTGTCCTTGCCCAGTTCGCTGGCGCGCTCTTCCAGCTTGGCCACCGGCAGGTTGAGGGCGTTGAGCAGATGGCCCTTCTTGTAGTCGCCGACCGGGCGCAGGTCGACCACCACCGCCTCGCGGTCGTTGATCAGCCGCACCGCCTGCAGCGGCGCCAGCTTCACGCCGCCGGTGAGGGCGCCATGCACCTCGTTGGCGATGAACAGCAGCAGCGCAGCGCCGAAGCCGGCGAACAGGTAGAGATGGTGGTTAAAAAATTCGAGTAGCTGTGACATCGGTGTCCGTGGTGAACGTCTGCAACGTAGCTCAGGCCTGAAGATAGGGGCGTTCCGGCCCGGAATCCAGTTCCCTTAATCCCGGCAGCCGCCCGCAGGCCGCCGCTTGCGGGTTCTACTATCATTATCGCACCCGCCGCATGATCCCGAAAAGCCGACAATCCGCCCTGTTCCTGGCCGCCGCCCTGCTGGCGGCCGTGGCGGCGGCTGCCGGCGACGAACGCTACCAGCAGAGCGCCGAGGAACTGGCCAAGGTGCGCAACCGCATCGATGCCGTGTCGAAGAGCATCGAGCATGACAAGGGTGAGCAGGACCAGTTGCGCGCCGCGGTCGAGGCGGCCGAGCGCAAGGTCGACGAGGCCGGCGGCGAGGCCCGCCGCATCGCCGCCCAGATCGACCTGCAGGCCACCAAGGTGCGCCAGGCCCAGGCCGAGCAGGCCGCCGCCGAGCGTCGCCTGGCCGAGCAGAAGGAAGCGCTGGCGCGCCAGCTGCGCGCCAGTTACATGATGGGCCGGGGCGGCAAGGCCGAGCTGCTGCTGAGCCAGCAGGACCCCGACCGCGTCGACCGCATGCTGGTCTATTACGACGCCCTGAACCGGGCCCGGGCCGCCTCGATCGACGCCATCGGCGTGGAAATCAAGCGGGTCGCCGAGCTGCAGGCCCAGTACCAGGCCCAGCTCGACTCGCTCCACACCCTGCAGGACAGCCACAAGCAGGCCCTGTCCGTGCTGGAGGCGAACCGGCGCGAGCGCGCCGCGGCGATGAGCCAGGTGTCCCAGCGCATCGCCGGCGAGGCGCAGGAGCTGAAAGGCCTGCAGGCCAGCGAAAAGCAGCTCGGCAGCCTGCTCGAACAGCTGCGCCAGGCCCTGGCCGACGTGCCGGTGGAGCCGGAAGGCGGCAGCAAGTCGTTCCCGGAAATGCGCGGCAAGATGGCGTGGCCCCTGCGCGGCGAGGTGCTGGCCCATTACGGCGAGGCCAAGGCCGGGGGCCATTTGCAGTGGAAGGGCATGTGGATCGCCGCGCCCGAGGGTTCGCCCGTGCGGGCCAGTTCGCGCGGCCGCGTCGCCTACGTCGGCTGGCTCAGCAGCTACGGCCTGATCGTGGTGCTGCAGCACGAAAAAGGCTTTTTCACCCTTTACGGCCACAACAGCGCCGTGACCCGCACCGCCGGGGAGTGGGTGGGCGCCGGCGACGTCATCGCCAAGGCCGGCAACACCGGCGGTTATGAGCAGCCCGGCCTGTATTTCGAAGTGCGCAAGGGCGCCGATCCGATGGATCCCAAGGATTGGCTGAGCCGCTGAATTCCGGGTTGGCCAGTGACGGTGGCCCACCCCAGACCGGCTTTTCGGCGGGCGATTCCGGTGCAAACGGCTTGAACCACCGCGCCAATCCACGGTCTTTAGCCTCGCTGTGCTATCTTCTTGATCAGTCGTCTTCAACCGTTCCCCTATGTCCTCCTCCTCGCGTGTCATCCTGGCCCTCACGGCCGGCGTCGTCCTAGGCGCCAGCATCACCATCACCCATGGCGTCATGGCCGAGCGCCAGGCGGCGCAGGCGCAATCCAGCCTGCCGTTCGACGACCTGCGCAGCTTCGTGCAGATCCTCGACAAGGTGAAGGCCGAATACGTCGAGCCGGTGGACGACAAGACCCTGCTGCAGAATGCCCTGCGCGGCATGCTCTCCGGCCTCGATCCGCACTCCGCCTACCTGAACAAGGAGGAGTACAAGGACATGAATGTCGTCACCACCGGCAAGTTCGGCGGTCTCGGCATCGAGGTGCAGATGCAGGATGGCCTGGTCAAGGTCATCACGCCGATGGACGACACCCCGGCCGCCAAGGCCGGCATCAAGCCGGGCGACCTGATCGTCAAGATCGACGACAGCCCGGTGCAGGGCATGAGCCTCAACGACGCCGTCAACAAGATGCGCGGCGACCGCGATACCAAGGTCAAGCTGGTGGTGGTGCGCGAAGGCGCCCAGCAGCCGCTGACCTTCGACCTCAAGCGCGACCTGATCAAGGTCACCAGCGTGCGCGGCCGCCTGCTCGAGCCGGGCTACGCCTACGTGCGCATCTCGCAGTTCCAGATCGACACCGGCGAGACCTTCGTCGAGACCCTGAACAAGCTGAAGAAGCAGAACGGCAGCCCGCTCAAGGGCGTGGTGCTGGACCTGCGCAACAACCCGGGCGGCCTGCTCGACGCCGCGGTCAAGGTGTCCGACGCATTGCTGGTAAAAGGTCCCATCGTCAGCATCCGCGGCCGCGATCCGGAAAACACCCGCGAGTTCGACGCCACCCCCGGTGACGTCATCGAAGGCAAGCCGCTGGTGGTGCTGGTCAATGGCGGTTCCGCTTCCGCCGCCGAGATCGTCGCCGGCGCGTTGCAGGACCAGCATCGCGGCATCCTGGTCGGCACCAAGACCTTCGGCAAGGGCTCGGTGCAGACCATCGTGCCCCTGCAGAACGACGACGCCATCAAGCTCACCACCGCTCGCTACTACACGCCGAGCGGCCGCTCCATCCAGGCCGAGGGCATCGTGCCGGACGTGGCGCTGCAGCCGGTCAAGATCAGCAAGATCGACGGCGTCGACGGCGACGGCTTCATCAAGGAAGCCGACCTCAAGGGCCGCCTCGACAATCCCAACGCCAAGCCCGCGGTCAAGGCCGGCGACAAGGACAAGTCGGATAAAGACAAGAGCGACAAGACCGATGCCACGGATGCCAAGCCGGCGACCGATGGTGCCAAGCTGGATACGGCGAAGGATGCCGACAATCTTCAGCTCAACGACTACGAGCTGTTCGAAGGCCTGAACCTGCTGAAGGGCCTGTCCATCGCCCGCGCCAACTAGGCCCGGACCGATCCACCAAAAACGCCGGCCTCGCGCCGGCGTTTTTGTTTGCCTGTTCGTTTCGCGGGCATTGCACCGAAACCCCTGTTTTTCACCATGCGTGCCATGTGTGCCATGTGTGCCAAGGTTTTTTGTTGGCACGCATGCGGTGAGCGCTTTTCCTTTTCCTCTGGAAAGGGGCCGGGGAAAACTGGATCCCCGCCTGCGCGGGGATGACGCAGAGGGAGAAGGAGCGCCCAAGAGCGACACTCCGGCTTTTGACGTTGCTTTGCGCTTTTGACGTTCCCCCCGCCGCGGGCGAGAAGCGCAGGGTGAGGGCCTGTTGGAGTGACTCAATGTCACTCCAACAGGCCCGAACGCCCGGCCATGGATGGCCGGGCCGGGGGTGGGTAACAGCAATGAAGTCTCGCCAGGGACGGCAAGGATGAACTCGAAAACGAAATGTGGGCGCAGGCTCCGGGGCGGCGCTTCTTTGGTTACTTTTCTTGTCACCGGAGACAAGAAAGTGCCCCGCCTTCAAGGCGGAACCGTAATTTCAATCTGCGACTCCAATGCCTCGCGCGCAAGCGCGTACGCGAAGATCTCAGAGCAAGGGCGAAAAGAAAGCCG
>NZ_JONR01000059.1 GCF_000711955.1 Nevskia soli DSM 19509
GCAAATTGAAATCTTTTTCCGATGGATCAAGCAGCATCTGCGCATAAAAGCTTTCTACGGCACTTCGACCAATGCCGTGAAGACCCAATTGTGGATTGCCGTGTCGATTTATGTGTTGATCGCCATCGTGCGCAAACGGCTGGGTCTCACTGCTTCTCTCTATGAATTGCTACAGGTATTGAGTCTCACGCTGTTCGAGAAAACCACGTTGCAATGCGTCTTGGCACAGGCCAACGACTCATTCAACAACAACCCCGCTGCCAACCAATTGAATCTATTGGGCGATTAACCGGACGCTACTGGGCGAAACCCAAAGAAAAGTAACCCGCCTTCAGGGCGGAACCAGGGCTTCAGGCAGCGCAGGCAATGACGCGCGCGCAAGCGCGTACGCCAAGATTTCAGAGCTGGAGGAAGCAAGACAACCACGATTAATGTTGTCCGACTCCAGCACAACAACCGTCTTTACGTTTTTTAACGCAAGCCCAACCTGCCGGGTTAAGAAGGCGTTAAGGCAGCCCGCGTAAGGTGATCCCACGTATCCGCAAGCGGAGAAGCACCATGCAGAAGAAACTGATCCTCGCCTCCCTGCTGCTCGCCGGCGGCCTTGCGCTGCCGGCCGCCAGCCAGGCTGCCCGTGTCGGCGTCGATATCAACATCGGCCCGCCCGCCCCGATCGTGGAGGCCCCGCCGCCCCCGCCGCAGGTGGGCTACGTCTGGGCGCCGGGCTTCCATCGCTGGGACGGCGGCCGCTATGTCTGGGTGCCGGGCCACTACATCGCCCCGCGCCGCGGTTACCACTGGGTGCCGGACCACTATGACCAGCGCGGCCCGCATTACCACTATGTGCCGGGCCACTGGGTGCGCTAGGCGCAGACTGTGGGAACGCAGCAAAAGGGGCCGCCAACGCGGCCCTTTTTGTTACGCAAGGTAAAGCTTGCCGCCTGACCGGGCCCCGGTTAAGCCGGCGTTCATCCTATGGGGAGAAGATGGCGGCAACGGCAAAAACGCCTGCCGGGCGGTGTGGAAATACCCCTCAGTCCACGCCGGTTTCGCTGGCGAACAGACAGGAGATTCGAGTGAACACCGCAAAGGTTTCTACCCCCTTCAAATTGGTGGCGATGGCCTGCGCCGGCCTCGTCGCCGCCTGCGCCTCGGAGCCGATCGGCCCGACGGTGCAGGTCTACCCGGCGCAGAACAAGCCGTTCGAGGTGTTCCAGGGCGAGCAGGAGCAGTGCAAGCAGTACGCCAGCCAGCAGATCGCCGGAGCGGTGGACAAGGCCAATGACCGCGGCGTCGGCGCGGCGGTGCTGACCACCGCGCTCGGCGCCGGCCTCGGCGCGGCGGTGGGCGGCGGCCGCGGCGCGGCGATCGGTGCCGGTGCGGGCGGCGTGGTCGGTGCCGACGTCGGCGCCAACGGCTCCTCGCGCGAGGACCGCTCGATCCAGCACCAGTACAACATGGCTTATTCGCAGTGCATGTATGCCAAGGGCGACCAGGTGATGGGCTACGACCCGCGCCCGCGCGTCTACTACGCGGCCCCGCCGCCACCCCCTGTGTACTACCAGGCGCCGCCTCCCCCGCCCGGCTACTACCCGCCTCCCCCGCCTCCGCCGCAGCCTTATCCGTGATGCGGGCGCATCAGTCAGGCTGAAGACGGACGCAGCAAAAAGCCAGGGGCCGCGATTGCGGCCCCTGGCTTTTTGTGCGCTTGAGATCGATGGCTTTCGCAGTCAGGAAAGCGTCAAAGAGGCAATGTCTCAGTGCGGACGCGGATCGCGGTCATGCCGGTCGCGCTGCCTTTGCTCTGCGCCCGTTGCCCGCTTGTTTACTGCGGCTTCTCGTAGGTCTCGTTACGCACTTTCGCCGTGCGCGCATCGCAGGCCGCTTCCTGGCCTTCCGCACCGGGGGCGCAGACCTTGACCTTGAAGTAGACGCGCGGCGGCGAGGTCTTGTCGAAGGGTGAGGTGGTGTACTTGTACTCGCCCGTGTCGCGCACGCAGGGATTTTCGTAGATCTGGCCCCAGGGGCCGTCGCGGCTTTCGGACTGGTAGACGGTGAGGCTGGAGTTGTTTTCGGGTTGGGGCTTGCCGAGCAGGTCGGGGCAATCGCGGCTGCCGGTGGCGCGGCCTTTCCAGATGACGGTGAAGGTGGCGCGGTCGCCTTCGTGGCGGATGGTGACGGATTCCGGCGTGAGATAGCGCAGGTCTTCGTCGGGCTCGCGGCTGTCCGCCTGCGCGGCGGCGATGCCCAGCAACAGGCAGGGAATGACGGCGAAACGGCGCGATGCGCTCCTCCACCCGCTGCGCGAACCGGTCGCGGCTGGCTTGCATGACATGGTGACGCTCCTCCTCTCCCTGCAAAAGAGTTGCGGGCTGCCGTTCTGGATGGCTTGCCGGTGGTTCCGGCTTGGTGCGCCCGCGACAAGCTTAGCGGATTGGCGCAGCCGGGTGGCTGCGCTGGTGGCAGGCCTGGGTGGTCCTGGCGGTGTTCGGCGCCGCCTTGGCGTCGATCAATCTGTAGCGGAGCCGGCCCGTCCTGCGTCGACCTTCGCCTTGGTAAGCTGGGCGCCGGACAGACGCCGGAGCCAGCATGTCGCCGCCAATCACCATACGCCCCGTGGCACAGACGGATTTCGATGCCTGGCTGCCGCTGTGGGATGGCTACAACAAGTTCTACGGGCGCCATGGCGCGACCGCCCTGCCCGGCGAGATCACGCGAACGACCTGGGGGCGGTTCTTCGATGCGCATGAGCCGGTGCATGCGCTGGTGGCCGAGAGCGACGGGCGCCTGATCGGACTGGTGCATTACCTGTTTCATCGCAGCACCACGCTGCTGGCGCCGATCTGCTACTTGCAGGATCTGTATACCGACGAGGCGGCGCGCGGCCGGGGTGTGGGGCGGGCGCTGATCGAGGCGGTGTATGAGCAGGCCCGCCTGGCCGGGTCACCGCGCGTGTACTGGCAGACGCATGAGACCAACCTGACGGCGATGAAGTTGTATGACCAGGTGGCGGAGCGTTCGGGGTTTGTGGTTTATCGCAAGCAGGTTTGAGCGCGGCGCGGATACGCTACCATGCGGCCCCGAATTTCCGACCGGCAGGACCGCGTGACGCGACGACTTACCCTCTGGCTGGTGCTGGCGCTGGTCGGCCTGGGGGTGCTGGCGATCTACCAGCGGCCGAAGGCTCCGGTGGCGCACACCCTGATCGGGCCGGCACCGACGCCGTTCGGCTGGGCGGCGCGGCTGACGCTGCTGGCCGGTGATGGTGTGGCGGGGCTGCGCGACGGGCCGGGCGTGCAGGCGCGCTTTGCCGATCCTTATGGCGTGGCGGTAAGTGCGGCGGGCCGGGTTTACGTGGCCGACGCGGGCGACAACAACCGCATCCGCGGCATCGCGCCGGACGGCACGGTGAGCACGCTGGCGGGCGGTGACGAGGGCTTTGCCGATGGGCCGGGTGCGGCGGCGCGCTTCAATACGCCGTCCGGGCTGGCGCTGGATGCGGCGGGCAATCTCTATGTGGCCGACACCGGCAACCACGCCATTCGCAAGGTCACGCCGCAGGGGCTGGTGAGCACGCTGGCCGGTGACGGCGTGGCGGGCTTCCGCGACGGGCCGGCGGCGCAGGCGCGCTTCAACGGGCCGATCGGCGTGGCGGTGGATGCGCAGGGCAAGGTCTACGTGGCGGACACGTACAACGACCGCATCCGTGTGATCGGCACGGACGGCATGGTGAGCACGCTGGCGGGCGGCGAACTGCCCGGCTTCGTCGATGGCCATGGCGCGGATGCGCGCTTCGACACGCCCGTCGCGCTGGCGGTGGATGGGCAGGGCATGCTGTGGATCGCCGATCCGCGCAACCATGCGATCCGCAAGCTGGCGCCGGACGGCACGGTGAGCACCTTCGCTTCGACCCTGCCGGAAGACACGGAGGCGCTGCTGCGCCGGCCGCTGAGCATCGCGGTAACGCATGACGGCTTTCTCTATGTAGGCGAGTCGGGGCGTGGACGGGTGTTGCAGTATTCGCCGGACGGGCAGGTGGTGGCGTTGACCGGCGCACAGTCACTGAACGAGCGGCTGCTGCGGCCCGCCGGCCTGGCTCTGGATGCGGTGGGCGCGGTCTATGCGGTGGATGCGCAGAGCGCGCGGGTGCACAAGATCATTGCGCAGGCCACGATACCTGGTGCTGCGCAGCCGGCGACGGCCAGCGGCCCGGCGCCCGATGCGCCGCTGCCGCAGACGCTGGCGCGCTGGCCGGTGGCGCCGCAGAACGCCTGGCATGAAGTGGCCGGCACGCTGGGCGAGGTGCGCGGCAACGACAAGGGCGACAGCCGCGATCATCTGCACGACGGGCTGGACATCCACGCCGAGGTGGGCGCGCAGGTGCTGGCCATCGCCGACGGCAAGGTGAGCAGCCCGCTCTCCACCTGGCGCTTCGGCGAGCTGAGCGAGGGGCTGGCGCTGGATGCGCTGGACTACATCCACATGCGTGTGGGCCGCACGCCGCAGAACGCGGTGCTGGACCCGTCGCGCTTCCTGCTGCTGCGCGGCGCGGACGGCAAGCCGGAGCGGGTGCGCGTGCGCCGCGGCACGCGCTTCAAGGCGGGCGAGGCGCTGGGCACGATCAATGCGTTTTCGCATGTACACCTGAGCCTGGACGGCAACGATGCGCAGCGCAATGCGGTGGCGCTGGGCTTCGTCGATTTCGCCGACCACGTCGCGCCGCATATCGACGGCGTGCAGCTGTTCGACGCCGCGGGGCAGTTGCTGGACAAGAAACAGAAGGGCCGGCTGCTGGTGCCGCGCGATGCGGCGGGCGTGCAGATCGTGGTGGATGCCTGGGACCAGGTGGACGGCAACCTGCCGCGCCGCCGCCTGGGCCTGTATGCGCTGGGCTACCAGGTGCTGCGCGCCGACGGCAGCACCCTGCCCGGCTTCGAAGCGCCGCGCTTGAACATCGCGTTCAACCGCATGCCGCTGGACGAGCACGCGGCGAAGATCGCCTACGACGCGCGCAGCGGCGAGACGGTGCATGGCAGCGCCGTGACGCGCTTCCGCTACGTCGTCACCAACCTGGTGCGCGACGGGCTGTCGCAAAGCGGGAGCTGGCATACCGACGCGCTGCCGCCGGGCGACTACACACTGCGCATCACCGCGCTGGATTACGCCGGCAACCGCGCCGCGCACGGAGATGAGCTGGCGCTGACGCTGCAGTAGGATGGCGGCAGGCACCAGGACGAAGCAGGCATGGCCAACGCAGACGCGCACTACTACCAGCCGGCCCACGGGCACGGGCTGAAGCACGACCCGCTGAATTCGATCATCGGGCCGCGGCCGATCGGCTGGATCGCCTCGCTCAGCGCCGCGGGCGTGCCCAACCTCGCGCCCTACAGCTTCTTCAATGCCTTCAACTACCGGCCGCCGATCATCGGCTTCGCCAGCACCGGCCGCAAGGACAGCCTCAACAACATCGAGGCGACGAAAGAGTTCGTCTGGAACCTCGCCACGCGCCCGCTGGCGGAGCGGATGAACGCCACCTCGGCCACGGTGGCGCCGGAGGTGGACGAGTTCGTGCTGGGCGGGCTGACGCCGGCGGCGAGCCGGCTGGTGAAGCCGCCGCGCGTGCTGGAAAGCCCGGTCAACTTCGAATGCCGGCTGACGCAGATCCTCCAGTTGCAGGGCGCAGCGGGCGACCAGATCGAAACCTGGCTGGTGCTGGGCGAGGTGGTGGCGGTGCATATCGAGCGGCAGCTGCTGGTCGAGGGTGTCTACGACACGGCGGCGGCACGGCCGATCCTGCGCGCGGGCGGGCTGGGCTACTACGCCGAGATCCGGCCGGACGCGATGTTCGAGATGATCCGGCCGCGCTGATTCCCCTGCGCGGACGCTCCATAGCGGGTACAGTGGCAAGACCGGCGCCGCTACCGGCTGTCGGCAGAATGCCGCTATGTTCGGTAACGCACAGACGGAAACCGGGCCAAAACGAGATACTCGCGTCATCCACGGCTGCGGGACGCCCCCGCAAGCCACAAACCCCGGCTCACCGGGGTGGCTCGGCCTCATCCCCGCCTTCGCTTCCCCCGCCAACCAATCCCCGGTTGCGCGTTATCGTACCCTCCGCGCGCTGCCACCCCAGCTCTCCGAGGCTTCAGGAGACAAACATGAGCAGCATGGAACAACAAGTCATCAAGATGGTCGCGGAACAGCTCAGCATCAACGAGAGCCGCGTGACCCCGGACGCCGCCTTCATCGAAGACCTGGGCGCAGATTCGCTCGACAAGGTGGAACTGGTGATGAACCTCGAGCAGGCCTTCGGCATCAAGGTGAAGGACGAGGACGGCGAGAAGGTCTCCACCATCCAGGACGTCTACGACCTGATCAGGTCGCATATGCCGCCGCTGGCGGCGTAAAGCATTACAACCGCCGTCGGCTCTTGACCGACGGTGTGCAGGGCGGGTTGCGCTCCTTCGGAGCGGGCTTGCTCCACCTGCTGCGCAATAGCGCTAAGAGCCTGTAACAGAATGAATCGCACCTGCGCTGCAGTCCAAAATCGCGTCAGGCAAGGCGGAGGGCTGAGCCATGGTGATTCCATGGCTCAGCCTGACAACGCGGCATGGCGCGATTTTGGGCGCAACCCTCCGGGACGGGGCCATTTTTGCGCAGTGCTGCGCCGGCCAGAGCGCACCATGGAATCACCATGCCGCACTCTGTCCGACTTGCACTGCGCAAAAATGACCGCCGTCGCAGGCGCGATTCATTCTGTTACAGGCTCTTAACGAGCGGCGACCCGAAGGATGCGCTTCATACAAGCCATCTTCGGCAACGACGCCCGTATCTTCAGAATTTCCTCTTGTTCCGCAACAACCGGCGTTCGCACCCGGCATCGGGATCGCATGCCCGGCGGAAAATCCATGCGCGGCGTACCACACTGTGCGCACGGTTCGTCACATCGCTGTTTGTCTGCCGCGGCCGCGCTGTACACAATCCACGCGCTGGTCTACTCAAATCAAAGGGAGCCCGCCGTGAACGTCACCCTGCTCTACGCCGGCACGCTGGCGCTGTGGTTCTTCGTGCTCAGCCTGCGCGTCTCCCTGGCCCGCATCGGCCCCGGCAAGCCCAGCCTGGGGGACGGCGGCAGCCCCAAGCTGCAGCGCATGATCCGCGGGCAGGCCAACTTCGCCGAGTACGTGCCGCTGATCCTGCTGCTGATCGGCCTGCTGGAACTGCATGGCCTGCCCAAGTGGGCGGTGCACGGCCTGGGTGCGATGCTGCTCGTCGGCCGCCTGCTGCATGGGTATGCGCTTTCCTTCACGGCAAACTCGGTGTTCGGGCGTTCGGCGGGAATTGCGCTGACGTTTGTTGCGTTGCTGGTGGCTGGGGTGTTGTGCCTGCTGGTGGGTTTTCAGGGGCTTTAGGTTTGATCAGGCCGAAGGCGTAGGCGTAGCCCGGATGGAGTGAAACGGAATCCGGAAGCTTCAGCACGCGCTTCACGCAGCAGGCGTAAGGTGCGCACCGCGCACGCGGATGTGCCGACGTTTCAAGGTGTAAGGCGTGCGCAGTGCGCACCCTGCCACCGGGGGCTCGGGATATTCGTATCGAGCACTTCACCTCGCACGGCCCCGGATTTCACTTCGTTTCATCCGGGCTACGAGGTGCGGCGCGTGCGCCTTGTCAACGCCGACGCCGCATCCTCAATGCCGGCGCGGCGCTTTTGCGCTGGGGCGGCGCGGCCCTGGGGCGGAGGCGTTCCAGTTCGGCGATGACTTCGTTGTAGCCTTCCAGCGATTCCACGGCTTTCATCGGCAGGACGCGGGCGTTGGCGACGCGTGGGGTGTAGGTGTACATCCAGGCGCCGGCCTGGCGGCGGTTGCCGAAGACGGACTCGGCAAGCGCTTCGGCCTTGAGGATGCGGGCGCGTTGTTCGGGGGTTTTGCCGGCTAGGCCGTAGATGGAGCCTGCGGAACCGAAGCCGGAGTCGTTGCTTGCTGCCATGGCGCATCTCGGCAGGGGGATGGACGAATACTGTACATATAGACAGTATCAACGGCAAGCCCGTTCGTCGCTATCCGGGCAGGTCGGGGACACCGTCGAGCAGGCCGGGATCGTCGTTGCGGGCGGAGTTGAGCCTGCGGCTGACGCGGCGGGTGTTGAATTCGGCCAGGGTGTTGGCCTTGAGCAGCTCGGCGACTTTCTGCGCGTCGCGCAGGGCGGGATCGAGCCAGTGCAGCCAGGCGCCGGGCGCCAGCACGACGGGCATGCGCTCGTGGATGTGGACCACCGAGGGTGCGGCGGCGGTGGTGAGGATGGCGTAGCTCAGCAGCTCCTCGCCATCGGGCGCGGTCCAGCGGGACCAGAGGCCGGCGAACATGAAGCCGTCCTTGCCGTCGCCCCGGGTGATGGCGTGCGGCACCTTGAGGCCCTGCTCCTGGCGCCACTCGTACCAGTGGGTAGCGGGGATGAGGCAGCGCTGGAATTTCCAGGCGTCGCGCCACATGGGTTTGCCGGCGGCGTCTTCGGAGCGGGCGTTGATGGTGCTGCTGGGCGGGGCGGCATTCTTCCACCAGTGCGGGACGAGGCCCCAGCGTGCTTCGATGACGCCTGGCGCGTTGAGCGTGCGGTCGTGGATGACGATGGGCACGGTGGCGCTGGGGGCGATGTTGTAGCGGGCCTTCTGCGCGATGAGCACGTCGGCCACGGCATCGCCGAGGATCGCCCGGATGGGCGCCCAGGCGACAGAGGACGGGACGAGGGCGAAGCGGCCGCACATGGCTGGAAGGATAACGTGATTGATGCGGCGAGGTGGTTATGCAGGGGACTGCAAATCCCCGCATGGGAATCACCGCGTTGACGCGCCCGGCCACCACGTCGGCCCGCAAAAAAAGGCCCCTTGCGGGGGCCAGTACAGCATCGTTCATTGCACCCAGAAGATGATCCGGATGTTTCGCGAGGCCACCGCAGTTCTTTCGCGGAACTGTGCCGGCGTTGAAGCGTGCGGGCATTATCGGATTTATCTTCCGCGTTCCGCAGCTGTACCTTGGGACTAGTACGAAAGGCCGAGAGGCGTAGGTCGGGTTGAGTGCGACGAGACCGGGCGGGCGGCACCGGAACGATGCCGGGATTCGCTTTGCTCATCCCAGCCTACGGGGGGCTCGCGGCGGCGTGATGTGCAGTGTCGGATCCGCTGCGCTTGATCCGACCTGCAAGGGCTACGGATGATGGATGCCGCGTGCGTGCGCCTAAGAGCCTGTAACAGAATGAATCGCACCTGCGTTGCAGTCCAAAATCGCGTCAGGCAAGGCGGAGGCCCCAGCCATGGTGATTCCATGGCTGGGGCTGACAACGCAGTCTGGCGCGATTTTGGGCGCAACCCTTCGGGACGGGGCCATTTTTGCGCAGTGCTGCGCCGGCCAGAGCGCACCATGGAGTCACCATGCCGCACTCTGTCCGACTTGCACTGCGCAAAAATGACCGCCGTCGCAGGCGCGATTCATTCTGTTACAGGCTCTTAAGGCGTGCAGGTGAACAGCAGCTCTTCGGAGACGAATACGGTACCGGCGGGGTACGCTTTTCCGGTGGACTGGTCGATCAGGGTCACGGCGAGTTGCGCGATCTGGCGGCCGGTGTCTTCGGCTTCGACTTCTTCGGGGCGGACGGGGTTGCGCAGCAGTTCGGCGTGGCGCCGGAACAGGCCGCGCACCTGCTCGAACGCCGGCGCGGGGACGAGGCGGCCGGAGAGGCATTCCTCGTGCGGCCATTCCAGATGCACGCTGCCCCACTCGCGGCCCTGGGCATCGCGCACGCGGTAATGGCCGTCCAGGCGGGGCAGCGGCTCAGCAGTCATGATGCTGCCGATGGATTTGCAGTGCTTCCCCCGCCATCTTTGTCCTTTTTCATTTTCACACCGGAATGCGCCGGCGCATCCCCGCCTGCCGCATCGGCAACTCCACGTTCGGAGGCCGCTTGCCGTTGCCGACGACACGGTCACGGCGGATGCGGTGGCGGGGTGCAATAGGTTAGCGCAATCCATCGTCGTTGTGATGTGCCTCAACCCTGCATGATGACAACGTGGCAAATGAGATTCCTGGTTTATGGCCGTGCCTGTGACCACGCTTGCGGAAATGCTGATTACAGTGGCGTGACATAAGCCCCCGGCACCGTCGGGGCTGTGCATGCGGACAGCCGCGCGGCTTCGCGCTAGGCTAGCGCGGGGATTGCCGATGGACCGCAAGCAAGGCGCTCGGCTGCCCTCGCCCGCTGTCGCGTGCGGCGATCCGCGAACGTTTAACCCATCGGCATGGCAGCGGCTCAACCTGGCTGCCCAACTCAAGTGGAGAACCCTGCATGATCGTGTTTCTGGCAGCCAGCGGCTTCGCGGTTCTTGCGGCGGCGGCGGATGTGCCCGCGCGGACCGACGCGGGAAGCGCCGCGCCCACCCCCTCGAGCGCGCCCGCCAGGGCAGCCGGTACCGGCCGGGACGTTCTGGCCGAACTGCCCGGCGAACAGGATAAGGACCGGTCCACCACGGACAAGGCGGCGCAGGAGCGCGTGTACAAGGCGGAGGAGCTGGCCATCGGCGCCGCGAAGGAGTCGATCGAGGCTTCGCGCCAGGCGGTATCCGACATCAAGGAGGAGGTGGAGCAGCAGGACCATTTCCTCGCTTATGGCGGCGGCGCACTGGCGCTGCTGTTCTCGGTGCTGGGCTTCACCACCTGGCGCGACGCGCGCAAGGCGATCGGCGAGAGCAACGAGGAACTGAAGCTGATCCGCGACCAGAACCAGGAGCTGCGCACGCAGCGCGGCAAGCTGCTCAAGTCGTTCAGCAAGGAGCTGATGGCGCAGACCGACCTGATGCTGGCCTACGCGGCGAAGATCACGGAGTTCTCCGACCTGCGGCGCAAGGTGGAGCAGGCGGTGCATGCGCTGGCGCAGGCGCGGCATGCGGGCGCGACGCCGGAGCAGGCCGCGGGGCTGAAGGCGGTGGTGGCCAAGGCGGTCGACGCGGCATGGGGCCGGCTGGAAGAGGCGCAGACGCTGGTGCAGGGCATCGACGGCATTTCCGCCGACGCGCGCTCGCCGGAGACGCCCGCCGCCCGCGCCTTCAGCTACATCATGGCGGAGCGCGCCTACCTGCTCTACTACCAGGAGCGCTATGTCGACGCGCTGCAGTCCGCACTCCGCTCGGCGCAGATCAATCCGGCGGCGCGTTACGACCGCTGGTTCAACGTGGCGAGCATCCAGGGCAAGCTCAACGAGCTGTATCCGCGCGATCTCTCACACCGCGAGGGCGCGGTGAAGGCGATCCGCGAGGCGCTGGCCATCGCGCAGGCGCACGACAGCGACAAGCGGGGGGAACTGCAGGAGGTGATGGAGTCTTTCAACCGGGAAATGCAGCCGGGCGGCGATCTGTATTCGCTGCGCGACCTGGTCCAGCAGGAACTGGCCCCTTATCAGGGGAAAGCCAATCCGTAGATCCCGCGGAGGGATCAGCTGACCGGCGGCTTGATGCTGACGGGAGGTTTGATCATGGAAAGAGTGTAAGGCCTGGGTGACGGGTTTCCAAGAACCGCGGGGCGGCTGCGCCGGGGGCGTTTTCGCACGCCGGCACTATAGCAGGAAACGCTTGTTTTTCAACGGATTGAGGCAAGCCGCAGCGCCGTCCCCGAAGCGCCGCGGGCGCCCTACTGGAAAGCGGAGCCGCGCACCGAGATCTCCACCCCGTCCCCCGCCAGCCAGAAGCCGTGCGGCAGGCCGAAGTCGGAGCGGCGGATGTTGGCGTAGGCGGCGAAGGCGCAGGCCTGGCCGGGGTCGGCGGGACCGTCCGGGCAGTCGAGCTGGCGCACGCTGAGGGTGACCGGGCGGGTGACGCCGTGCAGGGTCAGCTCGCCCTCGGCCACGGCGCCGCCTTCATCGCCGAAGGCGATATGGGTGGAGCGGTAGATCATCTCGGGGAAGCGCTGCGTATCCAGCCAGTCCTGCGAGCGCAGCAGGGTGTCCCACATCGGCTCCAGGCCGGTGATGGAGTTGGTGCGCACGGTGACGTCGATGCGGCTGTCCGGCCCGCTGCGGTCGACCACGAAGGCGCCCGCCAGCTCGCGGAAGTGCGCGCCGATCCAGGGGATGCCGAAGCGCCGCACGTCGAACGACACCCGCGTGTGCTCCGGGTCCAGGCGATAGGCATCCGCCGCCTGCGCGCTCAGCGCCAGCAACGACAGCCCCAGCCACCATCCACGATTCATACACCCGCCTCCAGCGTCATGCCCCAACCTTATACCGATCCAGTAAAGCGCACTGTTACGCCGGTGAGTTCGTCCAGGCGGGTGAAAGGTTGTGTTTGCCTGCCGGGCGTATCGACCGTCAGGTCGGCGCGCCGCACACCCGATGCAGGCCGGATCCGGGAAACGGACAGGCGTCCTTCGGCCCGTGCCGGGCACTTCGGGCGGCGGCCGTGGTCTCAGTTACCCCGGCGCCGCAGGCGTATGATTCGGGGGCAGTATCGTTTTCATAGACAACACAGGCCATCGGATGGCTGGGCTCCTGGAACACCGGCTGGACAGGCCGGATTCCGGTTGCGGCTGTCCGGCAATGTCCCATGCGAAGACACCGGCATTACAAGCCGCTGCTGAACCGCCACAGGCAGTCGACAATCATCACCGGAGAGACAATATGCGCAACTCGATCAAAAAGCTGGGCGCCGTAATCACGCTGCTCGCCGCGCCGCTGGCGCTGAGCATTCCCCTCGCCGCGCAGGCGGATGACCTCAGCTGCAAGATGACCTTCGCCACCAAGGGCTGGTCGGTGCTGTACAAGACCGCCCAGGGCCACGGCCATGTGACTTGCAGCAACGGGCAGACGGCGGAGGTCTACATCAAGACCACCGGCGGCGGCCTGGTGGTGGGCAAGTCGAGCATCGACGATGGCCACGGCGACTTCAGCGGCGTGAAGGACATCAGCAATATCTACGGCAGCTATGCCGCCGCCGAGGGTGAAGCGGGCGCGGTGAAGTCCGCCGCCGGCACCGTGGTCTCCAAGGGCGAGATCAACTTGGCGCTGAGCGGCACCGGCCGCGGCTGGGACCTGGGCATCTCCTTCAGCAAGTTCACCATCAGCCCGGTGGTGCATCACACCAAGGCCGCGCCGGCTGCGCAGTAATTCGGCGCAGCGGCAACCGGCCGGCGCAGCGCGCGCTTGCCGGAGCGCGGCCGGTCCGACGGGACGGGCTGCGTGAAACAAGGGCGCCTGCCCATCGCAGGCGCCCTTTCCGCTTTTTGCCGCTTCCGGTACCGACACCGGTGCCCGCTTCGACTTCCCAGCCGCTGCCCGCTTACGCGGCGGCCAGCTTCTTCAGGTAACGCTGGGCCGGCCGTGCGCGCGACAGTTGCGGCATGAGCACCTGGCGGGCGCCCTCGTAGGCGGCCCAGTCGGCGGCGTTCGGCAGGGCCGGGATGGTGACCAGCTCGCCCTGATCCAGGCCGGCGAGCGCGGCGTCGACCATATCGGCGGCGGACATCACGATCTTGGTGGGCAGGTGCTCGACCGGCGTGCCGGCGATGCCCCAGAACTCGGTGGCGGTGGCGCCGGGCAGCACGGCCTGGACGCGCACGCCCTTGGCCGCCAGCTCGTGGTGCAGGGACTGGCTGAAGGCCAGCACGAAGGCCTCGCTGCCGCCGTAGACGCCGTTGAGGATTTCCGGGCCGATGGCGACGATGGACGAGATGTTGATGATGGTGCCGGCGCCGCGGGCGACGAAGTCCGCACGGCGGCATAGGTCAGCCGCGTGAGGGCATTGACGTTGAGGTTGATCATCGCCTCCATCTTGTCCACGTCCGAAACAGTATCTACGAAAATCCACGAAATGCGGCCCTCAAACGAAAAAGCGGGCCAAGCTCGCTCGGAGCCGGCCCGCCTTCCCTACCAACTACGGGCTTAGCGATGCGGCCCGTGGTGGCGGTGGTGATGATGATGATGATGACGGTGGCGATGATGCACCGCCTTCACGAAATGGCTGTCGTGGTGGCCCTGCATCTGGCGCACCTCGTGGCGGGGCTGGTCCGCCAGTGCCGTGCCGGACACCGCGGCCGCCGACAGCAGCAGGCCCGCGAGGGTGATACTGGAAAGCAGCTTGGTCTTCATGGTGCATCCTCCGCTTGAGCAGGTCATGCTCGGTGCCGCGTTGGTGATGTGGTGACGACTTCCGGATCACATGCCGGAAGGTGACTGCAGGCTATGGGTTGACGGCTTGCTGCCGGCTGAACAGGTCATGCGGCGCGCGGCGTGCCTCATACCGACATTGCATTACCGGCGCGGAAGGTTGACGCACGGCACGCCGCCCCGCTACCGGCGCGGAAGCATTCATGGAGCGCGCGCAACTCGCATCGAGGGTGGGAACTCCGTTTCCCATTGCAGGCGCCAGCGAGTGCCTTGCTGTACCCATAGATCCTCGAACGCTTCGTCGCTGCGATCGGTTTCGACCCCGCCGCTGAGCAGGTCGTAATAGGTCATTTCGAAATGCTTCCTGCCGCGGACAAGCGCCGTGGCGTCCGCCTGCGGGTAGCTGACGGTGTCGATGGTGGTGGCGGCGTGCAGGTCCGTTCCATACGGCAGACGTTCATGGAGCGAAACCCAGTCCGCCAGGCTCTGCTCCAGCCCCTGGGTTTTTCCGTCCTGTTCGATGCGCCGGTAGGTGCGCGTGGCGTAGAGTTGCAGCAGCCAATCGCCCCGCCCCTCCGCGGTTGCGCTGTCGCTTTCGGCGTAGACACTGCGGAACCAGTCGGAAGCGGCGGCTGCCGGATCGGCGAAGCGCGCAGTGCGCTTGTCTCCGCCGAGGTCGATGCCGGACTGCGCGGCAGCCGTGCCGCCGACCGCCGCCACTACAACCATCGTCGACGCCAGCAACCCGGCAACACTTTTCCGCAGACGCTCCCTGCACTTGTTCATGGCTCTTCCGTTGAGCTGAGCCGTGCTGCGCCCCATGCGCTGCGGTACCGGCATTTGCGACGGCGCATGCTAGGTCAGCGCATTTCCTTGCTCCACCCCGTAGATGCGGTGTACTGCGTACGCGACCGTGCCGGCGGTCAGCGTGCCGTGGCGATGCAAGGAATTTGTCGGCGGCACAGGGCGGATTGGGGCGGTTCTCACGGGATTCCCGCTGGCCATGGTCCGCCTTCCGCGAACCAACAACGTTTTCAGGTCAGCGCATGAAACTGTGACGTTCCGCACAGTACGCACCTCGATTCGTGTCGTAAAAACCCACTACGCGCCCTAAAACCCGCCGGTACTCAGACCGACCGGGCTACCATCGCTTGTAGTGGCGGGAAGGCAACAACGCGCCGTGAGTGGACCTGATTGTCGGCCACCTACCCGCATTGCTTCCGTGCCCCGCAGCCCCTTTACGGATAAAGACACAAGCAATGGCAAAACGCAGAAAGAAGCAGGGCGGGAAGGAAGCCGAGGCCGCTGCCGTACTCGTCGTCTTCGCCGTTCTATACCTGACCGCGAGCCGCCACCTGTCGGTATTCAAGCTGGCGGCATTTGTGGGCGTCGCCGGCTTTGCGATCGCGATAGGCATCGTTCTCCTGCGCGGCAGGCGACGGCTGGCTGGCGATCCGCAGCCCAACCAGACCAGCCAGCGCCGCGAGCCCAGCCCCTACAAAGCCCCACAAGCAAACCCGGGCCCCGACGTTCTCGACCGGGTACGCACCCCGCCCACGGCCGCGCCTGCAATCACCCCCTTGACCTCCGTCCCCGCCCCCACCAAGCCGGCCGCCTGGTCCCTGCCCCTGATCAAGGAGCTGGAATGGAAGCGCTTCGAGGAATTGTGCGAGGGCTACTGGAAGGCCAAGGGGTATCGAGCCGAGTTGACCGGCCGTGGCGCGGACGGCGGCATCGACATCAACCTCTACCGCCCCTCGGCACCCGACAAGCTGCTGGTGATCATCCAGTGCAAGTCACGCTCGCGGGAGAATATCGGCGTGGCCACCGTGCGTGAACTGTTCGGCGTCATGCACCATGTCAAGGCACCGATGGGGATTCTGCTGACTTCCACCGGCTTTTACCCGGCGGCCCGCGAATTCGCGGCGGGCAAGCATCTGCAACTGGTGGATGGGGAAACGCTGTACCGGCAACTGGTGGAGCTCCCGGAAGCCGACAGCCGGCAACTGCTTGAGCATGTCACCCGGGACGACTACATCACGCCGACCTGCCCGAATTGCGATGTGAAGATGGTGAAGCGGGTCGGCAAGAGCAGTGGGGATGCGTTTTATGGGTGCAGGAATTATCCGCGGTGTCGGCAGACGCTGCAGGTCAGAGGTGCCTAGTGCAGAAAGGTCAGTCTTTCGTGAGAGTAATTACGCTGCGCCAGCCCACAACATCCAGCACAACACTTTCAACTCATGGGCGGACAACTGGAAAGAATCCTTGAAAACAGAAAACATCCGGCACGCGAAATCCTAGTTTGGCAGAACCTATACTTTGGACGCAGACTAAAGAAACATGTCCGCCTACCGCGGCATCTTCATGCCATCAATTCTCCTTTATAGCTGGACCCTCACATATTGGACGACGTACTGAAATATGTGTTTCTGCCGCCCGAAGTAGTTAAAGCGTTGCGCGAAGAATTGAAACGTCGAAAGGATGCTCTAGGCTCGTAGGGCGAGTGGTGACCCGCCTGTCGCGAACGCTTCGCGGTAAACGGCGGGTCACGACCCGCCCTACAGCACTACAGCACTTCTACTCCAACAATGCATCAATCGGCACCCCAAACCGCTTTGAAAGCTTGATGATCTGATCCCCATTCAGCTTCCGCCTGCCACCTAGAACAAGCGACACCACGCTCTGTGGCCCGATCTCGGGCAGATCCGATTGGCGTAGCTGGTGCTCCTTCATCAATTCCTTGATCAACTCGACGCCGGAGATTTCAGGCATCGGCTTGTTGACCTCTTCATACTCGGCAATGCGCTCACCGATCAGTTCGGCCAGGCTCGCGAGGGGGTGTTCCTCGTCAGCGCCGCCGGCATCCAGGATGGCGTCGAGGAATTTGACTGCCTTGCGGTACTGGCGCTCTCCGTTGATCGGGGCCATCAGGGGCGCGATATGCGGCCAGTACTGAGTCGCGGTTTTGAGCATGGCTTCGATCGTCATTGCACACCTTCCTTACGCTTCCATGCGTTGCTGTCGTATTCCTTGTGCGTCAGCACAAAGCGGATAAAAATCATTTGGCGGTTGAAGTGGATCGCGGCAATCAGCCGCAACTTGTTTCCACCGATATCGAAGACATAGAACTTGTCGACTTTATCGACAGAGTTGAACGTGGCTTTCAGCTCGGCGAAATCGGCATAGGCGCCCTTCTTGATCAGGCGATACCAGGCATCCAGCGCAGCGGCCGATTGGCGATGCTTCGCTTTGGCCTCAGTGATGCGCGCTCGGGTGATCACTCGCATGAGGGAATTTTATTACAACCTGCAATATATTGCAATTAGCAATACTGCATACCCGTAAGCGCTACCCTACTCCCCAAAATGCCCCGCCACCCCGGGACTCAGCTTCCTGGCTGCGGCCATGTCGGCCTTGCCGCCTTCCGCATCGCCCGCCTCCGCACGCGCCAGCCCGCGGCCGTAGAGGGCGTAGGCGTTTTCGGCGTCGTGTTGCAGCACCGCGCTGTAGTCGCGGATGGCGGCTTTGGGCTGGTGGCTTTTGAGGTAGACGGTGGCGCGGGTGATGAGGGGGGCTGGGTCGTCGGGGGCTTGTGCGATGGCGGCGTCGCAGTCCGCGAGCGCGGGTTTGTATTGCTTGAGGGAGAGGCGCGCGGCGCAGCGGGCGGCGTGGGCGTCGGGTGAGGCGGGGTTTTCGGACAGGGCCTGGTCGAGGTCCGCCAGTGCTTTGTGGGTGTCGCCGGTGCGCTGGTAGATCTCGGCGCGGGCGAGGTAGCCGTCCTTGAGTTTGGGGTCCAGCGCCAGGGCCCGGTTCATGTCTTCGATGGCGCGGCTGACTTCGCCGCTGATGGAGAGGGCTTCTCCCCGGTTGAGATAGGCGGCGGCGTTCTTCGGGTCGAGCTCGATGGCGCGGCTGAAGTCGGCGATGGCCTGGGCGTAGGCGAGGCGCTGGCCTTGCATGAGGCCGCGGAAGCCGTAGATCCAGGATTCCTCGGGGGCGATGGCGATGGCCTGGTCGAAGTCGCGCAGGGCGGCGTCGTACTCCTGCTTCTGCGCGTGGGCGCGGGCGCGCTCGACGTGGTCGCGCGCTTCCTGGCGGTCGAGGGTATCGACGGGCTGATGCGGCGTGGGCTGCGTTACGCCCGGGTCCGCCGCCGCGCGGGCGGCGGTGTCGCCCTTGGTGGTGGAGGCGTAGAGCTGGTGTTCGCTGTAGGCGAGGTAGAGGTGCAGCTCGCGGAGCTGGTGCATGCCGAGGACGAGGTCGGGTACCTGGACGGTGGTGCCTTTGCGGTTGGCGGCTTCGATGGTGTCCGCGCCCAGGGTGAGGGTGGGCTGGTCGAAGCTGATGCCGCCGATCTGCAAGGTTTTGAACTTGCGCTTGTACAGGCCGATGCCCTGGCCGTCGAGGGTGGTGGCGGTGCCCATGGGGGTGACGCCGGCACTGTGTTCGTCCAGGCCGTAGAGGGCCTTGGCGGCCTTGAAGGTGAGGGTGGAGGTGCTGGCGCCGGTGTCGAGCACGGCGCGCAAGGGTTTGCCGTCGAGGATGACGGGGATGACGATCCAGTTCTGGTCCAGCTCGAAGGGGATGCTGGTGGCGTCGGCCTGGCGCCAGTACACGGCGCCGCCCGCGCAAGGCTTCTGCGCGAAGAGGCGCAGCTTGCCGGCGGCGGGGTCGATCTCCAGGTCGTAGTCCTTGAGCAGGCTGGTGCCGAGGTTGCCGCTGACGGCGGGGTCGTTGTTGAGGCGGTCGGAGCCGATGAGGAATTTGACGTTGCTGAAGCTGGCGCCGCCGAGCTGGAGCGTGGGCAGGGTGACGGTGCGGTCCAGCTTCACGCCGCCGGCGCCGAGGCTGGTCATGTCCGTGGCCTCGCCGTGGCGGAAGGGCGCGGCGGCGGTTTCCCGCAGCACGCTCCAGTAGGCGCCGGTATCCAGCGCCAGCGCGGCCGGCTGCACGCCCAGGCCGACCCTGGCGAGAATCAGCCCTTCGTCATTGAGCCGCGTCTCCACCTCGGCCACACGCTGCGGCTTGCAGGCGGCCGGCTCGCCGGCCACTGCCGCCGGCAGCGACAGGAGCAGCAGGGCGCCGAGTGTGCCGGATGCCAGGATGCGGCGTGGAGTCACCAGGGGCCTCTATATAAGGAGTGGGAGCGCCGCCCTCGCCCGGCCCTTGCCCGCGCGGTGGCTTGCGGGTGGAGGCGGAGGAAACGGGGAATGCGGCAGGGGTATGACGGGTTGCGGGGCGCTTAGTTCCTTTCGGGGCGGGCGAATGGTGCGGGTGTGGCGGTGGTCGGTGCGGATGGATGCAAGGGACACCTGGAAGGACGGAACAGGTACGGAGTAGAGTGACAGCGTGGGGACATTGAATTGCGGTCCAATCCCGGCGAAGGCTGCGGATCAGGCTCCGTGAAGTCAATTGGTTATAAATCCATCGCCCGGGAGACCACCTGAATGCAGCAATTATTTGCCGTTGTTGATCCGTTCAACTGGCGTTGGGCGTCATAAAAGCATGAGAGCGTGCGGCAAAATGAGCGGCATCATTTTCTGGGGCGCCGTCGCCTGGCTTTTTGTTGCCGGGCTGCTGGCGCTGCAATTCTGGCCGCACGTCCCTCAATCGAAGACTGGCTGGATCGCTTTCATCGCGTTTGGCCCGCCGCTTTATATATTTGCAGAGGGCTTGTCTGAGCGGTTCTGGTCATCGCGCGCCGGTCGTTCGTTGTCTCGTCCATCGCCTGCCATGCAAACCGCATTCGTCATCGGCAGTTTGGTAATTGGTGGTGCGTTCGCCTGGGGGTTATGGTGGCTCCAATCTCATTAGCAATGCCGCCCAATCAGGCGTTCAAGCGAACGTGGCATAAAGCGCCATGCTTCTTTACTTAGGCATTGGATGTCATGAAAGCCATTTCACCACAGCCTGTCGATGACAAGTTGAGAGCACGTAGGGCGGGAGCTATCCCGCCTGTCGCGGAAGGCGGGATACGCTACGCTTCTCCCGCCCTACACGAGTTGTTGATGCGTTCAACTAGCGTAGGCAAACCAATGTCCGTGCAATTGGCGTCAGGTGTATTCATGAGCATGCCAGCTCCAATCCGAGTAGCAATAGTCGCTGCGACCGTAGATGGCCTGGCAATTGCTCGAAACCTGCCGGCTCTATTCAAGAAAGATATCGCGCCACGCTATAGCCTTGTAACTCTCGACTGTGCCGCAAGCGACGAAGCGGAATGCTTTGCCAAGTTGAACCCGCAGACTTTTGGGTTTTGGATTGCCCTCGATTCCGAATCAAAGCAGGCCTGTGAGAGCCTGCCGGAATACACCAGAGGCTTTTATGACCACGGTCTGCCGGACCGCGTTGTCATTGCAAAAAACAGGGAAGATCTTCAATGGATCTTATTGAGCCTTGCATAAATAGTTGAAACTATTTTTGCTGTTTGTGGTCTGCCGCTGTGGTAGCTTGGAGGGCACCAATGGCAGAGCCTCAGAAAGCATCGGATTTACAGCGACGGCGACTCAAGGCTGGTCGTCTGTTGCAGCAGGGTGTGCACCAATCGGAAGTCGCCCGGCGCGTGGGCGTCAGCCCTGAGGCGGTGCGCAAATGGCGGCTGAAGCTGGAGGCTGAAGGTCCGGGGGCGCTCAAAGATGGTCGCCGCGGCCGTCCGGCGGGATTGGATCAGGCGCAGCGCCGTGAATTGGTCAAAGCCCTCAAGGTCGGGGCGGTCATGCAGGGATTTCCT
>NZ_JONR01000060.1 GCF_000711955.1 Nevskia soli DSM 19509
GTATTTGGCGGAACAGCTCAACCTGCTCGGCACTGCGTACCTGCATCTGAACGATCAGGACGGCCACTGGATCCATGACGCCGACAGCCCCTTGCTGCGCCGCTTGCGCGAATCGTTCAAACGCACGCTGATCCTGTGCGGCGGTTTCGACGAAGCCCGCGCGGAGGCGGCGCTCAAGGCGAATTGCGGTGATCTGATCGCATTCGGAAAGCCTTTCATCTCCAACCCGGATCTGGTCGATCGCCTGTGCAAGGGCCATGCTCTGACGCCTTACGACCAAAAGACCTTTTACAAGGGCGGCTCCGCCGGCTACGTGGACTATCCGGCATTGTCGCAGCCCAAGGCTCCCGTAAACACGCGTCCGCGTTCGACGGCCGCGGGAGGCGCTTACAGCCCGGCTTAGGCTTCATGCGGGCTTCACCTAATTCGGAACAAGACACGGACATTTTTTAGAAAGCGAGCCTGACCATGCAAATTGTGTCGCGGCCGATGCCGCCCGGCCTTGAAAGCTTGCCCGATCTGGCGCTCAACGTGCGCTGGACCTGGAGTCATGCCGCTGACAGGTTGTGGCTGGATTTGGCGCCAGACATCTGGTCAGCCACGCACAATCCCTGGTTACTGTTGCAAACCGTGCCGCAAGCGCGCCTTGACGAGTGCGCACGCGACGAGGCCTTCCTTCGGAATCTCGCGCGCGTTACCGCCCTCCGCATGGAATACCTGACACAGCCGACATGGTGCAGCCAGTTCGGATCCGCCAAGCCGCCCCTTGTTGCCTACTTCTGCCTGGAATTCGGCCTGGCCGAAGCGATGCCTCTTTATGCCGGCGGACTCGGCATTCTCGCCGGAGATACATTGAAAACCGCCAGCGACCTGGGGGTCCCCATGGTGGGCGTTGGACTTATGTACAGCGAGGGATATTTCCGTCAGGTACTGGACGCGGATGGCTATCAGCACGAATTGTTCCCGCCCAATGTGCCAAGCACGTTGCCGGTCGCCCCGGCTTTCGACTCATCCGGAGTGCAACTCAGCATCCGGCTGGAGCTTCCTGGCCGTTCCCTGAGCGTGCAGGTCTGGAAGGTTCAGGTCGGCCGAGTATCTTTGCTGCTGCTTGATTGCAATGATCCGCGCAATAGCGCCGCGGATCGCGGCATCACCGCCACCCTTTATCCGGCGGGGTTGGAAACGCGATTCGTACAGCAACTGGTTTTGGGTATCGCCGGTTGGCGTGTACTGGAGGCGCTCGGCTACATTCCCGAGGTCTGCCATTTCAATGAAGGCAATGCCGCTCTCGTGGCGTTGGAACGCATTCGCGCCCTAATGCAGGAAAAGAAGCTCGGCTTCCTTGATGCCTTGTGGACCGCCAGGGCTGGCAATGTATTCACTACGCACACGCCGGTTGCTGCGGCTTTCGACACCTTCCCAACCGAAATGGTGCTCAAGTATCTGCGGCACTACCTGGAGGAACACGGTATCGGCGAGGAGGATTTCCTGGCCCTGGGTAGATGCAACAGATCCGACGGCGCCGAACCCTTTAATCCCTCTTATTTCGGACTGCGCACTGCCGGCAGAATCAACGGCGTGAGCCAGATCCATCGCGACGTGAGCCGGAATCTATACCAGCGCTTGTACCCCAGGCGACCAATGCAGGAAATACCGGTCGAGTACGTCACCAACGGCGTCCATGTTCCATCTTGGGATTCTGCATGGTCCGATGAGATATGGACGGAGGCTTGCGGTAAACGCCGCTGGCATGGTGGTCTTGACGAAATGGGCCCTTCGATCGAAGCGCTGAATAGTCAGGTGCTATGGGGCCTGAGAAGCAAACAGCGAGCCGACCTGGTAACCAGTGCCAGGCAGCGTCTTGCGCGGCAATTGCATCAGACTGGCAGGGATGCCTCCTTGATCGAGGCAGCGACACACGTGCTGGATCCCAACGTTCTCACCCTCGGATTCGCACGCCGTTTCACCTCATACAAACGTCCCAACTTGCTGCTGCACGATCCCGAACGGCTGGCGCGCCTTCTGCGAAATACCCAGCACCCGGTGCAGTTCATCGTCGCAGGCAAGGCGCATCCCCAGGACGAGGCCGGAAAAACCATGATCCGGCAGTGGGTGCAATTCAGCCAACGGCCGGATGTGCGCGGTCGGGTGGTATTCTTAGAAGATTATGATATCGATCTGGCGCGGGAAATGGTGCAGGGCATCGATGTCTGGATCAATACACCGCGCCGGCCGTGGGAAGCCTGCGGCACCTCAGGCATGAAAGTATTGGTAAATGGCGGACTCAACCTTTCGGAACTCGACGGCTGGTGGGTGGAAGCCTATACGCCCAAGGTCGGTTGGGGCCTTCAGGGCGCGGCTCTTGGCGAGGAGGCGGCCATTGATGCGAATGAAGCCGAAACGCTCTATCGCCTACTGGAGCAGGAAGTGGTGCCGCTTTTCTACGCCCGCGACGCCGAAGGCATCGCGCAGGGCTGGGTGACGATGATGCGCACCAGCATGTCGATACTGGCTCCTCGCTTCAGCAGCAACCGCATGCTACGCGAATACTTCGAATCCGTTTACTGTCCCGCCGCAACCGCATTTGCGCAGCGGTTGGCGGACGGCGCGAGGTTGGCATCCGAACTGCGCGCGTGGGCCTCTGCCCTGCGAGCAGGCTGGCATGAAATCCGCTTCAGCAACTACGAGCACCAGCGTGACGGAGATTGCCTGCGCTTCAGCTTGCATTTATACCTCGGCGAGATTCTCCCCGATAGCGTTTCTGTGGAAATGTATGCCGATGCGGCCGGCGATGATGTACCCGGAGCCCATGTCATGCGCCGCGGTTCCGCCATCCCAGGCGGCATGAATGCATATGTGTACATTGTTGAGGTCCAGACCCGGCGGCCGGCTACCGACTTCACTCCCAGGGTGGTGCCGTTTCACCCATGTGCCGCCGTACCACTCGAGCTAGAACTGATTCGCTGGCATGACGCCGGAGACTGAACCCGCAATCCCGGAGCTTGCTGGACGTTGAGTCCATGCTCCGGTGCCGGCATTTCAGCCTTGACTGTATCCCCTGCATCGAGGCCCGGCCGGCAGAGTAAGGCATCGATTGACGACCCTGTCCCTTGGGCGCGCTCAAACGATGCAGATTGATCTGGATCAAGGCACGCATTCCCATCTATTGAGAGGATTTCATGGCAAATCGAATAATCAGGGCTTGCGATGCAAAATACCGAATTTTTTACGCCGCAGGCACATTCGTCTATGCGTGATGGCGTTACCCAGCTCGATGTCACACGCCAGCGCTGGCAGGTGCTGTACCAGCAACTGCGCAGCGGACGCGAGCCCTGTTATAGGACCGACCAACGCCTGACCTGCGCAGAAACGGGTTGTCCCTGGCGCGCGAGCTGTGTCGGCATGCGCGCCGAATGGCGTCGCTAGTTCATCTCGCGTCACACGCCTTTGCTCTACCGCCAAATGCCGTTTTAGGCACAGCGCCCTTAAGCTGCCGCCCATCATGACCGATGCTGTCGCAGGAGACGCTTGATGTATTCCAAACGATTCGTCAGCTTGCTCACCCGCGATACTCTTGCCTTGGTTCTGGCCGGCGGCAGGGGCACGAGGCTGGGCGGACTGACCAGTCATCGCGTCAAGCCTGCCGTGCCCTTCGGCGGGAAATACCGTCTGATCGATTTTCCCTTGTCCAACTGCATGAATTCGGGCATCCGCCGCGCTGGCGTGCTGACCCAGTATAAGGCCCATTCATTGATCGGCCATCTCGGCGATGCCTGGAGCTTCCTGCGGCGGGAATTCAACGAATTTGTGGAAGTTCTGCCTGCCCAGCAGCGCACCGGACCGGGCTGGTACGAGGGAACCGCCGACGCTGTCTACCAGAATATCGAAGTCATCCAGGCGCATGCACCCCAATTCGTGTTGGTGTTGGGTGGAGATCATGTGTACAAGATGGACTATGGCGTGATGCTGGGATACCACGTCGACCGGGAAGCCGACGTCACAGTCGGATGCATTGAGGTGCCGCTAGATGAAGCGCGCTCATTCGGTGTCATGGCCACGGATGAAAGCGGAAGGGTCGGCGGATTCGAGGAAAAGCCGATGCATCCCACGCCGATACCGGGCAAACCCGGCTACGCACTGTCCTCCATGGGCATTTACGTGTTCAACACCGACTATCTCCTGCGAATGCTGCAGGAGGACCGCACAAAGTCCGGTTCCACGCACGATTTCGGTAAGGACCTGCTTCCCACGGCGGTGGCCGACGGCCACCGCGTATATGCGTTCCCGTTCCAGGATCTGCAGGGAAACTCGCAAGGGTATTGGCGGGACGTAGGCAATCTCGATTCGTACTGGAAGGCCAACCTGGAACTGACGGATGTCACCCCACCGCTGGACCTCTATGACAACGCCTGGCCGATCTGGACTTACCAGGAACAGGCGCCGCCGGCGAAATTCGTCTTCGATGAAAAGGATAGACGCGGCACGGCGCTGGATTCAATGATCGCCGGAGGCTGCATCCTATCGGGAGCCACAGTCAGGCACTCACTCCTGTTTCCCTTCACGCGAGTGGAAAGCAATAGCGACCTGCGCGAATGCGTGGTGCTTCCGAAGGTTCATATTGGACCTCATTGCCGCATACGGCGCGCCATAGTCGAGTCCGGATGCAGGATCCAAGCCGGGGAAGTGATCGGCGAGGACCCGGAACGCGACCACAAACGCTTTGAAGTCAGCGAGGAGGGCATTGTTCTGGTAACACCAGAATCGCTGGGGCAGGAGCTGCCGGGTGCCCGCTGACCCTCGCGCACCGGTGGCAATTCTTTGGCATATGCATCAGCCTGAATATCGTGTGGAAGGCATTCCGGCATTGCCCTGGGCCTACCTGCATGGGTTGCGGGCCTACACTGACATGGCGTCCCATCTCGAGGCAGTACCCGAGGCGCGCGCGGTCGTGAACTTTTCACCCGTGCTGCTCGATCAGTTGCTGGAACTGGCACAACAGGCACAGGCCGCACTGGCACACGGAACGCCGCCATCCGAGCCCCTGATGGCCGCTCTGCTCGCGCCACCGCCTCGTGCGATGCGTGTGCATTTGCTGGAAATCTGCCTGCATGGACACCAGCGCAATGCGAAGTACCGTTACGAAGAATATTACCGGCTCGCCGTGGAGGTCTCCGCAGCGCTTGATGCGGGTGAAGCTGCCGTTTCCAGCTTGCCGGAGCAATCCATCACCGACATGGTGATTTGGTATCACCTCATATGGCTAGGCGAATCGGTACGCCGCACCGATTCTCGCGCCATTGCGTTAATGGTTCACCGACGCAATTTTTCCACGGAGCATCGCGTCTCGCTGCTGACCCTGGTTGCCGATCTGCTTTCCGGCATTGTTCCACGCTACCGCGCACTGGGAGATTCCGGACAGGTGGAACTGAGCATGAGTCCCTACTTTCACCCGATCCTGCCGCTCCTAGTTGATTTCGAGAGCGCCCGGGAAGCAGCGCCCGGAGTCCCCCTTCCGGCGAGCTCCTATCCCGGCGGAAGAGATCGCGCCCTGTGGCATCTGCGCAAAGGTCAGGAGCTTTTCTGGGAGGTCTTCGGAATCCGTCCACGTGGCTGCTGGCCTTCCGAAGCTGCGGTTTCCCAAGATACCGCCGCTTTGCTGCAATCCGCAGGGTTCACGTGGTTTGCCAGCAGCCAGTCCGTGCAGCGCGCATCTACACCAAAGGCTGCGGACCGCGATGCAACTGACTCCTGCGTCTGTCGCTTGCAAGGCATTCCCCTGGTCGGCTTCTTTCGCGATGACGGATTGTCGGACAACATTGGATTCACTTACAAGGACTGGGAGCCGCAGCACGCGGTGGCGGACCTCGTCGATCATCTGGATTCGCTTTCGAAGCGGCGCAACGGGCAAGTCGTGGTCCTTGCGCTGGATGGCGAAAATCCCTGGGAATACTATGCCGATAACGGCATTGACTTCGTGCGTGGACTATATTTGGCACTGACAACACATCCGCGGCTGCGTATGACTACGTTTGCCAACCATCTTGATGAGAATCCCGCGGCGTTACCGGAGTTACCCAGCCTAAGCGCAGGGAGCTGGGTCTATGGACAGCTGTTGACCTGGATCGGCAGCAGTAGCAAGAACCACGCTTGGGACTTGCTGATTGAAGCCAAACGATGCTTTGATGCGAGCACGCATCCGTCTCCGTCGGCACAACGCGCCATGGGCGTCTGCGAAGGCTCCGACTGGTTCTGGTGGCCGGGCATGCCCCACCCCGGCGCGGCCGTGGCGGAATTTGATCACCTATTTCGCGCACATCTAAAGGCGCTATATCGTGCGCTTGGCACCGAGCCCCCGGAGGCACTGAATCATCCACTGCAGTTCGCCGCAAGCAACGCTGAAGCGTCCCCTCTCGGCGCTATGCTACCGAGTTGTTAAGTCCAAGACCGACAATTTCATACGAAGCGCCGGCGCTCCGAGTCCCCTTTACTTCCCGGCAGCAGCTTCCAGAGGTGCAACCGGACTCGCGCCCACTGCATCGCTAGTGGTCATTGTCATGATGCAAGCTTTATATGCTTTTCGGAAAGTGCTGCCCTTTCGAGCAGCACTCCCGACAATAGGCCATCAATGCGCTGACCTGAATTGAGACACGGAACTACTTCTGCACTATATCGGCGCGCCGATTCTTGGCCCAGGATGCCTCATCGTGACCGAGCGCAACGGGGCGCTCCTTGCCATAACTAATGGCGGTGAGCTGCGCGGCGGACACCCCTTTGGCTTCAAGCGCCTGGGTCACCGCGTTGGCACGGCGCTCGCCAAGTCCGATGTTGTACTCCCGTGTGCCTCGCTCGTCACAGTTTCCCTCCACGCGAACCTGTGCGGATGGATGCGAAGTGAGATAGCTGGCCCAGTTGGATATAACAGATTGGCCCTCCGACTTGATGTCGCTCTTGTCAAAGTCGAAGTAAACGGAGTGTTGGGTGATATCTGCCTGGAGCGGAGCCGCTGGCGCTTCAGCAGACACAGTCGTAGCCGGCGGCGGACTGGTTACGGCTGGCGCCACCTCATTGCGCGTTTCGCCAGAGCCTGAACAAGCAGAAAGAGATGCGACCAATGCAACCGCCAGGCAACAAACAACGTTTCGCCTATTCAACATGAGATGAACACTCCTTTGATATGATCAATACTGTTCGGACTTGGCTTGCTATTGATTAACCATCTGAACACGGACAGAACACTAGACGGGACCAGGGAACTGGCGCAGCTGCCTTCCTGAAGATTCGTCGAAAACCCCGCTGCACGTGCCCTGCGATCAATAACCCGAAGCACCTGGCCTCAAGAGGTTGGCAAGGCCTTGCTACGCAATTCTGATCCCGTCCACCACCTTCAATACGCCGGGGGCCGCCCACGTGGCGTTCTCTATCAGCCGGCGCTCGGCCAGGGAATGAACAGAGCCTTCCAACGTCACCGTCCCCCCCAGGATCTCTACCTTGATGGCCTTGGCATCCAGATGCGCCGCGCGTTGCAGGGCGGCCTCGATCTTGGCCTTCACGTTTTCGGGCGAAATCTTTTGCTTGAGCTGGATCTGATTGAGCACGCCCTTGACTCCGATCAGATCACGCACCGTGGATTCGGCACTGGTACGCTGATAGTTCCAGTCGACGTCGCCCGATAGTGTGACCCGGCCACCTTCCACTTTAATTTTGATCCTTTCCTGCGGAACGGACGTGTTCCAGCGAATGGCATCGGTAGCATATGCGGCGATGTCGGCGTCAGTACGGTAACTCGACCCTGGCAGTTTGACGTCAATTTCGACGGCCACGCCCTTCACCCCGGCGACGCGTTGTGCAGCCTTTTCGGCGGCGATCTTTTCCGGATAACTCTCCAGGTGCCCGGTAAGCGTGACGATGCCCCCTTTGACCTCCACACCAATACCGGCAGCAGCGACGGCCGGGTCCCATTCCAGTTCGGTTTCCACGTCCTTCTTCAGCTGCGCGTCGGTTTTCATATTGCAATACTCCTAGATCGATCTGCGGCGCATACCAGTGCCGCCGCTGCACTTTATTGTCTTGCTGGCACCGGATGACTTGGTACGCGACCGATCGCGTCCGCCGGCAGGTCCAAAGCACCGTCCACCTGAACAAAGCAAACGAACGCCGAATACGTTGACCACCGGCGTTCGGCGGACGCCTCGCAGCGCATTCGGTTTGGGGCATCCAGAAGATCGCTATCCAACCCTGCGGGGACGATGCTGGAGTGCATGATGTTTACGACTAATGCCTCGCTTGTCGAAAACTCCTGGCCAGAACTTCCACCACGGTTACGATCAGTGTCTATTCCCACCGGAGTCAAAGAGTCACCGTCCGGATCAAGCACCACCAGTGCCCCGCCCTGGCCCTCGCGCATCAACGATGACGCCTCTATGACGACAGCGCCGCGCTGCGCCATGACGACAACGGTGTCTCGGTATTCTTCCATATACATGATCTGATTCCTCCTGTAGACGACGGCAATCAGACTTTGCACTTGAAACGCTGGATTAAGCTTCCGAAGATAATCTGGTTTGGAGCATTCTGCCGCATTGATATAGATCAATGCCTGGTACCACTGCGGCCATGACTACTCCGATGAGTGGGGACGGGTGACGGGTAAAAGCTGATTCCGGTATCGGGAATCGATTTATTCGCGCTCCGATTTTCATGTGCTGCCCGCAATTGCCGTCGAAATACCGCCTGGGCTGCCCTGGCGCATTGGTATTGCAGTCTTGCATTCGTAACCCGGCTCGATGGGGTTGAAGCGGCCCACCTATCCATCAACTCCCAATCAATGACTGAGCAGGCACCGATCCATCGCGCGTTCTCACGCGTCATTCGCACCGGATTGATCCAGATCAATTCCAATCGGTAGTCGTTGGAAGATGATAAAGCCCCATATCGCCAGGGTCCGCTGGCGGCATTTCTTCTTCGTGTCGCCATGCCACTCAGGGGTGCCGCCGTGAACGTACCGCACGCGTTCAGCACAATACAACAGGACGGTATCGGCTCAACTGAACCATCCAACAGCGACCAAGGCGCGAACCTCGGACAGCATGGGGCGGCCTTCCGCCGCATTCCGTATCCAACCCGAGCACCTCTGAGCGATACTTTGGCGTTGGTCTTGGCCGGGGGCCGCGGCTCACGTCTGGGGGCACTGACGGAGCGCTGCGCAAAGCCAGCCTTACCCATCGCCGGCAAGTGCCGCATCATCGATTTCGCCCTTTCCAATTGCCTCAACTCCGGGGTTCCCAGAGTCGGCGTGCTGACCCAATACATGGAGCACTCGCTGATTCCGCATCTGCGCGCCTGGGCTTCCGCAGCGCCAAGCCGTGATTTCTCGATCCGCATACTGCCCGCCCGCAACGCTGGCGGCTATCTGGGAACCGCAGATGCGGTCTACCAAAACCGTGACCTCATTCGCGCCCTATCGCCGTCATATGTGCTGGTGCTGGCGGCAGACCATGTCTACAAAATGGACTATGCGGCGATGTTGGCCGATCATCTGCGGCGTGGCGCGGACATTACCATCGGCTGCGTCGAAGTGACCTTGGAGGAGGCTCGCAATTTTGGCGTGATGGCGATTGATCCGGACCGACGGGTCCGCCACTTCGTCGAGAAACCCCAAGCTCCAGAACCAATGCCCGGCGGAGGCAATGCGGCATTGGCGTCGATGGGAATCTACATATTCAACACCGGAGTTCTGCTGGAGGCGCTGGAAAGCGACGCGGCATCTACCTGCTCCTCACATGATTTTGGTAAAGACATCATTCCGGCGGCAATCGCGTCAGGGCGCGTGTACGCTCACAGCTTCCGGGATCCCCGCCACCCGGATCACCGGTCGTACTGGCGCGACGTGGGCACCGTTGACGCTTACTGGCGCACGAGCATGGATCTCGCCGGGGCAGCGCCCGCCCTGAGTTTGCAAGACAAGTCGTGGCCGATCCGGACGGTGGGACTTCCCAGCCCTGCAGTGAGCGGCGATGTTGCGATCAACGCGAGCATCCGCTACGCGCCGTCGCCGCTCCCGGGTGCAGCGACAGATCTGACACCGCCGGTGTCTGTGCATTCTGACGATTGTGGAATGTGTCGCGCGTCATTGACGCTTGATTGAGCCTGCCAGAGCATCTTGCGGATATCGTTCGGCACATTTTTTCCGTAGCCATGGGGACACGCGCGGTCAAACGCGTCCGTGAGATATCGACTGCGGGATCCCGTCAAGGTGGCTACGGCAGCATCAACCCGCGGGTTACGCGGATCGACGCAAACAGGGACGCCGCGATGATAGATCGATATCTGAACGTGAACGTCCCCAAAGAGCGTCCGCGCGCCGCTTGGCGCACGATCTGGACCCGAATGCGACCGGCACGGCCATGGCGCTGGATCTTCTCGATCAGATCGATGCCATCAAATCGCACCCGGATCGACCGGGAGGCCGATGATGGTTTCGGGTCGTGTTTAGCGTTCGATGCGTTGATGATTTTCAGTGTAATCGGAAAATGATGTAGATCATCGCGACCACGGCAAACCTATAGTATTTTTTGACTTTGCGCTTCGGATGCCTCGGCGATGGGATCGACCCGACCCAATTCGGCATACCTGACACTTGAGGACAGCGCCATGGCTGACCCGGGCATTGTTGCTCGGCGTTTGCTAGCCAAGTTGGCCATGCAGGTCGTTGAGAAGGCCCATGCGACCGCAAAGAGCGGTACCGCCGCTGCAGTCCATAATCTGCGAGTCGCGATTACGCGCTTGCGAAACGCTCTGACCATCTTTCCAGAACAAGTGCCCTCCCGGCGATTGAATGACCTTGACCGGGAGTTGAAATGGCTGATGCATCGATTGGCTTCGGCCCGGGAATGGGATGTCTTCATGGCAGATCGCCGGCCCGTGGCAGCCGCCAGGAGGCATGACAGGCCCGGCATGGAACTCGTCAATCTGGCGTCGGCGGAAAAAAGAAGCAAGGCATTTCATCAATGCCGCCAGGCCTTGGGCTCTCCACGCTGTGCCAGGCTGCTGGGTCGGCTGCGGCAGCTGAACAGCCTATTGCCTGCGGGTGCGAATACGCACACGCGGGCAGCAATTGCACTCGACTCCTCGGCCAAGAGACGATTGCGCGTCTATGGTGCCGGAATACTCCAGCAGCAGTTGAAGAAGGTCAGAAAACGCGGCCAACACGTTGGCCGACTGGACAATAAGGCGTTGCATCGGCTGCGCATGAGCCTGAAGCGTCTGCGTTATTCCAGCGAGATACTTGAACCGGCTTTCGCGGCGGCAGACACCCGTTTGTATGTCGATGCGATCATCGAACTACAGGATCAGCTTGGGGCAATTCAGGATGCGATAGTAAGCCGGTCTCTCGCTGGCCAGCTCAAGAGGCGTCTTCCTTCACGCGGAAAGGCAGCAGCCCGCGCCATCTCCAGAAGCCATCGACCAAAGCGTAAAGCGATAAAGAACCTTAAAGACTCATGGAAGTCATTCCGCAGGCTCACGCCCTTCTGGGATCACGTTCTGCACGCGGAGTAAGGGCGGGGTCTGCCTCAGAGGCTTGATTGTGAGTGCAGCCTGCCACTCCGGCAACGCACCCGGAGGTTGCCTTCGTAGCGGTATGCCCACACGGATGGATATCAGCGACGCGCTGGGATCCACCCCTTAAACCTGAGGCAGCCTAGCCGCAGTTACCTGTCCAGCCGCAGCTGGTGCAGACTTGGCAGCCCTCGCGCTTGACCACGGCATGGGCGCCGCAGTCCGGGCACGGAGCCCCAAGCAGCGCTTGGCCGCCGCCCTCGGGCGCAGCGGGGGCTTGCAACAGGCCAAGCGGCTGCAGAGGCAGGCAGTCGGCACCCAGGATTCCCAGCATTTGATAGCGGTGCAGAATCAGCGCCGCAAGGTACGATACGGTGGAGGGATACAGCTGGCCCTTATCCTGCCCCGGGATGCGCCCGAGGAAGCTGGCGCCGGTTTCCGGAAAGTTCAGCAGCTTTTTCAGCTTGGCGCCGATCCAGGCGGCATCCATCACGCGCATGTCCAGCGACAGCAGGCCACACAGTCCGTCGAGATCGCGTGGGTAGTCGCCGTACAGGCCCATCGCATAAGGAAGGCGCTGACCATCCGGCAGTTGCAGCTCCTTCAGCACCAGCGAGCAGTCCTCGCCGGTGGCGGGGTTTTTCACGTCGACTGTCCAGGACATGGTGCCCTCGGTGCCGGTGACCGGTTCTTCGGCGCTGATCAATGAATCCACCACCGGGGTGGCGTCGATCTTTTCGAACAAGCCCCGCTCCTTGCAGCGCAGGAGCACCAGCCGTGCCAGTACGGCAGTGGGGCTGGCCATCAGCGTCTCCTTGCCCGAGGGCGGCAAGGCCACGGTGACCGGATTGCCGCGGGTCTTGATCAGGGATTCGAGCTTGAGCCGGATCCAGGCACGGTCGCGCGAGCGCAGGTCCATCGACAGCAGTTTGGCAATGGCGCCCAGGCCGCGCGGCTGCTCCGCACCATTGACCCAGACTTCGAACGGGAAACAGTCGCCGGTCTCGGTGTTGCCGACGAACACGGCGAAACGGCAGCCGGGCCCGGCATCGACCATGTAGGTCCAGGCCGGATTACCGTGCGAGAACTCCGGCCGGCCTGGCCATTTCAACGAGGCCAGCGGCGGGGCCGGCAATTTGTGCAGCTTGAGTCGACGATCGGCGCTCGACAGGTTCAGTGCCAGCGTCGGGGCCTGTGCCGGAGCGGCAGCGCCGACGCTCAGAACAACACCAGTGACATCATTGGGGCGGTATGTGGTGCAACCCTTGCAGCCCCATTCGTAGGCCTTGTCGTAGAGTTCCTTGAACTCGTCGAAGCCGCAATCGAGCGGCACATTGATGGTTTTCGAAATCGAGGAATCGACATAGGGCTGCACCGCCGCCTGAATGCGCAAATGATCGAGCGGCTTGAGGGTCTGCGCACTCACGAAATACGGCGGCAGCCTGGCGGTGCCACTGTGTAGCTCCAGGTAGCGGCGATAGCCGTAGTCCTGAACCGGATACTCGACTACCTGCCCGTCCTTCCCGCGAGTGCGCCGCGTATATTCCCAGGCGAAAGCCGGCTCGATGCCGCCGGTGACGTTGCGGCCGAAAGCCAGCGAAATAGTGCCGGTAGGGGCGATCGACAGCAAATGACTGTTGCGGATGCCGTGGCGCGCGATCCGCGCGCGCAGCGGCTCAGGCAGGCGCTGCACGAAGGGACTTGCCAGGTAGCGAGCAACGTCGAACATGGGAAAAGCGCCGCGCTCCCGCGCCAGCGCCACCGAAGCACCGTAAGCGTTGTCGCGCAGGGTCCGCGCCAGCCGTGTCGCCAGCTTGATCGAGGCGTCCGAGCCGTAGCGGATGCGCAGCATCATCAAGGCTGTGCCCAAGCCGGTGAAGCCGAGCCCGACACGCCGCTTGGCGACGGCCTCCCGCTGCTGTTCGGGCAAGGGCCAGGGTGTGACTTCGAGCACGTTGTCGAGCATGCGCACAGCGGTCGACGCGGTGCGCTGCAAGCGCTTCCAGTCGAACTGCGCTGCCGCCGAAAACGGCTTGAGCACGAACAAGGCGAGGTTGAGAGAACCGAGACAGCAGCAGCCGTAGTCGGGCAACGGCTGCTCGCCGCATGGATTGGTCGCCTCGATCCGTTCGCAATAACCGAGATTGTTTTCTGCATTCATGTGGTCAATGAACACCACACCCGGATCGGCCGTGTCGTAGGTGGTGCGCAGGATCAGGTCCCACAGCTCGGTCGCCTTGACGCGCTTGTAGACCCAGCGCCCGTCACCGCGGCGATAGGCTTCCGGAAATTCGGCGGGATCGGGCTCGGCAACGTGGCTCAACTCAATATCCGCGCCGCTGCGCTTCAGGCGCATGAATTCGTCGCTGACCGCCACGCTGATATTGAAGTTCGACAGGGTGCGCAGTTTCTGCAGCAACTCGTCGAGCTCGCGCCCTTCGAACCCGGCCTCGCGCAGGCGTCGCGCCTGGGCGCGGATGTCCTTGGCCCGGACGAACTCTTCGATGTCCGGATGATCAATCCGCATCACCGCCATCTGTGCGCCACGGCGCGCGCCGGCGGACTCCACGGTTTCGCAGGAGCGGTCGAACACGCGCATGTAGGACACCGGGCCGCTGGCCCGGCCATGGGTGCCGTGCACCCGCGCACCGCGCGGCCGGATCGCTGAAAAATCGTAACCCACACCGCCACCGCGGCGCATGGTCTCGGCGGCCTGCAGCAGGGCGGTGTAGATTCCGACCTTGCCATCCACCACGGCCGAAATGGAATCACCTATCGGCTGCACGAAGCAGTTGATCAATGTGGCGTCCATATCGGTGCCGGCCGCGCTCATGATGCGGCCGGCGGGATAGAAGCCGCCCTCCATCGCTTCGAAGAATGCCCCCTCCCAGCGGGCGCGCTCAGTCTTCGGCTCGATCCTGGCCAGTCCGCGAGCCACGCGGTGCAGCACATCCGCCACGCCGCGCTCGACGCCCTTGGCGTACTTGTCGCGCAGTATGCCGTCGTAGTAAAGGTCCTGCTCGGACTGTGCCTGCATACCGCTTCCTCGCCTCCTTGTAGGGACCTGCCCGCGGGCAAATCCGCACCTGTTATTCCATTCAGATTACTTCATATGGCCAATAGGCCAATGATTCGTATCAAGCCTGCTTCCGAAGACCTAGGCAGCAAAATAGTTGACGGACTGCAGACCTTCGATGCCCGGCGCGTATCTCAAGCCGGCCGGACGCGCCAGACGCGACTGCTTCAAGGCTGGCCGGGCCCTGGATTCGATAAGGGACCGACCTCCACCCTCGCCCGCGCTACCGACGAAGCCACCAGATACTTGCCCCGTACGATGCGACGGAGACACTTTCGGTACTAGTGCCGAGCCCTGCCGCTATCGCCTTGCGCGAGTAGCCAAGCAACGCCCACTACTACCACCAAGAGTATTGCGCCTATCATCCAATGCCATTCTTTTGCCAGCACGTCCATAAGCCACCTCCGATCTTGTTTGTGTTTTACGTCGCAGTATGTCGGTTCGGCATTGACTTGCGTCAAGGCACCGCGTCTTGGAGCACTCAGTCCTGGTCGAACGTCACGCGACCCCGTTCAGTTCCGCGGCGGGCTTGAATGACATGCTTTTGGATTTAGCAGCAGCATCCAATGCCGACCAGTTGCCGCGTTGCTCTGGAAGCCTCCTACGATATCCAGGTCCGCATAGGTATCCCGAGATCGGTGTTTTCAGTGATTCGCGAGCTCGGCCATTCAAGGTGCTTTGCCGACATTCGCCGGCAACTCGATGATCGCCTGCACTCGTTATTTCTGGATGCAGCAACCCTTGCCAGACCAACTCAGCGGCCCAAACCACCAGGATTATTCCTAGTTCCCGCCAAATCACACGGCATGACGCGTGTTCGGAGACAAATGGCCAGTGGACGCCATGCAGCGCTTGATACAGATCAATGCGGGCTGCGGAGCGAAGGACAACACTTTTTTCGCACAAGGCCGGGTTGATATATGAGCAAATCAAACATTTTAGTCGTCTACTACTCGCGGTCCGGAACGACAAGAGAGGTCGCCGAAGCATTGGCTTCCGCATTGGGCTGCGACATCGAGGAAATAACTGATGTTAGGGATCGTAGCGGCAGGATCGGATATCTGCGTTCGCTGATCGCAGCACTCCGGCAGCGCCCTTCGGTGATCGCGCCGACAACAAAGGACCCATCAGGCTACCAGCTCGTAATAATCGGAACGCCGGTGTGGGCTGGCTCGGTCTCCTCGCCGGTGCGCGCCTACTTGTTGAAGTACGCGAGCCGCCTGCGCTCCGCAGCGTTCTTCTGCACACTAGGAGGCCGTGGCGCTGAGAGTACGTTCGCACAAATGGAAAAATTGATTGGTCAGGCTCCTCATGCCTGCCTGAGCATCACTGCCTACGAGGTAGCGGCCCACACGTTCGGCCCGCGTGTAAATGAGCTTGCGCGCACCTTGCGAAACGGCATTCCGCCGGTAGAGCTACCGCCAACAGCTGAAAAAGCCACAGGAACGGCCCTGCGGTGAATCTTATTCCGTGGGAGGGGTGAGTACACCCTGGATCTTTGCGTTGCTCGATTCTCGATGCGCCGATCATTGCATAGCGGCATCGTGGGTCGAAAATAGGACTCAATGAAAGGCGTAGCGGACTTTGTCGAACAGGGTGCGCTGTTCGCGGACGACGGTCTGGAAATCGAAACCTCGGCGTAGAGACAAGGCGACATCGCGCGTGGTGACCCGCAGGATCACGCCTTCCACCATCGAGGCGCGGCCGTTCCGGAAAGTGACCGTTGCCGCCACGACGGCGCCGATCTGGTGCTGCTGCGGTGAAGGACAGCTGAAGCGCAGGCCTTTCTCCGACAGGTCGATCACCGCCAGCGACTCCCCTTCGATGGCGAGCAGCGGGCAAAGATGGGACGGATAGCGCAGGCGATAGTAGCTGCGCCCTTCGACCAGCCTCGTGCTTTGCATGGCTCAGGCGGCGTCCGCGGGCGTGCTGCAGACGATTCGGTTGCGGCCGGCACGCTTGGCGCGATAGAGGGACTGGTCAGCGGAAGCAACGAGCCTGGCCATGATCTGGCCGTGTTCGGGGTGGCAGGCGACGCCGACGGAGATGGTGATGTTGGTGACGACTGTGCCGTGATGGCTGAAGCTGAGCTGCTGCACTTTCTCGCACAACATCTCGGCGCGCTGCCGGGCCTGATCCAGGCCGGTGCGCGGCATGATAATGGCGAATTCCTCGCCGCCAAGACGGCAGGCGATATCGCTGCCGCGGAATTCGGTCATGAACTGCTGGCCGATCAGGCGCAGAGCCTGGTCGCCGGCATCGTGGCCGTAGGTGTCGTTGAAGTGCTTGAAGTGGTCGACGTCGATCATCAGCACCGCCAGCGGCTGCTGTTCGCGGCGGGCGAGTTCGAGTTCACGCGGCAGCGATTCTTCCAGGTAACGACGGTTGAGCAGGCCGGTCAGGGGATCGCGGATGGACTGCATGCGCAGAGTCTCACGCAGCTTGACGTTGGCAATGGCTATACCGATACGGTCCGCCACCATCACCGACAACTGTTCCATGCGCAGGCGGTTTTCCTGAAAAGTGCGCGGATCGGCGGGCTGATCGGACTGGATGTAACCGACGCCGATGATCTCCCCCTGGGCCATGACCGGCACGCAGGTGATCTCGCGCTCCCCCGGACCGGTACGGATATGCGTGCAGCACAGGCCACTGTCGCCGTGCCAGTGCACCTGACCGCGGCGCAGCGCCCAGCAGGAGTTGATGTCGAACACGGCATCGCCGAGGGTGGGCTGGCCGAAGGTGAGCGCACAATCCAGGTAGTTGCGCGAAGGGTGCAGCAGGTAAAGGGCGCCGGAATGGCCCGGGAACAGGATGGTTCCGAAGCGATTCATCGGCGCCATCATTTCGTCAAGATTTTGACACTTGTGCAGGATGGCGCTGAGTTCGCTGAGGTTGGTGATCTCCTCATTGCGCTGCTGCAGACGTGCCATGCCGGCTTCCAGGCGCAATTTGCTGTCCTGCAATTCCATCTGGACCTGTCGGCGTGCGGTGATGTCCTGGATCTGGGAAATGAAATAGAGCGGTTGGCCCTGCTCGTCGCGCAATATTGCGACGTCGAGCTGGGCGCTGATTTCGCGGCCGAGCTTGTGGAAGTAGCGCTTTTCCATGCTGTAGCTGTTGCTGCGCCCCGTCAGCAGGTCCTTGACGTTGGCCAGATCCCGCGCGAGGTCATCCGGGTGGGTCAGCGTCTGGAAGTCACCTTTCAGCAACTCTTGCTCGGAATAGCCGAGTATCTGGCACAGTGCGTGGTTGACGTCGAGCCAACGCCCGTCCAGGGCGACTACGGCCTTGCCAATGGAAGCGTTCTCGAAACTGAGGCGGAAGCGCCGCTCGCTTTCCTCCGCTTTGATCCGCCGCTGCTCGAGCAGCGCCAGCGACTGCTTCAAGCGCAGGTTGACGGCCTCCAGCTCCTGTCTGGCGCCGCGATCCTCATCCAGAAAGGCCGACGCCCGGGGCACCAGGGGCCACAGCAGAATGGCGGTGGCCAGCGATATGCCGGCCGTCAGGGCAAGGACTGCCGCATCGAACCGGTAAACCGGAAACCAGATGTTGAACAGACTGATGAAGTGGCTGGTACCGCAGGCCAGGATGAATGCGCCGAACATCAGAAACACCCAGTTGTACCTGAGCAGCCTCTGACGCCGGGCGAAGTGAATCAGCGCGACCGGAATCGAGAAATAGGAGAGGCCGATGACGGCGTGGGACACGACCAGCGTCCACAGCAGCCCCGGGTCCCAGGCCAGACAGAAGCCATGTGGCAAGAACCCGGAACTCCCGAAAATGCTTGCGGACAGCTCGGACATCGACTCCCCGGACCGTTTTGTTGAATACGTATTTGCAAACTATGAGACTGACACCAGGTTCATACCCCCGCTTACCCTTCGGACGGTAGCGGCGGCTCGCCCAGCGGCAACGCGGATCGCTCGGCCGGGTACCTCCAAGACCTGTGCCACGGAAAACGCCGGGATCACGCCGCCGCACCCCCGCCTGATCAATCGGCGACACATGACGGACGGTAGCCGAACGGTTGCCAGGTGGCATTCCAACAGGCCCCGGAGAGCCGGAAGGCGGTCAAGCACGGCGGCGCCCTGCCGATACAGGGGAACAACCGCGAATCTATCGACCATGGCTGTTTCCTCTTACGACAAGCTGCTGCGACAGTTGCAAGGCTGGCGCTACGCACCTTATGCCGCTCTGTTTCATGTCGACCTGCATAACGTGCGCGGCCTCAATCGGACTGCCGGGCCCAAGGTAGCTGACCGTGTCATCGCCGATTTCGGCCACCGGCTGGCCCAATGGGCCGGCGCCGACAGCGTCAGCGAACGGTTGTGGAGCAATGAGTTCGTGGTGGCCAAGCCCATCGACCACTCGCAGACGGCCATGGAGGAGGCGATTGCGTTGCGCGAGACCCTGATGACACGCCAGCCCAATGCCAATGATTGGGCACAGGCGGTTTCGATCGGTGTGACCTGCTGCAAACCCGGCGGCGACTGGACGCAGTTCCTGCGCCAGGCGGCGCTGGCCTGCGAGGATGCCAAGTACCGCGGCCTCAACCAGATCGTGGTCCATTCCACGGCCATCGAAGAGCGGCGCACCCAGCTGGTCAACGTGGAATACCTCGAAGACTTCCGCCAGTTGCAGACCGCGGGGGCGCTGACCCTGCATCCACAGCCGATCTTCCGCATCGGCGGCGGCGAGACCCGCCTGGCCAAGGCGGAATTCCTGATGCGGATGGAGAAGAACGGCGTGGTCATGCCGCTGCCCAGGGGGATGATCGAATCGCTGGAGCGCTTCGGCCTGGCGGCGGAACTGGATGGCTTCGCCGCGAACTACATTCTGACCTGGCTGGCGGAGAACGGCGCAGCGATGGAGCGGCTGCAAAGCGTTTCCATCAACCTTTCGGCCAAATCGGTGGCCGATGGCAACTTCATGTACCGGCTGTTCAACGATGTGCGCGGCGCCCGCCTGCCGCGCGGGCAGCTGTGTTTCGAGATCACCGAGACGACTGCGGTGGAACACCTCGACGTGGCTTCCGAGGCGATCGAGGAATTCCGCTCCATCGGCTGCGGCTTCAGCCTCGACGATTTCGGCTCCGGGCTGTGCTCGTTCGGCTATCTGCAATCGCTGGCGGTGGACGAGGTGAAGATCGACGGACGCTTTGTGCGCCAGATCGCGCACGACACCCCCTCGCGCGAGATCGTCAGCGCCATACACCGGGTGGCCCACGCCACCGGCAAGCGGACGGTGGCGGAGTTCGTCGACGACCGGCGCAAACTGGAAGTGCTGCGGGAGATCGGTGTGGATTACGCCCAGGGGTATCTGTTCTACCCGGCGATTCCGTCCGAGAAGCTGCTGGAACTGCTGGGGTTGGCGGCGACGGTTTGAGGAGGCAGAGTAATTCGGCGACTCCCGATCTGACGTTCGCGCTTCAGATAATGCCCCCCCTCACCCTACTCCCTCCAGGAGGGAGGGGGTTCAAATTAGCGTTAACAGGCCCTAGTGTCCTGAGTTAGAAGTTCGCTGACAAAATCTCTTAATGGAAGCGAGGATGTCGTCGGCGGACTTGGTCCAAGCGAATGGCCGTGGGTTTTTGTTGTAGGTATTCAGGTAGTCACGGATGGCGGCTTCCAACGCCACCGTGCTGCGATGCGTCCCGCGCCGGATTTGTTTCTGGGTCAGGTCCGCAAACCAGCGTTCGACTTGGTTGATCCAAGAGGCCGAGGTGGGCGTGAAGTGGGGCTTGAAGTGCGGGTGGCGAGCAAACCAGGATCGAACCGCTGGGGTCTTGTGCGTGCCGTAGTTGTCCATCACGACATGCACA
>NZ_JONR01000061.1 GCF_000711955.1 Nevskia soli DSM 19509
TGCGCAATCCGACGAAATCGGCCACCAAATCCGAGGCAAATCGGCCGGGTAATCCGGAGTCAATCGGCCACCCCTGGCGGTGCTGTGAAACGGGCGTTGGATTATGCAGCGGCGGCGGCTGGCGCAGTCAAGGATTTGGCTTGGCGTTTGCGCATGGAATCGCCCTTGAGCGCGAGCCTGTAGGCGTTGTGGACGAGTCGATCGAGGATGGCATCGGCCAGCGTCGGATCACCCAGATAGGCATGCCACTGCTCCACGGGCAGCTGACTGGTGAGTAGCGTGGACTTCTTGTCGTAGCGGTCGTCGAGGATCTCCAGCAAGTCGCGGCGGGTGGACTCGGCCAGCGGGGCCAGGCCGAAATCATCCAGCACCAGCAGATCGACCTTGGCCAGATTGCGGAAAAAGCTGGAGCGGTTGTTCATGGCCGTGGCGCGGGCCAGATCGTCGATCAGCCGTGGCAGCCGATAGCAGCGCACCGAGCGATCGGCCCGGCAAGCGGCATGGCCGATGGCGCAGGCCAGGTACGACTTGCCCACCCCGGTAGGACCGGTGACCAGCACGTTCAGATGCTGGGCGATCCAGGACAGGTCTGTCACTTGCGCCAGCACCCCGCGGTCCAGGCCACGCGCGGTCTTGGTGTCCAGGTCCTCCAAGCAGGCGGCCAAGGGCAGCTTGGCCCAGCGCAGGCGCTGGTGCAGGCGCTGCGAGTCACGCTCGGCGAGTTCATGCTGGATCAGCAGGCCCAGCCGGTCCCCGAAGGACAAGGCGGCCACGTCGGGTTGTGTCTGCTGGTGCTCCAGCGCGGCGGCCATGCCGCGCAGGCGCAGGGCCTGGAGTTGGGTGATTAGAGGTTGTTGCAGCATAAGTGGGACGACTCCGTTTCAGTGGTAGTAGGACGACCCGCGCAGGTTTTCGTGCTCGGGCAGGGACAGCGTGAGTTCGGTCTGAGCGGTGGGGGCCTGGATCAGCGCGCGGATGGCGCGGTAGCTGGTGCTCTTGAGCGCCAAAGCCCGGGCGCAAGCCGCTTCCAGCTTCTCGGATGAGAAATCCCGCGCCAGACGCAGGATGCCCAGCGACGCGCGCAGCGCATGCTCCGGGTGCCGGCGCGCATGGATCTGGGCGTATAGCACGCCAGCGGTGGCAGGCCCGATGGCCTCGGCCTGGCGCAGCAGCTTCTCGTGCGACAGATCGACGATCGCCTGATGGCGCTGCGGGCGGTGCGCCGCCAGCGTGGTAAACGTACCTGGAAGCGGGCTGCGCAGATGTGCCGCCGCGCGCTGGCCGCGATGGTAAATCTCCACTGCCTGCGCCGTCAGGCGCACCGTCACGGTCTTGCCCACCAAGGCATGCGGCACCGAGTAGTAGCGGCGCTCGACCTCGACGTGATAGTCCAGATGTACCTTGGCCTTCTTCCAGGCGGCGTATTCGTAAGTATCTGGCGGCAGCGGCCGCAGGGCCGGCGCATCGGCTGCAGCAAACACCGAGGCACGGCTGCCGTCGCGTTTCTGGAAAGACTTTTGATTCAGCTCGGCAACGAGGACGGCAATGGCCTGGTTGAGCGCGGCCAGGCTGAAGAAGGTGTGATGACGCAGCCGCGCGAGTATCCAACGCTCGACCACCTGCACGCCGACTTCCACCTTGGCCTTGTCGCGCGGTTTGCGGACGCGCGCCGGCAGGATGGTCACGCCGTAATGCTCGGCCAGATCCCGATAGGCCGGATTCAGATCGGGATCGTAGCGGTCGGGCTTGACCACTCCGGCCTTCAGGTTATCCGGCACCCACGCCGCCGGAGCCCCGCCGAAGAAATCCAGCGCGCGCACATGCGAGCCGCACCAGTCGGCGGCGCTTTGCGTCCAGGTGGCCTCGGCATAGGTATAGCTGGAATGCCCCAGCACGGCGACGAAGACCTGGGCCGGGCGGATTTCGCCGGTCTTGGGATCAATCACCTCGGCGGTCTGGCCAGCGTAGTCGACAAAGCACTTGTCACCGGGAGCGTGGGTTTGCCGCAGCACCAGGTCCTGGGTCTGACTCCAGGCCCGGTACAGGTCGCAGAAACGGCTGTACTGGTAGCCGGCCGGAACCGCCGCCTTGTACTCCTGCCACAGCAGCAACAGCGTCACGCCCTTGCGCTGCAGTTCCGTCTGCAGCTTGGCCCAATCCGGCACCGGTACGGCGTCTTCGCGCACCGACGGCGGCGGGTACAACCGAGCCTCCAGCTCGACTTCGTCCAGGCCGGCCGGCAACGGCCAGACCACCCCGGCCTGGACGGCCCGCCGCAAACAATCGGCCACGGTGCTGCGCGCAACCCCGACACTGGCGGCGATCTGTCGCGCCGACAGCCCGGCCGCAGTGAGGCGGAGAATCTCTCGAATCTTGCGCATGGACAACCTTTCTTTGGGCATCGCTCGCCTTGATCAAAAAAGCGGCAAGCGTGCAGGAACGGTGGTCCCGCGTCACAGCACCGGAAGGGGTGGCCGATTGACTCCGGATTACCCGGCCGATTTGGCTCGGAACAGGTGGCCGATTTACCTCGGAATCAGTGGCCGATTAACGTCGGAATACGCAAAAACCGATGCAGCGCCGCGTCGCAGGCGGGTCAAGGGCGGCCGCCAGGCCGTGCACCTTGCCCTTGACGCGCCGAGCACGGCGCCGACCATCCATGCGCAAACGGTGCTCGCCGCTACCTGCTTAATCCGTAGAGAAACCTCCCCCAACCCCGTCCAGCGGGGCTATTTTTCTTCTTAGCTGCTGCTGCGGGGTCAGCGCGCGGCCTGTGCCAGCACGCTATCCAAAACCTCCATCACGAAGCGCTGCTTCGGCTTGGGTAATTGCCCGATGCGCTCGATCTGCTGCTGGAGCTTCGGCGTCGGCCCGCGTTTGCCGGGCCTGGCTGGCTCGCCGATCAGCTCCCGCCACCAACCAGCTGCGCCCGCTGCCCATCGCCGGCATCGCCATCACCGAGCTGACGCTGGCCCAGGCCGAAGGCTCCGGCCAAAACGCCTGCGCATCGACCGTCACCGCGTCGATGAGGAAGCAACCCCCACGCTACGCGCGGGGACCCCGATGACCGCTCACACCTGATGCAACTACGTGTGCGCCCCAAATCCGCACCGCCAGCGCGTTTGCGCGTCAGTGACTTGATGCCGAGAACGGGGCATGCGACTCGCAAGGTGTGCTTTGATTTCAAGTATTAGAGGCGTTCAGCCTGTTTTTTTGCCCGTGCAATCGCCGCCCTGACCTGTTCCGGCGAAGTCGCCCCATAGTGATTGCGCGCCCGCAACGAACCATCGAGCGTCAGCCGCTCATACACATCCTGCTCAACCAGCGCCGAGAACTTCCTCAGCTCATCCAGCGAAAGATCGGCGAGATCGCAAGCCTTGGTCACGGCATAGCCGACGGCAGCGCCGACCGCATGATGCGCATCGCGGAACGGCAGGCCCTTCTTGACCAGGTAATCGGCCAGATCGGTCGCGGTCGAGAAGCCTTTGGAAGCGGCGGCGCGGCAGGTTTCGCGTTCCACGGTAAGGTTCGGTAGCATGGCGCCGAACACGCGCAGGCAGGCGGCGACGGTGTCGTGGGCGTCGAACAGGGGCTGCTTGTCTTCCTGGTTGTCGCGGTTATAGGCCAGGGGCTGGCCCTTCATCAGGACCAGCAGGGCCTGCAGGTCGCCGATGACGCGGCCGGTCTTGCCGCGGACCAGTTCGGGCACGTCGGGGTTTTTCTTCTGCGGCATGATCGAGCTGCCGGTGCAGAAACGGTCCGGCAGTTTGACGAAGCCGAACATGGGGCTGCTCCACAGGATCAGCTCTTCGCTCCAGCGCGACAGGTGGACCATCAGCAAGGAAGCGGCGGCGCAGAATTCGATGGCGAAATCGCGGTCGCTGACCGAGTCGAGGCTGTTCTCGGTGGGGCCGTCGAAGCCGAGCTGCCCGGCGACGTAGTGACGGTCGATCGGATAGACGGTGCCGGCCAGGGCGGCGCTGCCCAGGGGCAGCAGGTTGGCGCGCTTGCGCGCGTCGAGCAGGCGGCCGCGGTCGCGTAGGATCATCTCGCGCCAGGCCAGCATGTGGTGGCCGAAGGAGACGGGCTGGGCGATCTGCAGATGGGTGAAGCCGGGCATGACGCTGTCGGCTTCACGTTCGGCCAGGTCGAGCAGGCCGGCGGCGAGGGACTCGATCAGGCCGGCAAGTTCGTCGATGGCGTCGCGGGTGTAGAGACGCAGGTCGGTGGCGACCTGGTCGTTGCGGCTGCGGCCGGTGTGCAGTTTCTTGCCGGCGTCGCCGATGCGGGCGGTCAGCGCGGATTCGATGTTCATGTGCACGTCTTCCAGAGCCTGCTGCCACTGGAAGCTGCCGGCGGCGATCTCGGCATGGATCGCGTCGAGCCCGCCGACGATGGCCTGGGCCTCGGCGTCCGTCAGCACGCCGACCCTGGCCAGCATGCGCGCATGGGCCTGGCTGCCGGCAATGTCCTGGCGCCACAGGCGGCGGTCGAAGCTGACCGATTCGGTGAAGGCTTCCACCAGCTGATCGGTGGACTCGGCGAAACGGCCGCCCCACAGCTTCTGGTTGGACTTGGTCCCGGGCTGTTCGGACTGGGGGTGATCTGGCTTGCTCATGACGGGTCGCTGGTGCCGGCGGTGTCGCTCGGGAGGAGAATTGTAAGGCTTCCGCCAGGGCAATAGTTCCGCCAGGCCGGGCGCGGTCATTGCGGTTGCGCGGACGAATTGTGACGGAACGACCATCGTCGGCGCCGCTCCGGTAGGCGCTGAGCGCGACTTCGGCTAGGCTGGACACCACATGAAGCAATATCAAGTCAGGACTCATACCGACGCCTCGCTGATCCCCAACTTCTGCACCGGGCGCGCCCTGGTGCAGCTGGCGGCGGTGATCGAGTTGATCGTGATCGTGCTGTCCCTGGCCAGCACCGCCGGCAGCGAGGCGGCGCAGCTGCGCTTCGTCTCGCTGTCGCTGTTCCTGCAATGGATCGTGCTGTGCAGCGCGGCGGTGCTGTGCGCCGCGCGGCGCTGGCTCAAGCTGGCGCAGGTGGGCATCGTCTTCTTCACCTGCTGGGGCCTGCTGCTGCTGGTGACCCTGGTGCTGAGCCTGGTCGCCTGGTATCTGGACCTGTGGCTCAGCCTGGGGGTGCCCCTGGGCGATACGCCCTGGCCTTTCACCATCCGCAACCTGTTGATCAGCGCCATCGTCTCGCTGCTGCTGCTGCGTTATTTCTGGGAGCGCCACCAGTGGCAGGAGCAGGCCCGCGCCGAGCTGGAGGCGCGCTACCTGGCGCTGCAGGCGCGCATCCGTCCGCACTTCCTGTTCAATTCGCTCAACAGCCTGGCCGAGCTGATCGGCACCAAGCCGGACAAGGCCGAGGAAATGGTGGTGGACCTGGCCGACCTGTTCCGCGTCAGCCTCGATTCGCGCCAGCGTCTGGTGACGCTGCGCGAGGAGATCGAGGTGGTGAAGGGCTACCTGCGCATCGAGGAAATCCGCCTCGGCGGCAAGCTGCTGGTCAACTGGGAAATCACCGCCGAGGCGATGGACGCCGAACTGCCGCGCCTGATTCTGCAGCCGCTGGTGGAAAACGCGGTGCATCACGGGGTTTCAAGGCTGCGCGCACGCGGTATGCTGCACGTTACCGGACGCCGCGAAGGCAGCTACCTGGTGGTGGACGTGGAAAACCCGGTGCCACCGCAGGAAGCAGAGCCGCACACAGAGGGGACGGGGACCGCCGTGAACAATATCGCGCAGCGTATTAAGCTGATCTACGGCGACCGTGCCAAACTGATCCTGGGTCAGGATCAGGGCGAGTTCGGCCCGTTCTTTCGCGCGCGGCTGCGGCTGCCGTTCGTACAGCACAGCGGAGAGCCAGGAGAGGCGGTATGAGAGTGGTGATCGTCGATGATGAACCCCTGGCGCGGGAACGCCTGCGCCGCCTGATCGCCGAATTCCCCGGTTACGAGGTGGTGGGCGAGGCCGGGGACGGTGAAAGCGCACTGGAAATCATTCGCGAGGAAGAGCCGGACGTGGTCCTGCTCGACGTGCGCATGGGCATGGTCGATGGCCTGCAGGTGGCCCGCGCCATCACCGAGGAGGAGATGCCGCCGGCGATCATCTTCATCACCGCCTACCCCGAGCACGCCCTGTCCGCTTTCGACGCCCAGGCCGACGCCTACCTGCTCAAGCCGGTGCGCAAGGAAAAGCTGCGCGAGGCCCTGCAGCGCGTGCGCAAGCTGTCGCGCGCGCAGAAGCCGGTGTCCAGCGCCGCCCCGGGTGCGCGGCCGAAGCGCGAATTCGTGCTCGCCACCACCCGCGAGGGCCTGGTGCGGGTGCCGGTGGACGACATCGTCTACTTCCTCGCCGACCAGAAATACACCACCGTCTGCCACCTGCACGGCGAGGTGCTGATCGAGGAGTCGCTGAAGACCCTGGAGGACGACTTCTCCCCCTGGTTCCTCCGCGTCCACCGCAAGGCCCTGGTGGCAACCCGCTTCATCGCCGGCCTGGAGCGCGGCAAGACCGACGAGTCGCAGCACTGGCTGCGGGTGCGGCATGCGCCGACCCTGCTGCCGGTAAGCCGCCGCCGCCTGGCCGAAGTACGCCGCTTCCTCACCGACGACGGCAGCGAAGAAGACCTGGATTAGGGTCTGGGCCGCGCGCGGCACCCCGGCTGTAACGGCGCTCCGGTAAACTGTGCGCCGAATCTGCGCGCCGGCGCACACCAAGCCCCCAACCCTTGAAAGCCCTACGCATCGCCACCCGCGAAAGCCCGCTGGCACTCTGGCAGGCGCACCACGTCAAAGCCCTGCTGCGCGAAGCGCACCCGGCGCTGCCGGTGGAGCTGGTGCCGATGACCACAGCCGGCGACCAGTTGCTCGACCGCAGCCTCGCCACCGTCGGCGGCAAGGGCCTGTTCGTCAAGGAACTGGAAACGGCGATGCTGGAAGGGCGTGCCGACATCGCGGTGCATTCGATGAAGGATGTGCCGTCGCAGTTGCCCCCCGGCCTGTGCCTGACCGCTTTCCTGCGCGGCGAAGACCCGCGTGATGCACTGGTCTCCAACCGTTACGACAGCCTGGCCGCGCTGCCGGCCGGCGCCGTGGTCGGCAGCTCCAGCCTGCGCCGCCAGGCCCAGCTGCGGCTGCTGCGTCCGGACCTCAAGCTGCAGGAACTGCGCGGCAACGTCGGCACCCGCCTGCGCAAGCTCGACGAAGGCCAGTACGATGCCATCCTGCTGGCCCACGCCGGCCTGCTGCGGCTCGGCTTGCAGGGGCGCATCAGCGAAAGCTTCGCGGTGGACGTCTTCGTCCCCGCCATCGCCCAGGGCGTGATCGGCATCGAATGCCGCGAGGACGACGACGCCACGCGGCAATGCCTGGCGTCCTTGCACCACACCGGCGCCGCCACCCGCCTCGCCGCCGAGCGCGCGCTCAATGCGCGCCTGGGCGGCGCCTGCACCGTGCCGGTGGCGGGCCATGCGGTGCTGCAGGGTTCGCGCCTGCGCCTGGACGCCCTGGTGGCGGCGCCGGACGGCAGCCGCGTGGTGCGCGCCGCGCTGGAAGGCAGGAAAGCCGATGCGTCGAACATCGGCACCGCCCTGGCCGAACACCTCCTGGCCGCCGGGGCGGGCGAAATCCTCGCCGCGCTCGGGGTCGAAGTGGAACGGGGCGCGTGAAGCGTCCGCTGGCCGGCCTGGGCGTGCTGGTGACGCGGCCGGCGCACCAGGCGCAAGGCCTGTGCGACTTGCTGGAGCAGGCTGGCGCCGGGGTGCAGCGCCTGCCCCTGTTGGCCATTGAACCGGCCGGGGACGAAGCTGCCACGGCAGGGCGGCTGCGCCAGGCGCGCGGCTACGATCACTGGATCTTCACCAGCGCCAACGCCGCGCGGCGGGCCGCGCTGCTCGACGCCGGCCCCTGGCCCAGCCTGGCCGCCGCCGGGGCCGCCACCGCCACCGCGCTGGGCGAGGCCGGACATGACGGGGCGCTGGTGCCGTCCGGGCTGGACGGCGCCGCCGGCCTGCTGGCCGATCCGCGCTTCGCCGCGCCGGCCGCAAGCCGCATCCTCATCGTCACCGGCGACAACACCCTGCCGGAACTGGCCGAGGGCCTGCGCGCGCGCGGCGCGGAGGTCGAAGTGCTGGCGGTATACCGGCGCGTACCGGTCGCGCATGCGCCGCAGGTGGTGGCGCAGGCGATCGCGGCGAGCCAGGTGGCAATCGTTTCCAGCGGCGAGGCGCTGGCACATCTGCTGGCGATCACGCCTGCCGCGGGGCGTGAGCGACTGCTCTCGCTGCAACTGGCCCTGCCCTCGCCGCGTATGATAGAAAAAGCGCGCGCCGCGGGATTCACACAAATGCCCTTGCTGCCGGCGCGGGTCTCCGACGCGGCATACGTGGAACTACTGGAACGCTGGCACCGGGAATGATGGTTAACAGGCCCCAATGACGGATAACGAAGTGCTGGTCCCGCCTCCACGGCGCTCCTATTGGGGCGTGGTGTTCCTGTTGGTGCTGGTGCTGCTCGCCCTGGCCGCCGCCGGCTACGGCGGCTGGCGCGTGTGGCATGCCAACCACGAGACCGAGGACACCGTGGCTGCGCAGGAAGCCCTGCTGATCCGCATGAGCCACCAGCTGAGCGATGCGCAGAGCAGCATCGAGCAGCTGCGCGAACGCCAATCCGACCTTACCGACGCCCTGCACCAGAACACCGACGACGTGGCCAAGCTGCAAAGCCACAACGAGGATGTGGAGCAGACCCTGGCGCACCTGTCCGCCGACATCAAGGGCGGCCGCACCCGCGCCCAGCTGATCGCGGTGGAGCAGTTGCTGCTGCTGGCCAACGACCGCGCCCAGCTGGCCCACGATGCGCGCGGCGCCATCGCCGCCCTGCAGCAGGCCGAGGAGCGGCTCTCGGCCCTGGCCGAGCCGCGGCTGTTCGAGGTGCGCAAGGCGGTGGCCGATGAGCGCGCCGCCCTGCTGGCGGTGCCGCTGGCCGACCGCGGCGCCGCCGCGCTGAACCTGTCCGGCCTGATCACCCGTGCCGATGCCCTGCCGCTGCGCGAGCATCCGGGGGTGGCCAAGGCGGCGACGGCGCTGCCGGAAACGCCGCGCAGTTTCAGCCCGGGCTGGAGCGGCGGCTTCTGGGCCTCGTTGCACGAAGTGTTCAGCCAGATCTTCATCGTCCATCGCACCGACAAGCCGGTGGACCGGCTGCTGCCGCCGGAGCAGGAAGCGCTGGTCAAGCAGCTGCTGGCGCTGAAACTGGAATCGGCGCGCGCCGCGCTGCTGCTGGGCGACACCGCCAGCTTCCGCAGTGCGCTCGATTCGGCGGTGCAGTGGCTGGGCGACTACTATCGCGCGGAAGATCCCATGGTCAGCGCCGCCCGCGCCGAGCTGGAGCGCCTGCGCGGGCTCGAGCTGGATCCGCCGCTGCCGGACCTGAGTCGCAGCGTCGGTTTGCTGCGCGCCTATCTCGACGCCATGCCGCGCTAGACCGACTCCGATCATGATCCTCGTCCTGTTGATCCTGCTGGCCCTGATCGCCGGCGTCGCCGGCATCCTGCTGCTGCATCCCGATGCCGGCTATGTGCTGATCAACTACAGCCCCTGGGTGGTGGAAACCTCGCTGGCGGTGCTGGTGCTGGGCGTGGCCATCTGGTTCCTGCTGGTCTACCTGGTGCTGAAGCTGTTCGGCCTGGCCATCCGCCTGCCGGGCAATGTGCGGGAGGCCATCGACCGGCGCCGCCAGGACCGCGCGCGCGAATCGTTCGAGGCCGGCCTGCTCAATCTGTTCGAAGGCAACTGGCAGCGCGCCGAGGCGGAGCTGGTGCGGCGTGCCAGCGACCACCACGCCACCCACCTCAACTACCTCGCCGCCGCGCGCGCGGCGCAGCGCCAGGGCGCCATCGACCGGCGCGACCAGTACCTGCGGCTGGCGGCGCTGAACAAGCCCGAGCACGAGTTCGCCACCCTGCTCTCCGGTGGCGATCTTCAGCGCAAGCGCGGCGAATACGCCTCCACCCGCACCACCGCGCTGCGCTTGCGTGAGCGCGACCCCAATCATCCCTTCGCCATCGAGTTGCTGGCCGACAGCTACAACGCCCTGGGCGAATGGGAGCCGCTGCGCCAGCTGCTGGCCGAGCCGGCCGCGCGCAGCGCACTCGACCCGCCGCGCTATGACATGCTGTCGGTGCGCAGTCTGAGCGAGTTGATGCAGGCCGCGGTGACCGGAGCACACCTGGATCAGCTGAAGGCACTATGGGACGGCGCGCGCGCCTACCAGGATCATCCCGAGCTGCGCCGCGTGTACCTGCACGGCCTGGCGCGACTCAATGCCGACGCCGAGGCGCTGGCCCTGATCGGGCAGATCCTCGCGCGCGAGTGGGATGCCGACCTGGCCCTGCTCTATGGCAAGCTGCACGCCAACGATCCCATCGCCCAGCTCGCCACGGTCGAGCAGTGGCTGGTACAGCACGGCGATCGGCCGGAACTGCTGCTGCTCGCCGGGCGTGTCTGCCTTGCCAACAAGCTGTGGGGCAAGGCGCGCAGTTACCTCGAGGCGGGGGTGCAGGCGGCGCCGACGCCGCAGGGCTACCTCGACCTGGCGCGCCTGTGCCAGGAGACGCAGCAGCCGGAGGAAGCACTGCGCTTCTACCGGCAGGGGCTGGAGCTGGCCGCCGGCGCTCGTTGACATCGGCAACTGACGTGATGCCGGCGCTGAGGCTACAATCGCCCGTCACCCATGAAAGGAGGTCGGGGCAATGAGCATCTTGAAGGAATTCAGGGATTTCGCCATGAAGGGCAACGTCGTCGATCTCGCCGTGGGCGTGATCATCGGCGGTGCTTTCGGCAAGATCGTGTCTTCGCTGGTCGGCGACATCTTCATGCCCCTGCTGGGCCTGATCACCGGCGGCGTCAACTTCTCCGACATGGCGGTGACGTTGCGCGACGGTTCGGCCGACGGCAAGACTCCGGCGGTGCTGCTGGCCTACGGCAAATTCATCCAGAACACCTTCGATTTCGTCATCCTGGCCTTCGTCATCTTCCTCTTCATCAAGGCGATCAACCGCTTCAAGTCCAGGCTCGATGCCGCGCCCGCGGCCACGCCCGCGCAGGAAGTGCTGCTGACTGAAATCCGCGACCTGCTGAAGCAGAAGGCGTGAGGCGGGAATGGGGAATCGGAGAAGCGCACAGGTGATGGCTGTCGCCGATTCCCCATTCCCGACTCCCGGCATCTCCCCATGAGCCAGATCGAAACGCTGGATATCGCGGACTGGGCGCCGCAGCCGGGCGATGCCGAATCGCGCCGGCTTGCGGCGGCCCTGGAAGCGGGCAAAGTGCTGTTCCTGCCGCGCCTGCGCTTCGAGCTGCAGCAGCGGGAAAAGCGCTTTCTCGATCCGCGTTGGTCGGACCGCAAGGCCAAGAACATCAGCTACGACCCGGTCAGCAAGGCGATTAAAGGCGCCCAGGGCAATGCCTCCGACCTGGAAGACCTGCGCCATCTGGTCGAGCGTTTCCACCAGCGCGCGGTGGGCCTGATCCGGCACCTGCTGCCGCACTACACGACGCAACTGCGGCTGGCCCGCGCCAGCTTCCGGCCGATGCCGGTGGCCGGCCGCGCCAGCTCCTGGCGCAAGGACGACAGCCGCCTGCACGTCGATGCATTTCCCTCGCGGCCCAATCGCGGCGAGCGCATCCTGCGCGTCTTCGCCAACGTCAACCCGCGCGGCGAGCCGCGGGTGTGGCGGGTGGGTGAGCCCTTCGCCGACATGGCACAGCGCTTCCTGCCGAAAATCCCGCGCCAGCTTCCAGGTGCTGCCGCAGTGCTCAGCACCCTGCGGATCACCAAGTCGCGGCGCAGCGAATACGACCACACCATGCTGCAACTGCACGACCGCATGAAGGCCGACGCCGACTACCAGAAGAACGCGCCGCAGCAGACCATGCCGTTCCCGCCGGGCAGCGTCTGGATCTGCTTCTCCGACCAGACCTCGCACGCCGCCATGGGCGGGCAGTACCTGTTCGAGCAAACCCTGCACCTGCCGGTGGCGGGGCTGTACGATCCGCAGAGCGCGCCGCTGCGCGTACTGGAAAAACTGATGGGACGCGCGCTGGCCTGAATCATCCAGGCCCATCGCGCCGCCGATGCGCCACCGAGGAGCCGCCGATGCGCCTGCTGACCGGAATCACCCTTGCAGTGTCTTTGTCGGCATCCTCCCTGCTCGGGGCCTGCTCCGGTTCCGCCGCGACGCAGGCGGCGGAGGCGCAGCGCCTGCTGCAGACCGACCGCGCCTTCGCTGCCGCCTCGCTGGAGCAGGGCACCGCCGCCGCATTCTTCGCCAACATGACGGAAGACGCCCTGCAGCTGCCGGCCAACGCCGCGCCCGTAAAGGGGCGCAAGCGCATTCGCGACCGTCTCGACAGTCTCGGGGCGCAGGTGCTGGACTGGACCCCGCAGCAAGCCGAAGTGTCCCGCGCGCTGGACTTCGGCTGGACCTGGGGCGAGTGGCGCCTGTACCGCTCCGCCGCCTCGAAGGAAGTGATCGCCCGCGGCAAATATCTCAATGTGTGGAGGCGCGGCGCGGACGGCGCCTGGAAGCTGGCGGCGGATATCGGCAACCAGGCCGAAGACCCCACGCAGCAAAGTGCGCCTTCATCTTGAAGCCGCTGTAATCAAAAGATTTTTCTGGCAGCTTTGCCCCTAGTGGATTTTACCCACTGCCGAGGGCAGGCGGCGGCAACTACCGTATTCATCGCCCGAGCAATGCGATGCCGGGCGGACATCCCCGCCCGCGCCGGATTGAATACGATGAACGCCATCACACACGAACATACCGACGCCATGTACCGGCTGGCGATCGAGGTCCGCTCCAAGCGCGATCTTGAGCGTTTCCTCGACAAGCTGGCCGAGGATTACGAAATCAACTGCGAAGTGTGGGAAAACCGGTCCGTGCCGGATTTCCTCATCGCGCTGGCCGACTGCTCACGCCGTTCGGAGGAAAGCGCCAAGGCCGCCGCCGCGCCGCAGTCGGGGCCGGAGTTGTGGCAGTACATTGCGCGGCTGTTGCTGGGGGCTAGTGTGGTGCGCTGAGGGCCTCGTTCAAGCGTCCTTGGGGTCGAAGCTTTTCCTGCTATCCCTGGCGCGACCTCGTGTTCTTCTCCCACCCCCGGCCCGGCCATCCATGGCCGGGCGTTGCGCATCCCTTCCATGGGATGCGCCCTTCGGGCCCGCCTCCGGCGGTCCGAATTCGCTCCAGGCGAATTCGTCGTGATCGCAGGCGATGACATTAGTCATCGCCAAAGCGCGATCCCTCACCCATGACTTTGCCCGCCGGGGAAGACCATGCAGGTGGTCGTGCCATGCGCATACAATCGCCCCTGCGCATCGATGATCCGGCCTTCCGCCGTGGACATGCGAGCGCCCAGGTGCACCACCTTGCCTTCCGCCCGCACCGGCCCGGTTTCCAGGGTGATGGCGCGCACGTAGTGGGTGTTCAGGTCCAGCGTGGTGTAGGCCTGGCCCTGCGGCAGGCGGCTGTGGATGGCGCAGGCCATGACAGAGTCGAGCAGGGTGGCGGCGAAGCCGCCGTGCACCAGGCCGATCGGGTTGTAGTGACATTCCAGCGGCTGCGCCGTGAACACTGCATGGCCTTCCTCGACCTCCGCCGCGGTGACGTTCATCAACACCGAAATCGGCGGCATCGGCAAGTCGCCCTTGGCCATCTTGCGCAGGTATTCGAGTCCGCTCAAGCCCAGTCCCGCTGCGGCGGCGGTGAGCGGGTCCTGCCAGGTGAACGTGTGGCTACGGGCGGCGGCTTTGCTCATGTCTCCCTCCTCCAGCGTCTTTGGGTATTCGCAACGATTCAGCCCGGCGTCTCAGTCCGGCTTCGCTGGCGCGGTGCAGGGCATTGCGACGAAGCCTGGCAGCGCGGCGAAGCGGGCCAGCCAGGCGCGTACCGCCGGATAGCCTTCCAGATCGTAACCGCCTTCATGCGCGACATGGGTATAGGCGTACAGCGCGATATCCGCCAGCGTCGGCGTCGCCCCGACGAGAAAGGCGCTTTGCGCCAATTGCCGCTCCATCACCCCCAGCGCCGCATGGCCCTTGACCATGGTAGCTGCGATCTTCTCGCTCCACTCGACGCCCTTGTTCAGATACGCCACCCAGAAGCGCACCGTGGCGATGGACGGCTCATGCGTGTACTGCTCGAAGAACAGCCATTCATAGACTTTGGCGCGGTCATAAGCATCGCGCGGCAGCCAGGCGGTGTCTTCACCCAGGTGCAGAAGCATGGCGTTGGACTCCGCCAGTGCACGGCCGTCCGGCAGCTGCAGCAAGGGCACACGGCCGTTCGGATTCATCGCCAGGAAGTCGGGGGTGCGGCTGGCGCCGGCGAGGATATCGACCTCCACCCAGCGGAATGGCAGGCCGCGCTGGCGCAGCATGAACGCCGGCTTCCAGCAGTTCCCGGAGATCGCACTGCCGTAAAGGATATACATGCGCCGTCCTTGCGGATTGGGGCGGGTTGACGGCAGCAGTATGACGCAGCAACCGGCGCAAAAATACCGCCTGAGGGAGCCGTCATCAGACGGATATCGGTGTAGTCAGGCCGTATTCGAACACTGGATCGGGGTCGTCGAACCGCTTGGCGCATCTGACAAGCCGTTCATCTGACGCCTGGTCAAGTTTGCCTTTCCCTGCTGTTGGATAAGCTTTAACCTGAATGCCTGCCAGAAAGTTTTCGCATTCGGGGGATTGTGCTCGGCAAGGCTGGCAGGAATTTTGAAAGCGGCCCCGCCGGGGCCGTTCAGGCGGCGCAGCGTCACAGGATTGGAAGGGAGCTCGGGAAATGAAGACCAAACCATCTCGTCAGGTCCAGCGGGCGCGCAGCCGGGCGGGTCTGTCCTCTACGCCTCGGCGCCAGCGTGGCGCCGCCGCGGTTTTCGCCGCCGTCGCGCTGGTCGCGATGATCATCTCGATGTTGCTGGCCATCAATGTCGGCCGCCTCTATTACGCCAAGCGTGACCTACAGAAGCAGGCGACCATGGCTGCGCTTGCAGGGGCCAGTTTGGCCAGCGGCTGCCGCAACAGCGGCGTTCCGACCTCCGACACCAGCAACGGTTCTGCTTTGTGGAACGCGGTGCATGCCGCCATCTCGGCGAATAATGGCGGCAACGATACTGCCGCCACCACTGTCATGACAGGCATTCGGGGAGCGCCGGCGGTACAGGTAGGCGGAGTCAACAGCACAAGCGGTGCTCCGGTGCTGGACGACAAAGGCAATAGTTACCCTGTTGCCGCCGATGGTCTGCAGCATTTCGTTGCGTTGCCGACAGGTGATTCCCACATCCAGGCCGTGCGGGTCAACCTGAGTGCTCCCGCGCCGAGCTTGTTTGGCGCGAGCTTTTTCCCCACCGCTACATCGGCGCCCCTGTTGGCCTCCGCCACCGCCAAGCAGGATGCGGTCGGCAGCTTCTATCTCGGCACCGAGCTGGCCGCCCTCAGCGGCGGCCTGCTCAATGGCCTGCTGGGCGGCCTGCTCTGCGCTCCGGGTGATACGGCCTGCCAGAGCAAGATACTGGCCCTGGACCTGTTGAGCAGCACCAGCGGCCTTGCCAACGTCAACGTTTCCCTCGGCCAGCTGGCCACCGCCCTCGGCGTGAGCGTGCAGGATCTTTCCAATCCGCTGGCATTGAGCACCAAGACGCCGATCGCATCGGACGTGCTGAATGGCTTGGTGGGCGCCCTCAGCGGCACCGTCAGCGGTACCGTTTCCGGCCTGCTGCGCAACCTCGCCGCCGCTTCCACCAATCCGAACGGCATTCCGCTGGGCACCCTGCTGCAAGGCATCGACACCGTGGCCGGCGATGTGCCCTTTGTCGACCTCTCCGACCTGATCCTGGCGCTGGGCGAAGCCGCAACCGCCGATCCCACCGGCAAGGTCAAGCCGATCGCCCTGCCGGTCTCGGTCAATATCCCCGGCATCAGTACGGCGGACGTCTTCATCAGCATCCTCGCTCCGCCGGTGTTCGCGGCGGGCCACGCCGGCCAGGTGCACGCCAGTACGGCGCAGATCACCCTGAAGGTCCGCTTGCAGGTCACCGCGCTGGATACGGTGACCCAGGTCCTGAACGGCGTGCTTTCCCTGCTGTCGCTGCTGATCTCCGTTCCCATCAGCATCAGTCCGGTGAACCTGGGCATCGACGTCGCCGTGGCCCCCGCCACGGCATGGCTGGACAGCCTGCAATGTCCGACCCTGGGGCCGCCGGTACGTACAAGTCCGATTGCCGGCCTCAGCGCCAATACCGCCGTGGCTACCGTCGGCATCGGCACCTTCCTGGGTAACATCAGCACCGGCCCGGACCTCGCCACGGTCAAGGCGCCCATCACTACCGTGACCCTCGGGCCGGCCAAACTATTGCTGGGCCTGGTCAATTTGGGCAGCATCAATCTCAACGTCAACGTGGGGGCGCCGCATCCCATAACGGTGGGAGACGGGGCTCGGGCCTCGAATCCGCCCTTCCCCGTCACTCAGTTCGTGCAGCAATCGACCAGTCCGCCTACCTACCTGGCAAATGGTGCGCCACATGCACCGCCCGCTTCTCCGTTGACTGAAAACCCGCAGACCATCAATTCGAAGGATTTGTTGTCGAGCACCATTTCGAGCCTGTTCGGCGCGCTTACCCTCACCGTCGATACGGACAGCACGAAGGACAGCGGCCTGCTGGGCGCGCTAGGCGGCTTGGTGAGCACCTTGACGAATACCCTGGTGAGCACGTTGACCTCGTTGCTCGGCCCCCTCCTGACCGGCGTCGGCGGTTTGGTCGATGCCCTGCTCGATCCCTTGCTGCAGCTGCTCGGGATTACGGTCGGCAATGCAACGATCACGATGAACGGCGTCAGCATCGGCAGCCCGGTGGTGGTCACCACTGCGCTGCCGGGCACCCCGGAATCTTGAGCGAGGCTCCTCTCATTCAGACAGGAATCGGGGGGCCGCACAGGCGTTGACGTTGCTGCGGGGTTCCGCGTACCGCGCAAGCGCGGCAGTACTTGACCGCGGCCCCTATTGGCCCGAATCTCCTCTCCAAATTCGCATCGCAGAATCCGGAGGAGAGCATGAGGCCGCTGACAGCCAGATTGGGCTGGGTTGCATTGGCTGTAATCGGGGCAGTCTGCCTCGCGGTGGTCGCCTTGCATCGCGGCGAAAGCATCAATGCCATGTGGCTGGTGGCCGCATCGCTTTCCGTATTCTTCATCGCCTACCGGTTCTACGGCCGTTTCATTGCCGGCAAGGCACTGGGCCTGGACGCCACCCGCGCCACCCCCGCGCAGCGGCGCAACGACGGCCTCGACTACGTGCCCACCGACAAGTACGTCCTGTTCGGCCATCACTTCGCCGCCATTGCCGGCGCCGGGCCGCTGGTGGGGCCGGTGCTGGCGGCGCAGATGGGTTACCTGCCGGGTACGCTGTGGATCCTGGCCGGGGTGGTCTTCGCCGGCGCGGTGCAGGACTTCGTCATCCTGTTCCTGTCGACGCGGCGCGATGCGCGTTCGCTCGGCGACATGATCCGCAGCGAGGTCGGACCCGCCGCCGGCTGGGTGGCGATGGTCGGCACGCTCGCCATCATGCTGATCCTGCTGGCGGTGCTGGCCCTGATCGTCGTCAAGGCACTGGCAGTCAGCCCCTGGGGCACCTTCACCGTGGCGGCGACCCTGCCCATCGCCCTGTTCATGGGCATCTACGTGCGCTTCCTGCGCCCCGGCCGCGTGCTGGAGGTATCCAGCATCGGCTTTGCCCTGCTGCTGCTGTCGATCTGGCTGGGCGGCGTGGTCGCCGCCGATCCGGTCTGGGCCAAGGCTTTCACCTTCAGCGGCGTACAACTGGCCTGGATGCTCATCGCCTACGGCTTCGTCGCCTCGGTGCTGCCGGTGTGGCTACTGCTGGCGCCGCGCGACTATCTTTCCACCTTCCTCAAGATCGGCACCATCGCCCTGCTGGCCGTGGCAATTTTCGTGGTACGGCCCGAGCTCAAGCTGCCGGCCGTGACGCGCTTCATCGACGGCAGCGGGCCGGTGTTCGCCGGCAGCCTGTTCCCCTTCCTGTTCATCACCATCGCCTGCGGCTCCGTCTCCGGCTTCCACGCCCTGGTGTCTTCCGGTACCACGCCGAAGATGCTCGACAGCGAAGCCAACGCCCGCTTCATCGGCTACGGCGGCATGCTGATGGAAGGCTTTGTCGCCATCATGGCGCTGGTGGCGGCAAGCGTGCTGGAGCCCGGCGTGTACTTCTCCATGAACAGCCCCGCCGCCGCCATCGGCACCACCGTCGAGTCCGCCGCCCAGGCGATCTCGGGCTGGGGCTTCAGCCTCACGCCGGAGATGCTGACGCAGACCGCCAAGGATATCGGCGAAACCACCATCCTGTCCCGCGCCGGCGGTGCGCCCACGCTGGCGGTGGGCATGGCGCAGATCCTGCGCGGCCTGCTGCCCGGCGAGGGCATGATGGCCTTCTGGTACCACTACGCCATCCTGTTCGAGGCCCTGTTCATCCTCACCACCATCGACGCCGGCACGCGCATCGGCCGCTTCATGATCCAGGATCTCGTCGGCGCTGCGTACCCGCCGTTCCGCAAGACCGAATCCTGGGCCGCCAACCTCACCGCCACCGCCTTGTGCGTGGCGGGGTGGGGCTATTTCCTCTACCAGGGCGTGGTCGATCCGTTGGGCGGCGTCAACACCCTGTGGCCGCTGTTCGGCATCTCCAACCAGATGCTCGCCGGCCTGGCGCTGATCTTCGCCAGCGTGGCCCTGGTCAAGATGAAGCGCGAACGCTACCTGTGGGTGACGGCCGTGCCGATGCTCTGGCTGCTGATCTGCACCCTCACCGCGGGCTGGCAAAAAGTATTCTCCGTCGATCCCAAGCTCGGCTTCCTCGCCCATGCGCGCAAATTCGGAGATGCGGTGGCGCAGAGCCAGGTGCTGGCGCCCGCCAAGTCCATTGCCGACATGCAGCGCATCGTGCAGAACGATTACGTCGATGCGTCGCTGGCGCTGTTCTTCGTGGCGGTGGTGGTGCTGACCCTGCTGTTCGGCGCCCGCGCGGCCTGGAAGGCATGGCGCATCAATCGTCCCACCGCCCTGGAGACGCCATATGTCGCCGCACCGATCCGCTAGGCTCCCGATGATCGCCGGCCGGCTGCGCGCCATTGCGCACAAGCTGGCGCAGACCGCGCGTCTCGCGGTGGGCGTTCCCGATTACCAAGGCTATGTCGCGCACCAGCGCGAGCACCATCCGCAGCAGCCGGTCATGAGCTACGAAGAATTCTTCCGGGAGCGGATGGATTCGCGCTATCGGCGGGGGAGTAGCCGTTGCTGTTGAAGCTCGCTGGTCTATCGCCTCGCCACTTCATGAGGGAGGGGAGAGACAACCGGGCTACTGTGCTCTGGGCGGCTGCTCGAAATACCCGCCCGGCCGCTGCTTCCGGATCAACAGATTCTTGATCTCCCACTCCGCCTTCGCATCAAGCGGCCTGAGATAACGCACCTCTCCGCCGGTCTGCACCGCCACCGGCACCCCATTCTCGAACAACACCCGGTTGCCGGGGAGCCGCGGGACCTTATCGCCTGGCGTCAGGATGCCCACAAGGTTCAAAGGATCGGCCGCGGAGATCGAAACATGCTCGTCGGCCGCTTCGCTGTTCGCCACCTTGCGCAACAACGCAGCCGCATCATTGAGCGCGAACTGCTCGCCGGAGAAACCACTGACGAACCGACCCCCGCTGATCTCGCCGCGCGCCTCCATGCGGCGATAGACGTAGAACAGTTCGCGCCACGGC
>NZ_JONR01000062.1 GCF_000711955.1 Nevskia soli DSM 19509
GGGCTGCCGCCGTGGCGCGAACTGTTCTACGTCTATCGCCGCATGGAGGCGCGCGGCGAGATCAGCGGGGGTCGGTTCGTCAGTGGTTTCTCCGGCGAGCAGTTCGCGCTCAATGATGCGGCTGCGTTGTTGCGCAAGGTGGCGAACAGCGAGGCGGCCGACGAGCATGTTTCGATCTCCGCGGCCGATCCTTTGAACCTTGTGGGCATCCTGACGCCAGGCGATAAGGTCCCGCGGCTCCCCGGCAACCGGGTGTTGTTCGAGAATGGGGTGCCGGTGGCGGTGCAGACCGGCGGAGAGGTGCGTTATCTCAGGCCGCTTGATGCGAAGGCGGAGTGGGAGATCCGTAACCTTTTGATCCGGAAACAAAAGCCCGGCGGATATTTCGAACAGGCGGTACGGCCGCAGTAAGGCAACAGTTCCTTGCGGCAGACCGGCCCGGCGACTTCGGGGGGTGTTGCCGGGGGTTCAACACGGGCCTGTGCAGCCAGGAAGGGGCTGGAATCCGCACACTCGGTGCAATCGCTTCCCGATCCCTGTGGGTGTCTCATCATGCCTAAACTTTTTTTTCCAATCTGCGGATTTAAGGATATAGGGGCGCTTGGGGTATGTCGGTGCGCCCGGGAAATCCGGAAAAAGTCCAAGGCTGGGAAACCTAAGGCAAACGCATGTCATCCATATTCGTGGGGAATGGACTGGGGTTGTTCGGCAGTTCACTGACGCAATACAACGGCTATGGCGGATCGGGAACCCCACAGGTGGGAGGCCCGGGGCGCGACGGCGCGTATGTCAACGCCGCGACCGGCAACATGGTGCTGCAGAGCCAGGACGAGTTCATCTCAGCCTTGGGCCTGGACGACAGCCTGTTCCGTACCTATAACAGTCAGGGCCTTGCGGGAGCCAACGGCCTGGATTCCGTGGATAGCTGGCGCCTGTCGGCGTATCGCGCCCTGAGTGGCGTGAGCGTGGTGGTGGGCACGTCCAGCTATGCCAACATTACCCGCACCGGTGCCGACGGGCACCTCGACACCTTCGCATACAACAGCGGCGCCAGCGCCTGGTATGCCGCTGATGGCTCGGGCGCCAGCGCCTATATCACCTATTCCACGACCAGCGGGCAGTGGACCTATCACGACGGCAGCACCGGCAGCACCGAGCTTTACGATGCGGCCGGCAAACTGCTGTCTACCACGGATGCCAACGGCAATACCCTTGCCTATACCTTCACCGGTAATCTGATCACCCAGATCAAGGACGCGTCGGGACAGATTGCCTATCTGGACTACGACGCGAGCAACCGACTCACGGATATCCGGGTGGTAGGGCTAACGGCGGGAGCTACCAGCGCCAGCAGCACCCAAACCCTGATTCGGGTCAAGTATGGCTACGATGCGCAGAACCGCTTGACTTCGGTGAGCATCGAGCTGACCGGCGGCAATAGCAGCACCACGTTCGACGGCAACGTCTTCACCACCAATTACACCTACCAGAGCACCACCAGCAACCTTATCACCCGCATCGCGCAATCCGACGGCAGTGTCCTGTCCGTCGTCTACGACAGCTCTGGGCGCGTCAGTACCCTCACCGACGGCCTCGGGCGGGTCACCGGCTTCAACTACGCCACTGGCGGGCAGACCACCGTCACCGATCCGCTGGGAAATGCCACCACCTATGTCTACGACGCGGCCAAGCGTCTGACCCAGGTGATCCTGCCGGCCGTCAACGGCAGCAGCAACGGCGTCGGCTACCAGTACGACGCCAGCAACAATGTCATCCAGGTGACCGACGCTCAAGGCCGCGTCACCACCTACGGCTATGACGCGCACGGCAACCAGATCAGTGCACAGGATGCCCTAGGCGACAAGGTGACACGCACCTATGATGCCAATAACCACCTCCTGCTGGAGTCGGTTTCGGGCCCTGCACTGGCGACGCCGCTTACCACTCATTATGCCTATGACGCCAACGGCAACCTGCGCTTCGTGGTCACCCCGCAGGGGCGGGTGACCGAGTACCGCTACGCCGTCAACGGTGAGCTCGTCACCACCGTCGTTTACAGCGGCGCGGTATTCGACGGCAGCGCCACGGGCGTCTACAGCGGCCCCGATACCAGCCCGGGAGCTGTGCTTACTGTCACCGACCTGACGCATTGGCTCGGCGGTACCAACGGCAATGGCGGAGTTGCGGTCAACCAGGCCCAAATCCAGCGCAGCGACACCACCTATGACCTGACCGGCCAAGTCAAGACGGTCACCACCTATGCCGGCATCAATAGTGACGGCACCGGCAAGCTCGACGGCACACAGAGCTTGCGCCATTACGTCTACGACCTCTACGGTCGCCTGCTGATGCAGATCGACCCGCGGGCCGCGGCAGCCGTGCAATCGGCCACCAACCCCTACCCAACCTACTACAACAACGCAACTGCACTGGTCACCAGCTACGCCTACGACGGTCTCTCCCGCACACTGTCGGTGCAGAACGGCCTCGGCCAGAGCACCACCACCGTATACGGCAGCGGCACGCCCAGCACCACGGGTACCGGCTTCGGCATCACTCTTGCGGTAACGGCACCCACAGGCGTCAAGACCGTCACTGCCGAGAACAGCGATGGCTGGGTTACGGCAGTGTCGCACCAGACTTCCACCGGCACGGCACTGGACGGTCCCGGTACTACCTACGCCTATGACTACGATGGCAGACTGGTGCAGCAGACCGATGCCACCGGTCAGAAAACCTACTATCTCTACGACGCCCGCGGTCGCCAGGTGGGCATGGTCAGCCCGCAGAACGAACTGACCGAGACGGTCTACAACAACGACAACCAGATCATCTCCGTCATCCGCTACGCTGCCGCCGTGACGGTGGCGCCCCTCGACGCCAATGGCAATTCCAAGGCGTTGAGCGCTTTGCGTCCCACTATCGGAACGGCCCAGAACCGCAGCAGTTACAACTTCTACGATACGGCGGGACGGCTGATCTACGCCGTCGACGCCCTTGGCTACGTCACCGGTTACAGCTACAACGCCGCTGGCCGGATGCTGGGCAAGACCGAATATTTCACCGCCCTGTCCACCATCCCCACCACCGGCAACGCAGCCGACGTCGCCATTACCGCCAACGCAGCCGACCGGGCCACCCGCTATTTCTATGACGGCGACGGCAAGCTGCTCGGCACGCTCGATCCCGACGGTTACCTGACGCAGGTTTTCTACGATGCCGCGGGCGAGGTGAAGAAAACCACCACCTACGCCACGGTTACCAATTCCAGCCAGCGCGCCAGCGGCGCGCTATCGGCATTGATCCCGGCGTCCGACACCGCCAACGACCAGTCGAGCTATACCTTCTACGACGGCGAAGGCCGTGTTTCCGCCACCATCGACGCCGGCGGCTACCTCACTGCCAATGTCTACGACACCGCCGGCAATCTCAAGCAGCAGATCCGCTACGCCACCCCGGTCAGCTACGCCGGCACCGGGTCAGCGCCTGCGCCGACCACCAGCGCGTCCGACCAAACGCAGAGCTGGGTCTACGATGCCCTTGGTCGCCTAACTCAGCAGGTCGACGTCCAAGGCACCAGCACCCTGTACAACTACGATCCAGTCAGCGGTTTCCTGACCTCCGTCACCAGCGCCGCAACCGGAACGCCTTCCAGCCCCACGGCGCAGAACGACCAGCTCGGCCGCGGCGACGCACGCACCACCACTTATCTCTACGATCCGCTGGGACGCGTTACCACCGTCCTGCTGGGCGTCGGCAGCGCCGCTTACCAGGCTGCCACTACAGCCAACAAGCCTGCCGTGGCGGCCAGCTACGGCACACAGGAGGTTTACGATACCGCCGGTCGCAAGATCCGCAGCATCGATCCGGACGGCCACACCACGTACTACTACTACGATGGCGATGGCCGCCTAGTCTATACCGTCGACGGTGCCGGTGAAGTATCCGGGGCCCAGTACGACGCCTTCGGCGACGTGGTCAAATCCACCCAGTATGCAAGCCGCATCAGCCTCACCGGCCTCACGGGTGGCCTGCTTGCGGGCGACAGCGTCTTCAGCGCGGCGATCGCCGCCGCCGGCTTTCAGACCAATGCCCTCAATCGCATTGCCAGTTCGGTTTACGGCGACAACCGCGGCCTGGTGACCCAGACCACCGACGGCCAGGGATTCGTCACCACCGAGAGCTATGATCACTTTGGCGAGTTGCAGACCAGGGTAAGCGATGTCGGGGCTTCCCACGCTTCCGGCCTGACCCGCAGCGATGGTTACATCTACAATGCCCGAGGCCTGCTGACCCAGCGGACAACGGACAGCGGCGGCCTCGCCCTTCTGACCAGCAACAGCTACGACGCCTTCGGGCGGTTGATCCAGGTGCAGGATGCCAGCGGCACCCTGACCAAAATGCAGTACGACCGCCTGGGCCGCACCGTTGTCGTCACTGACGGCCTCGGTCAGGGCACGACCACGACCTATGACGCCTTCGGTCGTGTGCTGACGTTGAAGGACCGCAGCGGCGCCGTCACCGGTTACGCTTACACCGACGGCACGCAGACCCAGACCATCACCGACGCCGACGGGGACGTCACTACAACCGTTCACAACCGGCAAGGCCAGACCATCCAGGTGAGCATCGCCAAGGCTGGTGTCGTCGCTTTCAGCGCCACCTACGCTTACGACGCCGACGGCAACCTGCTGTCCACCAAGGATGGCGACAACAACCTGAGCAGCAGCGGCTACGACGATGCCGATCTGCTCGTCACCAGCACCGATGCCAACGGCATCGTCACGGCTTACACCTACGACGCCGCCAACCGGCTCCTGACCAAGACCCTCGATCCGAGCGGCCTCAATCTCTGGACCCGCTACGCCTACAATGCTTTCGGCCAGGCCTTTCAAGTCACCGATTCCGCTGGTGTCACCACCGAAACCGTATTCGACAACGACAGCCGCAGCACCGCCGTCATTCTCGACACTGCTGGCCTCAAACTGGCCACCACCTACACCTATGACGCCCTGGGGGATACCTTGAGCGTCATCGAAGGCCGCCAGGCCGCCGGCAGCAGCGGGGCCTGGACCTTTACCACCCTGGCGAGCAGCCGCACCACCCAGTACACCTATGACAAGCTCGGGCGCCAGACCAGCCAGGTGGTTGACCCGGGCAGCGGTAAGCTCAATCTCACCACCAGCTATGCCTACGACAAGGACGGCAATCTGGTCAAGAAGGTCGACGCCAACGGCAATATCTGGCGCTACGCCTATGACGCCGACAACCACCAAGTTTACGCCGTCGATCCCCTGGGTGAAGTCACCCAGACCAGCTACGACGGCGAGGGACGCGTAACCCGCACCGCTCGGTATGCTACCGGGATCAATACGACCAGCATCGCCGATCCCCCGACGATCGCCAGCATCCAGGCCTTGCTGCCGGCCAGCCCGAATCCCGCTGTCGATCGCGTCAGCTGGAACAGTTACGACAGCGCCGGTCGGCTCGCTTTCAGCATCGATGGAGTCGGTGATGTAACCGGTTACGGCTATGACGCCGTGGGCCACGTAACACAGACCACCCGCTACGCGGTTCCAGTCAACACCGCGGCCCTTTTGGGCGCAAGCAGCAACAGCGATGTGCTGATGGTCTTGGCCACCGTGTGGAGCAACGACCTGAGCAGCAACATCAACGGCTTCAACGTACCGGATACGGACAATCCGTACTACCAGTACGCCAACGGCCAGTTCTTGGTGACGGTGGACCCCGCCGGCACGACCCAGCAGACGCCCTACATCTACAGCCAGGGCTATGCGCCGACGCAGTCCAGGCCGCTCGGCTACCGGATGGAGATCAGCACGGGCGCCAGCGGCACCAGCAGCAGCATCAGCGTGGGTCCGCGCGAACACCAAGCCGGCTCGGATGCCACGCTGAGCGCGGCGTTCAGTTCCGACGGCTTTGTCTATGCCGATTTTTCCACTGGCCAGAGCAGCTCGCTCAACGGTTGGTTCAAGCTGGGAGCTTTCCAGAACAATACGACCTATGTCGTCGATGTAGTGGCGACGGCCACCAGCGCCACCTTGTATGTCTACGTCAAGGGACAGCCGCGCAGCTCTGGATACACCTACACCTCTCCGGCCGGCAGCGGGCTGCACTTCGTCAATCCTGCGCTGTACATCCTGCCGTTCGAAGGAAGCGGCACCGCGGCCAACACCTTCCGCTTCGACAATTTCGTCGTCTACCAGGCCGATGCCAGCGGCAATCCCGCACCGCAAACGTCCGCTGCAGATCAGACCGCGCGCAGCATCTACGACACTGCCGGGCGTTTGACCTATGCAGTCGACGCGTTGGGTGATGTCACCGGCTACAAGTACGACGCCGATGGGCAGGTGACGCAGACCATCAAATATGCGACACCGCTGGCCTCGGGAACTCCAATGACTGCGGCTGGCATCCTTGCCGCCGTGGGAACCGGCAACAGCCTGCCCGCCGACCAGAGCCTGCTGCCGGGGCAATCGCTCTATTCAAACGGAGGGGCGTATCGGCTCACCTATCAGACCGATGGAAACCTAGTTCTTTTCAACAAGGCGAACCAGGTCCTGTGGGCCTCCAACACGAGCGGGACCTCGCCAGGCCAGGTGCGTTATCAGGGCGATGGCAACCTGGTGATCTACAACCAGCAGGTGCAATCCGTGTGGGCCAGCGGAGTGAACGGCTCTGGTGGCAAGCTGGTGATTCAGGACGACGGCGACGTTGTCACCTATGCAGCCGACGGGACCGCCACTTGGTCCGCTTACGCCGGAAACCTCGTGGGACAAAGCACCGGAATGCAGCCGGATCAGAGGCTGACGCCCGGGCAGTCCATTTATTCCGACGCCGGGGGAAGCTATCACCTGGCCTATCAGACGGACGGAAACCTCGTCCTCTATGCCCACGATGGCCGTGCACTGTGGTCTTCGAATACTGCGGGAACTTCGGCTGGGTACGCGACTTATCAGAGCGACGGCAACTTCGTCATTTACAACCAGCAGGGGCAGGCTGTTTGGAATACCGCCACTTTTCAGGCCGGCGGCAGCCTGTTCCTTCGTAGCGACGGAAACCTGGTGATCTACGCTGCCGATGGCTCTTCTATCATCTGGTCCAGCGGCACCGGCGATTCGGGCGCTCCCGCTCCTCGCTCCAGTTGGACCGTGTACGACAATGCGGGCCGCGTGCGTTTCCAGGTCGATGCCCTCGGCTCGGTTACGGAAACCCAATACGATGCCGATGGCCGCGTTAGCGCCACCATACATCATGCCCAGGCCATCAATACCGCGACCCTATCCGCAAGTCCAAAGCCGAGCGATATCCTGGCCGCCCTCAATGGCGCCGGCTTCGCCGACGATTTCGGCAAAGGACTGGGGGGCTACGCCCTGAGTGGCGGCACCGGCCTGGTCGCTTCCAACGGTCAGCTGCATCTGACCGATACCGCCACCGCATCCGTCGCCCTGGGCGCGCGGATCAGCACCATAGGGGCCAATTCTCCTCAGGTCTACCGCGCCGAGTTCACACCGCTCTCCACCACCGGCCTCTACTATTTCGGCGCCGTCAACGGCAGCGGCACCACCTTGCAACAGCTGGTCAGATTCACCAACGGCCAGATTCAGTCCTATACCAACAACAATGGCACCGTAGCCGCCGTCACGCTCGGCAGCTATTCGGCCGGTGTCACCTATGTCGTCGAAGTACAGGTGACCTCGACCGGCAGCACCCTTTATGTTTACCCCAAGGGCAGCCTGCGCAGCAGTGGATACAGCAAGACCTTCGCTACCACATGGACCAATGCCCGCAGCTACATCCAGGCCGGTGCCGGCAGTGGTGAAAGCGCAGTGCTGGACAATCTCACCGAAAGCGCTGCCCTGCCCAATGACGGTTCCGCCGACCAGGTCACGAGCAGCACCTACGACGCCGCCGGCCGCCTGATCAGCACCCAGGACGCGGCGGGCTATGTGCAGAGCTACACCTACGACAGCCTCGGCAACAAGCAGAGTTATACCAATCAGAACGGTTATACCTGGAACTATCAATACGACGGTGCCGGGCGCATGGTCCTGCAGGTCGATCCGGCAACGACCACCTATAACATTACTACCAGCGGCACGGCGAGTGTCGCCCCGAACGCCGCTACACAGCTCGCGGCGCAGAAGATCACCTACGATAACCTGGGCAACGTCAAGACTAAATCAGACGGCTACGCCACTGGTAGCCCCGGCAGCTACGGCTTCACCAACTTGCGCACCACGACTTACAATTACGACGCTCTGGGGCGGCAGATCCAGACCATTCAGCCGACGGTTGGTATTTACACCTCAGTGGGCGACAACTACGGCGCCAGCCGCGTCGAGACGACGATTGCGCCGACAACCAGCACTCTCTACGACGCGCTGGGCAATGCCATCGTCGGTCGCAACGCCCGGGGTACCTACACCTACAAGATCTACGATCAGATCGGCCGCCTCGTTTACGAAATGGACGCCGATCACTACGCCACCGGGTATACCTACGACGCATTCGGCAACCAGCTCACCGTGAGCCGCTACGCCGACAACCTCGATCCGTACGATTCCGAGATCAACGGCTTGCAGGACTACGAAAACACGCTGACCTCCGCGCTCGGCAACCTGTCCAATGGCGCAGCGCTCAGCAGCGCCGCGGAGGCGGCGCAAGCCAAGGCCAATCTGATGATCGGCCACCTTGACTCGACCGACCAGCGTACCGTCACCACCACCTATGACGCCCTGAACCGCAAGATCCGGGTGGTGCAGCCGGCAGTGGCTTTCTACCTGCCCACCGTCAATGCCGGCGGTGTGGTGGGTACCACCTATAGCGGTACCGCCAGCCCCACCACCACCTACGCCTACGATGCCTTCGGCGATCTCACCACCCAAAGCGTGCTGCGCAACCCGCAGGCCAACGAGTGGGTAAGCACCTACTCCGGTTACGACAAGGCCGGACGGCAGACCGACGTCGTCGACGGCCTCGGCTACTACACGCGCCAGGCCTACGACGCGTTCGGCAACCTGGTGCAGAGCATGCAGTATGCGAAGCCGCTCGCCGCCATTCCGGCCAGCTTGCCCAACTTCGCCAGCTTCACGCCGCCTGCCGCCACCGCCGCCAGCGCCGCGAATCCCGACGCTGCAGGCTACGATCGGGTGGTGCAATACGGTTACGACCAGCTCAACCGCCAGATCAGCCAGACCCGTGTTGGCGTGCTGACTTCAGCTCTGGACGCCGGCAGCAACCTGACGCAGGCGGTGGGCGGCCAGACCTCCTTCACCGCCTACGACGGCGTCGGCAACGTGGTCTCCCAGACCGACGCGCAGGGCGATACCACCGTTACCTATTACAACGCGCTAGGTCAGATCGTCGGCGTGCAGCAGCCCGCCCGGGTCACCGGCGCCAACGGCTCCAATATCAGCGTGCGCTCGCTCAATGCCAGCTATAGCACGCTGTCCGCGGCGAACGAGGTAGTCCTGCAATGGGATTCCCTGCAGTCCTGGGGCACGGGCGACGTCAGCATCAACGTTACCTATGAAGGCGATTACACCACGTATACCTACGTGCTGCTTGAGCCGGCGATTCCCGCCGACAACGAGCCCGCGATCTACCAAAAGATCCCGCATCAGAATCACGGCACCTTTACCGCCACGTTGAACCTTGCCGCGGCCGCCAGCTATACCGGGGCCGGTGTGAGTGTTACCCCGTTGAGCAACATGCACATCGATTCGGTACAGGTGCAGAAGCAGGTCAACGGCAGCTGGGTGGATGTGTTCGACACGGCCGCCTCGGGGGGCATCCAGCCGCGGATCGAGATCGGGCAACTGCCCGCCAGCGTGGCCAGCGTGTCGATGGTCGCCACCCTCAGCGGCGGTGGCGCCACCACTTTGACTCTGAGCAAGATCGGCAACATGTGGGTTGCGCCGTACGCCAGCCTCGCCGCCGGCAGCTATGCCTATACCCTCACCGCAAAAAACAGCTCCGGCGCACTGGTCGATCTGCGCTCTGTCGGCGGAACCGTCTCCGGCACTTTCGCCGGGACTTTCTCCGTCAACCGGCCGTCGGGGGCCTCTCCCTGGATCCGCGCCGATAGCATGCCGCAGACGGTGACTCCGCTGACTGCCTACGAGTACGACCTGCTCGGCAACCAGATCGCCCAGATCAAGTACGCTTCGCCTAACGTGGCCATGCCTGCGAACGGCGCCGCCCCGGCCGGGCAGGACGCCGCCAACGACCAGTACACCTACTCGCGCTACGATGCCCTGGGGCGCGTCATCGAGACGGTCGAGATCAACAACCAGGGCAATGCCAGCCCGGTCGAAGGGCAGGGCAACCACAACACAGTGGAAGATCGCTCCTACGACGCGCTCGGCAACGTGCAGCGTGTGTGGACGACGCTCACCACCGCAACTGGCGCCAGCCTCGCCAAAGTGCAGCTGTACGGTTACGACCTGGCCGGGCAGCAGACCTACGAATCGGACATCCTGCGCGATCCGCGCAGCACCAGCTATACGGCCATTGCCAGCGCCGTGACCTATGACGCCTACGGCGAGCAGATCCTGAAGTCGCGATCCACCTCCGTCAACGGCGCGGCGAGCACCTATCTCGGCTCGGAGTTCTACGATTACGACGCCGCCGGCCGCCTCTGGCAGACCGACGAGGGCGGAGTGGATACGGTCTACCGCTATGACCTGCAAGGCGATTCCACTGCCAAGGTATTGGTGCCTGGGACCGGTAACGCGACCAATGTCGCCCCCACCCCGGCGCGCCTGTCGGCACCGTCCGCCGTCACGGGCGTCACTGGCGGCATCGAAACCGACATCGCATATGACCGTCTCGGTCGCGCCATCCAGCAGCGCGACCAGTCTTTCACCCAAAGCGCAGCCAGTCCCAGCGACACATCAGGTGTTGTGTCCGTTTCGCAGTCCGACACCGCCAGTGGCAGCTGCACCGGCAACGTTACCAAGCGTAAAGACGGCGACGCCAACGTCTACGACTATACGGTACATGGCACTTTCACATTCAACTGGCCGACCCTTGCCTCCCTGGGCAGCGCACCTATATCGGTAACGGCCGTCTACGGCACGGCGGGCGGCGGCACCAGCTCCTATACCTGGACCGGTATTACAGCCAGCCAGTATGTTGCCGGGGGCACGCTGACTTTTGACGACGATGCCTTCAGCAGTACTAACGCAAACAATAGCGTTCCCACCACCCTGGTCTCCGTCATCGTCACGGCGCAAGTCGGGGGAAGCTGGCAGCTGGTGCGTAATTCCGCTTCCACTTCGAGACAGCTCGGGCTGATTTTTCCGTCGTCGTACAACGTCCAGTCGGGGACTTTTTACTACCGCGCGGGTACCAGCGGTGGCTATACCGCGATCAACTTCGCCAACGGCGGCAGCGATGTCGCCGTCCCCCTGGCGATCGGTTCGCTGGCGAATGGAACTTATCAGTACTATTTCAACACCCAGAGTTCGGCTTCCGGCTTCACTCCCGAAACCCTGACATTCTCGGGCACTTTCACGGTGAGCGGCGGCCAGATCACCGCTTTCGCCGCGCCCGCCGCGGTGCAGTTGCAAGGTATCCACAACCAGACCGTGGATCGCTGGGGTAATGTCAACTCCATCACCGACGCACGCAACAGCGCCTGGGTCACGCACAACTACTACGACGACCAGAACCATCTGATCGAAGCGGTGCAGCCCACCGTCACCGAGTGGAACTCCAGCACCGGCGCCCAGGCCCAGGGCAACCCGCGGACCTGGTCCTATTACGACAACTTGGGCCGGAAGATCGCAGCCAGAGACGCCGACGGTAATCTCACCCGCGACTATTACGACTCGGCCGGTAACCTGGTCGAGGAGTTGCGTCCGGATGGCGGCACCTGGAGCTGGGGTTACGACGTGCTCGGCCGGCAAACCCAGACCCGCGACGGAACCGGCAGCCTCACCAATTTCAGCTATGACCAGCTCAACCAGCTACTCAAGCAGGATCAAGGCGGGTTTGCCGCGGGCGACCGCATCGAGACCTATACCTATGACGAAGCCGGCAACCGCACCTCTTCCACCGATGGGGCCGGCGACAAGACCCGCTACCTCTACGACAGCAATAACGAGTTGGTGGAGGAACTGTCGCCGCTGACGCTCTACAGCGGCACCGTTGCCGCGGACGCGAACTACAACACTCAGTACTGGTACGACGCGTTCGGCCGCAAGACGCAGCTGCAGAACTACATCGGCGGCGCCTTCAAGTCCGAGACCTGGGGCTACGATTACTTCGGTCGCCAAACCGCCCATACCGACCTCGGCGGATCCGTCTACAGCAATACCTATAACGGATTGGGTCAGCTAATCAGGCAGACCAACACCGCTACCACCCAGACCGAGAGCTACGCCGGCAGTTCCACCAACGTCACCACAGTAGGCGAGAACCTGACCTATGCCTACTACTCCAACGGCTGGCTGGCCAGCGTGGCGGACAACGAGGCCGGTCGGGATCAGCAGCTGACCTCCTACCAATATGACGTCGACGGCAATCACACGCTGGAGCGGACCACCGACACAGTCACCCACACCAACTTCATCGACACCCAAATCCACTACGATGCCCTCGGCCGCACCAGCGCCCTATTCGATGACGACTACAGCCAGTACTACGGCTATGACGCCAATGGCAACCGCATACACGTCGGCAACGCCTGGTACCAGTACGACGCCGAGAACCGCATCACCCTGAGCGCAGGCACGCTGTCCGGCAGCGCCGTGTCCGGCGGCACCCAGATTGGCTATGACATGAGCGGTCACCGCCTTCAGGCCACAGCCGGCAGTACCCTGCAACTCTATACCTACGACCCGGATGGGCAGTTGGTTCAAACCAAGATCGCCAACGACGGTATCAGTACCGATGCCGTGCCCAGCAGCATTCGCGTGTACGACCAAGCCGGCCGCATGGTCTCCTACCAGGACTACGGCGTCTACGGCTCCACCACGCTGACCGACAGCCGGACCATGACGTACAACGCCAACGGGATGCTGATCGCCCAGACTAGCAGCGGGGCGAACGGCGCCATGACGTCCCAGGTGAGCTACACCGCCGGCTCGGTCAGCGAGAGCGGCGCCACCCTGGCGGCGGATGCGGGTTACTACGACGGCATGGGCAATGCCAGCAAGTACACTGCCGGCGTCTACGCCGGCACCACCACCAATAACACGCTTACCTATACCAATACCTATCTGTTCGACTTCCTCAAGCTCGGTGACACCGAAAAGACCTACCGCGAACAGGGCAGCACCACCCAGAGCAACTACGTTCCCGGCACCACCACCTGGACCTACGACGCTCAGGGCAACGCCGTCAAGATCACCAATCCCAACGCCACCGTCACCGAGCAGGACCTGGTCAACGATACCCAGGGCCACATCCTGCAGCAGGTGCAAAACCAGGGCGCCTACTCCTCGACGGAGAACTTCTACTTCGTCAACGGCGCCGAAATAGGCCACCTGGGCGGCATGGAAGCCAGCACCCTGGATCTCACCTATCAGCCGGTATCGGAAGCCTATCCGCCGACCAACCCCGGCGGCTACGTCGTCCAGCCCGGCGACACCCTGCAGGGCATCGCCCTCAACTATTACGGCGATTCCAGCCTGTGGTACCTGATTGCCGACGCCAACGGGGTCGCCAGCGGACAAACCCTCCAACCGGGTCTGTCGCTGATCATCCCCAACCAGATCGGCAACCTCCACAACAACTCCACCACTTTCCGTCCCTATAATTCTTCACAGGTTATCGGCGATACCACGCCGTTGCCGAAATATGTGCCGCCGCCTCCGCCAGCGCATAGCTGTAATCCGATTGTGATGGTCATTGTCGCGGTGGTGGCGGTGGTTGCAACGATCATCACAGCAGGCGCTGCCGCGGTCGCCTTCGGCGCTGTGGCGGCCGACATGGGAACCTTTGCCGCCGGCACTGCCGTATTGACTGGAGCTGCGGGCTTCACCGGGGCCGCCATCGGCGCAGCAGCTATCGGCGGGGCCGTTGGCAGTATGGCCAGTCAGCTTGCTGGTGACGCCTTGGGCGTCTCGCATGGCATCTCGTGGAAGCAAGTGGCCATTGGAGCGATCGGCTCCGCCGCTAGCGCCGGAGTGGGCAGCGCAATTGCGGCTGGGGATCTTGGCAGTTCACTGCAATCGGGCCTCGGAGCGCTTCGCTCTGGAGCGGGGGGCTGGCAGGCAGCCGAAGCAGGCTTCGCCTCGGGTGCGCTCGACAGTGCCCTAACCCAAGGCGTTGGCGTCGCCACCGGCCTGCAGCATTCGTTCTCTTGGTCCCAGGTTGCTGCTGGCGCCCTTGTCTCCGGCGCTTTAGGGGCGATGGGTAGCAAATACGATCCGGCCAACAAATTCAACAATGCTGCGCCTGGCCAGATCGGCATTGGCGAGCTTCTTGGGAAAACGGCTGATGGAATAGTCTCAAGTATTGGCGGAACCGAGATCGGCATAGCCCTCGGTGGACATGGCAAGATCGATCTGGCGAGTGTTGCGGCCGATAGCTTTGGCAACGCTTTGGGATCAAGCATAGTCGGCGCGATTGAGCAGACTCCGGGGCAGACCCAGGCCCAGGCGCAGCAGCCGCAACAACCAATTCCGGTGTCCTACGGCGGCGCCAGCGTGCCGCGCAACCTGGTGGCCGATTCCGGACAGCTCTACTCGGATGCGTACTACACCGACAGCGGATCGGTAGATGCCAGCCCCGGCGGTGGCGCCGCGCCGGCGACCACCACCGCGAATCAGGACGTGGCGGCACTCAACGCCACGCAAGCTGGGCCGACCACGGAATCCGTCACCTTGCCGGGGGTCACGGTCACCGGGCAGAGGCAGGCGCCCGAAGAGCCGAGTTTGTTGGGTGAGCTTTGGTCAGATGTGAAAACCGTTGGATCGGACATTGCCACGGTTGGGAAGTACGTCGTGGGCGGTGCCGAACTGCTGGCGAGCGGGGTTTACAACGAGGCGGTGCGGATCGCCGGCGGTGTGGCGTCGATTCCGTTCGCGTTGTTCGATGGCGCAGATGCGGCAGTCGCTGTGCAGCAAGGCTTCAAGGACACGCTGGGCTATACGCCCCAGTCGTCGGGGGCGCAGTCGATTGAGTCTGCCTTGCAGCCGATGGGGCAGTTCCTCGACAAGAATGTGCTCAACCCATTGCACAATGCTTCCGAGTCGCTGATCGGTGATGCTGCGACGACGGTGCTGTTCTCGGCGGTGCAGGCAGGTGCAGAGATTGCCGGTGTAGTCGGTGGTGTGGGAGCGGTCCGGTCAGCGGCGGATCGGTTATTGACGGAAGGTGTGGAAGGAGCCGCTGCTGGGAGTAGGTTGGCTATTGCCGGGCAAGTCGCGGCGACTCCTGCCGAGCAAGAAGCAATTGTTTCGAACTATTTGCGAGATCAGTTCGGGACGGAAAACGTCGGGGAGCAGGTGCGCTTGCAGGTTACATATCCTGACGGCAGTACGAACATCATTAAGCCCGATGCGCTGGTACGGCTGCCTGATGGCAGCTTCCAGATTAATGACGCAAAATTGAGCTATACGAAAGACCTCTCCACGGCCGACTTGACCGATACTTTTAGTACCAATCAGAAGCCTGCTTTCGCGGGGATCGCGGATGGGAGTGCTACGGTCCAAATCGCGAACTCGAAAGCGGGCGCGGCTTTCTTCGGCGATACATTTGAAATAGGAAAGACGATCAACGTGCGTCCCCAAATCCAAATCTACGTCAACACACCACAAGGCCAGTTGCTGCGGCCTTATCCTTAATCGCCCATGACCACCGTCAGCGCTTCCAAGCTGGAAAAGCTCGTCGATAAAACGATCTTGGATTCTCTCGCTCCATTCGGTTTCGTGAAGGATGAAACCGGCGGGTCTTTCTGCGACAGAGGCGATGTTTATCTCTATGTCGGCGGGCTTACACGGCGGCTTGGCGGCAAGAATCGTATCGAGCCATTCGGACAGGTCGGCTTCGCTTCGGCAAACAGAATCAAGTTTGCATTCATGGAGCCGGGGAAGCCCATAAGAAAAGCCACGGGCACTTTCCAAGTCCACTATCGCCACTTCGCCGGCGAGCGGGACGCCTACATCGGCTGCGAGACCGAGGAGGAACTGCCGCACGCGTTGGAGCGGGTGCGGGATTTGACCCTCCATCGCCTGCTGCCGTGCCTGGAAAAGCACACCGACCCGAAGCAGGTCCTGCAGGCGTACATCGCCCACGACGAGCACCAGAAAAACTCGCTCGGCCTGCTGGGCGCGCATGACTACAACACCGCTCTCAGCGGCCTGATTCTCGCGCGGCTTTATGGCCGGGAGCACTACGAGCCGCTGAAGCGCCGCTATCAGCACTTCATCGAGCCGCTGATGCCGGAATTGAAGGAGAAGGCGCTCAAGTTGATCGCCTACTTGGACAGCGATCCTTTGCCGAGCTTGTAGCTCGCAGCGACCCGTGCGAAGTCGTCGAGTGTGTAGGCGGCTCCGCCGCGCCGCGATCTAGTCATTCCGCGCGCTTCGCTCGCTGAAAAGCCGTGACACACCATGCAATCGTCGATTGCCCCGCAAACCCTTGCGGGGCGTGGCTTTGCGCTGTAGTCGCTCCCCGGTGCCGATGTATTCGCCCCACCACTCAAGCCCCCGCCGTGCAAGGGAAAAAGTGTATTCGGTGCCCTGCGCGCCACAGCCTGGCGATCGCCGTTTGCGGAAAACCTGCGCAATCCGACGAAATCGGCCACCAAATCCGAGGCAAATCGGCCGGGTAATCCGGAGTCAATCGGCCACCCCTGGCGGTGCTGTGAAACGGGCGTTGGATTATGCAGCGGCGGCGGCTGGCGCAGTCAAGGATTTGGCTTGGCGTTTGCGCATGGAATCGCCCTTGAGCGCGAGCCTGTAGGCGTTGTGGACGAGTCGATCGAGGATGGCATCGGCCAGCGTCGGATCACCCAGATAGGCATGCCACTGCTCCACGGGCAGCTGACTGGTGAGTAGCGTGGACTTCTTGTCGTAGCGGTCGTCGAGGATCTCCAGCAAGTCGCGGCGGGTGGACTCGGCCAGCGGGGCCAGGCCGAAATCATCCAGCACCAGCAGATCGACCTTGGCCAGATTGCGGAAAAAGCTGGAGCGGTTGTTCATGGCCGTGGCGCGGGCCAGATCGTCGATCAGCCGTGGCAGCCGATAGCAGCGCACCGAGCGATCGGCCCGGCAAGCGGCATGGCCGATGGCGCAGGCCAGGTACGACTTGCCCACCCCGGTAGGACCGGTGACCAGCACGTTCAGATGCTGGGCGATCCAGGACAGGTCTGTCACTTGCGCCAGCACCCCGCGGTCCAGGCCACGCGCGGTCTTGGTGTCCAGGTCCTCCAAGCAGGCGGCCAAGGGCAGCTTGGCCCAGCGCAGGCGCTGGTGCAGGCGCTGCGAGTCACGCTCGGCGAGTTCATGCTGGATCAGCAGGCCCAGCCGGTCCCCGAAGGACAAGGCGGCCACGTCGGGTTGTGTCTGCTGGTGCTCCAGCGCGGCGGCCATGCCGCGCAGGCGCAGGGCCTGGAGTTGGGTGATTAGAGGTTGTTGCAGCATAAGTGGGACGACTCCGTTTCAGTGGTAGTAGGACGACCCGCGCAGGTTTTCGTGCTCGGGCAGGGACAGCGTGAGTTCGGTCTGAGCGGTGGGGGCCTGGATCAGCGCGCGGATGGCGCGGTAGCTGGTGCTCTTGAGCGCCAAAGCCCGGGCGCAAGCCGCTTCCAGCTTCTCGGATGAGAAATCCCGCGCCAGACGCAGGATGCCCAGCGACGCGCGCAGCGCATGCTCCGGGTGCCGGCGCGCATGGATCTGGGCGTATAGCACGCCAGCGGTGGCAGGCCCGATGGCCTCGGCCTGGCGCAGCAGCTTCTCGTGCGACAGATCGACGATCGCCTGATGGCGCTGCGGGCGGTGCGCCGCCAGCGTGGTAAACGTACCTGGAAGCGGGCTGCGCAGATGTGCCGCCGCGCGCTGGCCGCGATGGTAAATCTCCACTGCCTGCGCCGTCAGGCGCACCGTCACGGTCTTGCCCACCAAGGCATGCGGCACCGAGTAGTAGCGGCGCTCGACCTCGACGTGATAGTCCAGATGTACCTTGGCCTTCTTCCAGGCGGCGTATTCGTAAGTATCTGGCGGCAGCGGCCGCAGGGCCGGCGCATCGGCTGCAGCAAACACCGAGGCACGGCTGCCGTCGCGTTTCTGGAAAGACTTTTGATTCAGCTCGGCAACGAGGACGGCAATGGCCTGGTTGAGCGCGGCCAGGCTGAAGAAGGTGTGATGACGCAGCCGCGCGAGTATCCAACGCTCGACCACCTGCACGCCGACTTCCACCTTGGCCTTGTCGCGCGGTTTGCGGACGCGCGCCGGCAGGATGGTCACGCCGTAATGCTCGGCCAGATCCCGATAGGCCGGATTCAGATCGGGATCGTAGCGGTCGGGCTTGACCACTCCGGCCTTCAGGTTATCCGGCACCCACGCCGCCGGAGCCCCGCCGAAGAAATCCAGCGCGCGCACATGCGAGCCGCACCAGTCGGCGGCGCTTTGCGTCCAGGTGGCCTCGGCATAGGTATAGCTGGAATGCCCCAGCACGGCGACGAAGACCTGGGCCGGGCGGATTTCGCCGGTCTTGGGATCAATCACCTCGGCGGTCTGGCCAGCGTAGTCGACAAAGCACTTGTCACCGGGAGCGTGGGTTTGCCGCAGCACCAGGTCCTGGGTCTGACTCCAGGCCCGGTACAGGTCGCAGAAACGGCTGTACTGGTAGCCGGCCGGAACCGCCGCCTTGTACTCCTGCCACAGCAGCAACAGCGTCACGCCCTTGCGCTGCAGTTCCGTCTGCAGCTTGGCCCAATCCGGCACCGGTACGGCGTCTTCGCGCACCGACGGCGGCGGGTACAACCGAGCCTCCAGCTCGACTTCGTCCAGGCCGGCCGGCAACGGCCAGACCACCCCGGCCTGGACGGCCCGCCGCAAACAATCGGCCACGGTGCTGCGCGCAACCCCGACACTGGCGGCGATCTGTCGCGCCGACAGCCCGGCCGCAGTGAGGCGGAGAATCTCTCGAATCTTGCGCATGGACAACCTTTCTTTGGGCATCGCTCGCCTTGATCAAAAAAGCGGCAAGCGTGCAGGAACGGTGGTCCCGCGTCACAGCACCGGAAGGGGTGGCCGATTGACTCCGGATTACCCGGCCGATTTGGCTCGGAACAGGTGGCCGATTTACCTCGGAATCAGTGGCCGATTAACGTCGGAATACGC
>NZ_JONR01000063.1 GCF_000711955.1 Nevskia soli DSM 19509
CCATGGAATCACCATGCCGCACTCTGTCCGACTTGCACTGCGCAAAAATAGCCGCCGTCGCAGGCGCGATTCATTCTGTTACAGGCTCTTAGGCAGGGTGGTGATGCATGAGTGGTGAATACGAAGGAGGAGCCGCGCCGGACCCGGCGCCTGCACGGATGCGGCTATGGCTGCTGTATCTGACGTTGGGCTCCTGCGGCTGTCTTATTGCCCTGCTGTTCTGCGCCGTGGCGCCCGTGCTGCCGACGCTGGCGGAGCATTTCGGCGGCGGCGCCGGCGGTGCCTTTTCGGCGCAGATGGTGATGGCGGTATCCACGCTCGGCATCATCGCCGGCGCTTCGCCCGCCGGCTGGCTGGTGGAGCGGCGCGGCGGACGCGCGGTGCTGCTGGGCAGCCTGGCGCTATACACCCTCGGCGGCACCGCGGCGCTGTATGTAGATGGAAGGGAAGTGTTGTTGGCCTCGCGTTTCGTCCTCGGCCTGGCCACCGGCGGCCTCATCACCGCTTCGGTGGTGTTGATCGGCCAGCATTTCGATGCGGCGGCGCGTGCGCGTTTCCTCGGCTACGCCAATGCGGCCGGTGCCGTGGCTGGTGTGTCCGGCGGCGTGCTGGCCGGTGTGATCGGTTCGATGGGCGGGTGGCGCGCGCCGTTTGCCCTGTATGGGCTTGGCCTGGTGCTGTTGCTCAGCGGGCTTGCCGCGGCGCGGGTCAGGCCCGGTGCCGGCACCGAGCCGGCGGCGCCGAAGGGCGGGGCGTCCGGCATCCTGGCGCTGTGGCCGATCTACCTGACCATACTCTGCGCCTACGTGGTGGTGTTCATGACCACCACGCAGGTTTCCTTCCTGCTGGCGGCCAACGGCACCTCCAGCCCGGCGGTGGTCGGCCTGGTGCTGTCGGGTGCCAGCCTGCTGGCGGCGGTCGGCGCCTGGCTCTACGGCCGCGTCGCGGCAAGGCTGGGGCGTGGCCGGCTGCTGGCCCTGGCCCTGTTCCTGCTGGGCGCCGGCTGCGCCGTGATGGGCTTATGGACGCAGCCCGCCATGACCTTCGCCGGCTGTTGCCTCACCGGCCTGGGTGGAGGCCTGCTCAATGTCTACTTCCCGGTGCTGCTGATGGATCTGGCGCCGCTGCCGGTGCGCGGCCGTGCCCTGGGCCTGCTCTACACGGTCCAGTTCTTCGGCGACTTCATCAATCCCTTCGTCATCTATCCCCTGCGGCTGGGCTTCGGCATCGAGGGCGCGTTCGTCGCCATCGGCGGATTGATGTTCGCCGGGGCGCTCGCGGCGGCCCTGCGCGGCGGCTTCGGCGGCAGCGCGCCCCGACCTGTCGCGGTTCAGCCCTGAGCGGCTAGGGAGCCTGCGAAGTGTGGGCCCGCATGTAGTCGCGCGGGCTGATGCCGGCGATCTTGCGGAAGGTATTGCTGAACTGGCTCTGGTCGTAGAAGCCCAGCGACAGCGCCAGCTCCGACAATGACTGCCCGCGACGCCGCAATGCCTGCTTGGCGCGCTCGACACGGGCGTGCAGCAGGTACTGGTAGGGCGGCAGACCGGTGCTGTTCTTGAAGCGGCGGCAGAAGCTGACGGTATTCAGGCCCAGCATGGCGGCCAGTTCATCCAGGGCCGGTTTCTTGTCCAGCCGTGTTTCGATCAGTTCCAGCACCCGGCGCAGGTCGGCGGGACTCAGCTTCTGCTCGCGCACCGGCCGCGTGTCGGGGCAGCGGCAGTACGTTTTCAGGTAATGCGAGGTGACGCCGCGGGCGATATGGCCGATGAACAGGTCGCCGGCGGGTGACGGCGACATCAGGTCCTGGTGCAGCGCCAGCATGCTGTACTTGAGGCGGTCGTCTTCCACCACCAGCAGTTCGCGGTCGTTGGGGAAGACGATCTGAGAGCGGGTGAATTCACGCAGCAGGGAAGGGCCCATTTCCAGCAGCATGCAGGTCTGGCGCCCACGCCAGGAGCCTTCCCACACCGCGCCGGGCGGAATGGTGGCGATGCTGGCGCCGGAGATCGAGTAATAGGGCGCTCCCCGGGTGGGGAAGACCTGGGTATGGCCGTGCACCGACAGCCAGAAGCACAGGCGGTTGCGGTCCTGCCCGGTCGAATAGCGGGGCGTGAACTCGTCCAGCTCCAGCACCGCGCAATGGGTGCTGTCGCTGCCGGATTCCCGTACGGTTTGAAACGGGTGCAGATTGGTCTGCATGCTGCTCATCGACTCACCAGACGCACGATTCTCACGATGCGGTCCTCCTCCGTCGCAGCAAAGAGCCATAGGCTCTCGGTTTTTGCCGCGTCTCTGCTGTCGGACGCGTCATGTCAGTTCTAGACCAATAAAGCAGCCCGGTCCTCACACAAAAGGATGAGCGTGCCGGCATGGCGGAGCGGCGGTTGCCGCCTGTTGCAGTGCAAAAGGTAATCTTCTTTTTTGGGTTGGCCCGAGCATTTCCCGGCCAATAGGGGTAGGCTGCGCAGCTTCCGGGGGAATGACCCCCGCTTTATGGTCCGACTGCATTGAAGTCCGCCCAGGAACCCGCTGCAAACGATCTGAGTGTCACCCTCGGCCGCGACGGCTACGCTTTCGTGCCGGCCGCGCGGATGCGCGAACTGACCGGTGCGATGCCGGACTGGGATGGATTCGCCGCCAGCTGGAATGATCTGCACCTGGATACCCACATGGCGGATGGCGGTCGCTACCGCAAGCGCCGGCACGCCGTATTCAGCATGGGCGCCGACGGCGTCATAAGCCGCGAGCCGCACCAGCCGCACTACCAGGGCCTCGACTACAACCCGCTCAACGGCGGGGTGCAGCGCTGGTTCGAGCCGGTAACCCCGGAGGTGGGCGCCAGCGCCAGCCTGCACACCCTGCTGAGCCTGTGCGGTGGCGTCTTCGGCGCCCTGAAGCCGGCGGTCGGCGCCTGGAAAGTGGAGATGCACCAGTTTCGCATCGAGGCCAGGCCGGGCGAGCCGGGGCAGCCCACGCCCGAGGGGCCGCACCGGGACGGTGTCGACTACGTGTCGGTGCTGCTGGTGACGCGGCGCAATATCGAACAGGGAACCACGGTGGTTTACGATCTGGAGCGGCGCGAGCTGGGCAGCTTCACCCTGACGCAGCCGTTCGATGCCGCCTTTGTCGAGGATGCGCGGGTGTATCACGGCGTCACCGCCGTGACGCCGCTGGATCCGGCCCAGCCGGCATACCGGGACGTGCTGGTGCTGACCTTCCGCGCCAAACGCGATTGAGTCTCCGGCGACAAAATCGCCAAGAATGATGCCGCGGCCTGCGGCATGGTCGGATACCAATCCATCGCGCACCACGGAGCGTCCAGTCATGGCGGAACTGTCGGACCTGCAAGGCCGTGTCGCCCTCGTCACCGGCGCCAGCCGCGGCATCGGTCGCGCCATTGCCCGCCGGCTGGCGGCCCACGGTGCCGCCGTGGCGGTGACCGCCAGCGCCCGCTCGCAGGATGGCTTGCGGGAAACCTGCGATCTGATCGGGCAGGCGGGCGGTTGCGCCGTCCCGCTCGTCGCCGACCTGGCGGACGAGCGAGCCCGCGCCGGGCTGGTGGCCCAGGCCGCGGCGCAACTCGGGCAGGTCGACATCCTGGTCAACAATGCCGCCACCATCACCGCCTATGCGCCGCCGGGCAAGATCGACCTGCCGGCGCGACGCGGCATGTTCGAGGTGAATTTCCAGGCGCCGGTCGACCTGATCCAGCAGGCCCTGCCCGGCATGCGCCAGCGCGGCTGGGGGCGCCTGCTCAACATCACCAGCGAGACCGCGCAGCAGCCGCCGATTCCCTACCCGGGCCCGCCGAAACTGGTGCATGCGCTGGTGCTCTACGGCGCCTCCAAGGCGGCGCTCGATCGCTACACCCTGGGGCTTGCGGCGGAACTGCATGGCAGCGGGGTGCTGGCCAACGCGTTGGCGCCGTACAAAATTGCCCGTTCGGAGAGCGCCGAGGCGGTGGTGCGGCAGGCCGCGGCGGCGCATCCGGACTGGGTGGAACCGGTGGAGATGATGGCGGAGGCGGCTTACCTGCTGATTGCCGGACAACTCGCCGGCCTGGTGGTGAAGAGCCGCGAGCTGTTGCAGCGGCTGCAGGCGCCCTTGCATGCGCTGGATGGCCTCACCGTCATCGGCGATGCCACGACCCTGGTGGATTTTTCCCTGGACCGGTGAGCGGCAAACAGGCGCGCAAACGGCTGCGGGCTGGTCATTTTTTGACCGTCCGATGGAGGCGGGAGCTGCGTTACCCGGGCTTTCGCCCGGCCCGCTCCGGAAGTCGTGAAAGTCGCTTCAAATTCCGTGGAAGCCGGTTATCCTGCGCACCCCGAGATGGTGGGGGCAATAAGGCGGCAGGGGGCCATGGAACCCAGTACGATTGGCGCGCGCGGATCGGGCAGCATCGTCAGAACCTATGAGTGAGCATTCCGTTTTTTTCGATCCCTCGGGCAAGCGGGCAAGACGCTTGCGGCGGCTCCAGTGGATCTTCGGCTCGGTGATTTCGGTGATCGCCGTGGCCTTCGCCGGCTATCTGCTGGTGATCAGCCCCTCGGCTACCTCGGATCTCACCGGCCAGGCGGCCGCCCTGTTCCATTTGCCGCTCACCGGGGTCTCCTTCGACAAGGTCGATCCGAAGACCACCAAGCGTGTCGCCGCCGGCCTGAGAGCCCGGCAGCGGGACCTGGCCCGCGATTCCCTGGCGAAGCGGGCGCATGAGGCGCGCAACAAGCCCGCGCCCGCCTGGCTGTCGGGCGTGCCTGGCCGCGCGCTCAGCATGGGCTTCTACGCCAACTGGGACGACAACAGCCTGCCCGCGCTGAAGCGCGCTCTGCCGCAGCTGGACTGGGTGATTCCGGCCTGGCTCAATCTGCAGGGGCCGGACATGGCCCTGCACTCGGAGATGAACCAGCTCGCCGTCGATGCCATCAGCCAGCTCCGGCCGAACATCCCGGTTCTGCCGATGATCCAGAACTCGGTGGAAGGGTCGTGGGATGGGCCGGGGCTGGCCCGCCTGCTGGCGGACCCGGCCAGGCGCGCGGCCCGCTTGCGGGAGATCGTCGCGTTCCTCGACACCAACAAGATGCGCGGCCTGACGGTCGATTTCGAATCCGTGCCGCCTGCCGCGCAGAAGGATCTGCTGGTGTTCCTGGGAGAGCTGGAGGCCGAGTTCGACAAGCGCGACTGGGCGCTGCTGGTCTGCGTGCCGTTCGACGATCCGGACTGGAATTACCAGGCGGTGTCGGATGTGGCCGATTTCCTGGTGCTCATGGCGTACGACGAGCACTGGGAAGAGGGTGCTCCGGGCAGCATCGCCAGCCAGGCCTGGTTCGAGAAGACCCTCGACAAGCGCATGAAGGATCTGGATCCGGCGCAGACCATCATCGCCATCGGCAACTACGGCTATGACTGGACGGCGGGAAAGCCGGCGGAGGACCTGACCTACCAGGAAGCGATCCGCTCGGCGCAGGAATCCGAGGCCGACATCGATTTCGACGAGGACGCCGAGAACCCGCATTTCTCCTATGAGGAAGAGGGCAGGAAGCACGAGGTCTGGTTCCTCGATGCGGTGACCAGCTACAACCAGATCCGCGCCTCGGATATCTACAAGCCCTTCGGCTACGTGCTGTGGCGCCTGGGTTCGGAAGATCCTTCCGTGTGGTCGGTGCTGGGGCGCCCCTACGGCGCGCCGGTTCCCGACGGCCTGCGCACCATCGACGGCGGCCAGGACGTGGACTTCCGCGGCCAGGGTGAAATCCTGCGCGTGGCGGCGATCCCGGCACAGGGCAAGCGCACCCTGGAGATCGATCCCGACAGCGGCGACATCGTCGACCAGACCTATACCGCGATGCCCATGTCCTACGTCATCCAGCGTTTCGGCGCGGTGCCGAACAAGATCGCATTGACCTTCGACGACGGCCCCGACCGGCGCTGGACGCCGGCCATCCTCGACATCCTCAAGGCCAAGGGCGTGCGCGCCACCTTCTTCGTCATCGGCGAGAACGCCGGCTCCAGCCCGGAGCTGGTGCGCCGCGAAGTCGCCGAAGGGCATGACGTCGGCAACCATACCTTCACCCATCCGAACCTCTCGGTGGTGCCGGAGCAGCTCGAAAGGCTGGAGCTCGACACCACGCGCAAGCTGTTCGAATCCATCACCGGCCGCTCCATGCGCCTGTTCCGGCCGCCTTATCTCGGCGACGCCGACCCGACCTCGCTCGACCAGATCGACGCGGTCCGCGTGGCGCAGAACATGGGCTTCGTGACGGTGGGTTTGCGCATCGATCCGGACGACTGGATGCAGCCGGGCGTGCAGAACATCATCGACCAGACGTTGTCGCAGATCCAGAGCGACGACGAGGACGTGCGCGGGCAGATCGTGCTGCTCCACGATTCGGGCGGCGACCGCTCGCAGACCATCGCGGCGCTGCCCGTCATCATCGACGCCCTGCGCGCGAAGCACTACGAACTGGTGCCGGTTTCCGAGCTGGCCGGTCTCACCCCGGACCAGGTGATGCCGCCGCTGCCCCAGGGCTCGGTGCTGCCCAGGATGGCGCGCCCGGTATTCCTCACCCTCGGCCAGTTCGGCCAAGTGATGCACGCCCTGTTCATGGCGGCCATCGCGCTCGGCCTGGCGCGGGTGGTGTTTCTCTGCGTCCTCGGCCTGATGCACAAGTGGCGGGAGCTGCACACGGTGCCGCCGGTGTTGCCGGACGATGCGCCGCTGATTTCGGTGCTGATCCCGGCGCACAACGAAGCGCGGGTCATCGTTGCCTCGATCCGGCGCATCCTGGGCAGCAGCTATCCGCGCATCGAGGTGATCGTCATCGACGACGGTTCCGACGACGATACCGCCGCCGTCGTATCGCAGAATTTCCCGGCCTCCGACGCCGTCACCGTGATCAGCGTCGCCAACGGCGGCAAGGCCAGGGCCCTGAACGTCGGCCTGGGCCTGGCGCGCGGCAGCGTCATCGTCGCGCTCGACGCGGATACCCAGTTCGAGCCGGAAACCATCAGCAATCTGGCCCGTTGGTTCGCCGACCCGAAGGTCGGCGCCGTCGCCGGCAATGCCAAGGTGGGCAACCGCGTCAACACCATCACCAACTGGCAGGCGCTGGAATACATCAGCGCGCAGAACCTCGAGCGCCGCGCGCTGATGGTGCTGGGCTGCATCACGGTCGTTCCGGGCGCGGTCGGCGCCTGGCGCCGCAGCGTGCTCGACGAGCTGGGCGGCTTCCCCAGCAATACGCTGGCCGAGGACCAGGATCTCACCATCTCCGTGCAGAAGGCCGGCTACGAGGTGCTGTACGACAGCGCGGCCATCGCCTGGACCGAGGCGCCGGACACCGTCCAGGGCCTGATCCGGCAGCGCTTCCGCTGGGCCTTCGGCACCTTCCAGTGCATCTGGAAGCATCGGGATGCGTTGTTTGCGCGCCGCTACGGCACCCTGGGATTCATCGCCCTGCCGCAGGTGATCCTGTTCCAGATCGTGCTCGCCTCGATCTCGCCGTTGCTGGATCTGGCATTGATTTTCCAGATCGTGAAGACCGGCATCGACTGGCTGCAGCACCGCGGCCAGTTCGATCCCACCAACCTCTACCTCACCACCATCTATTTCTTCGCCTTCATGGCCCTGGATACGGTGGTGGTGGCCATCGCCCTGGCCATGGAGAAGCAGGAAGAGTGGAGCCTGCTGCCGCTGCTGGCCTTGCAGCGCTTCGGCTACCGTCAGCTGCTCTACTACGTGGTGATCAAGTCGGTGTTCTCCGCCGCGGCGGGCGGCCGCGTCGGCTGGGGCAAGCTGGAGCGCAAGGGCACGGTATCGAACTTCGAGTCGCCGCCGGGCGGATAGACGAAAAAAGGCCCCGATGATCGGGGCCTTTTCCGTCCAGCCTTGCTGAGGCGGCGATAGCGCTCAATGCCCGCCGCGCCGCGCCGCGTCCGGCGTGAAATCGTTTGGCGTCAGGCCGCCTTCGTTCAGTTTCTCGCCCTCGGGCTGCTCGTTGACCAGGCGGTCGGCGACATAGGCGCCGTCGACGAGGTCGTGGTAGACCGAGACGCCGGCGTGGAAGGCCTGCATCTCATAGGCGTAGAAGTAGTTGACCATGCCCACGCGCCACAGCTGCAGGCGGTTGTCGTAGGTGTCGGCCATCACGCCGTGCCAGGTGTCCTCATCCATGTAGATCACGCGCTTCTTGTACAGGTGGCGATACCCAGGTTTGAGGTTGCCTTCCAGCACCCAGACGCGGTGCAGCTCGTAGCGCATGTAGTCGGGATTGATGGTGCCCTGCTTGAGCAGGTCGGCGTATTTCACCTTGGGATCGTTGAGGCGGTAGCCGTCGTAAGGGATGTAGACCTCGCGCTTGCCGGCGATCTTCCAGTCGTAGCGTTCGGGCGAGCCGTTGAGCAGGCGGTCGTCGTCCACCGTCCTGAAGCCGCCGGCGCCTTGCGGCAGGTCGTAGCCGAACTCCGGCGACTCGCGCACGCGGCGGGTACCGGGGTTGTAGCCCCAGGTGTGGATGTAGTTGTGGTCGTAGTCGTTGGGCGTCCAGCCGACATTGATGCTGCCCTTGTCGCGTTCCGGCAGCAGCGTCATGACGTAGAAGTAGGAGCTGAGCACGTCGTTGGTCGAGCCGCGCTTGTTCGGATCGTTCACCGGCGCCAGGATCTTGTAGGCGACGCGGCCCCAGGAGATATTGCCGTTGGCATAGACCGCGCCCTGGTCATAGGTGGCGACCTCGGTCCAGGCGCGGGTCGGCAGCTGCAGGTTCCATTGCAGCTCGGAGCCGTTCTTCGGGATGGGGAAGGGCACCGCGCCGGTGGTGGCGCTGACACCGATGCCTTCGTGCAGCAGCGTCGCCGTGGTGGCGTTCTTCTTCAGCGTGTCGCAGACCCAGTCGGCATAGCGGAAATCGCGGTGGCTGGTGTAGACCGGCATGCGGAAGGTGGCGGGATAGCGTTTGAACAGCGCCTTCTCGCCGTCGGTAAGCTTGTCGGCGTATTGCGCCAGGTTCTGCGCGGTGATGGTGAACAGCGGCTTCTCGTCGGCGTAGGGATCGGGGTCATGGCCGCGCGCGTTCTTCACCTCCAATCCAGGAGGCGCGCCCAGCCACTTGCCGCTGTAGGCCGGAATGCTGCCGTCGGCGTTGCCGGCGCGTTCGGCGCCGGTGCAGGTCAGCTTGTCGCCGCCGAGTTGCGCCGCCTCTTCGGCGGACACCGCTGCCACGGCAGGCTGTACAGACAGGATGCTTGCTGCCGCGGTCAATGCCGCGGCGCATGCCAGTTTCAGGTTCATCGAAAATTTCCTCCGCATTGGGGTTTCGATCCTTGGCCCGGGGTCGGGCTCAGAATCGGTATTTGAGGTTCAGCGCCACGTAGTCGCGGTCCGCGAGCGGGTGGGTGGTCGGGTTGGCGCTGCCGAGGAAGGCGTTGTAGCTGGTCGCCACCTCGAGCTTGGAGAGATACGTGAAAGTCAGGCCGACGCTGGCGCGCTGGTCGCCATGGCCGACCAGGCTGCCGAAGGCGCCGGATACCGCCGCGGTGCCGGTGACGGCATGGGCCCAGGTGAACGGCACCGCCAGGTCCCAGCCGTTGAACACATTGGGGTAGTTCAGCGTGGCGCTGCCTTCGTAAGCCCAGGCGTTCTTCGTATTGACCAGGGTGCTGCCGCCGCCGACCGCATCGACGCCGTTGACGTGGAGGTAGCCCACCTCGCCGACGAAATCCACTTCGCGGGCAATGAAGCTCGGCCCGAGGATGTAGATGGCCGAGGCCTGCGCCTGCGTCGCCTTGCCGGGGCTGGCGGTGGCGCCGGCGGCGGTGTTGACCAGCAGCGGCACGCCGTCCTTGTAGCTCACTTCGCCGGCGACATTGACCGGGCCGATCGACGAGGACAGGCTGATGCCGGTGAGGTCGATGCCGTCGGCATAGCGGATGTTGTAGGTGGTCGGCAGCAGTGTGGTCGGGTCGAAGTTGGTCACCACGCCCGGATTCTTGTCGTGGTAGCGCAACTGGTAGATGCCGATCTCGGTGAAGGAGTTGAGGCTGTAGTGCAGCCCAAGGCCCCATTGGCCGAAGTCGCTGGGCTTGAGATCGCCGGCGCGCTGGATGGTGTAGTTGCCGCCGGTGGACAGGGGAAAGGCGTAGATGAACTCGGCGCCGGGCCCCACGACATCGGTGTAGGAGAAGTAATCGCCCACCGGATCCAGTTCGTTGTAGCGGTACTGGAACTGGTAGTAGCCGAGCAGGCTCAGGTCCTTGGTCAGCGACCATTGCACCGAGCCCTGGTTCACCGGCAGCAGGATGTCTTTCACCTCGGTGCCGGGGATGTTGGCGCGGGTCGCGTCGGCGGGCCCTTGCGCGCCGGAAATGTTGGGGAAGAACAGGCCTTCGCCCCAGGCCACCACCTGACGGCCCAGGCGTACGTTCAGATCGGTATGGCCGATGTTCCAGTCGGCATAGGCATAGGCGTCGAGCAGGCGCGCGCGATTGCCCTGGAAATACTGCGCGTCGTCGCTGAACTGGCTGTTGGGCCCGGCTTTGTTGATGGTGCCCGGCGAGTCGTTGTCGTTGGGATGGTGATAGGCCTGATCGTAGAAGCCGTCGCCGCGCACGAAAACGCCGTAGTTCTTGTGGCGCAGGTCCGCTTCCAGGCGTGCGCTGATACGGTTGTTGATCAGGCTGCCGGCGCCGAAGTTGCGGTCGCCGTCATCCATGTTGATGGTGGTGGGCAGGAAATTGCTGCCCAGCGGGCCGTTCACCAGCGATGCGGAAGGATCGCTCAGGCGCACGCCCAGGGCATAGTTGAGCGTCACCGTGTATTGCATCGCGGTATCGTTGCCGAAGTCCAGCGATCCCGCCTGCGCTTCGCCGCACAGCCCGCCGGCCAGTCCCATCGCCGCCAGCGCGAGGCTGCGCTTGCGCATGCCGCACAGGTCGCCGCCGAAGCCCCGGGCAGCGTCCGTACGAGCGCAGCCCATGCGAGCGGAATGAGTCCGCTGTTTTCTGTTCATCTTTCTCCTCCGGATTTTTATATTTTTCGGGCAAGGCCCGGAGGCAAGACTCTCCCCGCAAGCCGGAAGCAGAATCGTCCAAATGGCTTAAACCAAATGCACCAACCCGGCCGTACGGCGGCGAAGGGCATGCGCCGGGTGTAATGTCTCTGCCGTGAAACAGGCAAGGGAATGCAGCGGCGATGCGGCGTCGGGAGCGGCTCGTCGTACCCTAAGAAATGCAGCCGGGATTCGAGCGGACATAGATGCGCGCCTTGCGCGGGCGACGGACGGTTGGCTCAGCGCGATCGGCGGCGCCGTACCAGACGGTATGTTCCGGCGGCCGCTATTGCGGGGTGACGCTGGCCAGCAGCAGGCGCACCAGGGCGGTCTGCCGCGTCACACCGGTCTTGGAGAAGATGGCGCGCAGCTGCGCGCGGGCAGTGTTCTTGCGCACGCCGAGCTGGACGGCGGCTTCATCCAGGCTCTGGCCGTCCGCCAGCAGCAGCGCCAGCGAGGATTCCGCCGGGGTCAGGCCGAACAGGCGCTGGATCATCTCGCGCGAGGCCTGCGAGCGGCTTTCCGGATCGCGGATGAATACCGCCACGGTGGGCCGATGCCGGGTTTCCAGCCAGTCGCCCTGCGGGATGCTGCGCAGCGCCAGGCCCAGCTTGGCGCGCCCGGAGGGCCGGCTGATCGACATCGCCTGGGACACCGCGCCGGCGGTGCTGGTGATGCCTTGCAGGGCCAGCTTGATCAGGCGATACAGTTCGCGGTTCTCCGCGCCATAGCCGGCTTCCAGCAGGCCCTGCGCGATGCGCAGGCCGTCGTTCTCGCGCAGGATGTGGTGCGCCACGCTGTTGGTCTTGAGCACGGTGCCGGCCTCGTCGAGGATCACTGTGCCGAGCAGCATGCGGTCCACCGTGCCGGCCAGCAGTTGGCGTTCGGATTCGGCCGCGTCGATGCTGGTGTAGAGGCGCACGGCGTTTTCGAAATGCGGCAGCAGCATCTGGCACAGCGCCTTGTCCGCCGCGGAGAACGGCGGCGCTTCCGCCGGGCGGCAGATGCGGAAGCGGCATTCCGAGCCTTCCTCGGTATGGATGTCCGCGCCCATGACGTAGCGCACACCGGCGGGCTCGCAGAACTGCCGGTAGTACTCGCTGTTGAGCCAGTTGCTTTCGCCCACCATCTCGTCGGCGGTGACGATGCGGTCGCTGGGCAGGTTCATGAACGGGTCGAGCGTGAACACATCCGGGTTGATGTGCGGACTGGCGGCGACGTGCGGGCCGCCTTCGCGCCCCATGTTGACCATCAGCGCCTGGTGACCGGCCGAAGCCGGACGCAGGATCAGCGTCACCCAGCTCGCCTGCAGCAGCCGGTGCAGGGCTTCGACCGCACCGGACCAGGGAAGGGGATCCAGGGCGCCGCGATAGACCAGCGCCACCAGCCGGCTGAACTGGTCGAGCGGCAGCGTCACGCCGTGCGCGCCGCTGCCGGTTTCTTCGCTGCTTTTCTCTTTCAGCTTGCTTGCCACCGTGCGATCCAGCGGGGATGAGTGCGGCCGATCTTAACGCATGGCTTCAGGGCGGCGGTGTCGCTACATCGCCGCGGCAAGCCGTCCCACGGCGGCTACCGCGTCCTCGATCTGCTGCGACCAGGGATGACCGTAGTTCAGGCGGATGCAGTTGGTGAACTGGCGTTTGGCCGAGAACATGGGACCCGGCGCGATGCTGATGCCCTGGGCCGCCGCCCGCCGGTTCAGCTCCAGCGCGTCCACCGCGGCGGGGAGTTCGAGCCACAGGAAATAGCCGCCGCGCGGACGGCTGACGCGCGTCTGCGTCGGAAAATGGCGGCCGATGGCTTGCAGCATCTGGTTCTGCTGTGTCTGCAAGGCCTGGCGCAGGCGGCGCAGGTGGTATTCGTAGCCGCCTTCGCCGAGATAGCGGGCGAGGGCTTCCTGTGCCGCCACCGTGGTGGAAATCGAGGCGGTGAACTTGAGCCGCTCCACCTGTCGCGCATAGCGGCCGGGTGCGGCCCAGCCGATGCGGTAGCCGGGTGCCAGGCACTTGGAGAAGGAGCCGCAGTGCAGCACCAGTCCCGAGCGGTCCTGCGCCTTCAGCGGCCGCGGCGGCTCGCCGCCGAAATACAGCTCGCTGTAGACGTCGTCCTCGATCAGCGGGATGTCGCGGGCTTTGAGCAGCGTGACCAGCCGTTGCCGGTTTTCCTCCGGCATGCTGCCGCCGAGAGGGTTCTGGAAGCTGCTCATGAACCAGCAGGCCTTGACGTCGTGCTTGCGCAGCATGCGCTCCAGGCTGTCCAGTTCGACACCGTCGCGCGGATGCGTCGGCACTTCCAGCGCGCGCAGGCCGCGCCGCTCCAGCGCCTGCAGGGCGCCGTAGAAGGCGGGCGATTCCACCGCCACGATATCGCCCGGCTGGGTCACCGCCTGCAGGCACAGGTTGAGGGCTTCCATGGCGCCGGAGGTGATGACGATGTCCTCCACCGGCACCTGCACGCCGGCCATCAGGTAGCGCCGCGCGATCTGCCGGCGCAGTTCCCAGCTGCCCGGCGGCAGGTCGGTCACCGTGGCCCAGGGGTCGAGATGGCGGGCCACGCCGCCGAGCAGCTGCGCCAGGCGCGGCAGCGGAAACAGCAGGGGGCTGGGGAAGGCCGAGCCCAGCGGCACCAGAGCGCGGTTGCGCGTCGCGTCGAGGATGTCGAACACCAGGTCGGCCACGGCCACCGTGGTGGCGGCGCGGGGCGAGCGCGACATGGCCGGTTCCCGCGGCATGTCCTTCCAGTAGGCGCTGACCACGTAGCCGGAGCGCGGCCGCGCCTCGATCTGCCCGCGATCCTCCAGCTCGTGATAGGCCTGCAGTACCGTCGACTGGCTCAGCTTGCGGCGCTTGCACATGTTGCGCACCGAGGGGATCTTCTCGCCTGGGCGCAAGATGCCGCTTTCGATCATGCCGGCGACTTCGGCGGCGAGCTCCCGGTACAGCGTCATGGGCCCCATCTGCTATGGTCAGGTTCGGGATAGTCTGTAACTGTTTCTGTCGCGGCGCCAGTTCCAGAATGTGCGCACGGCATCCGGACAGGAGAGCAGGACATGGAACAGGCACAGAAATACGCGGTAGCCGCGGAAATGGAGCGGGTGACGCTGCTGCAGACCGTCGCCAGCGTGCTGTCATCCTTCTTCGGCGTGCAGAGCTCGAAGCACTGGCAGCGCGATTTCACCCATGGCAATGCCCTCACCTTCATCATGGTCGGGGTGGTGCTGGCCGCCGGCTTCGTGCTGACCCTGCTGACGGTGGTGAAGCTGATCCTGCGCCACGCCGGGATGTAGCAGCCGGCCGGGCGGGGCGCAGCCGGCGGTTGAGGCCGGTTGCCGCGGCGGGAGTCGAACGGCGGGCGCGATTTGGGCTAAAGTGCGCCCCTTCCATCCGATCTTTCCGGCCCGCTTCCGGGCGCCGCGCGAGCTGTTTGCTTGCAGGCCAAGGGGCGAGCCGCCTGCCGCGACTGCCCGATGAGTGCCTGGTTCAAGAATCTCTCCATCTTTTCCCTCGATTCCGCCTGGAATATCACCCCGGGCAAGCTCGAAGAAACCCTGATCAAGCATCCCTTGGTGCCCTGCAATGCCGCCAGCATGCAGAGCCAGGGCTGGGTGGCGCCGCACGCCTCCTCCGGCCTGGTCTACAGCCAGGGCAAGCAGATGCTGATCACCCTCGGTTCGCAGCAGCGCCTGCTGCCGGCGGCGGTGATCAACCAGACGGTCAAGGAACGTGCCGCCGCGCTGGAGAAGAACCAGGGTTTCGCGCCCGGCCGCAAGCAGCTGCGCGATCTCAAGGACCGCGTTGCCGACGAATTGCGCCCGCGCGCCTTCGTGCGGGAAAAGTCGGTGCGCGCCTGGCTGGACCTGGAGGCTCACCGTCTGATCGTCGACAGCTCGTCGCCCAAGGTGGCGGAAAACCTGGCTTCGGTGCTGCGTAACGACCTCGGCGAGCTGCCGGCCATCCCTCTGGAAACGCAGGAATCCGCCGGCGCCGCCATGACCGGCTGGCTGGCGGCCGGCAGCGTTTCCGCCCAGTTCGCCCTGGACCAGGATTGCGAACTGGTCGCCAACGAACTGTCGAAAGCCGCCGTGCGTTATGTGCGCCACGGCCTGGAAGGGGCGGAAATCCGTTCGCTGATCCAGGGCGGCAAGACGGTCAGCCGCGTCGGCCTGATCTGGCGCGACCGTCTCGCCCTGGTGCTGACCGAGAAGCTGGAAGTGAAACGCCTGCGCTTCGAGGCGATGGACGCCAAGGATCCGGGCGCGGCCGGCAGCGGCAAGTCCGGCAAGGACAGCGACGAGCAGTTCGAGGCCAATTTCACCCTGATGACCGGCGAACTGACCACATTGATCGACGACCTGCTCGGCCAGCTCGGTGGCTTGAAGAAGGATTGAACCGCCCGGCTCCCGCCGGGAAGCGCTCATCGGGCAAGGGGCGCGGCGCGGCGCCCGAGCATGAAATCTGTAACCCCGCTATGGTAGAACGATGCCTGCCCATACGAACAAGCGGCTGGACGGGGCCTGGCGGCCCGTATTCGACCTATAAGGAACACCATGCAAAGCCCCGTGCTGAAGGCGTCCCGGTACCTGACCTCGTCCGCCCTGTTGCTGGCGTTCGCCGCCGCCGCCGATTCCCCGGCCGCCCTGCATGACCGGATCGCCGCCCCTCTCAATGCCCGGAGCAGCGTGGTCCTGGATGGCAGCATCCATCCCCTGGCGCAGGCCCGCTACGAGGCGGGACGGGTTTCGGGCGACACCATGCTGCACGGGGTCTCGCTGTACTTCGCCCGCTCCGCCGCCCAGCAGGCGGATCTCGAAGAGCTGCTGCGGCAGCAGCAGGATCCGGTCTCGCCGAATTACCAGGCCTGGCTGACACCGCAACAGTACGCCAGCCGCTTCGGCATCTCCGCCGCCGATCAGGCCAAGATCACCAGCTGGTTGCAAAGCCAGGGTTTCAGCATCGACAGCGTCTCCGCCAGCGGCGATCGTGTCAGCTTCAGCGGCAGCGTGGCGCGCATCGAGTCTGTGTTCCAGACCGAACTGCATCGTTACCAGGTGGAGGGCGAGAGCCATTTCGCCAATGCCACGGATCTGTCCGTGCCGGCGGCCTTGTCGGGCATGGTGCTGGGGGTGCGCGGCGTCGATGATTTCCGGCCCAAGCCGCACTTCAAGGCCGTGCCACAATTCACTTCGAGCCAGACCGGCAATAATTACCTGTCGCCGGGCGACCTCGCCGTTATCTACAACTTCAACCCGCTGTATACGGCGGGTATTACCGGCAGCGGCCGCAAGATTGCGGTGGTGGGGCAGGCGGCGGTCAATCTCAGCGACATCCGGGCTTTTCGCAAAGCGGCTGGTTTGCCCGCCAAGGACCCGGTGCTGACCCTCGTTCCTGGCAACACGGTTGCCGTGAAAAACGGCTCGAACGACATGTCCGAGGCGGATATCGATATCGAATGGTCGGGCGGCATGGCTCCGGCTGCCGAGATCGATTTCGTTTATGCCAGCAATGTATTCGACGCGGTGAATTACGCTATCGAAAACAATGTGGCGCCGGTCATCAGCATCAGTTATGGCCTGTGCGAGAGCCAGGCGGGCTCAGCGGTCACGACCTTCAATTCGGCCTTTCTCCAGGCAAACACGCAAGGGCAGACCATCGTGACGTCCTCCGGCGATGCCGGTGCGGCCGATTGCGATACAGCCGGAACGCCTGGAACCACGACGGCCTCGGGGGGGCTGGCGGTCGATTTTCCCGCCTCGTCGCCCAACGTTACCGGCGTTGGCGGTACCAGGTTCGATGAGGGCGACAACACTGCCACTTACTGGAAGCCGCAGGCGAGCGGCGATGTGGTTGTCTCCGCCCTTTCCTATATCCCGGAAGTGGTCTGGAACGACACCAGTTCGACCCTCGGCCTGTCTGCCACTGGTGGTGGCAAGAGCGCCAAGTTCCAGAAACCGTCCTGGCAGACCGGAGTGGGCGTACCTGGGGACAATGTCCGCTTTGTTCCGGATATCGCCTTCTCCGCAGCCAATGGGCACGACCCCTACCTGTTCTGCACGACCAATTCCAGCGGACAGGGGACTTGCGGCAATGGCTTCCGCTTCGGTGGCAGCGATCCGAAAACCAGTACTGATTTGACCGTCGCTGGGGGTACTTCATTCGGCGCCCCGTCCTTTGCCGCAGTGTTGACCCTTGTGGCCCAGAAAACCGGTGCAAGCGGCTTCGGCAATGCCAATCCACGGCTTTATCAGCTTGCCGGCAGCACCACGACCGTTTTCCACGACATCACCAGCGGCAACAACGATGTGAAAACTACCGGGGGAAGCACCATCGGCTACAGCGCTGGGGTCGGTTATGATCCCACCACTGGCCTGGGCTCGATGGACGTCAACAATCTGGCCAACGCATGGGCGGTTTCGGGCAGCAGCTCTTCCTCGTCCGGCAGCAGTTCGTCTTCGTCCTCATCTTCTTCCAGCGGTGGCTCTTCTTCTTCAGGAGGAAGTTCCTCGTCGTCCAGCGGCGGTGTCGGCGGCGGCACGGGTGGCGGCGGTGGCGGTGCCTTTGCTCCCGGCGTGCTGGCCTTGCTGAGCACGCTGCTGCTGGGTCGCCGGCGGCGCAAGGTCTGAAGCGGCGGCGGTTCGATCAGCCGCCGAATAAGCTTCCTTACCATTCGTTGCTTCGGACGATGTCCGCTGCCCGGCATCCGTGCCAATCTGGCCTTGTCCGCTCTCCGGATGATGTTCCCGTCCGTCCGCGTCGCGCGCCTACCCAACCGGGGGGTGTTTTCCCGATAAACTATCGGCACGGTGGTGCCGGAATCACCGATAGATAAGCCCTAAGAACAGGAATCGTCATGAGTGAAGCGAAGGAAGCAGCCGCCGCAGCCCCCACCAGTCCCACTGGCCCCAAGCCCAAGAAATCCGTAGCCCTGTCCGGCGTCACTGCCGGCAACACCGCCCTGTGCACTGTCGGCCGCACCGGCAACGACCTGCATTACCGCGGTTACGACATCCTGGATGTCGCCGACGCCTGCGAATTCGAGGAAATCGCCCACCTGCTGGTCCACGGCAAGCTGCCGACCAAGGCCGAGCTGAAGGCCTACAAGACCAAGCTCAAGGC
>NZ_JONR01000064.1 GCF_000711955.1 Nevskia soli DSM 19509
GCAACGCAGGTGCGATTCATTCTGTTACAGGCTCTTAGAGCGCTCCATGGACTCGAAGCCAGCCTGCCGGCGCGGCCCGTCTCTCCAGCCAGGTAGGGGGTCCGCCTGCGCGCCCGTCTAAATGAACGACTGGGGCAGTTCGCCATTGGCGTTCCTTGCGCGGCCGCGATTCGCGGCTGCATGGCGCTTGCCCGGTCACAAAAAACCACGACAGGAGCGGGCCCCATCATGTTCAAGCGCTTCAGGTTCGGCAGCATGTTCGGGGGCAGCCTGCTCGGGGCCGCGCTGGCCCTGCTGGCGGTGGTCGGCAGCGGCCCCGCCGACGCGGCGCCGGCCAAGGCGTTCCACATCGAAGAGGCCACTATCGCGCAGATCCAGTCCGCGATCCTCGACAAGCGCATCACCACCGAGCAGGTGGTGCGGCTCTATCTGGCGCGCATCAAGGCCTACAACGGCACCTGCGTGAAGCAGCCGCAGGGCCTGCTCGGCCCGATCGAGACCATTCCCCATGCGGGGCAGATCAATGCCCTGTCCACGCTCAACCTGCGCCCGGCGACGCGCAAGGCGCTGGGCTTCGACGAGCGCAAGGCGCGCAGCATGACGGATGCCGCCGATACCGATCCCAACATGCCCGACGCGCTGGAGACCGCCATCGCCCAGGACCGTGAATTCGCCAGGACCGGCAAGCTGGTCGGCCCCTTGCAGGGCGTGGTGATGGCGTTCAAGGATCAGTACGACACCTTCGACATGCGCAGCACCTCCGGCGCCGACCCGTTCTACGCCAACGATCGCCCGCCGCACGACGCCACCTTCGTCAAGCGCCTGCGCGATGCCGGCGCCATCATCCTGGCCAAGGCCAATCTCGCCGAGTACGCCGACGGCGTGCCGCGCAGTTCCTTCGGCGGCACCTTCTGCAATCCCTACGACACCGAGCGCAGCCCCAACGTCTCCAGCGCCGGCTCCGGCTCTTCGGTGGCGGCGAACTTCGTCACCTGCGCCATCGCCGAGGAAACCGGCTCCTCGGTGCGCGGGCCGGCCGAGGCCAACAACGTCGTCGGCATGGCGCCGACGCAGGAGTTGATCAGCCGCGACGGCATGATCCAGCAGGGCATCAATACCCGCGTCGGGCCGATCTGCCGCAACGTCGAGGACGTGGCCAAGATCCTCCAGGTCTACGCCGGCTACGATCCGAAGGACCCGTTCACCGTGTTCAGCATCGGCCGCATGCCGGCGCAGCCGTATCCCAGCTTCGCCACGGCCAAAAGCCTCAAGGGCCTGCGCATCGGCGTGGTGCGCGAATACATGAGCAAGAAGCTGTTCACGCCCGCCGAGGCCGAGACCATCGACATCGTCGGCCGCGCCGCCGACGATCTGCGCAAGCTCGGCGCCGACGTGGTCGATCCGGGCCCGGAGGGCGAGCTGTTCACCGCCTGCCTGCGCACCTACGAGCCGGCGCTCGACAACGTGCTGTTCACCAGGCGCTTCCCGCAGCAGTTCCCGGTGGACGACAAGGGCAAGCCCGTCGGCGACCACATCGCCAGGCTGCTCGACATGACCATGGACCCCTCGCTGGTGCCACCGGACGTGAACATCCGCACCATCGGCCAGGCCCAGGCGATCGGCGAGGCAAAGTTCGAGCTGGACTGGTACCTGCGCAAGCGCGGCGACGCCAACATCAAGAGCAACACCGACCTGGTCAACAAGGCCAACTACTTCAGCGATCCCAAGTTCGCCTCGCAGAAGGAAGCGCGCGCCAACGCCGACAAGCCGATGGAATACAACACCGCCGAGCGCATGCTGCGCCGCTTCGCCGTGCAGCAGCTGATGCTCCAGTGCATGCAGGAGCAGAACCTCGACGCCCTGGTCTATCCCACCGCGGCGCAGCCGCCGGCCCGCATCGGCGCACCGGCCATCCCGCCGCTCAACGGCCGCAACAGCAACGTGGTGTGGAGCTTCCTCGGCAGCCAGGGCTTCCCCGCCATCACCGTGCCGGCCGGCTTCACCACCGAGGTCTACGACTGGGTGCGCGATCCTTCCGCGCCGCTGCCGCCGGAGAGCACCGGCGGCGGTCCCACCGGCACGCCGCGTGAAGGCACGCGCATGACCGGCCCGTTCCCGGACAAGATGCCGGTGGGCGTGGACTTCGTCGGCCGCCCCTTCGCCGAGCCGGTGCTGTTCCGCATCGCCTCCGCTTACGAGGCCGCCACCCATCACCGCATGCCGCCGCCGGACTTCGGCCCGGTGACGGGCGAGCCTTAGGCGCTGAACCGCGGCGGCTTCCTTACAGGCAAGGGACCGCCGCTCCGGCGCTGCCGCCCGGGTGCCGGATGCCTCAGCGCGAGTAGACGAACAGGCCGTTGTGCACGGGGCGCGCGCTGCAATTGATCGGCGGCGCGGTGAAGCCCGAGCAATTCGATACCACGCCGGCATGGCCGTTGTTCACGAACAGCGCCTTGAAATAGGCGTTGTTGGGACTGCCGCTGTCCCCCAGCACGGCCTGCACCGCCGGGGCCTGCGGATTGACCCACAGGGTGGCGTCACCCCCGTTGCCCAGTGCCAGGGCGCCATCGGACTTGGCGTAAGGGCTGAGGAAATACAGGCCCAGCATCCAGTCGTGCAGCCCCGCCTGGTTGTCCTCGCCGTCCATGTTGACGATGTGCAGGGTGAGCGTGCCGTCCGCGTTGTGCTGGAAGCCCGCGCCGCTGGCGCCGCCGATCTCGTAATTGTCCAGCGGCATGCCTTCCTCGGACTGCACCTGGTCGTAGACGAAGTGCCCCTCCTGGATCAGCAGCGGGCCGGCGCCGAGCGCCGATGCGGCGTCCTCGCTGGCGGATTGAAGCTGGCCGACATCGTCCTTGCTGGGCGAGGTGCGCCTGGCATCAGCCGCGGCCGGATAGAGGATCAGCGTGCCGCGGTCGTTGGCCTCGTTGACGCCGCCGCAGGTGTAGGACTGGAAGGGCGTCGTCCGCCAGGATTTGGCGCGCTGGGCCTGGGCCAGGTAGATGATCGTATCGCCCATGTCGTCGGTCCAGGGCAGGCTGTCGCCCTGCGCGCAGGAGGGCAGGCCGTCGTCGCCCATCGGGCACTGCACCGGGGGCGGATGGTTGAAGAACTTGTACTTGTCGCCGGCCGCCGAATAGCGCGGCAGGCAGATGTTGTCGTGCGTTTCGTTCTGCGCCCAGGCATCGACGCGGTAATCGTAGCCGCCGTTGATGCCGGCGATGGCGTTTCCGGGCATGGCATCCGACTTGTCGCGCAGCATCAGATTGAGCGGCTGCACATAGCGCCCCAGCCAGGGATAACTCGGGGCGCTGGAAGTGCCCCAGTTGTAGTTCTGGAAGGCAACCGCGGGCTCCACGTCCACGCTGCCGTAAGTCACGTCGAGCTGATTGACCGCGTATTTCGGGCTGGTGTAGCTGATGGTCTGTCCCAGCAGGCCCTTGTAGGCGATGGTGAAGGCGCAGGCATAGCGATGCCAGACCACGGCGCCGTCGATTCCCGGCTGCAATTGCACCGGGAACGCCAGCGACTTGCCGCTGGCGGTAGGGTCGGTCAGGTCTTCGCTGCAACTGAAGGCGATCCGTTTCAGGATGGTGCCGCGCTCCTGCTCGCTCACCGCCGCGAAATAGGGATGCAGCACGTTCTCGAAGGTCTTGCTTGCGGCGGTGAGGTAGTCCGACTGGCCATAGATCAGGCTCAGCAGCGCGGCCAGATCGACTTCCTTGACCAGCAGGTCCACCGGCGAGCTGGAGCTGCCGGAGCCCGAACTTCCCGAGCCCGAACTGCCGGAAGATCCCGAGGAGGAGCTGCCCGAGCCCGAGCTGCTCGAACTGCTGGAACTGCTGGAACTGGAACCCGAACTGCCGGAGCCGCTTCCATCCGGGGAACCGGTGGAGGAAGAGCAGCCGGTCAGCGCCCACAGCACCGAGACAATCGATCCAAGCAATATAAAGCGACGCATGTCCATCCCCGAGTTTGTTCCCTTGTTGCCCAGCCCCCTTTTTATTTGCCTCAGGGAGCCGGTGAATCGCCGAGGATACGGCCCCGATGTTGCGGCAACATTGCGCCCGCGCCGCGGTACGGCAATTCTTCAAGGAAAGTAGGCGAGGCGATGGCGTCCCGTGCCCACCGGTGGTCGATCCGCTCGGGCGGATGAAGCCTGCCCACTTCTGCGCCTGCCTTGCTGCAACCCGTCGGGGCGATGCCTGTCGCAGGGCCGGTTGCGTTGGTTTTATCGCTTGTGGCATCGTCATGGAAACACGCGCAGCGCAAGACCGCTTTCGTCACGGCCTCATCGAAGGGCCGGCCGTAGAGCTCGCTGCAACCATGACGGCACGGGGAGACAACATGCTGGGGAAATCGAACGGAACGCATCGGCCGCACGGGCGCGCGCGCAAACCGACGTTGCGGCGGTGCGGGGCGGCCCTTGCGGCCGTGGGCCTGGCGAGCGTGGCGGGGCCTGCCGCGGCCGCGTCGTATTACGTCGACGCGGTCGCGGGTTCCGACAGCGCGGCGGGAACGAGTGCCGCAACAGCCTGGAAGACGCTGGCGAAGGTGAATGCGAAGACCTTTGCCGCCGGCGACCGGATCCTGTTCCATACCGGTCAGCGCTGGGCCGGGCAACTGCATCCGCTGGGTTCGGGCGCATCCGGCAACCCGATCACGCTGACGAGCTACGGTTCGGGCGCGCTACCGATCATCGACGGCAGCTCACTGGCAAGCGGCGGCGCGATCTACCTGCACAACCAGAAGTACTGGACCATCGACGGCTTCGAGGTGACCAGCCACTCCGCCGTGAACAATGTCGGCACCACGGCGGCGCCGGGCGTCAATCGCAGCGGCATCTTCGTCGACAACTCCGGCGGCGGCACGCTCAGCGGCATCACCATCCGCAACAACCACGTGCACGACGTCAACGGCTGTTTCATCTGCAGCGGCGCCGACGCGCACAACAACGGCGGCATCGCCGTGACCGCGGACCTGATGAGCCCGCTGTCCCTGGGCTCCGACAGCTACAACGGCGTGGTGATCGAAAACAACGTCGTCAGCAGGGTCGGCCGCACCGGCATCGTCTTCGACGATTACTCCACCGGCCTGCTCTACTTCCTCAACCTCGCGGCATTGAGCAAGAACGTGACGGTCCACGGCAACACCCTGGACACCATCGACAGCGACGGCATCGTCGTCTCCGGCTCGCAGAACAATCTCATCGATCACAATATCGTCGGCCATGCCGGGCTCGTGACGGTCGCCGGCTCGACCGAGCCCTCGTCCGCGGGTATCTGGACGACCAGGTCGAAGAACACGATCATCGAGTACAACGAGGCCTACGGCGTCCTCACGCAAACGACCGACGGGCAGGGCTTCGATTCGGACCTCGTCGCCTCGAACGTGACCGTGCAATACAACTACAGCCATGACAACCAGGGCGGCTTCATGCTGATGGAAGGCGGCCCGCTCGCCGGCAGCGGGCTGGTCGTGCGCTACAACCTGAGCGTGAACGACGGCTGGGGCGGCGCCAAGGGCGTGTTCACCTTCGCCGAGGGCGTGCCGCAGAACACCTCGATCTACAACAACACGGTCTACGTCGCCGCCGGGCTGACGTCGAATCTCACCTACTGCGACGGCTGGAACGGCATTTACAACAGGCAGACATGGAATTTCCGCAACAACCTCGTCGCGAATTTCGGCTCCGGCGGCTACAACTCGCCATCCGGCCCGACCACCACGATCGATCACAACCTGTTCTACGGCAATCACCCGGCGAGCGAGCCGGCCGACGCCTACAAGCTCACCGGCGATCCGCAGTTCATCGCGGCGTCCGCGGCGGCGCCGTATGGAATCGGACTGGTATCGGGCTATCAGGTGTACGGCAGCTCGCCCGCGGTCTCGAGCGGAGTGCTGGTTTCCGGCAATGGCGGCCAGGACTATTTCGGCCGGCCCGTATCGGCGACGGCAGCGCCGACGCGCGGGTTTTACGAAGGCGTGAATGACTGAGAAGGCGAAGCCGGAACAGCCCATTCACAGGGCGCGTGCACCGGCTTCAATGCCCGGCACGAACCGTCAGCTATAGGTCGAGTCGATGCTGTCGGTGGTTCGCCGATGTTCATAGACGAAGTTGCTGCGCGCGCGCTGCCGGATTCGATATAGAACGACGTCGTCCATCCAGGCTTGCTCGGCCGCATCGGGCTGTGCTTTTGCGGACAGGCGATCCGCGCCGTTCTTGGTCAGCTCAATATAGGCCCGGGGCTCAAACAGGCATACATTGATGATGCCGGCGTCTTCGAGATCGCGCAGGCAGCATTGCAGGTCGGAAGCGCGTAGTCCCGTGCCTTCCCAGGCTTGCTGCATTGTTTCCATCCCGATGCATACGCCCTCACAGATCTGCCGCTCCCGCAGGATGTGAAACAAGGCCCTGGATATGATGTCCGGCGTAACGTTCATGCGAGGTTCTCGTGGAAACATGGCGTGAATCAGCCTTGCATATGCTCCGGAAAACATACTCCCAGCCTTGCCGACATTCAAAATGACATTTGAATCATCCGGCAGAAATGGTGCGCGAGGCGCATATGGATTGATGCACCCTCGATCGCGGCGAGGGATCAGGCGTAAGATCGGCTCGGATCGCGAGGTCTCGTCGGACCTGGGCGCGTCGGTCGTCGGGGCGATGCCCTTCCGGGGAGATCGAGTCGATCAGTGATTCCGCAAATCCGGCCGGCGCGAACGAGAGCAGCCTTCGGCCTGGAAGCAAGGTGGAAGGCAATGTCGTCGTGGGGGCGGCATCGCAATGGTTATCGCGCCGCGCGAAGGTAAGGGGGCACATGCGCATCTATCAGAGCACACTCAAAAGGGCCCTGTTGAATACATTCAGGTCGGAATTCCAATGTTCCAACGCCGTACGAATGGAGGATCTCAGGCGCGCCTGGCATGCGACCGGCCTGCGCAGCAGCGATTTTTCCGACGCCGTAATGGCGCTGCTGGACGATGGGGCGGCGCGCAAGACCGACGTGAATGGACAGAGCGTTCTGGAACTCAACGACGTCGGCATGGCGGAACTGAGGCGGCCGACACCCATGTCGGCAGGCGTCATTGTGGAGCGGATGATCGATCAGGTGTCATTGACGCGATTGCGCATGCGGCATCGTTCCGTCGTCCGCAGCCGCAATTCCAGAGCGGCGCGAGCGGAAGCCGCCGGCCGTGATGGCACGAACCGCAGATTGGCGCGAGTAACGTCGGCCATCCGCCTGGCGGCATGCAAACTCCTGGCTGCCCGGCGCATGACCGTCGGTGATTTTGTCGCCGAGGCAATGCTCATCGACGATTGGAAGGCCACAGGGCTGCGGGGCCTGGACTTCACCTTGGCCCTTGGCGGCTTGGCGCAAGAGGGGGTCCTTTTCGTGGCGGGAAGCGAGGACTGCCCCATCATCGTTCTGAAAAGACCGCTGCCTCGAAGCTTCCGTTTGGACGATCGTTTCTTCCTCCTCAAGGCAAGGCGCCGCCGGCGATCTTCCAGGCCATCAGAGGAGCGCCGTGCGTAGGCAGGGTAGGCCTGCCAGCCTGTCCGGTCGCGCTGCATTCGCATTGTCAGTTCATGCGCTCGCCAATTTCTTCAGCGAACGTTGCCCGGATGGAACGAAGTGAATTCCGGGGTTGTAGCTCGGGCAAATCCCGGATTCCGTTTCACTCCATCCGGGCTACGCTTGCTGCCTTTATTGGTGATTGTTCGAAGCTCTAGTGAACGGGCGTAATAAGCGAAGCGCATTGCGCCGGATTATCCCTTCATTCGGCGCAATGCGCTTCGCTTATTGCGCCTACCAGCGCTGACCTGGGGCCAGTACCACCGTATAATGAAAAGCGGCCGCGCCTCGCCGCCATCCGGTCGAGTGCCGTGTCAGGTGTGCCTTTCATTGATGCTCGCATGCTCTAACGTGCTTCCGCAATGAAGGCAGCTGTTGAAATAAGGCCACGCTATACCAATCAAACCTAACTTGATGGCAAACCGTTTTCCGCAGCGTGGACAACGCCAGAACAAGAGAAAAATGGTAACGAGCGCGTACACCAGCAGTGAGCCAATCAGTACCAGCGGCATTGGCCTTGTGGCGATACTGGCTATAACCGCTAGAAATGATAATGGCCAAGCCCACCGAAGGCGCCGAAACACCCTCGACTCTTCCAAACCGATTTTCTGGACCTGATTCACAAACACCCTAACGCTGAAGTGAACGTGGGGCGCAATGCGCTTCGCTTATTGTGCCCTGGCTGCGATTTCAAAGCACAGTACATTAGCCGCCGCGCTCAACCCGCCCCAACCGCCAGCGCCGCAAAACTAGCCAGCCAATGCTCCCCGTTGTAGTTGCCGCTGGCGATATGCGGCAGGCTGGCCTGCTCCAGGCGATCCGCGCCGTCGCGCATAGCGGCGCTTGCGGCGTGCGCGGGCGGCAGGGTGGCGGCGATGCGGCGCAGGCACCAGGCGCGGCTGAGGTGCAGGCCGTCGAGGTGGACGATCTTGGGGTCGTCGCGGTCGCCGATGTCCACCGGGGAGAGCAGGGGATCGCCGCGGCCCGCGGCCAGTTCCGGCAGGAAGTGGCTGAACCAGGCGGTGAAATCCGGTTGCGGCAGCAGCGCCGCCATCAGTGTGGCCTCGGTCAGGGCGCCGGAGAGGAAGTCGTCGCCGCCGGGTTCGTAGCGGCTGGGGTAGGCGGTGTCGGCGGCGTAGTAGCGCATCGCGGCGTGGCGCAAGGCGGATTCCAGTGCGGCGTCCTCCCCGGTACGGGCATGGTCCAGCGCCAGCAGCAGGGCGAAGGCGGTGTTGTAGTGGGTGCCGGTGCGGATCGGCTGGCGCTGGCGCGGCAGGAATTCCAGCAGGCGCCCGCGCAACAGTTCGGCCAGCGGTTGCAGCGTGTCGCGCCATGCGGGCGCCTGCGGTATGGGCCACTCGCGCAGTTCGGCGGCCAGCTTGAGCAGCCAGGCCCAGCCGTAGGGACGTTCGTACGCGGCGCGGCCCGGCGCTGTGAAGTAGTCGATCTCCTTCTGGACGTTGGCCGCGGTGAAGTGCCGCGCGAACAGCGCGTGGATGGCTTCGCCCTGGGGCAGGTCCGGAAAGGCGCGGGCGCAGTGCGCCAGCAGCCAGTAGCCGTGCACGGCGGAATGCCAGTCGAAGCAGCCGTAGAAGATGGGGTGCAGCGCCGAAGGCGGCTGCGCATCCTGCGGGCCATTGAGCAGGTGCATGAGGTGGTTGGGGTACTCGCGCGTCAGCCCCGCCAGCGGCAGGCTGACGAAGCGCCCGGCCTGTTCACGGCTCAGCGGCATGGGTTCGTCCTCATCGGAAAGCAAGGCAGTAGATCAGGGCGATGTTGATCGCCAGCAGGCACAGCGCGGTGGGCGCCTGCACCTTGATCACTTTATAGCGGTCGCGCAGATCGAGCAGGGCGGCGGGCACCATGTTGAAGTTGGCGGCCATCGGCGTCAGCAGGGTGCCGCAGTAGCCGCAGCACATGCCGATGGCCAGCAGCGGCGCGGCCTGCGCCCCCTGGCCCTGGATCAGGTAGGGCAGGGCGATGCCGGCGCTCATCACCGGGAAGGCGGCGAAGGCATTGCCCATCACCATGGTGAACAGCGCCATGCCCAGGCCATAGATCACCACCGGCAGCAGCCGCTGGCCGGGGCCGATGGCGGAGACGGCCAGGTGCTGCACCGCATCGCCGGTGTGGGCGGCGATGAAGACGCCGCCGAGCATGGCCAGCATCTGCGGCAGCACCAGCGCATCGCCCGCCGCGCCGAAGAGGCGGCGCGATTCGCTCACGGCCAGCAGCGGCGTGCCGCCGGTGAGCGCCCAGCCGGCGAGCAGCGCGCACACGCCGGCCACGCCCAGCGCGGTCAGCGTGGGGTTGGCGGTGTCCAGCAGCGGTATGTTGCCGAACTTGAGCTTGGCCAGCAGGGTGACGCAGAGCAGCGTGACCACCGGAATCAGCAGCGCCGGGGTGAGCAGGCGGAACGTCGGCGGCGGCGCGGGCGCGGGGCGCTGTTGCAGCTCCCCCCGGGCGCGCACGCGGCCGCTGCCGGCGAGCAGGGCCAGCGCCACCACCACGATGCCGGCCGCGCGGTAGGCGGCGGCCGGGCCCCAACTCTCCACCAGCGTGTCGCCGAACAGGAAGGGCAGCGAGAACAGGCCCCAGAACAAGGCGCCGATCCAGCGGTTGGCATTGCCGCGGTCGCGCAGGCCGGCCGCCGCCTGGAGCAGCACGATCACGCCGATCAATACGAACAGGCCGTGCTGGGAGACCAGCGCGCTCATGGGCCCACCGCCGGCGCGGCGCGGTGCTCGCGCACCTGCCGCTCGATGGCGGCGTCGAGCCGCGCCAGCCGCACGAAGTGCACCGCTAGCGCGCACAGTGCGGAGGGAATGCCCCACAGGCCGATCTGCAGCGGCGTGATGCCGGCGATGCCGCTGTCCTTGAGGAAGGCGTCGATCAGCAGCACCGCGCCGAAGGCGATGAAGATGTCCTCGCTGAAGAAGATGGCGATGTTGTCACAGGCCGCCGCATGCGCCCGCAGCAGCTCCCGCACCGGCGCCGGCAGCTCGCCATGGCGCGCTTCGGCGGCGGCTTCCACCATCGGCGCCAGCAGCGGCCGCACCGTCTGCACCTGGCCCGCGGCCTGCGGCATGCCGAAGATGCCGGTGAGGTCGCGCAGCAGGAAATACAGCATCAGGATGCGCGCGGCGGTGGCGGCGCGGCGTCGCACCACCAGTTCGCGGATCCGCGTCTTCAGGCCGTAATGCTCCAGCAGCCCGATCACCGGCAGCACCAGCACGAACGCGGCGAGCTGCCGCGCGGCGAGGAATTTCTGCCCGAACAGTTGCAGCAGCGCGTCGAAGTCCAGGCCATTGGCCCAGCCGGTGAGCGCGCCGGCGATGAGCACCACCAGCAGCGCGTTGAGGCGCAGGGCGAAGCCCAGCACCATCACCGGCACGCCCAGCAGCGGCAGCCATTGCTGCATCAGGCGCTCGGCGCTCCCGCATGGCGCGGTACGGCGGCGTTCGAGGCGTCGGAATGAATGGCTGCCGGCTTGATGCTCATAGGGTCCGCGCCAGGATGTTGGAAACCATGCTAACGGATTTTGGCGGCTGGAGAGCGGTCGTTGGACTGCGGTATGGAGGGGGTAGCGCCAGGCCCTCACCTTGCTTCCGGCGTTCAGTGCAGCAGCAAGGTCGCCGGCCGCTGCTCGAAGCCCGGCCCTCCATTGCGGTCCACCCCTCGATACGCGTTGCTTCGCGACGCGCTCGGGACGAACGGCTGGGCGCAGTCCGGGTAGGGCGGGTCCGCGACCCGCCGTTTACCGCGCGCCGCTTCGCGACAGGCGGGTCGCGGACCCGCCCTACCTGACCTGCCGCCGCGAGCGCGAAGTAATCCGCCGGTACGGCTTTACACGATATTTCGCCGATTTTGAGCGCCCCGAGGTGGGGGGTACGCCCCTCCCGCCAGTCATGGTCTTAAGTACCTGCACTTCGTTCCCCGGGAAGACCTGACGGCGGCTCTTGAGCCGACCCTGCGCTGTCCCGGGAATGTATCCGGCATCCAACTCCAAAGGTGAGCCCTCACGATGAACCTGACGCGACGAAACTTCGGCAAGCTGGTAGGCGGCGCTGTTTTGACGGAGATGTTCCTGGGCGGCTGGTCCAGCGCTTTCGGTGCCGGTGGCGGCCCGCTGACCGGAAAGACCCTCACCGAAGTCTCGGCGATGATTCACGACAAGTCGGTGACCTCCAAGCAACTGGTGCAGGCGCTGCTGGAGCGCATTGCCGCGTTCAATCCCAAGGTCAACTGCTACATCACGGTGATGGCGAAGGAAGCCCTGGCCCAGGCCGCGCAGCTCGACGCCGAAGCCGCGGCGGGCAAGTTCCGCGGCCCGCTGCACGGCATTCCGATCGCGCTCAAGGACAATATCGACACCGCCGGCACGCGGACCACCGCGGCCAGCCCGATGTTCAAGGACCGCGTGCCCGATGAAGACGCCGAGGTGGTGCGCAAGCTCAAGGCCGCCGGCGCGGTGATCATCGGCAAGCTCAATCTCCATGAATTCGCCCTCGGCTGCACCGGCGACATCTCCTACTTCGGCCCCACGCGCAACCCCTGGGATCTGTCCCACGTCACCGGCGGCTCCTCGGCCGGCTCCGGCGCCGCCGCGGCGGCGGACCTGGCCTTCGGCGCGCTGGGCACCGATACCGGCGGCAGCATCCGCGTGCCCTCCGCATGGTGCGGCGTGGTCGGGCTCAAGCCCACCACCGGCCTGGTCTCCATCCGCGGCATCATTCCCTGCTCCGCCGATCTCGATCACTGCGGGCCGATGGCGCGTACCGTCGAGGACGTCGCGCTCATGCTCGGGCCGCTCACCGGCTACGACAACCTCGACATCTTCAGCGTGGAAAGCACGCCCAAGGATTACGTGCAGGAGATGAAGCAGCCGGTCTCCGGCTTCCGCCTCGGCACGCCGCAATCCTTCTACGATCACCTCGAGCCGGAGATCGACGCCGCCGTCAAGACCGCGCTCGGCGTGCTGAGCCGGCTGACCGCCGGCGTGACCTCCACCGCGCCGCTGTGGGACGGCCTGACCGGCACCGGTACCGGCGATGCCGACTTCTACCATCACGACCTGATCGAGAAGTACGGCCTCAACTACATGCCGCCGACCCGCGCGCGCTTCGAGAAGATGGAGAATCCGCCGGCCGGTACCAAGGTCCCCACCGCCGCCGAAGCGGCCCGCTCGCACCAGATGCTGCTGACCACGCGCCGCATGGTCGATGCGAAGTTCAAGGACTTCGACCTCGCCGTCGTTCCCACCACCCGGCAGAATCCGCCGAAGATCAACGACTCGCTCGCCCACGAAGCCGCCAGCGCCGCCGGCCCCAACCGCGACACGAAGATCTACGACTGGTTCGTCAGCTCCGGCGGCTGCACCAACACCGCGCCCTTCGACGCCTACGGCATTCCCGCCATTTCTCTGCCCTGCGGCTTCACCAAGGACGGCCTGCCGATCGGCCTGATGATCGCCGGTCCTCATTTCTCCGAAGGCAAGGTGCTCGCCCTGGCCTACGCCTACCAGCAGGCGACCGACTGGCACCTGAAGAAGCCGCCGCTCTCGGCCGACACGCCCGTTCCGCCGATCGTCGAAGGCAAGGCGCCGGCCAAGGCCGAATCTTGATGGGGCTTTGCAGAAGGTGATGCCTGGGTTGCAGGCATCACCACCGGCGGCACCGGTAATCCGGGCGTGATCAGGATCGGGCGCGCATCAGGCCCGGCTGAAGTGACGCTCGATCCATTCTTCGCACAAGGCCCGCAGGCGCGGCGCGCCGCGCCGGATCACCGGGCCGTAACGGGACCGGACCTGCGCCAGCGACACCTGGTTTTCCTTCCAGGTGCCGCCTTCGGTGAAGATGTTGACCAGCAGCGGTTGAAAGCGGTCGAGGCACATTTGCCCGCGCCGAGCTGCAGAAATGTCTACTGCAACAATTCGCTATCCGGATCGGTCACCCGCTTTCCCTGGAGCTATGAGTCATCCAATGTGCAGAGAAATTACAATCGTGGCCAGAGTCTCGATTGAGACGCGCTATCGGGTTTGAGTGGTCCCGGGCATTCGAGACAGAAGCTCCCCAAAACGCCGGGCCATTCTGGAATCAACCGGAACGCGACGACGGTCAATCACAAGAAAATCCCATTCCGCAGAGTCTCCGTTGGGAATCTGGATCATTTCGTTAGCTACGGGTTGAGCCTGCGCCTTTTGCTGATCCTGAAGACTAAGATTGACGAGACACGCAAATTCGCGTGTGAGGGCAGGCTGTACCTCAACTGATCGGATGACCACCGTTGTTCCGTCAGATTTGTCTGGCCGCGTGATTTCTCCGGGTTTGACAGGTATAGATCTTCCTTCCTTGGGTAGGTAAGACGAAGCTTCGATGTAGAGATGACGTTCAAAATCGAAAGCCGACCAGGAGCGAAGGAGTCCAAAGTCTCTGGAAAAGATATCCGAACCCGCGCTGTAATAGCCGGTCGAGATTTGTGCGATCTCGTCGGGGCTTCCGATTCCATCGGAGGCTTGTTCTTGGCCGCCTGCGGCGGCCTGCTGGCTTGCAATTGCGGTCAGTTCGGTGGGAAGGGGACCCTGCGGGCACTGGTCGCTGACCATGCTGATCTTTTCGGGAACGATTGCTCCGCTTGTGCCCCCGTTGTCGCCCAACTGTCCGTGGGAATTGTCCCCCCAGGCCCAAAGGCTGCCGTCCGTTTTTATCGCTAGTGCATGAGAGTGGCCCACCGAAACGCTTTCGAAGTCTGTTCCCACCAACTGAGGGTTTTGCATGCCTCTCTGCCAAACCCAGAGGCTGCCATCGACCTTGATCGCGGCCATCCCGAACCATCCGGCGGAGACAGTTTGGTAGCCATCACCGATCTTGACCGGCGAGGCGATAACAGCGGGAATCTTTCCGCGCGGAGTAGACGGATCCATTCCCCAGCACCACAAGCTTCCGTCCGGTTTGATAGCGAACGTGGCGCTGAAGCCGAAAGCGATGCTGGACACATTGTCCGCGACGTGCTTCGGCACAGAACTCGAAATCGTCGTACCGTCGCCTAGCTCTCCATTGTCATTGTTACCCCAGGCCCAGACGCTGCCGTCCGATTTGAGTGCGAAGGTGTAGTAGCACCCGGCCCAAACTCTTGAATAGCCCGTACCGATCAGCTTGGGAGTGGTTGAACTGATTTGTGTGCCATCGCCAAGTTCGCCATATTTGTTGTCGCCCCAGGCCCATAAACTTCCATCGGCCCGGATCGCGGTCGCGTGAAAGCAACCCGCGGCGAACGTCTTATAGTCTGTTCCGATCTGCCGAGGTGAGAAGATCCTTTCGAAGCCGCTCATGGCGAGTTCGCCAAAGCTGTTCGAACCCCAGCCCCACAAGGTTCCGTCAGATTTGAGAGCCAGCGAATAGGCACTCCCCGCCGCGACTGCAATGAAGGGAGACACGACGGGCTTAGGTACGTAGGACTGAGAGGAAGTCCCATCACCGATCTGCCCACTATAGTTGGCGCCCCAGGTCCAGACCGTTCCGTTTCCATCCAGCATGAGGGAATGGTCAGTACCCGCAGAGACGCTCACCGGATTGCTATCATCGCGGCGCGCTTGATTCTCGAGAGAGGCGCATCCGACACAAGCTAGGGATAGCGCGATAAGCGGAGCTACCTCGAGGATGGACATCAGACTAAACAATGGCGGGCCTTGTTGACCCTATCATACAGCGTGCGCCTCGTAACACCCTCGCTGAATGACGGTTTTCAGCTCACGTCTAGACTTCGCCCTCTGCCCGCTCCGTCTCGCTGTTGAACTGAAGGTTCAGATAGACCCATCGGTCGTCTAATGACTTCATTGAGGCGCCGTGTTTCAGACGCCGGCCGTCCAGCTGTGGCCCACTGCGACCACGCAGCCCTGTTCTGCAGCTGGCAAGGGTGCGCACCGCGCACAGGCGGCTGCCGGCCGAGGCTGTGTGAAAACCCATTCTGCGATTTATATCTTCAGTCAATTTTTCGCACGTGACGAATAATTCGTCCACTCCGCACAATTATCTGGTCATTTCCAATGACTTTTTGGGGTACTTTTCTTCATCAGAATTCAGCTTCTGGAGTTTTCACACAGCCTCGGCCCGTTGCGGACGGTGGTGACTGACCGGTTTGGGGTATCGTATTTCGCTGAACATTTCATTGAACGGGTCACGCATGGCTCTGAATTATTCACGCTCGTACGTGGCTGCCACCATCTTGGTGGGCTTGATGGCGCAACCCCTTATGTGCGGGGCCTCTGGGAGTCAAGCTGCTGATGAGGATTCGAAAGACTTGGACTGTTCCGGCGCCCCCGACCAGCGAACGTCGTGGCTTTGCGCCAAGCGCGACTTTGCTGCGCTCGACACTCAACTTAATGCCGTATACCGGAAGCTCAAGAGCAGTTTGAACAAGGACGACGCCCAACGTCTGGTTGTAGCGCAGAGGGCCTGGCTCACTTATGTGAATGCGGATTGCCTGTTCAGTCCAGGTCCACCACCAAATGCCAAGGGCACGTTCTCCGCATTTCCCAACACGTTATACGCTCTGCAGCACCAAAATTGTCAAAATGGCCATTGGGAAACACGGTTAAAAATACTCCAGCAAGATGTCCTTGATTTGCCATGACTCAAAGGGCATTAGAAGCTTTACCAAGGGGGTCTGCTCGCTATAGACGGCCAAGGCTTGAGGGACCGGCCACGGCCCATTGCGGCCGGTCGCCAGTGACTGCTTCGGAGGAAGCAAACTGTGATCTACCTCACAGTTTCGTCCGACCCTGTCGCGGACCATCGTCAAGGAAGTGGGCGGGCACGTGATTTACATATGAAAAAGGCACTGACAATACTGGGTGGGATCTTTCTATTGATCTTGCTCTCCGGCGGTGCGCTCTTTGCTTACATGGCGGTCATCGGTCCAAAACTGGATGTTTCCAGCAAGGCCTATGTCGACCAGACGGTGCGCAAGGTCGCTCTGAACTGGTCCGCCGACAGCCTAATTGCCGAGGGATGTTCCGACTTCCACAAGAACGCCAGCGACGAGCAGATTCACGCCGTATTCCGCCATCTCGCCACGTTAGGTAAGCTGACGGAGTACCAAGGATCAAAAGGTGAGGCTAACCTCAATCTGACGCCCAAAGGCTTGATTGTGACCGCGGCCTACCAGGCACGGGCCAGCTTCGAGCATGGTGAGGCTCGTTTCAACGTGACCGTGCTCCAGGTCGGCGGGGAGTGGCGGATTCTGGGGTTCTATGTGGATTCACCCACTTTGATGCAATAGCCAGAATGATGACGGCTAGCTGGAGTCGGCCCGAAGCCGCCCTTGGTGAACGACCGCTCCCGAGCAGCCAAATGCGGCAGCCACTGGAGTTGGAAATCTGGATCGGCTCAGAAGTAGAGTGGAGGCCTGTTGAACCGCAAATGCGATTCCAGCCGATGTGGTTCATTCAGCGTAGGGCGACAGAGGAGCACGCTACGTGACCAAGCATTCCGGTTCTTGCCTTTGTGCGGCTGTCAGGTTTGAAATCGACGGAGACTTTGAACGCTTCTACCTGTGTCATTGCGAATACTGCCGCAAAGATACGGGTTCGGCGCACGCCGCAAATTTATTCACTGCCAAAGCAGCGTTAAGATGGCTCTCTGGACAGGAGAAAGCTACGCAGTTC
>NZ_JONR01000065.1 GCF_000711955.1 Nevskia soli DSM 19509
GTGGACCACGGCAAGACGACCACGACGGCTGCGCTGACCAAGGTGTCGGCGGACAAGGGCTGGGCGACGTACGTGCCGTACGACCAGGTGGCGAAAGCCTCCGAGAGCCAGGGGCGCCGCGACAGCACCAAGATCCTGACCATCGCCACCAGCCACGTTGAATACTCGACCAAGGCGCGCCACTACGCCCACGTCGACTGCCCCGGGCACGCCGACTACGTCAAGAACATGATCACCGGAGCCGCCCAGATGGACGGCGCCATCCTGGTCGTGTCCGCCACCGACGGCCCCATGCCGCAGACCCGCGAACACGTCCTGCTGGCCAAGCAGGTCAACGTCCCCCGCATCGTCGTCTGGCTCAACAAGTGCGACCTGGTGGAAGACGCCGAACTGCTCGACCTGGTTGAAATGGAAGTCCGCGACCTGCTCAACAAGTACAACTTCCCGGGCGACGACACCCCCATCATCCGCGGCTCGGCCACCAAGGCCATCGCCGGCGAAGCCGAGTGGGTGCAGAAGATCGAAGACCTGTACGACGCTCTCGACACCTACATCCCCGAGCCCCAGCGCGAAATCGACAAGCCCTTCCTCCTGCCGGTCGAAGACGTCTTCTCCATTTCCGGTCGCGGCACCGTGGCCACCGGCCGCATCGAGCGCGGCATCGTCAAGGTTGGCGAAGAAGTCGAGATCGTGGGCCTGAAGGACACCGTCAAGACCATCATCACCGGCGTCGAAATGTTCCGTAAGCTCCTCGACGAAGGCCGTGCGGGCGACAACGTCGGCCTGCTGCTGCGCGGCACCAAGCGCGAAGACATCGAGCGCGGCCAGGTATTGTGCAAGCCGGGTTCCATCACCCCGCATACCAACTTCGAAGGCGAAGTCTACGTCCTGACCAAGGAAGAAGGCGGCCGCCACACCCCGTTCTTCAAGGGCTACCGTCCGCAGTTCTACTTCCGCACGACGGACGTGACGGGCTCGGTGGAACTGCCGGAAGGCACCGAAATGGTGATGCCGGGCGACAACATCAAGGTCAAGGTCGAACTGATCGTGCCGATCGCGATGGAAGAGCAGGTGCGTTTCGCCATCCGCGAGGGCGGTCGTACCGTCGGCGCCGGCGTCGTCACCAAGATCCTGAAGTAAGGGCCTGACGGCGGGCGGCACGAGGAGGCGGGCGCAAGTCCTTGTTTTCAAGGGTTTTTCTCCTTCCTCTCCGAGCCTCCTTCCGCGCGGTTTTACAAGCTTATAGAGGGGCGCTATAATCGCGCCCCTTTATCCCCCGTTATCTTGTGCCTAGGGCGGTAGCTCAATTGGTAGAGCGGCGGTCTCCAAAACCGCAGGCTGGGGGTTCGAGACCCTCCCGCCCTGCCAGCACAGAGTCGTAACCTAAGCTTGCGCATCCAGAACTGATGGAAATCCAGAACGAAGAGAGCGGTTCCCGCTTCGACACCCCGTTGCTGATCGCGGCGTTGCTGCTGCTGGTCGGCGGCATGGTGTCGTTCTATTACTTCGATCCGCAGCTGGGCAAGCTGGCGCGGCTGGGTCTCCTGCTGGGCGGCACCGCCGCGGCGGTGTTCGCGGTGTCGCGGACCTCGCTCGGCGCCACCATCTGGTCCTACCTGCAGGGCGCCAATGTGGAGCGCCGCAAGGTGGTCTGGCCGACCCGCCAGGAAAGCGTGCAAACCACCCTGGTCATCGCCGTATTCGTGGTGATCGTCGCGCTGATCATGTGGGGCCTGGATTCGGCGCTGCTGGCCGGCGTGCAATACCTGACCGGGCGGAGTGCCTGAACGAGATGAGCATGCGCTGGTACGTCGTACATGCATATTCGCAGTACGAGAACAATGTGATGAAGGCGCTCAAGGAGCGCATCAATCGCGCCAATCTGCAGGAAAAGTTCGGCGAGATCCTGGTGCCGACCGAAGAGGTCGTCGAGATCCGCGATGGCCAGAAGCGCACCACCGAGCGCAAGTTCTTCCCCGGCTATGTGCTGGTGCAGATGGAGATGGACGAGGACACCTGGCATCTGGTGAAGAGCACCCCCAAGGTTCTGGGCTTCATCGGCGGTACGCCGGACAAGCCCGCCCCGATCTCCGAGAAGGAAGCCAATTCGATCCTCAACCGGGTCGAGGAAGCGGTCGAGAAGCCGAAACCGAAGACGCTGTACGAGCCGGGCGAAGCGGTTCGCGTCAACGACGGCCCGTTCGCCGATTTCTCCGGCGTGGTCGAGGAAGTCAATTACGAGAAGAGCCGCCTGCGTGTGGCGGTTCTGATTTTCGGCCGGTCCACCCCGGTCGAGCTGGAGTTTTCACAGGTCGAAAAAGCCTAGGCTTTTTCGGTTTTTTGGTTGCGGGGAGCCGCAAGGCGTTTGCACCCGTTTAGGAGTCCTCAATGGCAAAGAAAGTCCAGGCCTACGTCAAGCTGCAGATTCCTGCAGGCAAGGCCAACCCGTCTCCCCCCGTCGGTCCCGCACTGGGCCAGAACGGCGTCAACATCATGGAATTCTGCAAGCAGTTCAACGCTGCCACGCAGAAGCTGGAGCCGGGCATCCCGACTCCGGTGGTGATCACGGTCTATTCCGACCGCAGCTTCACCTTCATCACCAAGACGCCGCCCGCCACCGTGCTGATCAAGAAGGCCGCGGGTATTGAATCCGGCAGCCCGACGCCGCATACCAAAAAGGTCGGCAAGATCACCCGCAAGCAGGCGGAAGAGATCGCCAAGACCAAGTGGCCGGATCTGAACGCGGGCGACATGACCGCCGCAATTCGCCTGATCGCGGGCTCTGCCCGTTCGATGGGCGTCGAAGTAGAGGGGCTCTAACCATGGCTATCACCAAGCGCCAGAAGCTGTTCGCCGACAAGGTGCAGCCGGGCAAGTCGTACACGCTGGAACAGGCCCTGGATATCGTCAAGGTTTGCGCCACCGCCAAGTTCAAGGAATCGGTCGATCTGTCGATCAACCTGGGCATCGACGCCAAGAAGTCGGACCAGAACGTGCGCGGCAGCACCACGCTGCCCCACGGCAATGGCAAGACCGTCCGCGTCGCCGTGTTCGCACAGGGCGCCAAGGCGCAGGAAGCGAAGGACGCCGGTGCCGATGAAGTCGGCATGGACGACCTCGCCGCCAAGATGAAGGCCGGCGACCTGGATTTCGGCGTGGTCATCGCCAGCCCCGACACGATGCGCGTGGTCGGCTCCCTCGGCCAGGTGCTGGGCCCGCGCGGCCTGATGCCGAACCCGAAGACCGGCACCGTGACCCCGAACGTGGCGGAAGCCGTGCGCAACGCCAAGTCCGGCCAGGCCCGCTACCGCACCGACAAGGCCGGTATCGTGCATTGCGCCATCGGCGCCGCCGATTTCGAGAAGGGCAAGCTGCAGGACAACCTGCTGGCCGTGCTGCGTGACATCCGTCGTCAGAAGCCGGCGACGTCGAAGGGCGTCTTCATCAAGAAGGTGGTCCTGTCGACCACGATGGGCCCGGGCGTCCCGGTCGACCTGTCGTCGCTGCCGGAGTAAGGCGGCCGCTGCAACAGTTTTGGGGGACGGATTCCGGTCCGTCCCCCGCCAAGCTTGACAGTGTGGTGCAAGCCACATCGTCCAAGACCGTAAGTGTTCCGGACCGCAAGGCGAGGGATTTAAAGATCGCAAGGTCGCTTACGCAGACGGTGAAACCCGAAGGCGCGAGCCGGAAGGTCCCGTAACAGGTGGGTGGTGCCGCGAGGTAGCACCCGTTTCAGCAATGATGTAGCACCAGGAGATCGAGTCTTTATGGCACTTCGTCTGGAAGACAAGAAGGCCCTGGTTGCGGAAGTGAATGAGGTCGCGTCACGCGCTCTCTCGGCGGTTGCCGCCGAATATCGTGGACTGTCGGCCGGCGAGTTCGACCTGCTGCGCAAGAAGGCGCGTGAAAACGCGATCTACCTGCACGTGGTGAAGAACACGCTGGCGAAGCGCGCACTCCAGGGTACGGATTTCTCGTGCCTGGAGCCCGCACTGACCGGTCCGCTGGTTCTGGGATTCTCGCTCGAGGATCCGGGTTCCGTGGGTCGCGTGATCAAGGACTTTGCCAAGGATCACAACAAGCTGGTGGTCAAGGCCGTTTCGATCGGCGGGCAGCTGTACGGCTCGCAGGACATCGAACGGCTGGCTTCTCTGCCGTCCAAGGAGCAGGCGCTTGCCATGCTCATGGGCACCATGAAAGCCCCGATCGCCAAGTTCGTTCGTACCCTGGCCGAGCCCACTGCGAAGTTCGTGCGGACCGTCAAGGCGGTCGGCGATGCCAAGCAGGAAGCGGCCTAGTCTCCGTCAGATCGACGGCGACACGCTCACTTTCACACACGGGTTGGTTTTTTAAACACATTAGTTCACGAGGGTATTCAAATGGCACTGTCCAATCAGGAAATCCTTGACGCAATCGCCGAAAAGTCCGTCATGGACATCGTCGAGCTGGTCAAGATGATGGAAGAGAAGTTCGGCGTCACCGCCGCTGTTGCCGCTGCTCCGGCTGCTGCCGCCGGCGGCGCCGCTGCTCCGGCCGCTGTCGAGAAGACCGAGTTCACGGTCGTTCTCGCCGCGCTGGCCGATCCGGCCAAGAAGGTCAACGTCATCAAGGTCGTGCGCGAAATCACCGGTCTGGGCTTGAAGGAAGCCAAGGACCTGGTCGAAGGCGCGCCGCAGACCGTGAAGGACGGCGTCTCCAAGGCTGATGCCGAAGCGATGAAGAAGAAGCTGGAAGAGGGCGGCGCGAAAGTCGACCTGAAGTAAGACTTTCGTTGTCGTTATCTGCCTGCAAAGTGGTTCCGGCAAAGGCTGGCGGCGCAAGCCGCCGGCCTTCTGCCGTTGCTCGAGAATGCAGACCTGTGTCCTGTGGCCCCGCCGGCCGGCACACAGGTCTGTATTTTCTGACGCGGCCCCCAGCCGCCAGTCATAGTGAGGGTTGAGATCGTGGCTTATTCGTTCACCGAGAAGAAGCGTATCCGCAAGGACTTCCGCAAGCAGGTCGAGACGCTGGAAGTCCCGTACCTGTTGGCGACGCAGCTTGATTCATACCGCCTGTTCCTGCAGGCCGAGCTGGCTCCCGCGCAGCGGGCGGAAGTCGGCTTGCACGCCGCGTTCCGTTCCGTCTTCCCGATGGTCAGCTACAACAACGCCGCGGCGCTGGAGTACGTCAGCTATCGCCTGGAAGAGCCGGTGTTCGACGAAAAGGAATGCCGCGTCCGTGGCATGACCTTCGCCGCCCCGCTGAAGGTCAAGACGCGCCTGGTGATCTACGACCGCGAGTCGAAGGAACGCCGCGTCAAGGACATCCGCGAGCAGGAAGTCTACATGGGCGAAGTGCCGCTCATGACCGGCAACGGCACCTTCATCGTCAACGGCACCGAGCGCGTCGTGGTGTCGCAGCTGCATCGCTCGCCCGGCGTGTTCTTCGACCACGACAAGGGCAAGACCCATTCCTCGGGCAAGCTGCTGTACAGCGCCCGCATCATTCCTTACCGCGGCTCCTGGCTGGACTTCGAATTCGATCCGAAGGACAACCTGTTCGTGCGTATCGATCGCCGCCGCAAGCTGCCGGCGACGATCCTGATGCGCGCGCTGGGCTACGACAACCAGCAGATGCTGGAGTTGTTCCACGACATCAACGTGTTCCAGTTGGGCGACGACGGCGCGCGCCTGGAACTGGTGCCGGAACGCCTCAAGGGCGAGAAGGCGCAGTTCGACATCAAGTCGGGCAAGCAGGTGCTGGTGGAGCAGGGCAAGCTGATCACCGCCCGCCACATCAAGCTGATCCAGGAAGCCGGCCTCAAGCACCTGGAAGTGCCGGATGAATACCTGGTCGGCACCATCGTCTCGCGCGACATCGTCAGCGGCGACACCGGCGAAGTGCTGGCCCCGGCCAACAGCGAAATCACCGCCGACCTGCTGCCGAAGTTCCGCGCCGCCGGGATCAAGGAGCTGCCGACGCTGTACGTCAACGACCTCGACAAGGGGCCGTACATCTCCACCACGCTGCAGATCGACCCGAGCCGCACGCGCCTCGAGGCGCTGGTCGAAATCTACCGCATGATGCGTCCCGGCGAGCCGCCGACCAAGGATGCCGCCGAGTCGCTGTTCGCCGGCCTGTTCTTCAGCCCGGAGCGCTACGATCTGTCGGCCGTCGGCCGCATGAAGTTCAACCGCCGCCTGCGCCGCACCGCCGTCACCGGCGCCGGCGTGCTGTACGACTACCAGTACTTCAAGTCGCAGTCGAAGGATGAGCGCGCCAAGGAAATGATTGCCGAGCTGGGCGAGACTTCCGACATCGTCGAGGTCATCCGCGAGATCATCGCCATCCGCAACGGCGAGCAGATCACCGACGACATCGACCATCTGGGCAACCGCCGCATCCGCGCGGTGGGCGAGATGACCGAGAACGTGTTCCGTACCGGCCTGGTGCGCGTCGAGCGCGCCGTGCGCGAGCGCCTGGCGCTGGCCGAGGCCGAGAACCTCACGCCGCAGGACCTGATCAATGCCAAGCCGGTCGGCGCGGCGATCAAGGAATTCTTCGGTTCGAGCCAGCTGTCGCAGTTCATGGACCAGAACAACCCGCTGTCGGAAGTGACGCACAAGCGTCGCGTTTCGGCCCTGGGACCGGGCGGCCTGACCCGCGAACGCGCCGGCTTCGAAGTGCGCGACGTGCATCCGACCCATTACGGCCGCGTCTGCCCGATCGAAACGCCGGAAGGCCCGAACATCGGCCTGATCAACTCGCTGGCCTGCTACGCCCGCACCAACGAATACGGCTTCCTCGAGACGCCGTACCGCAAGGTGACGGACAGCAAGGTCAGCAACGACATCGAATACCTGTCGGCGATCGAAGAGGGCCGCTACGTCATCGCCCAGGCCAATTCGGAGCTGGACGGCAAGAGCCAGTTCAAGGCCGACCTGATCTCGGTGCGCTTCCAGAACGAGTTCACCATGATGACGCCCGACAAGGTCCAGTACATGGACGTGTCGCCGCGCCAGATCGTGTCCGTCGCCGCCGCGCTGATCCCGTTCCTCGAGCACGACGACGCCAACCGCGCGCTGATGGGCTCGAACATGCAGCGCCAGGCGGTGCCGACGCTGCGCAGCGAGAAGCCGCTGGTCGGCACGGGCATGGAGCGCCGCGTCGCCATCGACTCCGGCGTGGCCATCACCGCCAAGCGCGGCGGCCTGGTCGACAAGGTCGATGCCGGCCGTATCGTGATCCGCGTGAATGACGACGAGACCCAGGCCGGTGAGGCGGGCGTCGACATCTACAACATGATCAAGTACACCCGTTCGAACCAGAACACCTGCATCAACCAGAAGCCGATCGTGAAGCCGGGCGACGTGGTTGCCCGCGGCGACGTGCTGGCCGACGGTCCGTCGACCGACCTGGGCGAGCTGGCGCTGGGCCAGAACATCCTGATCGCCTTCATGCCGTGGAACGGCTACAACTTCGAGGACTCCATCCTGCTGTCGGAGCGCGTCGTCGAGGAAGACCGTTTCACCACCATCCACATCGAGGAGCTGACCTGCGTCGCCCGCGAGACCAAGCTGGGGCCGGAGGAAATCACCGCCGACATCCCCAACGTCAACGAGTCCGCGCTGCGCAAGCTGGATGAGTCGGGCATCGTCTACATCGGCGCCGAGGTCAAGGCCGGCGACATCCTGGTGGGCAAGGTCACGCCGAAGGGCGAGACCCAGCTGACCCCGGAAGAGAAGCTGCTGCGCGCGATCTTCGGCGAGAAGGCTTCGGACGTGAAGGACACCGGCCTGCGCGTGCCGGCCGGCATGGACGGCACCGTCATCGACGTGCGCGTGTTCACCCGCGAAGGCGTGAAGAAGGACAAGCGCGCGCTGTCGATCGAGGAGACCGAGCTGGCTGAAGTGCGCAAGGACTTCGGCGACCAGCTGCGTATCTTCGAGGACGACATCTACGATCGTCTGCGCAAGCTGCTGCTGGGCAAGACCGCCGACGGCGGCCCGAGCAAGCTGAAGAAGGGCGAGAAGGTCACCGCCGCCTACCTCGACAGCCTCGAGCGCGACAAGTGGTTCGAGATCCGCCTGCACGACGAGGACACGCAGAACCAGCTGGAAGGCGCCGCCCGCCAGCTCAAGGAACAGCGTTCCGAGTTCGACAAGAAGTTCGAGAACAAGAAGCGCAAGATCCAGGCCGGCGACGAGCTGAGCCCGGGCGTGCTGAAGATGGTCAAGGTGTACCTGGCGGTGAAGCGCCGCGTGCAGCCGGGCGACAAGATGGCCGGCCGTCACGGCAACAAGGGCGTCATCTCGCAGATCGTGCCGGTGGAAGACATGCCGCACATGGCCAACGGCATGCCGGTGGACATCGTGCTCAACCCGCTGGGCGTGCCGTCGCGCATGAACATCGGCCAGCTGCTGGAAGTGCATCTGGGCTGGGCCGCCAAGGGCATCGGCGTCAAGATCGACGAGATGCTGAAGCAGCAGAAGGCGGTCGCCGAGATCCGCAAGTTCCTCGACAAGATCTACAACAAGTCGGGCAAGGGCGAGCAGAAGGTGCACGCCGACGACCTCAACGACGCCGAGGTGATCAACCTGGCGCGCAACCTCACCGCGGGCGTGCCGATGGCGACGCCGGTGTTCGACGGCGCCTCCGAGCAGGACATCAAGGATCTGCTGGAACTGGCCGGCCTGCCGAAGAACGGCCAGGCGCAGCTGTTCGACGGCCGCACCGGTGAAGCGTTCGCGCGGCAGGTGACGGTGGGCTACATGTACATGCTCAAGCTCAACCATCTGGTCGACGACAAGATGCATGCGCGTTCCACCGGTCCGTACTCGCTGGTGACGCAGCAGCCCCTGGGCGGCAAGGCCCAGTTCGGCGGCCAGCGTTTCGGCGAAATGGAAGTGTGGGCGCTGGAAGCCTACGGCGCCGCTTACACGCTGCAGGAAATGCTCACCGTCAAGTCGGACGACACCAACGGCCGTACCCGCATGTACAAGGCGATCGTCGATGGCGATCACCGCATGCACGCCGGCATGCCGGAGTCGTTCAACGTTCTGGTCAAGGAAATCCGCTCGATCGGCCTCAACATCGAGCTGGAGCAGAACAGTTGATCGGCAGTCGGAACCGTTCGTATTCGCAGGATTCGTGTCACGCGGTAGTTCAGCGCACCAAGTTGCTGGAGAAGTAAATGAAAGACTTTTTTAACCTGATGAAGGCCCCGGAAGAATTCGAGGACTTCGACGCGATCAAGATCAGCCTGGCCTCCCCGGAGACCATCCGGTCGTGGTCCTACGGTGAAGTGAAGAAGCCGGAGACCATCAACTACCGTACCTTCAAGCCCGAGCGCGATGGCCTGTTCTGCGCCAAGATCTTCGGGCCGATCAAGGATTACGAGTGCCTCTGCGGCAAGTACAAGCGCCTCAAGCATCGCGGCGTGGTGTGCGAGAAGTGCGGCGTGGAAGTCACCGTGGCCAAGGTGCGCCGCGAGCGCATGGGCCACATCGAGCTGGCCTCGCCGGTCGCGCACATCTGGTTCCTCAAGTCGCTGCCCTCGCGCATCGGCCTGCTGCTGGACATGCCGCTGCGCGCCATCGAGCGCGTGCTGTATTTCGAAGCCCACATCGTGGTCGACCCGGGCCTGACCCCGCTCGAGCGCGGCGCCCTGCTGACCGAAGAGGACTACCTCAATTCGGTCGAGCAGTACGGCGACGAGTTCGACGCCCGCATGGGCGCCGAGGCGGTGCATGACCTGCTCAAGGGTCTGGACCTGCAGAAGGAAGCGGTGAAGCTGCGCGAGGAAATCTCGGGCACCGGCTCCGACACCAAGATCAAGAAGCTCGGCAAGCGCCTCAAGCTGATCGAGTACCTGATCACTTCCAACAACAAGCCGGAATGGATGGTGCTGACGGTGCTGCCGGTGCTGCCGCCGGATCTGCGTCCGCTGGTGCCGCTGGATGGCGGCCGTTTCGCCACCTCGGACCTGAACGACCTGTACCGCCGCGTCATCAACCGTAACAACCGCCTCAAGCGGCTGCTCGAGCTGACCGCGCCGGACATCATCGTGCGCAACGAAAAGCGCATGCTGCAGGAAGCGGTTGACGCCCTGATCGACAACGGCCGCCGCGGCCGTGCCATCACCGGCACCAACAAGCGCGCCCTCAAGTCGCTCGCCGACATGATCAAGGGCAAGCAGGGTCGCTTCCGTCAGAACCTGCTGGGCAAGCGCGTCGACTACTCCGGCCGTTCGGTCATCGTGGTCGGCCCGACGCTGAAGCTGCACCAGTGCGGCCTGCCGAAGAAGATGGCGCTGGAACTGTTCAAGCCGTTCGTGTTCTCGCTGCTGCAGCGCAAGGGCCTGGCCACCACCATCAAGGCCGCAAAGAAGATGGTGGAGCGCGAGGAAGCGGTGGTGTGGGACATCCTCGAAGAGTGCATTCGCGAACATCCGGTGCTGCTGAACCGCGCCCCGACGCTGCATCGCCTGGGCATCCAGGCGTTCGAGCCGGTGCTGATCGAAGGCAAGGCGATCCAGCTGCATCCGCTGGTCTGCACCGCCTTCAACGCCGACTTCGACGGCGACCAGATGGCCGTCCACGTGCCGCTCTCGCTGGAAGCCCAGCTGGAAGCGCGCGTGCTGATGATGGCCTCCAACAACATCCTGTCGCCCGCCAACGGCGACCCCATCATCGTGCCGTCGCAGGACGTGGTGCTGGGTCTGTACTGGATGTCGCGTGAGCGCGTCGCCGCCGCGGGCGAGGGCACGGTGTGCTCCGACGTGGCCGAAGTGCACCGCGCCTACGAGTCCGGCGCCCTGGATCTGCAGGCCAAGATCAAGGTGCGTCTGCGCGATTTCGACGAGACCGGCAAGGAGCTGTTCCGCCTGGTGGATACCACCACCGGACGCGCCCTGCTGTCCGAGATCCTGCCGTACGGCATTCCCTTCGCCACCGTCAACAAGACGATGACCAAGAAGGAAATCGGCCGCGTCATCAACTTCGTGTACCGCACCGTCGGCATGAAGGACACGGTGGTGTTCGCCGACCAGCTGATGTACACCGGCTTCCGCATGTCCACCAAGTCGGGCATTTCGTTCTGCCTCGACGACATCATGGTGCCGGAAGAGAAGGTGCGCATCCTGGCCGAGGCCGAGACCAAGGTCAAAGACATCGACGACCAGTACAGCCAGGGTCTGACCACCGGTTCCGAGCGTTACAACCACGTGGTCGATATCTGGTCCAAGGCCAACGACGACATCGCCAAGGCGATGATGGCGAAGATCGGCAAGGAAAAGGTCGTCACACGAGACGGCAAGGACGCCGAGCAGCCCAGCTTCAACTCGGTGTTCATGATGGCGGACTCCGGCGCGCGCGGTAGCGCGGCCCAGATCCGTCAGCTCGCCGGCATGCGCGGCCTGATGGCCAAGCCCGACGGCTCGATCATCGAGACGCCGATCACGGCGAACTTCCGCGAAGGCCTCAACGTCCTGCAGTACTTCATCTCCACCCACGGTGCGCGTAAAGGCCTGTCCGATACCGCGCTGAAGACCGCCAACTCCGGTTACCTGACGCGCCGTCTGGTCGACGTGGCCCAGGACGTGGTGGTGACGTCCGAGGACTGCGGCACCGAGCACGGTGTGGTGATGCGCCCGATCGTGGAGGGCGGCGACGTTCTCGAGCCGCTGCGCGACCGCGTGCTGGGCCGCACCCTGCTGCGCGACGTGCATGTGCCGGGCAGCAACAAGATCGCCATCGAATCCGGCGCGCTGCTGGACGAGGCCCTGGTCAACAAGCTCGAAGAGCTGTCCATCGACGAAGTCTGGGTCCGTTCCGCCATCACCTGCGAAATGCCGTTCGGCATCTGCGGCAAGTGCTATGGACGCGACCTGGCCCGCGGCCACCTGGTCAACATCGGCGAGGCCGTCGGCGTCATCGCGGCGCAGTCGATCGGCGAGCCGGGTACGCAGCTGACCATGCGTACCTTCCACGTCGGTGGCGCGGCCTCCCGTGCCGTCTCCGCCGACGGTGTTGACGCACGCGCCGCCGGTACGGTGCGCGAGCACAACCTGAAGACCGTGAAGAACAAGGAAGGCCTGCGCGTTTCCACTTCCCGCACCGGTGAAATCGGTGTGGTGGACACGCATGGCCGCGAGCGCGAGCGTTACAAGGTGCCGTACGGCGCCGTCATCCTGGTGGCCGAAGGCCAGGCCGTGAAGGCCGGCGAGCGTCTGGCCCGCTGGGACGCGCATACGCACCCGATCGTCACGGAAATCGCCGGTATCGTGCGCTTCCAGGACTTCGAGGACGGCATCACCGTCACCCGCGAGACCGACGACATCACCGGCATGAGCACGCTGGTGATCACCGATCCGAAGACCCGCGGTTCCGCCGGCAAGGATCTGCGCCCGGTGCTGGGCCTGATCAATGCCAAGGGCAAGGAACTCACCTTCCCCGGCACCGACATCCCGGCCGCGTACTCCCTGCCGCCCAAGGCCATCATCAACATCGAGGATGGCGCGGAAGTGCAGGTGGGTGACGTCATCGCCCGTATCCCGCAGGAAAAGGGCCAGTCGCGCGACATCACCGGCGGTCTGCCGCGTGTCGCCGATCTGTTCGAGGCGCGCAAGCCGAAGGACCCGGCGGTTCTCGCCGAGGCCAGCGGCACCATCCGCTTCGGCCAGGCCACCAAGGGCAAGCAGCGCCTGAAGATCGTCACCAGCGACGGCGACGAGATCGAGCAGCTGATCCCGAAGTGGACCCAGATCACGGTGTTCGAAGGCGAGCACGTCGAAGCCGGCGAAATCATCTCCGACGGCGAGCCGAGCCCGCACGACATCCTGCGTCTGCAGGGCGTCACCGCGCTGGCCAACTACCTGGTGAAGGAAATCCAGGATGTGTACCGCCTGCAGGGCGTGCGCATCAACGACAAGCACATCGAAACCATCATCCGCCAGATGCTGCGCAAGGTGGAGATCGGCGAGCCGGGCGATACCCGCTTCCTGCAGGGCGAGCAGGCGGAAATCTTCCACGTGCTGGCGGAAAACCGTAAGGTCAAGGGCAAGGACCAGCGTCCGGCGCATTTCTACCGCCAGCTGCTGGGCATCACCAAGGCCTCGCTGTCGACCGAGTCGTTCATCTCGGCGGCCTCCTTCCAGGAGACGACGCGCGTGCTCACCGAGGCTTCGGTGCGCGGTTCGCGCGACGAACTGCGCGGCCTCAAGGAAAACGTCATCGTCGGCCGCCTGATCCCGGCCGGCACCGGCCTGGCCCACCACGAACAGCGCCGCAAGGCCCGTGGCGGCAGCCTGCTGGCCGATCTGCAGATGGCCAGCAGCGCGGCCCCGATCACCGACGTGTTCGACACCCCGGTCCGCGCCGAGCGCGTGGCGGGTGGCGGCGGCGGTACGGATGACGCCGACGACGAGGGCGAGGAGTCCGGGTCCGAGGAGTAGAAAAGAAGCGGGGCCGGCCTTTCCGGGCCGGCCCCGCGGGTTTGCCCGTTTTGGCGGGAAATGTACCCAGTTGAAGCAGCAGCAGGATCAACCGGTCCGGTTGACTAAATCCGGGCGCGCACTTATGATTCGCGCCCTCGTTCGGCGGGCCCCGAGAGCTATTTGTGGGCCCGTTTCGTCTTTGTCATAGCGGGAAGTTCAGTGCCTACCATCAATCAGTTAGTGCGTAGCGGCCGTACCAGCAAGGCCGCCAAAAACAAGGTTCCGGCGCTGGGCGCCAGCCCGCAGAAGCGCGGTGTTTGCACGCGCGTCTACACCACCACCCCGAAAAAGCCGAACTCGGCCCTGCGTAAGGTCGCCCGCGTGCGCCTCACCAACGGCTTCGAAGTCACCAGCTACATCGGCGGTGAAGGCCATAACCTGCAGGAGCATTCGGTCGTCCTGATCCGTGGCGGCCGCGTCAAGGATCTTCCCGGTGTTCGCTACCACACCGTCCGCGGTGCGCTGGACGCCTCCGGCGTCGAGAAGCGCCGTCAGGGCCGTTCCAAGTATGGCGCCAAGCGGCCGAAAGCCGGCGCCGCCAAGAAGTAACCCCAAAGCCAAGCTGTTTTTAGTGCCAGGATTCAATCATGTCCCGTCGTCGTAACCCAGAGCGCCGCGTCATCCTCCCCGATCCGAAGTTCAAGAGCGAACTTCTGACCAAGTTCATGAACATGATCATGGAGTCCGGCAAGAAGTCCGTGGCCGAAAAGATCATCTACGGAGCCTTGGACCAGATCGCCACCAAGAAGAAGACCGGCGAGCCGGTCGTGGTGCTGGAGAGCGCGTTCGAGAACGTGCGCCCGAGCGTCGAGGTCAAGTCCCGTCGTGTCGGCGGCGCCACCTACCAGGTGCCGGTGGAAGTGCGCGCCGTGCGCCGCACCACCCTGGCGATGCGCTGGATCATCGACGCCGCCCGCGCCCGCGGCGAGAAGAGCATGGCCGACCGTCTGGCCGGCGAGCTGCTGGATGCTTCCGAGCATCGCGGCGCCGCGGTGAAGAAGCGTGAAGACACGCACAAGATGGCCGAAGCCAACAAGGCGTTCGCACACTTCCGCTGGTAATCCCAGCGGCGGTTGTCGTCCCGCCGATCCGAATTCGCATCCGCATTTAATTTCCCAGGTATTTCTTCGTGGCCCGCAATACGCCCATCGAGCGTTACCGCAATATCGGTATTTCCGCTCATATTGACGCCGGCAAGACCACCACCACCGAACGCGTGCTGTTCTACACCGGTGTGAACCACAAGATCGGCGAGGTGCATGACGGCGCCGCGACGATGGACTGGATGGAGCAGGAACAGGAGCGTGGCATCACCATCACCTCCGCTGCCACCACCTGCTTCTGGAAGGGCATGGGCGGCCAGTTCGAGCAGCATCGCATCAACATCATCGACACCCCGGGGCACGTCGACTTCACCATCGAAGTCGAGCGCTCCATGCGCGTGCTGGACGGCGCCGTGATGTTGTATGACGCGGTCGGCGGCGTGCAGCCGCAGTCCGAAACGGTCTGGCGCCAGGCCACCAAGTACAAGGTGCCGCGCCTCGCCTTCGTCAACAAGATGGACCGCGTCGGCGCCAATTTCTTCAACGTCTACAAGCAGATGCGTGAGCGTCTGCGCGCCAACCCGATCCCCATCCAGATCCCGGTCGGCGCCGAGGAGCACCTCAAGGGCGTGGTCGACCTGGTCAAGATGAAGGCCATCCTGTGGAGCGATGAGGACAAGGGCGTTACCTTCAAGTACGCCGATATCCCCGCCGAGCTGGTCGACACCGCCAACGAATGGCGCGAGAAGATGGTCGAAGCCGCCGCCGAGTCCAGCGACGAGCTGATGAACAAGTACCTGGAAGGCGAGCAGCTGACCGAGGAAGAGATCAAGGGCGGCCTGCGCAAGCGCACCCTGGCCCTGGAGATCTTCCCGATGCTGTGCGGCTCGGCCTTCAAGAACAAGGGCGTGCAGGCGATGCTCGACGCGGTCGTCGAATACCTGCCGTCCCCGGTCGACGTGCCGCCGATCGAGGCGCACGACGTGGACGATTACGAAACCATCATCCTGCGCAAGGCCTCCGACGACGAGCCCTTCTCCGCGCTGGGTTTCAAGATCATGACCGACAAGTACGTCGGCACCCTGACCTTCGTGCGCGTCTACTCCGGCGTGCTGAATACCGGTGACTTCGTCTACAACTCGCGCAACGGCAAGACCGAGCGCATCGGCCGTATGCTGCAGATGCACGCCAACGAGCGCACCGAGCTGAAGGAAGTGCGCGCCGGCGACATCGCCGCCTGCGTCGGCCTCAAGGACGTGTTCACCGGCACCACCCTGGCCTCGGTGCAGAAGCCGGTGGTGCTGGAGCGCATGGTGTTCCCGGAGCCGGTGATCAGCCAGGCCGTGGAGCCGAAGACCAAGGCCGACCAGGAAAAGATGGGCGTGGCGCTGAGCCGCCTGGCCCAGGAAGATCCGTCGTTCCGCGTCAACACCGACGAGGAAACCGGCCAGACCGTCATCGCCGGCATGGGCGAGCTGCATCTGGAAATCATCGTCGACCGCATGAAGCGCGAATTCTCGGTGGAGGCCAATGTCGGTCCTCCCCAGGTCGCCTACCGCGAGACGATCCGCAAGATGATCGAGTCCGAAGGCAAGTTCGTGCGCCAGTCCGGCGGCCGCGGCCAGTATGGCCATTGTTGGCTGCGCCTGGAACCGCAGGAAGCCGGCAAGGGCTTCGAATTCGTCAACGGCATCGTCGGCGGCGTGGTCCCGCGCGAGTACATCCCCGCGATCGAAAAGGGTGTGGTCGAGCAGATGAAGAACGGCGTGGTCGCCGGCTACCCGGTGGTCGACGTCAAGGTCACCGTGTTCGACGGCAGCTACCACGACGTCGACTCCAACGAAATGGCGTTCAAGATCGCCGGCAGCATGGGTTTCAAGGAAGGCGCGCTGCGCGCCAGCCCGGTCATCCTCGAGCCGATCATGGGCGTGGAAGTGGAAACCCCCGAGGATTACATGGGTGACGTGATGGGCGATTTGAACCGCCGTCGCGGCATGATCCTCGGCATGGACGATGTGGGCGGCGTCAAGGTGCTGAAGGCCGAGGTTCCGCTGGCCGAGATGTTCCAGTACTCGACCACCCTGCGCTCGATGAGCCAGGGCCGCGCCACCTACACCATGGAATTCAAGAAGTACCAGGAAACGCCGGCCAACGTCGCCGCGAGCCTGAGCAAGAAGTAAGCCGGTACGGGGACGGGTTTCACCGTCCCCGCGCCGCACCCGAACATTCTGGATATTTACTGAACATAGGTTGAACGACGATGGCCAAAGAGAAATTTGCGCGAGTAAAGCCGCACGTCAACGTAGGCACGATTGGCCACGTGGACCACGGCAAGACGACCACGACGGCTGCG
>NZ_JONR01000066.1 GCF_000711955.1 Nevskia soli DSM 19509
CCGCCGTTCTGGCGCGGGTGGACGTCGTCAAACGAACCACCGCCGCCCAGCAGGACGAAGGGGGTGAAGTGCTGGCGGTCACCGAAGGAGTAGGTGAGGTCGCCGCCCAGGTTGTGGATGTAGTAGTCGCCGCCGTTGCCGGCACCGGCTTCCAGGGTGCTCAGGGTGTAGTTGGCTTCCCAGCCCCAGTGGTTGGCGAAGTGGCGGCCGAACAGGATGCTGGCGCCAGCGCCGTATTTGACGTCCGGGCCGCGGTGGGTGTCGGCGCGGTCGTAGTTGCCCAGGATGCCGATGTAGTCGATGTCGCGCACGCCGGCGAACGGGTCGCTCGAGGCGGTTTCCGCAGGCGCGCTCGCGTCCACGGGGGCGCTATCAGTAGGTGCCGGCTCGGGGGTAGAAGTGGCGGCGGCTGGTTCCTGGGCCAGGGCCGATCCGCAGATCAGCAAGCCCGCGGTGGCGAGGGTCGGGAGTAGGTTGGGTCGCATCGGTACGCTCCTGTTGTTGCTTCTTTTTTGAGTTGTTTCGCGAATGGGAAAGCGGCTCAGCGGCGTCGGCTTATCTGTTTCTGGTGGGCGCCTCCTGCAAGGAGCACCGCTGCGGCGCATCGAACGGGAACGAAACAGGCGCGGACACGGCCAGCCGTGAGCCGGCCGGCGCGAAAGGACTTTCGTGCAGGGAGTTGCGCTGGGGAGGGATGACCCAGGCGTCGGGCGCACGGAGTGGAGTCCGCTTCCCTGTGCTGCCGCCTTGCTTTCCCAAGCCCACGACGTTTGCCGTCGAGCTGTCCGGATGAACGCCCACTATCCCTGTCCCCAATGCTCAGGCGGCAGTCCGCCATCGGCACCGGTACGGTGCGCGGGACGCCACCAATCATGGCTGCCCTGGCAGCCCGTTGAACAACGATTTAATGGTCGCAAATGGCTTGTGCAATGCACAATAAAACAACCTGAACGGTAGCGATGCACCGCCAAGCGGTTGAAAACATGATTCATTTGTCACTTCCGGCATTGCACCGGAAGTGCTCCTGCAGCCTGCGTGAACCGCATCAGGCACACGCAGTTTGTGGCCCGCCTCCGCCCTCGCAGGCGACGCAATCCGCTTCGCCACCCCACGGAATCTCAAGCCTTGGCGATGCCCTCGATGATTTCATCCATCACCGCTACCGGGAGGGACAGGGCGATATCCCAGTTCTCGTCGTCCTCGCCGATGAGCAGGGCGACCACGCCGTCCTCGGTGGACCAGAATACCGGAGCGCCGGCGGCTTCACCGATCTGCATCGAGCCGTCTTCCCAGGTGGTGCTGGCCACCAGTTTCAGTTCTTCGACTTCCTCGGCGGGAATGCGGATGTTCACTTCGAACACTTCGGACTGGAGCTTGACGCTATAGGACGGTGCTTTGGGCTTCCTGTCCGCTTCCACCGTTACCGATACGTCCATGGCTCTCTCCGGGAAATGTGCGCTTGAATAGGGTTATTACTGCATGAAAGGGCCGCTCGGCGCGGATTGGCGCGGCCTTTGGCAGTGCAGCGGGTTCGCACATCTTGCCATCACGCGCGGCGAACGGCTCACCAGAGGCGCAACTCCTTGCTCACCAGGGCCAGGATCAGCAGCGCGGCCAGGACCAGATACGCCAGCGCCTTGCCGCCGCCGGAGGATGGAGGCGGCTTTTCAGGCATGGGTGAGAACTTTCGCGCGGGCGGCGATCTGCGCCAGGGACAGCAGCAGAGTCGCGGCCAGCAGGGCCAGGGAAACAGGCAGGCGGAAATCGGTGCTGCCGTGGAGCAGGAAGTAGGAATGGATGCCGGCGGTGAACAGGCCGGTTGCTGCAAGCAGGCCATACAGGAAACGGCCGGATGGACGGCCCTGCGCCAATGCCACGAGGCCGTACAGCACCAGGACGATGAGCGGGATGTTCAGCAGCAGGTTGACCTGGCTGCCGCCGGGGATGTGGAACAGGTCCCACTCATGCCAGAACGAGGCGTCGATCTGGTGGGTGAGGAGAATCGCCGCATTGGCGAGATAGAGCCACACTGAAATCGGCACGCTTGCCATGAGGTCCCCCGGTTCGGTCCGCAACGAAGTTCTTGCGGCCGCCCGGGCTCATCTGCCCTGTCTCAATACGGCGTGGCGGCTGTGGCCGCCAGCATAGCGCGGCAGGCTGGGAGCGTGGTTGCGCCGCCGGCCTGCGCGGATTCAGCGGTAGTAGCCCCGGTATTGCGGCCGGCTGTAGTAGGCCGGACCGTAATAGCCGCGGCAGACCACGGCGGGGCCGTAGCAGGCCGGCGCGGGCGCGGCGTAGACCAGGCCGGAAAGAAGGCCGGACGGGCAAATCCCGGGACTTGCCGCCCCCGGCCCGGCGCTCAGAGTCCGGGCAGCATCCTGTAGAGGACGCCGGAGAGGATGGAAGGTTCGGCGGCGGGTTTATTCCCCATTGCGGAATATTGCCTTGTCCTCAGTGGATATTCTGATTGGCGATGGAAGCCCTCAGTATGAGCGTGACGCGCGAAGTCGGCGTGATCGCACGGCATGAGGGAGGTCGAACATGGAAAACACGGAGCGGTATTCGAGCGATGTGGCCTTCACCCCGGCAGTGAAGGCCGTGCAAACCCGGCTCGGCTCACGGGGAACCTATGCGCGGCAGGAACTCGGCGGCAGCTGGACCGACCGGGTGACGCCGGAGCTGGCCGAATTCATCGCCGGGCAGAACAGCCTGTTCCTGGCCACCGCAAGCGCCGACGGGCAGCCGTACATCCAACATCGTGGCGGACCACCGGGATTCCTGCGGGTGCTGGACGAGCACACCCTTGCCTTCGCCGACTTCCGCGGTAACCGGCAGTACATCACGCTCGGCAACCTGTCGGAGAACCCGAAGGCGCAGCTGTTCCTGATGGATTACGCACACCGGCAGCGCATCAAGATCTGGGGCGAAGCGCGCGTGGTCGAGGACCAGCCGGAGTTGCTGGCTTCCCTGCTGGTGGATGGCTACAAGGCCAAGGCGGACCGGGCCATCGTGTTCCGCGTCGTGGCCTGGGATGCGAACTGCCCTCAGCACATTCCGCAACTGGTCGACGTCGAGGCGGTGCAGAAGGTGCTGCGGGAGCGCGATGCGCGCATCGCGGAACTGGAAGCCCGGCTCAAGGCGGCCGAAGCCGGCAAGCCTAGCCGCCCCGCTTGAGCGGATTGATCGACTGCAGCGGACATCTGAAGTTGGCCGAGATCTGGTGGATGATCAGATCGTTGGACAGGGTCAGGTCGCTGTTGGTCGAGGAGAAGCCGATGGTCTCGGCCGCATGCAGGCCGGTGCAGTCCTCGGCCAGGGTGACGAGGTAATCGGTGGTAGTGCCGGTCTCGATGATGATGTGGCGATCGTCGAGCCCATGCCAGCCTTCGACGGAATAGTTGTGGACCACTTCGACCGGCGGCTGTTGCTGATACCCCATCTTCACCAGGCGCTGCGGGATAGGCCGCACTTCGGAGCCCGAACAGCCCGCAACGGCAAGCAATACACCGCAACACAACCCAACTGAAACCATCATCGACCGCATCATGCTGACCTCTTTGGATTCCCCGCCATTCTACGGGAAGTGACTTCGACCGCGGCCCGCTGCGCGGGTTCACGGCCGCCCGGCGGCGCTCAGAACGTCGCGGCGCGCAGGACGTGGCCGCCCTTGTCGGCAGCCACGGCGGCCCGTTCGGGGAAATAGCGCGCGGCGATCTGCGCCGGGCCGAGGTCTTCGACTTCGGTGTAGCCCAGATCCCTGAGCCTGGCGCCCAGAGGCTCGGCATCGAAATAACTGATCCAGGACTCGCCCAGTTCGGCGACGCGGGCGGCGCGTTGCTCATGTGCGGCACGCGCCGCCGCCGGCAGGGAGGCGGGGGGATTGGCGTAGTCGAACACCACCTGCGCGCCGCCGGGCAGGCCGGCGATGAAGCCGAGCGTGGCGAAGATTGCCGCCTCGCTCAGGTAGGGCACCACACCAAGCCAGGTGAAGAAGCTGCGCTGCGCCGGATCGAAGCCGGCGGCGAGCAGGCCCTCGCGCAGCGCCTGTCGCTCGAAGTCCACGGGAGCGAAGGTCAGGCCCGGCGGCAGCGCGATGCCGGCTTCGGCCAGGCGACCGCGCTTCCAGGCCTGGGTTGACGGGTGATCCACTTCGAAGATGCGCAGGCGCGAGGCCGGTGCATTGCGGTACGCGTAGGTATCGAGCCCGGCGCCGAGCACCACCAGCTGGGTGACGCCCGGGGCGATGGCCCGCGCCAGCGCGTCTTCGGCGAAGCGGATGGGCACGGCGATGAACAGTCGCATGGCGCGGCGCTGGGGGAAATCCTCCATCTGCGCCAGCGCGACGGCGTCCTCGCCCAGGATGCGCAGCGCCAGGGGATCGGCGAACACCCTGCCCTGCTCCAGCACCTGGTGGGCCGCACGGTGCGCGGCGGCGGCCCTGGCGGTGCGGCTTGGCTGTCCTGGCTCCATGTGGAAATCTTAGGAACGGGCCCCAATGCCGTCCACCATCTCTGCTGTGACGCAGCACACAGCACGACTCGTCACAGAATTCACAACGCGGCGCCATAGCCCGATACAATCCACGCGCAGCCTTCGACCATTCGCCTGCGCCAGCCAACGCCGCCTTGCGCGAAAACGAGAATCCTGGAGATGCGCTGCCTCGTCATGAACGAGCAAGCCATGAATGCGGAGAGAGAGCGGGATGAACAAAGACGCGCCCCAGGCGGCGGCGAGCGGCGGGATCGAATTCTGGTTCGATTTCGGCAGCAATTACAGTTACCTCAGCACCATGCGCATCGAGGATGCCGCCGCGCGCCGTGATGTGAGCGTGACGTGGCGGCCGTTCCTGCTGGGGCCGATCCTCCAGACCTTCGGCTGGGACACCTCGCCTTTCGTGATGCAGAAGGAAAAAGGCGAATACGTGTGGCGCGACATGGAACGGCAGTGCGACAAGTACGGCCTGCCCTGGACGCGGCCCAGCAGCTTTCCGCGCCGCTCGCTGCTGCCGATGCGGGTGGCCGTACTGGGCGCGGAGCAGCCCTGGATGGCGGACTACTGCCGCATGACGATGATGCTCAACTTCGCGGAAGATCAGGATATCGACGGGCCCGAGCACGTCGCCATGGTGCTGACCGAACTCGGCCTGCCGGCGGCGCAGCTGATCGCCGAGGCGCAGACCGAGCAGAACAAATTGCGCTTGCGGCAGCAGACCGAAGCGGCGAAGGCGCGCGGCATCTTCGGCGCGCCGACCTTCTTCGTCGGCAAGGAGATGTTCTGGGGCAACGACCGGCTCGACGATGCGTTGATGCTGGCGGCGCGGCGGGTCAAGGCCTGAGCGCCGCCGCGTAGGACCTCCCCCTGGGCAGGTCCGCTCATCCGGCCGGACGCTGTGCCAGAATGCCCGGCGGCGCTCGCCGGCGCCGTTGGCAGGGAATCCATCAACCAGGGGAGATACGCATTCATGGTCAGGAACAAGCTTGCAGTCGCCGCAGCCGCCTTGATGACGGCCGCCGTATCCGGTTTCGCCGGCGCGGACGATGCGCCGGTGCCGACGCAGATTGTCGATACGATGAACAAGATCTACGGGCCGCATCCCGGCTTCCGCGCCAACCACGCCAAGGGCGTGGTGGCCGAGGGCAGCTTCAAGGCGGCGCCGGGCGCGGCGGCGCTGAGCCGGGCGGCGCTGTTCGACGGCAGCACCATCCCGGTGACGGTGCGCTTCTCCGATTCGGGCGGCCTGCCCAATGTGCCGGACGGTTCGGGCAACGCCAATCCGCACGGCATGGCGATCAAGTTCCACCTGCCGGGCGGCGCCGATACCGACATGGTGATCAACTCGCTCAAGTTCTTCCCGGTGGCGAACGGCGAGGAATTCCGCGACCTGCTGATGGCGATCGCCGACAGCCCCGCCGATGCGCCGAAGCCGACCAAGTTCGAGCAGTTCGTGGCCGCGCACCCGAGCGTGCCCAAGGCCTTCGGCACGGTGTCGACACCGGACAGCTTCGCCGACGAGGTGTACTACGGCATCGACGCCTTCGTCTTCGTCAACAAGGCTGGCCAGAAACAGGCGGTGCGCTACATCATGCAGCCGGTGAAAGTGGTACACCTGACGCCGGCGGTGGCGGAGAAGAAGGCGCCCGACTTCCTGGTCGACGACCTGCCCAAGCGCATCGCCAAGAAGGCGGTGGTGTTCCATCTCAAGGCGCAGCTTGCCGCTCCCGGCGACAACACCAAGGACCCGACGCAGCCCTGGCCGGATGATCGCAAAGTGGTGGACCTGGGCACGTTGACCATCGACAAGCCCGTCGCCGACAGCCTGGCGGCGCAGAAGAAGCTGTTGTTCCTGCCGGGGCAGCTCACCGACGGCATCGAACTGTCGGACGATCCGCTGGTGGGCGCGCGCAACGCGGCTTACGCGGTGTCGTTCTCGCGGCGGCAGTAAGCGGATTTGTCATAAGGCCGCGCCCCACTCGATAGGCCGTACCTGCTCCTGCGCGGTCCAGTGGCAGGGGTCCGTGATCTCGACGTCGCAGTCCTGGTGCGGCCGATAACTGGCCTGGTATTTGCTACTTTGACTTGCGCGTCGGAGAACCCGAGCGGGCATCCCTCCGGGACAGCCCGCCGGGAGTCTGGCATCGATGCGCAGGGGGCGTTGAATCGACGAGGTTCTCGTGAAAGCTTTTTATATGACAGCGGCACTGGCGGCAATGGTCCTGAGCGCCAACTGCATGGCGGACGACCTCACCGCGGCGAAAGCCGAGGAACTGCTGCAGCCGTTCATGAACGACGACTGCGGCACGTATTACACCGAGCAAGGCGAGCCGGACTTCGCCGAACTCGACGGCAAGCCGATGTGCATTTACAAGCCCCGGGTCACGCGCCTGGTGATGGGCAACAACAGCGCCACCGTCGAATACAACCACGACCGCCATTTCACCAACGAGATGTCCCTCGCCTGGCTCGCCGACTACGCCAAGATGGAAGCGCACGAAAAGCCCACCCCGATGTTCAAGGCCCTGAAAGCCCACCTCGACAAGTGGCGAGCCGACAGCGGCGGCGTCGATTCGGGCGATCGCCCGGGCCGGGCCACGTTCAAGTTCGACGCCGGTGTCTGGAAGGTGGATTCGGCACCGCAATAGCGCGATAGCGCAGCGGCGGCGAAGCGTTGCGCTAAGCTGTCCGCACCATGCTGTTCCATTTCGCCGCCAATGCCGTGGTGGTATTCCACCTTGGCTTCATCCTCTTCGCCATTTTCGGCGGCTGGCTGGTGTTATGGCGCCCGCGCTGGGCCTGGCTGCATGTTCCAGCCTGGGCCTGGGGCGTATGGATCGAACTGTCGCACCACATCTGCCCGCTGACGCCGCTGGAAAACCACTTCCGGGCCATGGCGGGTGAAGCCGGCTACGGCGGCAGCGGTTTCATCGATCACTACATCGTGCCGGTGATCTACCCGGCGGGCTTGCAACCGCAGCACCAAGTGGTGATGGCGGTGGTATTGCTGAGCATGAATGCGGTGCTTTATGTTGCGGCGTACATTCGGCATCGATCCAGGAAATGGCGCTGAACGTCGTCGGTCATCGACTGGAGATACGCAAGCCGCTCAGGGAATGATGCGGCGGCGGCGCAGGTCGGCAAAGATGTTCATGAACATCGCCTCGGTCTCGACGTATTCATGGAAGCCGAAACGCCGCGCCTTGGACCCGTCGGCAAACAGGTCGTAGTCCCAGGAAAAGACGAAATCACCGAAACCCCAGGAAGAGACGTCCCGGTATGGCGTGGGCTGCAAGTCATGCGTTTCGATCATGGACTGCCACAATGGCTCCTTGTCGGCCATCACCACGTCGAGCGACATCGGCAATGGCGGCGCCACTTCCAGATCGAACCAGCGGGCGATCTTCGGCCACATTTCGCTCCAGCGAAACAGGTCACCGTTGTTGATGTTGAAGGCCTGGTTGGCGCAACGCGGATCAATGGCGGCCCAGACCGTGGCCTTGGCCAGCAGACCGGCGTCGGTCATCTCCAGCAGCTTGTCGTAGGCGCCGGGCTTGCCGGGAAAGCGCAACGGCAGGCCCAGCGCCTTCGACATCGAGGCATAGACGGCGATGACGATGGCCAGGTTCATCGGGTTGCCGAGGGCGAAGCCGCCGACCACCGAAGGGCGGATCGCCGACCAGCTCCAGGCCTTGCCGCGCCGGCGTTGCTCGAGAAAATCCTGCTGATCGACGTTGAACTCGGGCGGCATGTGCCCGGCGTCGGTCTCGCGCGCCGGCGTCTTGAACGGGCCCAGGTGTGCGCCATAAACCTTGTAGCCCTGCATCAGGCTGATATGGCGCAGGCCCACCGCCGCCGGCTCGACCGCTTCCACCACGTTGCCCAGCATGGCGAGATTGGGCGGCACCAGTTCGGCCCAGGTCGGTCGATCCTGGTAGGCGGCATAGAAGATGTGCGTGACCTGGCGCAGCTCGCTCAGCTTGGCGCGGCAGTCGTCGCGATCGAGCAGATCGACCGCGATATGACGGATCCGTCCCGCGGCGGCACCACCGCGCCGGGACAGGCCGACGATGTCCCAGTCGCCCAGTGCGGCGAGGTGTTCGACCAGGTTGCGGCCGATGACGCCCTGGGCGCCGACCACCAGGGCGACCTTGTTTGCCGTGCTCATGCGAACTCCCGAAACAATGGATCAGGCCATCGCGAGCTGCGGCGCGCGGCGGTCCATCAAGGCGGAGAGCGCGGTGAGCGCCAGCCCCGCAAGGGCGACGGCGGCGCCGGCGAACGGCAGCGCGGTGAGCGGCGCGCCCTGGGTGATGACCACGCCGCCGAGCCAGGCGCCGAGCGCGTTGCCGAGGTTGAAAGCGCCGATGTTGAGGGTGGAAGCGAGGTTGGGCGCTTCGGCCGCTTTCGCGACTACACGCATCTGCAGGGGCGGCACGGTGGCGAAGGCGAATACACCCCAGACGAAGACCGTGACCATGGCCGGCACCACCATACGGCTGGTGTAGGAGAACGCGAGCAGCACCAAGGCCAGGGCGGCGAGGATGCCCATCAGGGCGGGCATCAGCTTCCAGTCGGCCAGCTTGCCCCCGAGGGTGTTGCCGATGGTGAGGCCGACGCCGAACAGCAGCAGGATGCCGGTGACCGCATGCGGGGAAACCTTCGTCACCTGCTCGAGGATCGGAGCGATGTAGGTGAACACGGTGAAGACGCCGCCGAAGCCGAGCACGGTCATGCCCAGTGCGATCCATACCTGCGGTTTGCGCAGCACGGCGAACTCATGCATCAGGTGCGTCTTCGGCAACGGAAGCTTCGCCGGCACGAAGGCGGCCACGGCGGCGAAGGCCAGCACGCCGATGGCGCTGACCGCCCAGAAGGTGGCCCGCCAGCCGGCGGCCTGGCCCAGCGCGGTACCGGCCGGGACGCCGAGCACATTGGCCAGGGTCAGCCCGGTGAACATCAGGGCGATGGCCTGGGCCTGGCGATTGGCCGGCACCAGGCTGGCGGCGACAACGGAGCCGATGCCGAAGAAGGCCCCATGGCAGAACGCCGCCACCACCCGCGCCGACAGCAGCCAGCCGTAGCCAGGCGCCAGTGCCGACAACACATTGCCGAGAATGAACAAACCCATCAGCCCCATCAACGCCAGCTTGCGCGGCATGCCGGCGGTGACGATGGCGAGGATCGGCGCGCCGATGGCCACGCCGAGGGCGTAGCCGGTGACCAGCAGGCCAGCCGAGGGAATGCTCACCCGCAGGTCGGCGGCGACTTCAGGCAGCAGGCCCATGATGACGAATTCGGCGGTGCCGATGCCGAAGGCGGCGAGCGCCAGGGCGATCAGCGGCAGGGGAAGGGATTTGCTGGCGGCGTTCAAGGTTTTCCTGGGCTGGGGTGGAAGGGAATTTTCAGTGCGCGCATCATGATCTTTTCCACCAGCAAACAGAATCCGCATTTTGATCAAACCATCTGTTCCATATCATTGAAGATGCGCAGTCACGGCGCTAAGCTGAAAGTAATCCCCGCCCCGCACCGGAACCGCCGTGGCCCCCGAAACCGTGGAACTGCCGGACCTGATGCTGTTCATCCATGCCGTCGCCGCCGGCAGCCTTTCGGCGGCCGGCCGCACCCTGAAGATTTCGCCGGCGGTGGCGAGCAAGCGCCTGACCCGGCTGGAACGTTGTCTGGGCGTGCGCCTGCTGCAGCGCAGCTCGCGGCGCCTGGGGCTGACCGAGGCGGGCGCGACCTACTACGAGCGCGTGGCGCCCCTGCTGGGCCAGTTGCAGGAAGCGGCGGTGGCCGCTTCCGGCGATACCGCCGCGGTACAGGGCACGCTGCGCATCACCGCAACGCATGCCTTTGGCCGGCGCTGGCTGGGACCGCTGGCAGCGGACTTCGCCCGCCTGCATCCGCAGGTGGCGGTGAACCTGCATCTCAACGACGAGGTGGTGGACCTGCTCGGCGGCGGCTTCGACCTCGCGGTGCGCATCGGCCGGCCGCAGGATTCCAGCCTGATCGCGCGCCGCGTGGCGCGCAGCCACATGGTGCTGGTCGCCTCGCCCGCCTACCTGAAGAAGCACGGCAGGCCACGTCTGCCGACGGATCTGGCGCGGCACCGCTGCATTCCCCTGCTGCGTCCCGGGCGCAGCAGCGCCAGCTGGAATTTCCGCACGCCGGAGGGGCCCCTGAGCCTCGGCATCGACGGCACGCTGGGCAGCGACAGCGGCGAACTGGTCTACGACTGGGCGCGCCTCGGCGAGGGCATCACGCGCAAGTCCATCTGGGACGTGGCCGACGAGCTCATCGCCGGCCGGCTGGTAACCGTGCTCGATCGGTATGTCGACGAGCCGGCGGACATCCACGCCGTCTATCCGAGCCGGCGCTTCGTGCCGCTGCGCGTACGCCGCTTCATCGAGCACATGGAGGCGCGGCTGGCCAGGGCGGAACCCGGCGTGCTCGCCGCGGCGAGCCGGCGGGAACGCGGCAAGGGCTCCAGGAAATCCGGCGGCTTGAGCATTGACGCGGAAACCGCGAGTATCCAGAAAAAGTAAAGCTGTCGCAGCCAGCGGGAAACGGGATCCGATGAAAAGCAGGCCGGTGCGCGTGCACCTGGGGGACATCGACGCGATCAAGCTCGGCATGAGCCGCTTCAGCCTGCGCGATCCCTATTACCTGGTCCTGACCATTTCCTGGCCGGTGTTCTTCGCCCTGACGGTCTCGTTCTACCTCACCACCAACCTGATTTTCGCCCTCGCCTACTACGCGGTCCCCGGCTGCATCAACAACGCGCGGCCGGGGGTGTTCGTCGATCACTTCTTCTTCAGCATCGAGACACTGGCCACGGTGGGCTACGGGGTAATGAGTCCGGCCAATATCTACGGCCATATCGTGGCCTCGACCGAGATCATCTTCGGCCTGATGAGCATGGCGGTGATCACCGGCCTGGTCTTCACCCGCTTCTCGCGGCCGCGGCCGCGCCTGCTGTTCAGCCAGGTGGCGGTGGTAGCGCCTTATGAGCTGCACCCGGCGCTGATGGTGCGCGTGGTCAACCAGCGGCACGGCACGGTGGCCGAGGCGACGGCGCGGATGACGCTGCTGCGCCGCACGCGGATGCCTGACGGCAAGATCCTGCGGCGCTTCATCGACCTGCGGCTGGAGCGGCCCAGCACGCCGATCCTCAGCCTGTCGTGGAGCCTGATCCACCTGATCGACGAGACCAGTCCGCTGTGGGGCGCGACGGCGGAGACCCTGGAACAGGAAAGCATCCTGCTGGTCGCCTCGATCAGCGGCTACGACGAATCGATCTCGGCCAACGTGGTGGCGCGGCAGACCTATTCGGCGCGCAAGGTGCTGTTCGATCACGAATTCATCGACGTGATGGACCAGTTGCCCACCGGGGAGGTGGTGCTGGACATGGCGCGCTTCCATGAAACGGTGCCGGTGGTGCGGCCCGTCACATGACTTTACGTAAATGGTTTGCGCGTGAGGGGGAAGCTTGCGGTGGTGACAGGCCAGTACGGCACTTCCCCGTTTCAGAATTGAGTGGGGAGGCGCGATCGCAAGCATCAGCAATGCCTCAATTCCACAAAAAAAGCAAGATACGTTTTTGTGAGGCAATTCCCCCAATCTCCTTTCATGATCAGGCTCCCGAGGTGCATCCGTTGTCCGGAATCCGCCGGGACCGAACCCGCCAGCCGCCGGCAATGCCGGCACCCGCTCAAGAGGACAGATTCATGAACGCTCCGATCAAATTGCAGCTTCTGCTCGACTCCCAGCGGCTGGAGCGCAATCCCTTCCCGATTCCGACCGGCTGGTTCTTCGCCGGCTACTCGGACAGCATCCAGCCCGGCGAAGTGAAGAACATCAATTTCCTCGACCAGGAATGGGTCATGTTCCGCGGCGAGAACGGCACGGTCGGCATCACCGATCCCTATTGCCCGCACCTGGGCGCGCACCTGGGCCACGGCGGCAAGGTGGTGGGCGACAACATCCGCTGCACCTTCCATCACTGGGAGTACGGCGCCGACGGCTTCTGCAAGCACATCCCCTACGCCAAGGTGATGCCGCCGATCACCAAGAAGCAGCCGATCCTGCGCACCCTGCCGGTGCAGGAGCGCTACGGCCTGATCTGGGCCTGGTACCACCCGCAGGCGGAAGACCCGCAGTGGGAGCTGCCGGCGATCCCGGAGATGGAAGAGGCGGGCTACGTCAAGCCGCGCCGCTGGAGCGGTTCGGTCAACACCGCAATCCAGGAAGTGGCCGAGAACGGCGTCGACAACGTGCATTTGAAGTACCTGCACGGCGCGCCGATCGTGCCGCCGACCACGGCGACCTTCGAAGACCACAAGATGCAGATCAACATCGGCATGGGCTACATCATCGGCGACATGTACGGCCCCGGCCTGAACGTGATGCGCTTCACCAAGGACGGCATCACCGCCACCATGATCTCCTACTCGGTGCCGATCACGCGCGACCAGACGCAGATGAACATGAGCTTCACCTACAAGGACTATCCCCAGGGCAGCAAGGAGCGGGCGATCGCCGAGCACCTGGTGGCGCACGCCATCGGCGAGGCCGATGGCGAGGATAGCGCCGGCTTCGAGAGCGTCGACATGATCGTGTGGAACAACAAGAAGTACCGCGCCAAGCCGTTGCTGTGCGACGGCGACGGCCAGATCATCAAGTACCGCCAGTGGTTCAAGCAGTTCTACCCGGGCTGGGAAAATTCCGACAAGATTTGAGCCGTTCCCGCAAGGGTCTGTTGACCCTAATATCGACGACGCGCGCATGGTCATGGCTGTGCGCGCGTCTCTTTTTGGAGAGTTGAAGAAATGGCCGTGGAAGTACTCGCCACCGACCGCGACGGCACCGCGCACAAACTCGAAGCCGAACGCGGCCGTCCGCTGATGGAGGTGTTGCGTGAAGCCAACCTGGGCGTGGAAGGCACCTGCGGCGGCGCCTGCGCCTGCGGCACCTGCCACGTCTATGTCGGCGCGGCCTGGGCCGAGCGCCTGCTGGCGAAGAGCGAGGACGAGCAGATGATGCTGGACGCCATCGCCGAACTGGTCGAGGTGCGTCCCGCTTCGCGCCTGTCCTGCCAGATTCCGGTCAGCGAGGAACTCAGCGGTATCGAGGTGGAGATCGGGCCGGTTCCCTGAAGGCGGCACCTGACGCGTCGCCGCTGCACTCCAGGCGACCGCTTGCGTTACGCTCCTGTCATCCGTAGCACAGGAGCAATCGATGACTCCGGTTCCCCGGCAACTCGCCCCACCCGGCGACTGGCATCCCGCCGGCGCGTCGCGCATTCCACCCATACAACTGCGCGGCGCCGGTCTGCGGCCGCGACTGCTGGCCTGGGCGCTGGGGCTGTTCGTCAAGGGCGATCCGCCCGGGATCTTCCTGGTGTTGATGCGGCACTGGCGGCTGTTCCGGGCCTGGCTGTCGTTTGCGGCGCGGCTGATGCCATTCGGCACGCTGGACCGGCGCGATACGGAGCTGGCGATCCTGCGGGTGGGCTGGAATTGCCGCTGCCGCTACGAATGGGGACAGCATGTGGCCATCGGCCTGCGCGTGGGACTGACGCCGCAGCAGGTGGCGCGGGTGGCGCAGGGAGCTGATGCGCCGGGCTGGGAGCCGCGGCATGCGGCGTTGCTGCGGGCCACCGACGAGTTGCACCATGCGCGCATCCTGTCGGCCGATACCTGGCAAGACCTCGCGGCACATTACGACGACAAGAAGCTGCTGGAGTTGTGCCTGCTGATCGGCCATTACGAAATGCTGGCGGGAACCCTTAGAGCCTGTAACAGAATGAATCGCACCTGCGTTGCAGTCCAAAATCGCGTCAGGCAAGGCGGAGGCCCCAGCCATGGTGATTCCATGGCTGGGGCTGACAACGATCGCCCGCGACACGGTGCCGCGTCAGCGTGGGTGCGGGAGCGGGCGAAAGCGGCCCCTCCCGCACCCACCTCGCTACGCTCGGGCACCGTGTCGGGGCCGCCCTGGCGCGATTTTGGGCGCAACCCTCCGGGACGGGGCCATTTTTGCGCATTGCTGCGCCGGCCAGAGCGCACCATGGAGTCACCATGCCGCACTCTGTCCGACTTGCACTGCGCAAAAATGACCGCCG
>NZ_JONR01000067.1 GCF_000711955.1 Nevskia soli DSM 19509
CCAGGAGAGGGTGAGGTTGGCGATGGCTTCTTCGGGGGTCTTGGGTTCGGCGAAGGCCAGGCCGCCGATCCAGGGGTTGCCGCTGCTGGCTTCGACGATGTTGCCGTCGGCGGCGAGTTTGGCCTTGCCTTTGTTCTTGAGGGTGGTTTCCAGGAAGGCCATGGGGTACAGGACGGCCGGGTCCTTGACGGTGGGGACGATTTCGATGACGCGCCCCATTTCCTTGACTTGCTTGTAGGTGATGGGGTCGAGCAGGTCTTTGACGGCGTCGACGTTGGCCGCGGTCAGCTTGTCGCCGGTCTTGATCTTGCCCTTGGTATACATGTCCACCGAGGTCAATTCATCCGGATAAGCCTTGCTCATGTCGCCGCTGGCGATCATCGGCCACAACGGCGCCAGTACGCCCGCTCCTGCGCCCAGTGCCGCCTTCTGCAGTAAAGCCCGGCGTCCGTAGTCCACATCGTATTTGCGTATGCGCATCACTCTTCTCCTCAGGGCACGTCAGGACACAAGCGCCGGCAGGGCCCGCGAGGGCGCTGCGCAGACGTCGTGCATGTCTTGGAAAGGCATCGTTGTAATAACCGCGGGACTCACTTGGCCCCCGCCGGGGTACCGTCGAAATCGTCGCCGGCGGTGAACTGGGACAGGTCGACGCCCTCGCCCACGAACAGATCCTTGCGGGCGACGAAGTTCGGCTTGACCAGCCATACCAGCAGCGGCAGCGCCACCAGCGCCAGCACCATGTTGATCAACATGGTCAACACCAGCAGCAGGCCCATGTCGGCCATGAACTTCAGACCGGACAGGTAGTACCAGGGCAGAATGCTGATGAGCATGATGGTGGCGGTGAACATGATCGCCTTGCCGGTGGTGGTCAGCGAGGCGACGATGGTGCGGCCCCAGTCGTGATCCTGCGCGTGGTATTCCTCGCAGATGCGCGACAGCAGGTAGATGCCGTAGTCGATGCCGACGCCGACACCGATCGCCGCCACCAGCAGCGAGTTGATATCCAGGCCGATGTGCATCAGATGCATCGAAGCCTGGATGATGAAGTTGGCCAGGTTCACCGGGATCAGCAGGATGAAGCCGGCGACGAAGGAGCGGTAGGCCAGGCTGCAACCGAGCAGGATGACGAGGTTCAGACAGCCGATGATGGTCCAGTGGTACTCGTGCACCACGTTGTTCATCGCCTGCTGCAGCGCGATGGTGCCGGTGCCCAGGCGCACGCGGAACTTGTCGTGGTCGATGCCGACCGCCTCGACCGCGACCTTGGCCGCTTTCAGCGCCGCGTCCACCGTCTCCTGCTTGTTGTCCTTGTACCAGAACGAAACGGTGGAATTCTCCTGGTCGAAGTCGATGACGTGGGAGAAGGACTTGGAACTGGTACCCATGGTCACCGCGGTGGCGGCGGCATTGGTGGCGGTGTTGTCCGGATCCAGCGGCAGCCATTTCGGATTGCCGCCGGCGAACAGGCGGTTGCCTTCCATCAGATAGTCGGCGAAGGACAGTGTGGCGCGCGGCGGCGCCGTGCCCTGCTCCATCAGCCCTTGAAGTCGCAGCATGGTGATGACGGTGTCCGACTGGCGCGCGACACGCTGCGGATCGTTCTGGTCCTTGGCTTCCAGCACCACTTCGAGCGTATTGACGCCGGGAAAATGGCTGTTGATCTCGCGAACCGCCTGGTTGAACTCCGAGTTCGGCCACAGCAGGTTGCTGCCTTCCACCGGGTTGCCGATCTTGATCTGCAAGGCGGTGTAGACGGCGAATACAGTGATCACGGCAACGACCACGGTGGTGACATTGGCGACCTTGCCGTAGGACAGCCTGGCGATGCCGCGCAGCAACCCGCTGAAAGCGCGGTGGAACCCGGTGGTGGCACCCTTGCCGATCAGACGATCGACATTGTTCGGCGCCGGCAGCGAGGCCAGCAGCAGCGAGATCAGGATCACGCCGGTGGGAATCAGCCAGATCGCCCAGAAGCCGCAGAACAGGGCGAAGCGCTGCATCGCCGGGATCGGCGCGATGGCGATGAGGAAGATGCCGACGATATCGGTGAAGATGCCCAGCACCGACGGCGCCATCATCACGCCCATGGTGATCTCGGCCGCCTTCACCCGATCCTTCACGTGCGAGTAGATCTCGTAATAGCGCTCGGTGAACTGCACGCAGTGCGAGAAAGAGCGCGCTATCAGCAGCAACGGCACCACCATCAGCAGCGGCTCGATCGGCGACTTGAGCCAGCCGACGAAGCCGAAACCCCAGATCGCCGCCACCAGGCTGGTGACGATGGGCGTGACGATGCCGACGATGTTGCGCATGTACAGGCCCAGGGCGAGCACCAGGGCGCCCAGGGTGACCGCGAAGATCATGTAGGTCTGTGTTTCGTACTCGTAGACCCACCCGGTCAGGGCCGGCTGGCCGGCCATGTAAACCTCATGGTCGGCATCGCCGTACTTCTGCACCAGGCCGTGCACGAATTTGAAGGCCTCGCCATAGTCCAGGCGCTGCTCGATGAAAGTGGCGTTGATCAGCGTGGACGTGGCGTCGCCGGAGATCAGGAAGGCCCGCGCGTTGGGAGCCTTGTCGACACGGCGACGGAAATCGGCGATATCCTCGGGCGTGGCCGGCACGTGGTCTTCCATCAGCGGCCGCATGTCGATGCCTTCCGGCGTGGCCTCGGCGTAGCGGGCCTTCTCGGTGGCGATGGACAGGATCTGGTCGTGGTCGACGCCCGGCGCGAGGTCGATGTCGCGGGTGATCTGCCAGACCTTGGCGAGGGTCTCGGCGTTGTAGATGTCGCCGCTCTTGTGCTTGACCATCAGGGTGATGGTGAGCGGGTTGCCGAAGTTGGGATGATCCTTGAACACCTGCACGAAGGGGTCATCCTTCGGCAGCAGGTCGGAGAAGATGGTTTTCAGCTCGACATTGCGCAGCCCCGCGGCGAAGAAGGCCGTGATGGCAACGAAGACCAGGGTCATCAGGCCGCGATGCGCCATGACCCATGCGGCGATACGGAAGCGCAGTGAATGCATTTCAGGCACCACGCCCGACGGAGACGGCGGAAGCTTCATTGAAGGCCACAAACGTTTCCACGGGCATCTCCTTTACCGGCTTATGGACGTACCCCGCCTGCCCGCAAGGGCGGCGAAGCGGTCTGAATGGGGGAAGCGGTCAAGCGCGGCATGCCCACCGGGGCAATGGCCGTAAAAGCAGGCAGCACTTGCTTGCGGCAGGTATGCCGAAGCGGTGGGCATGATGGTCTCCTCCATCCTCGCCTTGAGTTGATGTAGTCACGCCCTGGAAAAGGTGCGTGCTGGTTTTTTTCAAGACTAGGGAAGCGGCGGATTGAAGCCACTACCCGCAAGGGTAGTTTTGAGGTAGTGCTTGCAGCTTTTGCCTATCCGACGTTCGATCACGCACATGGCAATCCCCTCGCAGTACAGCAGTCATGGCCTGCGCCAGCCGTACCGTACAGGTCAGCGTGACGCGGCTGTTTTCTGATTTTTACCCCGGGCGGCCGGATGGCCGCCCCTACCTAAAGGAAGGTCTTTGCCGGCACGGCGTCATCCTGCGCCGGCTCGGCATCGAGCAGACCCAGTGCCCGCGCCTTGGCCAGGGCGCCCGAGCGGCTGCGCGCGGCGAGCTTGCCGTAGATGTTGTGCAGATGCCATTTCAGGGTGCCCACGGAAATGAACTGGGCTGCCGCGATTTCCTTGTTGCTGAGTCCGGAATCGAGCTGGCGCAGGATCTTCAGCTCGCGCCGCGTCAACCTCTCCAGCGGCCCCATGTCGCACTGCAGCATGGGCAGCGGCGCGGTCGAGGCGCCATTGCCGGACGGCGCCCGGCGATGGCGCCCTGCGAGATCCTCCGCTTCCGCCAGGGTGACGAACACGCTCATGCCGGCCTGGGTGCGCAGGTTCACCGCTTGGCCCGCGCGCCGGTTCAGGGTGCGCAGATCGGCGCTGAGCAGCTCGCCGAGGCAGCGGCCCAGGGCCTGTTGCTGCTGCACGCCGAGCAGACGAGCGCCGAAGGTATTCAGCCCGAGGATCTCCCCCGCTTCGCCCAGGGCGATCAGGCCCTCGAACGGCGTGCCGACGCAACCCGGGTGCGGGTGCAGGCGCAATATGTGCGGGCTGCGCAGTTCGCGCAGCAGCAGCCGTTCGATGCGCGTCACCGAGCTTTGCACCAGTTCCATCAGGCCCGGCACCAGCGGCCGTGTTTCACAGGAGACGTCGAGCACGCCGATCAGCTCGCCGCCGGGCCGGAAGATCGGCGCGGCGAGGCAATCCATGTGGCGCAGGCCGCGGAAGAAATGCTCGTCGCGCCGCACCAGCACCGCTTGCCGCTCGACCAGGGCGGTGCCGGCGGCGTTGGTGCCGAAATACAGCTCGGTGCAATCGACGCCACTGCGCGCATGCTGCAACACCGGGCCGCGCGCCGCCGCTTCCCCCACCGCCGACACGATGCGGCCCTGGTCGTCGATCAGGATCACCACGTGTTCGGTATCCGCCACCGCCTGCGCCAGGGTGCGCAACTCCTCCGCGGCCACGCTGGCCAGCAGCAGGTCGCGCTGCAGCAGGTGCCGGACCGCGTGACGCGACACCGGATTGGGCTGCGGATCGGCGCCGCTGTCGAGCCCCATGCCCTGGCAGCGCTGCCAGGAATCGACGATGTGCAGGGAGGTGGCGCCGGCCTGGGCCACTGGCATGCCCTGCGTAAGCGCCATGGCCTGCAAGGGATCGGCGATGCGCTGGATCATGGTAGCCCGCGCCGGCTCAGTGGACGATGCCCAGTTGCCGCGCGGCGCTGATCGCCTGCAGGCGATTGGCCACCGCCAGCTTGGAATAGATGTTTTTCAGATGGAATTTCACCGTATTCTCGGAGACGAAGATGCGGCCGGCCATTTCCTTGTTGGATACGCCGTTGGCCAGGAAAACCAGGATCTCCTTCTCGCGGTCGGTCAGCGCCTCCAATGGCTGCACCGCCATCACCGGGGCGCGGCTCAGGTCGGTACCGGAGGCCTGCAGGATCTGCTCGACAAAGGTGCGGTCCGCGCCGAACTGGGCCTCCCGGCCGCTGGTGCCTTCCATGATGGTCTGGTACTCCTCGCGCAGCAGGTGCAGGATGCCCTCGCCTTCGTCGATGAAGCTGCGGATGAACTGTCCCGGCTGCGCCAGTTGCAGGGCCTTGCGCAGGCTGCGGTGCGCTGCGTTGTGCGCGCCCTTCTTTTCCTGCAGCAGGGCATCGAACAGGTGCAGCTTGATCTGCCGGTTGACGCGCTCGCGCTGCTGCGCCATCTCGCGGCCGAGGATCCCGGCCGCCGTATCGGTATCCATGGTGTGGATGGCCAGGCGGATGTGGCCGAAGGACTCGCCCTCCAGATCCTCGGAAAACAGCCGCCAGCTTTCGGAGAACGGCTCTACCGCCGGCGGAATGTGCGCGGCCAGCGCCTGCGCCCGGTCGACCGCGCCGGACACCAGCCAGCGCCGCACCCGCTCCCACTGCACCAGCCGCACCAGGCGCTCCCAGCCATTGGCATGGCCGATGCTCTCCGCCTCGTCCAGCACTTCCATGGCCTTGGCCGGACGCCCGCGCGCATCATGGGTGCGCGCCATCGGCAGATAGGCCACGGCGAGGAAATCGAGCAGCACCGCATCGGCGATGACCTCGCGGTACTGCGCGAACAGCGCCTCGACCAGGTCCAGCTCGTTGGCCTCGTACAGCGCCCAGATATAGCAGGAGACCAGCGCGGCGGAAGCGAACGAGCCATCCAGATGCATGCGCTGCTCGGCCATGCCTTGGCGGAAATTCTCCAGCGCCGCGTCGAGCTGCCCCTGCATCATCAGGGTCACGCCGGTCAGGCCCACGGTATAGCCGCCGCTGAAACTGGCGTCGCCGCGATCGCTGTAAGCCCGCGCCAGCGCGAAATGCTGACGCGCCCGCTCCACCTCGCCCATGGCCAGGTCGCGGTAACCCACCAGGTTGGCGCCGGCGCCCAACTCGAAGGCGGCGAAGCCGGAAGGCTCCCAGCCCTCGATACGCACGCGCTCGATGATGTTGAAGGCGTCGGGCACCTTGTCGGCGCTGACCGCCGCCATCGACAGCACCACGTCCGGGTTGGTGGTCTTCTCCAACTCGCCGGAACCGGCGATGCGCTGCAGCAATTGCAGCATGGGCCGCAGCTTCTGGTGGCGCCGCAGGAAAACCAGGGCGTACGCCACCTTGATGGCAAGGTCCGGACGTTTCGCCACTTCCTCGAACGGCAGCTGGTCGTACCAATGCTCGATGGTGATCAGGTGGCCACCGGCGCTGAGGCGGGAGGCCCAGATGTTCATCGTATCGGTGGCGCACACGAAATCGCGGCAGGCGACGAAATGATGCACGGCCTCTTCGTACAGGCCATGCGCCAGATGCCAGTCGGCGGCGCGGCGGTGCACTTCCAGCGCCGCCTCGGCCGACTGCGCCCGCTGCTGCTCCGCCAGGAAAGAGGAAAACAAGGCGTGGTACTTGAACCAGTGCAGGTCCGAATCGAGCGCGCGCAGGAACAGGCCGGAGCGCTCCAGTTGCTGCAGCATCTCCTGCGAGTCGGTCCAGCCGGTGACCAGGTCGCACAACGGCGCGCTGAGCCGGTTGAGCAGCGACGTGCGCAGCAGGAATTCCTGCACCCGCGGCGGCTGCAGGCTCAGCACGTTCTCGACCAGGTATTCCGCCAGTTCGCGCGGGCGGTAGCTGTCCAGATCGCCCAGGGACTTGCGCACCTGCGGGCTGACCAGGGTCAGCCGGAACAGCTGCAGCGCGGCAGGCCAGCCTTCGGTGCGTGAATAGATCGCCGCCAGTTCCTCACGGCTCACCGCCAGGTCATGCGAGGCGGCAAAGAACTGCTCCACCTCGGCCGGCGAGAAACGCAGGTCGTCGGCGCGCAGGATCAGTGCCTGGTTGCTGATCACCAGCCGCGCCAGGCCGACTTCCGGCACCGAGCGCGAGCCGATGAAGATGCGCACGTTCGCCGGCACCCGCTCCAGCAGGCCGCGGAAGAAGCTGAGGATGGACTTGTCGCGCAGGGTCTGGAATTCGTCGAAGAAGATGGCGACGGGTTTGCCCAGGCGGAACAGGCAGTCGATCATCCAGTCGGAACGGCGGCGGCGGCCCAGCTCGCTGTTCTCGTCGTCGCCGGAAGCGGCTTCGCCCGCGGCACCGCCGAGCAGGGCGGCAACCAGTGCATGCATATGGATGGAGAAGCGGCGGGCATCGTTGTCCGCTTCGTCGAAGCTGAGCCAGCCGGTGAGGAAGCCACGGGCCTCGAATTCGCTCTTCAACTGTTGCAAAGCCGTCGATTTGCCATGGCCGGCCGGCCCCTGCAGCAGCACCGTGCGGCTGCAATCGTCGCTGAATATGCGCTCCAGGATCGCCGTGCGGCGGATCGCCCCGGCATGCCGGGTCGGCGCGAACAGCTTGTGGGCATAGACTTCCGCCTGTGCCCTGATGCCACCACCGGCGCCTTTGCTGACGCTCATTCGGTCTGCTCTCCTCGTGTTTTTTATTTATAGACGGGTGCCGTGCGGATGTCCATGCACGGATCCGCCGGCATCCTCGCTGCACTGCAACACGCCAACCCGGACCTGCCGTTGCACTTGCCTCGACGAATCCGGCCGGGACTGTTCGGCGGATTCTTCGCCAGAGCAGGGTGTCAGTCAAACGCGGCGCGGCCTATGGCCGCAGAGACCGTCACCGCGGACAATCAATCCTGCAGCAGTCTTTGCGTCCCGCTCCAGCGCGCGCCCGGCGCCAGTTTGACCGGTATACCAACCGCCGCGGCTTCCACGCAAAGAAAATTGCGATAGCCCCCCTGATCCAGATCGGAGAGCGCCGCGCCGCGCTCGGCCCCCGGGTTCCACACCACCGCATCGGGAAAGCCGGCGGATTCGATGTGCAGGCGCCCCGGCGCACCGCTCAGTTCAAGCCGTGCGGGCGCGCTGAAGTAGATGCGATCCACCTCGCCTTCGATACGCAACTGTTCCGCCGATTCGACCGCCGCGACACCGCCTTGCGCGGTGTCGCGATAGTGCAGACCCTGCAGGCCATGCAGGCGCACTTCACCGATTTCCGCCACGCGCAGGTAGGTGTGCAGGGCGGCGGTGAAGGAAATTTCACTTTCCCCCGTGTTTTCGACGCTGAGCATCGTCTCCAGCGCCGCACCACCGAGGGTGACGCGCAATTCAGCTTTGAAGGGATGCGGCCAGATGGCACGCGTGGTGTCGTCGTCGTCCAGTCCGAATACCGCGGTGGCGGACCCTTGCCCCGCCTGTGACGCCGTGACCAGGCGCCACGACAAGCCACGGGCGAATCCATGCTTGGGCAAAGGCCCTTCACCAGCGAACTGCGGAAAGATCACCGGCACGCCGCCGCGGATCGCCGCGCCGGGCTTGAACTGCGCTTTGCGGCTCAGATAAAGCTGTTCACTGCCGCCGGCCGGAACCCACGAAGTAATGTGCGCGCCGTGCTGATAAATCTCCGCGCGGGCGCCGTCGGCCGCCGTCAACAGCAGGCGTTGCAGTCCGCCTTCACCGGGAGTGAGTCGCATATTCGAACTTGTGGCTGGTCAGGAGCTCCACCCTAACCCAGCGGGTACGACAAATCACCCAATTCCACAACATCTCACATCGGCAAGCCTGTTCCGGGGAAGCCGCCGCTCAATTGGTCCGGGGTTGCAGACGCTGCAGGCTGGACAAATTTGAAGCCACTGAAGGAGGAACGGTGCATCCCGCGCTTGCCACGCAGAACATCGGATACAAACCATCCGAGGTGAGGACGAATTTATAGCGACTACCCGTGGGAGCAGGGGTTTTTACAAGTTCACACACGGTCAATTTATCGATGCGGCTGCCAACCGTGTTATCGGTCTGGCAACTGAGCACGTTGTGGTCGATGGCCTGCTGCGCATCCGCCACGGACAGTATCGGCTTGTCGCTGGAAAGCAGATCCTCGTCGGTCAGCCGTGAGTAGTCGGGGGCTGCGCCCGCATTCAGCACAATCCCGAAAAGCGCGATCGGAAGAAAAAGGGAGATTGATTTATTCATGGCTGTTACCGCTGATTTCCGGTTGGACTTCATGTTTTACCGATACACCCCTTACCCGGGAAAAACAAGTCGGCTGACCGGAACGCCTTGAAATCCGGAAGGCTTTGCCTGCCTGCCCATCCCGCATCTTCCTTACACGCATGTCATGCACTGTATGTGTGCGGGCTTTCAATAAGGGCACATCGATTTTTCGGCGTCCCTGCCTCAATAATAAAAAGGTGAGCCAGTTACCCGGCCCACCTTTTCAGCCTCTCCGCTGCCGCCGGAGCGCGTGCAAAGCGGAAAGGGCCATGCACTCGGCACTTACGTCCTCACTAGGGCCTGTGAACGCTAATTTGATCGCTGCGTTGCAGTCCAAAATCGAGCCAAGCAAGGCGGAGCCCTTGGCCATGGTGAATCCATGGCCAAGGGCGACAACGCCGCATGGCTCGATTTTGGGCGCAACCCTCCGGGACGGCCTCTGGAGGCGCCCATCGCGGCATCGTTCGTCGCTCATGTACTTCGAGTACATCACGCTCCTCTCTCCTTGCGCTGGACGCCTCCAGAGGCCGTCGCAGCGATCAAATTAGCGTTCACAGGCCCTAGTTCGAATCCGTGCTGGAACTGGCGATCCAATGCGCCTTGAGCTCGCCGTTGAACTCGCTCGAACGCTCTTCCGGAAAGAAGATGCGGGCGGACTCGAATTCCACGCGCCGCTTCGTCCCGGGGATCGCCTGCTCCAGCCAGCGGGACCACTTCAGGTCGAAGTAGATATCGTCCGTGCCCCAGGCGATGAGCGTGGGCGCCCGCACCTGTCCCAGCTGCTTTTCGATGTCGACGGTGTGGCGGCAATCGAAAGCGTTGACGAAGCGTTCGATGTCGCGCAGGCGTTGTGCCGAGCGGGTGAACGGCCGCAGGTAGGTCTCGATGGTGTCGTCGCTGACGGCTTCCGGCCGCTCGTAGGCCGGCCCCAGGGCCTGCGGCGAACGGTAGACGGACTTGTCGGCCAGCATGGCGCTGAGCGTGTCCGGCAGGCCGCCGGCGGCGACCATCGCGACAAAGGGCTTGAACGGCTCGGGCGGCCAATTGTCGTGGGTGTCGCAGTTGGTCAGCGCCAGGCTGCGGATGCGCCCCGGGTACAGCGCCGCGAAAATCTGGCAGATGCCGCCGCCGCTGTCGTTGCCGACGAGGTCCACCTGCTCGATCTTCAGCGCATCGAGGAACTGGGCCAGCATGTGGGCGTTGGCGGTCACGGAAACATCCTGGTCGGCGGAAATTTCCGTGGCGCCGTGCGCCAGCAGGTCGACGGCGATGCAGCGCCTGAGCCCGCCGAGCTGCGCCAGCTGGTGCCGCCACAGGTAGCCGTTGAGCAGCACGCCATGCACGAACAGTGCTACCGGGCCGCTGCCGTGCTCGACGTAGCTGATGTTCCCCGAAGGGGTCGCCACCGTGCGCCGGTTCGCGAAAAAGTCCGCGCCGTTCATGAGGGCTTCTTCGCGTTGGCTTCCTGCAATTTCTGCGCGCATTCCTCGCAGCAGACTTCGACGACGCGCGTGTCGATGGTGACCTTGATGGCGTTCGCGTCGAGCGGGTAATCGCAAACCGCGCAGGTTTTTTCAATCATGACTACATCTCCTTTGGATGCCCGCCGATCGGGCATGCATAGAAGACCATCCGGCGCCTGCGGCCGCTGTCGAAATCTTTAGCGATTTTACGGAGCCCGCATTGCAGGCGCCGGACTAGGCGCGTCGGGCGGATTGCTTGAACGCAGTCGGTGAACGGCCATAGGCCTGCCGGAAAGCGGCGGTGAAGTGGCTGTGGCTGGAAAAGCCCAGTTCCGCGGCCAGGGCGGACAGGTCTTCGTAGCGCGCCACCAGGTCCAGGGCCCGCGCCAGGCGCAGCCGCAGATGATAGCGATAGAGAGGTATGCCCTCGACTTGCTGGAACACCTGCGTCAGGTAGACCGGCGAGCCGCCGATCTCCGCGGCGATTTCCGCCAGGGTCCAGCGCCGCGACAGATCGCCGGCCAGCAATACCTTGACCCGGTCGGCCAGGCGGCGGCGTGCGTGGGTTGCGCCGGACTCGTGCGAAGTGCGCGGCCCCAGGCTGCGGCAGACCAGGGTCAGCAGCAGGCCCTCGGCTTCCAGCGGTTCGATGGTGCCGTTTTCCAGGCTGTGCCGCAGCAGGGCGACCAGGGCTTGCGCACGCGGGTCGATGCGCAGATGCTGGCGGCGGAAGCCGAGCGCGCCCCGGTCGTTCAACAAAGATTTCGGTGCCAGTTCACGCAGCAGCGGTTCCGACAGGCCCAGCGACAGGCAGGCATCGCCGCCCGCTACCGGATGGCTGACCTGGTAGCCCTCGCCGGCATTGAAGAACAGCACGTGGTTGGCATCCGCCACGGCCTGCTCGCTGCCGACATGGCGCAGGTAAATGCCGCGATAGGGAAACACCAGCTGCGTGGCCGAGGTGCATTCTTCCGCGCTGCGATGGCGGCAGGCGCCGTCGCAATGGACGGTGCGCACCGCGACGGTGCCTGTATCCAGCAGGTGGCTGACTTCGAACTCGGGCATGGCGGATGAACCGGCGGACTGCGCTTCCTTGTGGCTGGGCCGAATTCATTATGCGCCCTATGGCGGCGTCAATAAAAAGGGCGGGACGGCCTGCGCCGCCCCGCCCTGTGCAACGGTTTCCGCTGTCGCGGAAGGTGTCCTAGTGGCGGAAGCCCTTCACCTTCACCTTGAACTCCATCGACGGGCCCGGCGTGGGCGCGGTCTTGGTTTGCAGGACGTAATCCGGCGGGTCCAGTTCCAGGTCGAGGCGGTAGAACAGGCGCGCCATGGAGATGGCCATCTGCACCTCGGCCAGGCTCTTGCCCAGGCAGGTGTGGGGGCCGCGGCCGTAGGGCGAGTAGGCGCCGGACTGCATGTGTTCGGAGCGCGGCTTCTCGTAGCGGTCGATGTCGAATTTTTCCGGGTTGGGATAAAACTCTTCCATGAAATGCGGCACGCTGGTGCCGATGTAGAGCATTTCGCCGCCCTTGATCTTGTGGCCGGCGAAGGTGAAGTCCTTGGTGGCGGTGCGCATCTGCGCCACGGCGATCGGGTACAGGCGCATGGTCTCCATGATGGCGCCGTGCACCGAGGGGATCTTCTTCAGGTCTTCTTCCTCGATGCGGCCGTTGGCGAACAGGGCGTCCACTTCCTTGTGGATGCGCGCCAGCACCTCGGGATGCTTGAGCACGGCATAGACGAAGCAGGAGATGGTGTTGGCCACGGTGTCCAGGCCGGCCACGTAGGGGCCGGTGAGACTCAATACCAGGTCGCTGGCCGGCATCACGCGCGGGTTGCTGAGATGCGCGTCCATGATGTCGTCGATGAGGTTCTTCTCCTCCTCCTTCTTGGTGCCCTTCTTGGCGTAGTAGTCGGCGATCATCTTCTCGCCGAGTTCGAACACGCGCGCCTTGGCCTTCTTGTACTTGGGGTTCATAAGCAGGAATTTCGGCCGCTGCCGCGTCACCAGCACATTGAGGATGTAGAGGATGGTGGTGCGGATGTCCTGCACGTATTCCAGCGGCGCCGTGCCGGTGAGGATGGAGCCGAGCTGGTCGGTGACCATGTACTGCATGGCCTGCAGCACCGGGGCCGGCTGGCCCACCTTCCAGTCGCGCTCGATGGAGCGGTCGGTGATGGAGATCAGCTCGTTGTAGCGGCCCTTGATGGATTCCTTGGAGTAGCCGCGGCGCATGATGTCGCGCAGCTCCTTGTGGGCTTCGCCGTCTTCACCGGTGAGGGTGCGGGTGGCGCCGTACTCGCCCACCAGGCCCTGCCAGAATTCCTTCGAGCGCAGGCACTCCTTGCCTTCGCGCGTGCCGAGGAAGTTGGCGGCTTCCACGCCGGCGATGACGGTGTAGGTCTTGCTCAGGATCTTGACCCGGAACACCGGCCCGTATTCGCGGTAGCAGTCCAGGAAAAACCGCGCCGGGTCCTTGGCCATGCCCAGCACGCTGCCGATCAGGGGGTAGCCGCGTACCAGCGGGGTTTCGATGACCGGAGCCGTTTCCGCAATGCCCATTGATTTACCCTATTCCGATTGCTTGTAAAGTCGAAAAAATGAGGCGGCGCCGGGACGCCGCGGGAATGGCCCAAGTCTCGGAATTTCCGGTACCCGCCGCCTCGTCCTTACGGGTGAACTTTATATCGCATATCCGGCGCCGGCGTGCCCGAAAATGTGGCAAATCCAGGCCCATCGGATCAAGCGCACGAATGCGTGCGGGTTTTTCAAAAAATAGTGACTGACGATCTCGGACTGGCATTCACCGGCCCTTGCCATTCTACTGTACGTTTGTATAGTATTTGGGCATGCTTGCCACCACCACCAGCACTGTCTCCCCCGCCGCACCGGCGCTGCGTGGCAGCGTGGACGTGGACGCCATTGCCGGCGTCTGGCGCGGCCTGGGCCGCAGCCGGCCGGATTCCGAATCCACCGGCATCGCGCCGCTGGACCAGGCACTGCTCGGCGGCTGGCCGGTCGGGGCGCTGAGCCAGATCGTCAGCCGCGAATCCGGCCTTGGCTTTTCCCTGGTGGTGCCCCTGCTGGCGCGGCTGACCCGGGCCGGGCGCCATGTGGCGCTGATCGCCCCACCCTACATTCCTTATGCTCCGGCGCTGCGCGATGCCGGCGTCGATCTGCACAAGCTGTTGTGGATCGCACCGAAAGATCGCGTCGACGCGCTGTGGGCCACCGAGCAGATGCTGCGTTCCGGTCTTCATGGCGCGGTTGCCTTGTGGAGCCCCGCGCTCGAAGCCCCCATCGAGCGCCGCCTGCAACTCGCGGCCGAGACCGGGCGCAGCATCGGCATCGTCGCCCACGCCGGCGCTTACGGTGCGCACTCCATCGCCGCCGTGCGCCTGCAGGTGACGCCCATGCCGGCCGCGCTGTCGGTGGAGATCGTGCGCTGCCGCGGCGCGCGGCCGGGACAGCGGGTGGAATGCCCGTTTCCCTTGCGACGAGCTGCTTAGAGCCTGTAACAGAATGAATCGCACCTGCGTTGCAGTCCAAAATCGCGTCAGGCAAGGCGGAGGCCTCAGCCATGGTGATTCCATGGCTGGGGCTGACAACGCAGTCTGGCGCGATTTTGGGCGCAACCCTTCGGGACGGGGCCATTTTTGCGCAGTGCTGCGCCGGCCAGAGCGCACCATGGAATCACCATGCCGCACTCTGTCCGACTTGCACTGCGCAAAAATGACCGCCGTCGCAGGCGCGATTCATTCTGTTACAGGCTCTTAGGGCCAGGGCGTGAACCGTGCTCTGGCTCTGCATCCATCTGCCGGCCTTGCCGCTGGAGGCCCTG
>NZ_JONR01000068.1 GCF_000711955.1 Nevskia soli DSM 19509
CTCCCGCACCCACGCTGACGCGGCACCGTGTCGCGGGCGATCGTTGTCAGCCCCAGCCATGGAATCACCATGGCTGCGGCCTCCGCCTTGCCTGACCCGATTTTGGACTGCAACGCAGGTGCGATTCATTCTGTTACAGGCTCTTAACATTCCTTGGCATTTCCATTGCCTTTACAGCCCGGTCGATCGGGCGGAGAGACACTTGCCCGTCACGGCGATTGGGGCAAAATGGGCGCGCTGTTCCACAACAACACAAGGAAGGGATGTCATGACGATCGCAAAGCGGGCGGCGGCGGAATTCATCGGAACGGGATGGCTGGTATTCGGCGGTTGCGGCAGTGCGGTACTGGCCGCGGCGTTTCCGAACGTGGGAATCGGTTTCGCGGGAGTGGCGCTGGCCTTCGGCCTGACGGTGCTGACCATGGCTTACACCATCGGCCATATTTCCGGCTGCCATCTGAATCCGGCGGTAACGGTGGGCCTGTGGACCGGCGGCCGCATTCCCGCCGGCGACGTGGTGCCGTACATCGCGGCGCAGGTGCTCGGCGGCATCGCCGGCGCCGGGGTGCTGTACCTGATCGCCAGCGGCACAGCCGGTTTCGACGTCGGCGCCGGCTTCGCTTCCAACGGCTACGGCGCGCACTCGCCGGGCGGCTATTCGCTGGCCGCCGCCGCAACCTGCGAGGTGGTGATGACCTTCATGTTCCTGACCATCATCCTCGGCGCCACGCACCACCGCGCGCCGAAGGGCTTCGCGCCGATCGCCATCGGCCTGGGGCTGACGCTGATCCACCTGGTGAGCATCCCGGTGACCAATACCTCGGTCAACCCGGCGCGCTCCACCGGGCCGGCGCTGTTCGTCGGCGGCTGGGCGCTGGCGCAGCTCTGGCTGTTCTGGGTGGCGCCGATTGCCGGGGCGGTACTGGCCGGTCTGTTGTCGCGCTGGCTGCACGACGACGGCAAGGCGGCCTAGGAGCTCCTGCGGTTCATAACGCGACAGCCGCGCTGCTGCGGCTGTCGCGGAAGCGCTCGCGGTAGGCGCTGGGCGAGACCTTGAGCTGGCGCAGGAAGGCGCGGCGCATGCGCTCCTCGTCGCCGAAACCGCAGCGCTCCGCCACCACGGTGACCTGCAAGGGCGTTTCCTCCAGCAGGCGCCGCGCCGTCTCGACGCGCATGCGCTCGACGAACTTGGCCGGCGGGCACTGCATCTGCTCGCGGAAGACGCGGGTGAAATGGCGTGGGCTCATGTGGGCACGCTCGGCCAGCAGCTCGACGTCCAGCGCCTCGCCGAGGTGCTCGGAGATCCACTCGATCAGGTCGGCGAAGCCTTCGCGGCCGCTGGACTGGCCCGCCAGCAGCTGGCTGAACTGCGATTGCCCACCGGGCCGCTTCATGAACACCACCATGTGGCGCGCCACTTCCATGGTGCGGACGTGGCCGTGGTCTTCCTTGAGCAGGGCCAGGGTCAGGTCGATGCCGGCGGTGACGCCGGCGGAGGTCCAGTACTTGCCGTCGTGGACGAACAGGGCGTCGTCCTCCACCTGGAGATCGGGGTGGGCCTGGCGCAGGTCGTCGCAGTATTTCCAGTGGGTCACCACACGGCGACGCGCCAGCAGTCCGGCGGCGGCAAGGATGAAGGTGCCGGAGCACACCGAGCAGACGCGGCGGGCGCGCGGCGCGGCGGCCTGCAGCCAGGTGATCATGCGCGCATCCTTCAGCGCGAGATGACGGCCGACGCCGCCGCAGACCATCAGGGTATCGATCTCGGTGGTGGCCAGGTCCGGCAGCGGCTCGCTCATGACGGGAATCCCGGCGCTGGTCTGGATCAGGCCGCCGCGGGCCGAGACCACGCGCACCGAATACGCCGGCTGCTCGGGCGAGGCGAGCAGGGTGTTGTAGGTGGAGAAGGCCTGCACGGTGCTGGCGACGTCCAGCAGCAGCACGTTGTCGTAGGCGAGGACGACGATGGAGCGGGTTTTTCCGGCCATTTTCGATCATGTCCTGAAACGAGGGTTACTGGTCTTTTACGCTACAGCGGCGCAATGCTACCTTGCCGGCCTCGAAGTTTCCAATCCTGCGCTCTCCCGCGTTCTTCGGGCAGGCACAGGTCGCGACGGAGGCGGCATGTACAGCGGCATTGCGGGCAGATTGGGCGGACGGCTGCACTACAGCTGGGTGGTGATGGGCCTGGCATTCCTGTGCCTGCTGGCGGCCGCCGGTGTCCGCGCCACGCCCGGCGTGCTGATCGTGCCGCTGGAGCAGGGCCTGGGCTGGAGCCGCGCCACCATTTCCCTGGCGGTGGCGGTGAACGTCTTCCTCTACGGCCTGATGGGGCCGTTCGCGGCCGCCTGCATGCAGCGCTTCGGCATCCGCCGCACGGTGCTGAGTGCGCTGTCCCTGCTGGCCGTGGTGGTGGCCGCGAGCACGCAGATGACAGCGGTCTGGCAGCTGATGCTGACGTGGGGCGTGCTGGTCGGCATCGGCTCGGGCTGCGTGGCGGTGGTGCTGGCCGCGGCGGTGGTGAACCGCTGGTTCGTCGAGCGCCGCGGCCTGGTGATGGGCATCCTCACCGCCAGTACCGCCACCGGCCAGCTGGTGTTCCTGCCGCTGCTGGCGGCGGTGGTGGAGCGCGGCGGCTGGAAGCCGGTGGCCTGGATCGTCGCCGGCGTGGCGGCGGGCGTGGTTGTGCTGGCGGGGCTGCTGCTGCCGGAGTCGCCCAAGGAAATCGGCCAGCGCGCCTATGGCGCCAAAAGTGATGAAGCGATCCCGGACGGGCCGCTGGTCAATCCCGTGGTGGCCGCCTTCCGCGTGCTCGGCCGCGCGGTGCGGGTGCGCGACTTCTGGCTGCTGTTCGCCAGCTTCTTCGTCTGCGGCCTGTCTTCCAGCGGGCTGATCGGCACGCACCTGATCTCGGCCTGCATCGACGCCGGGCTGCCGGCGGTGAAGGGCGCCAGCCTGCTGGCGATGATGGGCATCTTCGACCTGATCGGCACCACCGCTTCGGGCTGGCTGTCGGACCGCTACGACAATCGCCTGCTGCTGTTCTTCTACTACGGGCTGCGCGGGCTGTCCCTGCTCTACCTGCCCTACTCCGGTTTCGCCCCGGCAGGGCTGCTGCTGTTCGCGGTGTTCTATGGCCTGGACTGGATCGCCACGGTGCCGCCGACACTGCGGCTGACGACGCAGGTGTTCGGCGCGGAAGATGCGCCGGTGGTGTTCGGCTGGGTGGTCGCCGGACATCAGCTCGGCGCCGCGGTGGCCGCGTATGGTGCCGGCGTGCTGCGCGAGACCTTCGGCAATTACACCATGGCTTATCTGAGTGCCGGCGGCATGTGCGTGGTGGCCGCGCTGATGGTGATGACCATCGGCGGCAAGCGGACGGTGTTGCGGGTGCAGCCGGCGTAGACGGGCGATCGCGGGTGCCGGCGCGATCGATGACATAAAATCGCGACAGCCCCAACCGATACGTCGCGCATGCGCTTCCCCTGCATCGAAGCGGGACGGAATTTCCGCCCCGACCGCCACCTTCCCTTCCTTGTCGGCGCCGAGCGCTACGGCTGGATTCGCGCCGAAGACGCGGGCGTGCTGGCGCGCTGGCCGGAGGTATTCGAGCTTTCCGGCGCGGCGGTGAAGCTGGCGCCGGCGCTGGATTCACTGGAACGCCGCACCGCGGCACTCGATCCGGTCTGCAAGGCCTTGGCCGAATCCGGCCATATCCGCGGCTGGCGCGACGAGCGCTATACCATCCGCAACAGCTTCGACGAGCAGCCGCTGGCGCTGATCGAACGCGCGGCGGCGCGCTTCTTCGGCACGCTGACTTTCGGCGTGCACGCCAACGGCATCGTCGACGATGAGGACGGCGCACCCCGCCTGTGGATCGCGCGGCGCAGCTTGAGCAAGTTCATCGACCCCGGCAGGTTCGACAACGTGGTGGGCGGCGGCATCGGCTGGGGTTACGGCATCCGCGAAACACTGGTGAAGGAATGTTGGGAAGAGTCCGGCATCGCCGCGGCGCTGGCCGAACGCGCCACGCCGGGCCGCACCATCCATCTGCTCGCCGAGATTCCGGAAGGCGTGCAGCGCGAGCAGATCTTCGTCCATGACTTGCCCCTGCCCGCCGGCTTCAGGCCGAGCGGCCAGGACGGCGAGGTCAGCGAGCATCGCCGCGTCGCCATCGCCGAGGCGCTGGCGTTGATCGCGGAAGGCGAGATGACCATCGATGCCAGCCTGGTCACGCTCGACTGGCTGCTGCGCAGCGGCCACATCGATCCGGCTGCGCCGGAGCTTGCGGGGATCGAAGCATTGTTCAACGCTCCCGATGTCAGCGCCCGCTGAGCCCGCGGTCACGCCGCTGTCCGACATCGGCATCGAGCCGCTGCGCGTGCTGTTGCGCGAATATGGATTGCGCATCGAACTGGTCGCGCCGGGCGCGGCCATTCCCGGCAGCTACTGGGGTGAGCCCGAGGCCGGGCTGGTGGGCGATGTGCTGCACGTGCGCATGGATACGCCGGTGCATTCCGCCCTGCACGAGGGCTGTCATTACATCTGCATGGACGAAGCGCGCCGCGCCGGCCTGCATACCGATGCCGGCGGCACCGACACCGAGGAGAACGCGGTCTGCTATCTGCAAGCCTTGCTGGCGCCGCGCCTGCCGGGCTACTCACGCGCGCAGCTGTTCGCCGACATGGATGCCTGGGGTTACAACTTCATCCTGGGTTCGGCGCAGGCCTGGTTCGCGGGCGATGCCGAGGATGCGCAGGCCTGGCTGCGGCGCGCGGGGCTGATCGACGACCGGGATAATCTCCGGGGAGCCCCTGATCAATCCCAAGCCCTGACGCGGAATTGATCGGTGGCTCCCTGATGCACTTGGCGTAAGATGGTTTCCGCGACTTCCGCAGCCGGAGCCGCCGCAACAACCACAACGACAAGGAGGACGGCCATGTTTACTCTCATCGGTACGCTGATCATCGGGTTCATCGTCGGTCTGCTCGGGCGCTGGCTGCATCCCGGCGACGACAAGATGGGCATCATTCTCACCACGGTGCTGGGCGTTGCGGGGGCCTTTCTCGCCACCTATGCCGGCCAAGCGATGCATCTGTACGAGCCGGGCCAGTCGGCCGGCTTCATCGGCGCCGTAATCGGCGCGGTGGTGCTGCTGCTGGTGGTAGGCGTGATCCGCAAAGCGGTGAAGTAAAACGGCACGACCAGCGCGGCCGCGCATCAAGGCGGCTGCGCTTTCTGCATCTGGATCGGAAGAATCTCGAACACGCAGGGCGCGTGCGCCGCGTAACAGCGCCGGTGGGAGGCCATCAAACGCACCGGGGCCTGAAACCTTGATGTAAGCCGGTTCAGTTAAGGTTCATGTGGGCAGCTTGATACTACGCCCGTGGTTCGCGTTCTCCATCCCTGGCGCGAACCGACCCCCAGTTGCGTTTCCCCTGACGCAGCGACAGGCCGCCCGGTCATCCCCGACCGGGCGGCTTTTTATTGTCCGCGCGGCGTCGCTACTTCTTCGCCTTGGCCTGGTTGGCTACCGCTTCCGCGGCGCGCTTGGCCGCATCGGCATCGCCGAGATAGCGATGGCTCTTCGCCTGCAGACCTTTATCCAATTCGAACAGCAAGGGGATGCCGGTGGGGATGTTCACCTTCACGATTTCCGACTCGGACATGCCGGTGAGGTACTTGTACAGCGCGCGCAGCGAATTGCCGTGCGCGGTCACCAGCACGCTCTGGCCGTTCTTGATCTGCGGGGCGATGACGTCGTGCCAGTAAGGCAGCACGCGGTCCAGCGTGGTGGCCAGCGATTCGGTATCCGGCAGGGCGCGCGGATCGAGGCCGGCGTAACGCGGATCGTTGCGCGGATGGCCGGGGTCGTCCGCCGGCATCGGCGGCGGCGGCACGTCGTAACTGCGGCGCCACACATTGACCTGCTCTTCGCCGAATTTCTCGGTGGTCTCGGCCTTGTCGAGGCCTTGCAGGGCGCCGTAGTGCCGCTCGTTGAGGCGCCAGGTCTTGCTCACCGGCACCCACACCTGGTCCATCACGTCGAGCGCGGTCCACATGGTGCGGATGGCGCGCTTCAACACCGAGGTGTGCGCCTCATCGAAACGCAGGCCTTCGGCCTTCATCAGCTCGCCGGCGGCCTTGGCCTCGGCGCGTCCGACGTCGGTGATGTCCACATCGACCCAGCCGGTGAAGCGGTTTTCAAGATTCCACTGGCTCTGGCCGTGGCGCAGCAGGACGAGTTTGTGAGTCATGTCGGTTATCCAGAAAACAATTGCGAAAAAATCATGCGGGTCGGTTCAGCGGCGTTTATGCCCGGAACCTACGCGTGTGTCACGGCACTGCCGGCTCCGCTGCGCTTGAGCCGACCTGCATGGATGCTTAGTTGCGTACGGTGCAGCCGGTCTTGCGGCGCAACTCGTCGAAGCTCACTTCCGGCGCCAGCTCGACCAGCTTCAATCCTTCCGGCGTCACGTCCAGCACGCCCAGTTCGGTGATGATGCGGTCGACCACGCCCACGCCGGTCAACGGCAGGCTGCACCTGGACAGGATCTTGAACTCGTTGCCCTTGGCGGTGTGTTCCATCAGCACCACCACGCGCTTGACGCCGGCCACCAGGTCCATCGCCCCGCCCATGCCCTTGACCATCTTGCCCGGCACCATCCAGTTGGCCAGGTCGCCGCGCTCGGACACCTGCATGGCGCCGAGGATGGAGAGGTTGATGTGGCCGCCGCGGATCATGCCGAAGGAATCGGCGCTGCTGAAATACGAACTGCCCGGCACGGTGGTGATGGTCTGCTTGCCGGCATTGATCAGGTCGGCGTCGATTTCATCCTCGGTGGGGAAGGGACCGATGCCGAGCAGGCCGTTCTCGGACTGCAGCCAGACGTCCATGCCGTCGGGGATGTAGTTGGATACCAGGGTGGGCAGGCCGATGCCGAGGTTGACGTAAAAGCCGTCCTTGAGTTCCTGGGCGGCGCGCTGTGCCATCTGCTCTCTGGTCCAGGGCATGTTATTTCCTCAGGGTGCGCTGTTCGATGCGCTTTTCGGGGCTGGGGTTGTGGACCAGCCTTTTGACGAAGATGCCGGGGGTATGGATCTGGTCCGGATCGAGTTCGCCGGTTTCGACCACGATTTCGGCTTCGGCCACGCAGATGACGCCGGCGGTGGCGACCATGGGGTTGAAGTTGCGGGCGGTCTTGCGGTAGATGAGGTTGCCGGCCTTGTCGGCCTTCCAGGCCTTGACCAGGCTGACGTCGGCGCGCAGGGCGCGCTCCATGACGTACCACTCCAGTTCGCCGTCCAGGCCGGGGAACTGCTTGGTTTCCTTGCCTTCGGCGACGACGGTGCCGTAGCCGGTCTTGGTGTAGAAGGCGGGGATGCCGGCGCCGCCGGCGCGCAGCTTCTCGGCCAGGGTGCCCTGCGGGGTGAATTCCAGTTCCAGCTCGTTGGCCAGGAACTGGCGCTCGAATTCACGGTTCTCCCCGACGTAGGAGGAGATCATCTTCCTGACCTGGCGGGTGTTGAGCAGCATCCCCAGGCCGAAGCCGTCGATGCCGGCGTTGTTGCTGATCACGGTGAAGCCTTTTTTGCCAGTGTCGCGCAGGGCGGCGATCAGCGCTTCCGGGATGCCGCACAGGCCGAAGCCGCCCACCGCCAGGGTGATGTCGTCGCGGATGATGCCGTCCAGCGCCGCCGCGGCGCTGGGGTAGAGTTTGTTCACGCTGACCCCTTGGAATTGATCTCAGCTTTTCTTGACACGCCCTAGTTTACTGGCTGGTTCGCGGCCCAGCTTGTTCGAGATCCAGCGGCCGGTTTCGATCAGGGCGTCGAGGTCGACACCGGTTTCCAGTCCCATACCCTGCAGCATGTAGACCAGGTCTTCGGTGGCGACGTTGCCGGTGGCGCCGCGGGCGTAAGGGCAGCCGCCGAGCCCGGCGACGCTGGCATCGACCGAGCGCGCACCTTCTTCCAGGCAGGCGTAGATATTGGCCAGCGCCTGCCCGCGCGTATCATGGAAATGCACCGCGATGCGCGCCATCGGCACCGCCTCGGCCACGGCACGCAGCATGGCGCGCGCCTTGCCCGGCGTGCCGACGCCGATGGTGTCGCCGAGCGAGATTTCCTCGCAGCCCATCTGCGCCAGCGCCGCGGCGACGCGCACCACGTCGGACACCTGGACCTCGCCCTGGTAAGGACAGCCCAGCACGCAGGAGACGTAACCGCGCACGCTCAGCCCGGCGGCGCGAGCCCGGTCGACCACCGGCTTGATGCGCAGCAGCGAGGCGGCGATGTCGCAGTTGATGTTCTTGCGGTTGAAGGCGTCGGACGCGGCGGTGAACACGGCGACATGGTCGGCGCCGGCCTGGTGCGCCCGCTCCAGCCCCTGCAGGTTCGGCACCAGCACGGGGTAAGACACGCCGGGCTTGCGGTGCAAGCCGGCCAGCACTTCCGTGGCGTCCGCCATCTGCGGCACCCATTTCGGGCTGACGAAGCTGGTCGCTTCGATCACCGGCAGGCCGGCATTGGCGAGACGCTCGATCAGCTCGATCTTGACGGCGGCCGGCACGCGGGCGGCTTCGTTCTGCAAGCCGTCGCGCGCCCCCACTTCAACGATACGGACGCGGTCCATTATTCAACGGTCGCGGGATGCGCACCGGACACACCGGCCAACACGGGCGCGGCGTAGGCGGGGCGCATGCTACGACTCCTCCAGGTAATAATTCTTGATCCGGACGTAATGTTCGGCCGAATACTTCAGCTGCGCAATCTCGCGCTCGGTCAGCGGCCGCGCCTGCCGCGCCGGCGAGCCGCGGTACAGATATCCCGAAACCAGCTGCTTGCCCGGCGCCACCAGGCTGCCGGCAGCGACGAATACATCGTCTTCCAGCACCGCCTCGTCCAGCACCCGCGCCCCCATGCCGATGAGGCAGCGGTTGCCGATGCGGCAGGCATGCAGGATCACGCCGTGGCCGACGGTGACGTCCTCGCCGATCTGCAGGTCGGCGCCGCCGGGGCTGTAGGGACCGTCATGGGTAACATGCAGTACCGAACCGTCCTGCACGTTGCTGCGCGCGCCGATGCGGATGCGGTTGACGTCGCCGCGCACCACCGCCATCGGCCACAGCGACACATCGTCGCCCAGCTCGACGTCGCCGATCAGCTGGGCCGCGGGGTCGACGTAGACGCCACGCCCCAGGCGGGGCAGCACACCGCGGTATGGCCGGATCATGGACCCGTATCCCCGTCTACTTCGGCGGCACGTAGGTCTGGATCGACGACGGCTGCATCGAGGTCGGCGCATTGCCCACGGTGACGCGGCGGACGAAGGAGTCGATCTTGTTCATCACGTCGGCGTAGCTCTGCAGGCGCACGGCGGTGACGTCGAGGATGCGGCTGTGCGTCAGATCCGGGTAGATGGTCTTTTCCACCATGCCGCCGGCGCGCTTGACGCGGTCGTAGAGGTTGTTGGTGTTGCGGATGTCGATGGTCTCGTCCTTGCCGCCGTGCATCAGCATCAGCGGCGGGGCATTGCCGTCGACATGGAAGACGGGCTGGGTGCGGTCGAAGGTCTCCGGCGGCCCGAACAGGTCGCGCAGGTCCGGATCGGTGATCGGCAGGAAGTCGTAGGGGCCGGCCAGGCCGATCATGCCGCGCACCCAGTTGCGGTTGCCGCCCGCCTGCACCAGGAATTCTGGGTCGAGCGCCAGCATCGCGGCGTTGTAGGCGCCGGACGAATGGCCCATCAGCACGATGCGGTTGGCGCTGCCGCCGTAGCTGCCGACATGGCTGTGGGTCCAGACCACCGCCCGGGCGCAGTCGTTGAGGAAATCCGGATAACGCACCCGCGGATACAGCCGGTAATTCGGAATCACCGCGACGAAGCCGCGCGCCGCCAGCGCCTGGCCGACGAACTTGAACTGCTCCTTGTCGCCCTCGCTCCAGCGGCCGCCGAAGAAGAACACCACCACCGGAGCGTTGTTGCCGCCGTTCTGCGGCGAGTAGATGTCCAGCTTGAGCCCGGTGGTGTCGTCGTAGACCACATTCTGGCTCAGGGTATAGCCTGAACCCGAGGCGGTGGCGTTGAGAAATTGCTGGCTGGAACAAGCACTTAGAGCCAGCAAGCTGGCCAAGGCAAGGAGCAGGACGCGCACCGGGACTTCCTCTGGATCGAATCTGGGGGACAAAGTGGAATAGTACCGCACCGCACCGCGGCAGCACATGCAATACTGATCTCCAGCGGCCCCGACCGCCGTACAAAAAATCCGGAAATCTGGATATCCCTATGCTCCTTCACTACCTCCCCCTGGCCATCCTGGTGGCGCTGCTGCTCTACGCCGTGCTGATCTACAACGGCCTGGTGGCGATCAAGAACGGGGTGGCCAAGGCCTGGAGCAATATCGACGTGCTGCTGAAGCAGCGCCATGACGAGATTCCCAAGCTGGTCGAAGTGTGCAAGGCCTACATGCAGTTCGAGCGCGACACGCTGGAACGCGTGATGCAGGCCCGCGCCGGCAGCCAGGCGGCGCGCGAACAGGGCGACATCCGGGGCGTCTCCGCGGCGGAGGGCGCGCTGCGCGCCGGCGTCGGCCGCATCGCCGCCACGGTGGAGAGCTACCCGCAGCTCAAGGCCAACCAGCAGATGATGAACCTGCTTTCGCGCATCACCGCGCTGGAGAACGAAATCAGCGACCGCCGCGAGTTCTACAACGAATACGTGGCCAACAACAATGTACGCATCGAGCAGTTCCCCGACCTGATCGTGGCGCGGCTGTGCGGCTTCCGGCAGAAGGTGTCGCTGCAATTCAGCGCCGAGGAAACACGGGACGTGGACCTGGGCGCGCTGTTCCGCGCCTGACGCTTCCCCACTTGGACAGCAGCGGCATCCTCGGGCTAGAGTGGACGCTGGCCGCGCTTTGCGGCGGCGCGGCGGCGGCCTGGTTCGGCCTGCGCGACCTGCGCCGCGCGCGCGAACTGGAAGATACGCCGCAGTCGCGCATCCGCTCGGCGGCGCAGGGTTATGTGCAGCTGCTCGGCCGTGCCCGCCTGATGCCGGGCCCGCGCATCGTCTCGCCGCTGACCGGCGTGCCTTGTATCTGGTGGCACTACCGCATCGTCCTCACCTCCGACAACGACACCGAGGTGGTGGCGGACGCCACCAGCGACGACCTGTTCTACCTCAGCGACACCACCGGCGACTGCATCGTCGACCCGGTCGGGGCCAACGTAGAGCCCAATGTCTCGCGCCAGTGGCGCGGACACGCACAGAAACCCCTGCATCTGCCGCGCTCGGCCTGGGATGCGTTCTTCACCTACGGCAAATACCGCTACACCGAGCGGCTGATCACCGAGGATGCGCTGCTCACCGCCAAGGGCTGGTTCCGCACCCAGGCGGCGGCGCAGGCCTCCGACGAGAGCCGCGACCTCGCCGCCCTGCTGGGGGAATGGAAGCGCGACCGCCGCGAACTGCTGCGCCGCTTCGATGCCGACCGCAACGGCCGCATCGATCCCGAAGAATGGGAAACTGCCCGCGCCGCCGCGCTGGAGGAAATCCGCACCCAACGTGCCGAGCAGCAAACGCTGCCGGACCTGAACGTGCTGGGCCAGCCGCCGGACCGGCGCGAATTCCTGCTCTCCGCCGTGTCGCGGCAGACGCTGCTGGAGCGCTACCGCCGCCGCGGCCGGGTGCTGCTTGCCGCCGCCGCGCTGGCGGTCCTCAGCGCCGTGCCGATCCTCCACAGCCACGGCTGGCTATGATGGTGCCGCCGCACTTGAATCGAAGCGCGGGGGACACCAGCTTCAGTCCTGATTTCACCTCCAACTTCCCGGGGCTTTGACTGTCTCAAGGCTTCAGCTCACCCGATCGAACCGCAATCCCATGGAAAATCCCCTGCTCGCCCCCGCCGCGCCCGGCGCCCTCCCGGCTTTCGACCAGATCCGGCCGGAGCACGCCGAAGCGGCGATCGACGTCGTCCTCGCCGACAACCGCAAGGCGCTGGAGCAGCTGCTCGCCGCGCCGGGCGAGCCGAGCTGGGAGACCTTGATCGAGCCGCTGGAAGACATGGGCGATCGCATCTCGCGCGCCTGGGGGCCGGTGTCGCACCTGTTCGGCGTCACCTCCACCGCCGAGTGGCGCAAGGCATTCAATGCCTGCCTGCCCAAGGTCACCGAATACGGCCTGGAAATCTCGCAGAACGAAGCCCTGTTCCACGCCTACGAGCGGCTGAAAGCGCAGCCCGGCTTTGCCGGCTTCTCGGCGACGCGCAAGAAGGTGGTCGAGGACGCGCTGCGTGATTTCCGCCTGTCCGGCATCGCCCTGCCGCCCAAGGAGAAGGCGCGCTACAAGGAAATCGCCATGCGGCTGTCGGAGATCCAGAGCAAGTTCGAAGAGAACCTGATGGACTCGGTGCAGGCCTTCAGCAAGCAGGTCACCGACGAAAGCCTGCTTGCCGGCATGACGCCGCAGGGCAAGGCCCAGGCGGCAGAGCGCGCCAAGGCGAAAGAACTCGAAGGCTTCCTGCTGACCCTGGACTTCCCCAGCTACGATGCGGTGATCAGCTACGCCGACAACCGCGATCTGCGCAAGGAACTGTATACCGCCTACGCCACCCGCGCCTCCGACCAGGGACCGCTGGCCGGCCAGCACGACAATACCGCGCTGATGGGCGAGATCCTGGCGCTGCGCCATGAAGAAGCGCTATTGCTTGGTTTCAAGAACTTCGCCGAGCTGTCGCTGGAAACCAAGATGGCCGAATCGCCCGACGCGGTGGAGCGCTTCCTGCTCGACCTCTCCGGCAAGGCGCGCAAGTTCGCGCAGGCCGAACTGGACGAGCTGAAGGCCTACGCGAAGAAGCGCGACGGCCTGGAGGACTTCCAGCCCTGGGATGCCGCCTACTATTCCGAGAAACTGAAGGAAGACAAGCTGGGCTTCTCCGAGGAGGAACTGCGCCCCTACTTCCCGGCGCCGCAGGCCATCAACGGCATGTTCACCCTGGTCGAGCGCCTCTACGGCGTGAAGATCGAGCGCGTCACCAACGTCGCCACCTGGCACAAGGACGTCACCACCTACGCCCTGCGCGAGGCGGACGGCAGCGACATCGGCCTGTTCTACCTCGATCCCTACGCACGGCAGGACAAACGCGGCGGCGCCTGGATGGATGAATGCCTGGGCCGGCGCCGCACCCATTCCGGCCTGCAATTGCCGGTGGCCTATCTCACCTGCAACTTCGCCCCGCCGCTGGGCAACGACCCCGCCCTGCTGACCCACGATGAAGTGCTGACCCTGTTCCACGAATTCGGCCACGGTCTGCATCACCTGCTGACGCGGGTCGATGAAGCCGCCGTCTCCGGCATCCGCGGCGTGGCCTGGGATGCGGTGGAACTGCCCAGCCAGTTCATGGAGAACTGGGCCTACGACCGCGACACGCTCAACAGCTTCGCCCACCACTGGCAGACCGGCGCGGCGATTCCGGATCAGCTTTTGAAGAAGCTCCAGGCCAGCCGCAGTTTCCAGTCCGGCCTCGCCACGGTGCGGCAGATCGAGTTCGCGCTGTTCGACCTGCGCATGCACCGCGATTACGCGCCGGAGAAGGGCGCGCGCGTGATGGAGACGCTGGCGCAGGCGCGCAAGGAAGTCAGCGTGCTGGTGCCGCCGCCCTGGAACCGCATGCCCAACAGCTTCTCGCATGTCTTTGCCGGCGGGTATGCGGCGGGATATTACAGCTACAAGTGGGCCGAGGTGTTGTCGGCAGACGCCTTTGCCGCGTTCGAGGAGAGCGGCTTTTCGCCGGAGACCGGGCATCGCTTCCGCGATACCGTGTTGTCGAAGGGCGGATCCGAGGATGCGATGGAGCTGTTTGTCGCGTTTCGGGGGAGGAAGCCGAGTATTGAGCCGTTATTGAAGCATTCCGGGTTGACTGCCTGATAGATTAGAACTGTCCTTCTCGCGTAGGCGGGAATCCAGTTTTTGCTGTCATCCTGAGCTGCGCTTGTATGGTCCATTCAGCGTTTCTGCGAAAGTAGAAGCGCTGGGGTGGAGGGACATCGCTGCGCATCTGGCCTGGACAAGAGGCACAGACTTCCTGAGACATCCCCCGCCCGCATTTGAGCGTCGATGAGGAATCTAGCGGCTTTTAAGACCGCCGATGAGTTGCAAGCTCACGCTAATGCGGGGGTCCACCCCAGCCCAATGACCCTAACTGCGGAGGCTGGCGGATGCAAATTCTGGATATTGGTGTGGACGTGGCCAAGGACACCGTGGTGATCGCCCAGCCGGGCGCTGCGCCGCGTACGCTGGCCAACCGGCGCGCCGAGCTGCTGGCCTGGCTC
>NZ_JONR01000069.1 GCF_000711955.1 Nevskia soli DSM 19509
CCGCCGTTCTGGCGCGGGTGGACGTCGTCAAACGAACCACCGCCGCCCAGCAGGACGAAGGGGGTGAAGTGCTGGCGGTCACCGAAGGAGTAGGTGAGGTCGCCGCCCAGGTTGTGGATGTAGTAGTCGCCGCCGTTGCCGGCACCGGCTTCCAGGGTGCTCAGGGTGTAGTTGGCTTCCCAGCCCCAGTGGTTGGCGAAGTGGCGGCCGAACAGGATGCTGGCGCCGGCGCCGTATTTGACGTCCGGGCCGCGGTGGGTGTCGGCGCGGTCGTAGTTGCCCAGGATGCCGATGTAGTCGATGTCGCGCACGCCGGCGAACGGGTCGCTCGAGGCGGTTTCCGCAGGCGCGCTCGCGTCCACGGGGGCGCTGGCGGTGGTCGTGTCGGTGGGTGCGGGTTCGGCAGCAGCGGGAGGCGGCGTGCCGGCATCGGCCGGGGCGGGGGCGCTGGTATCGGCTGCGGGCGGGGTCGCCGCATCGGCGGGAGCCGGAGCGTCCTGCGCCAGAACGGAACCGCTGACCAACAAGCCAGCCGCGGCCGTGAACAAAGCAATGCTACGCATAATGCAATCTCCCTGAGACGTTTAAATATCGCGATCCTGCGAAGTTCGCTCGCGACCCGGATATAACAGACGGACGCGAAATCCTTATGACAATGCCAATGAGGGCGCCAAGGATACTCTACGAATACCCTACACTGCACCAGCAAAGTGCAACAAACCTTCGGACACGCCAGGGAGTACGCGCCCGTGCAAGGCGCTTGTGCAAGCACCGTTGCAAGTTTGCATCGCTGTTACTGCCCCCGGACGGACGCCTCGAACGTGCCTCTCGCCGTAGCTAAAACACAGCAAGTACCATGCCGCAATCACGCGATGCATCCTCCGATATGAGGCCTGCATCACACTCCCGCCCGCTCATTTGACGACATCAGGGTAAAGATCCGGTCCACCCGTTGCACCAGGCCGGCGCATGGCTGAACCGATATGGCCCACCAACAGGCCATGACCGTATGGTTCAAGAAACTGGCAAGTTATCTACGCATTTCAACGGACGCCCGCCAGACCGAAGAAATGCACCATGCCCCTCCGCCCCGTCCCGCGGCGATTGATCCCGCTTTTGGCCTCGGCCGCGCTATTTCCGGCGACGGGTGCGCAAGCCGATGACGTCCTGCATTACCAGTGCAGCACCGTCATGCACCACGGTCCCGGCCCCTGCCAGGCCTCGGTACCGCCGGCGGTGGATGAGTCGGACGTCGAGATCGACCTCGACAGGAAAGCCTGGAAGTCCGGCATCGGCAATGGCCGAGGGCAACAGCATCACCCTGCTGCAACGGGGTGGCCAGAAAGGCCGCGACGCCGGCATCGACCGCAGCAGCGGCGCCTTCTCCCAGCACTTCCAGTCCGGCTGCCTGGTGGAAACCCAGGGCGGCAACTGCAAACTCGTCCCGGCCCCAAACCCGGCTACGCGCCAGCCCCCGGCAAAGTAATCGCCGGTACGAGCGCCCCTACCCCGGAAGCGCTACAAGGTCTTCAGGTACTCGATCAGCGCCTGGCGTTCCTGGTCGGTCAGTACCGCGGTGAACTCGTGCCCCTCGTTGCCCTGGCTGTACATATGCGTGTTGTAGATCTTGCGCTGCTCGATCTGCGCGTCGGTAAGAATCGGCAGGCCGGATAGATTGAACAGCAGGCCGCCGTGCGCATACAGCCCCGACAGGATCTGCTGCACCAGCGGATCCACCGCCGGATCGTTCGGATTGCAATCGAGATAGGGAACCACCCCGGGCGCGCCGCAAGTCAGGGCCTCGTACTTCCAGCCGAGCTTGTCGCTGTCGTAGGCGCGGGCCAGGCTGGTGTCGTAGCCCATGATCAGATCCGGCTGCGCTGCCGGCGCGGGCGCCGAGACGCGGCGCCAGATGTCGTGGCGATCTGCGGGCTTGAGCACTTCCCACACGTTCGGTACCGAGCCGTTGTGCAGGTAGGGCGCGGTGGCCCACACCCCGTACAGCGGCGGAGCCAGGTAGCCCAGCGCGCGCGCGCCGCGCACCTGCGTATCGTTCTGGTCATGGCAGGCCGGCACGTCCGGGTAGGCGAACCAGTTGGTCCGCGCCATCGTGGAAATGGCCTGGCTGTTGCCGTTGACGCGCGCCGGATCGGTGCCGATCACCTCGCTCGGCACCACGTAGGCGGCGATGCCTTCCAGGGCCGGTGCATCCAGGTAAGCCGGGTCATTGACGAAGCGCGGCGAGTACGCGCCGTGGCAGCTGGCGCAGGAACCGTTGCCGCCGGCCGGCTTCGGCACCGGATTGTTCAGCTGCGGCGCCCACAGGTTCTTGCTGTGGAACAGGATCGCGCCCTGCTCCGCCAGCGTCGTGTCGATCGTCCCCGGATAACTCGGCGCCTTCAGCGAGGCGAGCCAGGCCGTGGAGTCCGCCTCATGCGCCAGCACCCAGTCCTCGGCCGCCTTCAGCGGAATGCCCGCGTTGGGGAAATCGAAAGACAGTTCGATGCGCGTCGCGTCCATCGGCAGGCCGCCGTCGAAGAACTTGAGCGGACGGTGCCCCACGTTCCACCACACCGGCGGATCCTCGGTGCCGGTGGACGGTGCGGTCTGGATGAAGGCGGCGCCGATCAGCGAAGCCGGATCGGTGATGGTGAGCAGGTCGAACAGCTGGAAGTTGGTGATGTTGCCGGTGCCGCGGGTCTTGTTCAGCGCCACCGCGGCCAGCGCCGCATTGGCCGAGCCCAGATCGCCGGACAACACCGAGATATCGCTCAGGCTGTTGGTGCCGTAGAGGGTGCCGAGTCCGGGGCCGTCCGCCGCCGTGCCCACCTGTCCGCTGTGGCAGATATTGCAGGTCATGCCCACCTTGCCGGTCCAGCTGCCGTCGGCATTGCGCAACTGCGTGAACGCGACCGGCAACTGGCCGGAACCGCCGTTGGTCTGGTTGGGATCTTCGCCGGTCAGGGGATAGGGATTTCGCGTCGCCGCCAGCGGCGTGCCGTAACGCTCGGCCAGCACCGCGTCGAAATTGTCCGGCCGCGCCTTCATGTGCCACTTCCGCCACAGCTGATTCCAGGTATCGGACGACACCGCGAAGGCCGAGCTGGCCGCATCGCCGGCGAACTCGCTGCCCGCACCGATCGCCCCGCTGCCGCCGACCAGGGCCTTGCCCGCCGCCTCGCGCTGGCGCAGCTCGCCGCAGGTCTTCGGCTCGGCGTCGGCGCGGCAGGTCTGCCAGTACGCGTTCATGTAAACCGCCTTGCCCTGGTTGACCCCCGGCACCACCATGCGCCGCGGATCGGTGGGCAGTGCGGCGCTGTCGGGCTGCGCCGCGCAGTAGCTGTCCCACACATGCCCGCCGTGCGCGCTGCCGAGCAGGGGCTGCGCCTGCGCCACCGGTCCACCACCGGCACCGCTGAGCAATGCGGCGCAGCCATCGGGATTGTCCCAGCAACCGAGCAGAGTCTGCATCGCCAGGTACGGCTGGCTGGTCGTTGCCCAGGGCTGGCCGCCGGTATGGCCCTGCGCCGGATCGGAAGGATTGGTCAGCAGCTTGTTGGACGCGACGCCCTTGCCCAGCCTGGTCCAGGACGTCATCAGGTTGGCGTAATCCTGGCCCGCATCGCCGGACAGCAGGAACAGATTGCCCTGCGTCGCCGCGCTGGTCCCGGCCGTGTCGGCCACGCCCCCCGGCACATGGCAGGTGCGGCAGTAAGCCATATTGGGTTCCACCTCGGCGGCGAAGAAGGCCTGCGGCGTGGAGAAACTGCCGCCGCTCACATTGCCGCTGCCGCTGCTGCCGCCCGCCACCGGCGCGCCGCTATAGTTGCCGCCACATGCCGCCAGCAGCAGCAGCACCGCCGCCAGGCCAACGCCGCCGCGCACTGTCCGTCCCATGAGCCTTCTCCTCCAGCCTGCGGAAGTCGGCCGGGACGTCCGTCCCTTGCTCGCTTCCCGTTTGATGCATCCGCCGCTCCCCGGCATCCCTCACGCAGGGGCCGGAAGAGTCGACAAATGTCTGTTCGTAAAAAGTAACACTTGTCACTTTTACTGTCAAACGCTATTATTTATTCCATGAATCAGGCCCTTAGCGACGATGCCCTGCCCCGCCAGCCCTTGCAGCAACGGGCCAAGGATCGCTTCGAACGCGTGCTGGAAGAAGCCGAAGCAGTGCTGCTCGAAGCCGGCCTCGCCGGCTTTTCCATCCCGGTGCTGGCGCAGCGCCTGGGCTATCCGCGCGCCACCATCTACAAGTTCTTCCCCACCCCGTACGCCATCCTCAACGAACTGTTGCGGCGGCACCTGGCACAGCTGGAACAAGGCCTCGCCCTCAAGGCCGCCAGTTTTCCAGCCGACCAGTCCTGGCGCGAGGTCGCGACGGCGGTGGTGCACTTCGCCGCCGAGTTCCACAACGCCAACCCGGTCGGCCGCCTGCTGATCCTCGGCGGTCCGGTCACCGACGAGAGCTACCGCACGCAGGAGATCAACATCCAGCACCTCGGCTCGCTGGCGCGGCAGTTGCTCGCCAACCAGGGCATCGCCGTGCCGCAGTCGCCGGACGTCGCCGTGCTGGCCGTGGATATCGCCACCACCTGCTTCCGCCAGTCGGTGTTCCTGCACGGCGTCATCACGCCGGAGTACCGCGAGGAAGCCGCCTACGCCATGGTGGCGTATCTCGCGCGCTACGCCGCGGCTTCAGGCCGTTAGCCTCTCTACCACCCTCGTCATCCCCAAGCGCAGCGAAGGATCCGGCCCAGCGTCGAAGCGGGGGCTTTCACCCCGCCCGATACAACGCGGACGCATTACCGGCATCGACTCCTCGGCCGCCCTAGGCTATCCGCTGTTCGGGGATAATGGCGGCATGGACACGCTGGAAATCCCCATCTTCCCCCTCGGTTCCGTGCTCTACCCGGCGGGCCTGCTGTCGTTGCGCATCTTCGAGCCGCGCTACGTCGAAATGACGCGCGCCTGCATCCGCGACAACAGCGTGTTCGGCGTCACCCTGATCCGCGCCGGTTATGAAGTCGGTGCGCCAGCCGTGCCTTCCGAAATCGGCTGCACCGCCCGCATCCTGCAATGGCAGGAGCCGGAACCCGGGCGCTACACCCTGCTGGCGCAGGGCGAATCGGTATTCCGCATCCTGCGGCGCCGCACCCTGCCCAGCGGCCTGATCGTCGCCGAGGTCGGGCTGGAGGAGCCGCCGGACCCCTTGCCGGTGGCGGATCGCCATGAGCCGCTGGCGGAACTGCTCGCCGACATGATCGAGCAGATCGGCGAGGTGCACTTTCCCAAGCCGCGGCGCTTCGAAGACGCCGCCTGGGTCGGCAACCGCCTGTGCGAGCTGCTGCCGGTGGAGCCGGAACGCAAGCAGAAGCTGCTCGAAACCGCCGACCCCCTGGCGGTGCTCGACGAGGTCGGGCGCCTGCTCAAGGAACTGCGCGACCAAGGCGGCGCAGCCGACTAGAACTGGTACTTCAGGAACACCTGCGCGAAGTCGCGATCCGCATACGTATTGTAGACGCCGCCGCCCCAGTACCAGGTGTAACCGATGCTCAGCGAGAGCGGCTGGTGGTAGCGCAACTCGTACAGCGTGGCGACCTGCTTGCGGCCCTTGACGAAATTCCCCGCCGGCCCCGGCGAGATGCCGCCCACGTCCTGCGACCAGATGATGGTCGGCGTCAGCGTCACCCCCGGCACGATCTGCTCGTACTTGAGCAGGCCGATGACGCGGTAGCCCCAGGACAGGGCCGTGGGATAGCCGGCGTGATCCTGCTGGTGCGGATTGAAGCGGATGCCGTCGGGCCCGTAGGAGCAGTCCGGGATGTTGGAGCAGCCCATGCGCGAACCGTCCGCGCCGGAGCCGTCCGCGCCGGCGGTGGGGCCATACGTCGAATTCGGCCCCTGCAATACCAGCTGGTCGTAGGACGGCAGGAACGGCACATACTCCGCGCCCAGTTCGTACAGCAGGATGATCTGGTCGGCGCCGATGGGATTGTCGGTGGCGCCGTAGACGCGGGTGGCGCCGAGGTTGAACTGGAAGTCCTGCATGCGCTGGTAGCCCTGGATGTAGCAGGGACTGCTGCGGTTGTAGGGATAGTACGGGTGCTGGAACTTGTCGAAGTTGAACTGCGCGTCCTCGGCGCTGCCCGGTTGCGGATAGCAGGGCGTGTTCTGCCCCACCACGCCGCCCCGGTAGGGAATGACGAAGTTGGGGAAGTAGCGCTGCGAGCCGGCGGCGTGGCCGATGACCAGGTCGTAGGTATCCTGCTGCGTCACGCGGCCCGAGGCATTGACCGCGTCGCTGCTGCCGTAGAGGACGCCGGCGCCGTTGGGGCCGTTGCCGAGGCCGTTCAGGCCCAGCGCGCCCAGCGGCCCGCTGGTGCCTTCGCAATTCACGCCCTGCTGGCCGCAGGCGGTGCCGGCATGGCCCAGTGCGGCGAAGGCCAGGTCGTGCGCGTCCACCTGCATCGGCTTGTTCGGACGGTAGGCGATCTCGCCCTGCAGCGAGTAGCTGCCGATGGTGGTGTTGAAGCTGAAGCCGGCGAGATGGATGTCCTCGGGATATTCCAGCACGTACTTGATGGTATCCAGGTCCAGCGCGTCGGAACGCGCATGGGCCGGGTCGCCGATGGCGAGCAGCGGAATGTTGGGGCAATCGAGCACGGTCGTGACGAGGTCGGTCGCGTCGTTGTGGCGCGCATTGCCTTCCTTGCGCAGGCAGCTCGGGTAGGCCGAGAAGAAGCTGACGTAAGGCAGGTGCGAATGGTAGTTCTCGTAGTACAGCGAGAAATCGGTGCCGTTGTTGATGCTGTCGCTGTAATAGTCGAGCTTGATGCCGTACTGGCCCGAGGTGCGCGGCTCCCAGTCCGGCAGGCGCGAGATGGTGGCGCAGGTCGGCGTCAGCCCGGACAGCGGGTTGTCCAGCAGCTTGCCGATGCAGTCCGGATCCTGCGCGCTGCCGCCGAAGGTGCCGTTGAGCGTATTCGGCCCGGCGTTGCGGCTGCCCACGTTGATATCGGAGAAATAAGTCCCCGGCGCCGGCGCCTCGGTGGGCTGCCACTCGAACTGGTAGAAACCCTCGATGGTGCCGTTTTCGACCGGGCTGAACGACAGGTCGACCATGTTGAGCGGCGTGAACACCTCCTCCACCTGGCCGCCGATGCGGTAGAAGTTGTTGGCGTTGATCGGGTTGGCCGAGTTCACGCTGTTGATCTGCAGCGTGGTGCTCTCGCCCCAGTTGACCAGCTGGCGGCCGAGCTTGAACGTCAGTTCCTTGTCGCCCCACAGCGGCAGCTTGCCGAAGAAATAGCTGTCCAGGTACTGGAAATTGGTGCCGGCCTGCTCCAGCACGCCGCTGTCGGTGCGCTTGTTGCGCACCACCCCGCCGGGGCCGAAGAAGCGACCGGTCAGGGCGGTCCTGTTGAGCAGCGACACGGGCACGCCGAGCTGGGCCAGCCCGCCGACGACGGTGTTGACCAGCGGTACCGCGAGGGTGCTGCCGACGCGCCCCACCTGGTTGATGTTCTGCGGCGTGATCTCGTCCGGGTGGTACTCGGTGAAGTCGTTGTTGACCACGTCGTAGAAGAACAGGCCGCGGGCGAAGAAGCCGAAATTGCCCCAGGTCAGCGTCAGATCCGGCGTCACCTTCAGCGGCGCCTGGAACAGGTCGTACTTGTCGCGGTAATTCAGATCACCCTGGTCGCCGTTGCTGGAGGCCGAGCCCGGCGCGGCCACCAGGTGCTGCGCCGGGTAGATCTGGGTGCGGAACAGGCCCTGGCAGCTCTGGAACACCCCCGAGCATACGTTCGGGTCGAGATTGCCCTTGCCGATCAGCGCCGAACTGGGCGCCTGCATGCGGATACCGACGCCGCCGGTGAAGGTGGTGTTGAGCACCCCTTTGATCGGCTCCTGCGTCAGCGGCGGCGTGAAATCGAAGTCGATCGCCAGGGCCGGGCCGGCCAGCAGGACGCCGCCCAGCAATACGGACATGGCAAGCAAACGGGCGGCGCGGACGCGCGGCGGCCTGGGCAGCATCCTGTTTTTCCTCCGAGCACTGCGGTTTTTTGAGCTGCCGGCGGATACCTGCCCTCTCCGGGGCGGCGCGCCGCTGACATAAAGTGCCTGTTCTTCAGCATAGGCGCCAGAGGTATCCGGAAAAAATGCGCATCGCGGACACGCGCTTGTGAGTTCCGGAAACCCCTCATTACGGGTAGACCACTTGGCGAGCCCGGCGGTTTACCATAGCGAGCGTCCTGTAACGCTCCCTCGCAAGGCGTAACCGATGGCCCCCGACGGTAATGCCGGTAACGCCGGCAAGCGATCCCCCAGCATCGCCATCATCGGCGGCGGCTTCGCCGGCCTTGCCATGGGCTATTACCTGAAGCAGGCCGGCATCGAATCCTTCACCATTTTCGAGAAGGCGCAGGACCTCGGCGGCGTGTGGCGCGAGAATACCTATCCCGGCGCCGCCTGCGACGTGCCCTCGCACCTCTACTCCTTCTCCTTCGAGCGGCACTACCCCTGGTCCTGCCGCTACGGCAAGCAGTCGGAAATCCTCGACTACGCCCGCCACGTCGCGAAGAAATACGAGCTGCGCGCGCATTTCCGCTTCGGCAAGGAAGTCACCGGCGCCGAATACGACGCGCAGCGCGGCCTGTGGCGGGTGGGCTTCACCGATGGCGAAACCGTCGAAGCCGACATCCTGGTCTCCGGCGTGGGCCAGCTGCACCGCCCCGCCTACCCCGACCTGCCCGGCCTCCAGCACTTCACCGGCACCGCCTTCCACTCCGCCCGCTGGGATCACGGTTACGACTTCAGGGGCAAGACCGTCGCCGTCATCGGCACCGGCGCCAGCGCCGTGCAGTTCGTGCCGGAGCTGGCCAAGCGGGTGCAAAAGCTTTACCTGTTCCAGCGCTCGCCCGGCTGGTGCATCCCCAAGTTCGATCGCGCCTTCAACGCCTTCGAGCGCTGGCTGCTGAACAATGTGCCCGGCGTCTACGACCTCGATCGCGCCCGCATCTTCTGGCTGATCGAGTTCCTCGCCTCCTCCATGATCAGCCACGGCCTGCTCAGCAAGCTCGCCGACGGCACGCTCAAGCTGCTGTCCAGGATGCTGATGCGGGTGCAGGTGAAGGACCCGGCGCTGCGCCGCAAGCTGACCCCGGACTTCCCGGTGGGTTGCAAACGCACCCTGCTCTCCAACGACTGGCTCCCAGCCCTGTCACGGCCGAACGTGGAGGTGGTGACCGAGGCCATCGCCGAAATCACCGCCGACGGCGTCAGGACCGCCGGCGGCGACCTGCGCAAGGTCGACGCCATCGTCTACGGCACCGGCTTCGCCGCCTCGCAGTTCCTGGCGCCGATGGACCTCAAGGGTGGCCAGGGCCAATCCCTGCGCGAGCTGTGGCGCGACGGTGCCGAGGCTTACCTCGGCGTCAGCGTCGCCGGCTTCCCCAACTTCTTCATGCTCTACGGCCCCAATACCAACCTCGGCGCCGGCTCCATCATCTACATGCTGGAAACCCAGGCCAGCTACATCGCCCAATGCGCAAGGCTATTGGAAGCTCAGGGACTGCGCTCGATGGAAGTGCGCGGCGAGGTACAGCGCGACTACAACGCGGAACTGCAGCAGCGCAACCGCGGCACCACCTACGAATCCGGATGCCACAGCTGGTACATCGGGCCGGATGGCCGCAACACCAACAACTGGGTCGGCTACATGAGCGAATACGGGCGCCGCCTGCGCGCACCCAATGCGGACGACTACGTGCTGGAACCCGCACCGGCCCCGACGCAGGCGTTCGCAGCCTAGGCGTTCCGGAACGTCAGGACGCTTTCACCGGCGGCACCGTCGAGCGCACCTGGTAAACGCCGCGGCTCTCGGCGACGACCACGCCATCCGCCGTCTTCAGCTGCCCTTCCAGGATGAACTCGGCCTTGCCCTTCTCCGCCGCCTGCGCCGACAGCGAGGCGATGTGGATGTCGTCGAGCGCGATTTCCACCGTCACGTCGCCCTTCGCCGGCTTGAGGAAACGCAGATCCAGTTCCTTGACGATGGGGTAGAACTTCGCGGCATCGAAGCTCGACAGGAACAGCGCTCCGCCCGGAATCTCCGCCAGGGTGAACAGCGCGCCCGCATACATGGTGCCGATATGGTTGCCGTTGCCGGCGAAGGGCATCAGGCACTTGACGTAGCCGCGTCGCAACTCGACCACCCGCAGGCCGCTGTTGGCGACGAACTTGATGCCGCCTTCCAGCATCTTCTTGGCGAGTTCCAGATCCATTGTTCTATTTCTCCTCCAGCGTCCCAAGCAAATTCATCGTGATCCCCCCATCCATCGTCGGCAAGCTTATCTGTTCACTGCGATTCAGGCCGCCAAGGCGGTTTCGTTCGCGGACCCGACCCGGCCCAGCGCATCCTCCAGAATCATCGCCGCGCCCTTCTCGCCGATCATCGTCGCCGCCGCATTGGTGTTGCCGCCGATCAGCGACGGCATGACCGAAGCATCCGCCACGCGCAATCCTTCCAGCCCGTGCACGCGCAGGCGCGGATCCACCACCGCCAGCGCATCCTGTCCCATCTTGCAGGTGCCGACCGGATGGTAGATCGATTCCGCATGCCGTCGCACCCACTGGCGCAGTTCCTCGTCGCTCTGCACCGCGGGCCCCGGCGCCATCTCCACGTCGCGGTGCGCATCGAACGCCGGTTGCGCCAGCACCTTGCGCGCCAGCTTGATGCCGCGCACCAGCCGCTCGATCTCGCGCGACTCGGCGCCGTAGTTGGGATCGATCAGCGGCGGCGCCAGCGGATCGGCGCTGTGCAGGCCGACATGGCCGCGCGACAGCGGCCGGTTGTCGTTGATGGCGATGGAATAGCCGTAGTGGCGGAACACCGGCCCCAGGCGCAGCCCGTGGTAGGCATTCACCACCGCGCCGAAGTGCCATTGCAGGTCGGGGACCGGCTCCTCCGGCAGCGAGCGCACGAAAGCGCCGGCCTCGACCAGGTTGCTGGTGAGATAACCACGCCGGAAGAACGCATACAGCAGCAGCCCCAGTATCGCCTTGGGCCAGGAGGTGGGATGGAAGGAGAAGCCGACGCGGCTCTTCGCCTTGGTCACCAGGTATACGTCGAGATGATCCTGCAGGTTCTGGCCCACGCCCGGCAACTCGTGCTTCAGCGGGATGCCGTGCTTCTCCAGCTCCTCGCGCGGCCCGATGCCGGACAGCAACAGCAACTGCGGTGAATTGAAGGCGCCGCCGCTGAGCACCACCTCGCGCGTCGCGCGCACTTCGCAATCACGGCCGCGACGGCGGTATTGGACACCGACCGCGCGCCCATCCTCCAGCAGCACGCGCGTCGCATGCGCGCCGGTGACGACGGTGAGGTTGGGCCGCTGTTCGGCGCCGCGCAGGTAAGCCGCCGCATTGCTGCAGCGCTCACCGTTGCGGTGATAGCTGCGCAGCACGCCGTAGCCTTCCTGCTGCGCGCCGTTGAAGTCGCTGGTGTGCGGCAGCCCGGCCTGCTGGGCCGCATCGAGGAAGGCGCGGCTCAGCGGATTGAAGTGGCGCCGCTCGGCGATATTGAGCGGGCCACCCTTGCCGTGGAAACGCTGGTCGCGCGGCTCGCACACCGGCTCGTAGTTCTCCGACTGGCGGAAGTACGGCAGCACCTCTTCGTAGCCCCAGCCGGTGCAGCCGAGGCTGGCCCAGCGGTCGAAGTCCGAGGCGTGGCCGCGGATGTAGACCTGGGCATTGATGCTGCTGGAGCCGCCCAGCGTCTTGCCGCGCGGCTGGTAGAAACGCCGACCGCCCATATGCGGCTGCGGCTCGCTCCAGAACTTCCAGTTGCAGAACCAGCCGCGCATCAGGGGGATCAGCCCGGACGGCATGCGGATGAACGGATTCCAGTCGCGCGGTCCGGCCTCGAGCAGGCACACCGTGTACCGCCCGTTGGCACTAAGGCGGTTGGCCAGCACACAGCCGGCCGAACCGCCGCCGACGATGACGTAGTCATAGCTTTGTGTCCTGGTGGTCATACCGCCGCACTCCGTTCGCCCCGAGTGCCCGCGCAGCGGGTGTATCGAGGGGCCATTACGGCACCATCCCCTGCACCGGAACCAACGGCTCGACCTCCGCCACCGGAAAGATCATCCTGAAATCGGTGATCTTCATCGCCGCCACCACCTCGCCGCGGGCGAGATCCGGGAAATAGCGCGCGTCGAAACGCCAGTTGCGCACCTTGGCGAAACGGAAATGCCCACGCGCCTCCGGCGCATAGGAATAGACCTTGCCCTCGCGCAGCTGCGACAGCGTGCGCAGCCTGCGCGGTACCCAGTGCCCCGGCGCCGGCAGGCGTGGACCGCGCGCTTCCAGTTCCAGTTCAGCGAAGACGGTGCCGTCGGCGGCGGTCAGCGCCACCTTGTCGACGCCGTCGGCGCCGTATTGCACGTCGAAGTCGCAGCGGTCCTTGGGTATGCCCCAGTTGACCTCGCCGTTCACCACCGAAGCCCAGGTGGAGACGAAGATGCGCGAGATCGACAGGTTGCGGCGCTTGCCGATGGCCAGCGCCCCGGGGATGTACAGCAGTTCGTGGTAAGGCCCGACGTCGCCGGCCGAGTAATCCACGAACATGGCGTAGGCCAGCCGGCTACGGCCGAGGCGCGGGCAGCCTTGCGGCAGGAAGCTGCCCTGGTCGAGCACCTCGCGCGGCAGGCGCACCGCGAACAGGTAGCCCTGTCCGGACAGATCCCAGGGGGCGGGAGCGAGGGCGACGCTGGAAGGTCTGGATTGGGTCATCGGAGGCGGCATTGGAGGAGTCTGGTTGCAGTGCAGCAGCTTAGAGAAGGCGCATCCGGTACTGGATGACACGCCGGGACAATTTATTGATAATTCCGGACAGGCATTGTCTACTACCCGCATGCCAGACTGGAGCATCCCCCACGGTATCGCCGGCGTCCGCCATCTGGTCGAGGTGGCGCAGTCGCATGGCGCCACGCTGGCCGCCTGCCTGGAAGGCAGCGGCATCAATCCCGCCGCCATCGATAACAGCGAGGCGGAGATCGCGCCCGAACAGGAACTGCGCGTGATCCGCAACGTGGCGGCGGCCCTGCCCCAGGTGCCGGCCCTGGCCATGGAAGTGGGCTTCCGCTACCACCTCACCGATTTCGGCATCTGGGGTTACGCCCTGTTCAGCAGCCGCAGCCTGCGCGAGGCCCTGATGCTGGCGCTGCGCTACCTCGACCTGAGTGCCATCTTCGGCGAACTGCACTACGAAGAGAGCGGCGACGAAGCCTACCTGCACCTGGACTACCGCAAGGTACCGGCCGAGATCCGCCAGTTCCTGATCGAACGCGATGCGGTGGCGATTCTGCGCATGCAACGCCTGATCGATCCGCGGCCGGCGCCGCCGCTGCGGGTGTACTTCGAATTCCCCAGGCCGACCTACGCCGAACGCTTCCGCGAAGTGTTCGGCAAGATGCCCGAGTTCGGCGCCAGGAAAACCCTGCTGGTGCTCGACCGCAAGGTCGCCGACCAGCCGCTGCCGCAGGCCAACGAAGCCACCGCGCGCATGTGCGAACTGGAATGCCAGAAACTCCTGGCCCGCCGCCGCGCCCGCTCCGGCATCTCCGCCAAGGTGCGCGACATCATCCTGCGCCGGCCGGCGCAGGCCGCCGACATGGAAGTGGTCTCGGCCGAACTGTGCATGACCTCCCGCACCCTGCGCCGGCACCTGGCCGACCAGGGCACCAGCTTCCGTGCCCTGCGCGACGAGGTGCTGATGACCCTGGCGGAGGAACTGATCGGTACCGCCCAGATGAAACTGGCGGAAGTGGCCGAGCGGCTGGGCTATTCCGATGCCGCGGCGTTCAGCCATGCGTTCAAGCGATGGAAAGGGGTGACGCCCGGAGCCGCACGCGCCGGCTAGAACTGGATGCTGTTCCCACTCTCCCTACGAAGTGGGGAGAGGGCTGGGGTGAGGGGCGCTTTTCTATTTGAATTGCACCACCCTCCGTTCGCCCCGAGTGCCCGCGAAGCGGGTGTATCGAGGGGCCA
>NZ_JONR01000070.1 GCF_000711955.1 Nevskia soli DSM 19509
TCTACTTCGGCCAGCACAAGCCCTGGCGCAGCATGGACGAAATCGCCAGCAACAACAGCACGGTGTTCCTGGAGCGCAACATCGTCTCCGCCACCGGCGTCTACGGCGGCGTGGATTACACCAACGGCGTGTACTACAGCTGGAACAAGGGCGCCTTCACCAGCAGCGACAATCTGTGGGCCGGTGCCTCGGTCTACTCCCTGCACAAGCAGACCGGCGGCGCCGAAAACCGCACCCAGGGCCTGGGCTACAACGCCCGCCTGGCTTATGCGCCGTTTGTTTCCCCGACGGCCTGGGCGCATGTCGGCGTGAACTTCAGCAACGACAACTCCGACGTCAACAGCACGGTCACCTCGACCGCCTCGCCGTATGCCGGCTTCGGTCCGTCGTACACCTACGGCGGCCGCTCCGGCGCCAAGCTGACCCTGGCGAGTTATGGCTCGGGCAATGCCAAGGCGCTGGGCAATCCGCACCAGGATGCCATCGGCGGCGAACTGGCCGGCGCCTGGGGCCCGGTTTATGGGCAGGCGGAGTACACGATGCTGGGCATCCACCAGGAAGGCCTGGCGGAAACCAATATCAATGCCTATTCGATCACCGGCGCCTACGCCATCACCGGCGAAACCCGCACCTATGACAAGAAGAACGCCACCTACAACGCGCTGCGTCCGTCGCACGCGTACGGGGCTTTCGAAGTCGCAGCGCGATTCGACCATGCCCAGAACAATTTCACCAATGGCAATGTCGGTTGCTCGGCGGCGGTTCCGACAGGCACCACGCTGAGCAACGTCACCAAGTGCGATGTGTCGATGGTGACCGCGGGAATCAACTACTACCCGAACCCGGCGGTGCGTTTCGTGCTGGACTACACCCACGGCCACGCCAACCTGGGTAACGCCGGCAAGGACAGCCCCGACAGCATCGGCCTGCGCGCACAGCTGGTGTTCTGAACCGAAGGCTTGCGGCAAATAACCCCGGTGCGGCGTTTGCCGCACCGGGGTTATTTATTTCCGATGAAGGGATGCAGATCGCTGCGGCAACGCTTACCTGGCACCTGTTGCCGGCGGGATTACTGCCATCGGCGCGCCATCCACCGGCTTGAACGACCAGCTCAGGGTGGTGTGAAGCTCGCCCTCGAAATGGCCGAGCACGGTGTAATCACCATCGAGCGGTACATGCGCCGGCAATACCTCCGAGAAGCTGGCGGCTTCGCGGGTGCGGAGCAAGCGCGCGGTAGTCCAGGCCAGGACTTCGGATGGTACCGGCAGATCCTCTTCACGATGCTCCACGCTGCGATTGATGGTGCGTACCGTGGTGCCCGGCGGAGACGGGACATAAAGATTTTCCAGGTAGACCTCGCCGGTTCGGATATCGACGGTCGCGGTGTATTGCCGGCATAGCGCGGCGCGGTCGCCGGCGCTGCCATCGGTGTTGGCGGAGCGGTCCAGCGACCAGGGCACCAGGCTCTTCCGTGCATGATCGTAGGCGCGTTGGCCAGCGATATGCGTCTCGTTGCTCATATGCATGCGATTCGGACAACCCGCGTAGCCGAAGAAGTACAGCCAGCGCGCGGCCTCGCCTGTGGCCGGCGCGGCGATCAGCGCATCGAGATCCTCGGCTGAATTGTTCTGCAGCGCATCGAGCGCGGCGGAACGCTCCACCACTTCCCCGCCGCACCGCTCATCGCCGATACAATCCGGCATGGCGGCCCGCACCCTGGCGGTCAAGGCCGCAAGTTCTTCCGCCGTGTGCGGCAGCTTGCCGCCATTCAGCGCCTTGAGCTGGATCAGTCCGCGCCGCGCAAGGTATTGCTGCTTGATCAGCAGCCGGCTCGACTGCTCGGGATCGAGCAGGTTGTCGCCGTAGAGAACCCCGTCCGAGCGCAGGCGTGTGCTCAGCACATAATCTTGCGTGGTCGTGCCCTGCGTGTGTTGCAGGACGTTCTTCCAGGTCTGCTGGCCCTGGATGGTGATATGCACATCGAGCTGGCGCTCCAGTGCCAGCGAAGTGGTCGGCGGCGCCGGGATTGCGAGTGTAGGCGGGCTCACCGGTTCCGGTGATTTGACCGCGGCACCGCGCGGCACGTTTGAAGTGAGCGCGGTTTCGGTGGGCGGCGGCCGGTTGTCCGGGACGGCACCCGGGCCTTGTGGCAGCTCGGCACCGCTCATGCTCCGCGCAATGCGGAAGCCGAGACCATCGCTATACGAGGCGCCGGGATCCCCATCGCGGCTCGACAGGCGCAGCGCCCGCAGGTTGTTGCCCCAGCCGCCACCACGATTGACGTACTTGCGGCAGGGCGCCGCGAGCCAGGCTGAGCCATCGACAGGTGCGCCGCTGTAATCCGCATGCCAGCAGTCGGCCACCCACTCCCAGACATTGCCCAGCATGTCGTGGAAACCCCATGCGTTTGGCGGAAAACTACCGACCGGTGCAGCCGCAGGGAAATGGTCATCACAGCCTTCGGCCCAGTACCACTCCGGATGCGCACGCCGCCCGCTGGCATCCAGCAGGTTGACGCTGCTGCACGAATCCGACTCGAAGCCGCCCCAGGAATAGCGCCCCGCCTCACCGGCGCGCGCCGCATATTCCCACTCCGCCTCGCTGGGCAGCCGATAGGGTTTGCCGGTGCGCGCGGCAAGCCAGTCGGCATAGGCCTTGGCCTGCGGCCACGAGATTCCCGCCACCGGGTAGCGGCCGTGTTGCTCGTCGACCGCCACGTGCGATTCCGTGCAGGCACCCGCCATGACGCAGCTTTTCCATTCGGCATTGGTGATTTCGAAACGGCCGATCGCGAACGGCGCAAGGCGCACCTCGTGTGCCGGCCGCTCATAGGGCTGGCCGTCGCCGATGAGATCCCCCATGCGATAGCTGCCGCCGCGCAGCGCGATCATTTCCGGTGCGCCGTCGCAGTCGCGGAATGCATGGATGCCCGATGGCAGGCGGCTCGCGTGAGTGCGGCAGGGCGGCATCGGTGCCGATGCCGCCGGCGTCGCCGGGCCAGGTGGCGAAACCAGGGCGGCCTTTTCAGCAGCGTGCGCGGCAAACGCGCCCATCGAGAACAACAAGAGGCTGTGCAGGATCATGGCGTGAATTCGATTTCCAGGCTTCCAGCCGCTTCGTTCGCACGCAACAGCGGCAACGGCTGGGTTTTCCAGATCGCCCGCCGCACCGAATCGTCGAGCATGGGGTTGCCGCAGCCTTGCAGGAAGTGCACCGCGGTGATCATGCCGCCCACCGCATAGTCGATGCGGATGCGGCACAGGAAATTCCTGCTGACGGCTGGCGGCTCCAGCCAATTGTCGTGGATGCGCCCCATCACGTCCTCCATCTCCTGGACTTCGTCCGGCACCTTCGGTGCCTGCGGCGCAGCCTGGGCGGCAGCCGCTGCAGGCTTGGGCGGAGCGGCCTGCTTATGCGCCGGAACGGGAGTCGGCACGGCCGTCAGCGGATGCAGTTGCTCCGGCGGCCTGGCAACGGCGGGAGGAACTGGCGGCACCACCGGCCGCGGTTCGGGTGCCAGGGTGAAGACCAGCGCCCGCGCGGTTGCATGCGGGTGGGCGTGGCCGCCATGCCGATTTTCCGGCGATACGATGAGTAGCGCGATCAGCAGGATGAGGTGGAAGAGCGCCGATGCCGCAAGCGCCAATGGAGCGGGCCAGGGCCGAGACTGGCGCGGCGGGGCGTACCGCGGTGTAGCTGTCGAGACCTGGGCAAGCTCGGAGTCCACTGACGTGCCGAAGCTTATGCGATTGTGTCGAGATGCCCGCAGATCACTACTCGATGTTTTGAACCTTAACGTCGACCAAGATTACATCTGATTGATTATAAATAATTTTATTCATGGCCTATGTTTTGACATGCAGCGTGGGATACAGCGTTTTTTGCGGATTAACATGGAACATCTGTTGATTCGACGTGGCTCGCTTCGGAAGCACGTAAGTGTCCGCCTTGTTCGCAGTCGTCCGTGTTCATTTTATGCTTACCCGGCGCCTCCCGCCGAATCACTGAAGTGCGGATCCTCGAATGGCGTTATGTCTTCTCGCCGGGATTTATACATTTGGTCCTTTAACGCCGGGCGAGCTTTGATCCTGCCGTCCACCCGATCGGTCCGGAGGCCAAAAGGCGGCCACGCCGAGAGCGGCGGCAACCACAGCGAGGCGGTTCATTCGAAAGGCTGCCGAACTGGCCTTGACCTTCCGCATCGGAGTTCCCACTGTGCTCACTGGATAGACCCAATCCAGCGCTTTTTGCGCACATATCATGATGGCGTAGTACGGCCGGTTGGTGCGCCTAGTGGCTTTATTGCTCAGCACCTCGTCCCGCAAGTATCTCCAGCCTCGCCATTCAGGCATTAATCCATCTTCAACCTGGATACTGTCAATGCTCAATCAGTCTTATGTTGTCCCGACTCCGTCCCTAGAGGATCTGGCGTTCGCCCGCCGCATCTTCAACACTATTTGGCTTGCAGCGCTTCACGCCCCATAGCTACTACCGTCGGATCTGCGGCCGGCGGGGCGGCACCTTGGAACAGGATGCAGCTGAAATCCATCAGACTATTGCCACGCACGGCCGCGCGGTCATGCCGGCTCCCGGCATCCGCGGCGGCGAGGGCTGGTGTCTGAATCCCATTGTGCTGCCAACGATTCGCGCCGAGCGGGGCCTCGGCGCGAAAACCGGTCAGCGGACTAATGCTGCCTGTATGACTACATAGCTCCTTGGAACTGGTTTGCTCATGAGCTGATGGTTGCCTTGTAACGCCGGGTCGGAACCAGCGGCAGCTCACGTCCAATAAATAGATACACACAGCCTCGGGTCTGGGAGAATTACCAGGATGCCGCCTTCGGCGGCTCGCTTGGACATGGAAGCTGTCGCCACAGAGATCGGTTGGGACAACGGAGCGCGACCCTGCATTCGGTATTGCGTCAACGCTTTCCGCCCCTGTCCACGCCCAGCATGCCCCGACAGAACAGGCAGTCCCGAAGTGCCGCGATATCGGAGAGTCCGGCCGGCGCAACCAAAAATGGCAGCCACCTACAAGCCGAGTCAGGCGTCCCTTGATTTGGGCGCCCAACTGGCACGCTCGATAACATCGAGATCTGATTTTGCTTCTGAATGAGCTCGACCGGACTCTCCCATATCCTTTGCTCGAAGAAGGCGCAAACTCGCCAGACCAACCACTCGTTATCGTGTCAGATCAGCTTTCCGCAAGGTCTCGCGCCGCGATGTAAACGAACATCGCCCTCTACATCGTTGCGTAATACTGTTTGAACAAGGTCTGGTCGAAAGATTCCCGCCTAATCACATACATGGCGAAGTCGGCCTTGCGCACCGCTTCCTTCCGGCTTATGGTTCATCCTGCTAGTTACGATTCGATATGGACCTCGTTGGTGCGGCGGTTGACGACAGGGACCACATCAGTTCTCTTGAGCGGGGCAAGGAGGCCGCCGCAAGCATCTCTAGGCCCGTCAGAACCGCTGTCGCGGCCGCCACGTTCCAGGGGTTATCGGGCGAGGTGCGAATCCGAGCATAGCCCTCCTCGTTGAAGCACAAGCTGTTACCAGCGTCCACGCTATTTTGACCTATGCGCCAATCAGCGAGGCAGGGCGAGTGTCGTGTACCCGCAGCGGGGTATCAACGGACGCAATGGTCCTCCACGATCAGGCGGGAAAAAAGCAGCTCGTATCGCCAAGTACCGGCGCGCCGGGACAACAAAACTCTGTACCATCGATAGCGAGCGTGGAATGCCTGGATCGTATTCCCGGAGTATAGGGAGCGCCAGGCACTGGAAATTCAGGTATTCACATCGATGAATAGGACATTCAATTGAAAAGTCCTGTTGAGAAGTCCTACGGCGTGCTATGCAACGCGGCAAACTTCTGCGTGCGCAAGTGCAGGGACTTACTCCGCCGCGGCATAAGTGCCCCGGAGCATCCTGCTTCAGGTTCGGCCCAGAGCGAAGAGCGATTCCGCTCCGCTTTTACCCACGCCTCGATCGGGATGGCGCTGGTTTCCCTGGATGGGCGGTGGCTGCAGGTCAACAAATCCCTCTCCGCCATGATGGGCTATTCGATGGAAGAGCTTCTGAAGACGGATTTCCAGACGCTGACCCATCCGGATGACCTGCCTGCCGATCTGGAATACGTCAAGTGTCTCGTCGCCGGTGAGATTCAGTCCTATGTCATGGAAAAGCGCTACTTCCATCGGGACCGCCACATCATTTGCGCCTCGCTCAGCGTTTCCATGGTACGCGACAGTGCAGGAAAGCCGCTGTATTTCATCTCTCAGATCGAAGACATAACGCAGAGAAAGCGGGCGGAAGAGGCGCTCAGGCACAGCGAGGCGCGCTTGTCCCTCGCCCTGGCGGCGGCCGGCCAAGGCACTTACGACGCCGACCTCGCGGCGGGCGGCGAAGTCAGCTTCAGCGCCGAATGCGCCACCATGCTCGGCTATGAATCCAGGGCATTCAAAAGATCCTTCGAGTCGCTGCAGACCATGGTGCATCCCGAAGACTGGGCGGAGGCGGTGCAGGCAAGGCACCAATACCTGTCCGGCGACCGTGAGGAGTATCGGACCACATTCCGGGTCAGGACAGCTTCCGGCGGCTGGAAATGGGTGCTCTGTCTCGGCGCCATCGTCGAGCGCGATGCGCAAGGCCGGCCCTTGCGCCTGGTCGGGACCTACACCGACATCACGGAGCGCAAGGAACACGAGGATAGAATCGAATACCTTGCCACGCATGATGCGCTGACTGGACTGGCCAACAGAAACCTTCTCGACGATCGTTTGAACCAGGCCATTGCTCGGACCAACCGTACCGGGCGTTGCGTGCTGGCAGTCCTGTTCCTCGATCTGGATCGGTTCAAGGTGCTCAACGACTCGCTGGGCCACCAACTGGGCGACCTGCTGATCAAGGAGGTCGCGGCGCGCCTGTGCAACAGTATGCGTAGCAGCGATACCGTCGCCAGACGCGGTGGCGACGAATTCGTGGTGCTGGTGGAGGGGCTCGCCGGGCCGGACGATGTGTTGCCCGTCGCGCAAAAGATTCAGGCGGCCATCGCCGAGCCGTTTGTCATAGCCGGGCACGAAATTTTCACCACCGTCACCATCGGCGCCACGATCTATCCCACCGACGGTGTGACCATCGAAAGGCTGCTGGCGAATGCCGACGGCGCGATGTACCGCGCCAAACTCGAAGGCGGCGGCGGCTTCGGCTTCTACACTGCGGAACTGGGACAACGCACGATTGAGCGCTTTACCATGGAACGGGCCCTCCGGCAGGCGCTCGACCGCAATGAGTTCGAGCTGTACTACCAGCCCCAGGTCCGGCTCGCCGACGGAAAGATCGTTGGGGTGGAGGCGCTGATCCGCTGGCATCAGCCGGAACTCGGCTTCGTCCTGCCTGCCCGCTTCATCCCGCTGGCCGAGGACACCGGCCTGATCGTCCCGATCGGAGAATGGGTGTTGCGAACGGCATCGGATCAGCTGGCGCGGTGGCGTACTCAGGGTCTGCCGGAGGTTCGCATGGCCGTCAATGCTTCCGCCCGCCAATTCTGGCAGGGCAGCCTGATCAAGGTCGTAAGAGAGCTGATGATCCAGGGATCGTTCGATCCGAGCAACCTGGAGATCGAAGTCACCGAAAGCGTGATCATGCGGGATGTGGCGCAAACCATCCGGCTGCTGACCGCACTCAAGGATCTCGGCGTGTTGATCACCATCGACGATTTCGGAACAGGTTACTCGTCCCTGGCGTACCTGCGGCGCCTGCCCTTGCAGAGGCTCAAGATCGATCAGTCATTCGTTCACGAGATCGGCATCAGCCCGGGCGCCGACGAATTGGTAAGGCAGATCATCGATCTGGCGCATGCCATGGACCTGGTAGTCGTAGCCGAAGGGATCGAAACCGCGGAACAGCTGAATCTATTGAAGCTCTGGAACTGCGATGAAGGCCAGGGACACTACTTTGCCCGGGCGATGAAAGCCGATGCGTGCCAGGCGCTCCTGGCTTCCGGGGGCTTCATCGTTCCGGAACATGCTGAACGTGTTGCAACTTGAAGGGCGGGAGCGCACCGGTAAAATCCTTCCGGGCCATTCGCTTCAATCGCTCGCCGCTGTTTCGATTTGCAGTTCGTGCTGATCTGGCAAGGCTCCAGGACCATTCGCCCTCCTGCCCATGACCCGATTGCGCCCCAGGCGCTTGGCCTCGTACAGGGCCGCGTCGGCGATTTCCACCAGCTGGTCGGCAGGAGCAACCGCAGACGGAACGATGGAGGTGATGCCGACGCTGATGGTGACAAAGCCACGCTCGGCAGCTGCGTGCGGCTCGTTCAGCGCGGCGACTGCGGCGCAGACGCGCTGGGCGATTGCGTGGGTCGTGTCGTAGTCGGCACCGGGCAGAATGACGGCAAATTCCTCCCCGCCATAGCGGGCAACCAGGTCCATGCTGCCGCGCGTGCCCCTCCCCAATTCCGAAGCGACCACGCGCAGGCAGGCGTCGCCGCCGATGTGGCCATAGTGGTCGTTGTACTGTTTGAAGTGGTCGATATCGATCATCACCAGGCCAACCGGCTTTTGCGTGCGTTGCGCCCGCGTCCACTCGGCATTGAGCGTATCGGCGAAGCGGCGGCGATTAGCCAGCCCGGTCAAGGGATCGGTGACGCTCAATTGTTCCAGTCTGGTTTCGAGCAGCTTGCGCTCGGCGATCTCAGTCTGCAGCGCCTGGGTGCGCACGCGCACCGCCTCCTCCAGGGAGCTCATTTTCAGCTCGGCCTGCTGCGTCATTTCCCACTTCATGGTCAGGGCGCTGGCCAGCTGGTAGGCCTCTACGTTGTCAAACGGCTTTTTCAGGATCAGCAGCCGATCGCCGAGTTCGAGCTTTTCCGACATTTCCTCCCACGAATAATCCGAATAGGCGGTGCACACCACCACCTGCAAGCGCGGGTCTTTCTGCCAGATGTGGGCGATGGTTTCGACGCCGTCCCAGCCCGGCGGCATGCGCATGTCGATGAACGCCATGGCGTAAGGCCGGTTGTCCCGCTGCGCCTGCTCGACGAGGGCGAAGCCTTCCTGCCCCTGGCATGCGCCATCGATCTGGAATTCAGGGTGGACGGGCCGCCCATCGACGTCACCGAACAGGGCGGCCTCGGCCCGGGACAATGCGCCATTGCCATCCAACCCCGCCCCCAGGATCTTTTTGAAATCCTCGATGATGGCCTCGTTGTCGTCGATGATCAGGACGCGGCGGTTCACCGTCGCAGCTTGCAGATTCATACAGACTCCCGTGCCGGTTGCAACGGCAGTTCCAGGGTGAAGATCGCGCCTTGTTGCGGGCCGTCGCTGTGCGCGGTCAGCGAACCGTCCATTTCCTTTGCGGCCAATGCGCCGCTGTGCAGGCCGAAGCCGTGGCCGGATTTGCGGGTGGTGAAGCCGTGATTGAAGATTTTCTTCATATTCTCCGGCTCTATGCCGACGCCGTTGTCGATAACCGAGATCCTGACGCGGCCGTCGGCGCTCGCCACCCGCACCGTCATGCGCTTGTCGGAGCGTCCGGAATCGTCACAGGCATGCTTGGCATTACGCAGCAGGTTCACCAGCACCTGCAGCACCCGGTGCTTGTCGACCTTGATCGGCGGGACCTCGCCATATTCCCGAACAGTCTTAATACCGTGGCGGCTGCATGAGCCCTCATTCATGCGCAAGCTGTCTTCCACCAGGTCGATGACGCTTACGGTTTCGGTGATACCTGAAACCGTGGCATAGCTTTGCTGCATTGAAACGATCTTCTTGATATGGTCGATGTTGCCGCGCAGGGATTCGAGCTCCTTCAGCGTTGCTTCCTGGTCGGCGCGCAGATGTTCCGCGAGTTGCGCCAGGTAGCCGGGCACCAGCTTGCCTTTGGGGTCCTCGCTGAGGAATGCGCCCAGGTCCGCCTCGTGCTCCTGCAGCAGGGCCACGGCTCGCGCCAGGCCGGAAACCTTGGACTTTCTGACGTTGTCCGCCACCAGATTCGCGGAGACGTTGACGCTGTTGAGCACGTTGCCGACGTTGTGCAGGACGTTGGTGGCGATCTCGGCCATGCCGGCCTGGCGGGAGGCATCCGCGAGCTGATTGTGCATCTGCTCCAGCTTTGCTTCCGCACTCTTGCGCTCGGTGATGTTGCGCGCGATGGCGACAACCTGGTCCCGCAACAGCGGTACCAGGCGGACTTCATGGTACGACTCGAGTCCCTTGGCACCTTCGGAATGTTCGATGCTGACCATCGACTTTTCGTCGATCACCCGCCGCAGGACCTCGGAGAAGCGATCCCCTGAATATTTGAGCCAGCACTCCTGGATGCGCCTTCCCGACAACTCCTGCTGCGGCATTTCGCCGCCAGCTCCCGCCTTGACGGAAAGGATGGTGCCTTGATGATCGAGCCGGAACACCAAGTCGGGAATTGCCTGGAAGATCGCGCGGATTTCCGAGTTCGCCTCGAGCAATTCCTGCGAGCTCACTTCCAGCGAGCGCTCCATTAGTTCGCGATCGACCTCGAATTCCTTATAAGCACTATCGACGGCTGCGATGAAACCCTGCCATTCGGCGGGGATGTTGAAGTCACCGCCGAAGAAGCGTTTCAGCTGACGCTTCAGCAGGCTTTGTGTGGGGACCATGATCAGCCCTCGGCAAATGTGGTGATGGTCATGGTCTGGTTGTGCAGTTCGCTTTGCTCGCCGAGCGAGAATGGGGCGATTTCTCCATAGGAGTAGAAACCCGTCAGCACCGCCTGTTCGCCCAGTATTTCACGCACGCCTTCCACTTCCTCCTCGACACGCTGCTTGAGAACCAGCTTCCGGCCAACGCAGCTGATGAGTATGGCCAGCTCTGGAGCGACTGCCCCCGCCGCCTGGCGGCTGGCGCGGGCCGCGCCGATGGCGCCGTCGACCAGCCGCTCGACATTGGCCTTGGTTAGACGCGCATGGGCGCCTTCCGGAATATCCCCGGCGAAAGTCATGCTCTGCTCTTGTTCGTCCACCGCGAGGATGGTGCGTACCAACGGGGTTTCGCCAGGCTTGGTGCGCACGCTCAAGGGAAACAGCAGGCCGGTGGCCGGCAGGCCCTTGGCGTGCTCGCCCAGGTATTGCTTATACAGGCCCAGGGCGGGGCGGCCATCCAGCTCGAACAGGACATTTCCCTTCGAGCGCGTCACCAGCCGTTCGGGGCCGAAGGGATCCCAACCGCCAAGTGAGCCGAAGCCGACCTTCAGTCGGCTGCCATACAAGCCGACCACGGCGACGGCGCCTTTCTCCGCGGCGCCGCTCTTGAAGACCAGGGTTTCGCCGAAGCGTGCACCGTCGCCGGCCAAGCCACCGGTCACGGCTACGCCCTCCGGCAGGTATTTCGTCAGGCCGCGCACCAGCGCGCTGCCGTTGACGCCGAGGCCATCGGAAAGTACCAGGACGTGGACCAGCTTTTGTTGCGGACCTCCGCCGAAGCCGTCGATCGAATGCGGCAGCTGCCGTGCCAGGAATTCACCCGCCTGCACGCTGTCGGGGTTGGCGTCCAAGCTGAACTGGGCGGTGCGCAATTGCGTATGCTCGAAATGGATCGCCGTGGCGACCATCGAGTCGTCAGCAACCTGGGTGCCGCAGATCTCTCCGGCGGTGGAGCAGCCGAGGATGTACGCAGAGGGGTAGAACTTGCGGATCGACTCCGCCAGGCTGGAGTCTCGCAATGCCGCCGTGGCGCCGAACAACAGCACCAGCTGTGCGGATTGCTCCAGCGGCACGCTGGAAGCGGGGCTCCAGCCGCGGCCCTGTGTCCAGCTTCTTTGTTCGGTTTTCATGAGCACGCCACCTGGCGGGTTGGCATGCTGACCGTTGCGTATCGCATTTCCTCGTCTCCTCCGAGCCACCGCTCGCTGCATAGATCCGGAGCTACATTGGCCCTGGATTGAGGCCACTATGCTCCGAATATGACGAACAAATCATGTTGGCGGCCGAACGGCCCAAACCGGCAGAAGAACGAGGGGCGGTCGAATCGGAGTTCAGCGTGGCGAGGGAGCGCTCGAACCCTGTGATCGCGTGTTTGGCGCTACCGCTGGAAATCCCATCCAGATATTCGAATACTTCTACAATTCCTCAATCGAGATCAATTCGCATTCCCTGAGTACTCAAAGGCTTTTGAGCGATGTGCTGCTACTTCTTCCCGCGAATATGCAGACGCGGGATGCAAGTGCCCGCTACGCCACATCTGGCGCGGTGGCCGCCCTGCAATCGAATATTGTGTACTGTCTAAGAGCCTGTAACAGAATGAATCGCGCCTGCGACGGCGGCCATTTTTGCGCAGTGCAAGTCGGACAGAGTGCGGCATGGTGATTCCATGGTGCGCTCTGGCCGGCGCAGCACTGCGCA
>NZ_JONR01000071.1 GCF_000711955.1 Nevskia soli DSM 19509
CGGACCAGGGCAGCCAGTACACCAGCGAGCAGTTTCAGCGGTTGCTGACGGATAACGGCATTCAGTGCAGCATGAGCCGATCTGGAAACGTCTGGGACAACGCGGCGATGGAGAGCTTCTTCTCGTCGCTCAAGACCGAACGCACCTCTCACAAGCACTACCGCTGGCGAGATGAAGCCCGGGCGGACGTCTTTGACTACATCGAGCGATTCTATAACCCGCAACGTCGGCATTCGACGCTTGGCTATATCAGCCCGGCGACCTATGAGAAACTGCGAAGCGCTTAACCCGGTGTCCGGGAAACTGGGGGAATCTCAAGGCGGCCCAGAGCAGCCGGTGGCGAAAGACCGGTTTCGGGTATCGTATACCAACGCCCTCAACTCGGACGGTACGCATGGCTTTGAAGTGTCCAGGCTCGCACGTAGCACAGTGCCCATCATGAAATGGTGGCACGGAGCACTCTTGGCTCTGGCCGTAATAGTGGCCATCTATGGCATTCTCAGCTATGCAGCCTATAAAGCAGGAAAGAACTGCAATGAAAAGCCCAATTTAATGGGCTGTCCATAGCAGCGTTTTCTGTTTCGGTCCACTCCGGCCGCCCGCCAGTGGCGGCTTTCAGGTAGCCTAGCTTTGTGAAATGCAGCATTCCCGAAGTGGCGGCAGTACACGCAGGTCTGACTATGGCCCATGCCGCCGCTGTGGCCTCAGTTTTGGAGCCTGGCCAATTGATCTGCCCATTTGTTGTTGTGTCCAAGGGCCAGAATAGACAGTCCATAGACTTTGAGGCCGAAACGCAGGATCAAGCGGTGGATCGGGCCTGGGCAAGCTTGGACGAATACCGAGGATACGTTGATCTGTGGGCAATGGCTCGTGAGGGGCTTGTGGCCGGTACTAACGGCAAGGACGATGTGCTTGTCGTGTGTGTATGGACCCACGGCATGCAAGACGCCGCAGTGTTCACACAGCGCTTTCGCCCCGCCGTGCAAAGCTTTGGTCTTGTCGGACCCGTTGAACTTCAAGAAAGCATTGGCGAAGATGAACTCGGGTTAATAAAGGGCTGGTTCGCACAGGGAATCGAGTCGCATCCAAAGGGAGCCATGTGGGCGGATTGGCAGGAGAAGGCAGAAGCGGGCCAGTAGTCGATTGGCGGCATCTGTAGCAGTTCGGGCCGTTCCAGACAGCCGCAAGCGGCAGCTATAGGGAACCTGTTACTGCTTCGCCTCGCGTTAGCAGTCGATCAGATTAAGGTGAGTCATGCCAAAGTCGCATTCTTCTCTTTCCCCTCGAACCAATATTTTGCTCATCGTCTGTTGGGCGCTTGTTGCAGTAGTTCTGTTGATTTCAGTTCCTGCAAGTGCCCGTATTCCATTGGGTATCGCTGGGGCCCTTCTGGGAGCAGCAGGCGGACTAATGCAGCACCTAAGCATTTCGCAAGCGGCCGGCAATTTCACAGGAACGACGTCTCTCTTGGATGTCCGGCGTGCCTTCAAGAGCACGCCTTGGGGAAGTCGCTACATCAAATTTCTCTACGTGTGCAAAACCCTGCTCGTTGTTCTAGCAGTTGCGCTGTGTGGACCTCTTTCCGTTCAAACCGCATTTGGATATCTCGCAGCATATTTCTCGCTCATGTTCGTAAGGGAAATGGTTACGCTCCGAGACACCCTTGCTTTGGCGCGCCTGCCGACCTCAGAGGTCGGGCCTCAATAGAGCGTTGACCGTTTATCTGTCCGCTTTTCGGCAGCGAGTCTCAGATGCCGACTGACCACTGCTGGCACATACCGGCCTGTCGTCGAACGCGGCTTTGCGGCGGGAACCGACATCCCGACGCTCATTCGGAAAAAAGCGGGAGCGGGGCAGGGTGCCTTCGACTCCCCCGTTATCGTGGCCCGGGATGGCGGTTGCGTGCCATCGCTATGCGCCCCTGAAGTTGCCCCGCTCGCGACAGCGCCGGAACCTCTGCAATAGCGGCTCGTAGGCAAGGTCCTCCACGGGGCCCGCACTCACCCATTCGATCGCCAGGGTGTCCAACCGGGTTTCATCAACCCTGAGACCCTGGCCCATGCTCTGCGCCAAACGTTGCAGCTGATATTCGCGACGCAACGGTTGATCCTCAGGCGGCGTCGGCGTCTCTGTCAGTATTTCGGCCTGGATGCAGAGCATCTTCAGCGCTACCTCATTCGCCGCGAGATCTGTGGAACGCTCCGGGGCGAGCCCCTTTTTCACGGCGTCGAGTCCACCCTTGGGCCATCGCTGGGCCGAGCCAATGCAGGCTTCGGCGGTGTTCTTCAAAATGTCGAGCTGCGCCGTGTCCAGGCCGCGCGTCGCGGCGAGCCTGTAGGCGCGCACATGGTTGGCGGCTTCGAACAGATCGTCCCAGCCGCGCTCGACGTCACGCGCGCGTTGGCGCGCAAATGACTCCTTGCAGCGATCCAGGCCCTGGTCGAATCTGTTGCGAAGCTCGCGTGTATCGGCACGGGGAAACTCGCCGAGCGCCTCGAAAGCACTCCGCAATTCGGCCATTGCGCCGGCCTGCGCGAGCAACTCGGCGCCTTCGAGAGCGGCGATCTGGTCGAGCCGTTCGCACAAGGCAAGTGCCTGCGTCTTGTTGTTCTCCAGCCCGGCTGTGTAGGCGTCAGACTCCTGCTGGCGCTTCTGGAACACGGCATCGCAGTGCTGGCGGAAGTCCCCCCAGAGGCGTTGATCCACTTCGCGCGGCACAGGGCCTACGGTCTGCCACTGCTGTTGCAGCTGCTTGACCGCGTCGATTGCCTTGCGGCTATCGTCGCTCGCCAGCAACTGTCGGGTGCGCTCGATCAGCGACTCCTTCTGCTTCACGTTGCGGGCATACTCGGCATCCAGCCGGCCCTGCAGACGCTCAGTGAGAGCCGCGAATGCCTCCTGCTGCTGCTTGCCGGCCTGGCGGTCCACGGGCGAGCAGTTGCGCCATTCGGCTTTCGTCTCCCGCAAGGCCTTGATGACAGCACGCCAGTCGGCTTGCTCCCAGTTGTGCCCCGCCTCGAAAGCAGTCAGCTCGGCGAGCAAGGCATCGCGACGCTTCAGATTGTCCTCGCGGACGAGCGCCTGGGCGGCAAAGTACTCCTTGCACGGCTGATACGCCCGTTGAGCGGCTTGCTGAAAGCGTTGCCAATCGGCTTCGAGAGCCTCGCCGGCGCCCTTGCTCAGCGTGCGCCACTCATCCTGAAGACTCTTGATCCTGTCGGCGAGCGCCAGCGGATCGAGCGTCGCCTCGACGAGCAGCTCCATCTCCTGGATCAGTTCCGCGCGCTTCGGCGTCACGGAAAAACTCTTCCAGTCCTTCAACGCGTCGAGCTGCTTGTCGAGGGATTCGATCTGGCCGGCCAGGTTGGCCGGCAGAGGCGGAGCGCCCGCCAGCTTCTCCGCGATGGTCCGTCGCACCCCGGCAGCGCGGGAGGTGCTGCCGTCGCTCAGCGCGGCACGCGCCTTCCGGATCAATTCGCCGATCTGGCGAGCAGCCTGCTGCTCGGCCTGCTGCTGCTCAGTCAGTGCACGGTTCTGCTCCCCGGCAAGCCGCGCCTGCTCGGCCGCGGCCGCGGCGGTTGCCTGCGCCTGCTCCTCGCGCAGGCGTCTTGCCTGCGCGGCCGCGTCTGCGGCAGCCTGCTCTCGCGATGCCTGGGCCGCTATCTGGCGCAGGTGCCCGGCAACGGTCTCCCGTGAGCGGTCGACCCACTGCCGGACCCTGCCGCGCAACTCCGGATCAGCCTGCTCCGCCACCGCTTGCCAGCGACTCTCGAATTGGTCCAGCCTCTGGCTGAACAAGGCATCGTACGGGCGCTGGCTGTGGCGCTCGAGCGCTCCCGCCGCCTCATCGATCCTGGCGCGCAGCTGCTCCAGCTCGCGGGCCTGCTCGAGCAGGGCGTCGCGCTTGGCTGTCAGTACCTTGTAGACATTCTTGTCATTGCCCCCGCGGACATCGCGGATGAGTTGCCGCAGCACGTCCGGATCTTCGATTGCCCCAGCCGCCGCCTGGCGAATCTTGGTCGATGTACCCGCAACCACCAGCCGGGCCACCGCCTGGACATCCCGGGCATCCATGGCCGCCCGCAAAGCGCTCTCCTCGGCAGCAGCGATCAGCGCGCGATCGGCCGCACTCGGCCTGGGAGGCCCCTTCTCGTTCTGCTGGGACGGCGCCGGTTGCAGCGCTGAAGCCGGAACCGGCGATCGCGTTGGCGCCTTGCGAAACAAGCGCGAAAACAAAGACATTGTTGACCTGCACGGCACTTGGAGCCACGTATTCTACATGCGCTGGAAGACCCGCATCGTTTGCTTTTTTCATGACCTTTGAGCCGGCCGGCCGCGAGCGGCTGAAAGGAGACCAACGACATCCCCCTTATCGCCGATTCGCAAGGGATATCTGCTTTCGGGGGCTCAAACTCCTTTGGAATAGACCAAGGCAGGTTCAACCCGCGGATGCCACCCAGACTCGTATCAGGCCCTCCCAATGGCGGACTATTTCTTGACTCTGGTATCACCAAATTAGACTTTGGTTAATCGGGCGCGGTGGCAAGTCCGCGGTAAGTTGGGCAATGTTCACCGGGTCGATTGGAACGGGGCGGCATCGGCGTCGAGCCCGCTTCGAGCCAGGAGCCATGGGTGTTTCAGACTCAGCCGTGCACCGCTCGCCTGACGCTTCCTTTCTTTGACGGTTCTTGCCCGCAACGCTCCTATTGTCAGGCGTGCCATGAACCATGACCCAGATCACCACGGCTCGGAACCTGCCCTCGTCGGGACCCAGGGGGCACCTGGAGGAAGTCGCTCGACTGGCATCCGACTGGGTTGCCCGCCACTGCAAAGTGGCGGCCAACCGAGGCTGAATGCGACCAACGGGCTCGTGAAGTCCGCGATTCAGCCCATGCCGACACAGATGCCTGCGCACCTGCGCAGGGTCATCGTCAATTGCCCCTGTCCGGCTCTACCCCAGGCACCGGTCGAGATTCATGGCTGCGATTGATTTGTGTCAATGCACGTTGATGGCCTCACATTTAGGTTGGCGGGACCCTACAGGATGGAGAACACACTATGCGCCATCTCCTTATCGCCTTGACGCTGCTGCTTTGCGCATCAGGCTCGGTCCAAGCTCAAGTCAGCATCAACATTGGCATCAACATCCCGGTCTATCCGCATTTCGTCCAGGTACCGGGCTATCCTGTCTACTACGCCCCACAGGCCGATTCAAACTACTTCTTTTTCGACGGAATGTACTGGGTGTACCAGGACGATACCTGGTATGCGAGCAGTTGGTACAACGGGCCATGGCAAATGGTTGGTCCGGAGGAAGTTCCGCTGTTCGTGCTGCGGATCCCGGTGCGCTACTATCGTCAGCCTCCGATGTATTTCCGTGGCTGGCGGGAGGACGAGCCGCCGCGGTGGGGTGAGCACTGGGGCCACGACTGGGAAGACCGTCGGCGCGGATGGAACCGATGGGACCGTCATTCCGTCCCGCGTCCAGCACCCTTGCCGATCTATCAGCGGCAGTATTCCGGCGATCGTTATCCTCGCGAGGCCGAACAACAGCGATCGATTCAAGCTCAGAATTACCGCTACCATCCGCGCGAGGCTGTAACACGGCGACAGTTTCAGCAGCAGGGTCAGCAAGACCAGCAGCGTCAGCAGGAGAGACAGCAGCAGGGTCAGCAGCGCGAACAGCAGCAAAGGCAGCGGCAAGGTCAGCAGGACCAGCAGCGTCAACAGCAGCAAAGGCAGGACCAGCAGCGCCAGCAGGAGAGGCTGCAGGGTCAGCAGGATCAGCAGCGCCAGCAGCAGCGTCAGCAGCAACAGGATCAGCAGAACCAGCAGCGTCAACAGCAGCAAAGGCAGAACCAGCAGCGTCAGCAGGAGAGGCCGCAGGGTCAGCAGGACCAACAGCGTCAGCAGCAGCGGCAACAACCACGCGACCAGCAGGGCCAACATCAGCAGGACCAGCAGCGTCAACAACAGCAACAGGGTCGGCAGCAGCAGGGGCAGCGACAGAGTCAGCAGGACCAGCAGCACGCGCCACCACGCGACGACCGTGCGCACTGATCTGAGACCATCCGGAATATCGGCTCAACTTGCGCAGTGGGGGCGTGCTGCTCGGCAACTTATTCGTTGCCTTCGCGGCGTTGTGCGCTTCTGAATGCGCTTCACCGGCATTCGCGCAACCGGCCAACAGTCGCCCCTTTGACTTTGCGGGAGGCACCTTCCGTTTCGACAATGAAATGGCCTGGACGTATCAGAATGGCTCGAGCGGCGCGGCGGCGCTGGACCAGATCGGCGCTGCACGTTCGCCGGCGATGTCGCGTCGTCGAACTACCCGGTCTTCAAAGGCCCGGCGACCTTGTAGAAATTGAGGATGGCGCCGGTCGGCATGGCTTTCGTGCGGATGAGCTCGAATGAGCGTGCCGGAGTTCCCTCCCCAAAGCAGCGTTTGCCCCTGCCCAACACCACCGGATAGACGATCAGCAAGACTTCGTCCACAAGCCCCTGTTCGAGCAGCGTCGGTATCAGTGTGGAGCTGCCCCACAGGACAAGGTCCGGGCCATCCTGCGACTTGATGCGGCGGACGCCCTCGACGAGGTCCGGTGCCAAGCCCTCGAACGGGCCCCACTCAAGACTTTCCGGACGGTGGGTCGCGACATATTTTGTTGCCGCGTTGAGGCCGTCCGCCATCGGACTGACCGGCGCCTTGGGCCAGAAGCCCGACCAGCCATCGTAGGTGCGGCGGCCAAGCAGCAGATCGAAGCGCGCGCCGTGTGCGGCGAGGAGTTCCTCCCGGCCGGCGGGGCTGCGATAGGGCGCGGTCCAGTCGCCGTGGGGGAAATCGCCGTCTTCATCCGAGGTCTGGAGGATGCCGTCCAGAGAGACGTGCTCCATGATTTTGAGCGTTCTCATTCGAGTCTCCGTGGCCGGGGCTGGCGTTTCTATTCTGTTGGCATGGCGAGGAACTCGCGCACCTCGACCGGCGCGCGGCAGGCGACCACGGCTTTGCGTCCCCATGCCACGGCCTCATCCATATTGGCCGCGTCGAGTATCCAGAAGCCGCCGATGTGTTCCTTGGTCTCGATGTACGGCCCATCGGTGACGACCACCTCTCCGCCGAGCTGCTGGCGCAGTGATTTCGCGCGGGGCGCCGCTTGCAGTCCGCCGGCGAAGAACCTGGCGCCGGCGGCCTCCATCTCTTCGTTGAGCAGATCGATATCGCGGACCATGGTCTCGCCCTCCGTGGAGGGGTCATAGTTGTCGGGGTGGTGAATGGCAACCAGGTATTGCGGCATGTCATCTCCTGAAATGGTCTTCAGCCGGTCCAATTGTCCCGCCTTCACTATGACGACGAACGGCGCAACCGGAATTCGACAAGTCGTCCGGAAAAATTTTAGTTCTTGTGCTTGAGGGGCGGTGTTGTACGCCTTGCGTGGCCTGCCCGAAAGCCGCGGGCCACCAGCGGCTGCCGCGGGCTGAAACCGGCCCCGCAACTCCCCGGTTACCGAATAGGCGCAGCGGTTCGCCCCCGGGTCGGGCAGGCCGCCAGCAGATCGGTCAGCGCCATGAAACAGGGAAGGCGGAGGGCAAAAAGGAGGCGCCTCACCGGCCTGTCCGTGCCTATGATCTGGATCAATTCACCGGCGGGTCTTTTGCGGCAATCTCGAGCCATCCCTACACGGCCCGGCCCCATCATGAATAGCAGCGTTACACCGTCCAGGCAGCGAGCCGGTTCGCTGTATGAAAGCATTGGCGGACACACCGGAGTTACGGTCCTGGTGGAAAATTTCTACCAGCGCGTGCTGCAGGATCCCGCCCTGGCGCAGTTCTTCAAGCACACCAGCATGGACCGCCTGCACCGCATGCAGGTCGAGTTTTTCGCCGTTGCGCTCGACGGGCCGACGACATACGGCGGCACCGCGATCAGCCACGCCCATCAGGGGCTGAAGATCACGCTGCCGGATTTCCAGCGCTTTGTGCAGCACTTGTTCGATACCCTGTCCGATTTCGACCTCAGTGAAGACGAGCGTTACAGCATCGTCCAGCGCATCAACAAATACGCGAACGAAATCACCGGCGCGCCGGGCGGCTATTGAAGCGCCGTTTGCCGCCCGGAGCGGGCAGGCGGGCCAGGACCAATGAGCTTCGACCCCGACATCAGTGTGATGGCCTTGGTGCAGATCCTGCAGCGGCTGCGATTCGTCCAGACACTGCGCGTCGATATGCCGTCTCTGGAGAAGGCCTGGCTGAGCACCGGCCTGCGACAGTCGGATCTGCCCGTATCCATCAAGGACCTGGAGGCCGCCGGATTCATCACGCTTCGCGGTGAGGGGGCGGGCATGTACCTCGTGCCGGGAGCGCGCCACGCGCATCGGCGGAAGCGGGAGTCGCCCCCCGACTTCGAACACCTGTCATGGATGGACGGCGCAACCTTGTACTGGATCAAGCTGCGAAGAAGAGGCAAGGACGTCGGAGTCCGCAGGCGCAGGACCGACCAGATCCAGCGGCGGATTTAGGCTGGCCTGGCCCGGGGAGTGTGAACGGATTTCTACGGAGGCTGAATTGTTGGAAAACGTACAGAAATCGCGGGTATGACACGGGCATGATGTACGCGCACTTCGACATATCGAGCCGAGAACATAGCACCGGCCACCGCGAATCCCGCACGACTCGCATGGTTGTTTACGCAGCACACACCGAACCCTGAGCTTTGCCCCGCCTAGGCGGGGCTATTTTTTTGCGGCAGGCCGATGGCGTGGCTGTGCGTGCCCTGCTTGACGGCATCGGCTTGATCGACTGCCGGGCACGGCGGCTTGACCGGTCGCCCGGGGCGCATGATCAGATTGACAGGCCGCCGGAATCGGAGGCTGTAAAGCGCTTTCCTCCAGCGTCACCAGATCGGTATGGCCGAACCCCTTGCTGTAGTCGAGCACCGAGATCACTGTCGGCTCAACCCGGAAGAGGCAGATGTCTTCGGGCCTGGGCTTGGGCAGCGGCCATTCCGAGTACTCCGGGTATTTGCCCGGCAGCAGATCCAGCAGGCGCCCGACCTCGGCGGGATCGGCCACGCGCCGCGCCCGCGCCGCCATGGACAGGCCGGTAATCGCCATCAGGTCGGCGCTGTCATGGTCTATGGTCAGGGAAACGCGATCGTCCAGGGCGAGATTCCGCGCCTTCTGGCTTTGCGTGCCGCACAGGAAATACAGGGTGAGGCCTTCGCTGACGTAACCCACCGTCGTGGCCTGCGGCCAGCCATCCGGCCGCAGCGTCGCCAGCGTCATGATCCTGTGCTGCTTGAGCAACTCGTCGATTTTCTGCCGGATTGCAGGGTCCATGGTCATCTCTCATGGCCGCAGCGGCGCAGCGTCCGCACGGCGGCCGTGACGGCGGGATGGTTCATCGATCCGCACCGCCTTCGAAGGGCGCGGCTTCCGCCGCGCCCTTGCCGCCGCAGGTGCCGCAGGCTTCAGCCGATCGGCATAAGTGCGGTTTCGATGGTGTGGTCTTCGACAGCCTTTACGCCCGGCACGTTCTCCGCGGCCACGCGCAGGGCGCGCCGTTCCTGCTCCGACAGCACATAGCCCCACAGGTGAACCACACCGTTCTGCACCACCACGTTGGGGGAGTTGGCGCCGGCCCACCGCTTGCCGCGCAGCTCGGCCAGCAGCAGGGTGCGGATCGAGTTGTCGCCATCGGCCGTGGCCGGCTTGCGCGTATCGATGACCGTCGCCAGCGCCTGGATCAGGTTGGCGCGGCTGACGATGCCCACCGGCTTGCCCTTGCGCAGCACCGGCACGCGCTTTATGTGGCGGCTCTCCAGCAGTTCGGCGATCTCGCTGATCGGCGTCGACTCCTCCACCGAGATCACCTCGGCGGTCATCAGATCACCCACCTTTTGCGCGTGCGACTTGACGTACTCCGCGGCAAGATTCTGGTTGGAGGCGATGAACTCCAGCCACGACGAACGGCGGCGCTCGGTGCCGATCTCCGCGCGTCGCAGCAGATCACCTTCGCTGATGATGCCCACCATCTTGCCGCTGCCGTCGATGACGGGTGCGGCGCTGATGCCGCGGTCGATGAATAGCTTCGCTACCTGCGCCACCGTCGCGTTGACGTCGATGGTGATTACTTCGTCGGTCATGACATCCAGGGCACGCATGGGCTTCTCCGCAGTTACTGTCCCTCCACTCTGATCGCCGCATTGCGCCATCGCTTTGATCTGGGTCAATGCCGGCGGGATCGGGCGTGGATGCTGCCGCGTATCCGACCCGGGAAAGTGGAAGCCGTGGATGAAAGCGCGCCGGTCGACCAGAGCGCCCATTCCTCATCCGTCAGCGAATAGGCGCGGTGTGGCGGCCCGCCAGCCGGGTCTGGCACGCGTGCCGGCACGCCGCGATGGACGGTCGGCTATATGTGGGTTGCGGAGTCCCGGCGGGATACGCCCGAGTTACTTGCCCGCAGGCGGCTCCCACAGCTCCACCTTGTTCCCCTCGGGGTCCATGACCCAGCCGAACTTGCCGTACTCCGATTCATCTGTTTTATCCAGCACATTGCACCCTTCGGCACGGAGCGCGGCCAGGAGCGCATGCAGGTCGGCCACGCGGTAGTTCACCATGAACGATGAAGTGCTCGGGGCGAAGTTCTCGCCATTGCCGACGGACCAGGCGGTGGTTCCGCCGGTGGGCTTGCCCGAAGCATCCGTCCAGCGAAACGCCGTCCCGCCCCATACCTGGACGTCGATGCCAAGGTGGTTCTTGTACCAGGCCCGCAACGTCGCCGGATCCTTTGCCTTGATGAAGATGCCGCCGATACCTGTGACTCTGCTCATGGTCGTCTTCCCCGTGTGACTGTCTGAAGGTTTGCTCGAATCCGCTGTGGTGGCGTCCGCGTGGGCCAGTGCCGGCAGGATGGAAAGCACCATTGCACCGGCAAATCGTCTGTACCGCATGTGAACCCCCCCTTTTGGACAATGAAACAGCATCTTGTGGGCCAGCGCGCTCATGAGCGGCGCGGGAGCACGCTTCACCATCATGGACCAAACAGCATGGCAATTCTGGCAGAAAGCAGCTTCAGGTTCCCGACCGGCCCGCCGCCTCGGCGGCCCATGCCCGCGTGGCATGACAGACTGCCATGGCCCGCTTGTAGGCTGCGCGTCCGCTGGTGCGGGCCACATAGGCCTGCTCCGCCTCGGCGAGGGCGTAGACGCCGGTTCTTTGGGCGAACTCCAGGGCGTAAGTCACCGCGATATCGGCTGCCGTGAAAGCATCACCCGCAAGATAGGGCGAGCGCGCGAGCTGCCGGGTCACCAGGCCCAGCCGGCTCTTGAAAACTTCCAGCGCCTTGCGGGCGCCCCAATTCGGCCGCCCGGCCTCGGCCGCGGGATTGCGTCCGACGACAGCAATGTAGAGCGGGACGGCGAGGCCGGCCTCGGCGAGATGAAGAAACTGCTGGTACGCGGGGAAGGCGGGATCGTGCGAGGCCGGCGCAAGCGGCGTCGGCCCATGGCGGGCCATCAGATATTCCATGATCGCCACCGACTCCACCATCGTCACCTCGCCATCCCGGATCGCGGGAATGAACCCGGCGGGGTTGATGGCCAGAAACTCCGCGTCATTCTCGACCCCGGCCAGCAGGTCCACCGGCCTGAGCTGGTACGCGAGCCCCATCTCCTCCAGCAGCCAGACCACCCGGAACCCTCTCCCTTCGCCGTAAACGGTGATCATGTCAGCGACTCCCCTTTGCGCTGCTGATGTGTCGGTGAAGCTTAACGCACAGTTTCAGGCGCCGGCCAAAGGCCGGTCGCCTGGGAATGAAAGCTACATGACGCTTTACGAACTCTCACAGAAAGCCGCCCATACTCGATTTATTGAGTCTTGCATAAATAGTTGAAGCACTACAGTGGCAGCTCAGCTTGGGTCCAAAAGGCAGTGACAAGGGTGGATCGTCGCTGCATGG
>NZ_JONR01000072.1 GCF_000711955.1 Nevskia soli DSM 19509
GCATGACCGCCCCGACCTTGAGGGCTTTGACCAATTCACGGCGCTGCGCCTGATCCAATCCCGCCGGACGGCCGCGGCGACCATCTTTGAGCGCCCCCGGACCTTCAGCCTCCAGCTTCAGCCGCCATTTGCGCACCGCCTCAGGGCTGACGCCCACGCGCCGGGCGACTTCCGATTGGTGCACACCCTGCTGCAACAGACGACCAGCCTTGAGTCGCCGTCGCTGTAAATCCGATGCTTTCTGAGGCTCTGCCATTGGTGCCCTCCAAGCTACCACAGCGGCAGACCACAAACAGCAAAAATAGTTTCAACTATTTATGCAAGGCTCAATAAAAGTAAATGAAGTGGCCGCCTTATTCTTTTGGCCGGCAAAGTGCATATATTCTTGCGCGCTTTCACTTGGCCGCTACGCAAAGCATTTTGCGAAGTGAGAACCCGGTCACAAAAGTACCGAACAGTCCCGCGTCAGAATCCCTGATGCTCCACACTTTCTGATTGTCCGTGGAAAATGGACGAAAGATGGTGCATGGATGATTTCGGTACGGACAGGTGTTCGCTGTTTCCACACTCGGTAGCGTGGCAGCGATGGGCAGGTCTGATTTGATAGAAAAAGTGTTGTGCTTCAAGCGTGCCGGGCATAAGGGGAAAAAGACATGCACATGAATACTGCCGCTTGGCGTTTGCTCCTTGCCTTCGCGTTCCTGATCGCCGCGAGTCCGGCTCAGGCCCTCGCCACGATCTATCTGGACGGGGCGGGCGGAAACATCGTCTTTCCCGCGAAGCAGACCTTCATTGACGGGCTCGGCGGGGCAAAGATCAGCGCTTCCACCTTCAATGGCGGGGCCGGTACGGTATCGATCAAATTGCAGTCTGCGCCGAAGGGCGCTGCAACCCGCCTCTACTACCTGGACTTCGCAGGGTTCAACGGTCAGACGCTCAAGCCTGGCAAGTATGCGCGAAGCATCAATGGCGGCTTCTATGTAAACCCCAAGCTGGCCTTCATGGACGTGGAGCCCGCGGCGGGCCAGGGCTGCGCCTATGCGGATGGCGCCTGGTTCGACGTGCTGGAGGCCACCATCCTTCCGGACAACACCGTCCTCAACCTTGCCATCGACTTTTTCGAGCCCTGCGCCAGCAGCGCGCCGTTGTTCGGCGCCATACGCATCAACTCCCTGCGGCCGGTCCCCAAGTTCGGCCCCTACGCCATTGCGGGCCGCCCCCAGATCGTCGACCAGGGCTGGACCGTTCGGCTCGATGGAGTGGAGTCATCCGCAAATGACGGCGCGCAGCCGCCCGCCAGCATGCTGAGCTACGCCTGGAAGCAGATCGCAGTCCCAGTTGTCAGCTTGTCCGCCGCCACCGCGCCCAACCCCACATTCACAGCGCCGGCAGTGCCGGCGAGCGCATCCGGCGTGCCGTTGACCTTCCGCCTGACCGTCACCGGCCCGCTGGGCCTGCAGGATACCGATCAAGTCACCGTGACCGTCCACAATCCGCAAGACCCGCAGACCAGAATCTACCTTGACAGCGCCTCCGGCGAACAAGTGGGGCAGGGGCAGCGCTACTACTTCACCGAGGCAGACCATACTTTCGCCGTCACCGGCTACGGCGGCGGCCTGCAAATCACGGTGGATACCTCCGCATGGCGGCTGGCGTTCGCCCCCACGACCGGCACCACCTTTGTGCCGGGCACTTATACCGGCAGCAGAAACTACCTGGGCACCAGCCCCCTCATGGATGTTGATGGGCTTGGGCGCGGCTGCGGCGATACCTCCGGAAGTTTCTCCATCATCCAGGTGGCGCCTCCATCGGGGAGTGCCAGCCAGGGCCAGTATGCGTTTGATTTCGAGCAGTACTGCGATGCGCTGTCCCCACCCTTGAAGGGTTCCATCAGGATCAACAGCGCCGTGCCGTTGCACGATGGACTTGATCAGACCCCAGTGGTGCCGGAGGAATAGGGAACAGACTACGATATTGATCGCTATCCGATAGCAATCGTGGTCTGTCCCTTATTATCCTTTCTTCCAAATGTTGATTGTTAAATCAAAAATGCTCTAACGGGTGCCTCTACCCAAATAGTTGCCGTCAAACTCGTCGAACTTTATTAAACCGAAGTCAGTGGGCGGGGTGTATCTAGCCCCGTCTTCGTCTACAGCAACAAGTTCCCATGTTTCGTCTCTTTTCGAATAGCGAAACGAGTACGAATGGGACAAATGGGAGGTGGCGTCTCCGCTAGAGTTGTAAATTACAAACGACTTATATCTGGCATCGATGCCATCGAACGCATCGGGTTCAGTGCCTCCACAAGCGGAGCACTCAATTATTTTTTCGTTTCTTCCCGCCAGAATCAGCGTGCCCGTGCTCTGTCGAATTAATATCAGCAGTGCGCGCCGCCCTGCGTCATCTTCGACGACCAGCAAATAATCTGACCGCCCATCCCCATTAAAATCATTGCTTTCAAGCTCGATCGGTGTTGAGTTACTTTCCACGAAAGGCATAATCTCTTGTGGAGCATCGATTTTGAAATTTCCTGGGCGCCAGGCATACAAAAAGAACCCAAGCGGATACACGTCAGCATGTTTTGTTGCGGAGTGCACCAATACACTGAATGTTCTGCGTACACCTAACTTCAGGTCCCACTTAACCTCCCATATAACATCCTGCGCTTCAGTGTAACTTTGTATGCGTGGCGCGCTGAGGTCGGCGGCTTTGTAGCCTTTTGATTCAGCCGCGGCCTGGGCAATACGAAGGGCTTCCGTCCGTTGGATTCTTTTTAAATCGGCTGAGGCGGCATTCCAGAAGAGCGCCGCAAAAATAGTTATTGCAACTAGTTTCAGATTCATGAACGCACGCCTCTTATCGTCCAATGAGTTATCGGGGGTAGGCAACACAACCTATTCCGAGCAATGCCCGAAGCTGATCTGCGGCAGAGAAGATTTCGTGTTTGCAAGGACGCGGACATTCATGAGCCTAATACATAAAACAAGTAATAGGGGACAGTCGTCCCCTATTACCCTTACCCTACCCTATTACCCTAAGCCAATGCCGGTGGCGCAATCCAACGATCGAACTTGTAAGCGAAGCTCAAATTGTATCGCGGCTCATCGTCGGTAGCTGACGCTGAATATGACACTCGAGGGGTAGCCGGTAGGGCGCAATAAGCGAAGTGCATTGCGCCCGCTTGCTGCTAGTACCATCAAATAAATGCAGTTCTATCCAAAGCAAATTGAATACCAGCAAACGTTGTCACGGCTGCAAATTGAGTGCTTGCATCGGGAGCGGAAGTGGTCTCGTTCCAAGTGCTTGAAACCGTGCTCCTCCGAGTTGTATAACTTTTATTGCCACTTTCACGGACGAGTAATTCGCGCTGATGTAGATTGCGAGTTGCCAAAACGCGCTTTTCAATCCAACTATCTACCTCTGTTGCGGGTAGGATTCCATTACTCGAAGTAGTCTCTTTGAGAAATTCAATCAGCTCATTCGTGAGCGTGATTGACAGACGAGATTTAAATGCTTCCTCTCCCTCTCCAAACTTGGTGTCTGTTTCGAGAGAACGATATTCGATAGTTCTATTCCATTTATCGGAGCTACTTTTGTCGAAGCCAGCGAATAGCACTTCACCAGTATCCAGCTTACGCACGAAATCGATGTTGTCGGGATTGGTTCTGCCTTCATAAATGGCGGTGGCCGTACTCCATAGGCCTGCGGCAGCTAGAGCTTTTGAAAATGATTGTCGTCTGATGGCTCGAGCAATTGTTGCAGAATCAATTTTGCTTAATTCTTTAAGATCTTCGTTTAGCTCTGGATCAATAAAGACGAGTTCGGCTGATTCCTCGCTATTCCATTGAGGAACGTAAAGACCCCCTACCATACAAGATCTAAATATCGTTCCATTCGACAGGTTATTCTTTTGAGCGATTCCCTTCTCTAGGGCCTCCATCAAATAGGCCCGTGATGTCTGAGTGCCTTTACACTCGAGAATATGTAAATGTCCCTTTGAATCGACTGCAATATAGTCGGGCGTTTTGGAGGGGCCACGCCGAGCCCTATTGGCGTGAGAGACAACTCCCGCTAGTAATGTCTCCAGTAGAAAACTGGTGTCGGCAAAATCTTCAAAGCCATGGTAGTCGATGAGATATTGACAGGGAAACCCAATGCCAAAGTCATCGGCAAGAATGGTCTTCTGATGTGGATCGATCTCAGACCAAACTCTGCGTAATCCAAGATTAGGATTTCGGGTGGAGATTGCTGCCGCGTATCTAATCCACGCCCAGAAAGTTGATAGGTTAAATCCTCTGTACCTCGGAGGGGCAGTAAGATAGCCAATTGTCAGCATAGTTCTCAGTACGTTGCAGTCCCAATTGGCTTGCACTGGAAGACCTGAAAGAAGCCCGTTAATACCAAATGTTTGGTCGGTCCTTACTTCGATTTTCTTATTCATTAAGGGGCTGCTCCCAATGTACATTCACAAGAGAAAAAATGGGACGAATCGATAGTTGGCGATCACAGATAACCAATCGCTAACTTGTGCAGCTGTGCACCTGATTTTCTGATACCTGTTGCGCATGAGGTAGCCGAAGCCCGCCGTTTACCATGCCGTAGTGGGACCCAGATCACAAAGCGCCCAACTTCGGCCCTTGCATACAACGCAGTACCATGCGCATGATCTAGGCAAGCCGTATATTCCAAGCAAAGGATTGCGTCACAGCACACGCTACATAGCCTCGGGGGAGGTTATGAATCGCATGGTCGAAACGCTTGGCTACGGCCTCATCGCCACCGCGATTGTGGGCGCCTCCCTCTATGGGCTTGCCCGCTATGCCGAAAGCGGCGCCCCCGCCGCTACTTCCCAGCCAGAACAGGCTGCCCGGTCGCCCGTAAGCCGTGCACCACAATCTGTCACTATTGCTCCGCCAATTAGTCTCGCGGCGCGGCCTTCTGCTCCAACGGAAAACTACGTCCGCACCAAGGACAAGATCTACTACCTAGCCTCCGCTTCCCCGGCACAGATGGACTCCGACATCTGGAATGCCATGCGCCGTAATTGCTACGCCGCCGCCAATATGAACCGCGACGGTGAATATCCCGCGCTACAGCAATCCGCCTGTACCCGATTCGCCGATTTCGGCCGGCAGAAGGGTTGGGACACCGGGGTGCTGCCAGCGTATGGAACGCTCAAGCCAAAGCCGCAGCAGCAAGTCGCCTATCAGGGTCAGGCGGAGTCGGACAATTCGGGGGAGTGCGCTTCGCTGCTTCAGGAAGGGCAAAACATCGAGGCGGCAATGCGTGCCGGGTATCAGGAGCCGTTGGGGAATTGGTATCGGGGACGGCTGCGGGAGGTGGAGGAGCGGCTTTGGAAGCTGCATTGTCCGAAGCGCTGAATTTAATTGTAGTCTGTCCCGTATTACTCGCGATTTATAAATATCCGAGCGCAAGCCCTCTTCGATGCGAATGGCATTTTTGAGGACCGTCACGATACAAAAATAAATTAGGGAGGAGTGATGAGCGGATCTATCGAGCGAGTAGACAATCGAATTATCGTGAGTGGAGAACTCCACGATTTGCATCGCCTTCTTGCTTATATTCACATAATTGTTCAGAAGCTTGGCTATCAGGATGTCCTGTTGGATTTACAGCACTGTACGATAGCCTATCAAAACTCAATGCTGTCAGTCTGTGCACAAGTATCGGCTTACAGAGAAGGCGGCATCTCATTTCGTCTTATCGCTCCAACGAGTCAACTCCTCGGCAATTTGTTTAAAAATACAAACTGGGGATATTTTATTGATCCACATCAGTTCCCTCCGTCGACATTCAAAGGGCACACTCGCGTTCCGGCAACTCAATATCGGAACCCGACAGAGCAACAATCGGCTGTTAACCGTATTGTTAACGTAATACTCGGGGCAATTCCAGAGCTTGAGAGGGCCGACTTTGCAGCTTTCGAGTGGGCCGTGAATGAAATCACGGACAATGTCTTGGTCCATTCAGAATCAAAGATCGGCGGACTGGTACAGGTTTCTACATTTGTGAAGTTCAAGAAAAGAGTTCAGTTTGTAGTTGCTGACGCGGGGGTTGGAATTCCAACCTCTCTGCGGGGTGGCCACCCGGAGATTCAAACTGATGGTGAAGCTCTCGACCGAGCGATCAGAGAAGGAGTGACCCGAGATCCGTCGGTAGGCCAAGGAAATGGCTTGTTTGGGAGCTTTCAAATATGTAGCAAATCCATGGGGGATTTTCTGGTGGATTCCGGCTATGCGCGCTTAAAGTTTGATCCGAACAAGGGGTTGCATATTCAGAATCAAACTGTTCCCTATAGTGGAACATTGGTGGTAGCAACCGTGGATTTCTCTGACCCAAAATTGCTAGAGGAAGCACTTCGTTTTAAAGGCATAAAGTATGCTCCGGTCGATTTTGTCGAAACGAAATATACCGCCAATGCAGCAGGCGATATCCATTTCAAACTAACAGAAGAAAGCCTGTCATTCGGAAGCAGGGTTTCGGGAAAACCCGTGCAAAATAAACTGCTAAATCTGGCAAAGATGTGCAGCGGAGTCGTCTGGATTGATTTTGTCGATGTTCCGATTCTTTCTAGTAGCTTTGCGGATGAAGCATTTGGGAAGCTTTTTCTTTCTTTAGGGCCGGTGCGATTTATGCAAAAAATACGGTTGCATAACATGTCAGACATTGTCGAAGGACTGGTTAACAAGGCAATTGCGCAACGAATGCAAACTGGAATGTCTGATGCAGATAGCTAATGCGGTAAATCAAAACAAAAAGGGGCCTGGCTGATTTATGAATATCTGAGCCAGGCCCCTTTAATCTTTTGACTAGGTTATTGCCCAAACAGATCATCTTGCATTTTAGTTGGAGGTTCAGGCTTTCTATTCTCGACAACGCCCTCTGCGTTGATCTTGACGGGGCTCAGAGCCTCCTGAATCGGTGTGAGTATCAATCGTGCGGCGTCCGGATATTCTTGTACCCAAATACTCAGGAAGCCGTCTCTAACCGTAGTCGACGGAATCAAGCCCAATCGCTTTCCGACCTGTGAATACAATAAGTGTGAATCTCTATTTGTTTGACTGACTTCAGTGATTACCTTTTCCACTAGATCTTCATCTTCATATTTCCGGTGAAGGGCAACGGCGAGTCGACCTTTGCAATTGCTCAAGCGATCTTTTACGGCATTAAATATAAATTGCTCCGGACTTTGGCCCGGTAACCGGAATACGTTCTCTTTGCTGTTCTCAAGCTGTCGTGAATCCCCATCAATAAAGCAAAGTGAAGGAAACTTTCGCGTTGGGTCCATATTGTGATGCTTATTAACTTCTACCGCGATGCCATCGCCAGCCATGCCGTGTACTTCTATCAATTCAATCTGCAATCCTGCATGCCGGACAATGGTTTGCATCCAGGCCGCGCTAAACTCGTCTTCTGTAAAGACCGCCAATGCCGCATCAATTTCGCCTGTTATTGCTCTTAACGACTCGATACTTAGCTTCCCCTGAAAAATCCGGTTCCTAACGGATGCCCAAATTGCTTTGTCTGGCAAAGGGCGAAGCGCATCGTTTGAGTGAGTCGTAAATATGGCTTGTGCGCTTTTTCGAAGGGCAACATCTATTAGGTATTCGACCATTCGAATTGTGGCAACTGGATGCAATCCGTTTTCGATTTCTTCAATAAGGATCAGCGAATTGTCTTGAAGACTTTCGATTCTCATAATCATTCGAATGATGCTCGATTCGCCCGCACCGAAATGGAACTCTGAGTAAGACACTCCTAGTTCGGTCTGGCCTGACAATAAAGTGACTCGTCCCCGTGTATCAATCTGCATATGTGTGTAATTCGCAACACTCTTGCCTAGAATGCGCTGCACTGCAGTTGCAACGGGTTCGGTGAGTTTAACTACGGATTCTGGTTTGACTTCAAACGCTGCAGTGGCGCACTTACGTAGTTCCGCTCTTTCATTCGCTGGAACAGTTCGAGCAACTCCAAAAACTACAACGTCTCGCTCAATCTGATCGCGAGACCACTTTGTATTGAGAAAGCTCACTGTCCTTCGAAATGACTCTTTTGGATTAATCCCTCGATCTACAAGCTCGCACTCGAAACGCCAATTCTGCATGCTGTCATCGAGCTTCCCGCTCTTTGCAAAAAACTGACGGGGCTTAACCGATTTGTAAGCACAAGCTGCGGCTCCAAGGATTGTCGTCTTGCCCCCTCCATTTGGAGCAATCAACGCGGTTACAGGGAACTCAAAAGAAATCAGTTGTTTTTCAAGTCCTCGAAGCTTGGTTATATTCAACTTCTGAAGATATTTTCCGTAGCTTTGCTTGGCTGCTTTCTCCAACAGCTGCTGAACTTCACTGTGTCTGATTTCACTTTGAAAAGTGTTTTGCGCCATTTCAACCAACTCCCCCGTCGCGAGTGTCGTTCAGCGGTTTGGTACTTTGCATAAAAAGCGGGTAGGCAGAATGAAGTGAGCCAGGGCCTGTTTCATTTTTTATGTGTATTTAGGTGTTGCCCCGGATCGTTTCGACCAGAACATATTGCTCGGTGGTCTGCCAGGGGACGACTAGCAGAACGTCTAGGATTAGCCCGATCTTTCCACCAGTTGTTGCCCATGCTTCACGAATAACCCCATAAGGAAGGGCGACTGGCAATACGATGCCGCCTGTTCGAGGGTGAATCTCAAGCTCGAAGCTGCCCTCGTTCAAAGCCCCCAGTTTCACATCAGGTTGCGGATTCCCCATATGAATACGGCGTGGGGATGGTTCAAACTGGTTCGGTTGCCAAAGACCGTCCACCAGTTCTACGTGTTTGGATTGTACGGCGTGCGAAGCCGCTTCCAATGCCAGTCGTGCTGCACGAGATCCGTTCATGATGTGACGCTCCGCCTCCCCAGGGTTCATGCACTCTTTGCCGTGGTTGTTGCGACGCAAATATTCGATGTGATGGTCTGCTCGGTTCCAGAGAGCCACGAGGTTGCGATTCGGGGGGATGTTGATCGCCAGAATAATCCCTTGAGGTAGGGTTACTTTCTCGATGCGATAGGTGAACGTCGATGGTGTCAAGTATTGTGCGACGGCTTGATCAATCCATTGAGTAAGACTAGCAGCGTCAAGCACCGGTTTGATCCCGCTAGCCACTCGCCGAATATCCTCTTCGACGCCGATGAGGAGGCATCCACCATTGGTATTTGCGAATTGGCTTATGTCGCGGCAGAGTTCTAGTTGACCCTCAGTTTTGGCGTCCGACGGCACACCGCGTCCGAAGCCATCGATGGAGCTCTTGAATTCGAGCTCAATCGTTTCGTAGGTCGTACCCAAGGCCACCGTTCTATTGAAATCGGCCTCAGAATTTACGTACTGCGGCATCGTAGGTTTCCCTATAACTTGGTCCACATAAGCTCACGCCAGTATGCGGTGCAGCTTCCTAAAGCTTAGTCCCTTTTGACCTGAGTGAAGTGCGCTCGCGATGGCGTAAATCACGTTTTGTGTTCTCCCCAGTAGCGTCCGGTTAATCGCCCAATAGATTCAATTGGTTGGCAGCGGGGTTGTTGTTGAGTGAGTCGTTGGCCTGTGCCAAGACGCATTGCAACGTGGTTTTCTCGAACAGCGTGAGACTCAACACCTGTAACAATTCGTAAAGTGAAGCATTGAGTCCTAGCCGTTTGCGTACGATGGCAATCAGCACATAAATCGACACGGCAATCCACAATTGGGTCTTCACGGCATTGGTCGAGGTGCCGTAGAAAGCTTTTATGCGCAGATGCTGCTTGATCCATCGGAAAAAGATTTCAATTTGCCAGCGCCGGCGATACAACGCGCTGACCGTTGTCGCCGGCAAAGCGAAGTG
>NZ_JONR01000073.1 GCF_000711955.1 Nevskia soli DSM 19509
TTTTGGACTGCAACGCAGGTGCGATTCATTCTGTTACAGGCTCTAAGGTCCGCACCAGCCCGCCGCAGGGGGACTTGCTGATATATTAGTTCGAAGTAGAAACGTTAACGAGAAACGAGGGATCTGAGTGAACCGGAATGCACGCCGCGCCGCGGCCATCATGCTCCTGGCGGCCGGGGCCGTCTTGCCCGCGCTGGCCGCCTCTCCCGCGGTTCAGGAAGCCCAGACCCTGCTGTCGCAGGGCGATTACAAGGGCGCGCTGGACCGTCTCGACCGCTATCTCGCCAGCTCGCCGCAGGACGCCGAGGCGCGCTTCAGCCGCGGCCTGGTGCTGGTCAAGCTCAACCGCAGCGACGAGGCGATCAAGGTCTTCGCCGACCTGACCCGCGACTACCCGCAGCTGCCCGAGCCGTACAACAACCTTGCCGTGCTGTACGCGCAGAAGGGCGACTACGAGAAGGCGCGCGACGCCCTCGAAGCGGCCCTGGCCACCCATCCGGCCTACGCCACCGCGCATGAAAACCTCGGCGACATCTACTCCGCGCTGGCCGGCTCAGCCTACAACCGCGCGCTGCAGCTCGATCAGGGCAACCAGGCGGTGCGCTACAAGCTGTCGCTGATCAACCAGCTCGGCAACGGTCCCGGCGGCTATGCCCCGGCCGGCACCACCGGCATCGTGCCCGGCAAGCCGAAGACCGACATCCTGGCCCCGGCGCCGGTTGCGGCCGCACCGGCCCCTGCCCCCGCGCCGACGCCTGCCCCCCCGGTTGCGGCGGCACCGGCCGACACCGACACGGGCGCCGTGGTCGATGCGCTCAATGCCTGGGCTGCGGCCTGGGCCGCGAAGGACGTGGACGGCTACCTCGCCAGCTACGGCGCCGATTTCAAGCCGGAGAGCGGCTCTCGCGCCCAGTGGGAAGCGCAGCGGCGTGAACGCGTGGCCAAGGCCGCGCACATCAGCGTGCACGCGCTGAGCCCGCAGGTGAGCCGCATTGACGCCCACCATGTGCGCGTCAACTTCATCCAGGACTACGCTTCCGACACCGTCAACGACAAGGTCAAGAAGACGGTCGAGATGAGCAACAGCAGCGGCAGCTGGAAAATCGTCCGCGAATCCATCCGCTGATGCCGCTCCACGCATCCCCCGCCGGACGCATGCTGCGACGGCCCGGGTTCCGCTGTGCCCTGGCCGCCCTGGTACTGGGCGGCCTGCCCCTGCTCAGCGGTGCGCTCGAACTGCCGCCCGGCGGCAATAAACCGGAGGACGTCCTGCTGCAGGCGATCGGCGCCCTGCGCGGGGGCGACTCCGCCACGGCGCTGCGCGAACTGCAGGCCCTGGTGCAGCGCGAGCCCAATTTCCGCCTGGCGCAGCTGCTCTATGGCCAGGTGCTGGCCGAGCGCTCGGGCGTGCCGGGGCTGGTGTCGCCGCTGGCCGACGACCAGGACCCGCATGTGCGCGAGCTGCTCGACGAGTACCGCGCGCGCCTCGGCGAGGCGCAGCACGGGCCGCCGGCGGACACGCTGCCCAGCTCGATCCTGCGCCTGTCGTCCGATCACAAGTTCGCCATCGTCGCCGACCTGCCGCGCTCGCGCGTCTACGTGCTGCAGAACATCGACGGCCGCCTGCGCCAGGTGCGCGACTACTACGCCTCGATCGCCCGCAACGGCTTCGGCAAGCAGAATTCCGGCGATCTGCGCACCCCGGTGGGCATCTACCGCGTCACCGGCTTCACGCCGGGCGTGAAGCTGCCGTCGTTCTACGGCGCCGGCGCCTACCCGCTGAACTACCCCAATGCCTGGGACCGGGTGCACGGCCGCACCGGCTCCGGCATCTGGCTGCACGGCGTGCCCAGCACCACCTATGTGCGCCCGCCGCGCGCCAGCGAGGGCTGCGTGGTGCTGGCCAACGCCGACCTCACCGACCTCAAGTCCCTGGTGGTGCCGGGCATGACGCCGGTGGTGCTGAGCGACAAGGTGGACTGGCTGCCGGCGGACACCGTCAGCAGGCAGCGCGACGAACTGACCAAGCGCATCGAGAACTGGCGCAGCAAGTGGTCGGCGCTCAACACCGAGGCCTACCTGTCCTTCTACGGCGACGATTTCCACACCGACGACGGCATGAACAAGTCGCAGTTCGTGATCTACAAGCGCCACGTCAACGAGGGCAAGCGCCACATCGACGTGAAGATCCGCGACCTGGACCTGTTCAGCTACCCGGGCGAGCAGAACCTGGTGCTGGCCGAATTCACCCAGGAATACCGCAGCGACAACTACACCACCAGCACGCGCAAGGAGCAGTACTGGCGGCGCGAGGCGGACGGGGTGTGGAAGATCGTGCGCGAGGAAAACCGGGCGCTGTGAAGCCCCGTTCGTAGCCCGGGAAGCACGAAGTGCTACCCGGGGGTTCCCTCCGGTGGTGGCGCATCCCGGGTAGCGCTACGCGCTTCCCGGGCTACTTGGACCCTCTCCCGCTTGAATCCCCCCGCAAAGGCGCAAAATAGGGAACATTCCCCTACCGGCCGCACCCTTTGCGCACCCACCGCCGCACCACGCCCGACACCGGCACCGACTCCGCTCCGCCGCTGACGGTGCGCACCACCCTGGCCACGCTGTGGCCGTACATGACCGAGTTCCCGGGGCGGGTGGTGCTGGCGATGGCGCTGCTGATCGGGGCCAAGCTGGCCGGCGTGTGGCTGCCGCAGCTGCTCAAGCACCTGGTCAATGCCCTGTCCGGCCATGGGCCGGGCGGCACCACCGGCGCGGTGATCGCGGTGCCGCTGGGGCTGCTGCTGGCCTACGGCCTGGTGCGCTTCCTCAACGTGCTGTTCGGCGAGCTGCGCGACGTGGTGTTCGGCAAGGTGGCGGAGCGGGCGCAGCGGCGCGCGGCGCTGCGGGTGTTCGAGCACCTGCACCGGCTGGACCTGGAGTTCCACCTGTCGCGGCGCACCGGCGGCCTGGCGCGCGAAATCGAGAAGGGCGTGGACGGCATCAGCTTCCTGCTGCGCTTCAGCCTGTTCAACATCCTCCCCACCCTGCTGGAAATCGCCCTGGTGGCGATCATCCTGTGGAAGCAGTACGACATCCGCTTCGCCGGCGTGGCGCTGGTCTCGGTGGTGCTCTACATCGGCTTCTCGGTGTGGGTGACGGAGTGGCGCACGGCCCTGGTGCGCGAGGCCAACACCATGGACGCCAAGGCCAGCAGCCGCGCCATCGACAGCCTGCTCAACTACGAGACGGTGAAGTATTTCGGCAACGAGCGCTGGGAAGCACAGCGCTACGACGACAGCATGGCCGCCTGGGAGCGCGCCGCGGCGCGCAACCGCCTGTCGCTGTCCTCGCTCAACACCGGGCAATCCCTGATCGTGGCGGGGGCCATCACGGCGATGATGTGGCTGGCGGCGCTGGACGTGACCCAGGGCCGCATGAACGTGGGCGACTTCGTCGCGGTCAACGCCTACATGGTGCAGCTGTTCGTGCCGCTCAACTTCCTCGGCTTCGTCTACCGCGAGATCCGCCGCGCCCTCACCGACATGCAGAAGATGTTCGGCCTGCTGGGACAGCGTTCCTCGGTGCAGGACGCTCCGGGGGCTCCCGCCATCGCGGCGCAGCGGGCGCGGATCAGCTTCGAGCGGGTCAGCTTCGGCTACAGCCCGGCGCGGCGCATACTCGACGGCGTCAGCTTCGAGATTCCCGAGGGCAAGAAGCTGGCGGTGGTGGGCGCCAGCGGCGCCGGCAAGTCGACCCTGGCGCGGCTGCTGTTCCGCTTCTACGATCCCAATGCCGGCCACATCCGCATCAACGGCCGCGACCTGCGCGAGCTCAGCCAGGACAGCGTGCGCGCCCTGATCGGGGTGGTGCCGCAGGACACGGTGCTGTTCAACGACACCATCGAATACAACATCGCCTACGGCCGCCCCGGCGCCAGCCGGGCCGAGGTGGAGCGGGCGGCGCGGCAGGCGCACCTGGACCACTTCATCGCGCAACTGCCGGAGGGCTACGACACCCTGGTGGGCGAGCGTGGCCTGAAGGTGTCCGGCGGCGAGAAGCAGCGTATCGCCATCGCCCGCGCCCTGCTCAAGGACCCGCCGATCCTGATCCTGGACGAGGCCACCTCCTCGCTCGACTCCGCCGCCGAGCAGGCCATCCTCGGCGCCCTGCGCGAAGCGACCGAGCGGCGCACCACCCTGGTCATCGCCCATCGCCTGTCGACCATCACCGATGCCGACGAGATCGTGGTGCTGGACCGCGGGCGCATCGTCGAGCGCGGCACCCACCACGAGCTGCTCGGGCGCGGTGGGGCTTACGCCACGCTGTGGGCGCATCAGCGGGAGCAGACGCTGGAAGATCCGGCGGCGGAGCCGGCACCGGTTGCGTAGAGCGGCCACAGGCGCCTGACATCAGGAGGTGATTGGGAGATGTTCGAGGCGCTTGGTCAATTAGGGGCGCTCGACCCATGGCTGTTTCGTGGGTGGCTCTTCCTGTTCTCGCCTGGCTATCGGGCCGAGCGGCGTCGCATATGGAAAAGCCGGGGCCTGCTTTATAGCGCCCTGGACATCGCCTTCTCGGCTACTCTCATGCTCCTGGAGTTGGCCGTGATTGTCGTTCTCGTCATCTGGGGTATTGCCCGCGTGGCTCACGGCGCCTGAACCGCAGCATCGGGATTGTCGCAGCGCGTAGCGCGGGTGAGGGGCGCGGACTCCGGCAGCGGAGCACTCCGTTGATGTTGCGTCCCTCACCCCTGCCCCTCTCCTCCCACAGGGACTCCCTCTGGTCGCGGAGGGAGAGGGGTTCAACATTCCGCAAGATTGGCAGTTGCGTAGGGCGGCCCGTGGCCGCCGCTTCCGCGCCATCGAAGCAAAAACCGGCGGCCACGGGCCGCCCTACTGTGTTTGCTACTCCCTCCGGGAATGGGGTCCAGTACTTCCTCGAGGATGAGGCGCAGCATCAAGCCCGTCGCAGTTGTGTGCGCCAGCTCACAGATGCTGACGCCCACGCCACAAAATAATCTCGCATCGCGCCTTCCCCCTTCAGGACTTTTCGTCTAATTTGTGAGGGCGATAGGAGAGATTCCCGACACGACTCGGGAGTCGGTAAACAATGCTCAGTTTTGGCAAGCTGGACCTGAAAGACAAGGCGCTGGCGCACCTGGTGACGCCCGAGATCGAACATCTCGTCGCCAGCATTCCCAAACCAGTGGGCAGCTTCGGCTATGACCCCTGGGGCTACAACGAGGACCGCTTCAAGTTCGCCCTCGGGGCGGCGAAGTGGCTCTACGACCATTATTTCCGGGTCACGGTGCACGGCCTGGAGAACATTCCCGCCAGCGGCAGGGTGCTGATCATCGGCAACCACAGCGGCCAGCTGCCGATGGACGGCGTGCTGGTGGGCGTGGCCGCCGCCACCAACCCGGACGGGCCGCGCCTGGCGCGGGCCATGATCGAGCGCTTCTTCCCCACCGTGCCCTGGCTGGGCAACTACCTCAATGCCCTCGGCGGCGTCATCGGCGACCCGGTGAACTGCGCCAAGATGCTGGAGATGGACGAGGCGATCATCGTCTTCCCCGAAGGCGTTCGCGGCTCCGGCAAGCTCTACAAGAAGCGCTATCAGCTGCAGCGCTTCGGCAACGGCTTCATGCACCTGGCGATGAACCACAAGACGCCGATCGTGCCGGTGGGCATCGTCGGCTGCGAGGAAACCATGCCGGCGCTGGTCAACCTGAAGCCGCTGGCCAAGATGCTGGGCCTGCCCTATCTGCCGCTGGTGCCCTCGCTGCTGCCGCTGCCGGCCCGCGTGTACCTGAACTTCGGCAAGCCGATGCATTTCTCCGCCTGCGGCAACGAGGCGGAGGTGACGGAACGGGTGGAGCAGGTGAAGGCGGAATTGCGCCTGCTCATCGACAAGGGTTTGCAGGAACGCACCAGCATCTACTGATCATCTATGGCAACCGCCACCAAGCCGTCCACCAAGAAGACCGTCCTCATCACCGGTGCCGCCGGCTCGCTGGCCAAGCGGGTCATCGCCCGGCTGCAGGGCAAGTACAACATCATCGCCGTGGACTTCCGCCGCAAGGTGGATACCGACGCCGGCATCCCCAGCTACCTGGTGGAGTTGCACAAGCGCGGCTTCGAGGACATCTTCGCCGAACACAGCATCGACGCGGTGATCCACATCGGCCGCATGTTCGCGCACGAGCGCGACCGCATGCAGCGCTACAACGCCAACGTGCTCGGCACCAAGCGCCTGCTCGACCTCGCCCGCAAGTACAAGGTGGGCCAGGTCATCATCCACAGCACCTACATGGTCTACGGCGCCTCCGCCTACAACCCGGCGCTGATCGACGAGGAAGCCCCGCTCAAGGCCAGCGAGGTGACGCAGGACCTGGTGGACTCGGTGGAGGTGGAGAGCCTGGCCAACATCTACCTGTGGAAGCACCCGGAACTGAACATCACCATCCTGCGGCCCTGCAACGTGCTCGGGCCGGGGGTGCGCAACACCATCTCGATCCTGCTGGCGCGGCCGCTGGTGCCGGTGCTGGTGGGCTTCTCGCCGATGATGCAGTTCCTGCACGTGGAGGACATGGCGGATGCGATGGTGCTGGCCTTCGAGAAGAACAAGCCCGGCATCTACAACGTGGCGCCGGACGATTACGTGCCCTACCAGCAGGCCGTGACCGAGTGCGGCTGCCGCAAGCTGCCGATCCCCTCGATTCCGCCGATGCTGCCCCGGAGCATCAGCACCGCGCTGAACTGGAACAGCTTCTTCCCGCCCTACATGATCAGCTACTTCAAGTACCCGGTGATCCTGGACGGGACCGTATTCAGCCAGACCTTCAACTGGAAGCCGCGGCGCAACCTCAACGACATCTTCAGCTACTACCGTAAGCAGAAGCTGGTGGCCAAGGCCACAGTTTGATAGTTTTTGTGCATTGACGGCACAATAAGATTCAATTTCAGTTATCGAGCGCGGGCCGTCACAATCGGCTCCGCAATCAAAGAAAGGAGTGCCTCATGTCCGCGTACGCCACCAAGATCGACATCCCCGCCGCCACCCGCGACAAGGTGATCGCGCTGCTCAACCAGCAGCTCGCCGATACCTTCGACCTGTTCAGCCAGATCAAGCAGGCGCACTGGAACGTGAAGGGCATGCACTTCATCGCCCTGCATGAGCTGTTCGACAAGCTGGCGGAAGAGACCGAGGACTACATCGACGACATGGCCGAACGCGCCACCGCGCTCGGCGGCGTGGCCATCGGTACCGCCCGCGCCGCGGCCAAGGTTTCGCGGTTGCCGGAGTTTCCGCTGGATGGCGTGCCGGGCAAGGCCGCGGTCGAGGCGCTGGTCGAGCGTTACGGCATCCTGGCGAGCAGCACGCGCAAGGCGATCGAGACTTCGGGCTCGCTCGGCGATGCGGATACCTCGGATCTGTTTACCGGGATTTCGCGTGGACTCGACAAGAGTCTGTGGTTCTTGGAAGCGCATTTGCAGTAAGCGGTCGCTTCGGCTGCTTGATGGCCCCTTCCCGGTTACGGGAAGGGGCTTTTTGCTTTGTGGGAGCTTTGAAACCTTGATGTACGCGCTTGCGCGCGAGGCATTGACCGTGTCTGTTGAGAGCCCGGTTCCGCCTTGAAGGCGGGTCACTTTCTTGTCTCCAGCGACAAGAAAGTGACCAAAGAAGCGCCGCCAGACGGGGGGAACGTCAAAAGCGGAGAAGCAAAGCAACCGCGAAAGGCGGGATGCGCTTCGCTGCTCCCGCCCTACCGAGCTTTTTTGTAGGCGCCAATCTTTTGAGCCAGCAGTGTTGAGGTTCGCTGACCCCCGGTTTTCTATTGGACAAAAACAGCCTAGCTAATATGCCAAGGAATCCCATGTGTTATTTTGGGGCAAAGTAAAGCGATGTTATGCGCCTTAAGAAGATCATCCAAGCTGACAAGATCGTTACCGATTGGGGAAAATGGACCTTTGGCGCAGCAATGCCTAAGACCGCATTTCCGATCAGCAAAAGCAGCTTCAAAATTCGTTCCACCTATCATTGGCGCATTGCCAAGTTTTTAAGCCTAGGGGAAAGCTTTCGGTTGCTGATTTTCTATCGAACCGATAAGCCGGAATATGGAGCATGGCTCGGGATGCAGCGTGATAGCGATACGCAGCTTGTAGCTCGCTATGAATTTCACGGCACTCATCCTGGTTGGCATCTTCATGCACATTGCCAAACTGATACCGCGCCGATTGGCAGAACGCTAGTCGATGGCTTGCGCATTCCGAAATCCGGCAAATGCCGCCGAACGGATTTTTCTGTAACCAGCGATGACAAGGCGTTATATATAGCAGCTGAAGCGTTCGGTTTGCCCAAGGGCGATACTGGAATTTCTATTGGCAGCAGTTCTGATCTTTTTGGCAGCTGGTAGCAAATGAATATTAAGGATGAACTGTGTACGACATTTTGCGGAACTCTGACCGTTCATCAGGTTCCTGCAGGATTTGCCATCGGCACAGGATATGAGGGAATTTCGGGGGATCCGATTGGCTTTTACGTGGTTGGTCCCGATCTCCAAGGCCAATTTACTATCGAAGACAATGGCCTCTATGTTCCGTTGATTGAACGATACGGCGCTGACCTCACTAACAAAACCCGTTACGAAGCTTTCCATTCGCTCATGGAAGATTACGGTGTTTCGTTTGATGAAGATTCTGGTGAATTAAAAACTGTTCCGCTTAGTGAGTCGGAAATAGCACCGGTAGCTCTTCGCTTTCTTGCGTTCTTGCTTAGAGTACAAGACTTGATCTTGATGTCTGTTGAGCGAGCGGCTAGCACATTTAAGGAAGACGCAATACGAACAATACGAGAACTTTCACAAAACGAAGTCTCAATAGTTGAAGGGTATGTAATACATCAGAAGTTGAGTGAATACCCTGCAGATATAGCTTTGCTTGGCCCCAACAATATTCCAGTGGCTGTTTTCTTCGGCGTCTCAGAATCAAAGATCTACGAGGCATTACTTTTACAATCCTATGCGGAACAGAACCGCATCAAATGCTCTGTAGTTGCCGTTCTTGAAACGGATAAATCTGTTTCCAAAAAAGTATTTCAGCGCGCGGCCAACCATTTAGACACAGTTCCCATCTTTCGAGGGGACGAACGCAACGCATGTGGACGTGTCTTACGAGAAGCTGGCATTAATATTTTACATTGACTGTGGGGAGCTGTTCTCTAGCGAAAGCACGGTAGGGCGGGAGCAGCGAAGCGAATCCCGCCTTTCGCGGTTTCTTTGCTTTGCTTCTTCGCTTTTGACGTTCCCCCCGTCTGGCTGCGCCGAGCATCGCAGGCCAAGGTGGAATAGCCGCGCGTAGACGCGGGCGAGGCATGGATGCCGAAGCCGTTTTAGACAGGCCAGGGATGGCCTGTCTAAAACGCCCACCTTGGCCGAGAAGCGCAGGGGACCGAGTAAACACCGA
>NZ_JONR01000074.1 GCF_000711955.1 Nevskia soli DSM 19509
CTGGGCCTTCTCCTGGGCTTGCTGCAACTGGACTTCCAGCGCCTTGATCTTCTGCTCGGGAGTCAGTTCGCCGGGTGTTGGGGGGCGTGTGCGGGGCATAGCACGGGATGATGCCTCAACACCCCAGCTTTGGCGCCCGTGCTTGCGCAGCCACACCAGCACCGTCGACCGCCCTTGGATGCCGTACCGCGCCTGGGCCTGCCTGTAGCTCAGTTCGCCTTTTTCGACCTGCTCGACCACCGCCAGCTTAAAAGCCAGCGTGTAGTCCCGCTGTGTCCGCTTAACGCCTGTCGTCATTGACTCGCCTCTTCTTGGTGGAAAAGGTGTCAACCCAGGACAGGACGGGTCACCTGAAACAAAAAAGCCGCCCGCAGGCAGCCCGAGAAAACAACAGAACCGTAGGGGTGGACACCAAAAGCAAGCGCCTTCAGGCAAGGCGGAGCGCCCCTCCGTCCTCGCCCCTGCACCCAACCCCGTTCGCCCCGAGTGCGTTGCGCAGCAACGTGTATCGAGGGGCCAACGCGCGCCCCGAAGACGAGCCCGCCAACAAAAAAGCCCCGCTCGACGGCGGGGCTTCATTGCGCTTCAGTCGCAACACGACAAGCACAGCACATTTATATTCTTCTCTACCGCAAACCGCAACACCCCACCGGAACGCTTCCGCGCCCCTCACCCCTGCTTCGTCAACCGCGCGAACTTGCTCCTGTACCGCTCCTGCTGCGCCGGGTCGCTGGTGAGATCGATCGCCACCTGCATGCTCTGGCTGGCGAGCACCTCCTTTCCCATCTGATTCAGCACCACCGCCATCAGGAAGAAGAACCTCGCGTCTTTCGAATACATCCCGATCGCCCTGCGCGTCTCGTTGTATGCAACCTCCTTGTCGTCGGCACGCAGCGCCGCCAGCGCCAACTGGTAATGGTGATACGGATTCTGCTCCAGGAAATACTGCGCCCGCTGGTGGAAATACCGCGCCAGGCGGGGCTCGCCCAGTTGTTCGTACACCTGCGACGCCGTGTCGTAACTCATCATGCTCGACGCATCCAGCTGCAGCGACTGCGTCACCGCGATCCGCGCCGCGCGCACATTGCCGTCGAGCAGATACAGGCTCGCCAGGTTGGTCCACAGGTAAGCCGTATCCGGTGAAAGCTCCAGCGCCCGCAGCGCGTAGCGCAACGCCTCCGCCTGCCGCTGCTTCAACCGCAGCTCCACCGCGCGATTGTTGTAGAACTGCGCCAGCGCGGCCGTATCGGAAATCACCCGCTGGTCATACGCCGGATCGTATTCGTCGCCGCTTACATCCACCACCCGGTATCCGTGAAACAGGTCGATCCGCGCATTGATGTGCCGGTACAGCAGCGAAGTCCGGTCGTCCCCCAGATCCCAGATCGGCGGCACGTCCACCTCGTTGAACTCCGCCGGAATCCCCACCTCACGCGCCAGCGCCACAAACAGCAGCGTATACGACAGGCAATTCGCGCGCCGTTGCAGGAACGCCTGCTCCGCCGTCAGCGTTGCCTCCGCGTCGTACCTGACATGCCGCTTGTCCGCGTCGCCCAATGCCTCGGCCAGCGCCACCACCTTGCCCTGCACACTCACCTCGCCGGCCGTCGCCTCATTGGCGAAGCGCCGCATCTCCGGCGTCACCCGCATCAGCGTGGACGCATCCTCGATCGCCCCGTCTTCCGGCGCGCGCGACAAGCCCCCACCGCCGCTGACCCAGGCAACATCCTCCTGCGAAATCGCCGGCTGCTCCGGCAGGCCCACACAAGCGGAAAGCGAATGCGCCAGCACTACCATCCAAAGCAGCCGCAGATGAACCCACGAAACCCGCATTGCGCGATTCCCGCATCCGGCGCCCATGTCCATCCTCCAGGCGGCTGCAATGGCCGCCAGTTCTTTGCATGACCCAGTCTACACCCGCGCTCCCGTCACGCCTCAACCCCTCAAGATTGCCTATCCCGAACTCCCCCGCACCACCCACGCGGCGTTTCCGGAAAGAGGGCGAAGCGCGCCATCCTTGCCAATCAAACCAACGCCGCAACATCATCCGCACAGACCCACCCAGCCGAGCCACCGCCGCCTCATGCAACTGCAAGCCCACCTCCTCGAGCTCGAAACGCGCCTCCTCCAACCCGAGGTCCGCTCCAGCGAACAAGCCCTGCTGCAACTGCTCGCCGAAGACTTCGTGGAATTCGGCGCCTCCGGCACCGTCTGGACCCGCACCGCCATCATCCAGGCCCTCGCACAGGAACCCCACACCCAACGCAGCCTCAGCGACTTCAAACTCACCCCGCTGTCCGCCGACACCGCCCTCGTCACCTACCGCAGCCACCGCCACGCCACCTCCGGCGCACCCGCCGCCCACGCACTGCGCAGCTCCATCTGGAAACTGAATCAAGGCAACTGGCAACTGCTCTTCCACCAAGGCACACTCACCGCGGCCTGAGTCCCAGCGCGGCCGACAGGCAAGCGCTGCGGGGCAAGCTCACCAAGCGCGTATGCGAACCAGCCGCCCGGTCCGGGGCAAGGGAAAAGCCCGGCGCCTTCCTCCGCCCCATTTCACCCCCGTCGCTTAAAACGCCAAGGGCTGCAAAAAAGTCTTTTATCTTTTTCTTGGTTATTGGTTCTTGGTTCTTGGTTGGCTTAGCCCTGGGTTAGGGTTGGGTTAGGGGTGGGTTAGGGTTGGGTTTGTCTGGCAAACCCAAGGCTTTCATCCCATAACCCACCCCTTTTGTTTCGCGTGGAACATCCACCCGCCCATCCGCGAAACCATCCCAGCAAAAATGCTTTTCCACATCCCGCTTCACACCTTCCCACCACCCGCGAAACCCTGCATCATCCACACCACTCTGGATCGCCTCGCCATCCGGACACCGCAACCGCAACCAGAAGGACACGCCCGCATGCACTTCCTCGCCAACTTCTTCACCGGCGCCTTCCTCTGCAACTGCATCCCCCACCTCGCCGCCGGCCTCATGGGCATGCCCTTTCCCAGCCCCTTCTCCAAGCCCCCCGGCATCGGCGACTCCTCGCCCCTGGTCAACTTCCTCTGGGGCCTGGTCAACCTCCTCGCCGGCGGCTACCTCTTCCTCACCTTCCCCTTCGCCCTCACCCTCAACCCCGGCTTCCTCACCACCCTGCTCGGCGCCGTACTGCTCGGTGTCTGGATCTCCATCCACTTCGGCAAGGTCCGCCAGAACAAGCACGCCTGAGCGACACGCCCACGCCTACTGCGCTCCCAACCAGCGCAACGAACCCGGCGTCGTCAAAATCTCCCCCGTCTCCAGCAGCGTCTTCAGCCCCGACAACACCATCGGCCAGCCGCCATACAACTGCTCGTTCGCCCCTTCGCGCAACTGATCATGCGTCACCACCAGCCGGCACGAATCCCCCACCGCCGTAATCTCCCACGTCACCCGCGACGTCCCCTCCGCCTTCACATCCTCGCCCCACACCGCGTGGAAGCTCTGCACCAGCCGGCGCGGCGGATCCACCTCCAGATTCTCCCCCTCGAAAATCAGGTTGCCTCCGCCCACACCTTCGTAGCGCGAACCCGCCTTGAACGTCGACGTCACCACCGCGCCGAAGTTGTACTTGCGCCGCATCTCCGTATCCGTGATCGCCAGCCACAACCGCTCCGGCGTCGTCTTGATGTAAATCTCGAACACCTTCTCCATCGTCCTGTCCTCCAGTGAATGCTTGAGCCCGCTCAGCGCCGCCGCCCAGGGCTCCGCGTACTTGCTCACCCAGCGGTCATGCAACAGCCGGATCGGCACCGCGTTCAGGAAATGCAGCTTCTCCCGCCCGCGCTTCTTGCTCACCACCAGCCCCGCCTCCTCCAACTGCTTCAGGTGCTTCATCACCCCGAAGCGCGTCATCGGCAACCGCGCCTCCAGCATCCCCAACGTCTGCCCGTCCTCCCGGAACAACTCATCCAGCAAGCTGCGCCGCGTCGGGTCCGCCAGGGCTTTGAACACTTCATCCATGGCCGGACAATATGTGACCTTTTAGTCACATGTCAAGCCACGATCCCGCCCCGGAGGCTGAACCCAAGGCTTGACACTAGGTAAGCAAATACTTACCGTAAGCCATGACTTACGCAAAAGCCCTCGACTGCCTGGCCGATCCCACCCGCCGCAAAGTCCTCGAGCGCCTGCGCGCCGGCCCGCGTCCCGTCGGTGAAATCGCCCGCGGCATGAGCGTCAGCCGCCCCGCCGTATCGCAACACCTCAAAGCCCTCAAGAACGCCGGCCTCGTCACCGACCGCGCCGCCGGCACCCAGCGCGTCTACTCCATCGACCCGCAGGGCCTCGCGCCCCTGCGCGCCTGGCTCGACCAGTTCTGGGACGAAGCCCTCAGCGCCTTCCAGCAGGAAGTCGCGCGCGACGCACGCCACCGCAAGGACCCCAAGCCATGAGCCGCCACATCACCATCGCCCCCGTGCGCAAAAGCATCGAAGTCCAGGCCGACCCCGCCCGCGCCTTCGAAATCTTCACCGCCCACATCGACCGCTGGTGGCCCAAATCCCACGGCATCGGCAACGGCCCCGTCAAACGCTCCCTTATCGAACCCTACGTCGGCGGCCGCTGGTACGCCGAATACGAAGACGGCAGCGAAGTCAGCAACGGCCACGTCCGCATCTGGGAACCCGCCAGCCGCCTCGTCGTCAGCTGGGAAATCAACGCCGACTGGAAGCCAGACACCACCGTCGCCTCCGAAGTCGAAGTCCGCTTCATCCCCACCGCCCCCGGCACCACCCGCGTCGAAGTCGAACACCGCGACTTCGAATCCCTCGGCCCCCAGGGCGGCGAAAAGATGCGCAACGACGTCAACGGCGGCTGGCCCGGCCTCCTCGCCCTCTACGCCGCCGACATCGCCAGCCACCCGCTGTGAATCTTCTTCCCATCCGCAACAACTTCTTTCCCCCTCTCCCCACCTGTGGGGAGAGGGCCGGGGTGAGGGGCGCGCACTTCCCAGCAGCCGCTCCCTGACAACAGCAGCACCACCGCCATGAAACCCCACATCCCACTCCGTATAGCCTCCATCCTCGCCTTCCTCTTCGCCGCCGGCCACAGCGCCGGCGCTCCCTGGATCCTCATCAAGGACGGCCCCACCGCCGCCTTCGTACAAACCATGAAGTCCCTCCCCGTCCGCGCCATGGGCGCCGACCGCACCTACTGGGCCTTCTACCACGGCTTCGGCCTCAGCATCAGCGTCTACCAGCTGGCCCTCGCCCTCATCCTCTGGCAACTCGCCACCCTCGCCAAAGCCGATGCGGCAAAACTGCGCCCCTTCCTCCTCACCCTCGCCGCCGCCTACCTCGCCATCGCCATCATCACCTGGCAATACTTCTTCATCGCCCCACTCGCCTTCTCCATCGCCATCACCCTATGCATCCTCATCGCATGGGTACTTTCCAGTACAGAACTTCCGACGAACTTGACCGCCCCTTCCCGCCGGACATGACAGGCTGGAGAGGCCCCGCGGATGCTTTGGCAATCGGCCCTTGGATGCCAATTGCGCCCGGTCGCCTCTGGATTTCACCGCCCGAAAGTGGGCCTGCAAACCAGACCCTATCCCCGATTCCCGATGGCAGCCATCCCCCTCTGAATCCGCCAGTTTTGCGCGGAGCAGCGCCATCGACCAGGGGCAAATCCGCGCCGATCCCGGGGTTCACCTTCCATTCAGGAGCGATAGTGTATAAGTCCCACCATCGTCTCAATCCATGGGCGCGTGTGGGGTAACGGCTAAATGAACAAACAACTCCTTGGCATTGCGGCGCTGGGTCTGGCGGCAGTCCTGCCGAACATCGCGAACGCCGATGGCTATTACGATCGTCGCCCCGACCGTCCTGGCGACGTCATCGCCACCGTCATCACCATGCCGTTCGTTGCGGCGGGGGTGGTGCTCAATACAGCCGCGGCCTTGGCCACCGCACCGTTCACCGGCCGCTTCGAGGGCCCGCTCGGGCCGGCCTTCAATCCAGCGGTAGGGCCGGCGCCACGTCCAGCCTACTACGCACCGCCGCCAGCCGTGACGTATATGCCGGCACCCACAGCCTATTACGCACAGCCGGCACCGCGCCCAACCTACTACGCACCACCTCCGGCCGTGACGTACGCACCGGCCCCCACGGCCTACTACGCACAGCCGGCGCCGGTCATCTACTACGCACCGCGTGTGGTTTACCGCCCGTATTACGCACCGGCCCCGGCGTATTACGCCGCACCGAGGTATTGATCAGGCACGGCACGGCCACGAGTGACGCTTCATAGTCTGGAGCAGTCTCTCGTGGTCCGCTTTTGCTCGCTGACGCCATTACAAGGTCAGTTCCCACCACTAAGCCGACTTCAACGACAGGCCGGTATGTGCCAAGAGCGGCCACACGATCCTTGAATCTCGCAGCACAAAAGCGGCCGTACGCCAGAGACCTCGGTCGGGCGCCTGGCAGGCCGGTGCAGTCGGTCATGGACGGCGGCTTTTGGGTACCTTTGGTTGGCGTTCGCGGACGGCACGGTAGTTTCAGCTTGCAGCCCTCTGACGTTGAGCTTGGCTCAAGATCGCCATTTGGCAGCATGATCAGATTTCGACGCGTCGCAAGCAGTTCTCATTGCATATGACAATATGCCACAACTGGAGTTTGTCTAAGAAGTGGCAACTCGCAATGTTTATTGGCTTTTAGCGGCTGCAATTTAGACTCTGTGGAGATGGCAGCGCAAAAATGTTTTGCGCCAATAGCGTCTGTATCGTCTTATCAAAATCATTCGTCTGGCAAAGTTTTCGGAAAGAAATATCAATTTTTTGATCGACAACGGTAGGTTCCACCAAATATACCCAACCAGGTTCTAAAGTCACCCTTGTTTCAAATGGGGCGGATTTCCAGTTGGACCATCCAAGCAAATTGATTCTCCTCGGTGTTTCTAGTGTCCCTTTCAGTTCGTGTCGGCCGGGAACAGTACGGCTAAAAGGGCTGCCACACCCGGTGAAGCACATGTGTCCATCAATATCTCGGATTATGATTCCCATGACATCGTTGATTTGGGGAAGGGAAATGCCTCTCGCAACAATCATCGACAGGTTAGAGTCGTCAGCGGAAGTATTTCCAAAGCGAGTGACTGAAGGGGTGCAGGCGCTCAACAACAATAGCGCGGCAATGACCCATGCTTTTGTCATGGCTTATCCGTTTCGATATTCAGCTTGTTGCATTACGCTTCGAATGTTGGCTCGTCCGGCAAGGTCAAGGGTTTCGACAACCGAAGCGTTCACGGCACAACGGTTTTTATGTTCCGGATTAACGATCCCCAATCATTTGGCGGCGAATGGAATGCAATCTTTCCGTTGAGCCCTGAAACTATCCCTGAGACGATTCCCACTCCGATTGCCCCTCCGACAATTTGGGCTGTCGTCGTACTGGGAGTGACAGGCGCAACTGATTGCTGCAATTCGTACTGATCGAATTGCTTGGCATTCATCGTGCTGCCAATATAGTAATAGATCGTTGGCTGTGCGTTACTCTCTGGATTGGGCAAATAAATGCCGCCGTCTTGGTGTACTGTAGTATCGGAGTGTCCGTGGGCACTTAAAAAAACACATCCTTTTGGCCCACGAAAATATTTTCCGTAGTTATCCTGAAACTCGGCGACGTAGATCCCTTCAACTAGTCCGAAGTCTCTTTTATCAATCGCCTGCCGGCTGTAGATAAAATTCTTCGGAATTTGAATCTTCTGTTCTCCGTTCAGTCTCTGATCAGGGCGTGGACTGAATGTCGCGCTGACATGTGCCGTAGGGTTGTCGGTGCATGCCGCTGTCAAGAACATTGCCCCAAAGTAGACTGACCACCTTAGCCAGTCGCAGCTACGCATAAGTTTCCCCTGGACGACAAGCTAGTTGACCCAACGCCGAGCTTCACCGGCGGCCGAAAGTCTCCTGGTGGAAGCGACAGTTGGGCGCGGCTCGCGATGCGCTTCCAAGGAGACGCTGGCTCAGATCGCGCCGTTTCCAGAACTTTTGCTCTGATTCCATTGAGATGTTTCATGGCCTTTGCTGGCTAGCGCTGATTAGACTGCATGGACCAACACAGCATCCGCGGTTCAATACGGCAAGTCATACGCCAAGTCCCTGAAATCTCTAGATGCCACGATATTAAGGCCGATCAAATTTCAGCGCCAGGAAGCGGCCGCTCGCGACAGGCTGGAATGGGCCGACTGCGGTCTGCGGACGATGCGCGGTGCGCCCCCTATCCTGCTGGATTTGAGAGGCGATATCTACGTGGTTCTGCCCTCATTGAGGGAGCCTCGCAACGGATGGAATGTTCTCCAACGCCTGATCCCACGTGGCCCTGCTTGAGGCGAATATGTGGGCGTTCGGCCGAACTGGAACGTCGCTATTCAGACTGCC
>NZ_JONR01000075.1 GCF_000711955.1 Nevskia soli DSM 19509
CCCCCGTTCGTCCCGAGTGAATCGCAAAGCGATTCGTATCGAGGGATGAACCAGCGCCGCACTCAAAGCCAACCCGCCGTTGAACCCCTCTCCCTCCGACCAGAGGGAGTCCCTTGTGTGGGACGGGAGAGGGGCAGGGGTGAGGGACGCACCATCAACAACGCATCAACCTCCCCCCAAAAATCAACCCTCCCGCTTCTCCTTCAAAGCCGCATGCTTCTTCTTCCCCGGCAAAATCCCCATCAACTTGCAGATGATCCCAAGCATGATCTCGTCCGCCCCACCCCCAATCGAAATCAAGCGAGTATCGCGAAACGCCCGCGCCACATTGCTCTCCCACATATACCCCTGCCCACCCCAGAACTGCAGGCAGCCGTCCGTCACCTCGCGCGAAACACGCCCCACCTTCAGCTTCGCCATCGAAGCCAGCATCGTCGCATCCCGCCCCGCCACATAGTCCTCCGTCGCCTGATACACCAGCGCCTTGAGCGACTCCACCTCCGTCTTCAGCTCCGCCAGGCGGAAATGCACATACTGGTTATCCACGATCGACTGCCCGAACGCCTGCCGCTGCCGCGTGTACTCGATCGTCTCATTGATGATGTTCGTCAAGCCGTCGATCCCGCTCGCCGCCCCGAACAGCCGCTCCTCCTGGAACTGGAGCATCTGGTACATGAACCCCATGCCCTCCTTGCCCACCAGGTTCCGCTGCGGCACCCGCACGTTGTCGAAGAAGATCATCGCCGTGTCGGAAGCGCGCATCCCCAGCTTGTCCAGCTTCGTCTTCCGGTCGATCCCCTTCGCATCCATCGGCACGATGATCAGCGACTTGTTCTCGTGCACCTTCCCTTCGCCCGTATTCACCAGCGTGCACGCCCAGTCCGACTGCGTCCCGTTCGTGATCCACATCTTCGAGCCATTGATCACATAGTCGCCGCCTTCCTTGCGCGCCGTCGTCTTGATGCTCGCCACATCCGAGCCCGCCCCCGCTTCCGAGACGGCGATGGAAACCACCATGTCCCCGGCCAGCGCCGGCGCCAGGTATTCCTTCTTCAAATCCTCGGAGCCAAAGCGCGCCAGCGCCGGCGTCGCCATATCCGTCTGCACGCCAATCCCCATCGAGATCGAGCCCGAGAGGCAATTCCCCAGCGCCTGCGCAAACATGATCTCGTACGAGTAATCCAGCCCCATCCCGCCATAAGCCTCCGGCTTCGAGATCCCCAGCAGCCCCAGGCCGCCCATCTTCTTCAGCACCTCATGCGCCGGCCAGATCCCCGCCTTCTCCCACTCCGCCACATGCGGATTCAGCTCCTTCTCGACGAAGGTTTTGACCTGGCGGTAGATTTCTTTGTGCTCGTGGGTAATCAACATTACTGTAGTCCGGTGGAGAGAGGGGCTACAGAATATATACGGGAAGCCGCGTGAACGGTCAAACCAGCGCCTTCGCCATCCTACAACTGCAGTTATAAATGGTAACTACAGTTACCGTGCGTGGCGAACCCCATTTGATCCGCCATCCCTCTCCCCCGTCATTCCGGCGAAAACCGGAATCCAGGCGCCTCGGCACGAGGCGTAACAAGCGCAATCTCTTCTTAACTTTAAAAAGAACCCGCGAAATTATCTTGGTCTTCGCGGTTCACATTCTCAATTAACACGCTTCACTCGCGCGACTAGGGCTTTCTTGGCTGGAGGTGCTGATCGCTGCAGGGGATTTTTACGAATCACTTTGGCAAGCGCGGCGAGTTGATCGTGTGTCTTAGTTTCACATTCCCACACCACGAGAACGCGCCAACCTAGAGCCTCAAGCTCGGCTTGCTGTCGCTGGTCTCTCTCCGCGTTTCCTTCGAGCTTTGGAATCCAAAAGTCGAGGCGTGACTTTGGCAATCTGTTCGCGGAACAGCCGTCGTGGCGATGCCAGAAGCAGCCATGTACAAATAGAACGATGCGTCGGCTTGGGAACACTAAATCCGGGGCGCCGGGTAAGCGCCGATCGTGAAGCCGGTAACGTAGGCCGGCGGCGTGCAGGGCGGTGCGAACACGCATTTCTGGCTTTGTGTCGCGTGAGCGGACGAGCGCCATCTGTGCGCTGCGCGCTGGATCCACTTTCGCCACCTGTTTCATTAGTCCGTCGCCGTCATTGCCTCTTTTACGATACCTCAATTATCTGAGGTCGCTTCATTGACGAACTGACCGATATTTGTCGCTCAAGGGAAATTCAAGAAAACGCGAAGAAACTACGAATAAAGCGTGGAAGTTGGATGCATGTGCGGATCACAGTAACTAGCGCATTAGTTATTCACGTATCTCAGTAGAGAAGCGCAACACACGCTTCTTCCTTGCTATTAAGCGGCCTTCGCTCGCTTAGCAGTTCCGGCGCCAGTTAAAGTGCCAGAAATCCAACGGCCCAATGAATCAGACAACTGAGATGGCACTGCGTTACCTAGTTGACGCATGCTTTCGCTCCAGGATCGCGGGAACAAATAAGTATCCGGCAACCCCTGAAGGCGCGCGGCTTCCCGGATGGTGAAATAGCGAACGGACCCGTCATCGCGCACCATCATGTTCTCGCCACCAGGTACGCCATGGTCACCCGCCTTGAGTGCTTTGGCTGGTTCATCTAGTACGCTGCCCGTATGCCCGGCATAGATGCGCGCGCCGTCTTGGAGTGTGTGGTTGGCCCGTCCATCTGGCTCTCCGAGTCCAGCCAGAGCGTCGCGAACGGTTACCCAGGGTTTTCCAGGGGGCGGAATGTCCAAGGAGCGCATAGCTTTGATCGCTGCGAGCGCCATGGTTGGTGCTTCGCTGGCCGCCGGCCGCGCCATTCCGTGCCTATCCCAATATTCTCCAGAGATCCATTGATCCCATAAAAGCCGATCACGCGAATGAGTGGGCTCAGCTGGCTTCAGCGTAATTCCAAGATCCGCGCGCACTCCGGCAACAATGACGCGGTTGCGCTTTTGCGCGGCGCCGAAATCCGCCGCGTTAACCTTCATCACCAGCACGTCATAAGTAGCCGGCTGCTTCGATGCTTCCAGGCGGTGCGTATGCTGCTCGTGGGTTTCGCCTGACTTCCGAGACATCTCGGGATGTCGAAGGTGAGCAAGGATCCAGCGGAGATAATGAGCGAAAGCAGGACGGGCCAGGCCACGTACGTTCTCGAACAAGAACGCCTTCGGACGGCTTTCCCGAACTGCTCGAATCGCCTCAGGCCACATGTCGCGAGCATCGTCTTGCCCGCGGTGCTTGCCGCCTATGGAGAAGGGTTGGCATGGGGGGCCGCCAGCCACGAGGTCCAGGCCGGCATAGCGGTGCCAGTCGACGGCGCGTACATCCGCTCTTTCAAGAGTCCAGTCCTTCACATGGCGAATGCCACGGGCACGGTTATATAGCACCGTGGTCACCGCATCCTGGTCCCATTCCACCATCAACTCATGGTGAAACCCGGCCTGAGATAGCCCGAGAGCTAGTCCGCCACAGCCACTGAAGAGCTCGACACTACGCATGAGGGCCCCCAGGTCCAAAATCGATGGGAAGGGTGCCCCCATTGGCGTCCTTGATCAGGCGATCAACCGCGCGCCGAACTAACCAGGCAACCTTGACCCCGCTTTGCTTGCCAATTCTCTCCAGCTCTTCGTGCTGTTGGTGCGTCAGCGTGGTCGTGACGCGATACGCATTTTGGCCATCCTTCCCCATCGCAGCACTCCGCATCCATCCGCAGCAATCCGCGGCAAATTGCAGTATATGCTGGCCCATGAACCCTCACAAGGAAGTCTCGCGACGACTTGTACTGTATAAATGTACAGTATTATTTTTTATTTCGCCAGAGCGAGGCAACGGATGTGAAACAGAATTTGTACGTATTGCCTTGCGTCTAGTTAGCTAGAAGCGAACAAGATGGATGGCTCTGGAGAAACTTATGATCGCGTAAGGCGCCACGCTGCGTATATCGAGATCAAATTGTATCGATCGCGTACAAATATTCTTTGTTGTTTTCTTTGTACAAAATCACGCGGTCAGGAAAAATCGTGGCTTGCCATTGAGCAGTCGGAAGTGCCGACACGATCAGTCGCATCAACTGCCGCATGCTTAAGACCCCGCCTGCTGGCACAGTCACAAATGTGGAACGCTGATCGACGTGGCCCACCGTGTATTTCGCGTTTTTTGCGGTGCCTTTGGAATTGTTGCCTATACCATCTGTTTCAAATCTCAATAGATACGGCAATTTCTCCTTCAGCAGGACCAGAAGTCCAAGAACGTCGTAGGTGCCAGCTTCGACGAAATCTAGAGGCCGGTCGACGTCAATAGGATGCTTGCTGTCAAATTCGGCGGATTCCTGTCCCTCGCGTCTGCGTCCTGGATCGTTGCTTCCGAAGCCGCTGGTATTCCAAGCAAGATACGATTCATGAAGTCGGCGCATTTCCTCTATCAAAATGGTCTCCACATCGAAGTTGGAGAAGACCATGATGCGGACCGCTTTGAATCCGATGTGCGCGGGATCCATATTTCGGCGATTTTGAATCGTGTGGAAGTGCCGCGAAAGACGATCGCGAAACCCATGTCGGGAATCGGTTTTGCCCGCATATACAGGCAGCGAGTTTTCGTAAAGGACATAAGCTCCTTTTGCCCGGACGGGAATTTTTTCTATGTGTTCGAGTGTCAGCGGGGCCACGGCTAGATCTTTGAAAAAGCCAGGTAATTGACTTCGAAGTATCTGCTCCACATCCATTTCGAATTCGTCATATCCCAACACAGTCGAGGTCAGAATCTCGACTTCTGCCAGCTTCTTCCGCGCCATCCGGTTGTCCCACCTTTCTTGGATCGAGCGGTTTGTATCACATCCCCCCGAAAGTGACTAATTGCATTGAAGAGTTACATAGGAAGTGTCGCCAAGTTGTAACGCGGTCAACATCAACGGCTCATCTCACTCTTGCCATCCGGTAAAACCCGGAATATAAAGAGTAACCGGTGGTTCTCACGCCCCACCCCAAAAGCCCGCCTCCGGCGGGCTTCGTCGTTTCCGGCCCCTGAAAGGCCCAGAAGCCCCCAATAGCCGTAATGAACCCAAACCGCCGCAAGGCGGTTTTTTATTGCCCGCGGCCTTCACCGCCGCCCTCGTACCCAGGAGTCCCCATGCAAACCCAAGTCCCCGCCGCCCGGCGGATCATCCGCCTGCGCGCCGTGCGCGACCGCACCTCCCTCAGCAGAAGCACCCTCACCAAGCTCGAAGCCGCTGGCCAGTTCCCCCGCCGCGTCGAGCTGGGCCTGCGCGCCACCGGCTGGTACGAAGACGAAGTCACCGCCTCGGTCGAATCGCGCCCGCGCAAGGGAGCCTGAACATGCCCAGCCCAAAATCCCCCTCCGCTTCCGCCAACGCCGAAGCCCGCGACGACCTCGGCAGCGTCTTCGCCCACAAGATGCGCGCCGGCTGGCTGCCCGCGGGCGTGCACACCTGGCGCGCGGCGGATGGCACCGCCCTGTTCCACCGCCTGCGCTTCGTCCGCCCCCTCGGCCACGAGCCCGGCCGCCCGCTCAACGCCTGCACCGTCACCCTCCATTACAACGGCCGCACCTGGTGCCGCGGCGAGCCGCCGGCCCCGCCCCAGGGCCGCCCCCTCTTCATGCTCCCCGAACTGCTCGCCGCGCCCCTCTCCCGGCCGGTCTACTGGGTGTGGGACGAATCCACCGCCGCCGCCCTCTCCGACCTCGGCCTCCCCGCCACCACCGCCAGTCCAGATCTCGCCGTCACGGACTGGTCCCCCCTGCGCGGCCGTTGCCTGCGCCTCTGGCCCGTCTCCGCCGGCATCGCCGCCCGGCGCCAGCAGCGCGAACTCGCCACCCACCTGCGCCAGCTCGGCTGCACCGTCGAAGAGCTTGAGCCCGCCGGCACCTCACCAGACCCAGCGGCGGATCCCGTCGCCGCCACCATCGCCGCGCTCGATTGGCAGGCCCAGGCCGCGCGCCGCGCCGCCGCCCCCAGCTTCCTCACCGTGCGCGCCGAAGAAGTCCCCGCCGAGTCCGTGCGCTGGCTCTGGCCCGGCCGCATCGCCCTGGGCAAGCTCACCCTCATCGTCGGCGATCCGGACCAGGGCAAGAGCGTCCTCACCGTGGACCTCGCCGCCCGCGTTACCCGCGGCGCGCCCTGGCCGGTGAGTGGCGAAGCCTGCCCGCGCGGCGAAGTCCTCCTCGTGTCGGACGAGGACAACACCGCCGATACCGTCCGCCCCCGTCTCGACGCCGCCGGCGCGGACGCCAACGCCGTCCACATCCTCCGCACCGTCACCCCGCAAGGGCAGGGCGCCCGCCGCCTCGATCTCCAGCAAGACCTTCAGGGCCTCGCCAACTTCCTCGCCGCCCACCCAAGCGTGCGCCTCGTCTGCCTCGATCCCCTCACCGCATACCTGGGCGAGTCGGACAGCCACCGCAACGCCGCCATGCGCGCCCTGCTCCAGCCCTTGGGCGAGCTCGCCGCCCAGGCCGGCGTCGCCATCGTCGCCGTCCTCCATCTCAACAAGTCCGGCCACCGCGCCTCCTCCCTCTACCGCGTCAGCGGCAGCCTCGCCTTCGTCGCCATCGCCCGCGCCAGCTTCCTGGTAACAAAAGACCCCGCCCACCCCGAGCGCCGCCTGCTCCTCCCCAGCAAAAACAACCTCGGCCAGCAAACCCAAGGCCTCGCCTACCGCATCACCCCGGCCCCCAACGGCGCCCCCCGCATCACCTGGGAATCGGAACTGGTCACCATCACCGCCGACCAGGCCCTGGCCGGCATCACCCCCGAAGACCCCCACCCCGAACTCACCGAGTCCGCCGCCTGGCTCCGCGAGTTGCTAGCCGAATCCAGCCTCCCCGCCACCGAAGTAAAAAAAGCCGCCACCCAAGCCGGCCTCCCCTGGCGCACCGTCCAACGCGCCAAAAAACCCGCCGGAATCACCTCCCAAAGATCCGGCTTCGGCCCGGATGCCACCTACACCTGGCGCCTCCACCCCCAACCACTCCCCGCATGCGTGCCAACAAAAACCCTTGGCACACATGGCACCCATGAAGAAAACCCGCCCGAACTCTCATGCGTGCCAAATCCTCCCAACACCCCCGATTGAGGCCCACCAATTTCCCCTCTCCCGTGCACGGGGGAGGGGAGAGGGCCGGCGGAATTCATCCCAATCACCCCGTCACCTCGAATTTGTTGGGCAGCATTTGTAGGGCGGCCCGTGGCCGCCGGCTTTGCTGTTTACCACCCCCAACACCAAACCCCGTTCGTCCCGAGTGAATCGCGAAGCGATTCGTATCGAGGGATGAGCCAGCACCACCCTCAAAGCAAACCTGCTGTTAAACCCTATCCCGTTCACGCGAGAACGGCAGTGCCCGTAGGGCGGCCCATGGCCGCCGGCTTCGCTGTTCACCGACCCCATTACCAAACTCCGTTCGCCCCGAGTGCCCGCGAAGCGGGTGTATCGAGGGGCCAGCGCAATCGCGCCCCGAATCCCGCTTCTGGCGCAATTGTTTTCCGCATCAATAGCGGCGCAATATACAGTCGTCATATACGAGCGTCCGCGATGACCGTCCCGACTCCCACGCAACCCCCATTGCGGGATTCCGCTTCCAAAGAAGGCGAAGCCCCGCGAGATTCCTTGGCCTCGCGTTACGAACCTGACAGCGGTCCCGTACCCACAGCCATGCTGCACCACATTCGTAAATCGGTGGATCAGAACATGAAGGGCGGCACATCGTTGTTTTGAAATCCCAATCCTTCTATCCGGTATGACGCGCATAGTCTCGTAGGGTGCAATAAGCGAAGCGCATTGCACCGAATGCAGCCCGTGTAGGGCGGGAGCAGCGCAGCGAATCCCGCCTTCCGCGCGTGTCGCCCCTTCACTTGTCATCCCGAGCGCAGCACCCG
>NZ_JONR01000076.1 GCF_000711955.1 Nevskia soli DSM 19509
GCATCGTCCTGGAAGCCGAGCCCACCGGCTACCCGCGCGCTCCCGTCGGCAAGAAGCGCGTCTGGATCGACGTGCGCAACCAGCAATTCGTCGCCTACATCACCTTCGACCGCAGGGGCGAGATGTGGAAATCCTTCGAACCCGGCTGGTCGCGCTATGAAGACGGCACTGCCGCCGTCAAGGACGCCAAGGGCAACTCCGACTGGAGCTGGACCTACGTCCATAGCCACGACATCCAGGCCAATCGCATGAGCCGCATCATGCACACCCAGTCCACCACCGGCGGCTACAAGTCCCTGCTCTCCGACAACGGCGTGGATGTCTACAACAAGTACCTCACCAACCAGGCCATCACCAGGCTGGGGCAGGCTTAAGTCCGGTATCGATTCCGGCAACAGGGTTTTTTGGGTTGGGCCGGCGCGGTTTCGCGCCGGCCCATTTTTTTCCGCGAAGGGACGATCAGGCTGTTGCTGCGGCGTAATCCGTGCTGCGCGTCAGCCGCTCCCAGCGGTCGATGTCTCCCGCCAGCTGCGCCAGCTTGATGCGGGCGCGGCGCAGCGCGTCGGAGCCCAGCAGCAGGCGCAGCGGCGGCTGCGGCGCGTCCACCAGTTCCAGGATGGCCTGTGCCGCCAGTTCCGGATCGCCGGGCTGCTGGCCGTCCACCGTGCTGAAATGGCGCACTGTCTGGCCGCTGCTCTGGTCGTAGTCCGCGATCTCGTGGGCGGCGATGTGCAGCGACTGCGCCGAGGCGAACCCGGTGCGCAGCCCACCCGGCTCGACGATGCTGACGCGCACACCCAGCGGCGCCAGCTCCGCCGCCAGGCTCTCGGACATGCCTTCCAGTGCCGCCTTGCTCGCCGCATACAGTCCGGACCCCGCCAGCGGTGCCAGCGCGGCGATGGAAGAGATGTTGACGATATGGCCGCTGCGCTGCGCCCGCAGCCGCGGCAGCACTTCCTGGATCAGGTGGTAGGCGCCGAAGAAGTTGGTGGCGAACATCTCGTAGGTTTCCGGCGTGCTGACTTCCTCCACCGCGCCGAGCAGGCCGTAGCCGGCGTTGTTCACCAGCACATCGAGTCGCGGGCACAGCCACTCGGCCTGCCGCAAGACCGGGCGGATCTGCTCCGGGTCGGATACGTCCAGTGCCAGAATGTGCAGGCGCTGGGAGTCGGGCAGATCGGCACGACCGCTGCGGGTGGTACCAATCACGGTATCGCCCCGGGCCAGGGCCGCTTCGGCCAAGGCGCGGCCCAAGCCGCGCGAAATCCCTGTAATCAGCCAATTCCTTGCTGGGGTGTTCATCGAAGCCTCCTTTGCGGCATGGCGCAGATTCTCGCGCGCGCAGGGGCGCCGCATCGATACCGGATGCTGCTTATTGCTTGCCTGATTCTCCAGAAGTGAGGAGAGAGGGGATTTCGCCGCGTCGCGGCGGGTGTAGAGTGGCCGCCATTCGCAACCGCCTTCGAATCGGCAGGACCCGACATGAATTTCTCGCTTGAAGCCGCCCGGCTGCACATGGTCGAGCTGATCAGATCCCTGGTGCGCGCGGAGGGACTGAGCGCCAGCGGCATCCCCGGTGTGCAGCTGATGCACGGCACCCGCTGCATGCCCCGCACCCCGGTGGTCTACGAACCCGGCATCGCCATCCTGGTGCAGGGCCGCAAGCGCGGCTACCTCAGCGGGCACGAGTTCGTCTACGACCAGCGCAACTACCTCGTCACCTCGGTGCCGATGCCGTTCGAGGTGGAGACCGAGGCCAGTCCCGAGTTGCCCCTGTACGGCGTCAAGGTCAAGGTCGAGATGACCACCCTGGCCGAACTGCTGTTGGAGATGGACGACCGCCTGCCGGAAAGCGCCACCTCGCCGCGCGGCATCTACGCCACGCCCCTGAACGAGGATATGAGCAGCGCCGTGATCCGCCTGCTGGAATGCCTGGCCACTCCGGTCGATGCCCGCATCCTCGGCCCGCAGATCGTGCGCGAGATCGTCTACCGCGTGCTCTGCGGCGAGCAGGGCGGGGCGCTGCGCGCGCTCGCCACCCGCCACAGCCACTGCGGCCGCATCGGCAAGGTGCTGCGCCAGGTGCATGCCAACTTCTCCAGCCCGCTGGACGTGGAGACCATGGCCGACGAGGCCAGCATGAGCGTCTCCGCCTTCCATCACCACTTCAAGGCGGTGACTTCCAGTTCGCCCCTGCAATACCTCAAGACCATCCGCCTGCACCAGGCGCGCCTGCTGATGGTGCAGGAAGGTCTCAGCGCCGGCATCGCCGCGCAGCGCGTCGGCTACGAAAGCCCCTCGCAGTTCAGCCGCGAATTCAAGCGCCTGTTCGGCAGCAATCCCTCCGCCGAGGCGGCGCGGGTCCGGGCCACCCTTTAGTCTCTGCCATCGTTGCTTGTCATGGGCCGCTACCCCCATGACGGGGGTGTCCACCTCGTTCCGCATCCCAGTAACATGGAAGAACTCATGGGGAGGAGCCAGATGCAAAGGCGCGTTATACGACATCTGGTTTCGCGGGCCTTGCGCGCAGCCTTGCTGCTGCCGGCGCTGGGTATTGCGCATGCCGAAGCGCCCGCCGCCGCCACGGATCCACTGGCCACGGCGCTGGCCGACAACAGCCTGCCGAACCGTGAAGGCGGTGTGCCGCCGCAGTGCTATACGCGTACCGGCGCGCGCTCCAATCCCTGCTGGGTCTGCCACACGCAGAAGAACGGCCGCAACCTGATGGACGACTGGGGCTTGCAGGCGAAGTACGAATTCAGTCCGGTGGGGATGACCAATCACTGGACCAACCTGTTCAAGGATCGCCGCGCGGCCATCGCGCGGATCAGCGATGAACAGGCGCTGGCCTACATCCGCCAGGACAATTACACGCCGCTGCGCGCCGCGCTGGCGCAGCGCGCCGGCTTCGCAGGCTGGCGGCCGGACCTGGATTACCGCCAGGGCTTCGACAGCGCCGGCTTCGCCCGCGACGGCAGCGGCTGGCGCGCCTTCCGCTACAAACCCTTCCCCGGTACCTTCTGGCCCACCAACGGCTCCACCGACGATGTACTGCTGCGTCTGCCGGCGCGTTTCCGCGAGGACGCGCAGGGTGCGCCGTCGCCGGACATCTACAAGATCAACCTGGCCATCCTCGAAGCGGCGATGGCCGTGCCGGACACCGTCAGCGACGCCGCCCTGAAGCGGCGCGTCGAACCGCTCGACGAAGCCGCGGCCGGCATGGACCTGGATGGCGATGGCCGCATCGGCGGCACCATCGACACCATCCACGGCCTGCCGCCGCACTATGCCGGCGCCGCCGCGGCCGAGCCGGTGCGGCGTTACGACTACCCGTTGGGCACCGAATTCCTGCACAGCGTCCGCTATGTCGATCCGGATGCGCCGGCGCTGCTGTCGGAGCGCCTGAAGGAATTGCGCTATTCGGTCAAGCTGAGACCCGTCGGCGAAACCGCGCTGCATGCCAAATACGCCGAGGAGGCCCGGGCAAAGAAAGTCGGCGCCCTGCCGGACTTCGCCGGGAACGCCGAGACCGGGTTGGCCAACACCTTCGGCTGGAAGCTGCAGGGCTTCATCGAGGACGCTTCCGGTGCGCTGCGCCTGCAGACGCGGCAGGAGCAGATGTTCTGCCTGGGCTGCCACACCACCATCGGCGTTACCGTGGACCAGACCTTCGGCCTGCCGCGCAAGGTGCCGGGCGCCGCCGGTTGGGGGCACCAGGATCTGGCCGGCATCGTCGACGTGCCGCAGGCCGGCAGCCGCACGCCGGAGATCCGGCAATATTTCGAACGCGTCGGGGGCGGCGACGAATTCCGCGCCAACGACGAAATCATCGCCCGCTTCTTTCCCGGCGGGGTTCTCGACCTGGCCACATTGAGCCGCGCCGCGCCGGGCGGCGACCAGGACATCCGCGCTCTCATCGTGCCAACGCGCGAACGGGCCCTGCGCCTGGACAAGGCCTACATGGACCTGGTGAGCGAGCAGACCTTCGCCCTGGGCCGCGATGCCGTGCCGGCGCCGGTGCGGAACGTCCATGAGCGGCTCGAGGACACCGCAACGGCGCTCAAGGCCAGCGGCCACGTTTACCGTGATGGCCGCCTGTGGCTGGACTGGAGCAAGGCGGGTGGGGATGCCCGCCAGGGCGCCGCCGCCACTGTGAAGTCCATCACAGCGCCTCCCTGAATACCCCCTGTATCGGGTGGCGCTGTCCGGCCCCCGGTTAAGTATCTTCCAGCGAAGGGATGAACTGCCCTTCTGATGCCTTTCCGATCGCCTGGGAGATTTGCGATGAAACAATCACGAATATGGATCTGTGCGCCGGCGTTGTTGCTTGCCGCGCTCAGTGGATGCAACAACGATGACAACGGGTCCGGTGCGGGTGCGACCATCACGCTGTCCGGCAAGCTGATCGCAGCGGCGCTATCGGGCGCCACGGTGAGCGCGTTCCCGGTCAAGAGCGATGGCACCGCCGGCACCACCGCACTGGGTACCGCTACCAGTTCCGGCGATGGCAGCTTCAGTCTGACGCTGCCCGCCGGTACCGCGGCTCCGCTGGACGTGCTGCTGGTCAGCAGCGGCGGCAGCTACCCCAGCGAGGCCAATACCACCACCACCGTGACCAACGCGGCGGGCACTGGTTTGTCGGCCTTGTTGCCGCAGGTGGGTGCCGCTGGTCTCAGCGGCATCGTCGTATCGCCCCTGACCACACTGGCCGTATCGCGCACCCAGGGCGTCATCGCCGGTGCCGGTCCCAGCGCGAAAAGCCAGGGTCTTGGCGTCAAGCCGATTCCGCATGCGACCTGCTCCGGCAGCGTCATCGCCTGCGCCGCCACTTCGGCCGATAACCTCATCAAACTGGCCTTCGGCATTGGCAGCACTTCGCCCCTGAGCACGCTGGCACCGGATTTCGCCGCCACTACCGGCGACGGAGCGGTGCTCGCATTGGTGCTCGGCGCGCTGGAGCAGGAAGCGCTGTCGCAGAACCAGCCGCCGGCGAATCTCATCGCCGCGCTCGCTTCCGACTATTTCGATGGCACACCGGACGGTGCCGGTCCCGGCGGCGGACCGGTTAAATTTCCGGGCACCACCACCACCATTCCCAGCACCCTGGGCAGCAGCATCCTGATCAGCGCCATGAGCACCTATCTGGGCAACAGCACCAACCCGCCCGTAGGCGTGGTCACCGCTTCCAGCGGCACCGCGATCGACCCTTCGGTGCCGATCGCAGTTCGCTCCGGCGTCGGCAAGGTGGCGCCGCAATCGGCCGCGCTCAGCACCAGTTCTTCCGGCGCGGTAAGCGAGATCGTGGTGCCCTCCAGCGGCCACCAGTTGCTGCTGGTCGCGGCGCGCAGCTTCGGCCTGCAGGGGCTGGACATCAACAACCCGGTCAGCCCGGTGCTGAATTCCTTCTCCAAGCTCAATACCGCCCTGGCGGCCCTGAAGGACAGCAACAGCAGGCCCTCGCTGCCGACCGTCGATGCGGTCACCGCGATCCCGGGCCAGGCCGACGCCGAAGCGGTTCTTTCCAGCTTCGACACCGCCCATCTGGTGCTGGTGGACCTGGACAAGCAGACCGTGCTGAAGGATTCGGACTTCTCCGCCACCCTCAAGACCCAGACCAGCTTCTCCGGCGGCTCCGCCTTCATCTCGAGTTCGATCTACGATCCCAATGTCGGCCAGCTTGGTGGCGTGCGCCTCGCCACCGGTGACGGCTACTTCACCTATGACGTGGCGAAGCAGACCCTGGGAACTCCCATCCCCCTGTCCGCCACGCAAATTGCGGCGGAAAATCTCGGCGGCGCCACCTCGGACCCCACTCTGTTTTCGCCGGGCCTGCTGTTGTCCGGCAACTACGGGCCGGGGGGATCGGGCGGCGGCTTGCAACTGGTCAACCTGGGCACCGGCACCGGCGGCAATACCGCCTATGCGCTGGATGATGCGCAGTTCCAGTCCGGGTTCGGCGTGACCCTGCCGGGTGCCGGTGCGGCTTCGCCGTTCGGCATCGTCGATGGCAATGCGGTGGACGTGGCCTACCACGTCGGCCTGATCACGCCCGAAGACGAGGGCTACATGGGCTTCATCGATCTGCATGATCCCACCCAGTTCACCTTCAGCGGCAGCGGCGCTACCGCCAGCTTCAGCGCCAAGAGCGGTGGCGTGATGAAGTCGGTGTTCCTGGGCGATGGTACTGACACCCCCATCCTCAGCGGTTCGGCGATCGAATCGACCAATCACCTGGTGCTGGGTATTGCGGCCTTCAGCCAGACGCTTCTGGTGGGGCATCTGGACGACCCTGCGGCGCCCGCTGATGGCAAGACCTGGGCCGGCCTGACCGACTGGCGCTACTACAACGCCATCAGCTCCGAATACAACTCCACGGAGGCCGATCCGCATGCCGTTGGTGCCCTGCTGGCGTCCAACAACAAGAGCTATGGCGTGACGCTATCGATCAATGGGAGCGACAGCGAAACCCTCCTGCTGATCGATCTGCAGGCCTTCCTGCAGGCGGCCGCACTGCCGACGCCCAGCGGCGGCACTCCGGTGCATGCCTTGGCCACGACGCCGTTCGGTACGCCGATCATTCAGACCATCGCTTTGACCGATACCTTCCCGACGCCTGGGGCGGTAAAGGGCCCGGCGCCAAAGGCACAGCGTAAATTCGGCACCACCACGATGCACTGAAGCCCGAACGGCCCAGCGGCAGATTGAGGAAGCCGGGGATTTCCCCGGCTTCTTTTTTTGCGTGACGAAGCGCGGCGAACGGCCCTGCAAAAAGCATGGATCAGATGCAGGTCCGACGCTGCGTGGCAATCCACCAGACATTGTCGAAACTGTCCTGCATGCCGGCGAAGCGATCGCCCAGGGCTTGTCCTGGGGTTCGGCTACCGAAGTGGCGCCGAGCCGCAGGGCGCGGTCATAGGCAGCATCCGTATCCTCCACGTACACATACACCGAAGCCCGCGTCTTTTCCCCGGTCGGATGCGGCCCCGACTCGATCACGATGATGGAATCGCCGATGCGGATTTCGACGTTGCAGCCGCCGTGCCTGTGCGGGGTACGCTCCAGTTCCTCCGCGCCGAACACTTCGCGCACGAAATTCGGCAAATCGGCATCGCCATAGAGATAGGGGCGCACCGCGCGGAAGCCGTGGCGGATGTGCGCTTGCGCGCTGCTCATGCGCGGCTCTCCGTGGTGGCCAGGTGATGGATCGGGGCCGATGCCAGGGCGGACTCCGCCGACGCATCCAGCGGCAGGCCCAGGCTGTTAAGAGCCTGTAACAGAATGAATCGCGCCTGCGACGGCGGTCATTTTTGCGCAGTGCAAGTCGGACAG
>NZ_JONR01000077.1 GCF_000711955.1 Nevskia soli DSM 19509
CCTGCACGACCAGGTGCCCGCCGATCTGGATGTGCATGTCGTGATGGACAACTACGGCACGCACAAGACCCCAGCGGTTCGATCCTGGTTTGCTCGCCACCCGCACTTCAAGCCCCACTTCACGCCCACCTCGGCCTCTTGGATCAACCAAGTCGAACGCTGGTTTGCGGACCTGACCCAGAAACAAATCCGGCGCGGGACGCATCGCAGCACGGTGGCGTTGGAAGCCGCCATCCGTGACTACCTGAATACCTACAACAAAAACCCACGGCCATTCGCTTGGACCAAGTCCGCCGACGACATCCTCGCTTCCATTAAGAGATTTTGTCAGCGAACTTCTAACTCAGGACACTAGTGCGCAGCCGTCGTCGGTGCGGTTGAAACCGCCGGTGCCGGGGGTGCGCAGTTGGGCTCGAGCATGGTGTTCTTCTTCAGCGGATCGATCTGGCCGAACTGCGCCGCGTCGGCCTTGCCCAGCAGCAGCGGCGGCACATAATTGCTGCGCAGTTTCAGCGTCACGTTGGTGGTGAAGGCGTGGTCGCCGATGCAGAAGCTCATCGCCACCACCGGTTGGTGCAGGGTGCCGCCGTCGCGGTCGTGCACATGCTGGTCCTTCAGCACCGGCAGCGCGAGGTTGACGGTCTTGCCGGGCATGACCTCGCCGTTGTCGATGGTGAAGTGCACATAGGTGCCGCCTTCGCCGCTGGCGTACTTGATGTCCTGCACCAGCAGCACGGTGGAGTCGCCGCCGCCGACCAGTTGCGCCTGCACCTCGATCGAAGGCGAGCCCGTCACCAAGGCGCGCTCCAGGCGGCCGTACACATGGGTCAGCGGCACCGGCTTGGCCGGTGCGGCGGCGGACGTGGCGGCGGATGTCTGCGCCTGCGCGCCAAAGGCGCAGAGTGCGCCGGCGAGCGCAACCAGCGATAAGCGGCCTGTTCTGTTTCTCATCCCGGTCAACCCCCTTTCTCCCTGGAAATCGCACGATAGCCGATATCCTTGCGGAAGTGGGCGCCTTCCCAGTGGATGCCCGCCAGCGCCTTGTACGCTTCGGCCTGCGCCGCGCCGACAGTGTCGCCGAGGCCGCAGACGCAGAGCACGCGGCCGCCGCTGGTCAGCACCTGGCCGTCGCGCAGCGTGGTGCCGGCATGGAACACCTTGGCCTTGTCGCCCACGGCCGTATCCAGCCCGCTGATCGGATCGTTCTTGCGGATGGCGCCGGGATAGCCGCCCGCGGCCATTACCACGCCCAGCGCCGCCTGTGGATTCCAGCGCGGCGGCGCGGTGTTCGGGTCGCCCGCCACCGCCGCTTCGAGCAGATCCAGCAGGTCCGAGTCCAGGCGCATCAGGATCGGCTGCGTCTCCGGATCGCCCAGGCGCGCGTTGAATTCCACCACGCTGGGACTGCCGTCCGGAGCGATCATCAGGCCGGCGTAGAGGAAGCCGGTGAAGGGGCGGCCTTCGGCGGCCATGGCGCGCAAGGTCGGCTCGATCACCTCGGCCCGCGCCCGCGCATCCACTTCCGGCGTCACCACCGGGGCGGGCGAGTAGGCGCCCATGCCGCCGGTGTTGGGGCCTTGGTCGTGGTCGAACACGCGCTTGTGGTCCTGGGCCGAGGCCAGGGGCACGTAGTTGGTGCCGGCGGCGACGACGATGTAGCTGGCTTCTTCGCCGACCAGGAAATCCTCGACCACCACGCGCGCGCCGGCCTGGCCCATGCTGCCTGCCAGCATGTGCTTGATGGCGTCCTGCGCTTCCTCCACGGTCATCGCCACCACCACGCCCTTGCCGGCGGCCAGGCCGTCGGCCTTGACCACGATCGGCGCGCCGCGCTGGGCCACGTAGGCCAGCGCCGGCTCGGCTTCGGTGAAGACGCGGTATTGCGCGGAGGGAATCCGGTGGCGCGCCAGGAAGTCCTTGGTGAAGGCCTTGCTTGCCTCGAGCTGCGCCGCGGCCTGGGTCGGGCCGAACACGCGCAGCCCGGCGGCATTGAACGCATCCACCACGCCCGCCGCCAGCGGCCCTTCCGGGCCGACCACGGTGAAACCCACGCCCTCGGCCTGCGCCAGCTTCAACAGCGCCGGCACGTCCTCCGCGGCGACCGCAACATTGCGGCAGCGGGGTTCGGTGGCGGTGCCGGCATTGCCCGGCGCTACCAGCACTTCGGCGACGCGGGAGGATTGCGCCAGCTTCCAGGCGATTGCGTGTTCGCGGCCACCGCCGCCGATGACGAGAACTTTCACAGCGGCAACTCCATCAGGGCCGGGCCGCCGCGAAAACGACGGCCCGGCGGCTCAGCATGTTTACTTGTAGGCCTTGATCGACTTCTCGATCTCGGCGCGCGCGGCGGCGGCATCGCGCCAGCCGGCGATCTTCACCCACTTGCCGCTCTCGAGATCCTTGTAGTGCTCGTAGAAGTGCTTGATCTCGTTCTGCAGGCGCTGCGGCACGTCGGACAGGTCCTTCATGTCCTCGTAGTACTTGTTCGACACCTTGTCGGTCGGCACGGCCAGGATCTTGGCGTCCTCGCCCTTCTCGTCGGTGGTGTCGAGCACCGCCACGGCGCGGCACTTGATGACGCAGCCGGCGATGATCGGGTGCGGCGTCAGCACCAGCACGTCGACCGGATCGCCGTCGTCGTACAGGGTGTGCGGCACATAGCCGTAGTTGGCGGGATAGCTCATCGCCACGTTCATGAAGCGATCGACCATCAGCAGGCCGGAGTCCTTGTCGACCTCGTACTTCACCGGCGGGCCATAGGCCGCGATTTCGATGACGACGTTGAATTCCTGCGGTGCCTTGTCGCCGGCGCCCAGCGCTTCAAAACCCATTGCGTATTCCTTCAGGTGGTGTGCGGTTGAAAATGTCGAGCCGGCATATTCCGACTTTACTGCTGTTCCAGATCCTTCGTTGCACTCAGGATGCGAGGATGCGCGCGCATCCTCACACCTTGAACTCGCGCGCCGTCTTCCTCGGCACCGGCACGTTCTTCAGGGTGACATAGGCCGGCAGGCCGTTGCGATAGGGCGGGTAGTCCTCGCCCTGGATCAGCGGCGACAGGTATTCGCGGCAGGCGTCGGTGATGTGGAAGCCGTCGGCGCTGATGAACGCGCGCGGCATCTTCTTTTCCACGTTGGCCACCTGGTCCAGCGGCGCCTCGCCGATGCTCCACTTGTAGGGGGAGGAGGCCTCGCGCACGATGGTCACCATCACGCCCGATTTGCCGGCCACGGCCAGCTCCACCGCGGCCCTGCCCACGGCATAAGCCTGCTCCACGTCGGTCTTCGAGGCGATGTGGCGCGCGGCGCGCTGCAGGTAGTCGGACACCGCCCAGTGATACTTGTACTGGAGCTTGTCCCTCACCAGTTGCGCCAGCATCGGCGCCAAGCCGCCCAGCTGCGCATGGCCGAACACATCCTTGCTGCCGGCCTCGGACATGAACCGCCCCTCGGCGTCCTGCAGGCCCTCGCTGGCCACTATCGCGCAGTAGCCGTACTTCTTCACCGATTCCTCGACGCGGGCCAGGAAGGCCGCTTCGTCGAACCTGATCTCGGGGAACAGGATGATTTGCGGCGCCTCGCCTTCCTTCTCCGCGGCGAGCCCGCCGGCGGCGGCGATCCAGCCGGCGTGACGGCCCATCACCTCCATGATGAACACCTTGGTGGAGCTCTTGGCCATCGAGGCGACGTCGTAGCCGGCCTCGCGGATCGACACGGCCACGTATTTCGCCACCGAGCCGAAGCCGGGGCAGCAATCGGTGATCGGCAGGTCGTTGTCCACCGTCTTGGGCACGTGGATGGCCTGGATCGGGTAGCCCATCCTGGCGCCGAGCTGGCTGATCTTGAGGCAGGTGTCGGCCGAGTCGCCGCCGCCGTTGTAGAAGAAATAGCCGATGTCGTGGGCCTTGAACACTTCGATCAGGCGCTCGTACTCGGCCTGGTTCTTGTCGAAGCCCTTCAGCTTGTAGCGGCAGGAGCCGAAAGCGCCGGACGGCGTGTGGCGCAGGTCGGCGATGGCCGCGGGCGACTCCTGCGAGGTATCGATCAGGTCCTCGGTCAGCGCGCCGATGATGCCGTTGCGGCCGGCGAAGACCGTGCCGATCTTGTCGTGGAACTTGCGGGCGGTCTCGATCACGCCGGCCGCGGAGGCATTGATGACAGCGGTGACCCCACCGGACTGGGCGTAAAAGGCGTTACGTGGCATCGCTCGGGGGTTCCTGCGCGGCGAAGCCGCTTGTTTGCTGTGATCGAACCCTCATTATAGCCAGTGGCAGGGCCGCCGCCGCCCGATTGCGCGTTGACGGGGTGCGCGGCGAACGGGTACCGTTACGCAAATATTAGGTTTCACGATTGCGAGCGTCGGCACCCGCCCGGCCGTTCCGCTGAGTTTTTTTCCACGCTGGTTCCAAAACCTGGGGCTGCATCATCTATGAGAATCGTTCTGCTGGGCGCGCCCGGCTCCGGCAAAGGCACGCAAGGCGAAAAGCTGGCCGCGCATTACGGCATCCCCAAGATTTCCACGGGTGACGCTCTGCGTGCGGCCGTGGCCGCAGGCACTGACCTGGGCAAGAAGGCCAAGGCCGCGATGGATGCCGGCAAGCTGGTGGCCAATGAAATCGTCATCGGCATCGTCGAAGAGCGTCTGGAACAGCCCGACGCCAAGCCCGGCTTCATCCTCGACGGCTTCCCCCGCAACACCGCGCAGGCGCAGGTGCTGGACAAGCTGCTCGCAGGCCATGGCCAGCACCCGATCGACAAGGCCGTGCATCTGGCCGTCGACGACGAGGAAATCATTCACCGCCTGCATGATCGCGCCGTCAAGGAAGGCCGTCACGACGACCAGCCGGACGTGATCCGCCACCGCATCGAGGTCTACAACGAGGAGACCCACCCCCTGCTCGATTACTACGAGGGGCAGGGCAAGCTGGTCACGCTGAAGGGCGTGGGCACGGTCGAGGAAATCTTCCAGGGCATCCTGAAGATCGTCGCCTGAAGAAGAAGCAGTGACTAGTGGCTAGTGATTAGCGAAAAGGTCGCCAGGTCATTGTTTTTGCTAGTCACTAACCACTGATCACTAGAGCATTTTTGATTTAACAATCAACATTTGGTAAACATTCCTCAGGTTCTACGGGAGGAATGTATGCGCGCGTATCCACAGGAGTTTCGGGACCGGGTGTTGGCGGCGCTAGGACGTGGGGAGAAGGCCAGCGAGATTGCCCGGCGGCTGGAAGTGAGTCGGTACTTTGTCTACCAAGTGCGCGATCGGTTCGTACTGGAAAGCGAGCGTGGCATCCGCCAACTGGGAGGCTATCGACGTTCAGCCATCGAGGGGATGGAATCCACGATCCAAGGTTGGCTCAAAGCCGAGCCAGACCTGACACTGCGGGACATGTGCGACCGGCTATCTTCCCAGGGCAGGGTCCTGAAGGTGCCGGCACTATGGCACCAGTTGAATCGGATGGGCCTGACGCTTAAAAAAAACCCTGCACGCCAGCGAGCAAGAGCGCGCCGACGTGCAGCAAGCACGGCATGAATGGAAGACCACCTTTCAGCCGACCCTGGATCCGGCCAAGCTGGTCTTCCTGGATGAAACCTGGGCCAGCACCAGCATGGCTCGCCGTTATGGGCGAGCGCCCCGAGGACAGCGCTGCGTAGCTGCCGTGCCTCATGGGCATTGGAAGACCACTACTTTCATCGCTGGGTTGCGCCAGGGTGGCCTGACGGCCCCTCTGGTGATCGATGGCCCCATGGACGGGGAAATATTCCTGGCTTATGTGCGGGACTTTCTATGCCCCACGCTCAAGCCTGGCGATACCGTCATCGCCGACAATCTGGGCAGCCACAAGGTTGATGGGGTGCGGCAGGCTATTGAAGCGGTAGGCGCAAGCATCCGTTACCTGCCGCCCTATTCCCCCGACCTCAATCCGATTGAGCAAGTCTTCGCCAAGCTCAAGACCCTGCTGCGCAAAGCCGCCAAACGTACCGTCGATGCGCTCTGGGACCACATTGGCAGCCTCCTCGACGCATTCTCTCCGGAAGAATGCAGAAACTATCTCACCAACGCAGGGTATGTCGATTAGTAAATCGAAAATGCTCTAG
>NZ_JONR01000078.1 GCF_000711955.1 Nevskia soli DSM 19509
ATGGACGAAATCGCCAGCAACAACAGCACGGTGTTCCTGGAGCGCAACATCGTCTCCGCCACCGGCGTCTACGGCGGCGTGGATTACACCAACGGCGTGTACTACAGCTGGAACAAGGGTGCCTTCACCAGCAGCGACAACCTGTGGGCCGGTGCCTCGGTCTACTCCCTGCACAAGCAGACCGGCGGCGCCGAAAACCGCACCCAGGGCCTGGGCTACAACGCCCGCCTGGCTTATGCGCCGTTTGTTTCCCCGACGGCCTGGGCGCATGTCGGCGTGAACTTCAGCAATGACAATTCCGACGTCAACAGCACGGTCACCTCGACCGCCTCGCCGTACGCCGGCTTCGGACCGGCTTACACCTACGGTGGCCGTTCCGGTGCCAAGTTCACCCTGGCCAGCTATGGCTCGGGCAACGCCAAGGCGCTGGGCAATCCGCACCAGGATGCCATCGGCGGCGAACTGGCCGGCGCCTGGGGCCCGGTTTACGGTCAGGCTGAGTACACCATGCTGGGTCTGCACCAGGAAGGCCTGAACGAAACCAACGTCAACGCCTACTCGGTCACCGGCGCCTACGCCATCACCGGCGAAACCCGCACCTACGACAAGAAGAACGCCACCTACAACGGCCTGCGCCCGGCGCATGCCTACGGCGCCTTCGAGATCGCGGCGCGTTACGACCATGCCCAGAACAATCTCACCAATGGCAATGTCGGTTGCACCGCGGCGGGTGCGGTGGCGGCGAACGTCAGCAAGTGCGATGTGTCGCTGATCACCGTCGGCCTGAACTACTACCCGAACCCGGCCGTCCGCTTCGTGTTCAACTACACGCACGGCGAAGCCAACCTCGGCAATGCCGGCAAGGACAAGCCGGACAGCCTCGGCCTGCGCGCGCAGCTGGTGTTCTAAGGTTTAAAAAGCGGTTTTGCGGTAAAGTTGCATGACCCGGCGCGGCGCAAGCCGCGCCGGGTGTTTTTCCAGACGATGCTTTGGTATCGTGTGGAAAAGCAGGGTCAATCCAGCCTGCTCCGACGGCCAACTCTCCGGCGGAACGGAATCGTCGTACCGGTAGCGAACCATGACTAGCCTGTCCTACAAGTCGCATATCTCCAGCCAGTACAACGAGGAGCTGGAGGACGTACGGCAGCGCGTGCTGGCCATGGGTGGCCTGGTGGAGCAGCAGATCGTCGACGCCACCCGCGCCCTGATGGAGAACGACGGCGTCCTCGGTGAGGAAGTGTCGCGCAACGACTTCAAGGTCAACCAGCTGGAGGTGCTGATCGACGAGGAGTGCAGCGGCATCCTGGCGCGGCGCCAGCCCACCGCCGGCGACCTGCGCCTGGTTTACGCCATCATCAAGACCATCACCGATCTGGAGCGCATCGGCGACGAAGCCGAGAAGATCGCGCGCATGGCCGTGGACCTGGCTTCGCAGGGCGGCGGCAACGCTCCGCTGATCGAAGTCGGGCACCTGTCACGGCATGTCTCGCAGATGGTGCGCGACGGCCTCGACGCCTTTGCCCGCATGGATGCCGACGCGGCCCTGGCCGTGGCCCGCGAGGACATGGCGGTGGACCGCGAGTACGAAGCCCTGATGCGCCAGTGCATCACCTTCATGATGGAAGATCCGCGCACCATCCGCCGCGTCATGGACATCATCTGGTCGGTACGCTCGCTCGAGCGCATCGGCGACCACGCCCGCAACATTGCCGAATACGTCATCTATTTCGTCAAGGGCAAGGACGTGCGCCACATCGGCATCGAGCAGATGGAGCGCGAGGTTCGGGGTACTTCCGAGTAGTACCCGGGCGTCCGCACGTAGCTTCCGGCACCGCCGAAGCATCAACAAACACCGGTTCTTTTTTCAATGCCTCTGCGCCACCGGCGCGGTGTATCGTTGCGTTCGCCGCGAGTAAGCGGATCAGGCATGCGTTTCCGGCCGCCCCGCGTCGGAAAACGCTGACCTCGAAACGGACCTTTACCCACTGGGATGGGAGATTTGGGACCCGATTGCTGGCGGGTTTCCGTCTCGAGGCCAGCGAAGGCAGCTTAGCGTGGCCTCGGTATCTTGGACCGCGCCGAATCCCATGAAATTCCCACGGGGTGCGTATTCCATGTGATCCGGTGCGGGGTTGCGCTTCAGGCCGCGCTCGTATGTGCATCGTCCCCTGTCACATTCCTTTCCATGAAGCAGCCCTGCGATTCGTGCAATGCCCGCGAACCGCAGGGCCGCAGCCTCAGAAGGTAAAGCGGATGCCGACCATCGGGGCGATGTTGGAACTCACCAGGTAACCGGAAGCCAGGCCATCGGCGACGCTGGAGAAGTTGACGCCCAGGTAGGCGTCGAAGCGTTTGGACAGGCGGTAGTCGCCCACCGCGGAGATGTCATACAAGGTGCCGCTGCATGACGAGGCGCTGGTATCGTGGCAGCCGGTTTTGTTGTAGTTGCCCTGGTCGTAGCGGTAGTAGGCGCCGACCAGGTCCAGATCCCGGGTAATGGAGTAGCGCACACCGACCCAGGAGATCTGCAGGATCTTGTGGATGTCGTAGGCGGTGTTGGTGACGTTGCTCAGCACATAGCCGCCGATGGTCTCCGTGCCGTTGGCAATGGGATGCGAAGGGTTGGCGTAGCTGATGTGCTCGTAGCCTGCATATACCTTCACCGGCCCCCGCGTGTATTTCCCCTGGAAGGAGTAGCTGCGGTTGTCCGAGATGGTGGCGGCGAGGGTGCCTGGCGCGGCCGCGGCCTGCGAGGCGCTGAGGGAGGCTGCGGAGACCGCATCCCGCACATAGGCGTAGAGCGCGTCGAAGGAAAAGCCGGCGTAGTCGAAGCCCACGTCGACCGAGTCGGCGCCCCCGGGGATGTTGCCGTCGCTGCCGAACTGATGCAGCAGGCCGATATGGCCGGGACCATGGCCATATACGTATTTGATCGCGGAATCGTAGCGCAGATCCTCGGTGTCGCCGTTGCCCCCGGAGACGCCCGAATAGCCGATCGGCGAAAAGGCCTGGGACTGCGCCTGCGGATCGTATTTGGCGAGATTGTCGGCCATCAGTCCGGTCTGGCGGCCGAAGGTCAGCGTGCCCCATTCCTTCGAGGCGATGCCGCCGTAGGCGGCGCCGTTGAACGGCTGTCCGGCCCGGCTGGAGTCGCCGCTGGTGGCCTGGCTGGTGAGCGCCTTGCCGTTGTTGTTGACCAGGGACGCCGGCCCATCGGTGAGCTTGCCGGAAGTGGGCTGGAACCCGGTCTCCAGCCTGAATACGGCTGACAGGTCATCGTTGATGCGCTCGAAGCCGCTCAGCCCGATACGGGACTGGCTCAGGCCATTGGGCGCGATCGAGGTGATCGACTTGTTGCTGAATTTCTGCACCAGGAAGGGCAGGCCGGGACCGTAGTCCGGACTCAGCGGTGCGCCGTGACTCATGTAGGCAAGGCCGATATCGACGGTGCCGTAGAGTGTGATGCCGTGGAAGGTGAGACCGTCATCGCCGGCGGGTGTGCTTTGCGCGATCGCCGGTGCCTGGATTGCGGCGCCGGCGGCAAACAGGGTTGCCCCATAGAACCGGGCTGAGGCTCTGCATGAATAAATAGATGGTTTCGTAATATATTTATTAATATCTACTTTATTCTTTGAAAATATTGAATTAGTCAAAGTTTACCCTCCACATAAAGCATTTATAAAAATCTGTTTTCTATGGAAACATATGTGCTTTATTATGTGGATAGCTTTTCTTTTATTGCCTTGATCTAAGTCAAGATTAAAATAGTCTTTATAAATTTATTTATCTTGTTTCGTCGCCTCGCGGACAGCCGTCTCCAGGGCACCCCAACGGCCCTGCCGAAGGGAGCCCCGCCAACGCCGGGCTTTCGTTTCGCCGCACACCAGGCTGCGCGGCGGCTGGTCGGCCCATGAAAAGAGCTGACCTTGAGGCGCCGTTTGCCCACTGGGATGGGAGAGTTCGGGTCCTGATTTGCTGGCAGGAAGTTCCTCAAGGTCAGCGAAACCAGCTTAGCGCCCTGGATCCGGCGCGGAAGGGGCGAAATCCCATGAAATTCCCACGGGAGCCCCCCAGGAGGGTGATAGCGCAGAAATCCATGAAGCAGCGGTGTTGGTGCCATCCCTGACCTGCCGCAGTGCACGCTCCGCTTTCGGAGCCCTTCCCGGCTGTCGTTGAGCGAGGGGCTGATCCGACGGCAAGTGAGATCGCTTTCCCGTTTTCGTCGATCCCTGTTTCAGGAGCTCTTTCCATTTCGCCTGAAACGGTTCGGGAAGCGGTTTCAAAGGTCCCGCCTCGACCGCGATTCCCTCCTAAATCCCCCTGAAAAGCCGTGGGATTTTCGTGAGAAATCATCCGTCCGCAAGCCGGTCAGAGCACGCAGAATCATCGCGGCTCGCAGGCCGCACTCGGCAACGACTGGCGTTTCGACTTTGGAGATACGGAAATGAAAAAAAGCAGCATGTGGATGGCGATTTACGGCAAGCCTCTGGTGGCCGGTCTGGTCGTAACGGCGGCGATCGCCGCGACAGGGATATCCCGGGCGGATCCGGTCGCGGAGTTTTCGCAGCGCATGGTGGTGTCGGGCGGCGGCGGCGACCCGGTCTGCAAGCAGGGCTCCGACTGGAGTCCTGAGGACTTCGTGTGCAAGCCGTCCGAGGCCGCACCCACGGCGGCGCAGCGCACCATCACGGTGACCGCTGCGGGGCGCGCTGTCGGCACCATCGTGGTCACCAACGATGGCTTCGGCACCGGCAGGCCGGTGCTCGGCGTCAAGAACGGCCGCTGCCCGGCGGATGTGCAACTGGAAGATGGCTCGCAGGAGCAGATCGGAGTCAAGGCCGAGTTCGTCATTACACCGGTTCACGGCGGCAGCCCGCGCACTGTCACGACCATCCTGGCCGAGCCGCAGCCGGCGCAGTTCCTGCGCAAGGGGCGCGGGCGCGAAGTGTTCGCGCTGCCGATGCTGGAGCAGCCGCTGGCCACCGAGGAGCCCGTTAACCTGGGGCTGGTCAGTCCAGGGGACCGCATCAAGCTGCGCCTGTTCGCCGTCGGCACCATGACCAGTTGCGAGGACGGCGCGCTCAAGCACCAGCCGGTGCTGGCGGGCCTGTGGGGTCCGAGTTCGACGCAGGCGGTGGGTTATCTCACCACGCCGCAGTCGACCTATGTATGGGACGACACCAAGGTGGCGCCGTTCAAGGCGGTGGCGACGTTCTCGTATTGAGGCAAGCGCTTTGGTGGCTCGATCATTCCTGGCGCCGCAACGGACCCGTTGGATCTTTCGCGGCGCTCAGGATGACTAGCCAACTTTCTGTCATCCTGAGATTCTATGGTTTTGGTCAAACTGCCAAGAGCACCTGAGGATTGAAGGAAGTGTGGTGTCGGTGGATGGACCAGGCGATGCGGGCGATCTTGCGAGCCAGGATGACCAGGGCGGCGGTTGTGGAGAGGCCTTTTGCGCGCTGGCGCTGGTAGAAAGGCCTCCAGGTTTTGGTTTTTGCGGCGGACATGGCGGCGTTGTAGAGCAGCCGGCGCAATTCTGCGGGGCCACGTTTGGACAGGCGCCGGCGGCCGGATTTCTGGCCGGAATCCATTGGCCGGGGATCCAGGCCGGTATAGGCCACAAAGGCATCGGCATTGC
>NZ_JONR01000079.1 GCF_000711955.1 Nevskia soli DSM 19509
TCGACGATGGCGCCGCTGGGAGTGCCACCGGCACGAAGCCGGGATTCACCGCCAAAGATGCTGCCGGTGCCGACTTCTTCGCTTCCACGACCCAGTTTCTCAGCAGATTGGCATTCAGGCCATTGGCCAGGGCCACCGCTGCGATCGAAACACCCGTATGGCTGCAGGCTTCGATCATGCTCGCCTTGAATTCGGCGCTGTGACGCCGCCATGTCCGGCGTTGCTTGCTTTCGGTAGTGTCCATGTGTCCGCGGGTTTGAACTCGTGGACACAATGCTCAGCCGCTAGCAGCGCTTACTCAAGATGACTTCGCCAGACGCTTACCCATGATTAGAGCAAAACATCACTTATCCGGCTGTTTGAATTTCCGGGGCCACCTCTCTTCGTGGTGATCCGGCATGTGCGCCAAGGTCATCCAACTCTCAGCGCCGACCCGGCCGATCAAACAGGGGATGCCGACCGCGAGCCTGCGCTCGACGGCGACCAGCACTGCATTCAGCCCAAATACCGGCAGCACCTTGGCCCAATTCTTAAGGCCCAATCTGATCAACCGGAATTTGTTTGAACCCTCCCTGCACTGCCTTAGAATTTGCAGGTAGCTGGAAGACCGTCACAGGCGGCGCCTGTCCTTCGCGACTAATAATGGAACCCAAGAATCCCGGCGAATCATCTATAAGATTGGATCCCACTTTTTGAAATGCTAATACCTCGGGCGGCAGTAGCATCTGCATTGCTCCACTTTGAACGATAAGATTTCCCCAAATAAAATTACGTTTAGGTATTCCGCGTCCATCGGACAAGATATTGGCAAGCTGCGGATAGCGCTTGCGCCATACTTCACCTTGGTAAGGAACTGCTTTCAATTCTTTATTGAGAAAGCTGCCAGGATCATTGGTGGTGCTCTCTTCGAAAGGGGTCATGCCTCGATTGTCCATATAGATTGGCGTCTTGCTTTGGACAATAATGTTTCCCTCTACGGCATTGTCGAGTCCGCCACCGATGAGTACACCTCGGAATACGTCATACAAGATGTTTGCGTGGATTGATATTCCGCTGCCCTGATCGTCCACGTATATCGCCGTCGCCCCTAGCTTGCCTATTCCATGAATGCCATGAAGGTAGTTATATTCGATCTTGGTACCCTGCGCTGTCCAATCTCGCCCCCCGTAGATGGCTCCGGCATCGCCAGTGTCTAAATCGACATCATATATTTCATTGTAATCAATCGTATGATCGTTTCCCGTGAAATACACAGCTTGATGCGGACCGTTATAGATTCGGTTGTGCTCCGCGTGGTTGCCGTCTCCCAACAGGAAAATGCCCGGCTCATTGCTGCGATAGATCCGTCCAAAATTAGAAATGACATTGTGGGCTGCAACCAGGTTTGCCGGTTGCAGCGCATTTCGGTCGCCACCGGACAATGAAATACCAGTTGCCCCCGTATTCTGCACCTCGGAATAGGTCACGCCGCTGGAGCTGCCGCCCTTTATCTGAACTGCCATTTTCCCGCTATTGCGAAGCGTGCAGTGATCGATGTAAACACCCTGAACATTTTCTGCATCGATCAGGTCTAGACGAGCACCATCAATTGAAACATTCTCGATTTTAAGATTCCGAACGGCGGACATATGAATCAACAATGGCGCAACTGACATTTCCACGGTACCGGGCTGCTGCAGATTTTCGGCCCAGACATAGGCGATACCATTCGTGTAATCAAAGTACCAATCACCCGGGCCGCTAATTTCTTCCGGGATATTTTCAAATCGCACACGTTGGCCCACGTTGATGCCATATGAAGTCGGAGCAGATGCGAGAGTTAACGTTGCCCCATCAGCCGACCTGTCAGCCAGCGGAACCATGGAATCTGCCCAGTCATAAGCCCAATAGCCGCTCGCCCAAGCGCTTTTGGTGTCGTGCCATTTAACTGGGCGGGCGGAATCTATCTTAAAGCGCAGTCCTCTATTGCCATCCGGCACCTCCTTGATATTGGCGTATCCATCCTTTGGCCAAGCGGCCAGAGATTGCGGCACCCCATTGACGAAGAGCTCATTTGGATTGTCTTTGGCTGGAGCGTTGTATCCATGGATTTGCGGATTGGTCCAAGTTTGAATCTGATTTTTCCTGAGATCAAAAGCGACAACGTGTGACCTTGCCTGCGGGCTGAGGCGCTGGTGCATACCGTCTGGAAGTTCAGTCAACGGGACGAGCAGCGGTACAGTGCCGGTAATTCTGACCTTCGTGGGATCTGTGCCTTGAATAATAGTTGGAGTGGCAGCCCCTCCGGAATCTTTATCGTCGAGCATCAGCGGCTCATTCAATCGATAAGTGCCCGGCGAGAGAAGCACAACAAACTGCGTATTTGAACCCTTGCCTGCCCTCAACCTGCGGACGACCTCCATCGCTCGGCCAAGAGATGCTACCGGGCCATTCTCACCCGTATTTGCTGAAAGGCCCGCACTTGCGTCGTTTCCATCGACCGACACATATACAATCATCTGGCTGGCCCAGATGCCGGGGCTGAAAAAAATGGCGCTGAACGCAAAATAGCTGAGAAATCGCGGGCACCTACTCGCAATCGCTTTCGACGTCATATCTAGGCTCTCCACTCAGTGGCCAAGACCAAAATATAGAATAGCCACTTTTTCCTGCCGGTGTCTTGGCTAATCGACGCGATGACCGCGCACTACCTGTTTGACTCGGACTTCTGCAACGTCGCCTCTGGCTGGGAAATGCCGGGTCGAAAAGGGTGCACAGGATACCCGCCGATGGACTTGGCAGGAAAGCCCAGGGCCTGCGCCTCGGCAACTTCGCCGAGCTGAATGTCTGGCTCGCCACGCAGTGCATCGAGGTGCGAACGCCGCTCATCCCGACTTCTCCGGCATGAGCATCCAGGACGCCTGGGAGCATGAGCAAACGGAGCTGATGCCAGTACCGGCCTCTTCGACGGCTACGTCGAATCGCCAGTACGGGTGTCGAGCACTTGCCTGGTGACGGTTGTTGGCGCGCGTTGAAAATTGACCAGCAAAACGGAGTTCTGCTCACTGAAAATTGACCAGGGTGTTCTGACCTAGCCTGCGGGGCTCAAACCCAGCAGGAGACGAGGTGCACACCATGGCAATGTACGCAAAAGTTCGCAGGATGCGGTTGCGTGACGGCCTGTCGATCAGCGAGATCGCACGCCGGACGGGATTGGCAAGAAACACCATCAAGGGCTGGCTGCGGGAGTCTCCGCGCAGCCAGATGAAGTACCAGCGGCAGACCAAGCCCCGGCTGATCGACCGCCACACCGAGTGGCTCAGGCAGGCGCTGGAGACCGACCTGCGGCGGCCACGAAAGGAGCGCCGCACCGCGCTCAAGCTCTTCGCCCAACTCAAGGACAAAGGCTTCAGCGGCAGCTACAGCCGCGTCACCGCCTTCGTCCGCGCTTGGCGCGGCCGTGCCGGCGACGTGACCGCCCGCTCGGCCTACGTCCCGCTCACCTTCGCCTGGGGCGAAGCCTTCCAATTCGACTGGAGCGAGGAAACCCTCGTCATCGGCGGCATCTGGCGCAAGATCCAGCTCGCCCACATGAAGCTGTGCGCCTCGCGGGCTTTCTGGCTGGTGGCCTATCCCAACCAGGGCCACGAAATGCTGTTTGACGCCCACACTCGCTGCCTGACCGGTCTGGGCGGTGTGCCCCGGCGCGGCATCTACGACAACATGAAGACCGCCGTGGACCGCGTCCCCGGCCGCGGCAAGGCGCGCGTGGTCAACGCCCGCTTCGCGGCCATGACCGCGCACTATCTCTTCGATCCGGACTTCTGCTGCAACGTCGCCTCCGGCTGGGAGAAGGGCCGAGTCGAGAAGGGCGTTCAGGACGCCCGCCGCCGGATCTGGCAGGAGGCCCAGGGCTTGCGCTTCGGCAGCTTCGCTGAGCTGAATGTGTGGCTCGCCACCCAGTGCATCGAGGCGCGCCACGCCGCCCATCCCGACTTCTCCGGCATGAGCATCCAGGAAGCCTGGGAGCATGAGCAGCCCGAGCTGATGCCGATGCCGGCCGCCTTCGACGGCTATGTCGAGCTGCCGGCGCGGGTGTCCAGCACCTGCCTGGTGACGGTCGCCAGGAATCGCTACTCGGTGCCCTGTGCCTTGGCCGGGCACCGGGTCAGTGTGCGGCTCTACCCGGAGCGCGTCGCCATCGTCGCCGACCAGAGCATCGTCGCCGAGCATGCCCCGGCCTTCGACCGCGACCACGTCATCTACGATTGGCGGCACTATCTGCCGCTGCTGGAGCGCAAACCGGGCGCGCTGCGCAACGGTGCGCCGTTTGCCGAGCTGCCCGAGCCGCTGCAGCGTCTGTCCAAGGCCTTACTACGCCGCCAGGGCGGCGACCGGGTGATGGTGCAGGTGCTGTCGGCGGTGCCGGCTTTCGGCCTGGAGGCGGTGCTGGTGGCGGTGGACCTGGTGCTGGAGTCCGGCCGGCCCAGCGCCGAGCATGTCCTCAACGTCCTGGCCCGATTGCGGGAAGGGCCACCACCCGAAACGGTGGAGACCAGCCTGACGGTGAAGACCGCGCCGGCGGCCGACACCCAGCGCTACGACAGCCTGCGCGAGGAGGTGAGCCATGGCTGACATCGACATCATCGCCGGGCTCAAGGCCCTGCGCCTGTACGGTATGGCCAATGGATTTGCCGAGCTCATCGAGCACGGCGGCGACGCCACCATCACCAGCTCGCAGTGGCTGATCGAGCACCTGCTCAAGGCCGAGAGCACTGACCGGGCCATGCGCTCGGTGCGTTACCAGATGCACGCCGCACGCTTCCCGATCCACCGTGACCTGGCCGGCTTCGACTTCGAGCAGTCCAAGGTGGACCGCCGGCAGATCATGACTTTTTCCACCACCGACTTCACCGAGAAGGCCGAGAACATTGTGCTGATCGGCGGCACCGGAACCGGCAAGACCCACCTGGCCACCGCCCTGGGCGTGGAGGCCATCGCGCGTCACGGCAAGCGGGCGCGCTTTTACTCCACCGTGGACTTGGTCAATCTGCTGGAGCAGGAAAAGGCAGCCGGCAAGGCCGGGCGCTTGGTGAACCAGCTCATGCAGCTCGATCTGCTGATCCTGGATGAGCTGGGCTATCTGCCGTTTGCCCGTAAGCGTCCAGGCATCCCATCTTGACGGAAGGGTGCAGAGCTATAAAGCCTAAGGCTTCCAGTTCTGCGGCAGAAGCGCATCGAGTTTGCTGATCGGTTGAGTCGGCAATCGAGTCAGGACGTCCTTGAGATAGGCGTGCGGATCATGACCGTTGAGCTTGGCCGTTTGGATCAGGCTCATGATCGCAGCAGCGCGCTCTCCAGCGAGCTGGGTGCCTGTGAAGAGCCAGTTCTTCTTGCCGACCGCCCAGGGCCGGATCTGCCGCTCATCATGGTTATTGTCGATGGGCAAAGCCGGATCCGCGAGAAAGCGCGTCAGCGCG
>NZ_JONR01000080.1 GCF_000711955.1 Nevskia soli DSM 19509
AATTACACGATTGCAATGCAACTTTCCCCGGACACTACTGGGCGAAACCCAAAGAAAAGTAACCCGCCATCAGGGCGGAACCAGGGCTTCAGGCAGCGCAGGCAAGGAGCCGCGCGCAAGCGCGTACGCCAAGGTTTCAGGGTTGCGAAGTTTCAGGATCGGATCAATTTTCAGGGGAGCCACTCCCAAATCCCGGTTCGGAACAGCAATCCCGCCCCCAGACGGGTAAAATCCTGCCCGCCATGACCGCCCTGACCCTGGCCCTCTCCAAGGGCCGCATCCTCGAAGACTGCACCCCCCTGCTGACGGCGGTGGGCATCGCCCCCGCGGGCGATGCCTCGCGCCTGTTGCGGCTGCCGACGCAGGACGCCAACGTCGAGCTGCTGGTGATCCGTCCGACCGACGTGCCGACCTACGTCGAGTACGGCGCGGCGGATCTGGGCATCGTCGGCAAGGATATTCTGCTGGAGCATGGCGGCGAGGCGCTGTACGAGCCGCTGGATCTGGGCATCGCGCGCTGCCGCCTGTCGGTGGCGACGCAGAAGGATTCGCCGCTGGTGAAGGGCGGCCTGGACGCGGCGGGTTCGCAGCGGCTGCGGGTGGCGACGAAGTACCCCGAAATGGCGCGGCGCTATTTCTCCGCGCGCGGTCAGCAGGTGGAGATCATCAAGCTGTACGGCTCGATGGAGCTGGCGCCGCTGGTGGGGCTGTCCGACGTGATCGTCGACCTGGTGGCCACCGGCAACACATTGCGCGCCAACGGCCTGGTCGAAATCGTGACCATCTGCGAATCCAGCGCGCGCCTGGTGGTGAACAAGGCGGCGATGAAGATGAAGCACGCGGCGATCCGCGCGCTGCTGGACCGCTTCACCCTGGCAGTCGGCAATGTCTGAAGCGCCGCAGATCAACCGCCTCGACAGCGGCGACGCCGATTTCGAGGCGCGGCTGACACAGCTGCTGGATCGCGCGCCCGAGGCGGACCTTGAGGTCACAGCCAGCGTCGCGGCGATCATCGCGGCAGTGCGCGCGCGCGGCGATGCGGCGCTGCTGGAATACACCAATCGTTTCGACCGTCGCAGCGTCACCGCCGCGGCGCAGCTGGAAGTCGGCCCCGCGCAACGCGAGGCGGCCTGGAATTCCTTGCCCGCCGACCTGCGCGAGGCGCTGGACACAGCGGCGGCGCGCATTCGCGTCTATGCCGAGCGGCAGACCCTGGAAAGCTGGGAATTCGGCGACGCCTTCGGCAATACCCTGGGCCAGCGCGTCACGCCGATGGATCGCGTCGGCATCTACGTGCCGGGCGGCAAGGCGGCCTATCCCTCCAGCGTCCTGATGAACGCGATCCCGGCCAAGGTTGCCGGCGTCGGCGAGATCGTCATGGTGGTGCCGGCGCCGGGCGGCGAGCTGAACCCGGTGGTGCTGGGCGCGGCGCACCTGGCCGGCGTGGACCGCCTGTTCACCATCGGCGGCGCGCAGGCCGTGGCGGCCCTGGCGTACGGCACCGCTGCGGTGCCGCCGGTGGACAAGATCGTCGGCCCGGGCAATGCCTACGTCGCCGCGGCCAAGCGCCTGGTATTCGGCCGCGTCGGCATCGACTCCATCGCCGGGCCGTCCGAGATCGTGGTGGTCTGCGACGGCCAGACCGATCCGCGCTGGATCGCCATGGACCTGTTCTCCCAGGCCGAACACGACGAGCTGGCCCAGTCCATCCTGATTTCGCCGGACCGCGACTTCCTGCAGCGCGTCGCCGCCGCCATGGGCGAACGCATGGCCGAGCTGCCGCGCGCGGAGATCGTGCGTGCTTCCCTGGCCGGGCGCGGCGCCCTGATCGCGGTGCGCGACCTGGACGAGGCCATCGAACTGTCCAACCGCATCGCGCCGGAACACCTGGAATTGTCGGTGGCCGAGCCGCGCCTGTGGCTGCAGAAGGTGCGCCATGCCGGCGCGGTGTTTCTCGGCCGCCATACCCCGGAGGCCTTCGGCGACTACTGCGCCGGGCCGAACCACGTGCTGCCCACCAGCCGCGCGGCGCGTTTCTCCAACCCGCTTGGCGTCTACGAATTCCAGAAGCGCAGCAGCCTGATCGAATGTTCGCCCGAGGGTGCGCGACAGCTTGCCGCCATCGCCGGCCGCCTGGCCGACGCCGAAGGCCTGCAGGCCCACGCCGCCAGCGCCCGCGATCGATCCTGATCGAACAGTCGCGTCATGGATGACGCGTACCTTGCACGGGATGCACCCAATCCCCTAATACGAAAGTCGTAGAGATGACGGTCTCAGCGGATCGCGTGCTATCTTCGCGCGATAAATCAGGGAGGAATACCGATGGCCTTGCTGGGACCATTCAGTGATTTGACCTCGCCGCAACGGCATACGTTTTTCGCCTCGCTTGCCGGCTGGTCGCTCGATGCCTTCGATTTCTTCATCTTCGTCCTGTGCCTGTCGGCGATCAGCGACGACTTCCACGTAAAAATCCACGATGTCGCCTTCGGCATCTCGCTGACCCTGGCGATGCGGCCGCTCGGCGCGCTGTTCTTCGGCTGGCTGGCGGAGAAATACGGCCGCCGCCCGATCCTGATGCTCAACGTGGTCAGCTACTCGGTATTCGAGCTGGCCTCGGCCTTCGCCCCCAACCTGACCACCCTGCTGGTGTTGCGCGCCCTGTTCGGCTTCGCCATGGGCGGCGAGTGGGGTGTCGGCGCGGCGCTGGCGCTGGAGACCCTGCCGGCCAAGGGCCGCGGCTTCTTCTCCGGCCTGCTGCAGGAAGGCTATGTCATCGGCTTCCTGGCGGCTTCGGTCGTTTCCAGGTTCGCCTTCGAATATGTCGGCTGGCGCGGCATGTTCATCATCGGCGCCCTGCCGGCCCTGCTGGTGTTCTACATCCGCCGCAACGTGCCGGAGTCGCCGGCCTGGCTTGCCGGCCAGCATGCCAAGCGCGCCTCCATCGGCGAGTTGTGGACGGTGGTCAGGGCCCATCTGCCACTGTTGTTCTACATGATCCTGTTGATGGCCTGCTTCAACGCCTTCTCGCACGGCTCGCAGGATCTGTACAAGCCGTTCCTGCTCAAGCAGCACGGCTTCACGCCGCAGATCAGCGATACCCTGGTCATCGTGATGAACGTCGGCGCCCTGCTCGGCGGCATCTGCTTCGGCGCCTTCTCGGAAAGGATCGGCCGCAAACGCGCCATCGCCCTGGCGGCCCTGCTGGCCCTGCCGATGATTCCCTTGTGGGCGTTCTCGGCCACCCCGGCGATGCTGGCGGTGGGTGGCTTCCTGATGCAGTTCATGGTGCAGGGCGCCTGGGGCATCGTGCCGGCGCACATCAACGAGCTGGCACCCACCGCGGTGCGCGCCATCCTGCCCGGCTTCGCCTACCAGTTCGGCAATTTCATCATGTCCCTGTTGTCGCCGATCCAGGCGGGTATCGCCGAACGGAACGGCAATGACTTCGCCACCATGCTGGCCTGGACCATCGGCATCGTCGCCCTGGTGCTGGCCACGGTGACCATGCTGGGGCCGGAAGCGAAGAACGTCGATATGGGGGCGAAGAAGGTCTAGGGAGCCTCTGATGAATCCCAAGCCCTACCGTTGCCCCCCATTTTGTGCCAGGCAAGGCGCGAGCGACGAAGTGTGCTGA
>NZ_JONR01000081.1 GCF_000711955.1 Nevskia soli DSM 19509
GAACTCCCTTGTGTACCGTCGCCGCTTCTCCATAAAACACCTCCTTCAATGCCATAGTAGCGAATGAAGGTGTCTGGGAAACTAGGGGAATCTCAGTACGGGCCGGCTAGTGCCGATTGTACCGCCTGGCTGGGGGGCTGGAGTCGTCACTCGGCTTTTACAGGTCTCCGCCGGAACGCTGCCGGGTAATCGGTCCACTCCCAACTTAACCCACGCGCAGATTCTCGGAGACAAGTGGCGCAGGAGCGCGTATCAGTCACGATGGGCAGGCGGAAACCAGCTCCACAATCTTTCTCTTGAGCTCATCCGTGATCGGCGGGGATTGAAGGACGTTATCGAAAATCAGCTTCTTCCCGGCAGAAGTCTTGGAAAAGACTTCAACGGCTTGATTGTCTGCTGGCGTAAGCTCCAGAACGGCGTCCGGCGCGGGCGTGCCTATTTTTTGATTGAGTTGCGCAAGCCCTGCCAAGATGGACTTTGTACCGGCGGAACTCCGATAGAACTGCACCGCAGTGCGAATTTCTTCATTGGTCATCACAGTGGGGACCCCGCGCACATAGATATCCGTAAATGCAGAGGGGTCCGCGCGAAGCAGGCAGTCATAGCGCCTTTGTGTAACCTTACCCTGCTTCAAGCCATCCCGCATCGACGCCTGAAAACCAAGTAGCGTGGTGCGATCCATCTGCATAACCTGAATGAGTTGCGCTGCGTCGCCGGCAGATTCAGCAGCAGCATGCGGAGAAGCCGCAGTCGGCTGGCCGGCAGAATTGGGCTGTTCTGCCCCTTGACGCACCAGACCGGCTTCCTTGAAGCAGGTCATGTAGCTGCCCATTACCGACATAGGGCTCCACTGCTGCGGCTCTTCGGGATTGCGCCGGTACCGTTCGTAATCTCCGATGGTCTGCCTGGTCGTTTCGGCCAGGGTATCTCCTGTGATCTGATCGACGCGCTTCTGCACGCAGGCGCAGGCTTGGTCCATTTTCTCGGGATTGGCCACCGACAGGTTTGCGCGGTCCGGCAGGGCCGTGGCCCAGGAATGGCAGATGGCCGGAAAGCCCGCCTTGAAGTTCTGCGCTGCGCAGTCGCTCGCCGACTGCTGGACCATCTTCTGCCCGTCCGCCTCGGTGCCGCGCCGGACCAGGGCCGGAGTGGCGCGGGCCCGAATGTTGCGGCCGATACAGCCGCAGTAGTCTCCCGAGGTGAGCTTGTCCATCAGGGTGGGTGGGTCGTTCGATTCCGCGGCCATCTGCTTCAGCTCCGCTATCGCCTGCGTTTTGCACTGCTGCTCGACGTTCTGCGCAAGGTTGTCGACCTGCGCGGCTTCCGCCGGGGTAAACCTTTCCAGCGCCGCCGCGGCAACGGAGGTGGAAAGAAGAACGCTGGCCAGAGCCGGAAGAAGTGATCGCACGATGTCTCCCAATTTACCCCGAAGTTTCTTTCTGATCGCTTTTCGGCTGTCGGCGCCCGAACGTGGTCGCTCACCCGCTAGCATCCCGAGCAAGCGTAGCCTCCGCGCCCAACTTTAGGGCTCCCTATACCGGTCGTTCGCGACCGGCAGCAATGGGCCGTGGACTGTCATTTCCGACCCGCATACTCTCGCTCGATCTGGGCAACGCTGGCGCTGCCTGCGTGATATGTGAACACTTCTCGTAACCGCTCAAACTCCGAGCGCGAAAACCAGCGCGGTATGTCTCTTCGGATGGCTTCGTCCTCAGGCAGATGCTCGAAGAATGCGCATAGGACGGCGGCGACGGTATCGTCGCTATCTGCCGTCCAACACCACCGGGCATACTTCATTATGCGTGCAACCCTATCTGAGTCTTCGGCTCGATAAGCCTTTTCAAATTCACGGCGGAGCTCGATCCAGAGCGACATCGGCGACCAGGCAGCAGAAATCACTTTCTGCAGCTCCGGGAGGACTTCACTCGCTGTCCGCCGCCACTTGCTCATATTCGGCCATCACTGAATTTGGGTCGCGGAAGCCTACCGCAAAGCCGCCGTTGGCGAGCGGCGGCTCCGGGCCGGCTGGGGACGACTAGGTCTTTTCGAGACTGACATAAAGGCACTCCCCTTTGTATGGCCCTTGATTGATCGATGACCTCACGATCTTCAGACCCTTTATCCAACGTACCGAGTTGAAGCACGCTTCAACATCATTCGAAAAACCAGTTTTGCCAGCGGCGAAATGCTCGGGAATTTCCACGCTGCGTAAGTCTCGAAAGAAAGTCTCTCCCTCCGGAAACGCGATGCGATCACTATGAATGGCGTTATGTTCACCCAGCAAGATATTCCAGCGTGCGCCGACGGCTGTATTTACGGTAACAAAAACACCCTTCCCAGCATGGGCGAGAAGATTCAAAAAAAAGTCGCTCCAACAGCGCATGTTTTTCGTCTCAATCTGATTAGGCCTTACTGACACGTAGCCTACCCTAAAGCGGTCGGTCACCAGCGGCAGCTCTGGGCCGGTTGCCGCCGATTGTATTGCTTGTCAGGCCGCGCACACCAGAGATGTTCGGTGCTTGGAGATCGACGCCGGAAGGCGGCCAGATAAATGGAGCTCAGGGTCCAGCTGCCGGCAAGGAACTCCCCTCCGTAGGAGCCCCTGGCTGGGCAGATTGATTGCTGAGATCAAAGGTAATTGGTAGCTGTATAACAAAACTCTTGGCCTCGGGAACGAAGTCATCCCCAATGCCTAGGTCAAATCGCACGATTCGATTGAATACATTGATAGCCTCGACATCGAGTGGAGCACTTCCGGTCTTCGACACCAAACCGACTTCGAGGATCTTCCCTGACCTATCTATGCGAAAGCGGACAACCACTCTCCCGGACTGTTGCAACGCAATGGCTTTAGGTGGGTACCTCAGTTGCGCCTGTACTTGCGCAATGATTTTTGGCAGCACCGGATCAAGAGTCCCAGCCCTTGCGCTAGAGCAGGCAAGTATGATTCCCATCACCCAAATGCCAGCGAAAAGCAGGCTTGCTAGGGGTGCGGCCGCAAACGTACTTGTTCTTCTCTGGCGCATAACCGTTCCTGAGAACCGTTGATGGTTGCCTACCGCAATGCGGACGCTCGCGACAGGTAGGTATGGGCCGACTGCGGTCTGCGGACGATGCGCGGTGCGCCCCCTATCCTGCTGGATTTGAGAGGCGATATCTACGTGGTTCTGCCCTCATTGAGGG
>NZ_JONR01000082.1 GCF_000711955.1 Nevskia soli DSM 19509
TGCCGGCAATGCTGGACAAGCTCTGCGCCGCCGGGCGTGTCGCCTGGTACCGGCCTGCCACCGCCCCGTCCAACACCCATGCTGGCGGCGAAGTAAGCGTTCAGGCATCCCGTCTTGACGGTAAGACGCCGAGCTATGAGGCCTAAGGCTTCCAGTTTTGCGGCAAAAGCTCATCGAGTCTGCCGGCCGGCTGCGTCGGTAATCGAGCCAGGACGTCTTTGAGATAGGCGTGCGGATCATGGCCGTTGAGCTTGGCCGTCTGGATGAGGCTCATGATCGCCGCAGCGCGTTCCCCGGCGAGCTGGGTGCCGGTGAAGAGCCAGTTCTTCTTGCCGACCGCCCAAGGCCGGATCTGCCGCTCATCATGGTTGTTGTCGATGGGCAAAGCGGGATCTGCGAGGAAACGCGTCAGCGCCGGCCATCGATTCAGGCTGTAGTCGATGGCCTTGGCGATGGCGGAGCCATCGGGCACCAGGGCCCGTTGGGCTTTGAGCCACTCATTCAAGCTGGTGGCGATCGGCACCGATCGTCGTTGTCGGTGTTCCAGTCGGTCCGGGGGCTGGAGTGTCTTGATTTCGGCTTCGATGGCATACAGCTGCCGGATTCGATCCAGTGCCTCGGCGGCCAGCACGCTCTTGTTCGCAGCATGTAGTTCGAAGAAATGCCTTCGGGCGTGTGCCATGCAGCCGACTTCGGTGATGCCTGTCGAGAAACTGGCTTTGTAGCCGCTGTAATCGTCGCATACCAGGTGACCTTTCCATTTTCCGAGAAAGGTCCGGGCATGCTCACCTGAGCGGCTGGGTGTGAAGTCATAGACCACCGCACGGAGCGACTCGAATTCGCCAGTGGCATAAGCCCACAGATAGGAGCGATGGGTCTTCCCGGTCCCCGGCGCCAGGGTAGAGACTGACGTTTCGTCAGCCTGCAGGACGGCGTGTGTCAGTACCTGCGCCTTCAATCGATCCACCAGCGGCTGCAGCTTGGATCCGCAGACGCCGACCCAGGAGGCCAGGGTCGAGCGCGGGATCGCCAGGCCGGCTCGACCGAAGATGGTCGATTGCCGATACAGCGGAAGGTGATCCGAGAATTTGGCGACGAGCAGATGGGCCAGCAGCCCTGAGGTCGGAATGCCCTTGTCGATGATCTCCGACGCCACCGGGGCTTGGATCAGCGTCTCGCATTGAGTGCAGACCCACTTCCCCCGGATATGCCGATCCACCGAAAACACGCCAGGCGCGTAGTCGAGCTTCTCGCTGACGTCCTCCCCGATTCGCTTCAGCGCGCACCTGCAGGCGCAGGTCGTGCTGTCCGGCTCATGCCGGTGCTCGACCCGCGGCAGGTGTGCCGGAAGCGCTGTGCGCTTGGGGGCACGCTTGGGCTTGTCCTCTGCTGTGGGGGTGGAGAGGTCTTCGAGATCCTGGCCCAGTGCCGCCAGGTCCTCTTCCACGGATTCGTCGAAGAGAGGCTTCTGAATCGCATCCATCTGCTCGCTGCCGCGGCCAAACTTGAGGCGGCGAAGCTGGGCCAGCTCGAAGGTCACCTTGGCAAGCTTGGCGTCCTTCCAGGTGATGATGCGCTGGTCCTGGTCGATCCGGACCAGCAGCTCGGAGACCATTGCTCTGAGCTCGACGGCATTCAGATGGTCGAGCTGGGCGGCGTCGATGTGCGCGCTTTCCTGCATGCGAAATACTGTGCAGAAAACAGGCCAAAAGCCAATGAAATCAGAGCCTCTATGATCTTTTTATACGAGGCTGATCGCGTCTCCGACACGCTGTCACGGCAGACCCAAAATCAGGGTATCGAGCTGCTGGGAGGTCAGCGAGACCTGGAGTCCGGAAGCGGTATTAGCCCAGCTGAAACGACCACGATTCAATCGCCGGGCGCAGAGCCAGATTCCGATGCCGTCGTGGACCAGGACCTTCATGCGATTCGACCGGCGATTGGCAAATAGGTAGGCGTGGTGCGGTCGTGCGGCGCCGAAGACAGTCACGACTCTGGCAAGTGCTGTGTCGGTGCCTGCTCGCATGTCCAAAGGCACCGTCGACAGCCAGATCGCATCGATACGGATCACCGCAGCCAGGTCCGAAGCCAGGCCCCGCACGCCTCTGCCGCCTGGATCGGCCAGCGCACCTGGACGGCCGTTTCGCCGCGCCGGAGCTCGATGGAGATTTCCGATGAGAACGATGGCGCCGCCGGGAGCGCCACTGGCACGAAGACGGGATCCGCCGACGATGACGTCGCTGACGCCGACTGCTTCGCCGCCACGATCCAGTTTCTCAGCAGATTGGCATTCAGGCCGTTGGCCAGAGCGACCGAAGCCACCGATACCCCGGGCGTCGCACACTCAGCAACAACTCTTTCCCTGAACTCGTCGCTATGCTTGCGGCGTCGCCGACCTGATGGCAATTCCTGCTTAGTATCCATGTGTCCATTACCAATTGAAGTGGACACATGCTTGACGGCACCGGCTCACTAAACAAGATGACTTGGCTGACCGCTTACGCGGCGAAGAGGCCAAGCGCAAATCCGGTCCGGTGCGCGGCACCCCCGTCCTGCTGTGCGAGCGTCAGGCCCTGCCGCACTGGCAGGAAGCCGGCAATACTTTCGTCGAAGC
>NZ_JONR01000083.1 GCF_000711955.1 Nevskia soli DSM 19509
GGGGGGCAACGGCAGGGCTTGGAATTGATCAGAGGCTCCCTAGGGCCTGGCGCTGCCCCGGCGCCCGATTACAAGCGATAGGCGGCGCGCACCAGGCGCGCCAGCAGCATCTCGCGTCCACCCGCCGGCCGCCCCAGTTGCAGATGCTGCAGGGCCGCGGCGACCTCCGCTTGCGATGCGGCGGCCGGCGCCGCCAGTGCGCGCAGCAGTTTCAGCCTGCCGCTCCAGCTCTGTCCTGCGCCCTGCAATTTCTTCAGCCGCCCGGCCAGGGTCAGCTCCGCCTCGTTCAGATCGCAGCCGAAGGGTAGCGCAGGCAGGCGGCCGGACTGCTGGTGCGGCGCCAGCGCCCGGGCGACGCGCTGCGGCAGGTTGGCGCGCTGCGCTTCGGGGATGCGGTAGTCCTGCGCCAGTTTGCCGGCGCGTTGCGCCTCGCGCATCAGGCTGTCCTGGAAGCGGCTGTCGGCGATGGCCAGCAGGGCCTTGATGCACTCGCTGTCGGTGCGGCCGCGCAGATCGGCGACGCCGTACTCGGTGACGTAGACGTCGCGCATGTGGCGCGGCACGGTGGCGTGGGGGAATTCCCATACCACATTCGACTCCAGCTTCTTGCCGGCGCCGCGGGTGGCGCGCAGCAGCAGGATGGAGCGCCCTTCCGGCAGCTGGTGCGCCATCGAGACGAAATCGAACTGGCCGCCGACGCCGGACACCACCTGGCCATCGCGCACCTGGTCGGAGATCGCCGCGCCGAGCAGGGTTACCTTCATGGTGATGTTGATGAAACGCGGGTGGCGGCGCTGCAGGCGCTCCAGGCGGTAGTGGGTGTAAATGCGGTTGACCTCGGCCACGCTGGTCATGTCGATCAGCGCGCGGCGGTCTTCGGGCAGCTCGCGCAGACGGCGGTAGAAATCCGCCGGCCCGAGGAAGAAAGCGCCCTGCAGCACGGTGCCGCCGGCCTGCTCCGCCGCGCTGGCGCCGCCCTCGTTGACGCGTTGCTGCACTTCCGCGTCCTCGTGCACGTGGCGGCGTACGATGCCGTCCTCGAACAGGGTGAACAGCGGATTGGAGATCAGCTCGCTGGCGACATACAGGCCCTGCTCGAAACGACCGCGCCCGCCCATGGCCTCGGCTTGCGCATCGGCACCGAGCGCGTCGAGCACTTCCCCGTAGCCGTCGTTATCGCGCTCGCGCAGGCGCAGCGCATGGCAGGCGGCGTCGCCCAGCGCGCCGATGCCGACCTGCAAAGTGCCGCCGTCGCGCACCAGGCTGCTGGCGCGGAAGCCGATGGCCCAGTCGGCGGTGGCGACCGGCTCGTGCGGCACCGCGAAGGGCGCATGGTCCAGCATCGGATCGTCGACGATGAAGTCGAAGAAATCCTCGCCCACTTCGGCGCGGTTGCCGAGCCAGGGCATCGCGCGGTTGACCTGGGCGCAGAACAGCCAGGGGCGGTCCAGTTCCAGCATCATCGGCTGCAACTGCAGGGTCACATCCGGGTTGCTCGACAGGCTGAGTCGGCGGCGGCCGCCCTCTTCGCGCAGCGAGACCGATTGCAGCAGCAGGTTGACGCCGCGGCCGATCATGTCGCGCGCGACGTGGGTGTAGTTGCTGCTGATGTAGTTCTGCTGCGAGTCGGGGTTGTGCAGCTGCGAGCCGGACTGCATGTAGAACTCGATCACCCGCACATTGGGCGGCAGGCGCCGGGCTACCAGGTCGTCGACATATTCCAGCCGCGGGTAGCCGGGCCAGACGCGCGCGCGCACCGGCTTGAGGAAACGCTCTTCCAGTTCCGACTTGCCGATCGGCGGGTTCAGGCACAGCGCGGTGACGAGGTCGAGCTGGATCGAGGGATCGGCCTTGGCGCGGCGGTACAGGGCGTTGAGCAGGGCATTGGGCTTGCCGATGCCCAGGGGCGTGCCCAGCACGATACGCTTGCCCAGCTTTTCCAGGATGGCATCGACGCAGGCATCGCAACTCTGGACACGGCGACCTTTCAAGACAGACTCCCTGCGGTAGTGGGCATGAGGCCGAAAATGGCATGGCTGCCCATGTTAACAAGCGCCCCTAAGAGCCTGTAACAGAATGAATCGCGCCTGCGACGGCGGTCATTTTTGCGCAGTGCAAGTCGGACAG
>NZ_JONR01000084.1 GCF_000711955.1 Nevskia soli DSM 19509
GGATCAGGCGTTGGAGAACATTCCATCCGTTGCGAGGCTCCCTCAATGAGGGCAGAACCACGTAGATATCGCCTCTCAAATCCAGCAGGATAGGGTGCGCACCGCGCATCGTCCGCAGACCGCAGTTGGCCCTGAGCGACCTCTCGCGGGCGACCGCTTTCCGGCGGTCCCATTCTCCGAAGCCAAGGATGTAAAGTAAAAGCATGAAATTCAGTGCGAGTGCTTGGTTGCTTGCGAACCTCGCCGGCGCTGTTGCGTTTCTCATCGTCGCGTCGCACACGTGGGTTGAGCCTGAGTTGACCCACCTTCCTGGTGCAGCGGGTGGTGGAGCTGTCGTTTGGGTGCTGGGCGCGCTCCCTATCCTCCTTGGCTTCGTTCTGATTGACCTAGGCATTTTGGTTTCTGGCTATCTCATCCGTCGCGCTTCTCGACCCATTGCCAGGGCTTCTCTCGCAGCCCTTGCCGTCTGGTTCGCCGCATTTATCCTGGACACCGTGCACCATGGCATCTAGTGCTGCGTCCGCCGGACGCGCCGGCGTTCGGCGGCAGTCGGCCCGAAGCGGCCAGCCGTGAACGGCAGCTTTGGAGTAGGCTGATCCAAGCGCACTCCATTCTTGCATCTATCGCGAAGGACCTAAGCGATGGCACCTGCCAATTCAAATATCCAGGCATCCAATTTCTATAGGCTGCGCTCTGCCAGTGACTTTGGTCTCGCGGTGTCAGAAAGTGATGCCAGTCTTGCAAATGACATCGATCGGATGACGGATGGCCGCTCCCTAGCAAGCGCTTGGGGTACAAGACGTATGCACTGGGTGAAGGGTACGGCTGAATTCGTCGGATTGGTGGAATCTGACTTTCCCCACCAAATAAATGGCGAACCTATTTATAGTGGGCGGGCAAAGGAGAAACTTTCGGATACCTTGCTTTCTCATGGAGAATTCTTGCCAGTCGAAACAAGAAGTGGCATGTACTATCAATTTAACGCGTTTAAATCGATTGCCGGGCTATTGGACGTGAGCGCTTCAAAATTGAGATGGGGTGAAGGCGCGGCTACTGGACTCTTGCTTAGGATCGTGGTTCCGGTATTCAGAAAAGGGCGGCCCACTCCTCCCATGTTCAGGTTGTCCGAGTACCCGCGTGGCCAGATATACGTGACGGAGAAGATGAAGGCACAGATATTAGGAAGCATGGGTCCAATGCCAACCAAGGAGCTGGTTTTTGAGCCGGTCGCTATGTCGTAGGAAGTCGAGTCGACAGTTGGGGATATGGATGTACATCGTGGGATGTGAGACCTAAATGGGATCGGTCCGCCTGCTGACGGCCGAGGCTGTGTGAAACCCATTTTGCGACTTACATTTTCGGTCCGTATTGAGCAGAGCAATAATAATCGGCCCGATCTACGCAATTATCGTGGCACAAAAAAGTGCTTTTTTGGATAGTTTGTTTTACCAAGATCGGGTAGCCTATCGGCTTCATCGTCTGTTGCTGGCTGCGTGAGATGGCCCACGCTATGAGACTTCGGGGGCAGTGGCACCGGCTGATGTACACCACGGCATGGGGCATCATTTTCTTTGGTATGCCCGCAACGCCGATCGTCATGCTGCTTTTTGTTGCAAAGCACCAAATGAGCTGGTCAGGGGCAACGAATGCAACGGGGGGCATGCTCATATGTGAGGTGGCAATTGCAGCGCCTCTTATCTTCTCGGCGAAGTGGCTTTCTCGATCAAGCGCTTCGAAGTGGTGGGAGTTCTGGCGTGTTTAGGCCGCAGGTGAGATTCCCCTAGTTTCCCAGACACCTTCATTCGCTACTATGGCATTGAAGGAGGTGTTTTATGGAGAAGCGGCGACGGTACACAAGGGAGTTC
>NZ_JONR01000085.1 GCF_000711955.1 Nevskia soli DSM 19509
TCTAGCTCTGGTTCGTCTAGCTCTGGTTCGCAGTCGATAACAGCCGACGTCGTTGTCTACGCGGCTACGCCGTCGGGCATCATGGCCGCGATTGAAGCCGGACGATTAGGCAAGAAGGTAATCCTGTTGGAGCCTACCACGCATATTGGCGGCATGCCCGCTAGCGGGCTCGGCACCTCTGATATTGGAAACATCAATGCGATAGGCGGACTGGCGAAGGAATTTTTCGCGGCCGTTGCAGCTATCTATGGATCAACCTGGTCGGTACATGGAACCTTATACGAACCACATGTCGCTCGTCAGGCGTTTGAGAAATTGCTTACCAAGCAAGCCAACGTACAGCTAGTTACTAACGCAGTTTTGAGTTCTATCATAAAAGATGGAGGCGCAATCAAATCGCTAGCCACTGTCAATGGCTACAGCTACACCGCAAAGGAATTTATCGACGCAAGTTATGAAGGCAGTTTAATGGCGGCGGCTGGGGTTTCGTATGTGGTCGGTCGTGAAGCATCCACTCAATACAATGAATCGTATGCTGGCGTCCAAGTAGACTATGGCAGTAACGGTGTAAAGATCGATCCCTACGTTGTCCCGGGAGTGCCTTCCAGTGGCCTGATACGGCACATTCAGGCTTATACACCTACCCACATAGGATCTGGTGACAGCGGCGTAATGGCCTATAACTATCGCCTTTGCCTCACCCAAGACCCTGACAATCGCATTCCATTCACTGCTCCGGTTAATTATGACCCGTCGGAATTCGAGCTATTTGCGCGTTCTTCCGAGGCAATGATTGCAAAGGGAAATACCCCGACAGTCCAAACATTCTTCGTGCCCGTCGGAATCCCCAACGAAGGTCAAGGCATACATCAAAAGTTCGACGTCAATAACTCCAGCGACTTGTCAACGGACGAAGTTGGAGAAAGTTCCGACTATCCGGATGGCACTCTGCAGGTTAGACAAGCGATTGCCGCCGAGCACAAACGCTATATTCAGGCCCTACTGTACTTCCTGCAAACTAGTACTCGTCTTCCAGCCTCAGTTAATTCGGCGGTTGCCGAGTATGGCTATTGTAAGGACGAATTTACGGACAATGGGGGATTTCCCTACCAACTGTATGTCCGCGAAGGACGACGCATGTTGGGTGCCTATGTCATGACTCAACATGACGTTGTAACCCAAAGCGCACCCAATTCAATTGGACTCGCCTCAGATACGATGGATTCACATGCCGTTCATAGATATCCCATCGATGACCAAACGAATAATGAAGGCACCACAGTATATAAGGTCGCTATACCCTACCCTATCGCTTATGGATCACTTGTTCCAAAAAGCAGCGAAGCCACCAATTTACTAGTGACTATATGCGTCTCGGCGTCGCATGTGGCATTTAGTTCAATGCGAATGGAGCCCGTATACATGATCATGGGCCAATCGGCTGGAGCCGCTGCATCCCTGGCTATCGACGAAGCGACAAGCGTGCAAAACGTTAGTTATCCGGCGCTCTCCACCCAACTACTCGCGGATGGACAGATACTGAGCTGGAATGTCGGCGCCCGAGTTGGAGTGAGCCCGATTCAGTGAACATCCCTAGAGCACTTGTGATTTAACAATCAACATCTGGTAAACATTCCTTAGGTTCTACGAGAGGAATGCATTGCGCGCGTAGCAGCTGCGCCTTCCACTGAGTGACCTGATTGGGATGCACATCGGTAAGCGTCCAGGCATCCCATCTTGACGGAAGGGTGCAGAGCTATAAAGCCTAAGGCTTCCAGTTCTGCGGCAGAAGCGCATCGAGTTTGCTGA
>NZ_JONR01000086.1 GCF_000711955.1 Nevskia soli DSM 19509
CAGCACGCTGGCGAGGGCTTCCCGCATCGGCCGGAAGCAGAGCAGGCCGAAGGAAAAATGTACCAAGCGATCGTATGCGTTGTGCGAGAAACCGAACCAGTTGTTCGGCGAGAAGCCGATTGCCGCAGTAGAAAGGCAGCGGTGGGCATGCGGCATTGAGCTGAATCAAGCGCCAGCGGCCAAATTCGTATCCACCGCAGTGCGCATGCCCGCATTGATCCAGGTCAATGACTGCCGAGGTCCGGTCCTTTCCACTAAGCGTTGAATCCAAGAATAGTTGGAGGCCAATATGTTCAGGACATTGCATGTTCTCGGCGCCGCTTTCTTCGTGGCTGGCGCCGCAAGCGCCGCGGACTGGCAAGCCCTTCCAACGTCCCCGCCTTCCCCGGCCGACAATCCCACCACGCCCGCTAAGGTGGAGTTGGGCAAGATGCTCTATTTCGATCCGCGGCTGTCCTCTACCGGGACGATTTCCTGCTTTTCCTGCCATAACGTAATGGAAGGAGGCGACGATCATCGCCCGACGTCGGTTGGGGTTCATGGGCAGCTGGGAGGCCGGAACGCGCCGACGGTGTGGAACGCCGCGTTCCAGTCGGTGCAGTTTTGGGATGGCCGGGCGCCTTCCCTGGAAGCCCAGGCCAAAGGACCGATCGTCAATCCGATCGAAATGGGCATGCCGAAGATGGAGTTGGCGGTGGACCGCATCCGGCGCATTCCCGGCTACAAGACCTATTTCGAGCGGGCTTTCGGCGCCGACCCCGAGATCAGCGCAGATACCATTGCCAAGGCGATCGCCGCGTACGAGCGCACGCTGATCACGCCGAACAGTCCCTATGACCGCTTCGTCAAAGGCGAAAAGACGGCGCTCTCCACACAGCAGCAGCGCGGCATGCAGGCCTTCGCGGATGTTGGCTGCACGGCGTGCCACTCGGGTGCCAATTTCAGCGGTCCTTCGCTTGCCGAGGGTACGGGCTTCTTCATGAAGTTTCCGACTTATTTGGACAATCCATACGTGGCGCGATATCACCTGCTCGACGACGGCGGGAAGGCCGTGCAGACCGGGAAGAAGGAAGATCAGAACGTCTGGCGCGTGCCGACGCTGCGTAACCTTGTGTACACCGCGCCCTATTTCCACAATGGGCAGGTCACCTCGCTGCCCGACGCGGTGCGTGTGATGGCGGCGACCCAGCTGAACAAGAACCTGCCGGACAGCCAGATCATGGATATCACTGCCTTCCTGGAGTCGTTGAGCGGCGAATTTCCCCAGCAGCAGATGCCTCGCCTGCCTCCGACGCCGGGCGACATGCTGCAGTGAGGCGCGGTGCCGAATCCGGGTAGTCTGCTGGGATACCGCGTTCGCCCGGAAGTCGGTCGGCCAGGAGAGCACAGGGCCAGCCCTGCAGCTTGACCCAAATAATGCTGTTGCAGTGCCTCGCCTGAGGCGTGTCGATGCTGCGCAGCGGCGCGCAGATGACGGTTATCGGCGGTCTGGTCGCCGCTAGTGACGCGCGGGGCGGTCATGGCAGCTGGCGGCCAAACCTAATCCGAGCGCGATCAGGGTGCCCAGCAGCACCAGCGCCATGTCCTTCTGCGCGTCCCAGATGTCGCCCTGCGTGCCGAGATAGGCTTGGCCGAGGAAGCCTCCGAACACCAGCACGGCGGCCCATTCGAGCAATTCGTACAGCGCGGAGATCGCCGTCA
>NZ_JONR01000087.1 GCF_000711955.1 Nevskia soli DSM 19509
GCGCTTCTCGGCCAAGGTGGGGTTTTTGTACAGGCCATCCTTGGCCTGTACAAAAACGCTTCGGCATCCTGCCTCGCCCGCGTCTGCGCGCGGCTATTCCACCTTGGCCTGCGATGCTCGGCGCAGCCAGACGGGGAGGTACGTCCACAGCACAGCAACATCAACAGCGTCGCTCCCCCTGCCTTTAGTCCCCTCTCCCCTTGCGGGAGAGGGGTAGATAGCGGAGTGCATCGCCTTGCGCTGGATTCGCTTTCGCGGGGATGACGAAGGTCGAGGAGCACCCCTTGGGGTTCGTGCGCCACGGGTTTTCAACAAAATCAAGGCAGCAACTTCCATTCACAAGCATGTATTAAGCTAGGATCCCTCGCTTACGCGCAATGCTGAATGGAGGATCCGATGACCCAGCAGGAAGCAGGTCTGGCCTCAGGTGACGCCGATCCGCAGGAAACAGCCGAGTGGCTCGAAGCCCTCGAGGCGGTGCTGCAACGGGGGGGGGCCGAGCGCGCCCACTTCCTGCTGGAGGCCTTGCAGGAGAAGGCGCGCCTGAGCGGCGCCTACATCCCCTTCTCGCCCAACACCGCCTACATCAACACCATCCCGCCGCACCTGGAGGAACGCTCTCCCGGTGACCACGCGATGGAATGGAAGATCCGCTCCATCATCCGCTGGAACGCGATGGCCCTGGTGGTCAATGCCAACCACGAGCACGCGGGCATCGGCGGCCATATCGCCAGCTTCGCCTCGGCGGCGACGCTGTACGACGTCGGCTTCAATCATTTCTGGAAGGGGCCGGAGCACGAGCAGGGCCAAGACCTTATCTACGTTCAGGGGCACTGCACGCCCGGCATCTACGCCCGCGCCTATCTCGAAGGCCGCATCAGCCCGGAGCGGATGCACAACTTCCGCACCGAGACCGAGCCCGGCAAGGGTTTGCCCTCGTATCCGCATAGTTGGTTGATGCCGGACTTCTGGTCCTTCGCCAATGTGTCGATGGGCCTGGGGCCAATCATGGCGATCTACCAGGCACGCCTGATGAAGTACCTGGAAAACCGTGGCCTGATGAAGCCCGGCAGCCGCAAGGTCTGGTGCTTCTGCGGCGACGGCGAGATGGACGAGCCGGAGAGCCTGGGCGCGATCGACATCGCGGCGCGCGAGAAGCTCGACAACCTGATCTTCGTGGTCAACTGCAATCTGCAGCGCCTCGACGGCCCGGTGCGCGGCAACGGCAAGATCGTGCAGGAGCTGGAAGGCGT
>NZ_JONR01000088.1 GCF_000711955.1 Nevskia soli DSM 19509
CAGCGTGTAGTCCCGCTGTGTCCGCTTAACGCCTGTCGTCATTGACTCGCCTCTTCTTGGTGGAAAAGGTGTCAACCCAGGACAGGACGGGTCAGGGTCAATAAAAAGGGGCCGCATGGCGGCCCCTTCCTGCTGCGCTCCCGTCAATGGGAGTTGATCCCGGTTTCCCGGGGGTCGCCAGTCCCTGGCAACTTCTCAGGGAGCCGTCACCAGATCACCGTCGGTGCACAGCTCGTGGATGCGCATGGCATCGCCTACGTTGACGCTGAGCAGGCCCGGCGTCAGGGAGATGGTGGCGCGGTCGTAGGCCTTGGTGGTCTTGACGCCGACGAACGCCGCCGCCGGCGTGCTGCCGCCGATGGCGCCGAGCAGGGCCAGCGCGTTCTGGTCCAGGGTGTTGCTCTCCTGCGCCACGTTGTTGAGGTAAGTCGCGACCTTGACCCGGCTGAGCAGCGACAGGCTCACCGTGCCCTTGGGGAAGGTCAGGCCGTAGACCGCGAACTTGCCGGCCGGCACCGAGGCGCCGCTGGGCAGGACCACCGATTCGTCGACGGAGTCGAGCAGGCCGCCGAGCAGGCCCAGGGTCAGCGACACCGAGGCGTAGGTATCGAGGTTGCCGTCGATGACGTTGTCCGGGTTGCTGACGCTGTTGAGCAGCTGGGTCACGGTGGTGGCGCCGAGCCGGTTGAGCAGGTCGGTCAGCAGGCCGCCGACCAGGCCGTTGCTGCCGACCTGGGTGGTGACGTTGCCGTAGGCCTTGGCGCCCTGGGTACAGATGAAGTTGCCGGTGACGGGCTTGCCGCCCTGGGTGATGTTGGTGGGGGTGCTGCCGTCATTGCTGAGGCCGCCGCTGGAACCACCGCTGCTGCTGCCGCCGCCGATGATGCCGCCGCCGCTGGCAACGTCCTCGCCGTTGGAGGTGCAGCCGAAGAGGACCAGGCTGGCGGCGAGCGCGGTCATGGTTTTGAGCATCTTGTTACGCATGTGCATATTTCCCTGTTTCAGTGTTTTCGGATGTTTCAATTGAGGATGTGCAGTTCGACGCGGCGGTTGTATTCGCGGCCTTCGTCGGTGCTGTTGGTGGCGACGGGGTTTTCCTTGCCGTAGCCCTTGG
>NZ_JONR01000089.1 GCF_000711955.1 Nevskia soli DSM 19509
TAATTGGCTTTTGGCCTGTTTTCTGCACATGATTCGGCATGCAAGAAGCCTCGCATATTGACTCCGCCCAGCTCGACCATCTGAATGCTACCGAGCTGAAAGCACTGGTCTCTGAGCTGTTGGTCCGGATCGACGAAGACCAGCGCGTCATTACCTGGAAGGACGCCAAGCTCAGCAAGGTGACCTTCGAGCTCGCCCAGCTTCGCCGTCTCAAGTTTGGCCGCGGCAGCGAGCAGATCGATTCGATCCAGAAGCCCCTCTTCGACGAATCCGTCGAAGAGGACCTGGCGGCGCTGGGTCAGGATCTAGAAGACCTCTCCACCCCCACAGCTGACGAGAAGACCAAGCGTGCGCCGAGGCGTGCGGCGCTTCCGGCAAATCTGCCGCGGGTAGAGCATAGGCATGAGCCGGAAAGCACGACGTGCGCCTGCGGGTGCGCGCTGAAGCGAATCGGCGAGGACGTCAGCGAGAAGCTCGACTACGCGCCAGGCCTATTTTCCGTGGATCGGCATATCCGGGGGAAATGGGTCTGCACCCAATGCGAGACGCTGATCCAGGCGCCGGTGGCGCCGGAGATCATCGACAAGGGCATTCCGACATCGGGGCTGCTGGCCCATCTGCTCGTCGCCAAATTCTCGGATCACCTCCCGCTGTATCGCCAATCGATCATCTTCGGTCGCGCCGGCCTGGCCATCCCGCGCTCGACACTGGCGTCCTGGGTCGGTGTTTGCGGATCCAAGCTCCAGCCACTGGTGGATCAATTGAAGACCCAGGTGCTGACACATTCCGTCCTGCAAGCCGACGAAACGCCGGTCTCCACGCTGGCGCCAGGAACCGGGAAGACCCATCGCTCCTACCTGTGGGCCTATGCCACCGGCGAATTCGAGTCGCTACGTGCGGTGGTGTACGACTTCACGCCCAGCCGCTCCGGTGAACATGCTCGGACCTTTCTCGGAGACTGGAAAGGGCACCTGGTATGCGACGATTACAGCGGCTACAAAGCCAGTTTCACGAAGGGCATCACTGAAGTCGGCTGCATGGCGCATGCCCGAAGGC